>NZ_JBGKGM010000004.1:0-1375168 GCF_041333015.1 Phocaeicola coprocola | reverse complement strand
AGGTGTTTTGAGTGAAACTGCCAAATGTTTTGGCAAGTTTTTTCAAATAAATTTTCCTTTGCGTTTTTATCTTGCTGATTTATAGCGTATTTTGCTTTCGAAAAAATAAGCCTTTGCAAACCGGTTTTCCTGAAATCTTGTAGATTCCCGTTCCTGCCGGAGCTCTTACATTCGGACAGCCTGATTTTTTACATGCCGGCAGCCGCTTTTTATCTCCTTATTTATTCTTGAGTGCCGGTCTGCCGTTCTATTCTGGCCGGCCGGATCTTTACGAATGACTTGCCTGAGCCTTTTTTTCCTCTTCTACCGCTTTCCGGTAACAACATCTGCACAGAGGCTCGTATTCTTCCTTTTCTCCCAGCAACACCCGTTTGTCGTTGGCTACGGTACGGTGTGATACGTAGGCCAGATCTCCGCATTTCACGCAGATGGCATGTACCTTGGTCACCTCGTCGGCGATGGCACACAGGGCAGGCATCGGACCGAAAGGTACACCTTTAAAGTCCATGTCCAGTCCGGCAATGATTACTCTCACCCCTCTGTCGGCAAGTTCGTTGCATACGTTCACCAGTCCGTCGTCGAAGAATTGCGCTTCGTCTATGCCCACTACATCAATTTCCGAGCTGAACAGCAGGATGCTTGCCGACGAGTCTACCGGAGTAGAAGGAATCGAATTGTTGTCGTGCGAAACCACTTCCGCTTCCGAGTAGCGTGTATCGATGGCCGGCTTGAATATTTCTACCCGCTGGCGGGCAAAGGTAGCACGCTTCAGGCGGCGGATCAGTTCTTCTGTCTTGCCCGAAAACATCGAACCGCAGACAACTTCTATTCTTCCTCTGCGGCACGTTTCATGTGTATGATCTTCTGAAAAAACAACCATTGGTTCAAAAATTTGGTGCAAAAATACAATTTGTGTCGTTAATTTGCCTTATCTTCTATCTGAAATTTCATTTTTCGGCTATTTTATACACAACAACTGTTAAATATTGAATGAAATTAACTAGTGAGATTAAAAACTTTCTATCTTTGCTATATTAACAGTTGAAATATTGTATGGGAAGATTATATGTTGTTCCTACTCCTGTGGGTAATTTGGAAGATATGACCTTTCGTGCCATCCGTATCTTGAAGGAAGCCGACCTGATTCTGGCGGAAGATACACGCACGTCGGGCATTTTGCTGAAACATTTCGAAATCAAGAATGCGATGCAGTCTTATCATAAGTTCAATGAGCATAAGACGGTAGAGGGGATTATCAACCGGTTGAAGGCAGGCGAAACCATTGCACTGGTTTCCGATGCGGGAACTCCGGGCATATCCGATCCCGGCTTCCTGGTGGTACGCGAATGTGTGAAAAACGATATCGAGGTACAGTGCCTTCCGGGAGCTACGGCTTTCGTTCCGGCGCTGGTGGCTTCAGGCCTGCCCGACGAACGTTTCTGCTTCGAAGGCTTCCTGCCTCAGAAGAAAGGACGCATGACCCGTCTGAACGGTCTGGTAGAAGAAACGCGCACGATGATTTTCTACGAGTCACCCTACCGGCTGGTGAAAACGCTTACCCAGTTTGCCGAGATATTCGGTCCCGAACGTCAGGTTTCTGTCTGCCGTGAGATATCCAAGATACACGAGGAAAGCGTGCGGGGAACCTTGCAGGAAGTCATTGCACACTTCACGGCTACCGAGCCGAGAGGAGAAATTGTCATTATACTGGCAGGAAAAGAAGATTGAAGTTATAAATTCTAAACAGATAAAAAACTATGAAGAAAGTTGTTTTATTTTCATTATGTGCTGCGGCCGTGCTTGCTTCTTGTAACAATGCAGGCCAGAATAAAGATGCGTTGAAACTTCAGAACGACTCGCTGATGATCGAATTGTCTAACCGCGATGCCGAACTGGATGAAATAATGGGAGCATTCAATGAAATTCAGGAAGGCTTCCGCGAAATCAATGAAGCTGAAAACCGTGTGGATCTTACCGGCGATGCTATCGAAAACAAATCGAGCGCCGACAAGATTAAGGAAGATATCCGCTTTATCAGCGAAAAACTGAAATCAAACCGTGAACAGATTGCCAAACTGGAAGAACAGCTTAAGAACAGCAACTACCAGTCGGCACAGCTTAAAAAGGCTGTCAAGAATCTGACTGCCCAGCTGGAAAAAAAACAACGCCAGATTGAAACCCTTCAGGCTGAACTGGCTTCGAAGAATATCCGTATCGCCGAACTCGATGAGGCTGTTTCCGATCTGAACAAGAACGTCGACCAGCTGACTGCTGAAAATCAGGCTAAGACAAAGACCGTTGCTGCTCAGGACAAGGCCCTCAATACTGCATGGTATGTATTCGGTACGAAGTCGGAACTGAAAGACCAGAAGATTCTGAACCGTGGTGATGTGCTGAAAGACAATGAGTTCAATAAAGACTACTTTACAGAAATCGATATCCGTAAGGATAAAGAAATCAAGTTGTACTCTAAGCGTGCTACGCTGCTGACTACTCATCCTGCCGGTTCATACGAACTTGCTAAGGACGACAAGGGACAGCTTACTTTGAAGATTACTAACCCTAACCAGTTCTGGAGCGTATCACGCTATCTGGTTATTCAGGTTCGATAATTATAAATAACTGAATTTTAATTAAATCTGTTATTCATTCTCCGGCATAGAGAATGAATAACAGATTTTTTTGTTTATCTTGCACCGGTCAACCAATCAGAAAGGAGAAACTTATGAAAATATTCCGATATCTTATCGTTGCTGTACTGTTCCTGCTGGTGGCAGGTACATCGGGTGCACAGACTCGTGAGGAAAAGAAAGAGGCTCTCAAGACCTATGTCGGCGAACAGGTCAACGGCCGCACATTCAAGCTGGAGGCAAGCATGGCATATCCCATGAGCGGCAGAAGCATTCCGCTGACTACCCCCTACGGATTGCAGATGAAGAAAGACTCCGTCGATGTCTATCTGCCTTACTACGGCAGGGCCTATCAGATACCGTATGGAGGAGGAGAGGGGTTGCGTTTCAAGGCTCCCGTAGAAAACTACTCCAGCAAGCTCAAGAAAGACCGCTACCGGATAACGTTCGAGGCTACGACCAGAGAAGACAACTTCAGGTTCTCGGTCGATTTGTACGATGACGGTTCGGCAAATATTCATGTCACCATGCGCAACAGACAGCCCATTCATTATTCCGGACAGCTCGATGCAACCGGGTTGCAATAAAAGATGCCTATCTTTGCGTCAACGGAACAGCAGAAAACAATAAAAACATCATGGAAACAAATGAAATTTATGCCGTCAGACTCGAAAAGAAAGGAGTAAAACCTACAGCCGTACGCATCCTTGTGCTGAAAGCCATGCTCGAATCCCCGTGTGCCCTGTCACTCATCGAGCTTGAAACACTGCTGGGCACTGTCGGCCGCTCCACCATCTTCCGTACGCTGAATCATTTCCTGGCGCACCACGTGGTACACGACATCGAAGACGGCAGCGGCTCACTGAAGTACGAGGTCTGTCCCGACGAAGACACTTGTACCGTCGACGACATGCACACGCATTTCTACTGCGAAGTCTGTCACCGTACCTTCTGCTTTCCGTCCATCCACATTCCCGTTGTCGACCTGCCCGAAGGCTTCCGTCTGCACAGCATCAACTACATGGTAAAGGGCGTGTGCCGCGAGTGTGCCGCCCGCATGAAATGACTGTGTAGTCCTCTCCCGGAAAATACTTCACCGACATGTGCGGCTGGATGCTGTAATACGGACGGTGGTTGCGCGGCAGATAGCCCACGCCGTGTACTCCCACCTGCACCGACAGCCGCGGAGATACCCGTATATGATGGTCGTATCAGGCTCTGTTCTTGAGTGTTGATACGACCATTCATTTTCTCTATCAGTATGTCCGGATTTTCAAAGCTTGAAAATCCGTTCCATCAGCTTCCATTTCTCCTGAGAAGACTGTCCCGGCAGCACCTTCTGGTACTTGGACATATGCTCCTCCCATTCCGCCTGACGAGGCAGTGTAGCAAGTCGGGCATAGTCACGTTCCATATCAAACTCGTCCGTCGTATCCATAATCATAAACAGGTGGTTGCCGTAAATATAAATCTGCATATCCACGATACCCACTTCACGGATGCCCGCTTTCACTTCCTCCCATACGTGCGCATGCTCTGCCACGTAAGCCTCTATCAACTCCTTGTCGTCGTAGAGATCCAACGTCTGACAATATCTTTTCATTTATACCGTTCTGTTTTGTTTTTTATCAGTCCCTGCGGAAAATATCACGCGTATATACCTTCTCCTTCACATCGTCCAGACACGCATCATAGCGGTTGGCGATGATAGCCTGCGCCTGCGCCTTGAAATCCTCCAGTCTGTTCACCACCTTCGATCCGAAGAACGTACTGCCATCCTCCAGCGTCGGTTCGTAGATGATAATCGTAGCTCCCTTCGCCTTGATGCGCTTCATCACACCCTGAATGGAACTCTGGCGGAAGTTGTCGCTGTTCGATTTCATCGTGAGGCGGTACACCCCGATGACACATTCCTTTTCCTCCGCCGGATTATAGCTGCCCCGGTTGTAGTAATCATAATATCCCGCCTTGTGCAGCACCCTGTCGGCAATGAAATCCTTGCGCGTGCGGTTGCTCTCCACAATCGCCTGAATCAGATTCTCCGGCACATCCTGATAGTTCGCCAGCAGCTGCTTTGTATCCTTAGGCAGACAGTAGCCCCCGTAGCCGAACGACGGATTGTTATAATGCGAGCCGATGCGCGGATCCAGACAGATACCCTGGATGATAGCCTGCGTATCCAGTCCCTTCACTTCCGCATACGTATCCAGCTCGTTGAAGTACGACACACGCAGCGCCAGATACGTATTGGCAAACAGCTTCACCGCTTCCGCCTCCTTCATACCCATGAACAGCGTGTCCACGTCCGGCTTGATAGCCCCTTCCTGAAGCAATGCTGCAAACTCGTGCGCCTTCTCCTCCAGCTGCTCACCTGCGATTTCCTTGATAGCCCTGTTCTCCTCATCCAGTCCCGCTATCAGCTTCGGGAATCCCACGATGATACGGCTCGGATAAAGATTGTCGTACAGCGCCTTGCTCTCACGCAGAAACTCCGGCGAGAACAGCAGGTTGAACTTCTTTCCCGCCAGGGCAGGAGAGGTACGGAACTTCTCCGCATACTTCACATACAGACTCCGGCAGTAACCCACAGGGATGGTACTCTTTATCACCATCACCGCATCCGGATTCACCTCCAGCACCAGGTCGATCACCTCCTCCACGTGCGACGTATCGAAATAATTCTTCACCGGATCGTAGTTCGTAGGAGCCGCAATCACCACAAAGTCCGCCTCCCGGTAAGCCGAAGCCCCGTCGAGCGTAGCCGTCAGGTTCAGTTCCTTTTCCGCCAGATACTTCTCGATATACTCATCCTGAATCGGGCTGATACGGTTGTTGATCTTCTCCACCTTTTCAGGAATCACGTCCACAGCCACCACCCGGTGATGCTGCGCCAGCAACGTAGCGATAGACAGACCTACATAGCCCGTACCCGCTACAGCGATTGTATAGTTTTTCATCATGGAAATGCTCTTTTGTTACAAAGCTAATATAAAATATCAGACAAGTCAAATGAAATTCTACTTTATAGTTGCGACATCAGCGCATCGAAATCTCTGCAACCGATAAAATAAGTTCTGTGTTCCCGAATCTGTGTATCCAGTTGCTTTTTTAATGCCGAAGTACAAACCTTTTCCCGGCTTGATGTCGTGAATGCCAGCATATTCAGTTGCTGTGTTAGTACATTTAGAGGATTACTTGCCACATTTACATCCGTTACCAGAATAAAAGCAATCTGAATTTGCCCTGTGTTCAGGTTACAGGTTGTAATATCTTCACATAACTTTATACTCTCCAGCAGTTTGCGTTGCAAGTCATATTTTCCTGCCTGTCTGGTTATCCTTTTTTCAAGTACTTGTTTTTCCTTTTCGGAAGCCAATGGTTTTTGAGCAATTGGCTGATGTGACAAAAACTCTTTCCACCCTTTCAGTTCAACAAAGCACAATACCTTTTCCGTATACGAAAGAGCATCAGACGAAGGAGAAGAAGCACATCCCTGCGCACTGTGCCATTGTGTTTCCACTTCATCCAGATTGATAACAGGCGTTTGTTGTAAAGAGAGGCAAGAAGGTGTGTGCTGGCAAGGAACATGCAACTGACATAGACTGCATGGTGTGACACCTGTTTTTGTCATTACCTGCTTGTAAATATGTTCAGGAGTCATATTCATTGCAGTTACAAGCCAAGGTTTACAATTTCATTCATAGGCTGTGCCAGTTTCATAAAAATCCGGTTCAAATCGTCCGTAACATCTTCCAGCACACACAGTTCGTCTTCTGTTTCCTCTGCCAGATAATAATTTACAAAGTCATTCATCGACAATTTATCAGCGAAATATCTCACGGCCTGTATGAAATAAGGACTGTGTGAACTTATTAAGATAGGGATTCCCGCTTTGGCAAGTTCTACCAGCACAGACGCGAATTTGATCTGCCATTCCGGATGCAGATGATTTTCCGGTTCATCCCATATCAGAATTTTACTTTCATCCAGCGCTTGCGTTTCCAGTAACATCTGCAAGACACCGAAAGCCTTTATTCCGGAAGCAACATTAACCGGTGCATAATTCTGTTCTCCCTTTTTCCAGTACATGTTTCGTTTTGCATTGTCAAAATAGAAATGTCCGCCAGTGATGTTATCAGTAAGTGTCTGTGCCTTTTGTATAAAAGGAGAGTAGACGTTATCAGGCAGCGAGAAACGGAAAGCATCCAGTTTCTGTGCCATATCCTTTATGTGATAATTTATCAGCGGGCGTAATACATCCTTTCCGGCAATATTGAAATAATGTCCTCCCGGCATTTGTGCATTTGCCAGGATATCTATCAGATGAATATACAGTGGCGATTCTACCAGCGTAGCGTCTTTGACAAAAGTTTCCGTTTTACATTTAAACTCCGTTACCTTATTCTCTTTTATCTGTATGGTTATATCTTTCCCCTGTTCTTCAGAAAAACAAATTTCAGACATTTCAGTATTGTATGTACAGATAGAATTAAGAAATTCGGCTCCTATGATACTTTGGAAAGCCCGTTCCAGCATTTTTTCGGAGTTACTGCTTTCGGTAGCCAATTGTACCAGTTGGTCTATGCTTCTTATAATTTTAGCCCTTTGCTGCGGTACAATGTTTATTTTTTCCAGTTTATCTTTCAGCTGACTGACCCATCGTTTGTCATTCGCAAAAGATTCCACCTCTTTCAGGAAAGCGGCAGCAGTAGACGGCAGAATCACCCCTTTGATTTTTTCTCCCGACTCTGTCTCGGTATGCTTTACATACATATAAAGTGCTGCGCAGTTCAATCTCATGATTCTGTCCTGCGATTGTGAGCTCAGTCTGTCAGCATTACTGAGTGACTTAATGACTGAAAACAATAGCTTTCCTACTGTGCTCTTTCCCGAATCATTGTTTCCGGCAATGACAGTCAAACCATTTAGAATAATGTCAGCTTTCTTTATTTTGTTGATATGGGTAATATTCAGTCGCATCTGCTTTCTTTAATGTAAAAATGAAATAACTTTTGCACTTGTTTACAGCTTGTTTATTTCCTCCTCTGCCAGTCCCGTAGCTGCTGCAATCTGTTCGTTGCTCATGCCCAGCGACTTCAGGTTACGTGCGATAGCGGTTTGTGTTTCTGCACGACCTTCTGCACGACCTTCTGCACGACCTTCTGCACGACCTTCTGCACGACCTTCTGCACGTTCCGTTTCTATATTGTCCCGTAAAATCACGATATTATCCAAGTGTTTGTAATACGCGTTCAGCTCCTCCCGGCTCATGCGATCCAGCTTCAGCCGTTCCTTCACCGCATTCAGTCCCGGCGCCGTAGCATTCTCCGGCACATTTCCCGTATTCAGGTAATAAATCCATTCTTCCAGCGGCGTCTTTGCCACCCGGTTAAAATCATTTACTTTCAGTATATAATATTCCGGATAAAGCTGGCTCACTTTGTCCACTTTGAATGTCTGTTTCTGAAACGGACTCAGTTCCAGCACATCCCCTTCATGAATTCCCACGAACTCCGTCTTTCCGTGATATACAAAATCCTTGCCGTGTCCCAGAGAGAAATACACGATGTTGATGCTGTACACCTTACGTACCTTGTCGTATCCCTGTCCGCGGTTGATGTACTCTGTTACCAGCTTCGAAGCGCCAAACAGCATCCGCTGGAAATACGCATACTCATTATTGTTCTGAATCTCGATGAGCACCAGTTCTCCCTTCGAGTTTTCCGCCAGCATATCCACACGGTTATACTTGTCGAATTCATCCTCCTGGTTGCTTTCACTCTCCAGCAGCTTCTGGATGGTCACCTTTTCCTCCAGCAGTGTGGTAAGCAGTCCCTCCAGCACCGCATAATTAGCCTTGTTGCGCAACAGGCGCTTCATAGCCCAGTCAAAACGAATATAGCTTTCCATACTGAGTGCATTTAGTAGTTGATACTTACAAAGTAAACAAATAAACCTTAAAGTGCCAAGCCAATACAAAAAAATCGCTACGATACCCTCTGTATAGAGTACCCTTACTTACCAGTTGTATCGGTAGACAATATAAAAAAACGGGCAGGCCGTAAAGCCCACCCGTTTCATTAGAAAAACTTATGTATCAGAAATTTCCTTTATTGGCATTATCCCACCAGAGGTGTGTACCACCCTTATCGCCCGAAATACCGTTTTTGCTTGAATTTTCCTTATTCAACAGTTCCAGACCCATGGCGACACCCTGTGCATTTGTATCATATGCGTTGCTGCTGTAGATAACTCGGCGTACACCTTCTTCCTTGTTTACTCCACCGTTACTTTCGTCTACGTAAGCAGGGAATAAGTGCGGATAACCGGTACGTCTTTGTTCAGCCCATGCTTCGATAGAAAGCGGGAACAGAGCGAAATACTTCTGTGTAATGATACGTTCCAGTTTTTCCTCGTTGCTGGCTCCTTCGTCCCATTTTACACAAAGTTTGTTTACAGCCGGTGTGTTCAGTTTCGGATCTACCGGATCTTCAAAATCAACCTGGGTTGTCGTACCGTTGATGTATTCATCCACAGCTCCTGCAGCATAAGCATCTACGCCGGCATATTTTCCGCGATAGCTCAGCTCGTTTGTCATAGATACGCGGATACCGTCTTCATACAGACTCTGTACGCTTGCAGAACCGATGTCCCAGCGCAATTTAGCTTCAGCCAGCAAGAAATAAGATTCAGCAGCCTTGAAGATAGGCAGTGGCATAGAGTATACTCCGATTGTATTTTGCGGGTCGATCCACTGAGAGAAGTTAGCCCAGTTGTTCGGTTTTCCCGGCAGACCACTGGCAAATCGGATACCCAGATACTGTGTATTGGCCGGTACTACCACCTTACCTTCCAGGTTGGTAACATCCTTGATATTCTTTGTCATGTACAACGGCTGGCGCGGGTCTTTCATACCTGTCATCAGCGTAACCAGATTCGCGTTGAATCCGCAGTCACCCCAGTTGAACATCAGCCACATTTCGTTTTCCAGACTCTTGTCGATGACAATATCCGTATTTACGGTTGCCAGCGTATTGGCAGCCGCTTCTGTAGCCACCTGTTTCAGGTCTATGCCGGCTTCCTTCATTTCAGCCTCACGTTTAGACAGACGGAGCGCCATGCGCAATCTCAACGTATTGGCCACCTTTACCCACAGTTCAGTATCAGCATTACACCAGCAGTCGAAAGTAGCGAGAGTAACCTTTTCGCCTTCACTCATTCCTTTGATATCGGTGATAGCCTTCTCCAGATCCTTCAGCATAGCTACGAACAGCTGTTGCTGGCTGTCGAATGGATAGTACGATTCATATTCTCCCGACAAGATCGAGCTGTAAGCCAGCGGACCGTAAGCATCGGTAGTCATGAGTGTACCATATGCCTGTACGACTCTCATTACGCCGGAAAGTCCCAGTGTACCCTTTTGGTCACAATCGGCAATGATCCGTCGTGTATTGTTGAATATATGCAGGTAATAGTTTTCGTACATACCTCCACTGTGTCCGCGGTTTTCCCCCATATCTCCATTGGTAAAGTTACCGTTCGGAGTCATGAAATAACCGCTGTACAAGTCGATTGTCAGGTTTGTCCAGAACTGGAACATGTTCTGCTGAGGCGGATAGCAATATTGCATCGGTTCGGTACACTGTGCAGAGAATGGCAGATCATTCGGGTCTACCTGCACACTGTTTGTGTTCAGATCTTCAAAACTGTCGGTACAAGAAGTCATCAAGTTGCTTCCTAACCACGGGAGAGCCAGCAGAATGGCATATTGATAAAATTTATTTCGTTTCATAATCAGGCTTTTTTAGAAGTTAAGTTTCAGATTCAGACCAAAGCTGCGAGAAGTAGGCAGTGCGAACATGTCTACACCCTGCACACCATTTCCAGTACCTGCAGATACATCCGGATCCATCGGAGCATCTTTGTAGAAGAAGAACAGGTTACGTCCGATGATAGCAGCTGTCAGGTTCTTTCCTACGCCGAACAGGTTACGGAACGTATATCCCAGGCTCAATTCACGCAGACGTACGTTTGTAGCATCGTAAACATAGAATTCATTGGCATACGGACTGTTGAAGTTACTAGCTCCCGTTGTAGTATACCATGCTTTCGGATCAAATTCCACGCCGTCTACCACTACCTTACCTGCGTTACGTGCATCTCCGGTACGTTTTGAAACGCCCCAGCCATCCAGTGTTGCTTCTGTCATTGACAACACTTTGCCTCCGAACTTACCGTCAATCAGGAACGATAGAGTAAAGTCCTTATAATGGAATGTATTCGACCATCCGGCGTTGAACTTCGCATTCATGTTGCCGGCATAAATCATATCCTCGGTTGTGTCACCGCTTACTATCGGGTTACCGGTAGTTTCATCCTTCATCGGTCTGCCGTTTTCGTCGCGCATGATATGGCGTACATACAAGTCACCGTACGATCCGTCCTTCTTCAGGATAATCTTGGCACCGCCGAAGTCTGTCAGTGTCAGTCCGTTTGGCAGGTCATCTACAAGTTCTACGATTTTGTTGTCGTTGTACGACAGGTTCAGGTCTGTACTCCAGCTGAAATCATCATTAAACTGCTGATACCATCCTGCGCTGAATTCGAATCCCTGGTTCTGTACGTTACCGGCGTTTACATAACGGTTGCGCAATCCCGATTCATACGGAGCAGCTACAGAGAAGAACTGATTCTTGGTATTTGTCTTATAGTATGTCAGTCCCATAGTCAGTCGGTTCTGGAAGAATGTACCGTCGAATCCCACTTCGATAGAATGAGTCTTTTCCGGCTTCAATGTACGGAACGGAGCATTTTCCGGTGGAGTGATAGCACCCTGCGATTGCAGTGAGTACAGCAGGTTACTCATAAATACCGGCACGTCATTACCTACGATAGAGTAGCTGGCACGTACCTTGAGCAAATTCACGTTCTTGCCCATATCAACAAATCTGTCAAGCAGGAAGCTACCTCCGATAGACGGATAGAAGAACGAGCAGCTTTCCGTGTAAGCCAGTGCAGACGACCAGTCGTTACGTACAGATACGTCGACGAACAAACCATCCTTGTAGCCGAACTGAGCTGTAGCGAATACAGCGTTCAGACGTTTTTCTGTATTCCAGTTATCATTCTTGCCTACAACAGACATGTTTCCGTAGTAGTTGTTCGGAGTGAAGATGTTCGGGTAATATATGTTACCGTTTCCGGGTGAAGTAAACTGAGTACCTTCAGCCCATAAGTCAACATGTGCAGTCTTGCTCTTAGTGAAGCTTGAACCGGCAGTTGCCGAAACAAGGAAATCATTGAATGTATGGCTGTAGCTCAGCAAGACGTCACCATACAGCTGATCGCTGAAGTAACGGTTATCCTTCATACGTCCCATCGGGTATAAGTTGGCGATACTTGAAGCATACAGATTATGCTGCCAGCGTTCTTCACCTCTTTCGTAACGCATACGTCCCTGGATATTCAAGTCTTGGGTAATATCCCACTTGATGCTTCCTCCAAATTCATAACGGTGACGGTCGGTGATCGGAGTCTGTCGGTTCAGTGTCCAGTAAGGGTTACTGTACTGCTGCAGTCCGGTGTTTGTCCAGTTCTGGATATTACATCCTCTCGATTCATCATACACCTCGAAGTTGTTTTTATAGTAGTTCCAGTCTTCACCTCTCGGGAACAGATATACACCAGTCAGCGGGTTGAACAGGAATCCGGCAGCAGCCTGATTCTTCACATACTGGTTGGTATACTTGGCGCTGAAATCAATGTGAATATTCTTCAGGACATTAAATCCCACTTTCGAATTCAGGTTATGGCTGCGGTAGGTATTGCTTGGAGTCATACCTTCCGAGTACACGTTACCATAAGAGAAGTACGCCTGGATATTTTCATTACCACCGGCCAGCGAGATAGAGTTGTTTGTTGTAAATCCGGTGCGATAGAATTCTTTCGCATAGTTAGGTGCTTCCGAAGCCAGTTTTTCGCCCCAGCTGTATGTACCGTTGTCGCTGACTCCATATGTATTCTGGAATTCCGGAAGAACCATTGGAGTTTCCATAGTAGTATTGCTGGACACGTTGATTGAAACTTTGCCCGACTGAGCCGACTTGGTTGTGATCATGATAGCACCATTGGCAGCCACGGCACCATACAATGCGGCAGCCGATGCACCTTTCAGCAATGTAATAGAAGCGATATCATCCGGGTTGATAGTCGACATCACGTCGCCACCGTCACGTTCGCCACCATAGTTGCTGCTTACCTGAGCACCCGAAACACTGTTCATTACCGGCACACCGTCCACTACGATCAGCGGCTGGTTGCTACCACTGATAGACTTGTTACCGCGGAACAGGATTTTAGAAGAACCTCCGGCTCCGGTAGAGTTTGGTGTAATCATCAGACCGGCACTTTTACCCTGCAGTGAGTTGATCATGTTCACACTCTTGATGTCGTTCACATCACTACCTCCCACAGTCTGTGCAGAATACGTCAACGTTTCCGACTGGCGCTGGATACCCATAGCCGTTACCACGACTTCACCCAGGCTTTCGGTATCCGAAACCATAGAAACATCGATAACCTTTCTTCCCTTCACTGCTTCTTCCACCGTTTGCATGCTGATATACGAAAATACCAGCACATCGTCCGGTCCCACAGTAATAGAATAATGACCGTTCAGGTCGGTTACAGTACCATTGGTAGTTCCCTTTACCAATACGTTTACTCCGATTAGAGGATCGCTCATTTCTTTACTGGTAACACTTCCGCTTACAGTAATTGTCTGAGCATAAATCCCAGTCAGAAACATTCCTACCAGGAACATTGTGACTACTAGAAATGATCGTTTTTGCATAGTTAAACTATTAAGGTTAATACTCTATTTTCGATTTTAAGGTTAAAATATATTGTATATATTCTCGTTATCAATTAGTGTATTTCCTTGTAGTCAGTCAACTGTCCCGTTTGTGTTTGTATTTTGATATAGTTTATATTATTTGTATAGTTCTTGTATTTTTATGTATTCTCTAAATTATATAATTAATTTTAAATAGAGAGTTTTTTAGGAACAAAATCTCATTCTCTATAACATTTTTTATACAAAACTCACTGTAGAAACAAAAAAAATCGCCACGCTACCCTCCGTATAGAGTACCGTGGTGATTCCCGTTTACTTCCCCGCCTCAAAATCCTTGATGCGCTGCTCCTCACTCAGTACTACGCTACTACCGATAGATTCTGTTCTGCCGATCATCAGTAATATGCAAGTTGATATATTCGTCGACAATCAACCATTAGACTTACAATGTTTTTGCGAAGTCCTTCAAATTAATTATGGCAACTGATGGGAAAGATATATTTTTAAGTTCATTGAAATGGTGATCCTCCGTCACGATGTATTCCGCATTGGCTGTTATGGCACAGTCTACGAACTTATTGTCATCCTGGTCTGCTGTAATTAGATGAAAACGGTAGTGAGGAGTTAATTTCTTTACATTTTCACGAGTAAGAATCGTGTAGATAATCGTTTCGGCTACATACTTATTAATGTTGCGAGTCATGACTTCCAGATACTCTTCTACGATTTCATTGCTTATACATAACGTATAGTCTCCATTCAAGAATGACTGCCACACTTTATGGCAGTCATTCTTCGCTGAAATTGCAATAATCAGTGAGTTTGTATCCAATACAATGTTTCTCATATTCATTTATAGGGAGTACGTTCATGTAGTTGGTAGAATTTATCGACTTTTTCCTCATTTAATTCTCCATTCTCCCACAAACGGTCAATTTCTTTTTGCGCTTGCTTGGCGAAATAGTCAGAAATAGCCTTTTTAAGTTCTGCTAATGCTTCAGGACTATCCACAAACGACATCATTTCAAGCACTTGCAATTGAGCCGGATTAAAAACTGTAGTATTCATATATTTGGATTTGGTTCTAATACAAAAGAACAAATTTTTTTCTTTATTTCCTAATGAATAAGATAAAAGGATTAAAAAAACAATGGAGAATCAAAATCTTTCAGTAGCAGGAATCGTGGCGATTCCCGTTTACTTCCCCGCAGCAAAATCCTTGATGCGCTGCTCCTCACTCAGGCGGCACACCAGCAGCCGTCTGTCTTTTTCCGCTACGATGTAGCCCTCCAGACCTTCCAGCACCACCTGTCTGTGCTCCGCCGCATGCACCACACAGTTCCGACAGTTGTACATATCCACCCGGCCGCCCACCTTGGCATTGCCCGCTTCATCCTGCGGCAGCAAGGTGCGCAGCGAACCCCAGCTACCCAGGTCACTCCATCCGAACTCCGCCGGCAGCACAAAGATATCCTCCGCCTTCTCCATCACCGCATAGTCGATGGAAATCTTCTCGCAAGTAGGGAAGAGCCGCTTCAGCTCCTCCGTCTCTTTGTCCGTAAACAAGGCAGGCTCCAGCTCGTCCATCACTCCGGCAATCTGCGGCGCATACCTGCGTATGGCATTCGTAATCGTGTCCGCGTTCCACACAAAAATCCCCGCGTTCCAGAAATAATTCCCCGCAGCCAGATACCCCTTTGCCGTTTCCACGTCCGGTTTCTCCTTAAACGCTTCCACCTTGCAGATACCCTTTGCGTCCGCTTCTCCCTGAGCAGCAATGTACCCGTAACCCGTTTCCGGTCGGGTAGGCATCATCCCCAAGGTCACGATAGCCTGCGAGTCCGCCGTCTTCTCCAGCGCCACGGCAATGCAGCGCGCAAACTCCGCCGTATCAATCACCAGCGCATCCGAAGGCGTCACCACGATGTTCGCCTGCGGAAACTCCTTTCGGATCTTCCAGCACGCATACGCGATACACGGCGCCGTATTCCTGGCTTCCGGTTCCGCCAGAATATGCTGAGCCGGAATCTGCGGAAGCTGTTCCTTTACTATGTCGACATACCTTTCCGATGTCACCACCCAGAAATTCTCTTTCGGGCAGATACCCTTGAAACGCTCCACCGTGAGCTGAATCAGCGATTTTCCTACCCCCATTACGTCGATAAACTGTTTGGGATATTCGGATGTACTCATGGGCCAGAAACGGCTTCCTATGCCGCCTGCCATAATAACTATATGATTTTGCATGCTGGTTTAAATAGATTTAGAATTGTTTAGTCCTGCGGAAAATGTCACATGCAGGCCCATCCGAATTTTCGGACAATTTCTTTCAGTAAGTATCTGTCCGATACCGGAATCTTTACGATTACGTTTTCATTTTCCTCAGGGGTACATGCCGTATACCCTTTTTCCGGAAGTCTGTCTTCTGATAGAGGAGCAGGAACGGATGATGTAATCTGATATTCGTTGTTGGTCAATGCCACATCAAAATATTCCGCTCCGGTTTCAGGAGAGAGAAACAACTCCCGCAAATCTGTTTTTCCGGACAAAAACTCTTCAATTCTTTTTCCTGAGATGCGTATGGCCGTATATCTGCATTCCTGCTCGTCGGTGTACAACAGACAAAGATACAAGGTTTCGAATGCATCCCGGGCGATAAACAACTGTGGCACATCATAAAAATCCAAAATTCTTTCTATCCGAATAGGAATATTTCTGGTCATAGCGATATGATTTTAGCTTGTGAAACATCAAATAAACGGCTTCTCCACCATGAATAGTGTGAATTTCTGAATGTCTTCTTTATGTTTCCGTCTTGTGGGGAAAGACTTACTTCTGCAATGTTAGCCTTTCGGAACTTTGGGAGTTTTAGCAGACGCTTTGCATCCGTGAGTTCTGAAAAAACAGATACGGCTCGTACAATGCATTCATCTATTCCTTCACCTGTAAACGTTTTGTCTGGAGCTAATTTCTTTTGAGAGAAGAAATCTTCAGACTGTGCCGGATTACCGATTGCGACTCGATAATAGATGCCTTGGCATTTTTCTGAATCTGCCGGAGGGCAGGATTCAGGAAGAGATTCAAACCAATAATTTTGCATTTTCTATAACATTTACTTCACCAAAGTTAAGGATTATTTTAAAAAAAGTAATATGCGTGATGCTTTTTCATTAAAAATGCCGCCTGCCATGATAACTATATGATTTTGCATGCTGGTTTTAATAGCCTTTGGACGTTTTTAATCCCTGCGGAAAATGTCACGCGTATATACTTTGTCTTTCACATCATCCAGACACGCATCATAGCGGTTGGCAATGATGGCATGTGCCTGAGCCTTGAACTCATCCAGATTGTTTACAACCTTTGAGCCAAAGAATGTACTTCCATCCTCCAGTGTAGGTTCATAAATGATAATCTGTGCACCTTTCGCTTTGATGCGCTTCATCACACCCTGAATGGAACTCTGGCGGAAATTATCACTGTTCGATTTCATGGTGAGGCGATATACCCCGATGATGCATTCTTTTTCCTCAGTCGGATTATAGTCCCCACGATTGAAGTAATCATAATATCCTGCCTTATGCAGTACTTGGTCGGCAATGAAATCCTTGCGTGTACGGTTACTTTCTACAATCGCCTCAATCAGATTCTCCGGTACATCCTGATAGTTTGCCAGCAGCTGTTTGGTATCTTTAGGCAGACAGTAGCCCCCGTAGCCGAACGACGGATTATTGTAATGCGTGCCGATACGTGGATCCAGACAAATACCCTGGATGATAGCCTGTGTATCCAGTCCCTTTACTTCCGCATACGTATCCAGTTCATTGAAATAACTTACACGCAGAGCCAGATAGGTATTGGCAAACAGTTTCACCGCTTCTGCTTCTTTCAGTCCCATGAACAGCGTATCGATATCCGGTTTCAGTGCACCTTCCTGAAGTAACGCTGCAAACTCGTGCGCTTTCTCTTCCAGGTGCTCGCCTGCAATGGCTTTGATAGCCTCATTTTCCTTATCGCGTCCCTCAATAAGTTTCGGAATACCCACGATGATACGGCTCGGATACAGATTATCATACAGCGCCTTGCTCTCACGCAGAAACTCTGGTGAAAACAGTAAGTTGAATTTCTTTCCGGTGAGGGCAGGAGTATTCTTGAACTTTTCCGCATACTTCACGTACAGACTACGGCAGTAACCTACGGGAATGGTACTCTTGATGACCATTATCGCTTCCGGATTTACTTCCAGCACCAAGTCGATAACCTCCTCTACATGCGAAGTATCGAAATAGTTCTTCACCGGATCGTAGTTCGTAGGAGCCGCAATCACCACAAAGTCCGCACTTCTATACGCTGAGGCTCCATCCAGTGTAGCCGTCAGGTTCAGCTCCTTTTCTGCCAGATACTTTTCAATATATTCGTCCTGTATCGGGCTGATGCGGTTGTTAATCTTCTCTACCTTTTCAGGAATAACATCTACAGCTGTCACTTGGTGATGCTGTGCCAGCAGGGTAGCAATGGACAGACCTACATAGCCTGTACCTGCTACGGCGATATTGTAATTACTATTCATATACAATTATCTATTCTTATACATACTGTCATAATACTTCTGATAATCCCCGCTAGTCACATTGTCCATCCATTCCTGATTATCCAGATACCAGCGTACGGTCTTTTCTATACCTTCTTCAAATTGCAGGCTTGGTTCCCAACCCAGTTCCTTCTGTAGTTTGGTAGAGTCGATGGCATAGCGCATGTCGTGTCCCAGACGGTCGGTTACGTATGTGATCAAATCCATATCTTCGCCTTCCTTTCTGCCCAACAGACGGTCTACTGTATTGATAACTACCTTGATGATATCGATGTTCTTCCATTCATTGAAACCACCGATATTATACGTTTCGGCAATCTTTCCGTTATGGAAAATTACGTCGATGGCCCGTGCGTGATCTACTACATACAGCCAGTCGCGTACATTCTCACCCTTACCGTATACAGGCAATGGCTTGCGGTGACGGATATTGTTAATAAACAGTGGAATCAGCTTTTCCGGGAACTGATACGGACCGTAGTTGTTCGAGCAGTTTGTAACAATAGTCGGCATGCCGTATGTATCGTGGAAAGCACGTACAAAGTGGTCGCTGCTGGCTTTCGAAGCCGAATACGGACTGTGCGGATTATACTTCGTATCTTCATAGAAGAATTCCGTACCATAAGCCAGATGATGTTCAGACGAAGAAGCCGTTGTAGTAAACGGAGGCTTTACACCTTCGGGGTGTGTCATTTCCAGTGCACCGTACACCTCATCGGTAGAGATATGGTAGAAGCGTTTGCCTTCATATTTTTCAGGCAGGCTTTCCCAGTACACCTTTGCAGCCTGAAGCAGACTCAGTGTGCCCATTACGTTGGTACGTGCAAAGGTAAACGGATCTTTGATACTGCGGTCTACATGACTTTCGGCTGCCAGATGAATAATACCGTCTACGTGATACTGCTGCATCAGCTCCAGTATCTTTTCATAGTCGCAGATGTCAGCCTTTACAAACGTATAGTTCGGTTTGTCCTCTATATCTTTCAGGTTGGCCAGATTTCCTGCATAAGTCAGCTTATCCAGATTGATGATGTGATATTCCGGATATTTGTTTACAAACAGACGTACTACGTGACTGCCGATGAAGCCCGCTCCACCGGTTACTATGATATTGCGTTTAAAATTTTCCATAATTGTTTTTTGTTTGTGAGGATTTATTTAAGCACTCCCATGTTTGTCATACATACTTTCAGTGAGTCGGTCCAGTAAGGAATCTTCAGTCCGAAAGTCTGCTTTATCTTGGTCTTGTCCAATACCGAGTAAGCTGGTCGTGTTACCGGGCTGGGGAACTCGTTGCTGTGGCAGGGTTGTATGTCGCATGCGGTGTTTCCGGCCAGTTCGGCTATCACTTTGGTAAAGTCGTACCACGAACATACCCCTTCATTGCTGAAGTGATAAATACCCGTCTTGCTGTATCCGTTTTTCGGCTCTTCGGCTGCATAGTCATTCAGAACCGCTTCGATGGCAACAGCCAGATCGAGCGCATAAGTCGGTGTACCTGCCTGGTCGAATACCACATTCAGTGCCGGTTTCGAAGCCGTCAGGTTCAGCATGGTTTTCACGAAGTTCTTTCCGTATTCCGAATACAGCCACGCTGTACGTATAATCACATAGTCACACCCTGTAGCTTCAATATATTGTTCCCCTTCCAGTTTTGTTTCGCCATACACACCTGTAGGCGTACCCTTCTGGTCTTCACGGCAAGGTGTATTATACGGATCACCTCCGAAAACATAGTCGGTAGAAATCTGAATAAGTAAGCCACCTGCTTTCTTCATGGCTTCTGCCAGAATTTTAGGAGCAGCGGCATTCAGCTTGCGGCAGAGTGCCGCATCACTTTCAGCCTTGTCTACATTGGTATAAGCCGCACAGTTCACTATACAACTGATATGCTGTTCCTGTACCATTTTTTCTACGGCTTCCGCGTCGGTAATATCCAGCAGAGTTGTTTCTACTCCTTCAGCTTCCACTACGTCGGTAAACAGGAAATTATACGAAGTCTGTTTGCTGATGATGCGCATTTCGTTGCCCAGCTGGCCGTTTGCGCCTGTCACTAAAATATTCATTTTCAATGAAGAATTTTGAATGCAAAATTATATATTTCCCTATCAGAAAGGACCAAACTCAAAAGGAGAATCAAAATCTTTCAGCAATGAGTGCTTGGTATCCTTTTCACTCAGAATAGCATGTTCGGTAGGAATACGCCAATCAATGCCCAAAGAACTGTCCAGAATGCTGATACCACCGTCAGCTTCTGGATGATAGAAATTATCACATTTATACTGGAAGACAGCCGTTTCACTCAAGACTGCAAAACCATGAGCAAACCCCTGCGGAATGAAGAACTGGCGATGATTATCTTCTGTCAGTTCCACAGCCACATGCTGTCCGTAAGTAGGACTACCTTTGCGGATATCAACAGCCACATCCAGTACCGCTCCCTTTACGCAACGTACCAGTTTGCTTTGTGTGAATGGTGGACGTTGGAAATGAAGGCCTCTCATTACCCCGTAGGACGACATGCTTTCATTATCCTGAACGAATGTGATTTTTGCTACTTTTTCTTCAAATTCACGTTGTGAAAACGATTCGAAGAAATAACCTCTTGAATCCTTAAAAAGGCGTGGCTCGATGATAACCACACCTTCTATAGCTGTTTTAATAACTTCCATATTAATAGTCCAGATTACTTTTACCTGTATGTTCTACTTCTTCTATTACGTGTAGCAGATATTGGCCATACTGGTTTTTCAACATAGGCTGTGCCAGTTCTCTCAGTTTATCGGCTGTAATCCATCCCTGCCGGAAAGCAATGCCTTCCAGACAGGCAATCTTCAGTCCCTGACGCTTTTCAATAACCTCGATGAATGTGGAAGCTTCACTCAGTGAGTCGTGCGTACCTGTATCGAGCCATGCAAATCCGCGTCCCAGTGTCTGTACTTTCAGTTCCTTGTCGGCTAAGAACTCCTGGTTTACAGTCGTGATTTCCAGCTCTCCACGAGCAGACGGTTTGATGTTCTTGGCTACTTCCACCACCTTGTTCGGGTAGAAATAAAGACCTACTACCGCATAGTTCGATTTCGGTTGAGCCGGTTTCTCTTCAATTGAAAGGCAGTTTCCTTCCTTGTCAAACTCAGCTACACCGTAGCGTTCCGGATCACTCACCCAGTAACCGAATACCGTTGCTTTCTTTTCTTCTTCTGCTGTGCGGACTGCTTCCTTTAGCAATTTGGTAAGACCTGCACCGTGGAAAATATTGTCGCCCAGTACCAGACAAGCACTATCGTTGCCGATAAACTTCTCTCCGATAATAAATGCCTGAGCCAGTCCGTCCGGTGATGGTTGTTCTGCATACTCAAAGCGCACTCCAAAATCGCTTCCGTCACCCAGCAAACGTTTGAATCCTGGCAAGTCGAATGGAGTAGAGATAATCAGAATGTCACGGATGCCTGCAAGCATCAGTACCGAAATCGGGTAATAGATCATTGGTTTGTCGAATACAGGGAGCAGCTGTTTGCTTACTCCTTTTGTAATGGGGTAGAGGCGAGTTCCGCTACCACCGGCTAAGACTATGCCTTTCATATTATTTGAAATTTTTATAAATGTCAATAATCTGTTCTGCTATGTGATCCCAGTTATAAGCAGACATATTATAATTTACATGAGTATAAGGTAAATTGATATTTTGTTGTAGTTTATCTGCTAATGCTTCTATCTTACCAACAGGAAAATAGTTGTCTTTGTTTAATCCAACTTCTAAATTCGCGTGGATATTACTTACTATAACAGGTAGTTTATAACTCATAGCTTCCAATAGAGCTATAGGCAACCCCTCATGTGAAGACGGTAAGACAAAGCAACGTGTATGGGTGAGTAAAGAGTGTAGCTTTCTACCTTTGATGAATCCAGTGAGGATGACTCCATGTTCTTTTGCCATAGCTTTCAGTCTTTTTGAGTAATCATCCTCAAAATCTGTATCTCCGGCAAGAACTAACTTACACCCTTTAGTATCTATTTTAGAAAAAGCTTCTACCAGATGATGTAGATTTTTCTCTGGAACGAAGCGACACATTCCTAAAATATATTTTCCTTTTTCTATTCCTAATTCTTCAAAGTATTCAGGAAAGTCACAAATTTCAGGCTCAGGAACTCCATTGTAAACCAAATGGCAGTCTTTTCTTCCATACTTTTTGATCAGAATATTATCAATGACTTTGGAGATTACTATAACTTCGTTTGCGAATGTTGTTCCCATTCGTTCTCCCAGTTTTAACATGAATTTAGCCGCTTTTCCCCATTTGTCACGGTCATAGTCTGGCCCGTGATGGGTAAAAACAACTTTCATGCCTAAAAGTCTGGCCATTGGTGTAAGTAGAGCCGGACCTATAGCATGTATATGTACAATATCTGCTTTTAATGACTTTGCTTTCAGTATAGCCTTAAAAGTATGAATGATTGCCTCAAAAGATTTTCTCTTTGGAGTCTCAATGTCAATCAGTTTGACTCCTTTATATTCAGTAAGTGAATCCCTTACATAGCTTTTTCTTCGGATTACTGTTACATCATATCCTTTGGCAGCTATACGTGGAAAAAGTTCTTCGCAATGGGTTTCAACTCCTCCCATTATATTAGGAATGCCTCGGGTTCCGGTTACTACTATTTTCATATTAAAATTTTTCTCTCAAATCTCCTTGACAGGGATCTTGACCTACATCACACCATTTTTTATCCAGACAAGCTGGCTTACCTTGCATGCTGCGAAGCTTGTTCTTTATGGCCCACTTGAGTGGAAATTTAATATACTTGTGCATTACCGGACTGGCTGTTCCAACCATCCAGCAGTTCTTGGGACATTTACGTACCATGGCACGCACTTCTTGTGCACGATCACTTTCCCAAATATCCATAAAGTTCGGAGTTTCATGGATATTTCCCATTGATTTTTTCCAATATTTATCTTCCAGACCATTACATGGATATACATCTCCAAACGGATCGATAAAGAAATTGGCTGAGCCTGCTTCACAAGGTAACATACGGCGACCACCTTCGATGTAATTGATCAGTCCCATATTAAACCAGGCACGGAACCAACTCTTTGGATGTTTTTCTTTTAATTGCCATTCAATTAATTGTTCGAAGTTTTTGCAGACTTCATCTTTGTTGGTAATTACATTATCATCTTTGTGAAAGTAATAAGAGTTATGGAAAGCTGCTGTAGCAAATTCCATTCCTAATGACAGAGATAATTGGTACAGAGAAAGCATATCTGCCGAATTATTGTTCGAAACAGTACAACCGAAACCAATATCTTTCAATCCCATTTGTTTTAATGTAAGCAATGTACGAAGTCCTTTATCAAATCCTCCTGCATGGCCTCGGAGTTCATCATTCTTTTGGCTCAATCCCTCTATTGATATACGAATACCAATATTGGGAAATTTTTTAGCGAGTGCTACAACTTTATCTTCGAACCAGCCGGATGTAGAAATAACAATTCGATCAGTGTGCTTATAACATTCTTCTACAATTTCTGCAAGGTCTTCACGGATAAATGGTTCACCACCTGTTAAGTTAATGAATTTTAAGCGTGGAAGAGTGCGTAAATCAGAAGCTTTAATTTCTTCTTGTCTATTTGTCGGATTGAACCAAATGTTACACATTTTGCACTTCATCGGACATCGATATGTCAGGATGATACTTGCGTCTGTGGGATGTGGTATTTTATTATATGCCATCTTTATTATTGAATTAGTTATTAAATGTATTTTTTTCTATAAAACAGTTTTCGGATTTTATTGGATAGAGATGATTGTTTTCTGGATCTGGAGCTTCATTATATATAATTTTGTTAAGTTCTATATTTTCATTTTTTTTTATATGATTACTAATAATATGAATATTTCGTGCAGATGCAATGCTAAAGCAGCTACCATTTTTTCTGTAAATACAAGTTATTTTGTTTTTTTCAAAAAAAATATTTTGAGCATGTCTAATATCTATTACGCCACGATTTTCTGCTCTGGGTTTTCCAATTATTTTGTTATTATATATTCGTATATTGTCATTAATACCTTTATCTATTGAATAATATTCTTGAGAAATTTCAAATCCTTTTTTTATTCCAACTAAAAAATTTTGATAAATTGAAGTATTCGTACATCCTATAGACAAAAAACAACCAATATTGTTTTTACATATGTTTTTATAAACATTAATATTGTGGGACCAGATGAGTAAAATTCCCCAATCTCCGCAATTTGTAATGTTATTATTATAGATATTTCCGTTCTTACATGGATAGACAGATGTGTTTTTATTATTTCCTAATCTTCCTTCAACTTCAATCCCTATACATTGTGCAGAATCAACGGTATTATTATAAACATTAAAATTAGAACATAGAGCATGGATTAAAATTCCATTATATCTCGTATTCTTTATTTTGTTTTTATATATATCAAAAAATCTGGGGCTGTTTGTATACGATTTTTGTAAATTATTGTTATCACAAATTATGTGTATTCCATAAAAAGTATTATTACCCTTTTCATCTTTTTCTGAATTGAAATAACAATCGTGTATGGAAAAATCATGGCAGTTACCAACTATGTTAAAATAAGCAAATTTGTTTTTGACTCCATAGATTTCTATGTTTTCAATTTCAAATTGACTACAATTCTTAATTTCAATTTTTTTACATTGTAGAATCGTTGAAAATCCTTGAATTTTAAAATTGTTTTTGCTTTCTATAGTGAGGTTATTTACATTTAAAATGCCTCTCGGTAAAATTAGACATTTATTTTCAATATCATTAAAAGCCTTTTGTAAGATAGAAGTTACATCTTCTGTTTTGATATCTCCATACTTCTCTAGTGAAACTTTTTGTAATGCGTAGAGTTGAGAGTTTACAATTGCAAATAAAAGAAAAATATATAATCGGATATTAATCGGCATATTTATGAAAAATTTGATAATAGATTTCAGCTGATTTTTTCCATGAAAACTTATCTGCTCTCTCATAACATAATTTGCTTATCAATTTATTATAATTGTTATCACTTACCAGTTTGTATAATTTTTCTTTTATTTCTGGTATAGATGTAGGTGTTACACTAACTTCTATGTTTCCTATTACTTCTGGGAAACATGAGGTATTTGAACATACGACTGGGATACCACATGACATAGCTTCGAGAACAGGTAGGCCGAATCCTTCGTATAATGAAAGATATATCATGACTTTAGCCCCAGAGTAAATTAAAGGTAGATCTTCGTCTTGGAGATATCCTGTAAATATTATATCATCTTTAAATTTTGATTGATTGACAAAGTTATATATAATATCTGAGTTGAATCCTTTTTTCCCTACAATAACCATCTTTTCCTGGATGTTATATTCTTCTTTTAATTCAACGTATGCTTTTAGAGCGGACATAATATTTTTCCCAGGATAATCAATCGTACCGACAAAAAGACAATAATTTTTATATTCTAATTGATATTTAGATAAGCATGATTTTACTATATCTTCATTATATAATTTGAATCTGTTTCTATCGGCAGCATTCGGTATAACTTGAATCTTGGAATCCTTAGCATTACAATATTTTATAATATCTTTTTTGGAGCATTCAGAAACAGATGTAATAAAAGTACTATTATGAACCATCATAGGATCAATAGCCTTTCTGTACATCATTCTAAGTTTACTGAATTTATTGGGAACATTAAATTCTATTAAATCATGAATTGTAACGATTGTTGGAATTCTTTTCCATATTAGGAGAGAAAAATTCGGAATATATGCAAGATCACAGTTATAAGTTTTTTGTAATTTTTGAAAGCTCCATTGGTGCCAGATGATATTTTTTATAGCACTATTTTTAGAAACATTTATATTTATAATTTTTATATTTTCATGTTTTTTCAAAACGTCATAGTCTGTAAAATCATAATTTTTGAATAAAATGTATTGGTCTTTGGTATTTATAGGTGCTATCGTATTAAGTACTTCTATTAATACACGTCCAATACCTGTTAATTTGTTACCAACGTATCCACTAATTCCTACTATCATATTATTGATTTAAATAATTTGTAAAAAGATTGAGCTTGTTTCTCTACAGAATAATAATTTTCAAATGTTTTTGATATAGTTGTTAATGTTTGTTTCTCTGGATAGTTATTTAATATCTCGATAATTTTATGGGATAATTCTATTTCACATTTGGGATTAGTATAATAATTCAATATTCCTAATGTTGTTTCTTTTAATGCTGTTTTTTTAGTTGTTATAACTGGAACTCCGTATATTGCGGCTTCTATAGGGGTAAATCCAAATCCTTCCATTAAAGAAGGATTTATAAATATATCAGCATGTATATATAAATATGCAATTTCAGATTCAGAGAGATTTTGTGATATTAAGAAAACTCTATCTTCTAATTTATTTTTTTTAATAAAAGGGTATATTTTATTATTCCAATATTTATTCTCTTTTCCTTTAAAAATTAATACATGTGGTATTTTATTTTTTATGAGATTGAAAGCTTTAATAAGAGTGATTGGATTCTTATATTCTGTTATTGTATTTATATTTAATATATATGGTCTAAGTGTTGGTAATTTGAAGCTTTGTGGCTCATTTTTAATTATACTGTTATATATTACATGTATATTATTTATGCTTTTAGAAAAACGTTTTATAATTTCTTCTTTTGTATAATTAGAAATAGCAATAATTTTCTTTATTTTTTTTATTTTATGTTGCAGCAATTGTTTGTAAATACTATTTTTAATACTTGAATTTAGCATGAAAGGCTGCATATCATGTAACACTGCAATATTAGGTATTTGGGAACAAGTTAAACTCCACAAAGTTAGATATGGAATAAA
This sequence comes from Phocaeicola coprocola, assembly GCF_041333015.1. NCBI lineage: Bacteria > Pseudomonadati > Bacteroidota > Bacteroidia > Bacteroidales > Bacteroidaceae > Phocaeicola > Phocaeicola coprocola. The sequence goes on along the minus strand of NZ_JBGKGM010000004.1, from coordinate 1,348,194 downwards.
AAAAAGATCAATGTTTTTTTCCATACAATAATCTTCTAATTTTTTATAAGCTGTATAGAATAATTTCTTAAATTTATTAATGTTTTCTATTCTAAATATTTCATATTGTGGAAATAAAGATTTAATATATAAATAATTAGTAGGATTTGCTAATAAGAATATTTTTAAATCTTCAAAAGCTTCTAAACCATGTATTAAACGTTCTGCATAAATTGATACGCCTGTAGAAGTTTTAGGATTAAAATAAGATAAGTCTATTAATATATTCATGCAATTCTCTTAATTAATAATTTGAAATAACTTATTTTTTGCTTTTTATTTAATCTTATAGAAAATACATAAGGTATTTTGAGAATGAAGAAAATAACTCTAAAGAGAAAATAAGACAAAGGTGAACTCCATTTCTTTAGATATATAAAAAGACTTGTTGTTGTCAATATTTTTTTATTAAAAGGTATTTTAGTACTTTGACTTTCTAAATGAATTATTTGAGCTTTAGGGATTATAATACTCTTTAGCCCTTCTTTATGATATCTTAGTTGTAAATCGTTTTCTTCGTGATACATAAAATATTTAGTATCGAATAGACCTAATTTTTCAATGGTAGATCTTTTTATAAATAAATCGGCTCCAATAATAACTTCTACACTATAAGGTGTTGATGACATTTTATATATCGGTTGATTATATTTGAATCCGAAATAACGTATATATGATTTTAAAGAATCGATAATTACTCTTTTTGTTGATAAATAGTATCCAAATGACGGGCCAGGAGTTTGTTCTCTTGTAAGTAATTGACATCCTAGACATCCCCAATTTTGGCATTTATGTGCATAGTATAAAAGATGCTCAAGTGCATTGTTTAATATTATTGTATCTGAATTAAGCAAAAAAATATATTTTCCTTTAGTTTTTTGGAATCCAATATTGTTAGCTTGTCCAAAACCAACATTATTGTTCAAATATAGATAAGTAATATCATTCCTTTGGGAGAAATATTCCTTACTTCCATCATTAGAAGCATTATCTACTAGTATAATTTCATAATTTATTCCCCTTGTTGTTGCTTTTATACTTTCTATACAGTTTTTCGTTAACTGTAAAGTATTATAATTGATTATTATAATTGATATTTCCATTTTTTTTCTTTTTAGGGATTGTATTTGATATTACATTGTATTTAAGAATAATAAAGAATGTGATTATATAAAAGTTCGAATAAACTTCGCCTACTAATAGAGTGTAAATTATTCCAGCTAATAAATACAATTTTAAAATATATGATTGTTTGTTAGTGATTAGATTGGCTTTTTGAGCTTTTTGAGCGAGATATAAAAGAAAAATAAATTTTCCTAAATAGATAAATAGTAATCCTAATATTCCATATTCTACTAACCCTCCAACATGTGCACTTTCGAATGCTAAAGCTAAAGGATGAGGACCAAATGTTGTTAAATAATATCCTGTAAAACCAAGTCCTCTTCCGAATAATAGAGATTGTGGATTATTTATTACAAGTGATAGAGCTCCTGCAAATTGAATAAATCTACCTTCGATGGAAGAACCATTGATTTCGTCACTTTGCCCGAATAACGAATAAACTTCGTTAATAGTATTTGAAAAAATGAAGTAAAGAAATAGTACGGGAATACTATAAATAATTATTTTCTTTTTGGGAACTTGTTTTATTATATATAGACATGTGACTATGATTAATGCGCCAAGTGGACCTCGAGATCCTGTAAAATAAATATTGGTTAATAATAGAAATAAAATACTATATACAATCAATGTTTTTTTTTGAAAAGCTTTAGAAGAAAATATGTAAAAAAATGTAATGACAAGTAATATAGCATATTGAATAGTATACAAAGAAGTTCCTGAGATTCGACCTTGTAGCTGTCCTCGTTGGTCTTTAAGAGAGTTTTCTGCGATTTCATTGAGATTTTCGATACTACAATATGGTTGAATAATTTCAATAAACGGATTAGATAAAGTAAGATAGCTATATATGCCTAAAATCCCAAGTATAATAAGAGAAATATTTATAATTGGTATATCTCTTTTTATTTGTGAATTTGTAATGTTAGACTTCCATATGATTAGTCCTACAAGTATTGCTATTATATTTTTAGCACTTCCAATATGAGCGAGTATACCTAAATCCGTACCCAATAATATAAATGGAATGTATATTAATATAGAGTAGGAAAAAAAATTATTTATATTTTTATCAATAGAACTTTTGTAAGTCAATAATTCCTTTTTCTTGATAAAACCATATACAATAATAAAGATAGATAAAATTGTAATAAATGAAAAGTGTCCTAATCGTACGTCTGGATTTATCCAGATAGACGCGATAACATATATAGGTATTATTCTATACCACTTTTGTACTATTAAAATAATGCATATGAGGAAAATGATAAATATCATGTTAGTCTAATGCTTTTTGTAGTTTCTTGACTAATTTGTAAATACCTCCAGGTATAATGAATAAATATAAATATCTATCCGATTTTATGATTGATTTGCAAAGTTGCTTTTTTCTTTTTAGTAATAAACTAATAAAATATGATGATATAATGAACCGTATATGAATATTGTCTTTAAAAGTAAAGTGTCTTTTTATTTTTTTTGTTAAGAATTTTATAATATAGTATGTGTTTATTTTTTCTATAGCATTATCTATTTGTTTTTGCTGTGTTGCCGTTGCTCCTGTTGTAGTTTGTCTATAACATCCAGTTTTTTCGGGAAGATAATATAAGTCTCCCATAGAAGCTGCACCTAAAAATAAGTTATGATCTAAGCGGGATGGAGCATTTTGTATAATATCCGAAAATAAGCATTCTTTCCGAATACAAACTGTAAGGGTCATTATAAAATTACTTTGTAATAGTTCTTTAAATAAGCATCCTGTTTTTGAATATAGGGGAAATTTTTCATAAGCTGGTCTGATTATTGTTTGACCTTGATCATTGATTGTTTGAAATCCGGTATAAACCATTGTCACTTGTGGATTAGCTTCTAAAATATCTACTTGTTTTTGTAATTTATAAGGATCAGTCCAGAAATCATCTCCTTCACAGTATGCAATATATTTGGCTGTAGAAGCAACAGCTGCATTCATAATGCGTGATAAAGAACCGTCATGTTTGCTATATTGATTTTCTGTTTCCAATATAGGTTTTATTATATCGGGATATTTACTAGCGTATTCTTTTATAATTGTTGCCGAATTATCTGTTGATGCATCATCATGTATAATTGCTTCAAATTTAAAATTTGTTTTTTGCATAATGAATCCTTCTAAGCATTGTCTAATAAAGGCTTCATGATTATATGTAAGACATCGAATACTTACTAATATGTTTTCTTGCATAATATTTAGAGTGTCTAATTTTATTATGTATAAAATCTTCTTAGGATAATCAGAGATTAGATATTATTTTGCTTTGTAAGGATTCTGATTATTATCAATAAGAAATTCTCATGCATGTTTTCGTATATTTATGATTCCTTAAAAAAATCAAGAATAATAAAATCTTGCTATTCTGCTCATTGAGGAGTGGTATTAACGTATGTATGATAGATATCTAAATACAACCAATAATGGATTAAGTGAGTATATCGGAAAAGGTACCATATAAAAATATTAAAGTCGTATTCTAGGTTTTCTTTTGATTAGATACAGTATATCAGATAGCTATCAAGTTGAACTATGGAAATTGAGCTTTACTTCTTGATTACAATTTTTTTATTATTTTAGCCGGACTTCCTGCTACAATTGTGTTAGCTTCAATTGATTTTGTTAATAGACTTCTTGCACCTATATAAGCATGATTACCAATCGTTTTTACTTTTCCTGAAATCGATAATGCTCCTTGTCCTATGAATACATAATCTTCTAGAGTTGTGTATGCTCCTATTGTTGAGCCTCCAGCTATAAAACAATATTTCCCAATATGATTTGTGTGAGAAATGTTTACTCCAGATAAAATTACTGTACCTTGTTCAATAATTGTGTCAGCTTGTATATGTGAAAAAGCACTAATGTATACTCCAATTGGCGATATTTTTGCAAATCGAGATATTACGGCTGTAGGGTGTATGATAGATGGTATATTTCCTCCAAGTTGTAATATTCTTTCAATCAATTGTGCACGAATTGTATTGTCTCCCATTGTTAGTAAAAAGTTGCTACCTCTTAAAGAGCTTTCTGAAAATAATTTTTCAAAAGAGCCTAAGATTTTGAAACCATGATCGATTTCTCCGGTACGGTCGTCATTATAATGGTATAAACCTGAGATTTTATATCCGCATTGCTCAGCTATATCTATAAAAACAGGTGTATTATGTCCAACTCCTAATGCATATATTTGTTTGTCCATATCATTAATTATTGTGTGGTTAGTACGTTTTTATGCTAATGGATCTATTCTGTAATCTTTTGATAGCTGTATAGACTCAATTAACGATATTATATGAAATTCTATAAGTGAATTGAAATATCTTTTATTGGTACAATTTTAAACTTGTTGAGTGTATTTACCATTTTTCCATTCATTTATTACAGGTTTACGCTTTCTTGATGAAAGTACTGGTATTTCATTAACCTGTTCTATTTTAATAATTGCATCAGGGCCTAAAACTTTGAGTAATTCAGAAATGGCGGATTCGAGATATTTATTTGTATCACAATTTTGTTGCATTATAACTTTTAAACAATATTCTTTTTCTTTTTTTTGTATAAATTGCCATTGAATAATTTGATCGTAATGTTTTAATGTTCTGCTTAATAGCATTGAAGAAAATGGTTCTCCATTTGTTGTATAACATATATCAAGCTTCCTGCCTAATAGCTTTCCAAGAACAGGATAGCCTTTACTTCTTTCATTAGGTGGTAAAAGGACTCCAACATCTCCTGTATCATATCGGATAAGAGGAAATGCGTAATTGTGCAAGTCTGTTATAACAATTCGTCCTAATTCTCCATAGGCACAAGGTTCATTACTATCCATCTTCAAAACCTCAAAATAATATCCTGTATGATTTATGTACATGATATTATCTGTTGGTTTTGTAGGAGGTATTTCTTGTGCTAATATGCCACATTCCTCATTAGCATATTGAGAAATTATTTCACATTTTAAGTACTTTTTAACTTTGTTGCGAGTCTCATCTTGCAATGTTTCACTTACGGAAATAATAATTTTTAAATGTGGAAAACATTGAGGATGATGTTGAACATAAGTTGCTAATAAATCTATAACAGAAGCATATCCCCGCAGCGCAACAACATGTTCTTTTTTCATTATTTCACATAATTCTTTTATTCGAGATTCTCCCATATCAGAGATGTCAAATGGAATTATATTTTCTTTTTGAATTTGTTTTAATGATTTTGTTTGCCATTTATTCCAAATTCTTAAATGAATTAATAAATCGTGTGTATTGAAGCCAACTCGTTTGCCAAAATATTTTAATTCTGCAATTCGTCTTTTTCGTTTAAGTGTGTCTTGAGGAATTTCTAATGGTATACCTGTTGAACCTGAAGTTTTTTGAATATATATATTACCTTTTTGTCCCGGTATAACTTCTTGGGAAACTTCTATTTCTTTATGATGATTTATTAAAGTTTGCTTATTAATAACAGGATAATCTGTTAAATTGTAACTCTTTATATTCTTGTAAAAAATAGTATTTGTTTGTGCAAAAGCTAATAGTTGTTTAAGTTTCCGTTCCCTTTTATTAGCACCATCCGCAAAAGATAATTTATCGAAAACTTTTATTTCTCTATATGGTTTCCCTATAGGAGATCCTTTAAAAAAATCTAAGATCCAAAATCTGTATCGTAGATATATTGAGTGAATATCCATTTGTTATTGCTAAAATATTAGTTTGAAGACTCCTTTGGCTATTTTATAATTATTTTGAAAACAGTTTAGAGGAATAGCATGTGATAATTAATAGAAGTTATGTTATTAAACTTTATTTTATATTTAAATAGTCACATATTTTAATTATCAGTATGCCTGTTAGATATTTGAAAATTAATTAGACATGTTTATGTCTATTGATTTTGAGAGGATTTTATCTCTTGGCAATAATATCAATTATACGTAAAATGTCTTCTTCCGTTAATGAATGATGCATTGGTAAGCATATTACGCTATTTGCCATTTTGTGTGCTTCTGGTAAATTCTCAGGGTGAGCACTTTCTAATCCTCGATATGTGGAAAAGGTACTGATTAATGGATAGAAATATCGACGGCCTAGAATATTTTGTTCTTTCATTTTGAAATAAAGTTCATCACGAGTCATGCCATATTTTTCTGCATCTATAAATATAGGAAAGTATGAATAGTTATGTTTTACTCCTGACATATCATCAAAAAAAGTAATTCCTTTAATTCCTTTTAATGATTTGCGATATTTAATGGCAACTTGATGACGTGCTTCAATAGCTGTATCAACTTGGCGAAGATTAAGTAATCCGTATGCAGAACGAATTTCATCCATTTTGCTATTAATTCCAGGAGCAACGACTGTAGTTTCATTAGCAAATCCAAAGTTTTTCAAATAGTCGATACGCTTTTTAGTTTCCGCATCGTGCATAATTAGTGCGCCTCCTTCAATAGTATTGTAAACTTTGGTTGCATGAAAACTGAGTGTTGACATATCACCAGCATTTAAAACACTTTCTCCATTTACTTCTACTCCAAAAGCGTGTGCTGCATCATAGATGACTTTAAGGCCATATTTGTCAGCTATTTCTTTAATACGAATAATGTCACATGGCTTACCATATACATGTACGGGCATGATAGCGGTCGTACGTGGAGTAATTGCTGCTTCTATTTTTTCTGGATCAATATTTCCTGTTGTTGGGTCGATATCTACAAATACAGGCTTTATTCCATTCCACCATAGTGCATGAGTGGTTGCTACAAAACTGTAGGGAGTCGTAATAACTTCTCCTGTAATACGGAGTGCTTGTAGAGCTGTAATTAGTGGCAAAGTTCCGTTAGTAAATAAACTTATATAAGGAACTTTTAAGTATTCACATAATGCTTTTTCAAGTTCTTTATGATAATGTCCGTTGTTAGTAATCCATTTGCGATTCCAAATATCTTGTAATAGTTCATTGAACTCCTCTAAATCGGGTAAAAGAGGAGATGTTACAGTAATAAGTTTTTCTTCCATAATTATTGATAATTTATTTTCTTTTCAAAATAGAGAGTAACTCTTTTAGTTCTGGAAATTTGAACATCCAAGCAGCTCCGAGATAATAGATAATACCGATGATAATTCCAGTTATTAATTTTATAATATTATTTGAACAGAATGGTAGTATACCAAAATGGATAATGATCCACATAGTTACTACCAACACAAGGGTAGGTGTAAGGTCTTTCATTTGGCGTATAAAACCAACATTAATTAGTTTCCCAGTGTAATAGGTATTGATTACTAAAGCAATAAGAGATGATACTATTTGACCATAACACATTGCGATTAATCCAATAGGGACAGTGACACATAGTATAGTTATTCCTAATATTTTTTTTATAATTTCTAATCGGAGGAATAAATCGGAGCGTCCCTTGACTTGAAGTAGATTTAAATTGATAGCATGTATGGGATACCACATAGATGCGAAGCTGATAATTTGTAAAATAACAGCAGCAAAATGCCATTGTTCTTTTAATAATAGTAGGATGAATGGTTCCGATACAGCTGATAAACCTACCATTAGTGGAAATATTAAAAATGCTGATATACGAAGAAATTTTCGGTATGCTTGAGCTAATCTTTCTGTGTCATCTTGTATTTTACATAATATAGGATAAGTAACTCGTTGTAATACTCCTGTTAAATTAGAAGATGGAAAATCTGAAAATTGTTGTGCTCGAGTATAGTAGCCTAATCGTGATGCAGTAAATAATTTTCCAATAGCAATAAGATAAATATTTCGGTAGAGAGTATCTAATATTCCTGAGGCAAGTAATTTGCTCCCAAAAGCAAATAACTCACAAAATGAATCCTTGGAAAATTTGCTTGTAGGATGCCATCCTGTGAAAGACCATAATAAGATGGTATTTAAGCTTAGATTTACTAGCTGTAGCATAACAATGGACCATACACCAAAGCCCTTATAGGCCATTGTTATACCTATAATACCAGAAGCAATAGCAGCAATTAAACTTGCTTTAGCTTGTGTCTTGAAATTTATTTGAATAGTAAGTAATGCTCGTTGTACTACTGCTAATGAGTTAAATATAATTCCTAGTGAAATTACACGCATGATAGCAGTCAGTTCAGGAGTATTGTAAAATTGAGAGATGAGAGGTGCAATTAGGTAAAATAGTAAATAAATACAAATGCCTACTCCAATATTAAAATAAAATACGGTGGAGTTATCTGTTTCTGTTCGATTTTGTTTACGAATTAGTGCTTGTGAAAATCCGCTATCTATTAGAGATTGTGCAATGGAGATAAAAACGGTTAACATTCCTATCAAACCATAATCATTGGGAGAAAGCAACCGTGCCATAATGATCATGATAAGGAATTGGATTCCCTGTACTGAAAAACGTTCGATACTACTCCATATTACTCCCTTTATTGTTTGCTGTTTTAAAGATTCAGTCATAAGAGAATAGTTTAATATTTAGTTTGGAATCTATTATTTTGAAAAAGGGAGCTTCAATGTAGGTTATTCTTAAATAATCAATGAAAGTGCATACTATATAAATTATGATTATGGTGACAAGAAGATGTATCCATAAATATTCTGATGAGAAATAGCTTACATTTTCAAAAGTATCTTTCCATAACCATTGTCTCATAATATTGCTATTGGCATGAATTAGTAGAACTCCAAATGTACTTCTTGAAATCAAGTTTATAGTTTTGTTATTTTTTAATTTTAGATTCTTAAAAAACATAAATGAGCAAATTGCTGTACTAACAGCAAAAATACTATTACAATCAGAAACAAAATAATAAGGAAAGAAATTTTTATTAAGAACTTGATTACATTTTAAAATACATATAACGCTTATAATTGAAAGTGATATAGATATAAGCATAAACCATTTCCATTGTTTTTCTTTGATAGAGAAACAGCCATAATTTCTAATATAGGAAGCTATGAAATAGAGTACACAGAACCAAGAAACGTAGTTCATTGTAACATCTATTTTGGGGACACTTCCTAATATTGTATATGTAAAAATACAAAGTCCTACTAAAAGCAAATGTAACTTTTTATTTAAATTTCTTATTAAAATATTTAAAAATGGAATGAATAGATAAAAAACTAAGAAACAACTGACAAATCCATCATGGATGTTTGTTATTGGTAGGAATGCTTTAAAACATTCACTAACAGAAAAAGTAGCATATCCTGATATAACAAATAATAGGTAAAATAAAATTTTATAGAATTCAATTTCAAATAAAAGCTCATTACTGTCCCGTAAAAGTGGATAAATAGTTCTTTGAAATAACTGAAACATAGCTTATTATACTCTATTTGTAAAGCGCGACGATTTGAAATTGTACCTTTGAAACCAAATCAAATGGCTTCAAATGAATCAAGACAAATATGTTTTCGCTCAATTGGTAGAGTTTTTGAACAACAATAAATTCAGAAGAATCGTGGACAAATACGATGGAAATCGTTACGTCAAACATTTCACTTGCTGGAACCAGCTTCTTGCTATGATGTTCGGACAGCTAAGCAATCGTGAGAGCCTACGCGACCTGATTGTTGCATTGGAAGCACATCAAGCCAAGTGTTATCATTTGGGATTGGGTCGTGAACCCTTGGCCAAAACCACACTTGCATCAGCTAACCAAAATAGGGATTACAGAATCTTTGAAGATTTTGCATTCTTCATGATGAAAGAAGCCAGTGATAAACGAGCTACTCATATTCTGGATATCGAAGGAAAGAAGTACGCTTTTGATTCAACCACCATTCCGTTATGTTTGGCAACATTTCCTTGGGCTAAATTTCGAAGTAAAAAAGGTGGAGTCAAGGCACATGTCCTTTATGACATTGAGGCTCAGGTTCCGGCTTTTTTTACAGTAACCACAGCTTCAAAACATGACTCAACAGCAATGTCTGCAATTCATTATGAACCAAATGCATACTATATTTTTGATAGAGCGTATGATTCGTTTAAGGAACTATATCGGATTCATCTTACTGGCTCTTTCTTTGTCGTAAGAGCCAAGTCGAATCTTAAATTTAAGTTCTGCAAATGGAAACGCAGACTACCAAAGAATATACTATCTGATGCTGAAGTGAAATTATCAGGATATACCTCTGAAAAGAAGTATCCGGAATCATTCAGGATTATCAGGTTCTATGATGAAGAAGATGATCGTGAATTTACCTTCCTGACAAATGCCAAACATATATCTGCACTTGATGTAGCTAATCTCTATAAAAAGAGATGGCTTGTAGAACTGTTCTTCAAATGGTTGAAGCAGCACCTTAAAATCAAAAGGTTCTGGGGCACCACAGAAAACGCAGTCCGTATTCAGATAAGTGTGGCTATTATCACTTATTGTTTGGTAGCTATTATCCAACATGATTTGCACTTAAGCCGTTCGACCTATGAGGTCCTACAGATTTTGAGCATTTCATTAACGGATAAAACACCTTTACAAGAGTTGTTCAATAAGACTAATTTCAATGATGTCAAAGAGCAATTAAATCCCCTTTTCCCGGGGTTGTTTGATTAATATTTAATTCGTCCCGATTTTAACGGGACACTAATGATAAAAGCTTAAGAAATTTTCGTATTGTTATTTGTGATTTACACATGAAATATCCTGTAATTAAAACAAAACAGTTAATGCCTGTTTTTCCCCACATTCCTGCTAAATATAAAAATATGGATGAAGAATTTAACATATTCTGTTCCATTAGCTGTAATAATCCAGAATTGACTACATAGTGATGTGCAATGATGAGAAGCATTACTAAGATACGATATAATTCTAAATTAGAATCTCTTGGTATTTTAAGTCTATCGTTTTTTTGCATTGGTTAGATTTTTTTGTTAAATCATTTTTTTTATTTTTAACCAATAGGAGTATCCAAATAACTTCCATCCCCCTGTTATGCATATTGTGAGAAAAATAATACCTATTAGAATTATTTTTCTACTAATCCCAGATGGGTATAAGGGAATAGTAGCTGGTTCTACTACAGCAAATACGGGTTTCTCTTCTTGTATTTTGGCCCGAGCTACCTGTAACTGCTGAGCCACTTGGCTATATACTTGATAGGCGAGGCTCATGTCGTTTTGTAGGCGTTCTTGTTCTGCACGTATGCTCTGAAATGCAATATTACGGTTGGTATCGAAGTAGTGAGCGTATTTGCTTTGTGCATCGTAGTATTCTTGTTGGCGTTCTTTATACAGCTCTTCCAAATAGGCACAGTCTTCCTTTGCTTTTTTGATTCGGTAATCTACAATATATTGTTGGAGTTTTGCTACTACACTGTCGGCTACAATGGCTGCTACTTTGGGATCTTGTAAAGTAACTGTAATAGTGGTCATTGCTGTCTTTTTTTCAACATTAGCTGTAATTGCTTGTCTAAGTCCTTTTACTTTTGTAGCTTCTTTTTCTGTCAGCTGGAAAGGATTTAATGCTGCCGTTGAATCAGCTTCCTCGGTAAGAAGAGATTTGATAGCTCCGATTGCTAAGCTTGGAGCTGCTTTAACATATCCCCACCAGGGTTGTTTCTGTTCATCCAGATAGCTCACCAAGGTGGTGTCTAGTTTTCCATCTAACGTCTGTACGCGGGTGTCGAACAGATCTAAAACAAACGGAGTTGAAGATACAATATCCGGTGCAAGAGTTACATTAAGTGCATCATTGTTGCTGCTGGTTCCTCCGCCTAAGAACGAAGAAGCCAGACTGGCAAGTCCTCCACTTGCTTTATCTCCGTTCATCTCAGGGGAAAGGGTGACTGTTACGGTGTATTGTTTGGGAATACTCAAGGCAATGATAATGCCTAGCACCATGCCTACGCCGGCTGCCTTGTAGAGGGTCTTGCGGATGGCGATGATTTTACGCAGTATCTCCATCCAGTCTATTTCGAGTTCATCGTTTTCCGCTTTCTGTACGTCCGGATGCTGATAGTTTTTGTTTTCGCTCATAGATGCTTATAGGGAAAAGGCTACAGTCGGCACGGCTCGGTGGGTGAGAAAAGTTGCAGTAAAATCTTCCTTACCGCGCTTCCTGTAGCTGTTTATAATCAGTAGTTTACTTAATCAATGCCGTAATGGCAGCTGTCATGGTCGCCAGTGAGGCAATAGAGCTTGTCAGACCGACAACGTTGCCGATGTTGAACTGCTTCTTGCGCTTGCTGGGCACGATGATTTCGCACCCGGGTTCCATCTGTTTTTTGCCGCTGCCTTTCACCTGGGCTATCTGGCCGTTCATGTAGATGATGAATTTCTTGCTCTTCTTGGCGTTCTGGCCGTAGCCGCCTGCCTGGTTGATGTAGTATTTCACGCCTTCGCCTTCCTGATAGGATACGGTGTTCGGCATCATCACGGCGCCGTCTATCTTCACGGTGTTGTTGTATTCGGGCACGCTGATCACGTCGCCTGCACGCAACACGATGTCGGCATCGCTGCCGGGGTTGGCAAGGGCGGCTTCCAGGTCGATGCCTACCGTAAAGGTGCTTTGTACGTTGATGCCCAGGGAGTCGATCATGGCGTCGCCTACCTGGCGGCGGAGCAGGTTCACTACATCCTGCATGCGCTTGATTTCTTCTGCATTTGCCACACGGGTAAGCTTGGCTCCCTTTACGTAGGCAAACTGAGTGGCGCCTCCTGCCTTGGCGATGATGCTGCTGATGCGTTCGTTCTTGCTGCTCAGGGCGTAGGTTCCGCCGTAAAGCACTTCGCCGTCTACTACCACGTTCTGCTGTGCGCTGTAGCCCGGGCTGCGGCGTACGAATACCTGGTCGTAAGGCTGGAGGGTGAATCCCGGTTCGCCGTCTACCACAAAGCCGTCTTTCAGGCCGAAAGAGAAGTTCTGTCCGATGGTAGCGGGGCTTTCGGTGCTCTTCGGATCTTTTACGCGGCGTGCCACGTCGACACGTACTACGGAAGCCGATTCACGCAGACCGCCTGCGGTAATCACGAGGTCTTCGAGTGTCATGTTGTCGGCATACGGATAGTCGCCCGGATGAGTTACTTCGCCGAATATCTGTACGTTGCCCAGGTCTTCCAGGTCGTGGATGCTGGGGATGTAGAGTACGTCGTTTTTCTGCAACGGGATGTCGGGCTGGCTGCCGTCCATGATGGCGCGGATGTCTATCTGCTTCACTTCGCGGGTCTTGTTTTCACGCTCGCGGTACAGTACGGCACGGCCGGTAAAGGCGTCGGCCATCAGTCCGTCGGCTTTCTCTACCAGTTCGCGTACGGTGTTCAGCTTGCCGCCCAGCTCGTAGATGCCCGGACGGTATACGGCGCCGCGCACTTCCAGCTTGTTGGTGAAGCGGTCCAGAATGGCTTCGGCGGTGATTACGTCGCCGTCGTGCAGCTTGCATACGCTGTAGTCGGTGTCATCCACGGTGTTTACCTGATATTCCTTACCGTTCTGGCGCACGATGCGCAGGCTCTTGGTATAGGCGTCGCTGGTAAATCCGCCGGCATATTTCAGCAGGGTAGAAAGGGTTTCGCCTTTCTTCATTTCGTAGCGCATGGGGCGTTTCACGTTGCCTGTAATCTGTACCAGTTCTTCGTAGGCAGGAACGATGATCACGTCGCCTTCTTCCAGGCGGATGTCGTCGCGGGTCTTGCCTTGCATGATGAACTGGTAGACGTCTACCGTAGCTACGGTCTGTCCGCCGCGCGATACTTTCACGTTACGGAGGCTACCGATGCCGCTCACACCGCCTGCACGGTAGAGGGCGTGGAATACGGTAGAGAAGGCCGAGAGGGCATAGGTGCCCGGCTGTATCACTTCGCCCATCACGTTGATCTGGATGGTGCGGCTGTTGCCCAGTGTGACGCGTATCTGGTTGCTCTGGTCGGAATAGATCTTGCGGAGCTCGCCGGTGAGGTACTGTTGTGCGCGCTCGATGCTCATGCCGCTCAGGAATACAGGGCCGAGCTGTTCGAGGTTGATGGTTCCGTCGGGCGAGATCTGCTGGCGGATGGTGTTCTGGCTGGCTCCCCAGATGTCGATTACCACTTCATCGCCCGGACCGAGACGGTAGTTGGGCGGGGTGGCTATGTTGACGTTCGGTTCGAACGTAAGGTTGCGGGTGTTGAAGATGTTGCGGCCGAATACGGCGTCCTGCTGTGCCACTTCCTGTGCCTGTGGCTGTTCGTCGAGCATGGTGGAATTGTCTTCCTGTGTCTGCTCGCGCAGGCGTGCTTCGGCTTTGGCGGTTCCGGTCATGTCGCCGGCAGCGGTACCTGTCTGCTGTTCGTACATTTTCTTCACGCGCTCCGCCTGTTCGCGGGTTACGCCTCGGCGTGCCAGCTCGGTAGCTATGGTACGCTGGTCTTTGCCTTGTTTTACTCCATCTTTAGCATATTCCAGCACTTGCTGGTCGGTCATGTCCGACTGCGCCATGAGCAGGGGCGAACATGCCATAAAAATAACAAGTGATAAAGCTTTTAGTTTCATGCTTGTCTGTTAGTGATTTTATATTGTTTTTCAGAATTTACTCTTCGATGGTTTCGCACCAGGTGTAGCTCACTTTGAGCAGGGCGGTGCTTTGGGGCATTTCGATGGCGATGTAGTGGCGGCCTCCGTAGCGGAGGAACTTGCCGGTCACACCGTAGAGCGGACCGCGGCGTACTACCCGGACGGGGACGCTGCGCTTGCCGCGAAGCTTTTCGGAATCGATGAACCGCGTGCCCTGGATGTCGGGGCTGGTGGCATGCATGAAGTTCTGCATGTCGCGTTCGCTCACCGTGCAGTAGTCATTGCCGTTGCGTTCCTTCTTCAGGAAATAGACGGGCAGCGGGGCTTCGGAGGCGAACTGCCGGCACCAGTTGGCGTCATAAGGACAGTGGATGAAAATCAGGTTATGGATGGCCGGTACCAGTACATGGCTGCATTCACCCTCGCGCCCGGTGTCGCGGAGCTCGTATGTCATGGGGATGTAATGCTCGATGCCCTGCTCTTTGAGATAGGCGGCTACTGCAAGTTCTTTGTTGTACACCGTCTGCAGGGGAAGCCATACCTGTTCTTTTTCCATGTCTGTGGATGTTTGTCCTTCTGGTTTTTTGTTCCCTTTTTTCTTGATTGAATGTTTGTTGAGGTACGGATGTACCTCTCTCTCCTTCCTAGCGCCTGAAAAACACTATGAATCAGTTTGTTATCTCCAAATACGGAAGATGACGCACATCGTGCTTCTGTCTAGGATCCGCTCCCACAGCCGCATAGGAAGTCGTTCTTCGGCGCAAAGATAACAAATTTATATGCAGAAAGGTTTATTTTAACCCTTTTTTTAGATATGATTGTTCAATTTTTTTATTTTTACACAAGGACTGCCGTCTTTTTCCGAATGTGGACGCGAACGGGCTGGCTTGTCAATTTATCCGTTTTTTTGTCGATTGGTACAAAAAAATCTCCGGATGCCGGCATCATGGGCGGACAATGTCCGGAGATTTTTTTGGATATTCGTACGAAAAGCCGGAGCTTTTGTACGAATATCCGGGTAAACTTCCTGATGTTTACTTCAACTTTTCAGCTTTTTTTCCCGTCGGGCTGCCTTTTCGGGAGTCCGTGCCCACGGAAAGCTGCTTCAGAATCCTGAACTCGTTTTCTCCCGGCTCCTCGTCGGGATCGGCCTCGCGTACTATCAGGTTCGTCTTGTGCATGATGCAGCTCTCTATGATCAGTCTCAGGGTGGTTACGTCGAAATCTATCTCGCACACCTGTTCGGCTGCCTTGAAGAAGGTGGCCAGCGTCTTGAAACGGAAGTTGCGGACGGTGTCGAAACACGTATGCGTGCCGATGCCCGTGATGCGCTGGATTTCCGACTTCGATACGTGCGACAGGGCGCACAGTGTATCGATGAACTTTCTTAATTCTTTGAGCCACTCGTCTGTCTGTTGCTTCGTAGGCTCGCACGAAGCGTATAATTTTTCGAAATATTTCATTAGTCTTGTCTCTCGGGGGTTATCTCTGCCGTATAGGGCAGTAATTAATACTCTGCCAATCGGTATTTTTACCGGTGAAAGACAAGAACGGAAGTTTACCTGTCAGGTTCTGTTGATGACACAAAGATAACGGAAAAATCGTGGCTGAACGTTTTTCTTTGCGAGAAAAACTTCCCTTGCTTTTACTCTTTCTTTTAATATATAATAGGAAAGGGTGGCAACCCTGGTGGTGCTCTTGTGGCCCGCCGGACATTGTAATAACTTGTAACTCTGAGGGTTTGCTATGCTACACTTTGGTGACGGTGGTGGCCCGCCCTTTCGGGTTGCGTAAAAAAATGAAGAATTATGGAGGTGATAACAACTATGAAAAATCCTGGCAATCTGGGCTTTCTGGTACTTTCGAGGCGACTGCTTACCCAGATGTTTGCCGAAATGTACGGAAAGTGGCATTCCGACTCGCAGGCGTATGTGTATCTGCTCATGGCGGCGTGCTTTACCGATCAGGGTGATACCCCTGGATGCCTGAAACGGGGCGAGCTGTTTTTCTCAGGAAGGGAGCTGAGTCTGCGCTTCGCCTGGAGCCGGAGGCATGTGAACCACTTTATCGGAGAGCTGGAGCAGAACGGTGTGGTGGAGGTGATGAAGGTGCAGAACTGTTCGAAGCTGCGTCTGCTGCACTACGATACGCTGTGCCGCATGCGGGTGAAAAACGGTGCGGACGGAAGGCGCAGGAGCGCGGGCGACGAGATGTTCGAGGTGTTCTGGGAACAGTATCACGACATGTCGCAGCAGCCTGCCCTCGACATCGAGGCGGCGCGCAAGGCGTGGGGGAAGCTGACGCTGGCCGAGCGAGAGGAGGCGGTGGGAAACATCGAGATGTATCTCTGCATGCTGCCGTCTATCGACCGGGCTCGTACGGCGCTGAAGTATTTGCAGATGAAGAGTTTTGTACTCAATTGATTATATTTTTATCTGTGTTGTCTGATGAAACTTTTTAAATTGTCAATCATTGCTGTCCGATAAAACTTTTCAAACCCTCAGTAACTTGTTGATATATAAAAATCAAGCAATAATTTTAACAGGAGGGATTATCCGTAAAGGCAATCGGTTTTTCAGTAATGTAAAAAGCTGTATCGGACAGCAGTCATATTTTTAGGATTATGGGGATGGTTTATGCGGAAGAAATAGAAGGGGCGGTACTGGGGGCGTGCCTGCTGGAGCGTTCGGCTCAGGCGGTGGTGCTGAAAAGTCTGCGTGCCGAGATGTTTTACCTGACGGCGCACCGGGTGGTGTTCGAGGCGATAAACGCGCTGTATGCACGGGGAGCGGCGGTGGATATGCTGACGGTGACCGAGGAGCTGCGTGCTCAGGGACGGCTGGACGATGCGGGCGGTCCGTTTGCCGTGGCGAAACTGGCGGCGGGGGTGGCTACGTCGGCCCACCTGGAGTATCATTGCGGCATCCTGTTTCAGTATTACCTGAGGCGGAAGCTGGTGGAGGTGCTGACACGGGAGCTGGCGGCGGCAAACGATATGACGTGTGATGTGTATGATGTGCTGATTGATACGCAGCGGGAACTGGGGGCGCTGCTCGAGGATTCGCCGCTGGAGAATCACTTGCACCCCATGCCGGAGGTGATGGATGATACGGTGGCGCTGGTGGACCGCCGGCAGGAACTGGCTGTGAACGGGCTGACGGGTGTGCCTACGGGCTTGCAGCGGCTGAACGAGATGACAGGGGGATGGCAGCCGGGCAACCTGATTTTTACGGCGGCGCGTCCGGCCGACGGGAAGACGGCACTCGACCTGTTCTTTGCGCGTCAGGCGGCGATGGCGGGTGTGCCGGTGGTGTTCTTCACGCTGGAGATGACGGCTTCGGAACTGGGCGAGCGTATGGTACTGGCGGAGAGTTCGGCCGATCCGCTGCGTATCCGTCAGGGCAGGCTCTCGCCGGAGGAGGTGGAGGATGTGCACCGTACGGCGGAACGGATGAGCGCGCTGCCGGTGCATGTCGACGATACGCCGTACATCAACGTCGACCAGTTGTGTGTCATCGCCAAGTCGCTGCGGGCAAAGGGGCTGCTGGGCTTGCTTATCGTCGACTATCTGCAACTGCTTGCCACGGTGAATCCGGGGCGTACGCGTGAACAGGAGGTGGCGGAGTGCAGCCGCAAGCTGAAGGGGCTGGCGCGCTCGCTGGGGTGTCCGGTCATCGTGTCGAGCCAGCTCAACCGTCAGGCGGAAGACCGGGCGGGGAGTCCGGAGCTGCGTCACCTGCGCGAGAGCGGGGTCATCGAGCAGGATGCCGATCTGGTGATTCTGCTGCACCGTCCGGAGCGTTATCACATCCGGGTGGATCCCGATACGGGGTGGTCTACGCGGGGCATGGGCATCGCCACGGTAGCCAAGCACCGCAACGGGGCGACGGGAAAGGTATATTACGGGTATAATCCCAGCATGACGAAAATCGGCGAGTTCGCGGGTACGCCTGTGACTGCGCCGGCAAACAATTTAAAACGGAAGAATGATGAAGGAAAGAGCAGTGACTTATTCGGTGGTTCCGCGGGTTGATCCGCGTGATATCTCGGCAGAGATGACGTATTATGCCCGTGCACAGGCGCGGGGAGAGGTGACGCTGGGCGACATGGCACGCCGTATTCAGCGGCGGTGTACGGTGACACGTGCCGATACGCTGGCGGTGCTTGTAGCGCTGGAAGAGGAGGTCTGCCGCGGGCTGTGCAACGGCGAGATTGTCCGTCTGGGTGAGCTGGGTTCGCTTCAGGTGGGAGTGAAAAGCGAGGGAGTGCGGCTGGAGGCTGACTTCCACGAATCGATGATAAACAAGATATGGGTGCGTTTCCGTCCGGGCATGGTGCTGAAAGGGATGCTGGACGGGGCGGCTTTCGAACGGGTTTCGCCGCGCAAGGAAGCCGGACGTGCCGGAAAGGGGATGCGGTATGAAAGAAAATGAACACGGCGACGGGGAATTCCGTCTGCGTATCTACGGCAAGTCGGAGCTGGCTTGTCTGTATTTTCCCGACCGTTCGCCGGAAACGGCACGGCGCAATCTGTACCGGTGGATGTACCGCTGTCCGTCCATCCGCGAAGGGCTGGCGGCACTGGGCCACGACAAGCACCGCAAGTTTTTCCTCAAGCCGGAGGTGGAGGTGATCGTGCGGGGACTGGGGGAGCCGTAAGATTAAGAGAGGCTGTTTTTTCGGAACGGGAACGGGGCTGGTGAAACAAAAAACATTATCTTTGCACGAAAATACAGGATTTTGTTAAAAAAATGATTAAATCAAGCAAGGAATAATGATTGACGGACTTATTGAATTGGAAAACGATCTGATAGCGGAAGAATGCGAAAAATATAAGTCGTCAAATCGGATTTCGGAACAAGATTTGAACACGGAAACAGTTGCTGCATTGGCAGAAAATGTGCATTCCTTTCTGATAAACAGCCTTATATATACTTTTCTCTACCAAAAAAAACTTTTGGACTCGGTGGAAATCTCAGGCAGCTATGGATTTTTGCCTGATGGAGAATATTCTCTTTATACTCAGTTTCCGGCAGAAGTAATCCCTTCTTTATGTGAAGAACTGCATATCGTATTTCTGAATGCTGTGATAGAGCGGAAGAACGGCCTTGTTTACAGAAAAAAATCGAAGCATAATCTTATTGATAAGGGAGCGGTTTATACCAGATCTTATGTCGCTTATGAAATAGTGAAAAATACCTTGTCGCGGTGTGATGCAGGGGCTGACGTGTCTGTGCTTGATTTTGCCTGTGGTACAGGACGCTTTTATGATTGCATTGTCGATATATTGGATAAAGAATATGCTATACCGCCGGAAAAAAGTATTTTGAATAATATTTTTGCTGTGGATATAGACCCTGTAGCTGTAGCGATTACTCGTATGAAGGCCTTGGCAAGGCTGAAAGAACCTTCTGTTTCGGACATAGAAAAAATATGTGGAAATATTATTCGGAGAAATGCACTGATACAGGAGAATATAATGTTTTCTGATGAATGTCCGTTGAAAAACTCTGATTTTGAGGGAAAGGTAAACGGAGGATTTGATGTGATTGTTTCAAATCCTCCTTATCTGGTTCTGAAACCGGACAAGAAGAAGATTTCGGGAAATAAAGCTGACCGGATTTTAATGTGGGTGTCCTGGTTCAGAACTTCGGGGGCTTATCATTATGCGCTGGAGGGAATGTTGAATCTGTATCAGCTCTCCATTGAAAAGATGATACGGATGCTTAAGCGGAATGGTTATTTGGGAGTAATATGCCCTTCTACATTATTCGCGGATTTGTCAACAACAAAATTGCGGAAATTTTTGTTGGAAAAGAACAAGGTCTGTGAAATAAAATACTTTAGAGAAAGCATCCCGCTGTTTGACAATGTAACGCAGTCGACTAATATATTTTACCTGCAGCGATACGGTATTACCGGCAGGATAAATGTGGAAGTGGACGGGAGATGTTTTGGAGTAGAAATCGGAAGTGTGCGGAAGATTTTCGGGGAAAATATGGAGATACCTCTGATGTCGGATAGGGGGTGGGAGATTCTGGAGAGGCTGTCACAGGTACGGAAGCTGAAGGAATATCCTGAAATACGGAACAGAAGGGGGGAACTGGATCTCACTTTATATAAGCGGTTTATAACACAAGAGCAGACTCCCTACCGGTTGGTACGGGGAAATATGATTGCTGACAACGATATTGAGGATATCAATCACGAATATGTGAAGGGCGAGTTTCTCGGAACTCGTTCGGCTGAATTTCTGAAATGTGATTTTGGCAGAAGGAGGCTGGTCTGTCAGCAGGTTTCCAATATGGGAATATCGCGGAGGCTGAGGTTTGTGTATTGTGAGGAAAATGATATACTGGGAAATAGTTGCAATTACATATCGGCTGAAGAAACAGTCTTGAAGAAGATGTATATTTTGCTGAACAGCAGCTTGTTGAACTGGAGATTTAAGGTGACCAGCTCTAATAATCATATAAATAACTACGAAATAGACGATTTGCCGGTAGTTGATCTGAACAGAGTGGATGAAAACTTTACTTATTCTTCGCAGGAGGAACTGGACAGGTATGTAGGCGAACTGTATGGTTTGACACCGGAAGAGATAAACTGGATAGTACGATGAAATTATATAATCATGTTGTGTTTAAGATGGGGAAACATGAGGCGGAAATAGCCCCTCACATTCCTGAAGGTGGAAACTGGCAGGATATTCCTCTGAGCATATCGGATACTCGTCTGGATAAAATAAGGGAAACCGGAGGACGGACTACTTATTACGGCAGGTTGTGCTGGGACAAGCCAAGCTATACGATCGCCACTTATTTCAATCGGGTAGGGAACGGGTGCAATCTGCACCCTTCGCAATGTCGTGTGCTTTCCAACAGGGAGGCGGCAAGGCTTCAGTCGTTTCCCGACAGTTTTATCTTTCAGGGTTCTAATGCTTCACAGTACAAGCAGATAGGAAACGCTGTGCCTCCTTTGCTGGCCAGGTTCGTCGCTTCACTGATCATGCCTCATTTAAGAGGAATGAATTTTGTGGATTTGTTTGCCGGATGCGGAGGTATGTCGGAAGGATTCATTATGAGCGGATTCCAGCTGATAGCCGCAAATGAAATAGACAAGAGCATCATGGCTACCAACCGATATAATCATTCGCAGTATGCACCGGCTGAGAATTTCATTTTGGGAGATATTACCCAGGAGGAAACCAAGGCGCGCATTATGGAAGCTTGCGGAAATACACCGGTTAATGTGGTTGTCGGTGGTCCGCCTTGTCAGGGATTTTCGTATGCGGGCTGGAGAGATCCGAACGACAAGAGAAACCAGTTGTTCAAGGATTTTGTTGAAATGGTAAACCGGCTGAGGCCGGAATTTTTCGTTATGGAGAATGTGCCAGGTATTCTGACCATGCGTAAGGGGGATGCCATTAAAGAAATTATTGAGGCTTTTACTGAAATCGGTTATCATGTAAATGTACCCATCAAGCTGAATGCCGAGGAATTTGGTGTGCCGCAGCGTAGAAAGCGGGTTTTCATCATCGGTTCACTGGAAGAGATTTCCATACCTCAGCCGTCGCCTTTGTTTTACATGCCATCTGTCAAGACGCCGAATATATGGAACTTGCCCGTAGCCATTACGGTGAGAGATGCTATCGGTTCGCTGCCGGAACTGGAAAACGGGGGAGGAAGTCTGGAAATGGATTATGAGCCTGTGCAGGCATCGGCTTACGACAGGCTCATGTATGGAGAGTTGACTTTCGAAGAGTTTTATAATCTACTCTGACTCGGAAGCAATAATCTTGTCGCACAGAAGTGTGATGAGTTTCCTGACTTCCTGGTCGGCTTGTGTGAAATTTCTGGCTTTGATGCTCTGTATGACGGCAGCTGTTTCTTGGGGAAACTGGTCTGTGTAAAATGTCACTTTACGGTTTTCCTTCATGTCGAATTCTTTCAGACTTTCGAAAGCAATGCGCAGGTATCTTTTCTGATTTTTCCGCTTGTTTTCACTGTCGAGAGGACTTTCGTGTATCTTCAGTTTGTCGGGTTCCAGCGGATTGAAATCCGAAAAACGGTAGTCGTACATGGAGTATTCGGGATGCAGATAAGTCTGGAGAAATTCTTCCCCTCCTTTTTTGTAAATAAGGGAGAACAGTTTCAATACGTTCTGGTGGCATTTCAACATGAGGGAACTGAGTTTCCGGGCATCTTCATCGGAAGTGATAGTATTTTTGTACTTGTCCCAGATATATTGGGAATGCCAGCTTACCACCTGATTGCCGTCTGCCTCCAGTGTCAGCAGCTTACGGACATCCGACAGGGAAAGGCGATTGTTCTTCGCACTGTTGCACGCTTTGCACTTAGGGGCAAAGTTCGTACTGTGGCAGAATCCGAGCGAAATCGGACCTATATGGTCGGCTGTCATTTTAGCTGTTTCTCCGCAGACCGGACATGTGCACTTTGGAGCTTTCTGGTATTCTCCCATCAGTCTGTTGGCCAGGTTATAGTTGCCGTCGTCCCATTCTTCGTAAGCACGCCGGTCCTGCACATAGGTTTTCATGTTGTCTGTATGTCTGCCCTTGTCGGTAAACTGCCGGCAGCACAGTCCGTCGGAATGGTAGCCGTCGAAACGGTCCGGACAATTTGACATGGCTCCCGGAGAGAGTTTGCCTGAACACTTGGCTACATGTGTATCATATATTTGCCGGATCAGGTCGGCTGCATCTGTAAAAGATTTTACCTTGAATATGTCGGCTATGTTTTGCAGATCATTGGTATTCTTGCAAAACTGTTCTATTATTTCCTTTATGGTATAATCTGTCTGGTTCAGCTTGGTGCCGAGTTTCTGGTTGATTCTGGAAAGCGTTTGCTTAGTGGGGTATTCATAATATATGCTGAGCGCCTTTCCACAGATCTGGCATACATGTTTTTTTGTAGGATGTATCTCCCTGACTGCAACGGCATAGTTTCCGGATTTTACGGGAATACCCAGTTCCTCGCATTTCTTGTTCCACCATGCCAGACGTTTCTGTCCGGCGGAAGATTTCTTGGTGGCAACCCATTTAATCTGCGTGTCTTTTTTTCTTTCAAAATAAAGCCCTTCATATTCGGGAGCTGAAACAATGGCTTCTGTGTATTTTTGAAATTCGGGATGCCAGTTTCTGTCAATACCTTCTTCTTGTTTTTTATTCATTGTTTTCTAGTAGTTTAGTTAGATTAATATTTAATGCTTTTGCTATTTTTTCTATATTGACAAGAGTTATGTTTTTTTCTGCACGCTCTATCATTCCTATATAGGTACGGTGAAGTCCGGCATATTCCGCAAGTTTTTCTTGCGAAAGGTGTTGCTCTTTTCGGTACTTCTGGACATTTCTGCCGAATATTTCTAGAATGGAATTGCTACTCATAGTATGTTTTTTTACAAAAATATGTAGGCTTAGATTGAAATTCAACATACTATAGTTAGCATTTTGGGAGTATTTTTTGTTCTTGCTGGTTTGTTGCTTATACACCGCAAGTTTTTCCTCAAGCCGGAGGTGGAGGTGATCGTGCGGGGACTGGGGGAGCCGTAAGATTAAGAAACTATGATATATACTTGCACGGGGTGTGAACCTCACGTTTGCGGTATCGCGGCGTGGTTCACACCCCGTTTTTTGTGTGTATGCTGCATCGGAAACTTAACGGCGGAGGCCTGGACGCTTTTTCAGAATCGGATGAGGAAAAAATAGATTGAAAGAAACTTTCTGAGGATGATTGACTGTTAAAAGCAAGAAGTCCCAGTCGTAATGACTGAGACTTCTCTAATTCCTTTTTATAGTGCAGATGCGACGACTAAGCTCGCACGGGCACTTTCGTATTGCAAAGGTAAGCATTATTTTTTATTCCGCCAAACAGTAGGGCTGTTCAACATTCGAGTTTAGAAGTCTGTGCCACAACTTTTTTAGCTTCATCTGTCTGAATGGAGCAGACAAGATTATGGATTTCGTTCTCCAATTCCGTTTTTCGGGTTTGTGAGATGCATCCCAGAATATATCTTACAACATCTATGCCACCTTTAATGTTGTGTCTGCAATCGGCAGAAATGTCAGCAGGCAAGCGCTTAATACCTCTGGGAAAGTCCATGCGGTAGATGCAGCCTCCGTGTGCACATTTGTTGCGAAGGACACGAATTGTTTCCATATAATTGTAAAAAACACCTCTTGAACAGCCATAGGCATTGGCTACCAAATCTTTTGCATCCGTCTCTTTCAACGAATCATATAATGTAATGATATTGCCGATTGTCATAAACTCTATGGTTTTCCATGCCGGAGCATATATCCCCGGATGATTTGCATGGTGATGCTGGATTATGGGATTTTTACGCATAGCAGCATAGACCTGCTCTTCAAAGGCATTTACAAAATTGGATGTTACATATTTACGGTTGACAAACCAGCAAGGATCGTCAATATACCGGAGTGATATATTGTAGATGAATTTTGTGCGGATATTGACCTCGATACGGTCGAGAGCGTTAAGCAGAAGTCTGCGGAGTCTGGTATCAAACTCATAAAGATCATACACACTCTTGAATGTTGTGCCCGGTTTTAGCTTATGGTCACGGTGTTCCAGACATGGGAATTTTATCTCATAAGGAAAAGAATAGAATCCTAGCCGATAATAACCGACGTCAAGAAGAATTTCTTTTGCTTTCTCCTCATCATCAAACATCATACCGTTTGATTTAAGTTGGGCAATTTGCTGGTCTATCGTATATGCTTTTTCCATTGCTGTTTTTAATTGAAAAACAAATTTACTCTTTTTTATGAAAACAAGCGCCTTTTGTTGCGCTTTGATTTTATCTGCCGGCAATATGCTGTGCCGTACAAAGACATAGCCAGGTATTCACACCCCGTTTTTTGTGTGTATGCTGCATCGGAAACTTAACCGTTTTGAAACAGGATTGCCACATGCGCGTTTCTGTTTTGAAATACGCTGCCTTTAATTTTGCGCAATGAAAATTAAGGATTTTTGATTGCTTGAAAAACGCTGGTTGTCATGTAGATAGCTGGTAATGAAAAGGTAAGGAACAGGTTGGGAAAATTTACAATTTAAAAATAAAATGAAAAAATTTGCAGCGTATTTACTTTGCTTTTTGCTGATTGCTGTCTTGCCGCTGATGGCGTGCAGCAACGATGGAATGACGGAGGCTGTAGCGGACAGCTTTGATGTACAGTTTGAATGCCCTTCGCTGATAGAAGTGGCCAAGGGAGGGGAATATACGTTCCAGGTGACCGGGAGTAACAAGCCGGCGGAATCGGACGTGATTATTCTGGAATCGACAGGGGGAATCTCGTATACGTGTGTGCTGGTGAGTGTTTCGGAAAACAGTTTTACCATAAAGCTTGCCGACGGATGCGAAAGCGGTACGTACCGGGTGTTCGTCAAGCGTGGTGACCGCAAGAAACAGATTGGTACTACCTATATTAATATTGTAAAGGGAATTGGTTTCACACCGGATGCCGGAACGACGGTGTACGGGGTGGTATCGACAGCCGACGGTCCGGTGCAGGGTGTTGTGGTATCGGACGGTGTAGAGGTGAGCGTGACCGACGAACGGGGTATCTACCAGCTTCAGTCGGAAAAGAAATGGGGGTATGTGTTTATCTCCGTTCCTTCGGGATATGAAGTTCCTGCCGAGGGAGTCTTGCCTCGGTTCTACCAGATGATGAAGGGGGACGCCGCTACAACGGAGCGTGTGGACTTCTCGCTGACTGAGGTGGAAGGACAGGATAATTATAAGGTGTTTATGCTGGGCGATATGCATCTGGCCAACCGCACGGGCGACCTGGGACAGTTTATGGACTTTACCGAGGATCTGAACAGCTACCGTGCCTTGCATCAGCACGAAAAGATGTATGCCATTACGCTGGGCGACATGACCTGGGACCTGTACTGGTATTCGAACAGTTATGCGCTGCCTGAGTACCTGAATACCATCAACAATCAGGTGAAGGGACTTCAGATTTTCCATACTATCGGAAATCATGACTACGACTACAAGGCTATGAGCGATGAGGAGGCGGGAAGCCGTTTCATGGATTATATCGCTCCGACATATTATTCGTTCAACATCGGAAAGGTGCATTACGTGGTGCTGGATGACATCGATTGCAGCAACTACGACGGCACTACCTCGCGCGACTACGAGAAGCGTGTGTCGGCCGAACAGCTGAGCTGGCTGTCGAAGGATCTGGCATATGTCGACAAGTCGACACCGCTGGTAGTGGTGATGCACGCACAGCTGTTCTACCCGTCGCAGACGGAAGGTTTCAAGATAGACCATGACGTGCTGAACACTACGCAGCTGCTGGACGTGCTGGACGGCTACAAGGTGCATTTCGTGACCGGACATACGCACCTGAGTTTCAACGTGACTCCGGAGGATGACGTAACGGGCGGACGCGAGGTGTACGAACATAACGCGGGTGCGATATGCGCTTCGTGGTGGTGGTCGGGCTACCTTACTCCGGGTGTGCACATCAGTCCCGACGGAACACCGGGCGGATACTCGGTATGGGATGTGAACGGAACGAACATCGAATGGATATACAAGGCTACGGGATGGACGGAGGATTACCAGTTCCGCAGCTACGACCTGAACAATGTGCATTTCTCGATGGCGGATGTGCCGCAGATGCCGGCCGGTGTACCGGCTTCGGTCAAGGCGAAATTCCAGCGCTATGTGGATGCTTATCCGGTGAACAAGGACAACGAGGTGCTGATAAACATCTGGAACTGGAATCCGCGCTGGACGCTGACGGTGACCGACGAGAAGGGCAACAAGCTTGCTCCTGAGGAGGTATGGGCTTACGATCCGCTGCATGTGGCAGCGCTGAGCGTGAAGCGTTTCAACTCGTCGACACTGAGCTCTACACCGAGCTTCATTACCGAAAACTTTACGCATTTCTTCAAGGTGAAGGCGGCGGATGCCGACGTGGATCTGACCATCACCGTGCGCGATGAGTTCGGACACGAATGGACCGAGCAGATGCAACGTCCGAAGGCGTTCTCGACGGATGCTTACCTGCCTCGCTGAACGGGGATGCACCGACAAGCTACTTAATGTTTTACTAAATATTTATTTATGAAAGTTTTCAATTCGTATGTTTTTTTGCTGTTGCTGTTGCTGACGGGCAGTGTCTCTACGCTGTCGGCGCAGAACAGAACAGTATCGGGTAAGGTACTGGATGCCTTGCAGGAACCGCTTATCGGGGTGTCTATCGTCATCGACGGAACTGCCCAGGGAAGCATTACTGATGTAGACGGAGCCTTCGAGCTTCAGATACCTGCCGGCGGGGCTACTCTGAATTTCTCTTATGTGGGTTATCTTACCGAAAAGGTAAAGGTGAAACCGGGACAGAAAAATATTGTGGTATATATGCAGGAAGATGCCATCATGCTGGATGAGGCGGTGGTTATCGGTTACGGTACGCAGAAGAAGGTGAACCTGACGGGAGCCGTGGCTACGGTGGGCAGCGAGAAGCTGGAAAACCGTGCGACGCAGTCGCTGGCAAACATGCTGCAAGGTTCGGTAGCCGGTCTGAATGTCACTACCTCGTCGGGTGTGCCGGGCAGCTCGCCCAGCATCAACGTGCGTGGTACGACTTCTATCAACAGTGCCGGTCCGCTGGTGCTGATAGACGGTGCGGTGGGTGAACTGGACCGTGTGAACCCGAACGACGTGGAGTCTATCTCGGTCATCAAGGATGCGTCGGCTGCGGCAGTATACGGTGCGCGTGCGGCATTCGGTGTGATTCTGATCACAACCAAGTCGGGCTCGGCACAGGACGGAAAGGCTACCGTGCGTTACAGCGGCCGTCTGGGATGGCAGGCTCCTACCACGACTACCGATTACGAAACAACCGGTTACTGGTCGGTGTATACGGTAAACACCTTCTGGCGTGCGAAGAACGGCACGAACTACGTGGACTATACCGACTACGACATGCAGCAACTGCTGGCCCGTGTGAACGACAAGACGGAGAACCCCGACCGCCCGTGGGTAGTGGAAGATACAAGAAACGGTCGCCGTCAGTGGGTGTACTACGGCAACTACGACTGGTGGCACATGATGTACAACGACCGTCGTCCTACCCAGCAGCACAGCATCTCGCTGAGCGGGGGTACGAAGGATGTGAAATACCTGGTGAGCGGGGCATACGATTATCAGAAAGGTATCCTGAACATGAATCCGGATATCTACCGCAAGTATAACCTGCGTTCGAAGATTGACTTTACCATCAACCGCTATGCTACGCTGAGCAACAATACTTCGTTCTATGGCTCGCAGTATACTTTCCAGGGTAACGGAAGCATCGACGATACCATCGGTTACAGCGGACGTCACGCGCTGGCATGTTTCCCGATGAAGAACCCCGACGGCTCATGGCTGTACGGTACTCCTTACCTGAACTATAAGGTGGGCAACGGACGTCATATCATGCTGGGTGAGGGATCGCACCGCAACGTGAACCGCACGAACGACTTCTCGAATACTACACGACTGGTCATCACACCGATCAAACAGCTGAGTCTGACGGGTGACTTTACCTACCGTCTGTACCAGACACGCAATACACACCGTTCGAACAACCTGTTCTACCGCGAATATCCGGACGGACCGCTGCTGTCGTATGCTACCGGAGCCGGTCTGAACAAGCTGAGTGAATCGGTGAACACACGCAACTATTATTCGGCAAACGTTTTTGCCAACTACGAAGATACATTCGGCGAAGCACATCACGTGACTGGAGTGGTCGGGTTCAACTACGAACGCATGTATCTGAAGAATGTTTCGGCTGCGGGACAGAACCTGACTTCTACTTCGCTGGACGACCTCGACCTGGTGGGACAGAATGCCGAGGGTGAAGTGCTGACCGAAGTGGGCGGCGGACAGAGCGAATATGCGCTGGCTGGTTTCTTCGGCCGTGTGAACTACGACTACAAGGGACGCTACCTGTTTGAGGCGAGCGGACGCTACGACGGTACATCGCGTTTTGCTGCCGGAAGCCGCTGGGGATTCTTCCCTTCGGGTTCTGTGGGATGGCGTATCTCGGAAGAACCGTTCTTCAAGCCGCTGAGCGGATATGTAGACAACCTGAAGCTGCGTGCTTCGTTCGGTAGCCTGGGTAACCAGAATGTTTCTTCTTACTATACATACATGCGTCTGATTTCGGTAAGCGACTTTGCCGGCTTCACGTTCGGCGAGGGCAGCTCGATGGCGAAATATGCTACACTGGGTGCGCCGGTGGCATCGGACCTGACTTGGGAAACCAGCCAGCAGTGGGACTTCGGTTTCGACCTGACCATGCTGAAGAACCGCCTGAACATTACCGTAGACGGATATGTGCGCAACACACTGAACATGCTGACCGACGGTGTGGAACTGCCGGCTGTGTATGGAGCCAGTGTACCGGATATGAATACAGCCGACTTGCAGACAAAGGGATACGAAGTGACAATGTCGTGGAGAGACCAGTTCGAACTGGCCGGACGTCCGCTGGAATACAGTCTGGGATTCAACGTGAGCAACTACAAAAGCTACATTACCAAGTATGACAATAAAGACAAGACATTTGCCAAGGATTACTACGAAGGCAT
Source organism: Phocaeicola coprocola (assembly GCF_041333015.1). Lineage (NCBI taxonomy): Bacteria > Pseudomonadati > Bacteroidota > Bacteroidia > Bacteroidales > Bacteroidaceae > Phocaeicola > Phocaeicola coprocola. Next base: position 1,317,850 of record NZ_JBGKGM010000004.1, on the reverse strand, counting down.
GCGCATCGGAGAAATCCGGGGATTTGTGACCGACGGTCTGTTTGCTACCGACGAGGAGGCACAGGCGTATGCCAAGGAGGTAGACCTGAGTTACATGGTAGACGGACTGACCGGAGGCTGGAAGGCCGGCGACGTGAAGTTTGTCGACCTCGACGGTGACGGTATGGTGGATATAGGCAGCAACAATGTAGCCGATCCGGGCGACCGCAAGGTATTGGGTAACTCACTGCCCAGCCTGTCGTATGGTATCAATGCCAGTGTACGCTGGTGCGGATTCGATGTATCGGTGTTCTTCCAGGGAACAGGTAACCACTACTGGTATCCTCACGGACACATGATGTCGTTCTGGGGTCCGTTCTCTTATCCTTACCAGACCTTCCTGCAGAAGGATTTCATGGACAAGGTGTGGGCCGAAGACAATACGGATGCTTACTTCCCGCGTCCGATGGCATACTCGTCGACTTCCGGTCCGCTGAGCAAGGTGAACGACCGCTATTTGCAGAACATCCGCTACATGCGTCTGAAGAACCTGACCGTAGGATATACCATTCCGGTGAACCTGACAAAGAAAATCGGTATCGGTCAGGCACGTTTCTACTTCTCGGGCGAGAACCTCTGCTACTGGTCGCCGCTGAAGAAGATTACCAAATACGTGGATCCGGAAGGAGCCATCAGCCGCAGCAACGATACGTACAACGAAAGTTTCTATCCGTGGCAGAAGACGCTGCTGTTTGGTGTAGACATCACTTTCTAAACGGAAATTCATTGAATAAAACAACCAAGAACAGATTCGTATGAAAAAATATATATTTACAGCACTGGTACTGACAATGGGGTTGACTTCGTGTGACGGTTTGCTCGACCTGACTCCTAAAAGCCAGATATCGCAGAATGACTATTTCAAGACAGAGAGCGACTTGCAGCTTTTCAGTAACTCGTTTTACAACAACCTGCCGGACAAGAGCCCTTTCGACGACCAGAGTGACCTGTACGTGCAGCAGAATCTTTCTGACGAGATGCTGGGCGGAAACAACCGTACCGTGCCTGCTTCGGGCGGGGGATGGACATGGACCGACCTGCGCAAGATGAATACCCTGCTGGCGTATGTGAATCAGTGCAGCGACGAGAATGCGGTGGTGAAATATACGGCACTGACCCGCTTCTTCCGTGCGTTCTTCTATTTCGAGAAAGTCAAACGCTTCGGCGATGTGCCCTGGTACGATGTGGAACTGGGTTCTGCCGACGAGGCACTGTACAAGCCGCGTGACTCGCGTGAGCTGGTGATGACCAAGATGATAGAGGATATCGACTATGCCATCGATAATCTTCCTACACGCGAGGAAGAGTCGAGCAGTCCGTTCCGTGTGAACCGCTGGGCGGCACTGGCGCTGAAGGCACAGTTCTGTCTGTACGAAGGTACGTACCGCAAGTATCACGACCTGAAGCTGGAAGGCAACGATTATACGTATTACCTGGATCTGGCTGCCAAAGCTGCCGGTGAGATTATCAATGATGGTCCGTACAAGTTGTATTCTACCGGACATCCGGAATCGGACTACCTGAATCTCTTCGCTGCCGAGGATGCGAATCCGGATGAATATATCCTGGCTATCAAGTTCGACTACAGTCTGGCTATCCATCACAATGCCAACGGACATACGCTGGTTCCTACTCAGGGACGTCCGGGACTGACACGCAAGATGGTGAATATGTATCTGATGAAGGACGGAAGCCGCTTTACCGACCGGCCGGGATGGCAGGAAATGAGCTTCCTGGAGGAAACAAAGGACCGCGACCCGCGTCTGGCTCAGAGCATCCGTACACCGGGATATACCCGTATCGGGGAAACAACGGTGCTTCCTCCCGACCTTTCGGTTACTGTGACTGGCTACCAGCCGATCAAGTTCGTGCAGGGGCCGACTGCTTCCGGCGGACAGGTAGACCGCAACGACCGCAATACGAACGACTTGCCTGTGTACCGCTATGCCGAAGTGCTGCTGAACTATGCCGAGGCAAAGGCGGAACTGGGTACGCTGACTCAGGAGGATCTGGATATCTCTGTGAACCTGTTGCGTGACCGTGTAGGTATGAACGACGCGCACCTGAACATGGCTGCTGCCAATGCCAATCCGGACCGTTATCTGTCGGCTAAGGAAACGGGTTATCCCAACGTATCGGGAAGCAACAAGGGGGTGATTCTGGAAATCCGCCGCGAGCGTGCCGTTGAATTGAATCAGGAAGGTTTCCGCTTCGACGACCTGGTGCGCTGGAAAGCCGGAGCCTGCATCGATCAGGATATCTACGGTATGTATTTCGCCGGTGCGGGTGAATACGACCTGAGCGGCGACGGTAATCCGGATGTGATCTTATATAATAAAGGTACTGCGAAACCGGAAGCCGGCAGCGGGGTGCTGGTGTACGAAATCGGCAAGGATATTCTGCTGACAGGAAGCAACAGCGGATATGTGTACTCTCACAAGAATATCGTGCGCAACGGTTTCAATGAGGAGCGTGACTATCTGTACCCGATTCCTATCAACGAACGTTCGCTGAACCCGAATCTGACACAGAATCCGGGATGGAGCGACGGACTGGGTTTCTAAACTTCAGCTTCTGTTCTGAAACAAAACAGCTAATCTCTCTTGAAACATCAGCTGGTTTTCTGGAGGTGAAATAATATAATGTATCTCTTGAAATATCAGCAGGCTTTTCGGGAATGAAATAAATAATGTATCTCTTGAAATATCAGCTGGTTTTTCGGGAATGGAATAAATAATCTCTCTTGAAATATCAGCTGGTTTTTCGGGAATGGAATAAATAACCTATCTCTTGAAACATCAGCAGGTTTTTCGGGGGTGAAACAGGAATTTTCTGGAAAGATCCTTCAACTGCAAAACAAACAAATTAACTCTGTAAAAAATATGAAACTGATCAATTATATCATGGCTTCGGTGCTGTTTCTCTCGGCAACGCTTCTGGGCAGTTGCAGCGAAGAGGAGAATACGCTTTCGAAAGCTGTACTGGCAAGTGCCAGTGCCCTGGACTTTGAGGCTGAAGGGGCACAGCCGAAAACGATTACCGTGTATGCGGATGCCGACTGGGTGATGGAGGACTTGCCCGAATGGATTACGGTGACTCCTGCCACAGGAAACGGTACGACGGATGTGACGGTATCGGTAACTGACAACATGCGCGACGGGGCGGAGGATAATCCGCGCAAGGCGACAATCGTATTCAAGGGTTGTACGCTGGCAAGCCGTGCGGAGGTAGTGGTTTCGCAGGATGGCGACAAGTACCGCGACTGTCAGGAGTATACAGTGGACGAGCTGCCGGCACTGGAAGATGAAACGGTGGTTTCGGTTCCGGAAGCACTGGTTACGGCGGTGACGACTTCGGGCTGCATCGTAACCGACGCACAGTACGCTGTAAATATGTTCCTGCAAACCGCAACTGCCGTGAACGTGGGCGACAAGGTGGCGGTGAAAGGTTCGAAAGGCACAGACGCACACGCCTTGCCTTACGTGGTATGCGACGAGGTACGTGTGGTATCGGAAGGCAATAATATCGGTTATCCGGAAGCTCACGACGTGACTGCCGAAGTGGACAGTTACACATCGGATAGCCGTGAATGGATTTCGGCAAGCGGTGTGCTGAGCGGTAACAATGTGACGATAGACGGTGCGGTGAACTCGGTGTCTATCATCGACGCGCCCGAAAGCTTGAATCTGGCAGCCCTGAACGGTCACAAGGTGACGGTGTACGGCTACTTCGACGGAGTGGCTGCTCCTGCACTGCGCATACAGGCCGCACGCATCGAAGACAAGGGTGTGGTAGAGGTGATCTATTTCTCGGAAGACTTTGAGTGGCTGTTGCCCTGGGCAGAGAACAGTGGCGCCGGACAGACAGTGGAAAACGACGGATCGGGTACTGCTCCGCAGATTTACAGTGCGAAGAACGACGAGGGACAGACGGCTGCCGAAGCGTTGCTGGCTCACGGATACGGACTGGAAGAAAGTCGCGGTGCTTCTATCTACCTGCAGAAATGTTACCTGAAGTTCGGTAAGGCAGACTATCAGGCAGGACTGACACTGCCGGCTGTAGACGGCATACCGTCAGGCGAGAAGGTAATGCTTTCGTTCGACTGGGCGCCGATGGTGGGCGGTACGAGAAAGTTCGACCCGGTACAGCTGATCATCACCGTGACCAACGGCAGCGAGACAGTCGGACTGGATCCGGTAGGACATAACTTTGTGAATGAGGTAGACAAACTGGAATGGCTGCATGCCGATGTGGTGCTGGAGGGTGTTTCCATCACGAAAGATACACGCATCACCATCAAGTCGGATGCATGGGGTGAAACTGCCGCTACTTCGGGCAGCAGTGTCTATCGCCGCTGGTTTATCGACAATATCAAACTGAGCCGCGCCAACTGACAGGTGCGGTAGCAGAGAGGTGCCACAGGCTGTACAGCATTTACGCAGACGGTTTTCTACCGGCAGGCGTCGAGCTGTACGGCCTGTGGTTTTTTTATTTTTATCGTAACAATGCAATCCTGTAGGCGGACGGTGACGGACACTGCCCGGAACTGGCTATGTATCTTTGTGATACAGAAAAGAGATTGAAAGCTTTCAACAGGTATTCGTTTTAATCATTAAAAAGTAAAAAGATTATGGAAAGAGCAGTGACTTATTCGGTAGTAGCAAGAAAGAAACCTAATGATCTGGAAGGTAGTGCCAAATATTATGCCCTGGCACAGGCACGCGGCGAGATGGGAATCCGTGAAATGGCGGACCGTATTCAGCAGATGTGTACGGTGACACGTGCCGATACGATGGCGGTGCTGATTTCGCTGGGTACGGTGATGCGTGACGGTCTGTGTGCCGGAGAAATCGTGCGTCTGGGCGACCTGGGTTCGTTTCAGATCGGTCTGAACGGTGAGGGTAGTGTCACGGAGGAAGAATATCACACCGGACTGATAAAGAAGGCGCATATCAACTTCCGTCCGGGAGCCGATTTGTCGGACATTCTGAATTCGCTGAGCTACGAACGTGTGCCGGTAAAGCCTAAAAAAGAGGAGTAAGACTCCGGAAGGGAGATGCGGACAGATGTGAAATATAAAAAACAAGGAGGAATGTATGACTGGAAAGGTAAAATGGATTCTGATCAGGATAATCAAGTGTCTGTATTGCATACTGACCGGAAAGAAAGGAGGGTGTAATGAGAAAGATTGACATGATTGTCATTCATTGTTCGGCAACGAGAGCGGATGTTCCGCTCTCGCCCCGCCAGCTGGAGGAAATGCACCGGCAGCGCGGGTTCGACGGATGCGGGTATCATTATTATGTAAGGCGCGACGGAGAAATATGTACGATGCGTCCGGTAGACCGTCCCGGAGCGCACGCCAAAGGATATAACCGGCACAGTATCGGTGTGTGCTACGAAGGAGGACTGGACGAGCAGGGACGTCCTGCCGACACACGTACGGAACTTCAGAAGCGTTCGCTCAGGGTGCTGGTGAGAGTGCTTGCCATGGACTTCCAGACACGCCGGATAGTAGGACATCGCGACCTGAGTCCGGACCTGGACGGTGACGGTGTGATAGAACCGGAAGAGTGGACAAAGGTGTGTCCCTGCTTTGATGTTGGGACGGAATTATAAGAAAATTTATGTACAGTGTTATAATGATATGTTTTTATGTTAAAAAGCTGTCAAAATGTAATATGTAAAATAAATATGTGTATTATTAAATTTTAACACTTATATAAATCTTTGGTTTATAGTAATTTGTATTAAGGGACTCTTTTGAGGAGTCCCTTGTTTTTTAAATATTTGTTATTGTTTGTTTTTATATGGTTTTATCCATAGATTCTCGAAGAGGGTATAAAGATGTTCAATGTGTTAGTAAAATATCGGTATTTATAGTAAAAAATAAAGCTAAAACTGTCTATTTGATAATTTATAGAATATGCAAGAATATTTATGTATTTTGCTTTATTTTTTTTGTTTTTTAATGAAATGATATGTATATTTGTGTCCGTTATTAAAATTTTATTAGAATATGAAAAAGCGAATTACACTTTTTTGTGCCTTTTTGTTAATAGGCATAAGTCTGGCGATAGCTCAGGCTGTACAAGTGACAGGTGTCGTGATGTCTGCGGAGGATGACATGCCTGTCGTGGGAGCTTCTATTTTGGTTAAGGGAACTTCTAATGGTACAATTACGGATATCGACGGAAAGTTTATACTGAAAGTTAACAAGGGGGATAAACTTGAAATCAGCTATATCGGTATGAAATCGCAGACAGTAGCTGCCAAAAATAATATGAAGGTGGTACTGGAATCGGATACAGAGGTACTGGATGAAGTCGTAGTTACCGGTATGCAGCGTATGGACAAGCGATTATTTACAGGTGCGTCAACAAAAATATCTGCCGAAGACTCTAAACTTGACGGTGTGCCGGAAATCAGCCGTGCCCTGGAAGGACGTGCAGCCGGTGTATCGGTTCAGAACGTATCAGGTACTTTCGGTACAGCTCCGAAAATCCGTGTACGTGGTGCCACATCTATCTACGGTAGCTCTAAACCGTTGTGGGTAGTAGATGGTGTCATCATGGAGGATGTAACGGAAGTAGGTGCTGACGATTTGTCTTCGGGTGATGCCGTTACACTGATCAGTTCGGCTATCTCTGGTTTGAATGCTGACGATATCGAAAGCTTCCAGATTCTGAAGGATGGTTCGGCTACTTCTATCTATGGTGCTCGTGCCATGGCAGGTGTGATTGTCGTTACTACCAAGAAAGGTAAGGCAGGTTCTAACAAGATCAGCTATACAGGTGAATTCACCATGCGTATGAAACCGAACTACCGTAACTTCAACATCATGAATTCTCAGGAACAGATGGACGTATACAAGACACTGGAAAGCAACGGTTACCTGACATTTGCCGATGTATACCGTGCTTCTAACAGTGGTGTATATGGTAAGATGTATCATTTGATCAACAGTTACGACGCAAAAAACACAAGATTTGGCATGCCAAACACTCCGGAAGCAAGAAATGCTTATCTGCGTGAGGCTGAATACAGAAATACAGACTGGTTTGATGTTTTGTTCAACAACAGTATTTCTCAGAACCATGCAATCAGTATGACAAGTGGTACTGAAAAGGCTTCGTACTATACTTCACTGAGTGTGATGAACGACCCGGGATGGACCAAACAGAGCAAGGTACAGCGTTACACTGCCAACCTGAACGCACTGTATAATATTTCGAAGAAAGTTTCACTGAACCTGATCGGTAACGCTTCTTACCGTAAACAGCGTGCGCCGGGTTCGTTAAGCTCGAATCTGGACCCTGTAAGTGGTGAAGTAAAACGTGACTTCGATATCAACCCGTATTCTTACGCGCTGAATACTTCACGTGCACTCGACCCGAATGAATACTACGTACGTAACTATGCGCCGTTCAATATCTTGCATGAACTGGACAATAACTATATGGACCTGGATGTAGTAGATATGAAATTCCAGGGTGAGTTTAAATACAAACCTATCAATAAGGTAGAACTGAGTGTGCTGGGCGCTTACAAGTATTCTACTACTACTCAGGCTCACAAGATTACTGACTATTCTAACCAGGCATGGGCTTACCGTGCAATGGATGATGCTACTATCCGTGACGCTAACCCGTGGTTGTATACTGACCCGGATGTATCGAACGCGTTGCCGGTATCGGTTCTTCCGGTGGGAGGTTTCTACCGTGAAACTAAATATGGCATGAACAGCTACGACTTCCGTGCTACTGCCAGCTACAATGACGTATTTAATGAAAACCATATCTTCAACTTCTTCGGTGGTATGGAGTTGAACGCTACCGACCGTACACAGACTTGGTTCCAGGGTGTAGGTTTGCAGTATGATATGGGTATGCTTCCTTCTTACGACTATCTGTACTTCAAACAGGGTAATGAGGAAAATGCTGCTTACTACGGTGTGTCTACAACCCGCTCTCGTGACGTGGCTTTCTTCAGTACAGCTACTTATTCATGGAAAGGTAAATATACAATAAACGGTACAGTCCGTTATGAAGGTTCTAACAAGCTGGGTAAGAGCCGTTCGGCACGCTGGCTTCCTACATGGAACGTTTCGGGTGCATGGAACGTACACGAAGAAAGCTGGTTTGAAAACCTGAGACCGGCCTTGTCTAACCTGACTCTGAAGGCTTCTTACTCACTGACTGCCGACCGTGGTCCGGCTGAGGTTTCTAACTCACGCGTAATCGTCAACAGTTATAACTCTTACCGCCCGTTTGCCAGTGTAAGTGAATCCGGACTTCAGATTACAGAACTGGAAAACAGTGAGCTGACTTACGAAAAGAAACATGAGTTGAATATCGGTGCTGAAATCGGTTTCCTGGATAACCGCATCAATCTGGCTATGGACTGGTACAAGCGTAACAACTACGACTTGATCGGTATCATCAATACAATGGGTGTAGGCGGACAGATTTCAAAATATGCCAATGTTGCCAGCATGAAGTCACACGGTGTGGAATTTACATTGTCTACAAGAAACATTGTAACACGCGACTTCAAATGGAATACCGACTTTATCTTCTCTAACGCGAAGAACGAAGTTACCGAACTGGATGCTAACTCACGTGTTATCGACCTGATTGCAGGTACAGGTTTTGCTCTGGAAGGTTATCCGGTACGTTCACTGTTCTCTATGGACTTCCAGGGACTGAACGAACAAGGTCTTCCGACATTCATCAATGAAAAAGGTGAAGTGACTGTAAGTGACATCAACTTCCAGGAACGTAACGTTAAAGATCATCTGGTTTACGAAGGTCCGACCGATCCGACTATTACCGGTAGTTTCGGTAACGTATTTACCTACAAGAACTTTAAGTTGAATGTATTTATCACTTACTCATTCGGAAATGTAATCCGTCTGGATCCGGTATTCAGCAATAAATATACTGACTTGGATGCAACACCGAAAGAGTTTGTAAACCGCTGGACTAAGCCGGGTGACGAAAATATTACCAACATACCGGTTATCGCCGATACACGTATGAACCGTCAGGATTCTCAGTTGAGCCGCGCATACAATGCATACAACTACTCTACAGAACGTATCGCCAAAGGTGACTTCATCCGTATGAAGGAAATTTCACTGAACTATGATTTCCCGAAATCACTGGCCAGCCGTATGAAACTGAGCAACCTGTCACTGAAACTTCAGGCAACCAACCTGTTCCTGATTTATGCCGACAAGAAGCTGAACGGTCAGGATCCGGAATTCTTCAACACCGGTGGTGTGGCTGCTCCTGTTCCTAAGCAGTTTACTTTGACTTTGAGATTGGGTATTTAATTTGATTTAAAAGAGAAAATTATGATGAAAAATATAAAAACATACAGTGCTGCTTTATTGATGGCGTGGGCTTTCGCTTCGTGTAGCGATTTCCTTGATACAGTGCCTGATAATCGTGCAGAAATAGATACGGAATCGAAGGTTACTAGTCTGTTGGTTTCAGCTTATCCTAGCTATTATCCGATAATGATGTTTGAAAAAGCTTCGGACAATACGGCTGATAACGGTGAAATGTATGCTTTTGAGTACCAGCAGGAGCAGGATGCCTATTTGTGGAATGATATCAAGACAGATACGGATCAGGACTCTCCGCAGGGAATGTGGAACGGACTTTATATGGCGATTGCTTCGGCAAACCATGCACTGCAGGCTATCGAACAGATGGGAAATCCGGCTTCGCTGAACGCTCAGAAAGGTGAAGCGCTGTTGTGCCGTGCATATGCACATTTTGTCTTGGCTAATATCTTCTGTGAAGCTTACGATCCGGCTACCGCTTCAACCAAATTGGGTATTCCTTATGCTACGAAACCGGAAACAGAAGTAGCTCCTGAATATACCAGAGGTACGCTGGAAGAAACTTATCAGCATATTGAGGCTGATTTGCTGGAAGGACTTCCACTGATTAATGATAACTTGTATTCGGTTCCTAAATACCACTTCAACAAAAAGGCTGCCAATGCTTTTGCCGCACGTTTCTACCTGTTCTATGTAAAAGAAGATAAATCGAACTATGAAAAGGTGCTGGAATATGGTAAGGAAGTTTTGGGTACAAATCCGGCAAGATCACTTCGCCAGTTGCAGGCTGATCTGGGTTCTCTTACCGAACTGGATGAAAGAGGTGATGCGTATATCTCTGCATCGGTAGATGCTAACTTGCTGATAACTCCGATCAACAGTTCATGGCCTTACATTTACGGTCCTTACAACATGGCAAAACGTTATGGTATGAACCGTACGGTGACTGAAACAGAAACTTTGTGGGCAGGCGCTCCATGGAACAACCCGTTGTTTTATGCCAGCCTGAACGGTATGGAACAGAAGTTGTGTTTCTTTAAGTATCGCATGTATTTTGAGTATACAGATAAGGTAAACGGTATCGGTTATCGTCACGCTGTAATCGTTCCGTTCAGTACCAATGAAACATTGCTTTGCTGCATCGAGGCTAATATTCTGAAGGCTCAGCCTGACTATGCTACTGCTGTAGAATATATGAACAAATGGCTGGATGCATCGAAGGGTGACGGAAGATACGGATATCCGGAAACACTGACAGAAGATAAAATTGTAGACTTCTATGAAGGTGTGGGATATACACCGATACCTGTAACCGATGAAACCAAGCGTACAGTGAAGAAACACCTGAATCCTTGCTTCTCGTTTGTAAACAAGAAACAGGAAAACATGATCCACTGTGTGTTGCAGATGCGCCGTATTGAAACTATTCACGACGGTTCACGCTGGATGGATATTAAACGTTATGGTATAGAAATTACTCATAACCGTGACGGTATGGACCCGATCGTATTGACGAAAGATGATCCGCGTCGCGCATTCCAGTTGCCGCAGGATGTTATAGAAGCTGGTCTGGAGGCTAATCCTCGATAAATGAACTTTAAAATGATAGTTGTTATGAAAAAGATAAAATACTTATTTTTAATATTGGTAGCCATGTGTACTGCTACCTCATGCAGCGAAGATGATTTGTCGCCTGATAGCATTTTTGATACGACGGCTCCTCAGCGCAATGAGTTTGATAACTGGATTCTTACGAACTATACAACTCCATATAATATCGATTTGAAATATCGTTTTGAAGATATCGAATCGGATATGGACTATAACGTGATACCGGCCGATTATAACAAGTCGATAGCTCTGGCGCAGATGGTGAAATACCTGTGGTTGGAAGTGTATGCCAAACTGGCTGCTCCAGAGTTTCTTCCTACTTACTGTCCGAAGATTATGCACTTTGTAGGTTCACCGGAATACAACGCAGCCAGCGGTTCCATTGTATTGGGTACTGCGGAAGGTGGTATGAAGATTACGTTGTTCAATGTAAACGGACTGGATGTCGAAAATCCGAATATAGATGTGTTGAATGAATGGTACTTCAAGACCATGCACCATGAGTTTGCTCATATCCTGCATCAGACAAAGAATTATTCTACCGATTTCAACGATATTACTCCGGGTAAGTATTCGGGTGAAGGTTGGGTGAATCTGAAGGATGCGGATGTCCGTAAGGAAGGATTTGTTACAGCCTATGGTTCCAGCAAACCGGATGAAGACTTTGTAGAAACCATTGCAAACTACGTGGTAAAATCGGACGCTGAATGGCAGAACATCATGAGCCAGGCCGGAACAGTAGGTGGCGCATTGATTCAGGAAAAACTGGATATGGTTACCGAATATCTGAGTGACTCATGGGGAATTGATATTCAGGCTTTGCATGAAGAAGTGCAGGAACGCCAGTCGCATATACTGGAAATGGATTGGACAACATTAAAATGATAAAAACGGAATGAGTATGAAAAAGTTATTATATATTTTTACTCTGATCAGTTCGTTCTTGCTGGCGGGCTGTACTTCAGAAACGGAAAACTTGTTCGGTGAATCGGCTTCGAACCGTGTGGAGGAAGCAATGGAAAACGCCCAGAAAATTTTGATTGAGGCACCGAACGGATGGTTGATGAAATATTATCCTTCTTCTCAGCAGAGTTTTGGCGGATACAACGTGCTGATGTCGTTTACTGCAGAAGGTGAAGTTACGGTCAGTGCTGATATCACTGATCCCAGTGCTAAATCGACAAGTCTCTACCGTTTGAAAGAACAGGCTGGTCCTACACTGACTGTAGATACTTATAATGAAATTTTCCACTTCTTCTCTGATCCGGCTTCGGGTGTAGGTACTACCGGACTGGGTATGGAAGGTGACTATGAATTTACTATTCAGTCGGCCACTCCGGAACAGGTAGTGATGAGAGGTAAAAAGACTGGTAATACCATTACCATGACTCCGATGCCGGAAAATGAAACTTGGGAGGCATATCTCACTGATATCGAGGAAGCTGAGCAAAAAGTAAATTATGTACTTTTCTCTTATGCTGCTGATGGTGAGAAATATGACGTAACAAAATCATATCGAACACTGGCTATCTCGCATGAAGTTGACGGTGAGAATGTAACAGAGGTCTTTTCATACATTCAGACCAAGGAAGGTATGGAATTCTACAGCCCGATTACATTGGGTGGAATGGAAGTATCGAAATTGGTTTACGATAGTGCTTCTGGTACTTGGAAGTCTGAAGATGGAAAAGCTGTATTGAGCGGTGAAACTACTCCTCCGGCATTGTTATTTGCCAACGGTGGTCCGTGGTTTGTTACTTACGACGGTATGAGTTCATACGGACAGCAGACTGTAGCTTCAACATTGCAAGGTATGGCTGCTTCTTATCCAGGTCTGACGCTGGATTATCTGGCTATCGCTCCTACTTATGAAGTTGTGGATATGGTATTCGGTGGCAGAGAAGGTCTTTTGCAGCTTGTGACTTCAGCAAGTGGTGATGATAAAGTAAGTCTGACTTTGACTGGAGCTGGAGATGAAATTGGTGTAGAATTTGCAAATGCTGGAATCCTTGACGCTATTTTTCTGTTTGCAAAATTCTCTCCAGTCACATTCACTGTAGAACCTGATGATCCAATTAATCCGACTAAGATGACACTGACTCAGGTAGGTAATACGAAGAATGTAATCGTTGTAACCAATCAGGAAACTCCGTTTGGTTATCATGAATAATAATAATTTTCTCTATTAATTTCTCTCTTAAAGAATGATTGGAAGGCTATTCCTAGTGATAGGGGTAGCCCTCACTTTTTTATTGCTGGACGGGTGTGAAGGCAAGTGGCTGTATACATTTTGCGCTAGACACTTTGAGCTGTCTCAAAATGGAACTGCGAAAGTAAAAATCTTATAGATTACCTATTGGCGGAATTAAATTATAAAAGATTTATGTTTAAAAAGTTGTGCATATAGTTGATATTTAGTAAAATAAAGGTGACCAAACTTTTTAATAGACAAATATCGTATGCACAACTAAGTGTGCATGACATTCATTACCTGAAGGATGTGAAAGTGGATTATAGTAATTGTACAGTCATAGGGGACAGAGGATATATAAGTGCCCAAGTGCAATTGGATCTGTTTGAAACTGCCAATATCAGATTGGAGGTACCATACAGATGTAATCAAAAAGAATGGAAGCCAACATTCCCAGCTTTTGCCAAAGCGAGAAAAAGAATTGAAACCATATTCTCGCAATTGTGTGACCAGTTTATGATTATAAGGAATTATGCGAAAGATACAGATGGATTGTTTGCCCGGATTATCGGGAAGATTAGCGCACTTACAATCCTCCAATATATTAACTACAAAAATGAAAAGCCTATTGGCAGAGTTAAATATGCGCTATTTTAATTCCGCCAACAGGTATATATGTTTTTATGTGACGAAACAAATATACTATAAAACAAATTGAAAATGATTCTTTTGATGCTAATGTGTTTAAAAACGGGCTAACTGCTGTTAGCTTATAATTATAAAATCATATAAAAAGATAGAAGTATATTTTATAAGTATGATCTTTTTCTTAGCTTTGCATACATGAAGAAGTTAATGACAATCGGAGAGGCCGCAAAGGTTTTGGGAGTAACCACAACCACGCTTCGCAATTGGGACAAAAAAGGATTGCTCAAACCTGATGAACTGACCCGTGGAGGGAACAGACGTTATAGATTAGAGTCTTTGAAAAACATCAAGGACGACCTTCACATGGTTCAAGACGGATTAAAAACCATTGCTTATGCCCGTGTTTCATCTCACGACCAAAAGGAAGATCTTATACGCCAAGTTGCTGTCCTTGAATCCTACTGCGCCAAGAAAGGATTTGAATATGAAGTAATACAAGACCTTGGGAGTGGCATGAATTACTACAAGAAAGGATTGACAAAACTTCTGAATCTCATCCTTGAAGGGCAAGTGAGAAGATTGGTATTAACGCATAAAGATAGACTCCTTCGCTTTGGCGCAGAACTTGTGTTCGCTATTTGTGAGGCCAAGGAGGTGGAGGTAATAATTATCAATAAAGGAGAGGAAAACGTAAGGTTTGAAGAAGAACTTGCAAAGGACGTTCTGGAAATCATCACCGTATTTTCTGCCCGTCTGTATGGAAGTAGAAGTAACAAAAACAAGAAATTATTAGAAGATGTAAACAAGGCAGTAGCCGAAAATTTGAATAGTAAAGAATGATAACCATATCCCATAAGATAGAACTCGTACCGAACAACAAGCAGAAGAGCTACTTCCGCAAGGCATTCGGTTGCGCCCGTCTTGCTTATAATTGGGGGCTTGCCGAATGGCAACGCCGTTATAAGGAAGGTGATAAAGTAGATGCTTATGGGTTGAAGAAAGCGTTCAATGCTATCAAGAAAGAAGAGTTCCCGTTTGTCGTTGAAGTCACAAAATATGCTACGCAGCAGCCGTTTATTAATCTTGGAAAGGCTTTCAAGAAGTTCTTCGAAGATTTGAAGAAAGGTATCGTTTCCTATCCGCAATTTAAGAGAAAGAAGGATAACGAAGGCAGTTTCTATATTGGCGGTGACCAGGTTTCATTATCTGATACCAATCGCAATTCAAAGGCTTTCAGAAAGATACCACACAACGGAAAACAGAAGCATCAGTATCTTAAAGTCCCCAATCTTGGCTGGGTGAAGATGACTGAACGGCTGCGGTTTATCGGGAAGATAAACGGAGTGGTAATATCACAGCAGGGAAACAAATACTTTGCATCTTTCAGTGTCCAAGCGACGGAGGATGAATACAAGCGTACCCATCCGAACGCTGACACCGACAAGGGAGTCCGGATGGCAGGGATTGACCTTGGCATAAAGTCAGCATTGATACTTTCCGGCGGAGTTGCCGTAGAGAATCCGAAGCCGCTGAAAAAGAACCTGAGAAAAATAAAGAAAATAAGCAGACAGCTTGACAAACGTGTACACGCGAGAAACAAGCAGGAACGTTTGGAAGGCAAGAAAAAGTCGAACAACTACAGGAAACTGTCTGTCAGACTTTCCAATGCACAAAGAAAAGTGGCAAATATACGACGTGATTTCACACAGAAGGTCACTACAATACTTACCACCCACTATGCGCATATTGCATTGGAGGATTTGAACGTGAAAGGAATGGTGCGCAACCATAGGCTGGCCCAATCCGTTTCAGATGTGGCGTTCGGTGAGTTATGCAGACAGATAGAATACAAGTCGCTGCTGAACGGGGTTAAAGTTCTGAAAGCTGACCGTTTCTATCCGTCAAGCAAAACATGCAGTGTTTGCGGTCATATAAAGCAAGACTTAAGATTGAGCGACCGCATCTATCATTGTGCTAAGTGTGGTGCTATAATAGATCGTGATTACAATGCAAGTCTGAATCTTCTTTCTCTTATCATAAAAAAACAAATAGGGGCAGATTACCCCGAATCTACGCCTGAGGACTTGACGGCTCTGCTTTCCCGCTTCGTAAGAAATGGAATTGCAACCAGCAAGGTTGAGACAGGAAGACAACATAAATTATAGGATTCTATATGTTTTTCTATGATTTTATAAGTTTGTCAAATCGGATTATTGTATGAGATATCTTTTGCCTCTGTTTGAGTGTGAGATTGAAACAATGATGCTTAAAACAAAATATTATAGGAAAAAAGATTATTTTATAATAATAATTGTATATTTGGTGATGAGTTTACCTTATATTAATAAACGGCAAATTATTATATATTGATTTTATTTATTGGGATATGAAGACAACGTTTTTATGGAGTGTATGTATTTTCTTGTTATGCCTGCTCGGTTTGAACGGGTGCAGCAGTGACACAGACGAACCGGCAACTGAAGTTTACCATCTCTCGTTCGAGAAAGATTATTACGAATGTCCTTTGATAGGGGCCAAGAGTATCATGGTACGAGGGGGAAACAGAGATTATGACGTGGAAGTGGCGAATCCTGAAATTATGGAGGTAACAGTCGATTTGTCGAGTCCGGTCGGGAGGGGCAGCCTGCGTATAGCTCCCAGACAAAAAGGGAAAACAATGGTTACGGTGAAAGATAATGTTACCCATGAAACCGTTAGTCTGGAAATAAAGATAGTAGACGCTTATCTGAATCTTTTGGTAGCCAATCCGGTACATGAACCTTACGCTCAGGGTGATGAACTTTTCCTGATAAATAATGAGGATAGAGATTTCTATTTGTACGACGAAAACTGGCAGCTGCGTGATAGTGGCAGCTATAAGTTTTATGTCGACGGTGAAACTCCTTTTCTGGAACTGACGTTTGCAAAGGGTACGGACGGGAAAAAGATCCGTCTGTACGATATATCTTTGACAAACCAGCAGATGTTTGCTGTAATAAAGTCGTTGCTGGGATGGGACTGGAGAGAGTATATGAACGGTGGGGCAGTCACTCGGGAAGTGTCGCCTATTGTCATGCACGCTACGGATACTGAAACCGGTGTCGACTGCTATTTTATAGTCCAAACACACAGTATGCCCGAACATGTGCTCGACTGAATTGTAATTCCTGAGTTTTTCGATATTCCCCTTACCATGCCGACCGGATGGTGAGGGGAATTCTTTTTTCATCTTGGGCGAGATATTATTCCGCCTTTTTTTATGGATCGGAAAGTGAAAATACAATGTGTCAGCATGAATACCTTATTTTGTACTGCTATCGGACGCGCTGGCAATACAGCAACAACTAAGTTGGTTGTTACTAGATTTACAGCAGAAGAAGGTCAGGTGGTTGAAAACTTGACTTTGGACATGACAGCATTGGCATTTGATGGTGATGAACTCGCTGCACATTTGGGTCTAGATGATTTGAAAGGCAGACCGATTTTGTTCAATAACATCGAAACTAACGGTACTTATACACTTACTTATCCGGTAACAGTTGAAGAATTGGCCGATTTGAGAAAGCAAGTTGAAGAGCAAAATCCGGGTGAAGAAATTACTGATGAAACTCTCTATGCTGTAATTTTGAATGCTTTTGCTGATTATAGCTCTCCAGATAGACAGTCATTGTGGCTTGCTTCAGAAGGTAGTTGGGTAGTGCTTAGTATGACAATTGATGAGGCTCAAAAGAATTCTAAAGTTGGATCAGTTGATCTTGAAGTAAATGAAAGTACTTACTCACCAGTTGAAGAAATTGACAAGTATTTGGATTTGAATACTTCGAAAGTTCTGTTTAAGAAAGCTGGTAACCTCGATGTTAAAGCTGCCGCAGCTGCTGTCAAGAAGTACTTGGATAAGAAGTATACATTTAAGACTTCTATCGAGTCTCAGTCAATGATTAAATCAATGAAAAAATAATCTTTTGGGATATTACTTGCATGGCTTTGTCCGGAATGTTTCTGGACAAAGTTCATAAGAGGAGATAAGGAAAACGTTCCGTCAGGCTTATAAGGCTTGGCGGAACGTTCTTTTTTATGTACTCATAGGTATACAGGTCGTGAGAAAAGATCTGTAATAGTTTCTTCACACGAATCACACGGTTTCTTTACATCGCGTTTATGTGGGTGTAATACCCGGCTTTTACTTTTGTTGCGTCAATTTAGAAACACTTAACTAAAGAATATGATGACAACAAAATTTAAACGGTTCTTATTGTTTTTTATGGTCTTGCTGCTTTCGGCAGGACAAGTGATGGCTCAGGACAACCGGGCTGTCATTTCGGGTATTGTAACCGATGAAACCGGAATGGGGGTTATCGGAGCTGCTATTCAGGTAAAGAATGAATCAACCGGATTTAATACCGGTTCTATTACAAATGAGAATGGTGAATATACCATCAAGCAGTTACCGCTGGGTGGACCATACAGTATAACGGTAACTTACGTAGGCTATGGCGATCAGAAGAAAACTGGATATACACTGAATCAGGGAGATTTGCTCCGACTGGATTTTCAGTTGAAAGAAGAGAGTGTAGTGATGGAGGCGGTAGAAGTAGTTGCAAATTCATTGAAGAATACTATTGCCACTACCGGAGCTGCTACTTCCGTTACGGAACGCGACCTGGCAAAGCTTCCTGTAAACGGACGTAACTTTACTTCGCTGGTAGATCTTTCTCCACTTAGTACCGGCTCCAGCCTGTCAGGACAGCTTGCATCGTCTACCAACTATACCATCGACGGTATGACGGCAAAGAATCCGACTTCGGGAGGTAGTACGACAAGCCGAAACGGTGTGCCGTATGCTATTTCTATGGAGGCTATCCGTGAGTTTAAGGTGGTAACCAATCAGTACGATGTGACCAACGGACGTGCCGGAGGTGGTACGGTGAGTACAGTTACCAAGTCGGGTACCAATACGCTGACCGGTAGCGCGTTTACTTTTGCCCGTGCCAACTGGTTGTCCAGTCCGTATGATATCCGCGGAAACAAGCGCGACAATGACTTCTCTACTTATCAGTTTGGTGCTTCACTGGGAGGCGCGCTGGTAAAAGACCGTGCTCACTTCTTCATTGCATGGGATCATCAGGCAGACTCTCGTCCGCTGTATATTGCCGATATCCAGAGTGCTGCCGATGAAAAACGTTATAGTCTGACCACAGACGTACGCGACCGTTTCTTACAAATTGCACGCGATAAATATGGAGTATCATCCAATCCTCAGTTTGGTGCTTTCGATAAGAAGCAAAGCACTGATGCCGTATTTGCCCGTTTAGACTGGCAGATCAATGCTACCAATCTTTTGACGTTTACAGATAACTTTGTAAACGATATGAATAATCTGGGATTGGGGGACAATACCTCTATCTGTCTGTACGAAACTTATGGTAATGTACATTCGCTGAACAACAGTGCCATGGCTACCTTGCGTTCGGTAGCAGGTCCGAAAGGAACCAATGAACTGAAGTTGCAGCACCTTTATACGCTGGAAGAATCTATGCCTGGCGATGAGTTGCCTTCTTCCAATATTCCCCGAGCTGTTGTCAGCAATGTAGAATCTCAGATTGACGGTAAGACGGCTACTACCAGCATTCAGTTGGGAGGACAGCGCTATTGCCCTGAAAACTTCTACAATCATGTGCTTCAGCTTGTCGATAATTTCTACTACAATACAAACAAAATCAATTATACGTTTGGAGTAGACATGATGTATACACACATGAACTCACGCTATGGTAGTGAAACGAACGGACGTTTCTACTTCAACGGACTGGACGCTTTCGACAATCTGGAACCGTACCGTTATGTTCGTGAACTGTATCTTACTCCCGACGACCGTGTGAAACAAAACATTCTGAATGCCGGTGCTTATGCACAGTTGCAGACTAAGCTTTTCCCGGGATTTGAACTGATTGCCGGCTTGCGTCTGGATAATGCTACTTATTTCAACAAGGGTACGTTCAATCAGACTGTATACGATGAATTGGGATTGAGAACAGACAATGGCTTGTCTACTTTCCAGGTTCAGCCGCGTTTGCAGTTTACCTGGGATATCAATGACAAACATAAAGATATCATCCGTGCCGGTGCTGGTATCTTTGCTTCCGATATCAACAACTATGCCATGATCAACAACATGGTGTTCGACGGTACACGTACTGCTTCGCTGGATATTACACTTGACAAAACAGCTTCCAACTATCAGGAAATGCTGAACCTCATCCGTCCGGATTTCCCTTCGTACCGCAAGGATCCGTCTACAGCACCGGGAGCCGGACTTTTCAATAATCCGAATGTGGAAAAACTTTCTACCATTAACATGAATGGTGCTGACTGTAAGGTGCCGGTTATTTATAAGGCTAACCTCTCGTATACACATTTCTTCAGCGACCGTCTGAAAATGAGTGTAGCCGGATATATGACACTGGGACGCAACAACTATATGTATGTAGACCGTAACATGGTGGATGAACCGTACTTCCGTATCGCTTCCGAAGGAAACCGTGGAGTGTATGTCCCTGCAAATACTATCGACGATAAGGGGGTAGCCGACTGGAAAGAGAGCAGAAAGAGCGACAAGGTAGGACGTGTGCTCGAAATGG
Organism: Phocaeicola coprocola; assembly: GCF_041333015.1. NCBI lineage: Bacteria > Pseudomonadati > Bacteroidota > Bacteroidia > Bacteroidales > Bacteroidaceae > Phocaeicola > Phocaeicola coprocola. The sequence goes on along the minus strand of NZ_JBGKGM010000004.1, from coordinate 1,297,371 downwards.
TAAGTGAAGGTAAGGTTAATCAGTTTGCTTTCGTTATCGATGGTACATGGCGTTATTTCAAGGATGGAGAACTTTCATTCAGCTATACATGGAACGATACAAAAGACAATACTTCTTACAACGGTAACGTGGCAAACTCGGCTACACTTTCTCAGATGGTTGTAGACGATCCGCGTGATTTGAGCCAGATGAGCTATTCAAGCAATCAGTTCCGTCATAAAGTGGTAGTATATGGTACAGCTCCTACTTTCTGGGGAATCAGTGTGGGGGCACGCTTCTCAGGTATCGGCGGTACACGCTATTCACTCATCGTAGGTGGAAATGTGAACGGTGACTTTGTAGATTCAAATGATTTGGCTTATATTTACGATCCGAACGATCCGAATACTCCGCAGTATCTGAAAGACGGTATTAACAATATTCTTTCTAATCCGGATGTAGAGGAAAGTACAAAAGATTATATTCGCAAGAGTTTCGGAAAGGTAGCCGAACGTAACGGTGGAGTAAACGGATTCTACGGTACACTCGACTTGCGTCTGGCTAAGAAATTCCAGTTCTACAAGAAACACAGTCTGGAACTCTCGGTCGATATATTCAACGTACTGAATATGCTGAACAAGGACTGGGGGGCAGGACATAACTTGGGAGCTCAGAAGATTTATACCATCAAGAGCTTCGATAAGGAGAAAAAAGAGTATGTATACAATGTCAATGCAAATACCGGTGTGTCTAGTCTGAACGGTACTCCTTATCAGGTTCAGATCGGGTTGAGATATGCGTTCTGATAAACAAACTGAAAATAAATAACGATGATTATGAAAACAAGAAATTTACTGATGGCTTGTGCCTGTGCACTCTTTACACTGGCAGGTCAGGCTCAGACACAGGTGATCGCTCACCGCGGATTCTGGAAAGCAGAAGGTTCGGCACAGAATTCTATTGCAGGATTGAAAAAAGCTGCCGAAGCTAAAGTGTATGGTTCTGAATTTGACGTACAGCTCACAGCCGACGGAGTGGTGGTAGTAAACCACGATGATGCGATAGACGGACTGGTTATCGGTGAAACGGCTTACGATAAGCTGAAGGACCTGAAACTGAAGAACGGTGAGAAACTTCCTACGCTTGCCGATTATCTGGAAGCCGGAAAGAAATTGCCGGATGTACAGCTGATTCTGGAAATCAAGCCTCATAAAACAAAGGCACAGGAAGACCAGATTGCAGAAACTACTGTAAAGATGGTAAAGGAATACGGATTGGAAAAGCAGGTGGAATATATCTCATTCAGCATGAATATCTGTGAGCAGCTTGCTCGTCTTACTCCCAAATCGGAAATCGCTTACCTGAAGAGTGACATCGCTCCCAAGGACGTAAAGGCAAAGGGTGCTAATGGCATAGACTATCACTATAAAGCATTCGAAAAACATCCGGAATGGGTGAAAGAGGCTCACGAACTGGGCATGAAGGTTAATGTCTGGACTGTGAACAATGAGAAAGACATGAAAAAGATGATAGACCTGAATGTAGATTATATCACGACCGACCAACCTTTGGAAGCTGCTGCTCTGGTGGCAGGAAAGTAATGGCGGAAGCATGGATTGCTCCGATTGTAACCGATTCTAAATAATATTATCACACACAGGAAATAGGGATGTAACATGACATCCCTATTTTTGTATCGTCAAAATAGTAGGCACGATATCGAGTTTCCGAAATATACACAACAAAAATGCCGCAGGTCGTACGTGGAGTATCGCCTGCGGCTCTCTTTTTATATAGACGTATATCGTTTCGGGTTGTATTACAGCGTAAGTGGAATACCCCGGTAGAAATCGAGTATCTTGGTGCGGAACAGGTAGTCGTATTTGGCCTGAAGACGGTCGGAAACGGCTTTCATCCAGGCCGTACGCGATTCGTTGTACTCCGTAGCGTTTGCCTTGCCGTTGGTGTACTTCTCTTTCATCAGCAGGAAGGAAGCCTGTGCCGCTTCGTCGGCTGTAAGGCTGCTGTGATACTGGGTTTCGGCGTTTACGGCATTGTAGTACGCCTGCTGTATTTCTTTGTAGAGGTTCTTTTTACTTTCCTCCAGTTGCCAGTAGTATGTATGTTGCTGGATACGGGCGCTGCGTACGCGGTTACGGGTTTCAAAACGGTTGAAGATTGGAACGCTGAGCGAGAAACCGATATACTGGCTGAAGTTGTCGCGCAACTGTGAACCGAAATTACCGTTCTCCATGCCCGAGACATTATAGAAATTGGTACTGATACCTGCTCCGAAGCTGAGTTGCGGATAATAGGCTCCCTTAGCCATGCGGATGCTCTTTTCTGCTCCCTCCAGCCGGTACTGTGCTGCCTTGACGGAAGGTTTGGTCAGAACCGCTTCGGCATATACCTCGGCCGGTGATGTCTGTATCTTGAGGCCGGCAATGGAGTCGGTAGCCGGTGATACGATAGCGAAATCATCGGGAGAGGGAAGCTCCAGCAGTTGGCTCAGGTCGAGCAGCGAAAGACGCCGGTTGTTTTCCGCCTGTACGGCTGATAGTTCGTCTTGTGCCACACGGGCCTTGGCTTCATACCACTCGGCTTGCGAAGCCTTTCCGTTTTTGTAGAAAGCTGTTTTCTGCTCCAGCATTTCCTTGCTCAGCGCAAGCTGTTCGTTGGCTACTTTCACCAGTTCTTCATTGAAAAGCACTTGCAGGTAGGCCGAAGCGACCTGTATGCTGATATCTTCTTTGGCTTTGTTCAGGTCTTCCATAGCCGCTTGCAGATTCAGTTTCGAGAGTGCTACGTTGTTTATTTTCTGAAGTCCGCTGAACAGTGGAATGCTGGTGCTCAGGTTCAGTCCCGTATTTTGGGTGTTGAGGCTCTGATAGGTATTGTCTGCCTGAAGACTCCGGCCGAAATTGAATGAGTGCGATGCGCTTCCGTTCAAGTCGGGCAGGAAGCTGTTTTTGGCTGTGCTCAACTCTACTTTACTCTGCTCGCGCTGGGCTTCCTGTAGCTTGATGGTCAGATTGTTTGCAATGGCATGGTCGATACATTGCTTCAAGTCCCATTTCTGCTGGGCATAAGCCGGCATTGTGACAACGGAAGCTATGATAAATAATTGTTTCAGTTTCATGATTGCATAAAGATTAGTCTTCGTGTTTCAGTCCGCGGACAAGTTCGCCGGCACTGACACCTTGTTTGATTTCCATTTTGATTCCGTCGCTGATACCGGTCTTGACAGCACGGCGTACGAACTTCTGTAGCGGAACACTGTCGGTCAGTACGTAGACAAAGGCAGAATCTCCCGAAAATTCCAGTGTGCTTTCCGGTACAGCCAGCACATTATCTGCACGCTGAAGCTCCATTTCGGCATTGGCACTGTAGCCCGAACGGATGGTAACACTGTCGGGAACAGTAATGGCTGCCTTGATTTCAAACTGGTTGGCTCCGTTGTTTTCTACGCTCTTGGGCGAGATATATTCCAGTATGGCATCGAATTTCATGTTCTGCAAGGCTCCCAGAGTGATTTTTACGGGGATTCCCTCACGGATATGTCCTACTTCTGTTTCGTCTACGTTGCCGCGGAAAATCAGGTCGCTCATATCGGCTACGGTAGCGATGGTCGTACCGTCATTGAATGTGTTACTCATGATAACCGAGTTTCCTACCTTGACAGGTACGTCCAGTATCAGACCGTCGATGGTAGAACGGATAAGAGTGCTGCTGAACGAAGCACTGTTTTTGGTGATACCTTCTTTTACAATCTCCAGATTATCTTTGGCTGCCTGAATCTCTTCACGTGCCTGACGGGCAGCCAGCAGTGTCTTTTCGTATTCCTCGTTGCTTACCAGCTTATCGTTGTAAAGCTTTTCCATACGTGTCAGGTCGGTTTCTGCCTGACGTCCGTTCATTTCTGCCAGGCGGACACGGCTTTCGGCAGAGTTCAGTTGTCCCAGTTCGGGGATAACCTTTACTTTGGCTATGACTTCACCTTTCTTTACTTTCTCGCCTGCTTCTTTGTATACTTCGGCAATGATACCCGAAATCTGCGGCTTGATCTGTACCTCGTCGCGCGGTTCAATCTTTCCCGTTGCTACGGTAGTCTGTACCAGATTGGTGGTTTCTACTTTCTGAATGTCGTACTTCGTGTCTTTAGGCTGTGACTTCTGATACAGGAAAACGAATGTTCCTATAAATATCAGTGCGATGAGCACCAATATGCCTATTTTGATATACTTCTTCATATAAATTGGTTTATGTTTTTATTTCTTCATTACTAACAGCAGGTAAGCGTTTATTCGTCGCGTATCGCCTCTATCGGTTTGATAGCCATGGCACGGTAAGCAGGTATCAGTCCTGCAAGCAGTCCCAGAACAACGAGCAGGATGCAAGCTCCGACAGCCTGCCAGAAACTGATAAGGAAATGTGCCGGAAGTCCCGGTTCTGAAGTGGCCGTTTCTACGATGTTGAGCAGGAAGACGGCAAACGATATGCCCGCCATACCGGCCAGCGTAGTAAGTACCATACTTTCCAGCAGAATCTGTTGCAGAATGTCGTCGGGACGTGCACCGATGGCGCGGCGGATACCGATTTCAGTTGTCCGTTCCTTGACGGTTATCATCATGATATTGCTGACTCCGATGGCTCCGGCGAGCAGTGTACCCAGTCCTACGAGCCATCCCAGCATCCGGATGCCCGTAAACAGGTTGTCCATCATGCTGAACATTGCTTCCGCATTTACACGGATGACTGCCTGTTCGTCGTCGGGATGAATGGCGTGTGCCAGCTTGATGGTACGTTCCACATCCTTTTCCACCTGACTGATGGAATATCCTTTCTTGGCTGTATATCCCAGCATGTCGATTTGCTTCCCACGGTTATAGTTCTGCTGCATGGTGGTGAACGGGATAACCACCGAGGTTTCCGACTGTCCGTTGACCGACATGTTGCCTGTAGCCTCGTTTACGCCTACTACACGGTAATAGATGCCATTTATCTCGATGAATTGTCCGCACGGATTGTCTTTCTTGGGAAAGAGCGTTTCGTAGATACGCTTCCCGATGACGCACACCTTCCGGCGGTCGCGTATGTCGGTTTCGTTCAGCGAACGTCCCATACGGATAATCGGTTCTTCTATCTTGTCGTATTCCGGATAAAGTCCTTTCAGGGTTCCCGACAGCGTGTATTCCTCGCGTACGATATTTACTCCCCATTGTGCGATGGTGGCAGTCACCACATCGATGCCTGGCACAGAGTTGCGTATGCGTTCCACATCCTGATTTTCCATGTTCCACCCCCTTCCCTGCTGAAAACCCTTGTAGGCTTTCGAGGTCTTGTTTGTCGCCATAAAGCCGGAATTGGTGGCGAATCCCTGAAACTGGCGTGAAAGCATGTCCTGCATACCCTGAGCTCCGCCCATGAGGGCAACCAGCATGAATATTCCCCAAAAGATACCGAAGGCAGTAAGCACGCTTCGTGTCTTGTTACGTGTAATGGTAAGGAGGATTTCCTCCCAGGTGTCAAAATCTACTCTTCTCATGTCAGTCTGCTCTTAATGCTTCAATAGGACGGATACGGGCTGCCTTACGTGCCGGAAAGAGTCCGGCAAGCGTGCCGGCGATTATCAGTGTGAGTGTGGCCTGAACAGCTATGCTGAGGTCTACTGTCGGGTTTTCGAAAACCGTTACGCTGAACACACCCGCATCGACGGTCTGTCTGCCTGCTATCTGATTCATATATTCTGTGACGGCAATGCCTGCCACCATGCCGATATAGCCGAAAAAAGTAGTGATGGCCACACTCTCCGAGATAATGAGCCACAGGATAGACATCGGTTTGGCTCCCAGAGCTTTCCGGATGCCGAACTCGTGGGTACGTTCGCGTACGGTGATAAGCATGATATTGCTTACCCCCACGATGCCGCTCAGCAGGGTGAATATACCGATTACCCAGATAGCTATGTGCAGCATACGGGCTGCCGATTCTTGCTGGAGATATTGAGTGAAGCGGTTCCACATCCAGATGGCACTCTGGTCGGTAGGATCGAAGTTTTTGTGGAGCCCCATGGCACGGCGGTAGCTCTGCTCGAATTTCTCATTGGTGACTTCGTCTGTCAGCCCTTGCGTAGTGAATGTCAGGTTGTCTATACTGTCGCCCTTGCCGTATACAAGCTGAAGTGTCGTGAAGGGAACAAGTGCCGAGGGCGAGAAACTGTTCTGGTCGGTGTAGATGCCTATTACCTGATAGGCCACTCCTTGTACATCGATATACTTTCCTATCGCCTGGGTACGTGGAAACAGCATCTTGACAGTCTTTTCGTGCAGTACGATCATCTTCCGGCGTTCCTTCATGTCGCGGTCGTTGATGAAACGTCCCTGTTTCAGTTTTACAGCTTCCAGTTCCGTATAGTTGGGAAAGACGCCCTCCAGCGAAATGGAAACGTGTTCCTTGCCGAAGGTGAGGATGGCGTCGCTCTTGCTGATGCTGGCTCCGGTGGTGATGACTTTATCGGGGAATGCCTCTGCGGTAAGCTGAAGATCGCTTTCATTCAGCGAGAGTCTTCGGCCTTCTTTCAGTCCGTTGAACGGTTTCGATGTATATCCCGGATAAATTTTGATAGAGTTCATTTTCATGTTCTGCGATTGTCCCTCGAAAGCATGGATAAGTCCGTTTCCTGCCCCCAGCAATACAATCAGCATGAAAATTCCCCATGCTACGGAAAATCCCGTCAGTATGGTGCGCAGCTTGTTGCGCATGATGGTTCCGTATATTTCCTGTATCAAGTCGGTCATGGCTGGTTCTGTGTGCGTTTATTTCATAAATCCGTTCTTGCCGAAAGGAGATGCATTGTGGTCGATGTTGTCTTCTATCCGCTCTATCACTCCGTCTTTGATGTGGATGATTTTGTTGGTCTGGTTGGCTACTCCGCTTTCGTGCGTCACAACCACGATGGTCAGTCCTTCTTTGTCGTGCAGCTCCTTCAGGATGTTCATTACCTCTACCGACGTCTTGCTGTCGAGTGCACCCGTAGGTTCGTCGGCAAGGATAATCTGAGGTTTCGATATCAGTGCCCGGGCTATGGCCACACGCTGCTTCTGTCCGCCCGAAAGCTCGTTGGGCAGGTGGTGTGCCCATTCCTTCAGTCCCAGCTTGTCGAGATACTCCATAGCCAGTTCGTTTCTTTTCTTTCTGCCCACTCCCTGATAAAACAGCGGCAGTGCCACATTTTCCATGGCATTCTTAAACGAAATCAGGTTGAACGACTGAAAGATGAATCCGATCATGCGGTTCCGGTATTCCGCCGCACGGGTTTCGTTCAGATTTTTTATTAACACATCGTTCAGGTAATACTCGCCCGAATCGTAGTTGTCGAGAATCCCTAATATATTTAGTAAGGTAGACTTTCCCGATCCGGAGGCCCCCATAATAGAAACGAATTCACCTTTCTCGATGCGGAGATCTATGCCTTTCAGCACGTGTAGCGGTGCTCCGTTGTGATATGTCTTGTTGATGCCTTGTAAGCGTATCATGATTAAGATTGATTTGTGTCAGGTTACGTGTCGTTAGACGCGGCTAAGATATAAAAAGTTACACGAGGGTTGAATAAACTTATAAAAAAATTTGTTCGGTTTTCTCCGATTGCGTACATTTGCCACATATAACTAACCTTTAACAATTTAATGTCATGACAATAAATATGGAAAAACCCTACGTGGTGGGAATGGACATCGGTGGTACTAATACTGTTTTTGGAGTAGTAGATTCTCGTGGTAATGTATTGGCTTCCGATTCTGTAAAAACACAGCAGTACGCTGAAGTAAGCGAATATGTAGACGCTGTATGCAAGAAGCTTCTTCCGTTGCTCCAGCAGTTTGGCGGTGCAGAAAAGATTAAAGGTGTGGGAGTAGGTGCTCCTAACGGTAACTATTATAGTGGAACAATCGAATTTGCTCCGAACTTGCCATGGAAAGGAGTTATTCCTTTGGCTGCTATGTTCGAAGAACGTCTGGGTGTTCCTACAGCGCTTACAAACGATGCAAATGCGGCGGCTATCGGTGAAATGACATACGGTGCAGCACGCGGTCTGAAAGATTTTATCATGATTACATTGGGTACAGGTGTAGGTAGCGGTATCGTTATCAACGGTCAGCTGGTTTACGGTCATGATGGTTTTGCTGGTGAACTTGGTCATGTTGTTGTTGATCCGGCAGGACGTCAGTGCGGATGCGGACGTAAAGGATGTCTGGAAACTTACTGCTCGGCTACAGGTGTGGCACGTACAGCTCGCGAATTCCTTGTTGCACGTTCTGAACCAAGCTTGTTGAGAAACATCCCGTCAGAAGAAATCCAGTCTAAAGATGTTTACGATGCAGCTGTAAAAGGCGATAAGCTGGCTTTGGAAATTTTCGAATTTACCGGTAAAGTTTTGGGTACTGCATTGGCTAACTTCGTTGCATTCTCTAGCCCTGAAGCAATCATTCTCTTCGGTGGTCTGGCTAAGTCGGGTGACTATATCATGAAGCCTATCCAGAAAGCATTGGAAGAAAATGTATTGAATATCTATAAAGGAAAAACAAAATTGCTTCTTTCTCAGTTGAAAGATGCTGATGCTGCCGTACTCGGAGCTAGTGCTTTGGGATGGGAAGTAAGAGAATCATAAGATAGAATATTTTGTATTTTAGCATATTTGGGGTCCGGAAGTCGTGAGATTTCCGGGCTTTTTTTATGCTGATATATATAAAAAAACTTGCCCATGTTTTGTGATAAACGTGGGCAAGTTTTTTATTTTTTTGTACGTTTTTACTTGTCGATTCTGAACCAGTCAACATCTACCCAGCCGCCGTCGTTGGTCTTGATGGCCGGACGTGTGCAGAATGTACCTACTTTGGCACCTATCCATTTGCCTTCTTTCACCTGGAATTCTTTTCCGAACTTGTGGAATTTCTTTCCGTTGGTGCTGTAGCTCAACTGACATTTTACCACCAGGTCGTGTCCGCCTTCGCTCTTGCCGATCTTTTCACCCGTAGTAGTGATTTCGGCACGCAGGTAAATTTCATTACCTTTCAGCGGAAGGGTTTCGTTTACGGTTTCCTGACCGCCACGATCGGCTTTCTTGCATTCTACCTGAGAGAGAACCAGTCCGTTTTCGGTATTTTCGAGCACGATACCTGCATAGTTCATACCCATAACTACCAGTCCTGTACGTTCGCCTTTGTACTTGGCGATAGGAGAGAACTTCATCTTCATGGTAGCGCTGAAGCTTGGAGCTGGGATTTTTTGCAGCAGCATGTTGGGCACATCCCACAGGCTCTTGTAGTTTTCGGGAACCGGATAAGAATAGAGGCGCAATACTCCATGTTCCTGATCGGCAAAGTACCATTTGTCGTTGATATTGGCATTCCATTGCCATTGCAGGCCCAGTTCGTTTGTATTGAACTCATCGCTTTCTTGCGGGGTACAGATAGGATATGTCTTTCCTACGTTCGGTTTTTTGTAAGTCAGTACAGGTTCGCCACAACCGTCGCCATCCTTGTCTTCACCGATTACAGGCCAGTCGTTTACCCATTTTACCGGCTGCAGGTGAACCAGACGTCCGGCTGCACCCACATCCTGAAAGTGCAGGAACCAGTCTTCTCCGCTTGGGGTATCTACCCAGCCTCCCTGATGAGGTCCGTTGACAGGGCTGTTGCCTTGTGCCAGCACGTTTTTCCATTCATACGGTCCGTATACGTTTTTCGAACGCAGTACGACCTGCCAGCCTGTAGGAACACCACCAGCCGGATGGAAGATATAATAATATCCGTTGCGCTTGTAGAACTTCGGTCCTTCGCAAGTTTCATGTGCCTCATGACCGTCGAAAACGATACGTGACGGACTGATGGTACGGGTAGCATCAGCACTCAGTTCGCATACGGCGATCACACTCTTCAGTCCGGCACGGCTTCCGGCATATGCGTGTGCCAGATATACCCGTCCGTCTTCGTCCCATAGCGGAGTAGTATCAATGATACCTTTGGCAGCCTTTACCAGTACCGGTTCGCACCACGGACCTTTTACATCTTTAGCCTTTGTCATGAAGATACCCTGATCAGGATCTCCCCAGAATATATAGAATTCACCGTTGTGATGACGGATACACGGAGCCCATACACGGTTGCCATGCTGAGGCGTCACATCTGTATGAGGTGGAAGTGAAGCCGGAACGGCTGCGCTCACGATACTCCAGTTTACCAGATCTTTGGAGTGGAGAATCTGCAAAGCCGGCAGACATCCGAAGCTGGATGAGGTCATGTAGAAGTCATCGCCTACACGGCAAACATCGGGATCGGAGTAATCGGCATATAGTACCGGATTCTTGTATGTTCCGTCACCCTGGTCGGCAACCCATACCTTCGATACATAGTTTTGTGCCTGTACCGAGGGTACGAGGCAGCTTCCCAGTAAGATTGAGAATACGATTGATTTCATGGATTATGGTTATTTAGTTAATAAATTATTTTGTTCGCATTTGTGTGTTATTCACATCGTCTGACTTTTATAAAATACGTCCGGAGTGCCTGAAACATCCATTCGCTTTGTCTTTTTTAACTTCTGTGTTCCGATGTGGTGTTTATGTTGTGACTATTTCTTGACGACTGTAATTTTGACCGGCTGTTCCAACGCCTTTTTCCATTCCTGTACGTAGGCAAACCATTTTTCCTTGTCGGGATAACCGAAGGTTTCCTTGCACGAGGTGAATGATGTATAGTAGCGGAACGAACTTTTTCCGGGAGCGCTGATGGTATAAAGAAAGTTTTCCTTGTCGGATGTTTCTTTTACCACATACTTCTTGGGAATATAAGTAGCCAGTCCTACGGTTTCTTTTTTATATTTCACTGTATCGTTTACCGGCCAGTCTGTACCCCAGCTTGCAACCAGTCCGTTATGGTCGGAAAACATGTCGGCGTGTCCTGTAATGTTCTGCACACCGGTACAGAATACTTCCTTATCCAGCGGAGCATCGAACAGCACATCTACCTGTGCATCGCGGTGTCCGGCATACAGTGTATAGCGGTTTATCATGTTCAGTTCCTTGTTCTGATACTGCCAGCCCTTTACCTCTGCATCGACAATGGTACGTACCGGTCCTGAAGCCAGGATACGCTGTCCGCGTACGGCAACCGGTTTGATAAGTGTAGACTGTGTACCGTCCCATCCTCTCAGGGTTCCGGCTCCGCAGCTGCTGTTTACCTTGATGACATCATCGCCGAAGCCGCGCTTCAACTGTTCGCCGGTAGGGTAGAACTGACTTTCTTCCAGCTCCAGACCTTTGTGGAATTTTCCGTACAGGTCGGTAGTCTGTTTCTCATTGAAATAAATGCGGTATGCTACCAGCTCACTTTCGAAAGCCGCTCCGTGGTGATGCTGTACGTTGTAAGTGTCCGAAGCACCGTCGGCATAGATGGCATATCCTTTGGCATATTTGTTTTTCTTGGAAGTGCGGAACAACATTTCGGCATACACACGTGCCGGATATGTTTTGTCGCTTTTAAGACTGGATAGTGTGACGTTGAGTGTCTTCTTGCCCGAAGCCGGCAGGTTGATGACAAAAGCCAGTTCGTCGGCACGGGTGTCACCGTTCATATCGTCGAGCTGTGAGGGAATTTCGTTTGTCCCGTCGAAAACAGTAGCCGACTTGACAGTAAATCCTGCTCCAAGGGAACTGAGATCAATAACGACAGGCTCGTCCACCTTTTCAGCGTTCCACGGATTTTCAACGATGACTTCTATTTTCTTTTCCTGACCTTGTGCCGATGCACTCAGTTCTCCTGCCAGCAGTGCCAGACAGATTGCAGAGAATGTTTTCATAATATATTCAGCATTTTATCGGTATCCGATAAGTTCCGGATATCAAAGAACTTGTCGGAGTAGTATATGATTTTATAGTCGGAAGTTCCGAAAAGGAAGAAAGGATCTGTAAACATGAGAACCAAGCTTGCGTGACTTGAACCGGATGTTTACTGACCCTTCGTCGTTCTTATTTCTGATAACGGAAGGATTCGGGTTAGAATTTATACGATTCTGCCTGGTTTCCTACCTTTTTATATTGTTTGTCGCCTACAGTAACGTTTGTTACATTCTGCATTTTCAGGTTGTTTCCACCTTTAGTAGTAATGACTTTCACGTTTTTCAGTGTAGCTCCATCTGCACGGTTCAGTATTACGCCGTCTTTAGCATCCGACATGGTTACGTTTTCGATGTGGATATTTTTGATAGGCATTTCCGGCAAACCGTTGAACAAGATAGCACGTCCTACGTTCTTTGCGGTAACGTTCTTGATGAAAATGTCGCGGAAAGCAGGAGTTTCTTCTGTTACGGCAGGAATCTTTTGTTCTGTCGGGTTGTTGTAACCGTCGCCTTCACCCGGAGCCTTTCCGCCATAGAACAAGTCGAAAATCAATCCTTCGTTCGGGATGTTGATCATGTTGATGTTGTTGATATGGATGTTTTCTACTACACCACCACGTCCGCGGGTACTCTTGAAACGCAAGCCGACATCAGTTCCCAGGAATGTACAGTTGTCTACGTAGATGTTCTTTACACCACCTGACATTTCGCTACCTACAACGAAACCTCCATGTCCGTGCAGAACTACGTTGTTGCGGATGATGACATTCTGGCAAGGTTCACCACGACGGCGTCCGTCTTCGTCCTTACCCGACTTGATACAGATACCATCGTCGCCGGCATCGAAGCTGCTGTTCTGAATCAGTGCACGGTTGCAAGACTCCAGGTCGAGTGCATCACCATTCTGTGAGTACCAGGGGTTAGATACGCTGATATTGTTGATGGTAATGTCTTCGCAAGAAAGCGGATGCAGACACCAGCTTGGAGAGTTCTTGAAGGTTACGCCTTCCAGCAACACCTTTTTACACTTGATAAAGCTCAGCAGAACCGGACGCAGCCAGTCGCGTATGCTGTTCCATTCTTCATCGGTATTGATTCCTTCGGGCACATTGAAGTTCTTGCATGCCATAGCTCCTTTGATAGAGCCTTCGCTCGGATACCAGATACGTCCTGATTCATCGAGTACACCACCCGAATCCACCAGCTTTTTCCATTGGTTGGCAGTCATTTTGCCTTTCTTTACCGGACGCCATGTATCACCGTTTCCGTCCATCACACCTTTTCCGGTGATGGCAAGGTTTTCAGCGTTGAGAGCTGATATCGGTGACTGGCAGCGGCGTGTTTCCAGTCCTTCGAATGAAGTTTTGACGATAGGATACTGAGTGTGGTCGGCTGTAAACAGAACCAGTGCGTTTTCTTCCAGATATAAATTGATGTTGCTTTGCAGTACGATAGGACCGGTAAGCCACAGTCCCGCAGGTACGATAACCTTACCGCCACCCTTTTCGGCTACGGCCTTGATAGCTTTGTCGAAAGCTTCTGTATTGAGCGTAATACCGTCGGCTACAGCACCGAATTCAGTAATAGAACGCGAATAATCGGGAAATACCGGCAGCTGAACCTTATTCATCTGAAATGGCAGTTCACTGTAGATGTTATCGGCTTCTGTTGCATTTTTTGCCGTTACACTGTTTGTGTAGCCCAGTGCAAAAGCTGCGATGCATACTGATAAAGCCCATTGTCTTAAGTTGCTAAATGTAATCATGAGCGCTAATATTTATGTTTATCTTGTTGTTCTTTTACTCTATTTAAATAAAGGTGAGGTTTTCTTGAATGTACTTATTATCCTTAGCGCCTGGCAACGTTCTTTCACAGAAGGTTGACAGGCAGGATAATAAAGACTTTTTTTTAACCTAATTTCTAACCTTAATAAATATTATGAAAAACCTCTTGTTGATGTTTACAAAATTAGCAGGTTCGCATGAAAACGATGTGAACATTTTGATTCAATAGGTGAAAAAAATGTGCAATCTTGTGTTTTTATATATGAAAAATTGACAAAAGATGCATTCTTTGGTATGCAGGGGGGAATATTGTTCATTTTTCATAGATTCATGCCTGAAAATGTCAGGATTAACAGAATTGTTTGTATCTTTGCCCCAAATTTATAATAAAAAAAGTATGAGTTATAATTTACTGAAAGGAAAAAGAGGTATTGTTTTTGGTGCTCTGAATGAACAGTCTATTGCATGGAAAGTTGCAGAAAAAGCTGTTGAAGAAGGAGCAGTGATCACTTTGTCCAATACTCCTGTTGCTGTCCGTATGGGAGAAGTTTCTGCATTGGCAGAAAAGCTGAATTGCGAAGTGATTCCGGCAGACGCTACAAGCGTAGAAGATTTGGAAAACGTTTTCAAGCGTTCAATGGAGGTATTGGGAGGTAAAATCGACTTTGTACTGCACTCTATAGGTATGTCACCTAACGTACGTAAGAAACGTACTTACGATGACCTTGACTATGATATGTTGAACAAAACGCTGGATATTTCAGCCGTTTCATTCCATAAGATGATTCAGTCGGCTAAAAAACTGAATGCTATCAACGAATACGGTTCTATCGTTGCACTGAGCTATGTAGCTGCACAGCGTACATTCTACGGTTACAATGATATGGCAGATGCGAAAGCTTTGCTTGAATCTATCGCACGTAGCTTCGGTTACATTTACGGACGCGAACATCACGTACGTATCAATACCATTTCACAGTCGCCTACCATGACTACTGCCGGATCGGGAGTAAAAGGTATGGATAAACTGTTCGACTTCGCCAACCGCATGTCGCCTCTGGGCAATGCTTCGGCTGACGAATGTGCTGACTACTGTATCGTAATGTTCTCTGACCTTACTCGTAAAGTCACTATGCAGAACCTGTTCCACGATGGAGGTTTCTCTAGCATAGGTATGAGTCTTCGTGCTATGGCTACTTACGAAAAGGGTCTGGATGAATACAAAGACGAAAACGGAAATATTATCTACGGATAATATCTGACGGATAAACTGTTTACATGAGAAAATTTATATTCATATTACTAAGCATCGTCGTACTTGTTTCCTGCCATACAGGAGAGCAAGACGGCGATGTTTTGCTTAATAAGAATATAAAGGTTTTCCGTTACGACCGTCTGCAATTTGAGGCCACGGCAATGAACAGCTTCTCGGCATTGCAGAAAATGAGCCTCGACTGTCCGCGTGCTACCAAGATTCTGATAGAAGATGTGCTCATGCTGGGTACAGTAGACGAGCCGGCTATCAACGAACGCTTGTGTGAGTATTACTCGGACACAATTTTGCTCCGGCTGATGCAGGATGCGACCGAGAAGTTCAAAGATATGACTTCCCTTGAAAAGGGATTTACCGAAGGTTTTCACCGTTTGCGGGAAGAGATACCTTCATTTCCCATACCGGCAGTCTACTCGCAAATCTCAGCACTCAACCAGTCGGTAGTGGTGGGCGACAGCTTGCTGGGCTTCAGTATTGACAAGTACATGGGCGAAGACTATCCGCTTTATCGCCGGTATTATTACGACTATCAGCGCCGCTCGATGAATCCGGACCGGATACTTCCCGACTGTTTTACCTTCTATCTGCTTAGCTTATATCCGTTTGAATGGCGTCCGGGACACCGTTCGCTATACGATGTCATCATGCACCAGGGAAAAATACACTGGGTAGTGCGTAAGGTACTTAAGATGAAATCGAACGGAGCAATGCTGGGATATAGCAGCGAGGAAGAAGACTGGTGCAAGGAACATGAGAAGGAGATGTGGAAATGGATGAAAGAAAGGGGACATCTCGCGAGTACAGACCCGATGCTGATTCGTGCATATACACATTCCGATCCGAGCATGGTACTCAACGGTGAGAAGATTCCGCCGGTAATAGGCTTATGGCTGGGAATGCAGCTTGTAGAAAAATACATGAAGCAACACTCTGACGTGAGTATTGCCACACTGCTGGAACGTACTGATTTCGGCAATCTGACTTTAGACTGAGCTACAAAAATATAGATTATAGACAATCATGGATACAGCATTATACTTGCTGCCGGTGACTCTTGGTGATACTCCGGTAGAAAAAGTCCTTCCTTCGTACAATAGAGAAATCATTCTGCAGATTCGTCATTTTATCGTAGAGGATGTGCGCTCGGCACGCCGATTCCTGAAAAAAGTGGATCGGGATATCAATATCGACGAACTGACGTTTTATCCGTTGAACAAACATACGTCACCCGAAGCTATCTCGGGTTATCTGAAACCGTTGCAGGAAGGAAACTCCATGGGAGTAATCTCGGAAGCAGGTTGTCCGGCCGTTGCCGATCCGGGAGCAGATGTTGTAGCTATCGCACAGCGCAAGAATCTGAAGGTGGTTCCTTTGGTGGGACCGTCGTCTATTATCCTGTCGGTCATGGGCTCGGGCTTCAACGGACAAAGTTTCGCTTTCCACGGTTATCTGCCTATCGAACCGGGAGAACGTCAGAAAAGATTGAAGGAACTGGAACAGCGGGTATACAGTGAGCATCAGACACAGCTTTTCATCGAAACACCTTACCGTAACAACAAGATGCTGGAGGATATCTTGAAAGCCTGCCGTCCGCAAACCAAACTTTGTGTGGCTGCCAATATTACCTGTGAGGGGGAATATATCAAAACCAAGACTGTTCAGGAATGGAAAGGTCATTTGCCCGACCTTTCAAAGATACCGTGCATATTTTTGATTTATAAATAAAAATACTATTCGGAAGCACCGAATGCCTTCCACATTTCTGCTGCCATCTGAAGTGTATCCAGTTCTGAAAGCAGGGAAGGACTGTATCTGCGTGCAGCGGTTTCGCTTATTTCGTCGAAAGAAAAGAATCTGCCTCCGGTTATTTTCTGCAGGTCTGTTTCGTTCTGGAGAGGGAGAATGTACAACGATACGCGTTGCTGGTTGTCGGCATCGCATGATGTAGTTGTATATTTCAATATAAGCCGTGGGGTAGTATCTTTCGAAGCACATATCTTTTTGGCAATGCGTGCGGTGTATTCGCTGCTCTTTTCGATTGGTCCCTCAAAAGGACTTTCTACAGCAATATCCCACATGGGAGCGTTTTCGTATTTTTCATCAGGACATCCGGTACGTTGTTTCAGGTAGATTTTTCCGTCGTGTACTACTGCAATGCGCACCAGACTATAACGGAAGTTTTCCTGAAGTGCGAGATGGATTCCTACTACATTGATGACCAGGCACAGCACATAGATAATAACCGGTATGCCGTACATCAGGAAGAAAGAACCCTCTTCCAAAAACAGATGTTCGATATGGTCTACAAAAAGCAGGATAGTAAGATGCAGTGATGAAAGTATTACAATGGTTTTTGCTTCCAGAACAAAAGAGAAACAGTTTCTCAGATGCAGCCGTTCTTGCAGTTCCTTGTAGATTTCGGGAGCTGTGATATGGATGAATGCCACAATGAGCAGCAACAGCTCCAGTATGGGAGTAATGCTTCCGTATGGAATAAATTTGTAGCCTGTAAACAGGCGAAGTACGAAGCAGGAACCTATGCCTATACTACCTAGCAGAAGGAAAAAATTCAGATCCTTCAGGCGTACAATGCCGTATAACAGCAGACCGAGGCAGACTATAAAACCTATTCCCAGCACTATTGTATTTTGGAAAAAATGCAAACATATCAGTGTTGCTATGATAGGCAACAGTCCGAGCGATACTATCTTGTTTCTGTATTTTAATATAAGTTTCATCATCTGCCGTGGTCTTTTTTATAGGTGTAACAAGGTTCTTTTCCGAATTGTTCACTTATAGCGGATGTGTTTTTCGGCATGATAGGAAGAACGTACCAGCGGACCGCTTTCTACTGTGGCAAATCCTTTCTTTTCTCCGGTTTCCTTGTAGCGGGCAAATTGTTCGGGTGTGACATACTCATGAACGGGATAATGTTTCCGGCTCGGCTGGAGATATTGTCCAATGGTGAGAATGCGGCAGCCGTTTGCCAGCAGGTCGTCCATGGTCTGTTCTACTTCTTCAGGAGTTTCTCCCAGTCCTACCATGATGCCCGACTTGGCCGTTATTCCACTCTCGGCTATCTGGCGGATAACCTCCAGACTTCGGTCGTAGGTTGCCACGCTTCTTACCAGCGGGCTGATGCGGCGTACGGTTTCCATGTTGTGTGAAATAATATCGGGACGGGCGTCGGTTACCATGCGGATCAGTTCTTCCCTGCCTTGAAAGTCGGGGATGAGTGTTTCCAGTGTTGTATTCGGATTGACTTCTTTTATCGCTTTGATTGTGGCAGCCCAGTGAGCTGCTCCCAGATCAGGCAGATCGTCGCGGTCTACCGAGGTGACAACGGCATGATCCAGTTTCATCAGACGGACCGATTCGGCTACCCGTTCAGGCTCCTGAGTGTCGAGCGGAAGCGGTTTCCCGCTGAGGGTGTTACAGAATTTGCATGAGCGGGTACAGATAGCACCACCTATCATGAAAGTAGCCGTTCCTTTTCCCCAGCATTCGCCCAGATTCGGACAACGGCCGCTGCTGCATATCGTATGCAGTTTATGCGTATCGACAATGCGTTTTGTATCGGTATAGCGTGCATTGGTTCCGATAGTTATTTTCAGCCATTCAGGCTTTTTTACGTGTTCCATAGTATATTGGTCTAAGAATGAGAAATGAGGAATTAAAAACCGCCGCCTTGTATCGGCAGTAGAATTTTTAATTCCTCATGACTCTCAATGTATGATTATGATGTTTATTTCAGCTTTTCGATAAAGAAGTTGGCTACACGGTTCATCAGATGATTGCGTGTGTTGCCGCCGAAGATGCTGTGATTGCGGTTGGTATATACCTGCATGTCGAACTGTATGCCTGCCTGTACCAGTGCTTCACTGTATTCGGCGCAGTTCTGGTAGTGCACGTTGTCATCGGCTGTTCCGTGTATCAGAAGCAGGTCGCCATGCAGTTTCGGAGCACGGAGGATAGCCGAACCGGCATTGTAACCGTCGCCGTTTTCCTTCGGTGTACGCATGAAGCGTTCAGTATATACTGTATCGTAGAAGCGCCAGTCGCTTGGAGCTGCAATCGCCACACCAGCCTTGAATACAGGTGTACCTTCACTCATCGACATCAGTGTATTGTAACCTCCGAAGCTCCATCCCCAGATACCGATGCGGTTTCCGTCGATGTAAGGCAGTGAGGACAGATGTTTGGCAGCTTCTACCTGGTCGTGCGATTCTTTTACTCCCAGGAAGCAGTATGTACATTTTTCAAAGTCCACACCGCGTCCGCCTGTACCACGTCCGTCGACACATACCATGACAAAACCTTTGTCGCACATGTAAGCTTCGAACATGCCTCCATCACTGAAGCTTCCGATGCCCCATCTGTCGAGTACCTGCTGCGAACCCGGTCCGCTGTACTGGTGCATGATGACCGGATATTTCTTGCTTGGATCGAAGTTGGCAGGTTTCATCATCCAGCCGTTCAGCTCTACACCTTCGGTTGTACGGAAACTGAAAAACTCTTTTTTCGGCATGTTCAGTGTAGCAACTTCCGATTTCAGTTTCGAGTTGTCCAATAGTGTAGTCAGCTCCTTACCCTTGTTATTGTTTATCGTTATCAGTGTAGGAGTGTCGATATTAGAGAAATTATTGATATAATACGACAGGTTGGTACTGAATATTGCCGAGTTGGTTCCCGTGCGGGTAGAAAGTTTGATAGTCTTTCCTTTGGCATCGGTCTTGTATACAGCCGTACGCAACGGACTTTCCTCGTTGCTGGTATAGTAGAACGTATTGGTTGGCTTATCCCATCCCAGAAAATCCTTCACTTCGAACTTACCTTTGGTAACTTGTTTGATCAGGTTTCCTCCGATAGTATACAAGTACAAGTGATTGTATCCGTCGCGTTCACTCATCATTACGATATTTTCCGGATAGAAAACAATGTCAGAATAAGCCTGTTCCTTGATGTACTGTTCGGCTTCGTCGCGTATAGTAAGCTTGCACAGTGCGCTTCTCGGATTGGCCATATAGATGTCGAACCGGTTCTGGTGGCGGTTCAGTGTCATGATGGCAAGTTTTTCAGGATCGGAAGTAAACTTGATACGTGGAATGTATCCGTCTTCGTCGAGCGGCAAATCCATTTTACGTGTAACGTGGCTCTTGATATCGTATGCGTGCACACTGACTTTCGAATTCATTTCGCCGGCTTTCGGGTATTTGTATTCGTAAGCTCCCGGATAAGTGGCATACTGGCTCTTTTCGGGGGCCATACCTTTGTACCACGGGAAGCTGAACATGGGAACCTGACTCTCGTCGAAACGGATATAGGCAATCATTTTGCTGTCGGCACTGAAGTCGAAAGCGCGGTTGAAAGAGAACTCTTCTTCATATACCCAGTCGGGGATACCGTTCAGTACCTTGTTGTATTCACCGTCCTTTGTAACCTGCGATTCGCTGTTGCCGAAAAGCAGCTTCACAAGGAAAATATTGTTGTTGCGTACGAAAGCAACCTGGAAGCCGTCGGGTGAAAACAGTGGAACTTGCTGAGGACCGTTTTTAGAAAGCGATTCCATCTTGTTGTTTTTCACGTTGTATATGTAATACTCGGCAGTGAACGAATGACGGTAGATGGGTTTCGTGTCTGTCTGAATCAGAATCAGCTTTTCGTCGGGCGACATGATATAATCGTCGAACGACTTCACGGGGCAATCTCTTGCCGTAGTAACATCGAATATCGCTTCTACTTCCTTGCCTGTTTTGAACGAGTATTTCACGATACGTTTTTTGTCAGAACTCATCTGCGTGTAATGTTCTCCGTCCAGCATTGGTTTGATGCCGTAGATGCTTTGTGCACGGTAGGTTCCTTGTGCCACATCTTGCAGGCTGACCTTACGCTGTGCCTGTGCTCCGATAACGAAAGCCAGCAGGCAGAATAATGCAATCAGTTTTTTCATTGTGTAGATATGCTTGTTTTTATTATTATTCATACTTACCTGAAGCAAAGGTATAAAAAAATGCAATCCCCCTTTCGTGCGTTACATCGAAAAATGCCGATTGCAGATATTTTCTCGTTTACTTCACACTTTTTAATAGCTTTGCCGAGGTTTTCGGTAAGGTTTAGGCAGGTAGTATATCATACGTCAGGAAAATACAGCAAGTTTTTATATGAAGTTTTAAAAAAACGTCGGGTAGTTTTCCATACATTATCTTGATATTTTGCCGGACTTGTCCGGAAGAAAGCTTTCGTGATGCAATGGGAAAATTTGTTTTTCAGGATTTTTTTTAGTTATAAACTTTCTTATATCTTTGCCGTATCTAAAACGATATGAATTTGTATGGGGAAAAGTTTATTTCTAACGGTGATATATGCTGTGTGCAGCCTGTGTTACATGGCAGCGCAAGGACTTGTCAATGTGAAGCACTATTCGGTGAAGGACGGTATGTCGCAGAATACGGTGCAGGGAGTCTTGCAGGACAATGAGGGTTACATCTGGATGGCTACCTGGAACGGACTGGAAAAGTTTGATGGCTATTCCTTTAAAAACTATAAGACATATCCTACAGACAAGGTCAAGCTTCAGTATAACCGTCTGGTGAATCTGCAACTCGGAGGTAATCAGATGCTGGTGTGCCAGAGTTACGACAGAAGGGTGTATCTGTTCGATATACGCCGGGAGTGTTTTGAGGATGTATTTGTCTATCATCCGGAGGTAAAGTTGTGTACGGCTGCCTCGAAAATTATCACCCTTCCAAACGGAATGGTGTGGATTGTAGGTACGAATGGTGATTTGTGGCGTATCGATTGTTTCAGGTATAAAGACAAGGGAGGGCTGGTATACTTGCCTACCCATTCGGATGCGGAACGCAAACGATATGTGTTCACAGTCTCACTCGATATGCAGGGCAATGAGTGGGTGCTGACAGACAAAGGATATTTTGTATATGGCAATAACGCACTGAAAGGAAATGATGCTTATCGATATACCGCTAGTGTCGGCAAGCGATTTTTCGTGGCAGATAGTAGAAACAAGCTGATGGAATACCTTCCGGAAAAGGGACTGTCTGACGTACGTCTATCTCGTCCGGCAGAAAATATCCGGCAGATTTTTCCTCTTTCCGACGGATTGCTGGGTATATTGATGAAGAGAAGCTTTGCGGTTTATAATCCGGCAGACGGAAAGTCGGTTTCATTGTTACTCGACGAAACTCAGGAGGATTTTCAGCCGGTTTATATTTTTCAGGATTCGAAAAAGAATATATGGGTGCAAAACAAGTTCAAGCATATAGTCAGGTTGGATCCGAAGTGCCGGCAAGCTGAGTTTCTGGACTATCCCCGCCGACAGGCAAGTGAAGATGAAGCCTGTTTTATCCATGAAGATGAGTATGGTCATATATGGGCGTATTCTAATAATGGCTTTTTCTCGTATTACAATCCTAAAAAGCATGTGTTTCAACAGAGCTATATGTTGAACGATGCTACCAAAACGATGTACGAAGGTATCAACCGGGTTTATTACATAGACAATCATAAAAATGTATGGATGGCTCAGGAAGGTGGAATTGACCGTATTGCTTTTCTGAATACAAATTTTGAGTATCTCAACACGTCCAGTGCATTGGTCAGGGGCTTGTACATCGATTCGCGCGGAAGAATCTGGGTGGCATCGAAGGACGGAATGGTGAAGGTGTACGATAAAGATTTCGGATATTGCGGAAACCTGAGTCCTGACGGCAGAATCGTAAAAGACGGTTCGGTGGTGTTTGGAGCTAACATTTATTCTTTCTTTGAAGATAGCCGTGGAAATTTCTGGATAGGAAGCCGCGGTAACGGGTTGTTTGTAGGCAAACCTCGTGGAGAAGGGTATGTCTTTAAACACTATCAGATTGAGGAAAACAATCCGGACGGGATAAACTGTAATTCGGTTTATTCTATAGCACAAGACCGTTTCGGGCATATCTGGGTAGGAACATATGAGGGTGGCTTGAATCTTGCCGTAGGTGAGCCGGAGAATCTGCACTTTATAAATGTTACCAACAAGCTGAAAAAAAATTATCCCTCCGGAAAATGTATGCGTGTGCGCAGCGTCTGTCCGTTGTCGAATGATGTGATACTTGTGGGTACGACCGACGGATTGATTTCATTCTCCTCGCAGTTTGACAATCCTGAGGATATTCATTTTTACTTGAATTACTGTGAACCGAACCGTGAGAACAGTTTGAGTGATAACGATGTGATGCATATACTGGAAACTTCCGACGGAGAAGTATACATTACTACCTTCTGTGGAGGAATCAGTCAGGTGGAACTGGGAGGACTGTTGTCCGACAAGATTGACTTTTTCCATTACAATAAGAAAAACGGTCTGCCTTCGGACATAGCCTTTGCCATGGTAGAGGATAACAAACGCAGACTGTGGATTATGTTCGAGAATATTATCTGTAAGTTCTCTCCGGAAAAGCCTGATTTCGAAGTGTATGACC
Source organism: Phocaeicola coprocola (assembly GCF_041333015.1). Classification (NCBI taxonomy): domain Bacteria; kingdom Pseudomonadati; phylum Bacteroidota; class Bacteroidia; order Bacteroidales; family Bacteroidaceae; genus Phocaeicola; species Phocaeicola coprocola. The sequence continues at coordinate 1,273,966 of NZ_JBGKGM010000004.1, read as the reverse complement.
ACTTTAATGTCAACTCCAATTTAATTCTTTCCGAAGTACCTCCGGTGGTAGACCGTTCGGGTAACATGTATGTAGGCTGCAATGAAGGAGCGTTACGCATCGATCTGGAACAGTTGAAAAAGACTGCTTATGCACCAAACATAGCCTTTACAAGTTTCAACATTCAGAAACGAGGAGGAATCTCAGTCAGAAACTCACTGGTAAACGATACGCTGACACTGGAACCCGATGAACGTAACATTACGGTTTCGTTTGCTGCACTCGATTTTACCAAGCCTGCTTATCTGGAATATGCTTATCGGATAAAGAATTTGAGTGATGAATGGACGTATATCGGAAAGAACCGTTCGGTAAGCCTTGTAAATCTGTCGGCAGGAGATTTTGATCTGGAAGTGAAATCGAACAACAGCGACGGAGTATGGTCGGATAATATCAAGGTATTGCATATTCATGTGAAACCTACTTTCTGGGAAACAGGTTGGGCATGGGTCTTGTACATTATCTTGTTTCTGCTGGCTTTGGCCCTGGTTTCGGGTATTGTAGTGTATATATGGGGGTTGCGTAAAAAAATCGGTTTCGAGAAACAGCTTACAAATATGAAACTCCGTTTCTTTACTGATATATCGCACGAACTCCGTACTCCGCTTACGCTTATCGAAGGTCCGATTGAAGAAGTACTTGAACAGGAAAAGCTTTCACCCGAAGGACAGGAGAACATGCAGGTGGCCAAGCGTAATACAGAACGTATGCTTCAGCTCATCAATCAGCTGCTCGACTTCCGTAAGATCCAGAACAATAAGATGAAGCTTTATATAGAGCTGGTCGACATCGCATCTTTGGCCCACAAGGCATACTCCGATTTCGTAGGCATGGCACATCAGTCGGAGATAGATTTCCGTTTTGTCGCACCTCAGGAAGAAATCAAGATTTATACAGATGTAGATAAGGTAGAGAAGGTGGTGTTCAATCTGCTTTCGAATGCTTTCAAATATACTCCCAAGGGAAAATCTATTTCGCTTATCGTCGAGATGCAGGCGGATAATGTACTGATCCGGGTAAAAGATGAGGGAAAAGGCATCGATATCGGAAAGCTGAGCAAGCTGTTCGACCGTTTTGAAACACTTGGAAGCGAACGCTCGGCGGTTTCTACAGGAATAGGACTTTCGCTGGTACACAATCTGGTAGAGATGATGCACGGCAAGATTGAAGTTGATACGGCGTTGGGACAAGGAAGTACTTTTACTGTTTCATTGCCTTTGAGGGCTGAGGCTTATCGCAATGACCAGAATGTAGAGTTTATATTGGATGACGGCAGCCGGGATGTTTCTTCCGAAGTTCAGATGCCCGAAGAACTGGAAGATCAGAAGGATATAACGATATTGGTTGTAGAAGATAATGATGAGCTGCGTCACTTCATTGTTCATATCCTTCAGAAAGAATATCGTGTACTGGAGGCTCCGAACGGACGAATCGGACTGGAAAAAGTTCTGGCAGAAATGCCCGATGTAGTGGTTAGTGATGTCATGATGCCTGAAATGGATGGTATTGAACTGCTGAATGCTGTCAAGACAAATCATAATGTCTGCCATATTCCTGTTATTATCTTGTCGGCAAAGGCTTCGCTGGACGATCGTATAAAGGGACTGGAGTATGGTGCCGACGGATATATTACGAAGCCGTTCAGTTCTGCTTATTTACGTGCACGTCTGAAATCGGTATTGTTGCAGCGCACTCACCTGAAAGACTTCCTGCTGGCAGGGCGTAGTCTGGACGAGGTGACCGTAACGGCAACTGAAGAAAAGCAGGAACACCGGCTGGAGGATCTGTCGCCTTCACTTCCGCAAATCACTCATTTTGATGAAGAGTTTATCAAGAATATCATACAGAGTGTAGAAGATAACCTGAATAATCCGGACTTTAAGATAGAGGATCTTGCCGACTCGATGGGAATGGGACGTTCGATGTTCTATCGGAAGATAAAATCGATTCTGAGTGTTTCACCGATTGACTTTGTGAAAGATATGCGTGTGAAACGTTCGGTGCAGCTACTGGAGTCGGGAGAATATACGGTATCGGAAGTTGCCTATATGTGTGGATTTTCTTCTCCCCAGTATTTCAGTCGTGTATTCAAGGCTGCAATGGGATGTACGCCTACGGAATATAAGGAAAATCATTCCACGAAATAATTACATTTCGTGGAATGGTTCTCCGTTTACAGTTACATTTTCGAAACGGATATTTTCAGCTCCTGTTACTTTGTTGATTTCCGGCTTTTCTACTCCTTCGAATGAGCAGTCTTTCAGGTAGATGTTGCGTATCTGAGATTTATCGTCAAATCCGTCAAGATGAAGCACATACTGGCTTTTCTTGCTGGTAATATTTTCCAGGTGGATATTCTCGAAGAGAGGCAGATACGGACCTTCGTCTACATGCCAGTATTTTTGCTCTATACCCAGAATAGATTGTTTACATTCGCCTACGGTGATATTCCGTACAAAGACGTTTTCTACGTTTCCACCACGCATAGGGTTGGACTTGATACGGATAATACGGTCCAGTTCGGGGCTGTCCATCTGGCAGTTCTCTACCCATACATTATGGCATCCTCCGGTTATTTCGCTTCCTATGGCTACTCCTGCATGTCCGTCCTTCATGCGACATTCACGTACGATGATGTTTTTGCAGGGAATGTTCCAGTAACGTCCGTCTTCATCGCGTCCCGATTTTATGGCTATGCAGTCGTCGCCCGTGTCAAAGTCGCAGTCTTCTATCAGCACGTTTTCGCACGATTCCGGATCGCATCCGTCATTGTTCGGACCGTGGCTTTGCATTTTCACACCTTTTATGGTTACGTTTTCCGACAGCAGTGGATGGATAAGCCAGAACGGAGAACGGTTGATGGTGAATCCTTCCAGCAGAATGTTCTTGCATTTATATAAATTGATGAACTGCGGGCGGATACCGTTCGCTTTTTCAAAGATGCGTTCTTTTACGGGGATAGAATCTTCTTTCATCTGGTATAGCAAGGTCTTTTCGTTGACCGTTTCTCCGTTTTCTGACTTAATGCCACGGATGCGCTGTTCTGCAAACCAGTTGTCTGTACTAGCCTGTCCGTCTAGCTTCCCCTTTCCGGTAATGGCAATATTGTTTTCTCCGTATGCATAAATCAGCGGAGATATGTTATGGCAGTCGATGCCTTCTATACGTGTAAGTACGGTTTCGAACAGATTGTAGTCGGTTGTAAATTTCAGAATGGTACTGTTCGACAGGTGAAGGTTGACGTTCGATTTCAGGCGGATAGGAGCCGTGAGAAACTCGCCGTCGGGAACGAGTACGGTTCCTCCTCCTTGTGAAGAGCAGGCTTCGATGGCCCGATTAATCGCATCGGTATATAGTGAATCTTTTCCGTTGTAATAATCGGTTATCACATACGTCTTGTCGGGAAAAGTTGGAGGAGAAATCTGGTTGTACACCTTTTCCATCTCCTTCCATGAACACGGTTCTGATGTCTGGCAGGATATACATGCAGCGGCTGTCAGCAGTAAACCGCTTAAAATTGAAGTTTTCAGGATATGCATAAGATACAATTTTGAGTGTTGTTCACAAAAATAGCCCGTATACCAGAAAGCCTTGTATAGTATTTATGCAATTCGTTGTACAATTTCTCTGCGAGGTATATTTATGTACGATTGACTAATGTTTGTACATCATAAATCAATTTGTGCAACTCCGTATAGTTGCCTTTCCCTAAATTTGCTTCCGAAACAAGTTCTAAATTACTTAACATTTAATATTATGAACAGAAATTTTAAAAGAATCCTCTTCAGTGCATGTCTGCTTGCTGCTTTGGGAGGAACAGCATGTTCGGATGATACACCAGAACAGCCTGCTGGTGGAGGTACAGAGAGTGGAGAAACCGAGGAACCAGGAGGTGAAGATAATCCTGATGGACCTTTGCAGATGGATCCGGTAGAGTTTGCTGCATTTCCGGGTGCAGAAGGGTATGGAAAGAATACCGTAGGCGGACGAGGAGGAAAGGTTTATCACGTGACCAGTCTGGACGACGATGCCAACAATCCGGCAGAGGGAACATTACGCTGGGTATTGAAACAGAAAGGTGCAAAGACAGTCGTGTTTGATGTTGCAGGAACCATTCATCTGAAAGCCGACTTAAAAACCAATAACGATAATCTGACTATTGCCGGACAGACTTCTCCGGGAGGTATTTGTCTTGCCGATTATGCTTTTGTCATCAATTCGAATGAAGTAATCATCCGTTTCCTTCGTTTCCGTCCCGGAGATGACAGTGGAAAAGAACCCGACGGACTGGGAGGTATGGATAAAAAGAATATTATCATAGACCATTGTTCAGTGAGCTGGAGTGTGGATGAATGTCTCTCGGTGTACGGTATGGAGAACTCTACCGTGCAGTGGTGCATCGCGGCTCAGGCACTTCGTGTATCGGTTCATGGCAAGGGTACACATTGCTACGGAGGAAACTGGGGTGGAAACAAAGCTTCCTATCACCATAACTTGATAGCACATTGCGAAAGCCGTGTTCCTCGTCTGGGCCCGCGCGCCAGCACACAGCTTAATGAGTATGTCGATATCCGGAATAATGTATTCTATAACTGGGCAGGAGAGGGCTGTTACGGAGCCGAAAATCAGAATATAAATATTGTAGACAATTATTATAAACCGGGACCGGCTACTAATTCGGGTAAGGAAACAGACCGTATCCGTTACCGTATAGCCAAGATTGGTGTTCGTACTCTCGATTATGTGACTGAAGACGATGGTTCTTACAACGACTGGTATCCTTCCTTGCATAAATGGGGAACTTTCTATGTAACGGGAAACGTGGTGGAAGGACACGATGATGTTACGGCAGACAACTGGACAAAAGGTATCTACGCACAGCAGGAAAACGGCAGTAAGGTAGATAATCTGTGGACTGAAGAAACCATGAAGGCTATCCGTAAGGAGTCGCCGGTAGTCGATCCGGTAATGACAACCGAACATTCGGCGCAGGAAGCTTATCAGGCGGTATTGAACTACGCTGGAGCCTGCAATTATCGGGATGCAATCGACGAGCTTGTCCTTTCGGATGTCAAAGAAGGAAAAGCTACGTGTACGGCTTCAGGAAATAAGCCTGGATACATCAACGAACCTGAAGATGTATTGCAGGCATTGTCCGAACTGGGTGACAATCCTTATCCGGAACTTGCGAAAGATACCTCGCGTGATGTGACCGATACAGACGGCGACGGTATGCCTGATGCTTTTGAAACGGCATACGGGCTCGATGCCAATAATCCGGATGACGGTAATGCGAATACACTCGATCCGGCTGGAAAATATACAAATCTTGAAATGTATCTGCATAGTCTGGTGCAGGATATTATAAAGAAACAACAGCAGTAATTTCTGGAAATAGTTGTTGATTAAGGCATGGAGTTATTGGTTGCTGTACGATTTATCGTCCGGCTGCTGATGGCGCCATTGCTTTGTCTTGAAAAATAGTCCGTATGTCATGCAATATTTATTCATATCGCCGGTTTGCCTAAATAGTATACATTGTTTACTTAAATAATGCACGCCTTTTCTTCAGGGGTATCTTATTTTTGCGTTATCGAAAACAGCAGGAATAAAATCTGATAGTTATGAAACATCCGTTATTTTTATTAATCTTATTATTGTTTTTCCCAACTGGAACGATGATTGCAGCTGACGGTGGAACTGCTCTTCCGGCTTTTCCGGGAGCTGAAGGATTCGGAAGATACACTGTCGGAGGAAGAGGGGGTAAGGTATATCATGTTACCACACTCGAAGATGGAGAGCAGGAAGGAACTCTCCGATATGCTGTAAATAAGAAAGGGGCACGTACCGTGGTGTTCGATGTTTCGGGTAACATTTTTCTGAACCGTCCCCTGCAAATAGTGAACGATAGCCTGACCATTGCCGGACAGACAGCTCCGGGGCGTGGAGTATGTATTGCACGTTATCCGGTAACTATCAAGGCAGACGATGTTATAATCCGTTATGTACGCTTTCGGGTTGGCAACGAAAACAAGGGAGAACCCGACGGACTTGGAGCTACCGATCATCGCAATATCATTGTAGACCATTGCTCCATCAGCTGGTCGGTAGACGAAACTTGCTCTGTATATGGAAATGAGAATACTACCGTACAATGGTGTATCATCTCAGAAAGTCTGAATAACGGAGGGCATGCCAAGGGAGCGCACGGATATGGCGGTATAGTAGGAGGAGATCATGCCTCGTTCCATCATAATCTCATGGCACATCATGTGAGTAGAGTTCCGCGTATGGGACCTCGTCCGGGAACACAGACCAGAGAGTATGTGGATATCCGTAACAATGTGTACTACAACTGGGCTGGCAATGGCTGCTATGGAGGCGAAGGAATGAAAGTCAATATCGTGAATAATTATTATAAACCCGGTCCTGCTACACCTCATAACAAGGTGCGTTATCGGATTGCTTCTGTCGGTGTGCGTTCTAAAAAATATTGTTATAACAAGAAAGGGGAGCCCAACATCTGGCATCCCATGCTGCATGTGTGGGGAAAGTTTTATGTGGACGGTAATGTAGTAGAAGGCTTTCCCGAAGTTTCAGCCGATAACTGGACGAAAGGTATATACGAACAGCTTGATACGGCAAGTGCCGACGGATACTTTTCTTCCGTCACACGCGATACGATACGGCTGAAAGCTCCATTGGAAGCAGGTATTGTTACCACACATACAGCTGCCGAAGCCTTCGAGAAAGTGCTGGCTTCAGCCGGATGTTCCAAATGGAGAGATGAAATCGATGAGCGGATTGTAAGAGAAACTCGTACCGGTACGGCGACTTATATGGGAAGCATTGATAAAAAGGCTGCCAGTTCGCCTGGCATAATCGACTTGCCCGAGGATGTCATGCCTGAAGGAGCTTCATCACCATGGGTGGACCTTTCCGACGGAAATACCGATTTGCAGGCTCTTCTGGATACTGATGGTGACGGTATGCCCGATGTGTGGGAAAGAAAACACGGATTGGATTCCGAGAATCCGGCAGATGGATCAGCAGTAACGTTAAGTCGTGAAGGATATACCAATCTGGAAGTCTATCTGAATGAAGGCTTATAATCGGATATAAGATATGAAACAATAGATGTGAATATATATAAGGTGGGCGCTTTTTATTTGTTGGGGTGTATATGATGAATATCGTTTAATTTAATTGAAAATCAACACAGTACACAATCTCTATATAATTTGGAAGGCAAACTGATATGCTTATGAAAATGTAATGACAGAAAGGTTTAAGCACCCCGTTGATAGTGTCGGATACGACAGAAAATTTTGTACCACAGCCCGTTAAAGGATGCCTTCATAATCCTTTGCGCTTCTTGGAATTTCTTTGGAAATACAGGAGCGCGAAGGATTTTTTTTTGAAAAATACGGGCAGAAGTTCTGTAAAACATCAGCATTTTTTGGGGAAAACATGAGCATCTTTTAGAAGAAACATCAGCATGTTTTGGGATAAGGTTTCAATGTCTTTTATGGTAACTTACTTAGTCTTTCAGATAATTTAATTAAAATCTGTGCAGCATTTAAGTGAAAATTTCTTTTCTTTATAGAACAATGTTATGTGAAACCAAACTATATGCGATATGAAGAAAGTACATTTGATGAGCTGGCTGATACTGTTTTTCAGTTTGTTTCCATCTGTATTGCAGGCACAGAGTTATAATGAACTTTGGAAAGAAGTAGAAGCAGCCCAAAAGAAGGACTTGCCGAAAACGGTTATTGGTGTAGTTGATAAAATATACACTAAAGCAAAGAGTGAAAAGAACATCCCTCAGATGATGAAGGCCTATATTGTGCGTGCTGAATCACGCATCCAGCTTACTCCGGACAGTGCACAGGCAGAGTACGATGGTATCCGGAAATGGGCAGAAAGCGAAACAGATAGGGTGGGGTGTGCTGCACTGAATCATGTAATGGGTAGCCTGATACTGGATAATCAGCAGTTGGGTACGGAAGATGATGCAATACGGTATTTCCGTCTTTCGCTGAAAGACAGAGAGGTACTGGGTAAGGCTTCTGCCAAGGATTTCCGTCCGATGACAACTTCAGGCGAGCTGAGTGAAAAGTATCTGGATGATAATATGTTCGACTTGCTTTCCCGGCAGGCAATTGAACGTTTGTCTGTTTATCGTTTTAATTCCGACAGACTGAAATGTGTGTCGGAAGCATTGTCACTGTACGACGGACTGATTGCTTTCTACGGTGAAAGCAACCGTCAGGCAGCTTTACTGACTAAGGAAGCCCGTTTGTTGTACTGCTGGGAAGGGGCGGGAAGTAGCATCGTACGTGAAGCGCTGACCCCGGAGCAGGTAGCGGAGGAATTGCGTAAGCTGGCAGAAGAATACAAGGATCTGCCTGTCTGTGCCGATGTATATGTAAAGCTGGCCTATGTCTATCGTATGAACAATGAACTGCTTAAGTCGGTTGAGGTGGCACGAGAAGGAATTGAAAAATATCCTAAGCACGAATGGGTGTCTCAGTTGCGTTCATACATTGATTTTGCTTCCAGTCCGTATCTTTCAATGAATATACCTTTTGTATATCCCAACTATGAGGCGGATATGAACCTGACGTATGCCAATCTGAAAGGAGTGTCTTTCGAATTGTATCGTCTGAATATATCTCCTGCTTCTTCATTGATTCGCGGCAATCTGAAGGAAGAAACGTTGATACAGAATTACGGTACAAAAGTGTCTTCACGTTACTACGCTTTGCCTTCTACCCCCGATTACGAGAAGCGTGATACGGTATTGCATTATACATTGCCCGAAGCGGGAATTTACATGTTAAAGCAAATTCCTCAAGGGAGTGCGAAAGGTATTGATTATTCGTTGTTGTTTGTTTCTCCTTATCAGTGCATCAGTATTCCTGTGTCAGAGGGACGCAAGGAGCTTGTTGCTGTAGATAAACTGACGGGCAGACCAGTTCCGGGTGCAGAAGTGGTTACGTATCGGTCGAACGGAAATGAATACAATGTGCTTCAGGTATATAAGACCGATGGTAAAGGCAGTGTTACGGTAGATGTTCCCCGTTCGGGCAGGATTTATTACAATGTCCGTATGGCAGGAAATGATTTCACTGCTATTTCAAGTATAGGAGGAAATGCTTCGTTTGTCAGAGAAACAGTGCAGGGATGGAAGAAGAAGGTAAATCTGTTTACCGACCGTTCGTTGTATCGTCCGGGACAGAAAGTATATGTTTCCGGTATGGTTTACGAACAGAACGGTGATTCTCTTCGTGTGATAAAGGGCGAAAAAAGTTCTCTGAAACTGTATTCTTCCGAGCGTAATGTAGCCGAATATACCGTATCGACAGACGACTTTGGCGTATTGTCGGGTGAATTTGTGCTGCCACAGAACCTGCTTCCCGGTACTTATTATGTGTCGATGGATGGAGCTTCTGCCATTATCAAGGTAGAGGAATACAAGCGTCCTACTTTTGATGTGGTCTTTACTCCGTACGAAGACACATATAATATGGGCGATTCCATTGTGGTGAAAGGAGAAGCAAAGACATTTGCCGGAGCACCAGTCCGTATGGCAAAGGTAAAATATACGATATCCCGTTCGGAATATATGTGGTTCCGTATGGGAGGTATGAATAAGGTAGAGTTGGATAACGGTGAGGTGCAGACGGATGCTGATGGAAATTTTAGTGTCCGTGTGGTGCTTACTGCCCCGGAAACAACCGGAAGGGATATGCTGGAGCACCGTTATTATGTATATGAAGTACAGGCAGAGGTAACCGATGGAGCGGCTGAAACACAGACAAACACCTTGTCACTTCCGGTGGGTAAGCAGTCGTTGGGCTTGCAGATACGCGGACTGTCGGGTATGGTCATGCGTGAGAAACAGGAAAAGGTGCAGTTTATGGCATTGAACCCGAATGGAACTCCTGTACAGACAGAGGTCGCTTACCGTGTGTTTGCATTGGATAAAGCGGGCAAGAAAGCCGGATTGCAACTGGAAGGCAAGGCGGAAGCTCAACGTTCGTTTGTTCCTTCCGAATTGCTTGCATTGCCTTCGGGCAGATATCGCATTGAAATTTCTGCAACGGATGCGCAGGGACGAGTATGTACGGCAGAGCAAGATTTTACATTGTTCTCGCGTCTGGATACACGACTCCCGTATCCTGCTGTCGACTGGTTCTATCAGGATGGAACCGAGTTTAACGAATCGGCTCCGGCAACCTTGTATGTGGGAACCAGTGAAAAGAATGTGTATCTGCTGGTCGATGTGTACAGTGGAAGCAAACGGATAGATTCTCAGCGATTGACACTGAATGATGAAATCAAGAAATTCAGTTATCCGTATCGGGAGGTGTATGGCGATGGTATTACCGTAAACTTTGCTTTCATGCGGAACGGCAGCCTGTATAGCAAGCAGGCGACAATCATCCGGCTGGAACCGGAAAAGAAACTGACATTGAAGTGGGAAACTTTCAGAGATAAGTTGCAGCCGGGCAATAAGGAAGAATGGAGCATGCATATTACAGATGCGGCCGGAAATCCGGTGAAAGCTAATGTGATGGCATCCCTTTACGATGCTTCGCTCGATAAGCTGTATCAGCACGACTGGCGTTTTAATCTGTGGTTCTCTCGCCCTGTTCCATGGATTTATGCAGGTATGTTGTCGGCAAACCAGGGAATCGGCATGTTTGCAGGTTTTCCATACGTAAGGACATACACCGGACTGAATCTGCTGAATGGTGAGTATAGTTCTTTGCTGGTCTTTTCCGGAAATGTTTATATGAGAGGCATCAATCTGGCTGGCACATCAACCCGTATTCTGGCGAAACACGATGCCGGAAATGCCGTAGAGGTGAAATATCAGCCTGTCATGACTGTTGAGGAATCGGCGGTAGTCGCCTCTCCGGATATTGTATCGTCCGGCTTTAAAAAAGAAAGCGGCAGTGCTGGTGTAGAAGAAGTCTTGCAGATTGTAGAAAATGATGCAGCTGTCGAAGGAACAGATGGTAAAGAAACGATGATTCCGGTGCGTGAGAACTTTGCCGAAACAGCCTTTTTCTATCCGAATTTGCGGACTGATTCACTGGGTAGGGTAAGTATCGTCTTTACCGTACCGGATGCATTGACCGAATGGAAGTTCACAGGACTGGCGCATACACAGGATGTCGATTACGGCATGCTGACGCAGACCGTGAAGACGAGCAAGCCATTTATGGTGCAACCTAATATGCCGCGCTTCGTCCGCAAAGGTGACCGAACCGTTATTGCTGCTTCGCTGGTCAATCTGTCGATGGACAAGATTGAAGGGAATGCCGGTATCAAATTATACGATCCGGTGACAGAAGAAGTGGTTTACGATTATCAGCAACCGTTCAGTGTGGCAGAAGGAACAACGGGAGTCGTACGGTTTGACTGCCAGATTCCTGATAAATATGATATGGTGGTATGCCGGATTACGGCCGAGGCTGGAGAATATAGCGACGGCGAACAGCATTACTTGCCGGTACTGACCGACAAGCAGTGGATGACGGAAACCATTCCTGTCCAATTGAGTGGAGAAAGCATGACGGAAGTCGGAACCGAAGACTTGTTCAACAAGCAGAGCAAAACGGCTACCGAACGACGGCTGACAGTGGAGCTGACTGCAAATCCCGACTGGTATGCTGTTCAGGCGTTGCCTGTTATTGGCAATCCGGCAGAAGAAGATGCATTGTCGTGGGCAACTGCCTATTATGCCAATTCACTTGCTGAGGCTATTGTGAAGGCAAATCCCCGCATCAAACAGGTGTTTGATACCTGGATTGCTCAGGGGGGAAGTAAAGAAACGCTTTTGAGTAATCTCGAACGTAATCAGGATCTGAAGAATCTGTTGCTGGAAGAAACTCCGTGGCTTTCCGAAGCAATTGAGGAAGGTGAGCAGAAACGGCGTATAGCCTTGTTGTTCGATCTGAATTCGATGGACAACCGCCTGCGTACTTCGGTAGAACGTTTGCAAGAACTGCAACTTTCCGATGGCTCATGGAGCTGGTATAAGGGTATGACAGGTAGCCGGTATATTACAACGCAGATAGTGGAGATGCTGGCACGTTTGCAACACATGAACGTGACGCTCGACGGAAAGGTCGCTCCGATGTATACACAGGCTTTGCGCTATTTGCAGAACGCAGTGAAAGAAGATTATGAAATGATGAAGAAGGCGGAAAAGGAAGGTGCGAAAAACCTTGTTCCCAACGGGCAGGTGGTACACTATCTGTATGTTTGTGCCCTCGACGGGCAGGCTGCTTCGTTGGCAGATAAACAGATAAACGCCTATATGACGGATAAGCTGGAAAGCCGTTCGGCTGAGTATTCTATCGGTGAGAAGGCGATGATTGCTCTCATTATGCAGGCTGATGGCAGAAAGCGTCAGGCTCAGGAACTGGTTCAGTCTGTTAAGGAGTATACGGTAAGCACGCCGCAACTGGGAGTCTATTTCGATACACCGAAAGCACCTTATTCATGGAGCAATTACAGAATCCCTGCACAGGTGGCTGCTATGGAGGCTATCCGGCAGATTGCTCCCGATGCGGATATGCTGGCCGGTATGAAGCTTTGGCTGCTCAAACAGAAGCAGGTTCAGGTATGGGAAAGCGGTATTGCAACAGCAGATGCGGTGTATGCTTTCTTGAATGGCTCCGGTAAGCAGTTACAGGTGAATGGAAAGATGAAGGCAGTAGCCGGTAATATCGAGGTACGTACTCCGGACGATGCTTTAGGATATACCCGAAAGACGCTGACCGGAACGGATACTCGTGTGGAACGTGTTGTCGTATCGAAGTCGGGAACCGGTATAGGCTGGGGAGTTGTATATGCGCAGTATCTGGAGGATATGGATAAGGTACTTCCGGCAAAAGGTAACGGCGTTTCAATAGTACGTGAGTATTGGCTCGACGGTAAGCAGGTTTCGCGGAAGACTGCCTTGCATGCTGGAGATAAACTGACTGTACGACTGACGGTAAAGGCTGATCGCGACATGGACTTTATCCGGATAAAGGATGAGCGTGCGGCATGTATGGAACCGGAAAACCTGTTGTCCGGCTATCATTGGAACAACGGTCTGGGATATTATCAGGTGAACCGGGATGCTTCGACCGAACTCTTTATCGACCGGATGCCGAAGGGTACATATATGCTGGAGTATGAAGTTTATTTAGACCGTGCGGGAAATTATCAGGCTGGTGTGGCAACCATCCAGTCGGTTTATGCTCCCGAGTTCAGCGGACACACAGGAGGACAATCTCTGACAGTAGAATAATTCATTAGAAAACAGTACAGGCTGATGTATTTTCCATACTGGAAAAATCTGCATCAGCCTGTATTTATTTTTACCACTGTATCGGCAAATTTATATTAATTCACCACCAACCTTTGTTCGTCTTTGATTTTCTCTTTATCTTTGTTCACTCTAAACAAGTAACACACTGAAAGATGAAACGCATTTTATTTCTATTCAATATATTGTTTGCCGTAGTTTTGGTTGCTCAGGCACAGCCGAAAATAACATTCGACAAGAATGTGCAGGAGTTGGGATATGTGCTTTGGCGCAATCCGGTGACCATTACTTATAATTTCACGAATACGGGTGACAAACCGCTGGTTATTTCGAAAGTAACTTCTTCCTGCGGCTGTACGGAGGTCGACTGGACTAAGTTTCCGATACCTGCCGGTGGAAAAGGTACGGTAACAGCCGTTTTCGACGCAGAGGCTATCGGACATTTCTATAAAGAAGTCGGTATTTACTGCAACGCTTCTTATCGTCCTATTTATCTGGAATTTAATGGTGAAGTAACAGCCGACGCCAGAAATTATTCGTTTACCCATCCTTTCGGGTTTGGTGCAATCCGTCTGGACAAAGATGAAATAGAATTTAAAGATGTCAATAAAGGCGACCATCCTGAATTTAGTATTCTGGTTGCCAATACATCCAATAAAGCTTATTCTCCGGTGCTGATGCATCTGCCTCCTTATCTGAGTGCAAAGGCAGTTCCCGAAGTGCTGGGAAGAGGTAAGAACGGTAAGATTATCGTTACGCTCGATACGGAAAAACTTCCAAAGTTCGGTATTACCCGTACATCGGTGTATCTGTCACGCTATCCGGGCGATAAAGTGGGAAGCGACAACGAAATACCTGTATCGACAGTCTTGTTGCCGGATTTCTCCGGACTGACCGAACAGCAGAAGAACAATCCTCCGCAGATTTCGCTTTCTACTACACAGTTGGAGTTCCCTCCGCTGAAACCGAAACAGAAAAAATCACAGAATGTCATCATTACCAATACGGGAAAGACCGATTTGGTTATTCAGGATATGCAGGTGTTCAACATCGCTCTAGCCGTCAATTTGAAGAAAACGGTATTGAAGCCGGGTGAATCTGCCAAGCTGAAGATTACCGTACTTGGTGAGAATCTTTCGCGTGTGAAAGGTACTCCCCGTGTACTGATGATTACCAACGACCCGAATAAACCGTCGGTTACCATTCGGGTAAAGGCAAAAATCGTACAGCCTTAAGATCTCTCGTAAGGCTATTATTATCAACTTAAAATACTAAGACTATGGAACACCCTGAGAACAGTGAGGAGTACAAGGGATTGACTGTTAACAAGGGTATCGAACAACCCTCCAGTATAAATCCTTATTTGAACCTGAGAAAGAAACCCAAGCGCCGTCAGTTTACCGTAGGCGAGTACGTGGAAGGTATCGTAAAAGGCGATGTAACCGTACTTAGTCAGGCTGTCACGCTGGTAGAGAGTGTGAAACCCGAGCATCAGGCAGTCGCACAGGAGGTTATCGAAAAATGTCTGCCGTATTCAGGCAATTCTATCCGTGTGGGTATCAGTGGTGTTCCCGGAGCGGGGAAGAGTACGTCGATTGATGTATTCGGCCTGCATGTACTGGAACGTGGAGGTAAGCTGGCTGTACTGGCTATCGACCCGAGCAGTGAGCGTTCGAAAGGAAGTATTTTGGGAGATAAAACCCGTATGGAAAAACTTTCCGTTCATCCAGATTCCTTTATCCGCCCCAGCCCTTCTGCCGGTTCGCTGGGTGGCGTAGCCCGTAAAACCCGTGAAACGATTATCTTGTGCGAAGCAGCAGGTTTCGATAAAATTTTTGTCGAAACAGTGGGAGTAGGACAGAGCGAAACAGCCGTTCATTCGATGGTGGATTTCTTCCTGCTGATACAGCTTGCCGGAACAGGAGATGAACTGCAAGGTATCAAGCGTGGTATAATGGAGATGGCAGACGGTATCATCATCAACAAGGCTGATGGTAATAACATCGAGAAGGCAAAGCTGGCTGCTGCTCATTTCCGCAATGCACTGCATCTGTTTCCGGCTCCTGAATCGGGGTGGACACCACAGGTGCTGACATATTCAGGTTTTTATGGCATCGGAATCAAGGAGATCTGGGACATGGTGTACAGTTATATCGACTTTGTGAAGAAGAACGGATACTTTGATTACCGCCGCAACGAACAGGCTAAATACTGGATGTACGAAACGATAAACGAACATTTGCGTGATAGTTTCTACAACAATCCGGCTATCGCTTCGATGCTTACAGCTCAGGAACAGGAGGTATTGCAAGGAAAGGCTACTTCGTTCTCGGCTGCGAAAAAGTTGCTCGATACATATTTCGGTAATCTTTGATTGCTGGGCTTGCGACGGAGTACATAATTTCTCTGAAAATTTTTGTACGAACTTGCTGAACTTTTGTACAGAAAATAAAAAAACATCGAGATATTTTGGGCAGAAATTGCTGATATTATAGAAACTCTTTCTGAAGGTCTTTTTTAAAAGCCTTTGGGAAGAGTTTTTTTATTGTTATCGCTGTGTGATAAATTCATCAATAGGTTGATTCTCAGTTGTATTTAAGGCTTTGAAAACTCTGTTGTATCAATGAATAAATCAACTGCTATATTACAAGCAACTATGAGCTTTCGAAAATGTTTTGTCGGACAGCAATGTTTTATTATGCGTTGATCACAGCAAAATCTTCATGGATACTTGGGTTTTATTACAATTGACTTGGTAGGAAATTTACTTTTTTCAGAAAAAAACTACAGAATATTTGGTTTATAAAATAAACTACTTTGTATTTGTAATGTGATAGAAAATAGGAATAAACGCGCGGATTTCTATTTTTTTTGCAGTGGTGGTTTATAAAACAAACTGTTTTATCTTTTAAAAATGTAAGGAGTATGGAAGAAAAGAAGATGTTTACAGAAAAAGAAAGTCTGGAACTGATTTCCCAGATGATTCAAATGACGAAAGAAAATTTGGAACGGGGTAGTGGCAATGTTTTTCTGATTTATGGATATGCTGCAGTAGCGCTTTCTGTAGTTGTATATGCAGCCGTGTATATCACAGGCAGACCGTTGTGGAACGCCTTGTGGTTTTTGATGTTTATTCCTGCCATTGTTATGAAAGTACTTCAGGTTCGTAAGAAACCTTCTGTGGTAACACATATGGATAAGATGCTTGCTCATACCTGGTGCATCGTAGGATCGTTGTTCGGACTGACTGTTGTGGCTATGCTACTGATAGGTATGGTGATTGGTTCGTGCAATTTTGGCTTGATGCTTCCGCTGTGTTTGCTATATGCGGGTATAGGAACTTCGATTACCGGTCTGATTGTTCGGGTTCCAGCCCTGGTGTATTCACCTCTTGTTGCCTTTTTGGTTGCTGTCTATATGCTGATGGTACTGACAAATGGCGGTAGAGTGGCTCCGGAATGGAATCTATATTTCGGTTTTTCTTTCTTGCTTATGATGGTGATACCAGGACATTTGTTGAATAAAAAAGCCGCTGCTTATGCTTGCTGAACTAGATCCGTTGATACACTCGCAACTGCGTCTGGCGATTATGTCTATCCTATTATCGGTAGATGAGGCCGACTTTGTGTACTTGAAAGAGAAGACTGAATCTACTGCCGGTAATCTCAGTGTGCAACTGGATAAACTGAGCAAGGCGGGATACATTCAGGTAGAGAAAGAGTTTGTCGGAAAAAAGACTCGTACATCGTGCCGGATTACAGAAACAGGCAGAAAAGCGATGGAAGAATATATAAAGGCACTGAAGACTTATCTGGATTTGTAGGATAAGAGAAACACGTTCGGAAAGAAGAAAAGGTAGAGGCCGGAATTCCAATTCAAGAAAGAAGAGCTATTGGTTTAGATGAGTGTCCGATAAACATATATGAATATGAGCTTATCAGCATTGTTCCTGTAGATAACCTGCATAGCTGAATTCTGTAGGATAATTGCTTGTTCATCAATACTCTATCTTTGGATTGAAGATTCTTGTCAGACTGCAATAATTGATTTGTACGCTAACCATCCTAATCTGTAATAAAAAAGGTTCTATCACCCCATAGCGGGAAAATGATAGAACCTTTTTGTATTTTATTTTTGTAATTTACAATCAGAAGCCAGCCAGGCTTACAATCTTGTCGACTGCTGCACTAAGTCCGTCAGGATTCTTACCGCCGGCAGTTGCAAAGTGAGGCTGACCACCACCACCACCTTGGATCAGTTTGGCAGCTTCGCGAACCAGTTGTCCGGCATTCAGTCCGGCCTTCACCTGATCGTCGCTCATGGTAACAGTAAGCAACGGCTTGTTTTCGAATACGCTACCAATTACTACGAACAAGTTTTCAGGGAACTGTCCTTTCAACTGGAAGGCAATATTCTTGACTGCGTCAGCTGGCATCGGAAGAACAGCCTGAATAACTTTCACACCGTTGATTTCTTTTGCACCTTCAATCAGCTTGTTCTTTACAGCAGCTTCTTTTTCCTTCATGAATTCTTCCATCTGTTTCTTCAGACCGGCATTTTCTTCGATGTATTTCGAGATAGCGGCTTTCAGGTCGGGAGCGTTGTTGAACAAAGCTTTCAGATCGTTGATAGCATCTTGTACAGTATCGAACATTTCTTCAACCTTCGCACCTGTAACAGCTTCGATACGGCGTATACCGGCAGCAACAGAGCTTTCTGAGATAATCTTCACCATACCGATCTTTCCAGTTGCCGATACGTGAGTACCACCACAGAATTCGATAGATGAACCGAACTGTACGACACGTACTTCATCGCCGTACTTTTCGCCGAACAAAGCGATTGCACCCAGTTCTTTTGCCTTTTCGATAGGCAGGTTACGGTATTCAGTCAAAGGAACGTTTTCGCGGATTTTAGCATTAACCAGATGTTCTACTTCGCGAATCTGTTCCGGAGTTACTTTCTGGAAGTGAGAGAAGTCGAAACGCAAAGAGTCAGGAGTAACAAGAGAACCCTTCTGTTCTACGTGAGCACCCAGTACCTGACGCAATGCTTCGTCCAGCAAGTGTGTACAAGAGTGGTTGGCTGCACAAGCTGCACGTTTGTCTGTATCTACACATGCCATCATCGGAGCTTCCAGATGTTCCGGAAGTTTCTTTGCTATATGGATAGGAAGATTGTTTTCCTTCTTGGTATCGATGATATCGATAGTTTCGAATTCGCTTACCAATACACCGGTATCACCTATCTGACCACCACTTTCTGCATAGAACGGAGTATCGCTCAATACAATCTGGTAAAGTGTCTGATTCTTCTGTTTAATCTGACGGTAACGCAGGATGCTTGTTTCGTATTCAGTATAGTCGTAACCTACGAAAGTTGTTTCTCCTTCTTTCAGTGTAACCCAGTCGCCTGTTTCTACGGCAGCAGCATTACGTGCGCGTTCTTTCTGTTTCTGCATTTCGGCTTCAAAGCCTTTTACGTCGGCAGTCAGACCATTTTCACGCAAAATAAGTTCAGTCAAGTCGAATGGGAATCCGAATGTATCATACAGTGTAAATGCGTCTACACCGCTGATTTCAGTCTTACCGGCAGCTTTAGTTTCAGCCATTGTCTTGTCGAGCAGACGGATACCTGTTTCCAGTGTACGGAGGAATGATTCTTCTTCTTCCTTCATAACTTTCTCGATCAATGCCTGCTGTGCTTTCAGTTCAGGATAAGCACCACCCATATTTTCAATCAGTACAGGAAGCAGCTTATACATGAATGCTTGTTTCTGTCCGAGGAAAGTGTAAGCGTAGCGAACGGCACGGCGCAGGATTCGGCGGATTACGTAACCAGCCTTTGCATTAGACGGCAACTGTCCGTCGGTAATAGAGAAAGCGATGGTACGGATATGGTCGGCTACTACGCGCATAGCTACGTCTACCTTTTCATCGTCGCCATACTTCTTGCCAGACAAATCGCCGATTGCCTTGATGATAGGCTGGAAAACGTCAGTATCGTAGTTGGATGTCTTGCCTTGCAAAGTACGTACCAGACGTTCGAATCCCATACCGGTATCGATAACTTTTGCTGGAAGCGGTTCCAGGGTTCCGTCAGCCTTACGGTTGTACTGCATGAACACCAGGTTCCAGATTTCGATAACCTGCGGATGATCTTTGTTAACCAATTCACGTCCCGGAACGGCAGCCTTTTCTTCAGCCGAACGCGAGTCGATATGAATTTCTGAACAAGGACCGCAAGGACCTGTATCACCCATTTCCCAGAAATTATCGTGTTTGTTACCGTTGATGATGTGATCTTCTGGGAAGAATTGTCCCCAGTAGCCTGCTGCTTCGTCATCGCGGGAAATACCTTCGCTCGGGCTTCCTTCGAATACGGTTACATACAGATCTTTCGGATCAAGTTTCAGTACGCTTACCAGGTATTCGTATGCCCAGCTGATAGCCTCTTTCTTGAAGTAGTCGCCGAAAGACCAGTTACCCAGCATTTCGAACATGGTATGATGGTATGTATCGTGACCTACTTCTTCCAGGTCGTTATGTTTTCCACTCACACGCAAGCACTTCTGTGAGTCGGTTACACGTTTGTATTTTGCAGGATGGTTACCCAGAATAATATCTTTAAACTGGTTCATACCTGCATTGGTGAACATCAATGTCGGGTCGTCTTTGATGACCATCGGTGCTGAAGGCACAATCTGATGTCCTTTCGACTCAAAGAATTTTACAAATGAGTCGCGAATTTCGTTTGCTGTCAACATAATGCTTATAATGTCTTGTAGTTAATATTCTCAAAATTGATTTGCAAAGATAATCGGTTTTATTATTTTTGTCCGTATGTTTGATGCAAAAACTTGACATGTTGCATCTTAAAATTTTTCAAAATTAGATTTGAATGCGTAAAGTCTATTATATTTATAATCCGAAAACGCGTACATACGACCGTATTTATCCCACTATGCGCCAGCGGGCGATGAGCTATTTGCGGCGTCTGTTTGTGGGTATGGGACTGGGTGCAGGATGTTTTATCATCCTGTTGCTGATTTTCGGTTCTCCTTCGGAAAAGGACCTGCGTGTGGAAAATTCGCGCTTACTTTCACAATATCATATTTTATCTACCCGTCTGGACGAGGCTCTTGGTGTGATGCAGCAGCTTCAGCAGCGTGATGATAATCTGTACCGGGTGATTATGCAGGCAGATCCCGTGGCGGATGCCTTGCGTTCGGCCAGTTACGGTAAAACGAACCGTTACGAGGATTTGATGGATATGGCAAATGCCAAGCTGGTAGTGAATACTACTCAGAAGATGGACTTGCTTTCACGTCAGATTTATATGCAGTCGAAATCGTTTGACGAGGTGGTAGAGTTGTGTAAGAAACAGGATGATATGCTGGCATGTATTCCTGCTATCCAGCCGGTGGCCAACAAGGATTTGAAGCAGACGGCTTCGGGATATGGAAATCGTATCGACCCTATTTATAAGACTGTTAAGTTTCATGCGGGCATGGACTTTTCGGCAAACGTGGGTACACCGGTGTATGCCACTGGAAACGGTACGGTACAGAAAGCAGGCTGGGAAGGATTGTATGGCAACTGTATTGTCATTAATCATGGTTTCGGTTATGTCACCCGATATGCTCACTTGAGTAAAATTGATGTGAAGGTAGGGCAGAAAGTAGTGCGTGGAGAAACTATTGGCAAGGTAGGAAGTACGGGAAAGAGTACCGGACCGCATTTACACTACGAAGTGCATCTGAAAGGGCAGATTATGAATCCGGTGAACTATTACTTCATGGATTTGGATGCGGATGATTACGACAAGATGATTCAGATTGCTGCCAACCACGGTAAGGTATTCGATTAATATTACAGACTAAACAGAAAGGACATGGCTTTGAAGAGCGATAAAAATTTGAAATTATATTATTCTATTCGTGAAGTGGCGGAAATGTTTGATGTAAACGAGTCGCTTTTGCGCTATTGGGAGAAGGAGTTTCCTATAATTGCTCCCAAGAAGGCGGGAGGAAATATCCGGCAGTATACGAAAGAGGATATTGAAAATATTCGCCTGGTATATCATCTTGTAAAAGAAAAGAAAATGACTCTTGCCGGAGCCAGACAGCGTTTGAAGCAGAATAAAGAAAGCATTCGTGATACGGCCGAAATCATCGACCGCTTGCGGCGTATCAAAGAAGATTTGCTCAGTATGCGTAAGGAGCTGGATTATCTCACCTGATGCTTGCAGGTGTGAATTGTTTGGCTGGTGACTTAATTCTAGGTCTTTTTAAGCGATCATCAGACTTTTTCCGGACGTCGTATATGCGAGGAAACAACGAAAAACAACAATAAAAATGGCATATGAAGTGATTATGGTTTATCATCTTCATATGCCATTGTATTTTTTAGGGATATTTGCTGAATATCTTTATTTCGTCTTAATGGTTGTAATCTGTTATTGTCATCATCAGAAAGATACGTCTTTTTAGTCGGCAATTGTATCTTCAAAGTTTTCGATACGGGTTACTTTCTTGATGTGATTTATCTTTTTGAGGTTTGTACAGATGGTATTTACATCATCTACATCGTGTACGTAAAGCTGAATGCGACCTTCGAAAATACCATCGTTCGATTCAATATTCAATTTATGAATATTTACATTCAACTGTTGAGATATAACTTGTGTAACCTGATTGAGGACTCCTATGCCGTCTATACCTTTAATGTATACATTGACCGGGAAGTTTAATGCTTTGCCTGTTTCCCATTCTACAGCAAGCAGTCGGTTACCGAAACTGGTCTTCAGCTGGGCTGCAATCGGGCACTGGCGTTTATGAATGACAATACGGTTGTTATCGTCAATGTAACCAAGTACATCATCCCCCGGAATCGGTTTACAGCAATCAGCCAGAATGTAATTCTTCTGAATGGCATCAGGAGTCAGCTTGATGATTTTCTTTTTGTCTATATTCAGTGCAGGCTGTTCAGCTTGTTTCTCTTCCTGCTTGTTTTTACTGGTTCCTCCGAATGCAAAGCTGATATATTTCTTCCAGTTGGTAGGCGATGGCTTTTCCTTCAGTTCGTTTTTGTCTGCTTCACCTAATGAGAATATTCCCTGACCGATATTTAAGGTCAGTTCATCGTAATTCTTTACGTGATGCAGGTTGCAGAGCTTCTTGATATTCTCATCATTTGACGGCAGGTTTTCCTGATGGAAGAAATCGGTAAGCATATCTTCACCTTTCTGCTGCATCTCTTTCTTTTCACGCTTCAGAATAGCTTGTATCTTAGCTTTGGCTTTTGCTGTGGTGGCAAAGTTTATCCACGAAGGCTGTACCTTTTGTGATTTGGAAGTAAGTATTTCTACCTGATCACCACTTTGTAGCTTGTGGCTTAGTGGAACCAGTTTATGGTTTACCTTAGCTCCGATACAGTGACTGCCCAGGAATGTATGGATAGAGAAAGCAAAATCGAGTGCCGTACAGTTTTGCGGCATAGTCTTGATTTCTCCTTTGGGGGTGAAGACAAAAATTTCGGATGCAAACAGGTTCAGTTTGATGGTATCGAGGAAATCGAGCGCATCAGGCTGTGGATCGTCCAGAATTTCCTTAATGGTCTTCAGCCACTTGCTCAGTTCGCCTTCATCTTCACTGCCTCCACCTTCCTTGTATTTCCAGTGAGCTGCAAATCCTTGCTCGGCAACGTCATTCATGCGTTCACTTCTGATTTGCACTTCAATCCATTGCCCTTTGTTACTCATCAGTGTCACGTGCAGTGCCTGATAGCCATTAGCTTTCGGATGGCTTACCCAGTCGCGCAGACGGTCGGGGTGGGGCTTGTATATTTTCGAGATAGCTACATAGATATCGAAGCAGTCGTTCAGTTCCTCTTCTTCGTTTCTTGGAGTAAAGATGATGCGCACAGCAAGGATATCGTAGATTTCTTCGAACGTGATATGCTTGGTCTGCATCTTGTTCCAGATGGAATAAGGAGATTTTACACGTGCCAGAATGCGATAAGGTATTTTCATCTTATCCAGTTGTGCACGGATAGGAGCTGTAAACTCGGTAAAGACGCTTTCGCGCTCTGCCTGAGTAGCTTGCAGCTTGTCTTGTATCTCTTTGTAAGTTTCCGGATGTTCGTATTTGAAACTCAGGTCTTCCAGTTCTGTTTTTATGCGGTTCAGACCTAGTCTGTTGGCAAGAGGAGCATAGATGTAAAGGGTTTCTCCCGCAATCTTATATTGTTTGCTGGGAAGCATGGAACCGAGGGTACGCATGTTGTGCAGACGGTCGGCTATTTTTATCAGAATGACTCGGATGTCGTCATTCATTGTAAGCAGGAGCTTTTTGAAATTTTCAGCCTGAGCCGAAGCGCGGTCGCCGAAAATGCCTCCGGATATTTTTGTCAGTCCGTCTACAATCTGTGCAATTTTAGGTCCGAACAGATTTTCTATATCTTCCACCGTATAGTCGGTATCCTCTACTACATCATGCAGCAAAGCCGAACAGATGGAGGTAGACCCCAGTCCGATTTCTACACACGCAATGCGTGCTACCGCAATAGGGTGCAGTATATAAGGTTCGCCCGAACGGCGTCGTACACCTTTATGTGCTTGCTTGGCAAAATTAAATGCTTTGGTGATTATTTCTACTTTTTTGCGGTGCTTGCTTTCCAGGTATCGATCTAAAAGTTCTTGAAAGGCATCATTTATTTGCTTTTCATCTGCTTGCTCTTGTGTAAGTTTTTCATCCGTCATTGTATTACTCCCTTAATCTATATTGCAAAAATAAAGAAAATAAAGAATTTAACAAGTAGAATGAAGTTTTTTCTTACAAAGCTATGGAAAAGGAAGATAGAAAAATGAAAAACCATCCTGACAAATCTTGGGATTGTCGGGATGGTTTTTATGATATTTCGGTGTAAAAATATGATACTTATCGGATGCGGAGTGATCTTCCGGCACGTATGTTACTGCCTTTGATTCCGTTCAATCTGCGTAACTGCGATACGCTTACTCCATATTTGGCTGCAATGCCTCCCAAGGTTTCTCCGTTTCTGATTCTGTGATAAACGGCTTTTCCTGATTTGGCAGACGATTTAACATCGGCTACTTCTACTTTGCTGCGTCGTGTCTGATAGACCTCCGGTTTATAGTTATAGATGCTGTCTTCGTTTTCGAGGAAACAGCTCATCATCTTGTTGGACAAGCGAAGCGCATAAGGCTTCTCATTTCCAGGAATGATGTCTTTTTTAAACTCCGGATTCAAGGCACGAAGTTCATCGATGTTTGAGTTGCATACGGCGGCTATCTGCTGGAGGTTGAGCGGACGAGATATGTGTATAGTATCTGTTCCTTCCGGCATTCTCATTTCCAGCGGGCTGATGTTATGCTCACAGTAATAGGTCATGATATAGTTTGCAGCGATAAATGCCGGCACATATCCACGAGTTTCCTGAGGCAGATAATTGTATAGCTTCCAGAAGTCCTTTTCTCCTCCCGAACGTCGGATAGCTTTGTTTATTGTGCCCGGACCGCAATTGTAAGCCGCAAGTACCAGATTCCAGTCGTGATAGATATCGTATAAGTCTTTCAGATAACGTGCTGCGGCACGAGTAGATTTGATCGGGTCACGACGTTCGTCTATCAGACTGGTTACTTGCAGTCCGTAAATTTTACCTGTAGCCAGCATGAACTGCCATAAGCCTACGGCTCCCTGACGGGAAGTTGCCATCGGGTTTAAGGCCGATTCGATGACAGGAAGATATTTTAACTCCAGCGGCAGGTCGTACAAGTCGAGTGCCTCTTCGAAGATGGGCATGTAGAAATTATTCGCACTCAGCATGAATGCAACCTTCTGTCGCAAGCGGGTAGCATACATGTCGATAAATTTGCGCACCACTTCGTTATACGGCATTTCGATGATGGCCGGAATACGTTGCAGACGATCCATGTAGATAGAGTCGCTTACTTCCGGATTGGTAGAAGTCGCAGTACAGTTTTCTCCCAGATTGATATAATTTTTCGAAATCCAGTCCAGATATAAACTGTCTGTTTCAGAAAGCATACCTTCGGGCAAATCGGCAGCTGCCTCCACACCTGAACTGGAGCGGACGACAATACTCTTTTCCGTTTGTTGGGCAAAGAGGGGCGAAAAGCTAAGGAAGGCGAGTATGCCAATACATAGTTTTTTCATAATTTAAAATCTAATACTGCATTGCAAGCCTATTCCTTGAGGAAGCTTGCGGTATGCATCGTTAAATATTGCAGGTTCTAGTGTCATTCCCAGATCGTTCGATATATCGAAGTTTGATAGCTCAGCATCGACATATGCATCAATAACTGACAACAGGTACACCGCGATAAAAGAGATTATACTTAAATCTCGCTGACGACGGAAGACATCTTTTCGTTTACGAATCAGTTCTTGATAATAAGCAAGGTTGTTTTGTACATCTTCCTTTGTCAGACCGGCTCTAAGGATATTCATGTAACTGTCGTTATTCGGATTGTCACTCATGATGTCCTGATATGCCTGTGTATAATCCTTATACATCTTGCTGTTCCAGGTCAATGCATAAGTACATCCCACGAAACCTCCATAAACGATAGGCAGTTTCCAATACTTCCGGTTGTATATCTGACCTGCTCCGGGTATGGCAAGCGACAGCCAGATAGAATTATTGGGAGTGGGAAGCCATTTCTTTTTCTCCTTTATGGTTACAGGTTTCCGGCTTTGCAAAGAGTCACTCTGACGCATAAGTCTGGCCGTATCTACCGGAGCTTCCAGTTCCTCGATGCGCTTTTGACGTATATTCAGCGTATCGGGTAAAGCAAGGCGGTCGGCCACGTTTTGTGCGCGTATCGAATCGGCATTCAGTAAGCCTTTCCGGTGCTTGAGTGCACGTTGTGCATATCCTTCCGTACTTCCTCCCCATGCGAAACAGAGCATCAGTACGATATACAATACATATGTAAACGATCGTTCTCTCAAAACTTGTCCTTTTTATTCTTTTGGTTTCAATGAGTCCAGTATCTCCATGATTCTTTCCAGATCAGCTTCGTTGCTGAACGGGATACTGATTTTACCTTTTCCTTTGTTGCTGCACGAAAGCTGCACCTTTGTACCGAAGAAGGTACACAGATGATTTTGCAACATCGTATATTCTTCAGACAGTTTGGCGCCTTTGGGAGCAATCTTCTTGCCTCCCGACTCTACGCTTTCGCCGGCTGAAAGGGCTTTTACTATTTCTTCTACCTTGCGGACCGAATACCCTTGGGTTATTATTTCGTTGAAAATACGTATCTGTGTCTTCGGGTCATCCAGCGCAAGCAAGGCACGTGCGTGCCCCATATCTATTTCTTTATTTTTCAGTGCAACCTGTATCGGAGCAGGAAGTTTAAGCAGTCGCAGGTAATTGGCGATGGTAGTACGCTTCTTGCCTACACGTTCGCTCAGACGTTCCTGAGTCAGTTCATATTGTTCGATCAGATGCTGGTAGGCGAGAGCTATTTCCAGCGAGTTCAAGTCCTCGCGCTGGATATTCTCTATCAGAGCCATTTCCATTACATTCTCATCGTCGGCAGTACGGATGTAAGCAGGAATAGTCTTCAGCCCTGCCTGTATAGAAGCACGGTAACGTCGTTCTCCTGCTATGATCTGATATGAATCCTCATTCAGCTTGCGTAAAGTGATAGGTTGTATGATGCCGATTTCAGCTATTGAGTCGGCAAGCTCTTGCAGGGCAATCGGATCGAACTCGCGGCGTGGCTGGTTCGGGTTTACCGAGATTTTACTCAGTTCCACTTCGTTGATGGAAGAAGAGCCCGAAGTCTTAACCTCGTCGTTTGTAGAAATCAGCGCGTCGAGTCCTCTGCCCAGTGCAAATTTTTTCTGTACGGCCATATTTGTTTATTCTTTCAGCTTTCTATGCTTCTTAATTTTTGTTTATAATTTCGTTTGCCAAAGCCAGGTGGTTTTTTGCTCCTGTAGAATCCGCATCGTACAAGATGGCAGGTATTCCGTGGCTGGGAGCCTCACTCAGTTTGACGTTTCGCTGGATAATGGTTTTGAATACCAGTTCCTGGAAATGACGTTTCACTTCGTCGTATATCTGGTTTGCCAGACGCAGACGTGAGTCGAACATTGTAAGCAGGAAACCCTCTATTTCCAGCGAAGGGTTCAGTTTTGTCTTGATTATCTTGATGGTGTTCAGCAGCTTGCTGATACCTTCCAGTGCAAAATATTCGCATTGTACCGGAATGATGACTGAATCGGCAGCTGTCAGTGCGTTGATGGTAATCAGCCCCAGCGACGGTGAACAGTCTATCAGAATATAATCGTATTCACTTTTCATCGGCTCTAATGCCTTTTTCATAATCTTCTCACGGTTTTCCAGGTTCAGCATTTCGATTTCTGCTCCCACGAGGTCGATGTGAGAAGGAATAATATCCAATCCGTCAATATCGGTCGTGTAAATAGCTTCCCGTATATCGGTCTGATTGATAAGACATTCATAAATAGAACAATCTATTTCTTTTAAATCTACTCCCAGACCGGATGAAGCATTCGCCTGCGGGTCGGCATCGACTACCAGCACTTTCTTCTCGAGAGTTGCTAATGATGCAGCCAGATTAATGGTTGTAGTAGTCTTACCTACGCCACCTTTTTGGTTGGCTAAAGCAATAATTTTTCCCATATTAATCAGTTTATCTGATTGCGAAGTAACAAATAATCGTCGAAACTATGTATCAGCAAATGTCTACATTTCTTGAAAATGTTGATAACTTACGGCTTTTGTTAATAACTTCGGCGAGGCAAAGATAACGATTTATCTGTAATTATTCGTCGTGGTTTGGGAAGATTAATATTTGTTGTAACTTTACCGGCGATTATTAATGGAGAAATATATGACAAACGAAAGACCTCTTTTATTGCTGTCGAATGATGATGGCGTGAATGCCAAAGGAATACAAGAACTTATCGCTGCGTTACGCACTGTTGCCGACCTCATTGTTGTTGCGCCCGACGGGCCGCGTTCGGGTTCATCGGGAGCCATTACTTCCGAGCATCCGCTTCGCTGTACAAAGATGCGTCAGGAGCCGGGACTCATTGTATATAAGTGTTCGGGAAGTCCTGTCGACTGTGTCAAACTTGCTTTGCACGCTTTGGTTCCCCGTAAGCCCGATATGGTGATAGGAGGTATTAATCATGGCGACAACTCGTCGGTCAATGTACACTACTCTGGTACGATGGGAGTGGTGATAGAAGGATGCCTGAAAGGAATCCCTTCGGTAGGATTTTCGCTTTGTAATCATAGTGCGGATGCTGATTTTTCTGCAACGCTGCCTTATGTGCGCCGCATTGTAGAAGAAGTGCTTGCAAAGGGACTTCCCGTAGGTAAGTGTCTGAATGTGAATTTCCCTGATACAAACGAACTGAAAGGTGTGCGTATCTGCCGTCAGACTGATGGGGTATGGACCAATGAATTTGTTAAGGCAGATCATCCGCGTGGCGGATATTATTACTGGCTGACAGGTGAGTATCAGAATAACGAGCCTGATGCTGAAGATACCGATCACTGGGCGTTGGAACACGGTTACGTGGCTATTACTCCTACGCAAATTGATGTGACGGCATATTCGCTGATGGAAGACTTGAAACACTGGAACTGGAACGTATGAAATATTATCTGATAGTAGGAGAGGCATCGGGCGACTTGCATGCATCGAACCTGATGCGTGCTTTGCAGCACGAAGATCCGCAGGCCGAATTTCGTTTTTTCGGAGGCGATTTGATGAAGGCGGTGGGAGGTACTTGCGTAAAGCATTACCGTGAACTGGCATATATGGGTTTTATTCCTGTACTGCTTCACTTGCGTACTATTTTCCGTAACATGGACTACTGCAAGAAGGATGTTGAAGCGTGGCAGCCAAATGTGCTGATCCTCGTTGATTATCCGGGATTTAACCTGAAGATAGCCGAATATATCAAACAGCATACGCGGATACCTGTCTACTATTATATTTCGCCTAAGATTTGGGCTTGGAAGGAATATCGCATCAAAAATATCAAGCGCGATGTAGATGAACTGTTTTCTATTCTGCCTTTCGAGGTCGATTTTTTCAAGAAACACCAGTATCCGGTGCATTATGTGGGCAATCCTTGTGTCGATGCTGTGGATGATTTCCGGAAGAATGGTCAGGAAACGTTCAGTGAGTTTATTGCTGCCAATGGGTTGGAAAACAGACCGATAATAGCCTTACTTGCAGGAAGTCGCCGGCAGGAAATCAAAGATAATCTGTCGCGTATGATTGAGGCGGCACGCAGTTTTCCGCAGTATCAGTTTGTGGTGGCGGGAGCTCCTGGTATTGAGCCTGATTTCTACAAACAATATATCGACAGCAGCACGAAGATTGTGTTCGGGCAGACTTACCGTTTGTTGCAGCAGGCTGAGGCTGCACTGGTTACTTCGGGAACAGCTACGCTCGAAACGGCTTTGTTCCGTGTACCTCAGGTAGTATGTTACTATACGGCAGCAGGCAAGTTGGTTTCTTTCCTTCGCAGGCATATCTTGAAGGTGAAATACATTTCATTGGTAAATCTGATAGCCGACCGTGAAGTGGTAACTGAACTGGTTGCCGACGGTATGACGGTTGCCAATATAAAAAAGGAATTGGCTAAGATTGTACCGGGAGGAAGCGGACGTCCACTTATGCATTCAGAATACGACCGGCTGATAGCAATTTTAGGAGAACCCGGAGCATCGGAACGTGCTGCATCTCAGATTACAGCTTTGTTAAAGTCGAATCACAAAGCCTGATACCATTGGTTTCTGTTTTTACATGGAGACTTTGTTGAAAGAAGAGCAAAAGTGTAGAAAAACTTCTTGATGTTTTTTTTATTTTTTGTACGAATTTCAGACATAATAAGCCCTTCATTTCTTCTATTTATCAATGCGTTGTGAATCAGTTTGTTGCATAGCAAGATGCATATCTGAAACGTATAGAAGAAATGAAGGGCGATTTTTATGCTCTTATGCAAGGATGAGTCCTACCAGATACAGGTATACTACAGCTGCTGGAACGGCCATCAAAGTACTGTCGAAGCGGTCGAGCATACCTCCGTGTCCAGGCAGGATATTGCTTGAATCTTTAATGCCGAGGGTACGTTTCATCAGCGATTCGGTCAGGTCACCCCATGTTCCAAATACTACTACAGTCAGTCCCAGTCCAATCCATACACCGGTGCTCAGGAATGTAAAGAAGTGTGCCAAAACGATGGCTGCAATGATGCTGAACACAGCTCCACCGATAGAACCTTCCCACGATTTCTTTGGGGAAATACGTTCGAACAGACGGTGTTTTCCAAACAGCATGCCGGTACAGTAAGCACCCGTATCGTTTACCCAGTTGAAGATAAAAATGGATAAGGGCAGTATAGGGTTATACTGAGATACGCTTTCTGTTGCGCTGCTGTGGTAAGCCAGTACGTTGAGCAAAGCGAATGATAAGGCAATATATATCTGGCTCATCATGGCATATGCCCAGTTATTGAGCGGATTAGGTTGCTTCTTGTACAATTCACTGATAAACAGATAAAGTATCAGGAAGAGATAAGGGATGAATATCTCATTCGCTCCCGGCACTACTCCGATATATCCGAAACAGAGGAATAAGAACAAACCAGCCAGAATGGATATAGGTTTGTTCATGTGCGTATGCTCCATTCGGTTGACAATGTTTCCGAATTCATTGATCGTAAGTGCACTGATCAATGCAAACAAAATTGTAAATGAAATGGGCCCTCCCAGAATACAGCCTACAAGTACGGCTACGAATATCACTCCTGTGATGGCTCGTTGAAGAAAATTGCTTTTCACGGCAGTAAGGTTTTAATGTTTATTATTAAAAATACTTTTGTCACTCAGTAAGCTCGTTTGGAGCCTTCTGAATGACAAAAGTTATGTTATCTGTTGTTTATCAGATGATTGTCAGGCTTGCTTTTCCTCATCTTGTGTAGCAGAAGTTCCGGAGTTTTCAGTCTGTTCCTTAGTTTCCGGTTCAGATGCTGTTGCAGCTTCTTCTGTCTTTTCGGGAGCAGGAAGAGCTTTTTCTTCAGCAGCCATGATTTCTTCCGAACGAGATGCCCATGGACGCTTTCCGAATATCTTTTCTACATCTTCTGCAAAGATGACTTCACGGTCTATCAGAAGCTGTGCCAACTGGTTGTGACCTTCCTTGTGCTCTTGCAACAATGCCTTGGCACGAGCATATTGTTCGTTGATCATCTTCTGCACTTCCTGGTCAATCAGTTCAGCAGTATGTTCACTGTAAGGTTTGTTGAAGCTGTATTCGTCATTGCTGTAATAACATAAGTTAGGCAACTTGTCGCTCATACCTGCATATGCTATCATGCCGTAAGCTTGTTTGGTAACTCGCTCCAGGTCATTCATAGCACCGGTTGAGATGTGACCGATAAATACTTCTTCGGCAGCACGTCCTCCCAGCGTAGCACACATTTCGTCCAACATCTGTTCCTTGGTTGTAATCTGACGTTCTTCGGGCAGATACCATGCTGCTCCCAATGCACGTCCGCGAGGAACGATTGTAACCTTAATCAGCGGATTGGCATGTTCCAGGAACCATGAAATCGTAGCATGTCCTGCTTCGTGCAGCGCAATGGCACGTTTCTCTGCTGCTGTCATAACCTTGGTTTTCTTTTCCAGACCACCGACTATACGGTCGATTGCAGCCAGAAAGTCATCTTTTCCCACTGACGGTTTTGAGTGGCGGGCAGCTATCAGAGCAGCTTCATTACAAACATTGGCAATATCAGCTCCACTGAATCCCGGAGTCTGGCGAGCCAGCAAGTCAACGTCTACCGTATTATCCAGTTTCAATGGGCGGAGATGTACGCCAAATACTTCTTTACGTTCGTTCAAGTCGGGCAGATCTACATAAATCTGTCGGTCGAATCGTCCGGCACGAAGCAAGGCCTTATCCAAAATATCTACACGGTTGGTTGCAGCCAGGATAATAACTCCACTGTTTGAACCAAATCCGTCCATTTCTGTAAGCAGCTGGTTCAGGGTGTTCTCGCGTTCATCATTACCTCCCATGCTCGGGTTTTTTCCACGGGCACGACCTACGGCATCGATCTCATCGATAAAGATGATACAAGGTGACTTTTCTTTAGCCTGGCGGAATAGGTCGCGTACGCGTGAAGCTCCCACTCCGACAAACATTTCAACGAAGTCGGAACCTGATATAGAGAAGAAAGGTACGTCAGCTTCGCCTGCAACAGCTTTGGCAAGCAATGTCTTACCTGTTCCCGGAGGGCCTACTAACAGGGCTCCTTTAGGTATCTTTCCTCCCAGTTCCGTATACTTTTGAGGTTGTTTCAGAAATTCTACTATTTCCTCTACTTCCTGTTTAGCTGCTGCCTGACCAGCAACATCCTTGAAAGTGATGCGGTTTGCTCCTTTTTCGAAAAGCTGTGCTTTGCTTTTTCCTACACTGAACACACTTCCGGCTCCTCCCGGACCTCCGCCACCACTCATACGTCTCATGGCGAACATCCATATTCCTATTAATAATAAGAAAGGAGCAATGTTCCAGAAAATCATACCAAAATAATTGGTTTGCTTTTCGTAGCTGATAGAACCTGTAAAGTTTCCGCTGTCTTGTTCTTCGTCAAGGAATTTATCGAGTGCTTCCATTGAGCCTATCTTGACATTTACAGAAGGACTTCTTCCTACTTTATTAGCATCCTTTCCGAACACATCAACAATGTTTTCAGGCTTGATGAACATATCTACGGTGTTGTCATCGTAAGCAATGATTTTACTTGCATATCCTTTGCTTACCATTTCCTTGAATTCGGTATAGGTTATTTCCTTGCTAGCGCTTCCGTCTTCGCTCGAGAAATAAAGAAAACCAAAAACAAGTGCTATTATAACGTACAGCCAACTCAAACTAGGTCGGGGTACATTAATCTTAGGTTTATTGTTGTTTAAATTTTCGCTCATACAATTTTTTTATGAAGTTAGTCAATATCGGGGAGAGATGTTAATTTGGCATCTGCCCACAGATGTTCCAGGTTGTAAAAATCTCTCACTTCAGGTAAAAAGACATGTACCAGTACATCTCCGTAGTCCATTGCAACCCATTGTGTATTACGCACACCATCCATTCCGTATACTTTATGACCGGTTGTCTTTCTGACGTATTCTTTTACTGAGTCAACGATTGCCAGAACCTGGCTGGGAGAGTTTCCCTGACAAATAACGAAGTATTTACAAATAGTATCTTCTATATTGGTTAAGTCAGCTATTACAATGTTTCTTCCTTTTTTCTCTTGAATGCCTTCTGTAATTTTCTTTACTAAGTCTTTTGTTTCGTCCATTATTATTGTTTCCGTTTTTATTTATTATTCATATATAAATTAATGTAGCAAATATACTTGCTTTTCTGTATATCACGAAGGAATGAGGCTTAATTCTCT
Organism: Phocaeicola coprocola; assembly: GCF_041333015.1. Lineage (NCBI taxonomy): Bacteria > Pseudomonadati > Bacteroidota > Bacteroidia > Bacteroidales > Bacteroidaceae > Phocaeicola > Phocaeicola coprocola. The sequence goes on along the minus strand of NZ_JBGKGM010000004.1, from coordinate 1,240,082 downwards.
TTTTCTTTTGTGTTTTTTTGAAAAAAAAGCTCCAAAATATTGGTATATTATAAAAAAGTTGTACCTTTGCACCGTCAAAATCAAATGAGGCTGACAAAACAATAGATTTTGGGCTATGGTGTAATGGTAACACAACAGATTCTGGTCCTGTTTTTCTTGGTTCGAGTCCGAGTAGCCCAACATCTTACAAAAGCGGAAGTCTTCATGGAGAAGATACCGTAAATATAAGTTTGGGCTATGGTGTAATGGTAACACAACAGATTCTGGTCCTGTTTTTCTTGGTTCGAGTCCGAGTAGCCCAACAGATTAAAAGCATTTTGGAGAAAATCCAAGATGCTTTTTTCTTTTATATATTCTTTCGATACGTATTTGGAGCTCAAGATAAAAACGGATTAACGTAACAACTGGTTCACGCCTTACCCGATCATTGCGCCTTATTCTCTGGAGAAATATGAGTGTCTTAAAGATATCATGCGATAACTTGCATGGTCTGAGTGGAAGAATAGAATATCCCTTAGGCTGAGAAGGTAGGGAGAAGATATCTTGATTGGTGGTAATGAATAATCTGTAAGAGTGTGTAAAGCTTCAGTTTACTGAATATAAAAAAAGAGGACAAAAGATTTTATCTGAAAATCTTTCGTCCTCTGGTTATGGATGATGTATTGATGTTTTTCTAAAATCAGTACGGTGTATATTATCTTGTATACTGACCGTACATTGCCATTGCACTTGCATTCAAGTTTTTCTTAATAGCTTTGAATAAATCTTTTACCTGTTTCATAATCGTTACCCTTTCTTTTGTTTTTGCGTTTACTAAGTTAATTTAGTATTGCTTTTCCCCTCTTTTTATGGGGTTAGTCTAGTTAATGTTATCCTTGTTTTATGTTTTACAACACAAAATTACAGGGTTTTGTTTATTCTTTATTCATCTAATAAGAAAAAAATGACTTCCGATGCCCTTTTCTTGATTTATATCAAAGAGTGCTTCAAGGAATAAGCAGCGAAGAGTCTCCGTAGCTCAGGAAACGGAAATCGTGTGCCAGTGCGTAATCATAGATTTTATGCCAGTCACCTTTTACGAAAGCCGAAACCAGCAAAAGCAGTGTACTTTGAGGCTGGTGGAAGTTTGTGACCATGCGCTTCACTATTTTGTATTCGTATCCGGGAGCGATAATAATCTGCGTACTTGTATGGAGTGCGTCAAGATTATGGCGGTTCATATAATCCAATATACATTGCAGTGACTCTATGGTACTGAGTGTAACATCCGATTCATAGGGTTGCCACTGTTTTACGTGCAATTCTTCCTGACTGGCATCAGGATTCTGGCTGATAGTTACTCCTATATAATATAAGCTTTCGAGTGTACGTACGGAAGTTGTACCAACAGCTACAGCTTCTCCTCGATGTGCAATCAGCTTTTCTATAGTGCTTTTGTTGACCGAAATGTATTCTGTATGCATTTCGTGACCTTCTATTTCTTCGCTTTTGACCGGTTTGAATGTTCCGGCTCCTACGTGCAGCGTGACTTCTTCCAAGTCTACACCTTTTTCTTTGAGCGATGCCAGTACGCGTTCTGTAAAATGCAGTCCGGCAGTAGGAGCGGCAACCGATCCTTTTATTTTAGAGTAAACAGTCTGATAAGTTTCCTTGTCGCTTTCCTGAGTTTCACGATCCAGATAAGGTGGAATAGGCAGTTCGCCGAATACTTCCAGTATATCGGCAAAGGTAACTTCCGGATTATCCCAGGTGAAATCTACCCAATGACTTGTACCGTGACATTCTCCGCGTGTAGCGGTCAGCGTGATTGTTTTTCCTTTTACCGTCATCTCTTTATGCAGCGGCCCTTCTTTCCATTTCTTCAGGTTACCGATCATACATAACCATGCGGCATGATGAGTCTGCTGGAAATTGAGTACATAATCGTTTGGCTGAATAGGTTCCAGACAAAATATTTCGATCAGTGCACCTGTTTCCTTTCTGAAGTGCAGGCGTGCCTGAATAACTTTTGTATTATTGAAAACCATCAGCATACCCGGTTCCATATAGTCGGGTAAAGAAGTAAATACAGTTTCGCTTACTTCCCCGTGGCGATATACAAGTAATTTCGACTGGTCGCGTACAGGAAGCGGGAATTTAGCAATACGTTCATCGGGTAGCGGATAGTTATAATCGCTGATTTTTATATGCTTAGTTTCTGTCATAGTGTTGAGTAGTATTTTTTAATGTCTGCAAAATTACTGAATTTCTTTCGGGTTTTTGTTCTCAGTCCTATAAGAATAACTTTTTTTATTCTTGTTTCTTTCGGAATACACTTTCGGATACATGAGCTGGCAGTTTTTTGTCGGAAAAACTGCCTGAAGTCCGCTCTTGGGGAAGTAGGTTTCAGATATTTCCTATATAGATAAAGGAAAAACATTGCTTTAAAAAGTAGGTAAAAATATCATTACTCACTAGTAAAATCCTTACTTTTGCGTAATAAACCAAATAAGAAGAAAATATGAAAATAGGAGATAAAGTCCGCTTCCTTAGCGAAGTAGGAGGAGGAATAGTAAGAGGATTTCAGGGAAAAGATGTTGCGCTGGTAGAAGGTGAAGACGGTTTTGAGATACCTATGCTGATAAAGGAGTGTGTTGTCATTCAGACGGATGACTATAATATTCCGCTTAAGTCAGCAAAGAAACCCGAAGCACCGCAAGCAGCCGAAGAAGAAATAGAGGAAGAAAAGCCTGTAACATACCGTGCTCCGGAGATACGGGGAAATGATGTATTGAACGTATATCTGGCTTATGTGCCTCAGGATGTAAAGGCCATTTCATCGACTGCTTTTGATGCTTATCTGGTGAACGACAGCAACTATTTTGTCGATTATCTGTATTTGTCGGCAGAAGGAAAAAGCTGGACATTGCGCAGCAGAGGAACCATCAAGCCGAATATGAAGATGCATCTGGAGGAGTTCGAAAAGAGTGAATTGAACGGTATGGAACATGTAGCCGTGCAACTGCTTGCTTATAAAGACGACCGTACTTTCCTTCTGAAGAATGCCATCAATACGGAAGTGCGTATTGATACCGTAAAATTCTACAAGTTGCATACGTTCCAGCAGAGTGATTTCTTTGCCGAACCGGCTTTGATATACGATATTGTACGCGATGATGAAGAAGTAAAACAAGTATATGTTTCGGCCAACGATATCAAGGAAGCTCTGTTGCAGAAGAATGTGTCGGATGTTCCAGCCAAGCTGCAAAAGAAACAGCACAAGGTAAAAAATGATATTGTAGAAGTAGACTTGCACATTCATGAACTGCTGGACGATACTACAGGTATGGGAAATGCAGAAATGCTGAACTATCAGCTTGATGTATTCCGCAAGACACTGGAAGAATACAAAAATAAGAAAGGACAGAAAATCGTGTTTATCCACGGAAAAGGTGATGGAGTCTTGCGTCGTGCCATACTTGATGAACTCAAGCGCAAATATAAAAACTATCCCAGTCAGGACGCTTCGTTCCGCGAATACGGTTTCGGAGCTACCATGGTGACTATCCGATAACCGGGGTAACAGCAGGAAATCAGAATACCATTCCGGACATAAATCACACAGATTTATTCCTGCTCTGAAAATATCAGCATCTTTTCAGAAAAAGATGCTGATATTTTAATCAAAAGAAGAGCATATTTTCCGGAAAAGAAGAGCATGTTTTTTTTAGGTCTGTGTACAGTAAGTGTAATTCATTGAAATGCACGGATATACATTTAAGTGTACAAATTTCTATTTCCCTGCTCTTTTCGAATCCTTATCTTTGCCTGAAAGAATCCAATTCAGGCATTTTTTTATATGAAAACACACATTATCCGTCGTGCTTTGCTTGCACTAGGCATCTGTTCTGCACTGAATATGCAGGCACAGGCTCCACATCCCGAACGTATCTACCTGTCGGGAACAGGTACAGACTATACCCGTACATGGGAATTTTATTGTTCCAAAGGACAAAATTCCGGGAAATGGAAATCCATAGAGGTTCCTTCCTGCTGGGAATTGCAAGGATTTGGAGAATACACTTATGGACGTTATTATACTATCAAAGGAGCAAAACCCAGTGATGAAACAGGTATATACCGCTATCGTTTTCTTACTCCCGATTGTGGAAAAAACGACCGCATCAAACTGTTTTTCGACGGGGTGATGACCGATGCCGAAGTTAGGGTAAATGGCAATCCGGCAGGACAGATCCATCAGGGAGCTTTTTATCGTTTTTCTTATGACATAACTTCACTGCTGAAAGCCGAGGGGGAAAACCTGCTCGAAGTGAAAGTAGCCAAGCAGTCTGCAAACAAGTCGGTGAATGCTGCCGAACGACGTGCCGACTGGTGGCTGTATGGGGGCATCTATCGTCCGGTATGGCTGGAGGTTGTTCCTGATGTTTCGATGGAACATTTCATACTTGACGCGCGTGCAGACGGTTCGTTGCGTGCTTCGGTACGCATGGCTGGTAATGCCGAAGGACATGTGCTGGCTGTATCCATAAGAGGGTTGAAAGACGGAAAACCCTTACGGACATTGCAAGGCAAAGAGCAGGTCAGTTGTCCGCTTGCCACCTCCGGCAGAGAAACCGAGTTTACATGCAAATGGTCGGATGTAAAAGTATGGAATATCGAAGCTCCGGAACTTTATGTGGCGCGTCTGGAACTGAAAGACCGCAGCGGAAACGTTATTCAGGTTCGTGAAGAGCGGATCGGATTCCGTACCATTGAGTTTTTTCCGCAAGACGGTATTTATCTGAACGGAACCCGCCTGATTGTGAAAGGTATCAACCGGCATTCGTTTTCGGTAGACGGCGGACGGACTACAAGTGCAGCCATGAGTCGTCAGGATGCTCTGCTCATTAAAGAAATGAATATGAATGCTGTACGTTCTCATTATCCGCCCGATGAACATTTTCTTGATATGTGCGACTCTCTCGGACTGGTATATATCGATGAGCTTTCGGGCTGGCATGGACGTTATGATACGGAAACCGGTGCACGGCTGATCAGGGAAATGGTAGAACGGGATGTGAATCATCCGTCGGTTATCTTATGGAGTAACGGAAACGAAGGTGGATGGAATACCGATAATGACAGCCTTTTCTGTAAATACGATAAGTTTCAGCGTAGGCATGTCATCCATCCCTGGGCTGATTTCGACGGACTTGATACGCATCATTATCCGGCCTATCTTACAGGTGTGGCACGCTTTACCAACGGATATAAGGTGTTTATGCCTACAGAGTTTATGCATGCCATGTACGATCAGGGTGGAGGAGCCGGACTTCGTGACTTTTGGGACAGGTGGATGACGAATCCCATGTTTGCAGGAGGCTTTATCTGGGTATTCTGTGATGAGGCTCCCAAACGTTCCGACAGAGGAGGCGTGCTTGATTCGGACGGATCGAATGCTCCCGATGGTGTTGTGGAACCACGCAGGGAAAAGGAAGGAAGTTTCTATGCCATACGTTCCCAGTGGTCGCCGGTACAGATAAAACCCTTGCTTATAACAGAACATTTCGATGGAAGCTTTTTCGTCTCGAATGAATATATCTATACCAATTTAAAAGATTGCCGGATGACTTATGAAGTTTTGTCGTGTGACATTCCTATGCAGGGAGCTGTTTCCCGTATATTGGCGCGTGGCGAGGTTACGCTTCCTGCCTTGTCTCCGGGTGAGACAGGCAAAGCTCGTTTTTCGTTGCCGGCTTCTTTTGCTGAAGGAGATGTATTGAAACTGGAAGCCTTCGACAGGGACGGACATCGCATTTGTGATTGGTCTTTTCCTATCCGGCTTGCAAATCCGTATTTTCAGCGTCATTTGGCACAGGTTTCCACGGGCTTGTCCGGTAATACTGTTTCGGCACGTAACAACGGAAAAGAAATTGTACTGAAAAGTGAGAAGGTAAGCGTAACTTTCGATGCGGCTACGGGGATGATTCTCCGTGTGCTTTCGGGGAATACTGAGATACCTTTAACCAATGGTCCGGTAGCAGTCGGCATGAAGATGCTCTACCAGCCTGCCAGCAGTTATGTGCGTCAGGATTCGGAAGAAGCCGTTTTTTGTGCCCGCTACAAGGGAGGAGCTGATTCGATTGTCTGGCGGCTTACCTCTCAGGGATTGCTTTACATGGATGCGGTACTGCTGAACCGTGCGTCGGGAGGCGGAGGTTTCGATGATGCTTTCATGGATACGGAGGTATATAATCTGGGATTGACTTTTTCTTATCCGGAACGCATTTGTAAGGGGATGAAATGGCTGGGCAGAGGACCTTACCGGGTGTGGAAAAATCGTATTCCGGGTACGAATTATGGTATCTGGCATAAAGATTACAACAATACCGTTACGGGCGAGAGTTACGACAATCTCGTTTACCCTGAATTTAAGGGCTATCATGCCAATATGTATTGGGCTACGTTCGAAAGCGATACAGCACCTTTTACTGTTTATTCGCGTACGGACGGTATTTTCTATCGTGTCTTTACACCCGAAGAACCGAAAGGCAGTGCAAAACGGACCATGCCCGAATTTCCTGAAGGGGATATATCGTTCTTGCTTGATATCCCTGCCATCTGTTCGTTCAAGCCGATTGAACAACAAGGTCCGAACAGTCAGCCGGGAAATATACGTATCAAGAAGGGAGATGAAGGGTTACGTCTGAACCTGATGTTCGATTTCAGAAAAGAGAATTAAAAATATTCTCGTTGGGTTGTACTGCTAAAACTGTTTTATTTTGGCGGGATAAATTAATAATAATGTGTACCTTTGCAAGCTGAAATCAGAACAAGTGTATGCAACAAGACAATAAACCTATTATTGAAGTAAAGAATGTGTCGAAGTTTTTTGGTGAAAAAACGGCACTCGATAATATAAACTTATCTATCCGTAAAGGTGAGTTTGTGACGATTCTTGGTCCTTCCGGATGCGGAAAGACTACTTTGCTGCGGCTTATCGCAGGTTTTCAGACTGCCTCGGAGGGCGAGTTGTACATTGGTGGGAAGGAGATTACACAAATTCCTCCGCATCGTCGTCCGGTGAATACGGTATTCCAGAAGTATGCTTTGTTTCCTCACCTGAATGTATATGATAATATCGCTTTCGGACTGAAGCTGAAAAAAATGCCTAAGGCAGAAATGGAGAAAAAGGTGAAGGCTGCGTTGAAAATGGTGGGTATGACCGACTATGAGTACCGTGACGTAAACTCTTTGTCGGGCGGACAGCAGCAGCGTGTGGCTATTGCCCGTGCCATTGTAAACGAGCCGGAAGTGTTGTTGCTTGATGAGCCTCTTGCTGCACTCGACCTGAAAATGCGTAAGGACATGCAGATGGAGTTGAAGGAAATGCACCGCCGTCTGGGCATTACCTTTGTTTATGTTACTCACGATCAGGAAGAAGCATTGACACTGAGTGATACCATCGTGGTAATGAGCGAAGGAAAAATCCAGCAGATAGGTACACCGACAGATATCTATAATGAGCCGATCAATTCGTTTGTTGCCGATTTTATTGGTGAAAGTAATATCTTGAACGGTACGATGGTGCGTGACTGTCTGGTTCGTTTCTGCGGTCAGGAGTTTGAGTGTGTGGATAAGGGATTTGGAGAAAATGCTCCTGTCGATGTGGTGATACGTCCGGAAGACTTGTATATATTTCCTGTTTCCGATGCTGCACAGCTTCGCGGTATCGTTCAGTCGTGCATCTTTAAGGGAGTGCATTACGAAATGGCAGTTGCTGTGGGCGATTATGAGTTTCTGGTACAAGATTATCATGCTTTCGAAGCAGGTTCGGAAGTCGGTCTGCTGATTAAGCCGATGGACATACATATCATGCAGAAGGAACGTGTATGTAATACGTTTGAGGCATCCATGATGGATGAAACGCATGTGGAATTTCTCGGTTGCGAGTTCGAATGTCCTCGGGTGGACATGAGTGACTCGTCACGCGACTGGAAAAATGTGAAGGTAGAGGTCGATTTCGACAAAGTGATATTGCAGGATAATGAAGAAGACGGTATGCTTACCGGTGAAGTGAAATTCATACTTTATAAAGGAAACCATTATCATCTTACTGTCTTTTCCGATTGGGACGAGAATGTATTCGTCGATACTAATGATGTGTGGGACGATGGTGACCGTGTAGGTATCACTATTCCTGCTGAGGCTATTCGTGTAATATGTTAATATAAGGATAATGAAGAAATTGCAACATTTTTTCTCTTCACGCAAGAGTTGGGTTTTGCCGTATCTCATTTTTTCGGTCATATTCGTAATTATTCCGCTGTTGCTGATTGTAGTATATGCATTTACCGACGATATGGGACATCTTACACTGGCTAATTTCAGTAAGTTTTTTGCTCATTCGGAGTCTGTCAATACATTTGTGTACTCTATAGGTATTGCCATTCTTACTACTCTTGGCTGTATATTACTGGGTTATCCGGTAGCCTGGATTCTGAACAACAGCAAGAATCTGAGTTATTCGCGTACGCTGATCATGTTGTTTATCCTTCCGATGTGGGTAAACATTCTGGTACGTACACTTGCCACGGTAGCGTTGTTCGATTTTTGCAGGCTGCCGTTGGGAGAGGGAGCTTTGATTTTCGGTATGATATACAATTTTATTCCCTTTATGATTTATCCCATTTACAATACCTTGCAGAAGATGGACAGAAGTTACATTGAAGCAGCACAGGATTTGGGAGCAAACTCTTTCCAGGTATTCTGGAAGGTTATATTTCCTTTGTCCATGCCGGGTGTGGTAAGCGGTATCATGATGGTATTCATGCCTACTATTTCGACTTTTGCCATTGCCGAGCTGTTGACCATGAACAATATCAAGCTTTTCGGAACTACCATACAGGAAAATATAAACAACAGCTTGTGGAACTACGGAGCAGCTCTTTCGCTCATCATGTTGTTCCTTATTGCCGCAACTTCCTTGTTTACTCCCGAAAATAAGGATGAGTCGGAGAGAGGAGGTGGTGTATGGTAAGAAGAATCATCGAGCAGACATATTTGTGGATATTGCTGATTTTGCTTTATGCACCTATTTTGATTATTGTGGTTTATTCGTTTACCGAAGCAAAAGTGCTGGGTAACTGGACAGGTTTTTCATTTAAGCTTTATGAGTCACTGATGAATACCGGTGCACACCATTCGCTGATGAATGCTTGTATCAATACGATTGCCATTGCTTTCATTGCTGCTACGGTTTCTACTTTGTTGGGAAGTATTGCAGCTATTGGAATATTCAACTTGCGGGCTCGCAGCCGGAAAGCTGTAGGATTTATCAATACGATTCCTATCTTAAACGGGGATATCATTACGGGTATATCGCTGTTCCTGCTGTTTGTTTCTTTGGGAGTAACACAGGGATTTACAACTGTTGTGCTGGCTCATATTACTTTTTGTACGCCTTATGTGGTGCTGAGTGTACTTCCCCGTCTGAAACAGATGAATCCGAACCTGTATGAAGCAGCACTCGATCTGGGAGCAACACCGATGCAGGCACTCTGGAAAGTGATTATTCCTGAGATACGTCCGGGTATGATCAGCGGTTTCCTGCTGGCACTGACTATCTCGTTCGATGATTTTGCCGTAACAGTGTTTACCATCGGTAATCAGGGACTGGAAACCCTCTCTACTTATATTTATGCCGATGCCCGAAAGGGAGGACTGACTCCTGAGCTTCGTCCGTTGTCCGCCCTTACGTTTGTTGTTATATTGGTATTGTTGATTATTATTAACCGCAGAGCCGGAAAAGCTCAGAAGAAATAAGGCTTTGCCGGAGTAGAAACCGTGTGCTGAAACATAGAATGAAAAGATTATATCAATTTATCGTATGTCTGTGGGCTTGCCTTACGATGGCAAGCTGCTATAATGCTGATGAGTCACGCCAGAATATATTGAAAGTATATAACTGGGCAGACTATATTGGTGAAGGCGTGCTGGAAGATTTTCAGCAATACTATAAAGAACAGACAGGAGAAGATATACGTATCGTTTATCAGACTTTCGATATAAACGAAATCATGCTCACCAAAATCGAAAAAGGGCATGAGGATTTTGATGTGGTATGTCCTTCGGAATATATCATCGAACGAATGCTGCATAAAGGTTTGTTGCTGCCTATCGATACTACCTTTGCACATTCTCCTAATTACATGAAAGGTATTTCTCCGTATATTTTTCGACAAATAAATAAACTGGGAACTGCTGAAAATCCGGCAAGCCGATATGCTGTATGTTATATGTGGGGAACTGCCGGACTGTTGTACAATACTCAGTATGTTATTGCCGAGGATATGAAAACATGGGGCTGTCTGTGGGACAAACGTTTTGCAGGACGTATTCTGATGAAAGACGCCTATCGTGATGCTTATGGTACAGCTATGCTGTATGCTTACCGCAAGCAGCTTGCCGACAGTACCGTTACTGTTCCTGAATTGATGAACGATTATTCTCCGGCAGCTATGGATACGGTAGAAAAGTATCTGAAACTGTTGAAACCCAATGTTGCTGGCTGGGAAGCCGATTTCGGAAAGGAGATGATGACAAAGGGAAAAGCATGGATAAATATGACTTGGAGCGGTGATGCACAATGGGCTATCGAAGAAGCTGAACAGGTGGGTGTCGATTTGTCTTATTCTATCCCTGAAGAAGGTAGTAATATCTGGTACGACGGATGGGTGATTCCGAAGTATGCCAAGAACGTAAAAGCTGCAAGTTACTTTATCAACTTTCTGTGCCGTCCCGATATTGCTTTGCGCAATATGGAAGAAAATGGCTATGTCAGCGCAATAGCAGCTCCCGAAATCATGGAAGCATGCATTGATACAACACTGACTGAAACGGTGGATGCAAGCTACTTTTTCGGACCGGAAGGACGTGATGTAAAATTACGCAATACGCAATATCCTGATATTTCTGTCGTAAACCGTTGTTCCATGATACGCGATTTTGGTGACAAGACGGTCAATGTGCTTGAAATATGGTCACGTATCAAAGGGGATAATTTGAATAGCGGGATTGTTATTCTTATTCTGGTTGTTGTCGCAGGACTGAGCGGATGGCAGATACACCGCCGTATTCAGACGTACAAGCGTAAACGCAAGCAGCATCGTAAGCGCCGGCGTAGATGATTATCCCTAAAAGAAATAGGAAACTCCCTATCGGCAAATGGAGAGTTTCCGTTGCAGGAGGATTTTTATCCTCCTATTTTTGTATCAGGAAATTAAAAAAATATTGAATATGAAGATTAAGAAGTTCGCATTATTACTTTGCCTTGCGCTTTGTGCATGTTGTTTGCCGGCAAATGCCTCGTCATTAGGCGATATACGCGTCAACGCTCGTTTTCTGACAGACCGTATGGCTTTCGAACTGAATCTGAACCAGAGTCAGTACAATGATTTGTTTGAAATAAACTTTGACTTTCTGAGTGGAGTGGATCCTTATCTGACGGGTATGGCATGTGCCGATGCTGCTGCACTTGATGCTTATTATCGGTATTTGGATGAAAGAAACGATGACCTTCGCTGGATTCTTTCCAGTTCGGCATACACTCGTTTTCTTGCAATCGAATACTTTTTCCGTCCGATTTATGCGATGAATAATGTTTGTTATCTGCGGGTGTATAAGGTATACCCTAACAGAAGTTTCTTCTATTTCGGACGTCCGGTACATTACCTTACTTACCATGGAGCACACAGCCGCCGTTTTTACCGGAATACAGGCTATTACTGTGCGCATTATACCGGCCGTTATCATCATCCGGTGTATAAAGGTCATTTCCACTCTCGTCCGGAGTTCAGAAAACATGACTTTATCGCTCCTCGGCCGGTTAAGAATCCCGGATATCATTTTACTCCGGCACGACCTTCAGCTCCGGCAGCACCCTCTCATCGTCCTGAGGCACGTCCGCCATATCGTCCGGGTATAAGTGCAAAACCTGCTCCCAAACCGGTACCAAAGCCAGACAAACGTCCGCCTCATGCAAGTGGTATCCGTCCGCCTCAAAACGGAAATCATCATTCGGTCAGACCCGGTACTTCCAGACCGTCGGATAAAGCTCCCAACAGGGTGACAAGACCTTCAAGGACAGAACGTAAGGATAACCGTCCGTCTGTTCGTCCGGAAAGAAAAGAAAACAGGAAACCAGTTAAACAAATAAAAGAAAAATCTTTCTTGCACAACATGTAAGTAAAACGTATTTTTGCGGCAGATATCAATAAAGATATTATGAAAAGTCGAGTACTTAAATGGTTTGCCGCAGGATTGATTGCAGTTGTGCTTGTGGCAGGAACAGGACTCTTTCTTTTTCGGGGAGCCCTGTTGCGCTGTGTTGCCGATGAAAAGTTGGCTGCTTTAGAGCAGCGTTATAACTTGCGTATTGCCTATCGTGAATTGGGAATGCCTTCTTTGTCTGTCATCCGCCTGGAAGGATTGACAGTAGTACCTGAAGATCACGATACCTTACTGACTCTCGAAAAAGCCGAGACCGATATCGATTTGCTTCCTTTGCTTAGAAAAAGAGTTTCCGTACATCAGGTTGATGTAGAGGGTATGAAACTTTCTTTTGTAAAGCAAGGTAATGTTTCGAACTATGATTTTCTTTTCCGTCAACAGACTGTATCGGAAGCTGATCCGGGTAAAGTAGAAAGTGTATTGGCTGGATACGATGTGCAGGTAAGTAAAATACTTAGCCTGGTATTCAGATTATTGCCGGAAAATGGAGAATTACGCAACTTGAGTGTGACGGCGCGCCGGGACTTGCTGCAAACAAGTTTTTATATTCCTGAGCTTATACTGGCAAACAGTCAGTTTGCTTCTGCTATTCAGGTGGAAGAGGGAGCTATTAAGGGAGAATGGAAAGTAAGAGGTACGCTTGCACGCAGTATGCGCCTGATAGAAGGCAGCATTGCTTCCGGCAGTACAAATGAAAAAATCATACTTCCCTACATCCGTCCCCATTATAATGCGACGGTTGCATTCGATTCCATAGCCTTTAAGCTTTCAGAAAAGTCTGCTTCTGCTACGCCTCTTACACTGGAGGGGATGGCATCTGTAGACGGGCTGGAGGTTTATCATACAGCACTTTCACCCGATACGATTGATCTAGATAAAGGAAAGCTGGAATATACCTGCCATGTAGGAGGTAATTATTTCGAATTGGACAGTGTTTCTACTGTTATATTCAACCGCCTTGATTTCCATCCTTATTTACGGGTAGAAAAAGAAAAAAAGTGGCATTATACGGCAAGCATCCATCGTTCGCCTTTCCCTTCCGAAGATTTGTTTGCTTCCTTGCCAAAAGGTTTGTTCCGTCATGTACAGGGTATTCGTACATCAGGCAAACTGAGTTATGATTTATTGTTGGATGTTGACTTCAATCATCTGGATAGTCTGCAATTCTCTTCCGATTTGCGCGGGCATGGTTTCCGTATCGAAAGCCTGGGTGGCAGTGAACTTACCAAGATGAACGAGGAGTTTGAATATACGGCATACGAGAACGACTTGCCGGTAAGAACATTCTTTATCGGACCGTCGAATCCTAATTTCCGTCCGCTCAACCGTATTTCTCCTTTGCTTCAGATGGCAATCATGCAGTCGGAAGACGGAGGGTTTTATTATCATCAAGGGTTTCTTCCTGGAGCTATTCAGGAAGCTCTAGCCTACGATTTGCAGGTAGGACGCTTTGCACGCGGAGGAAGTACTATTACCATGCAGCTGGTAAAGAATGTTTTTCTGAACCGTCATAAAAATATTGCCCGAAAGCTGGAGGAAGCTCTTATCGTATGGCTGATAGAAAACCAGCATCTTACTTCAAAGGAACGTATGTACGAAGTATACCTGAATCTGGTAGAATGGGCTCCTTTGGTATACGGTGCTTGTGAAGCTTCACATTTTTATTTTGAAAAAGAACCTTCCGACCTTACCGTAGAAGAAGCTATATTTCTGGCTTCCATTGTACCGAAGCCCAAACATTTCCGTTCTTCATTCAATGAAGATGCTACTTTGCGTGATTCACAAGGAGGTTATTTCCGCCTGATAGCCGAAAGACTGTGTGCAAAAGGATTGCTTACAGAAGAGGAAGCTGCGGCTGTTCGTCCGGAGATAATAGTAAAGGGGAAGGCTAGAGAGATGATCTTATATCCCGACAGCATCAGATAAATGTTGGTTTACAGAATAAGCTGGTAGTCTGTCACCCCAAGCCATCGTCCGAATTTCATACCGACCTCTTCGAACGAAGACGCTTTTCTGAATCCTAAAGCTTCATGGAAGGCGCAGCTTGCTGTATTCTCACTCGTGATACAGGCTATCAGGACATGTATGCCGCGTCGTCTGCATTCGTCTGTCAGACGCTGCATGAGCAGCCGACCCAGTCCTTTTCCCGTATGGGCGGGCGACAGATATACAGTCGTTTCAAGTGTGCGGTTGTAGGCTTCCCGTTCTTTCCACGGATGTGCGTAGCAATATCCCACAATTTCTCCGTCTGTTTCGTATACAAAATACGGATATCGCGCTGAAATTTCAGAGATTCTTTTTTGCATCTCTTCTTCGCTGACAGGTTCTATATCGAAAGTACTCGTACTATGTGCGATATATTCATTGTAAATTGCCGTTATGGCAGAAGTATCTTGTAGGGTAACCGCTCTGATCATGATTGTTTTTTCTTTTGTTCATTGCAAAAGTAAAGAAATAGCAGCATACATGTATGAGGCTTTTATTACTTTCTTTGGAAACTTTATGAGAGTACCTTATTTTTTGTACGAATATTAAAAAAACGTCGTGATGTTTTCTGAAAAACATCAGCATAAAATAAAAAAACGTCAGCAGATTTTTAGGTGAGTCTGCTGACGTTATTTTTGTCTGTGGATTACGTTATCTTTTATTCGATTACCTTGATTGATATTTTCTGTAATTGATCTATACGTGAAGTTCCTCCGTAAAGCAGTTCATAATTACCTTCTACCATACGCATGGTGTTGGTGTTTGTATCGAACCATTGGAATGTTTCACTGTCGAGGGTGAAAGAAACATTTGCGCGCTGTCCTTTTGCAATGTGGACGCGTTTGAAGGCGCGGAGTGTATGTGAAGGGCCTTCTTTATCTCCCGAGCAACTTAAATATACTTGCACCACTTCTTCTCCGTCATAATTTCCGGTATTTTGTACGGGGATTGTGAGTGTTACTTCTTTACCTTGGCTGATTGTTTGCTGACTTAATGTAGCTGGACCGTATGTAAAGTTGGTGTAACTCAATCCGTGACCGAAGCTGTATAAAGGACTTTCTGTCATATAACGGTAGGTACGTCCCTTCATCGAGTAGTCTTGAAAGTCAGGAAGCTGGTCGGTATGCTTATAAAAAGTGACCGGAAGTTTACCCGAAGGATTGTAGTCGCCAAATAAAACGTCGGCAACAGCTGTTCCTCCAGCCTGACCAGGATACCATGCCTGAAGGATGGCATCGCAAATCTTGCTTTCGGGTTCCAGTCCGACAGCCGAGCCTGAATAGTTGACAAAGATAATTGGCTTGCCTAATTTTTTCAATTCACTTATCAATCGTCGCTGAATAGCAGGAAGTTCGATTGTTGTGCGGTCGCCGCCTTTGAAACCTTCTGCATTTACTGGCATTTCTTCTCCTTCAAGAGAAGGTGAAATACCTCCTGCAAAGACAATGACATCGGCTGCTTTTACTTTGTCGATGGAAGCTTGCAGGTTTACAGGAGCATTGCGTCCCATATCAAAATTCAGTTGGGCTGCTCTGTCTTTGCTGTAGAAGATAAAGTCTATTTTAATGTTGTATGTTTTTCCTTTTTCAGCTTTCAGCGTATACAGATTCATATTGTTTTTCAGATATTTTCCGCTGGCTACTTCTTTTCCATCTATGCTCAGGCGGATTATGCCTGCTGCCTCGAAGTGGAAATTGATATCCTCTGTTTGGGGTGCGTTAAATACCGATTCGTAGCTTGCAGAGAAATCTTGAATATTTACTCCTGCTGCAAATACTGTTGCTCCTAATGTGGTAAACTTGAAAGGAGTACTGGTATGGGTGACGGTAGCAGGTTTGCCTTCCATCTTGATGTTGTTCCAATAGGTAGAGCGGAATCCAGGTTTCCCATCGATGCTACATTGGCTGAATACACTTTCCAAACTGATACCAGAAGTACGGTCACATCCGAAGTCGTAAATCAGTTGGTTTGCCGGAATACGTTCTTTCAAAGCTTCGTACAAGGTAGAGGTATGGGAAGGAAAACCATTGTAGTTACCCCATTGCATAACAGAGTCGTTGGCATTGGGGCCGATCAAAGCGATTTTCATGTCTTCTTTCAACGGCAGGATATTATTCCGATTTTGCAGCAGGACAATGCTTTTTCGTGCAATTTCCAGTGCTAAGTCTTTATGTGCTTTGCTGTCGACTACAGAATATGGAATACTGTCCCAGCAGACATGTTCGTCCATTTCGCCTAATTCGAAACGAGCTGTCAGCAGACGTTTTACAGAGATATCAATTTGTTTTTCGTCTATCAGTCCTTTTTGTACAGCTTCCGGAAGTGATTTGTAATTATTTCCACATTCCAGATCTGTACCACTCAATACAGCTCCTGCACTGGCCGTTTCTTTATCGGGATGTGTTTCATGATCGCCTTTGCGCCAGAAGTCACTGATAGCGCCGCAATCGGATACTATTATGCCTTTGTATTTCCATTCATCGCGCAGGATTTGCATCAGCAAGCGGTTGCTTCCACAGCAAGGTTCACCTTCGAAACGGTTGTAGGCACACATTACTTCTTTTACATCTGCTTCCTGAACCAATGCTTTGAAAGCCGGCAGGTAAGTTTCCCACAAATCACGTGGCGCAATGTTTTCTGCATTGAAGCTGTGTCGGTTCCATTCCGGTCCTGAATGAACGGCATAATGCTTGGCACATGCATGAAGCTTGTCGTATTTCATGTTATCCGGACCTTGCAGACCTCGAACTACGGCAACTCCCATTCGTGAAGTGAGATAAGGATCTTCTCCGTAAGTTTCCTGTCCTCTTCCCCAGCGAGGGTCGCGGAATATGTTGATATTGGGAGTCCAGAATGTCAGTCCCTGATAGCGTTTCAGATTGCCCGATTTGCTGAATTCTGTATATTTGGCTCTGGCTTCATCGGAAACGGCTGTAAAGACTTTGTAAATCAATTCATCATCGAACGATGCAGCCATACCGATTGTTTGAGGAAATACAGTGGCAATTCCAGCTCGGCCTACTCCATGAAGAGCTTCGTTCCACCAGTCGTAGGCTTTGATACCTAGTCGTGGAATAGCAGGAGAAGCATTTTGCATAAGAGAAACTTTTTCTTCCAGGGTCAACCGTTCAAGTAAATCGGATGCCCGTTGTTCAGGAGTAAGACTGGTGTTTTGATAAGGAAATTGTTGTCCCATAACAGGAGCGGTAAATAAAAGCATACCTAACCCCACAAGTGCTTTAATTTTTTTGTTCATGTTTTTATAGTATTATTTGTGTGTTGACTAACCCTTTGATTGCAAAGGTAAAAGAATTTATAATAAGGGGATAAAAAATCTGGGAAAAATTGACTCAATTTCTATTGAGGCTAAAAATAAAAATCCGTTTTAATGAACGGGAGAGTTTGGGGATTGAAACTCAGTTTGTTCATTAAAACGGATTGTATTTGTGGGCTGACCTATAAGGCTTTGCCGAAATTAGATTTATTTAGGCAGATAATTGTTCCAGTTTGGAGTTTGTTCTATACCAAATCCTGCATTGATTTCATCACTAGGAATTGGATAACAGAATTGGGATTTTTAAGGGCTTCTCCCCTTTTTGCTTAATGCTGATAACTTTAAACCTCTTGCAATCTTTTAAGATATAACAAATATCATAAAAGTCTAGGCTAATCATGTTTGGCAAAAAAATCATATCAAGAATAGCCCTAACTCCATCAGTAATTTCAGACTTATTGGCGACCAACACTCCATCAGCATATCTTGCAAGGTAATCTCGCAAGGACTCATTATTAGAAATAGTCCAGATGTATTAGGTATCGCGTTAAGCATTTCGGAAAGATTGACATTAATTTCATCAATAATTATAATTGTCAGTCTTTCTTCTGTCGATGATATATTATAATTATCCTTTTCGTATTTTATAGCGTTGATATTCTTGCCATATTCTGATTTAATATCATTCAGTACAGACTCCGTTCCATCCCCTATGCCAATAATCTTTGCAAAAGGACGAGGTGTCTCAAAGTGAAATAAGTTACTTTTTCCCATTGCTACAAAAGTTTTAATGCTATGGCAGCACAGGCTTCTGCATCAGCAATAGCATTGTGGTGATTAGTAAGATTGAAATTACAAGTCTCAGCGACTGTGTCAAGACGGTGATTGGGCAATTCCGGTTGGAGTTTACGCGAAGCTTTTAAGGTACAATAAAAAGGATATTCGGGGTATTCCATCTCGTATGTTTTAAATACAGAGCGGAGACATCCTTCATCAAAAGGGCTGTTATGAGCCACAAGTGGCAACCCTTTTATGAGTGGATTTATTTGCTTCCAAACTTCTGGAAAGATAGGAGCATTATCCGTATCATTGTGTGTTAAACCATGAATCTCAGTAGTCCAATGAGTGTAGTAGTTTGGTGTCGGTTGAATAAGACTGTAAAATCTATCTACAATCATGCCATCGTGAACGATAACAACCCCTACACTGCACACACTTGAACGACATTGGTTAGCCGTTTCAAAATCTATTGCTGCGAAATCGGTCATATTATTACAAATTTTAATCCCACCATCTACACATCTCTTTATCCAGTAACTTAAAAATAAGGTGGAATGCCTTTTTCTTACGAAGTTTATGAAGATTCATAATATCTTTATCATCCGACAACTCAAACTCCTTATTGAAACGATATGCGTTTTTGTAATTCACAATGGGAATTTTCCGATAAGACTCATCAACAACAATGTCAATTAGTTGACAGCACAATTCCATTCGTGCTACATCTTTATCCCATCCAACATATCGTTGATGATAATACCAGTAACCGATATTGTATTCTATCTTACGTTCCAGAATTTGAAGAATAAAACTCCAATCGTATGCATAGTCATTGCCGATGGTATATTTCCAAAAATAGTGTCTTTTTCTTTCTATACTTTTGGACTCTGCCTTATCCTTTTCTGTCGATAGCGGAATAGAATTCTTCTCGTCATCCTTCAAAGATTTCAACCAGTTACCCATTGCCTTATCAGCTTGCTTACCGGTTTCAAAACCATGCAAAGTTGACATATACAGTATTAAAGCAAGAACTTCCTCGTCCTTAACTTCTATAGTAGATTCGATTTTGACAATTTGGTCTATTAGTGCTTCTTGACGATAACAAACATGAAATACGTTCAAATATAAAAACTTCTCTGATTCCGTTTCTCTTTGAGAGTTATATACGCTTTTAATTTGAATAGGTTTACATTTAGGAGACGGGGGTAAAGTTTTAAGTTCCTCGCATAAGTCAATATAGGATTGCCTAACATCTTCTGTCTCACCATACTGAACTCGTAAAACACCCCAAACACTCTCGAAAGGTGTCTGTTCTATGTATTGTCTATATGTCTTGGCTTCATGCATATTATTTACATGCCTTAAAGTTAAAAATAGGTCGAACGATATTGTTAATACAGACCGTGTCTGCAATGTTGGCAATTATCTCTTCGGCTGGTTTATAAACCATGGGAGATTCGTCACGGGTGAAGTCGTTTACGCTCTCAGAGTAAATTCCCTTCATGGATTCCTCGAAGTCTTCCATCTTGATTTGCTCATAAGCTTGTGTACGACTGAGCACACGACCGGCACCATGAGGTGCAGAACAATTCCAATCCGGATTGCCCTTACCTGTGCATAGTAAAGAACCGTCTCGCATATTCAACGGGATAATACAGCGTTCACCTTCGGCGGAAGATATGGCACCCTTGCGCACCATGTTGTCATCACTGATATAGTTGTGTATGCTCTCAAACTCCTCCAAAACCTCTACATCCGGGAAGAATTTAAGGAGCAGTATGGAGATGAGTTTTCGGTTAAGTACTGCCCACTTTTGGCAAAGACGCATGTCGTGAAGATAATCTTCTCTAGCCTGATGTTCTAAATAACAGAGATCCGCAGGAAGTTTCGGCTCGGCTTCTTTATGTTCCTTTCGCATTCTCTTAATGACAGACTGAAGTTCCGCCCTACGGTCGGCAGCCTTGTACTCCTCTATAGTACGTTTAATTAAGTCCTCAAACTCGTCATAGCCTTCCGTCATGTGGTGAACTGCTGCTGCCTGGTAAATCTCCGCCACCTGTTTGCCAAGATTCCGACTACCCGTATGGATAACAAGATACACGTTACCGTCATCATCTCTATCCAGCTCGATGAAATGGTTGCCACCACCGAGCGAACCGATAGCTTTATAGATACGGCTACTATCTTTCAGTGAGCGATAGCAACGCATTTCTGTCACTATCTGCTTTGCTTCACGATAAATGTCCATCTCTTCACCCACAAGAGGACGGAAACCAAAGCGGTCTTCACGCACAATCATACCGGAAGGCACATTGCTATGGATAAACTCATGAAACGCATGGAAATCTATATCTGTTATTTTCCCAAATTCAAGTACACGCATACCACAGCCGATGTCCACGCCCACGATGTTCGGGATAACCTTGTCACCAAGATTACCCGTGAACCCGATGACACAGCCCGCACCAGCATGAACGTCCGGCATAATACGTATCTTCTTGTCAGAAAACACGCCAATGGAAAGCAAACCTCTGACTTGCTCCAATGCGCGTTCTTCAATGTTATCCGTGAAAATCTTCACGTCATATCCTTCTATAGTTTTCATATCTATTCAGTACTAGGGGGGTAAATTCAGTATACAACCTATCTAAGACTTATCTTGGACGAAAATACAGCATTAATCTGACATTTTATGATGGTTTATTTTTGATTACTCTTCTGTCTTTTAGACATCTCTGCATATTTGTAGCAGAGGTCAGCATCCATATCGGTAATGCCAAGTTCTCCATCAAGTTTATCATTCTCCTGAACAATGACTTCATCACAGAGATTTTTTAAGTTTTCAAGACTTTCCATAGCAATAGCACGTTTGTCTTCACCTTCAAGCGTGAACGGCATCGAGACAAAAGCTATTACATTCTCCACATTCATATCTTCACTAGACCATGCGATACAAGGTGCATAAATGCTACCTGTATTACCTCCGAGTCCAGCAGTTATAATTAGAGTGTCAACGCCATTGAGACTAGCGTCAAAATGCTCTTCTGCATTTGCTTCTTTGGGTAGTAAGATATGTGTATCTTCCTTTTTACCATGTTTGTAGAGGGATTCCGTATCAGTATCATAATAGACGAACTCGGCATCTCTAACACCAATTCCTTGTTTTCTTATAGAATCAGCGATATTACCACCAGCGTTTCCAACAGCTATTATTTTCTTCATAATTCTTGTTATAATTTTATAGAGGAATCACGATAGTTGCATCATGATTCCCCTGTTAATGATAAAAGTTGTTAGCTTCTACTTCGACATCGTGTAGTCCAAATAACTAGAAGTGAGCATTTGCGCTTTCTTCATATCCACACCATACTTTGTCATGAAAGCGGCAGCAATCTGTTCTCGCCCCTGTGGGTTGTGTAGGGGATTAGATGTTGTAGGTGTGACGACTTCAACGGTCATTCCTCTCTCGACGAACACGCCATTGCACTGACGCTTGTTCTTTGTTGTGAATTTCCAAAGTGGCATACTGTTGTAGTTTAGTAGTTTATTAGATTGAGTAAATCGTTTCCTTGAGAAGTCGCTCCGCCTTGACCTCGACGAGTTTATCCCATAGTCGTGAGGTCTGGAACTTATTGAGAGGAATGTACTGCTGGTAGCGTTCTATGAACTCCTCTGCACGCTCAATGTCCCAATTATCTATGATGTCAGCCCAGTCCATCATGTCAACAAACTTGTCAAGTAGTGTCCAGTTGTTGTAGATTTCATCGCGAGACGAAAGAGTTTTCCAGTTCCACTTCTCCTTAAACTTGTGAAGATTTTCCTCAGTAAGAATGTTCGCATTACAGTACTGCGAAAAATCAGACCAGTTAATCTTGCCAGCAAATTTGGCAATACCTGCTGTTGTCCACAGAATATTGCGGTTCTGTGACAGCGTTTCCCAATCGAGCTTGTCCTGAAACTTCTCAATCATCTCCATGCTCAGGCTTTCGTCTGAAACTTTTTTCCAAACCTCTGCATTTAGCACAGACGATAGGAATTCATTGTTTGTAATTTGTCCCATACTTAATAGCTTTAATTGTTTTGTTGATGCAAAGGTAGTTTACAAAACTGCCATTATGCGGCAGTATAAATTATTTTTTCAAAAAATCCCGATATTTTCTCTAATACCGGGATTCTATCCGCCTACAATTAACTAAACGTTACATTATAACACCTTTTTAGAACCATCATCACTATAAAGTTCATTCATATCTTTGGCTATCTTTGCAAACTGCTTACGAAGTTCAAGTGGTCGGATTACTTCAACATCACTCCCGTACCTCAATAGTTCCTGTATAAAGTCGAAAGTTGGTCGCAAGAAAAAAGTAAATGTAGATGAGTATTCTCCTTTGGATGTTTCTTGCTGTGTGTGATGAAGTGGAAGCGAGCGAAAATAGTTCTGCTGACCATTTGAAACTTCTATTTCAATTGTCTCTAACTTATCGTCTGATCCAATAATGATACCAATCACATCATCAAAGTAACTCTCAGCATCAAATCCTTTTGGGAGGTTGAATGTATTATCGTTCTGTTCAATAGAAAGGATTCTATCAAGCCCATAAATACGAATATCTCCGTTATATGTACTTCGCGCAAGAAGATACCATCGCTGTTTGAATACCTTGACACAATAAGGTTCCACCTCAAAAGTTGAAGGTCGATCTCGATGAAAACTTTGATACGTAACTGTTAATGTGTGATTGTCTCTCATAGCCTCAATAATAGGCGTAAGAAATCGCTGACCAGAAGGAATCTGTTCAAACAAAATACGTTGCTTTATTTGATGGCTCTCATTTATAAGATTATTTACCGCAAACGTATTGATAAGCCATGTTCTGACTCCTCCTTTTCTAATGTCATCACTATTGGCTATTTTATAAACTTTTCCTGCTGAACGGTCACATACAATATCAATATCAAAGAGTTCCTTAATAGCATCTTTATGGCGATGGAATGTCCTCTCAGGAATTTCAGGTTCATTATTATAATTAAGTGAACTACGAGACCATCTACTACTGATTTCCTCTCGTGTAATCCCACCTGAGCTAAAAATCAAATCAACAAGCCAAATATAACGGTTGAATAATTCTGATGCTGCCATAATTTACTCATTTATATTTTCTTGTTCCTGTAAATACTCTTTAATTAACGTGCCGATTTCACGTTCAATTATTGATTCATTCTTTCCGACGGTACCAAACATAAAATTAAGATTTTTACCTTCAACTAAAACTCGACGTTTTATCCATTGGTATTCTTTGTTAATGATTCCAAGGTTATAGTCAGAAGTCCAGCAAAGCGTTATCTCAGGATGGTCAGAGCGATGGAAGCAGATGTCGTTTCCCCACCACAAAGCAACAGATTCATCATCTGATACAGGTGTCGCATCTATAATATATGATTGGGATTGCAAGTACTTCAGTGTCTGATTACGGTTACGATCCCAACCTGGATTATCATTCACACGGTCAATTCCAATCCTATCTTCTGAAATTCTTCCTTTTTCAGGGTAGAAACATAAAGAGTTGTGATACCATCTGAACCTTAGACGATTTCCAACATCATATTTTAGTATTCCTTCAATTATCCCAGCTTGAAGCAGCGTTTCTTTGGCCTGTATAAACTCTATTTCATTGGAATTTTCACAAGGCAAATCCTCAATGTCATCAAGATTGTCTGATTCTGATAAAAGACAGGTACGAAAAATAAGATTAAATCTCTCTCGTTGGAGCCTATCTTTGAGCGTACCAGCAGTAAAATCAAGCACACGCCAGTCATTGAACAGTTGATTTTGCCTTACGATACACTTTGTAAACGCACGTGCAAAAGCCGAACGCTTTCTAAGCGATTCTTCATCTCCATCTTTGAACTCTAAGGCTTTACCGTCTTCGCCAAACCAATGTCGGAAATTGTCCCATATTTTGCGTAATGTAGTCTCATTAAACTTATCACCATCAATCAGAAGCGGTCGCAAACGTCCGTTGAGTATGGGATGCTCTTCTGCCTGGCGGATAATTCCAGATAACTCTTCGTTATTTAGCAAGACCGTTGCCTTAAAGTATTCTTCGGCAAGCTGCATATTTTGCTCATTGACCTTTTCCTTATTAAGAGAAGCCAAATAAGGAAGAATCTCAGTAGAATGTTCAGAAAAGTCTTCCCTTATTCTATTAACATAAGCATAGAACGTATCCTTGTCACTTACCGTATTCGCTGAATAGTTGCGTATGAATCGCTTCCATTCTGCAAACTCATTGGAAGAATAATCGTTACCACTGTAAGAAAGCAAACCAAACTTAAATGCTCGTTCAGGATATGATTTTGGAATAGAGATCAATTCTTTTACTATCCCGTTATTTCGATTATGATAAAGTCTGTTTAACAAAGATGCTATTTCCCCAAGGTATCGTTTTGCATTGTTTGCGTCTAAGAGGTACCCAAAATATTTCCAAGGCAAGAAGAAGTTCCCATCATCGTAGTTCAACCCTAGAAGATTGTCTGAATATGGGTATTCTTTTCCGGCACGAGCGATAAGCCAATTAGAAAGAAATGCCAATAATGGAATGTCGAAATTATGGGCTTTTCTATCCCAGAAAAGATTGCTCCATTCTCGGTCCAAGCAATATCTCCATTTATCCGCAAATGTGGGGCATTCATGACGTTCTTGACGTTCTTTCAGATAAGAATCTTCCTTTTCGTAAAGCGAAAATTCGGAATCATAATCCTGTATATCGTCCGGCAGGATTTTATCAATTTCAGACTTAATCTTGTCAAATTGGGACAACTTCTTTCCACGCGAATTCATCTTGAGATACAGAGTTTCATTGAGTTCCAGACTTTTAAGGTCCAAGAATTCAAAGCTGATTCTATCAAGATTATGAAATACGCCTGGGGCTTTTCTGAAACGGGAGTCAATGGCATTTAACATATTAAGAGTTGCACCGACTGTCGGGTCAAGAATCCAATAGTTCAAAAACCAACCTTGATTGAGTATATGCTTCTTTAAGTCAACTGTCTCATTTTTCTCACCTTTCCAATACTCGGCTATAGCAGTCAGGAAGTCACGCGATGCACTGCGTGTTTCGTAATTGAATCCCTGTAAATAGCCGAACGGTATTCCGTGTACCTTCTCACCATAAAGAGAAAGAAGATACAGCGTAGTAAGGCGTTGCTGTCCATCGATAGGTATAAAACATTTCTTGGTTGTTCCATCTATCATGTTTCTCACCTCAGAGACACCGAAAACAATCCCCCATGACAATGGCTTGCCAGAGGCCACATCGTCGAGAATATTGTCACGAATTACAGTAGCTTCTTTGTCAATTCTTCCTTGTGCATAATCACGTTGGATGCGTGGAATGTAAATATAGTCATATTTTTCTTCTTCAAACAATGCTTGAAGAGTTTTTCTTGAATCATTCTGTCCCATTGTCCTTACAAAATTTTTCAAAATCGTTGATTGTTCTTTCTATTGCTTTCTCGTAGGCTTCTTGGTCATTCTCATCCCAAAACACAAATCCATTTGGTGAGTGGGTGTGCCATTTACTAAATACATTTATTGTTGCAGCTGGTATGAAACTTCCATTAGCTTGGTATGCGTTAAGCCAATTTCGCTTGTCAAAATAGAATTTGTTACCTATACCTTTATTATCATGTTCCGTCAAGAGTGTGAGATTTTTGAGACGCATTACATCTTCCCCCTCTGCTACAAACTTATTGACCAAACTGATATATTCTGCATCATTGTCAAGGGCTGAAAGATTATTTTTCGAATCATTTAACATTTTGCAGAGCTTTTCAATCTCATCGGGTAGACTTTTTTCTTGGTATTCAATTTTCAAATCTCGAAGACGTTCTAGGAGTTTAGACTTGTCTTTGGGGTTTTGCGGTGAGATGTGTTCTACATTCCAATTTACAGTATGAAATACATGGAATGGGAATCGGCTTACTTTTGTTTCAGTTCCCTTTCCTGTTGACTTACCGCAATCCTGTATCAGCAAAGGGCTCTTGTTATTGACAAGCATTGCTATATTCAAGAGCAATAATATATTAAACACTTCATTTTTGTCTTTATCAAAACGAGCCTCCAAATAGTTTTTCGGTATTGATTGCGAGCATTGTAGTTTAACATAGCCGATAAACTCCTTTCGAGTAGGCAGCTTCTGTTGTTCATTGTTTCCTGTTGCATATTTGTAGAATTTCGCAAGCAGATGTTCGTGGAACGGAGGATAATCCTGCGGCATATATTTAGGATATTTTCTTCCTTCAAGATAGCCAATGAGATTATATAACAACGGATCACGATACCATCCTGTAATCATATGGTAGCATTTTTTGAGTTCTTCCCATTTCCTGATCATCTCTGTATCGGCTGTGATAGAATCTTCCAAAGAAGAAAATAGAGGATAATCTACATCTTTGGGAATCTCTTCATGCTTTGACAGATACCAAACTTTATAGAGATAGTCAATACAACTCGAAGGCCTGTCTTGATCCCCGGCAAGGAAATACCACATTTCATCTTCTCGTAAAGTGCGTTCCATAATGTCCAATTCTTCGGACATTGAGATTTGTTTGATTTCTTTTACTGCTTTAGTCTCGCCAACATTGTGGAGAAACAAAGCCTTGATGAGTTCACTCTCGGTAAGGGATATTTTGCCCGAATTAAGATTATTGAACAGGTCATGTTCCATTTGGCTTTTCTCCTTTTCTGACAATCGCTCGTCCTCCTTCATCACATACAAGATAAATCTGCAATATTCAAGTATATTCGTCCTAAGTATTTCCTTATAATCAAGATTCTGATTTATCCATTCTACGATAACCTGTTTTGCCATTGAAAGGTGCCATATTTCACATGAAGATTCAGGGTCGAAGTCCTCATCACACATTCTCCTAAGTATATTATCTCGCTCGTATTCAAGCGAATAACATTTACTATCGTAACCGATTGCTTTCAGAATAAGATAGATGGTCGTGAGCCGTTGTTGTCCGTCAATTACTCTCCATTCATGCTTTCCATTGCTCTCAATATGTCTTACTACAAGAGGTTGAAGACAATAGAAAGAACCATCCTTCTTCTCATCATAAAGGAATACATCCTCAATAAGTCGTAGTACCTCCTTTTTAGTCCATCGATATCCTCTCTGATACGATGGAATTTTCAGGTTGAAATTCTTCAAACATAATTTACCAACCTTAATTGGCTTGGGTTCTAACAAGAACTCACGAATATCGTTTTCCATACCGCACAATATGTTTTTTAGTGGTCTATGCAAAGTTACTAATTAGAACTGACAAAACACGGCAGTTTGTCGTTTTTTTATAAAATTTCCCCATATAACAGGGGCAATGAATGCTTATATCCCCCTAAATTTCTCAAGAATAACATTGCAAACACCAAAAGTAAAGTTCCTTTGAGTTCTCATAAATCACCTAAAATGTGTCTTGTTTGTTACTCTCATTTCTTGTACTTATACAAAATCATTGTAATACAGTCATTTGCGCTAAGATATAAAGAAAGTCCACCATCTGTTTTTCACCCTGGCTCCAGACGACAAATATATCAAGTACACAATGGACAAAGCCATGTATTTAGTGGACGAAACGGGTCTTGCCCAGTATAATACATTGAAGGAAAAAGGATTCTACTCGAATATTATGGGTACGAGTGCTGTGTTCAGCATATTCTGCGACAGTATAAAATTCGATAAGGAAAAGATGGAGTTCATGTATTATGGCAAACAGCGTATTGAACGACGGACAAGCATTCTTACCAGAGAACTGGTCACTGCAGGTCAGCTGAAACGTGTACCAAGAACTGACAATAACCCTCACGGATTGCTTATAACAAACTGGAGGACACTTATGAATAAGGATATTGAACAAAAGAACAAAATGAACTACTAATATGGGATGGAAAAAGTTATTTGTTGGAGAGAAGATGCCAGATAAAGATAATCCGAAATATAAGCAAAGATACGAAAATGAAGTCAATGCTGGTCGCAAGTTCGCACGTATGATGAAACTTGATGTGCTTGCCGGAACGGTTCAGAACTTTGCCAACAACCACAGGAAGCAGTTTCTTGTCATTGTTTTCGGACTTATCATAATCTGTCTATGTCTGAATATCTACAGAATGGCATTTGTGTTTAACAGGCAACAATCCGTCCAAAGTGCCACAGAAAGGCAGGAGCTGATATTGCGCAAATATTACAACAAGGGCAATCAAAAATCCAACCGTCTTCACGAAGGACTTTCTACCGTCAATGACGAATCTAATAATAACAACGTAAACATAAAGAATGATGGACGCACTGAAGAAAATTAACTGGAAGCAGCCAAAGTACATGATTCCAATAATCATCTACTTTCCCCTGTTGTTTGTCGGTTACTTTGTCATAGATCTGTTTCATACGGAGAAGGCAGAAACTCCTAACGGACTCACTACGACTGATTATCTGAATCCGGAATTGCCTGATGCCAACATGAAAGGCGATGGTATTGGCAAAAAGTATGACAATATGCTTAAATCATATGGGAAAATAGATGACTATACTGCTTTAGGAAACATTGACCGTAATGAAGGAAACAACAAAGAAGAGTATGATTCAAAATATTCAGAAGAAGAGCTTAAACAATTGGAATCTCAGAAACAGGAAGCCGAGAAACTCGCTGAGATGCAAAGACAACTACAGGAGAGCGCACAGAAAGGTCAGGAAGTCGCACAAGGCGACGGTACTTCTGAAGAAGACCGCTTGACCATCAGTAAACAACGTGAGCAAGAAGCCATGGAGGAGCTGAACCGAGCTATTGCCCAAGCCAGATTGCAAGGTCTGCAAGCTACAAATTTGCCGACTGATACGGATACACTTACAAAGATGAATGAAAAGAATCTGGAAGTGTCTGATGAAAAAGAAAATAACGATGAACCCCTGGAAGTGGTCAAGAAAGTCAAAGTAACGTCCGACTATTTCAATACTATCTGTGAGAATGAAAAAGAGCAGAAGTTAATTAAAGCCATCATAGATGAAAACATCAAGGCAGTTGACGGCTCAAGAGTCCGTCTCCGATTAATAGATGATGTGGAAATCAATGAAGTTGTTGTTCCCAAAGGATCATACCTTTATGCAACTATGAGCGGTTTTGGCTCACAGCGTGTTAAAGGCAATGTTACAAGCATCATGGTAGATGGTGAGATTATCAAAGTAAACCTTGCCTTCTATGATACAGACGGATTAGAAGGACTGTATGTTCCAAGCAGCCAGTTCCGTGAAACTACAAAAGATGTGGGTAGCGGTGCGCTAAGCAATACATCAACACTCACCAATACAACCACATCTGGAAACAGTCTGGCATCATGGGGAGCGCAAGCTATTTCCAATGCTGTCCAGAAAAGCAGTAATGCCGTCAGCAAGGCAATCAAAAAAAATAAAGTCAAGCTCAAACAGATCAACCAATGCTCATGCTGAATCTCTTAACTCTAAGTTGAAAGGCTTTAGAGCACAACTATGCGGTGTGCAGGATTTACCTTTCTTTATGTTCAGAGCGTCCATAATCTTTGGATAACATGATTATATTGCCACGGACTTATGCAACTGTGCCGAACTTTCTCCTCGGATATACACGTTAGCTTGAGCACCCGGCGTACTTGTTGAATTATTCATTTGCACACCCGGCATACTTCCTTCGAGCGCTTTCATGAAGTTTGCATCGGTGCGTGATTCAAGTGTAGTAGAATCTGCTACATTGGCTGCTCCCGTAAATGTACTTTTCTTTGTTACTCCATAACCGGTAACCACCACTTCATCCAGAACTTCTGTATCCGATTTCAGGATTACATTTAATTCCGGTTTAATGTCTAATTCGCGACTTTGCATACCGATGAAAGAAATTATCACTTTCTTTGCATTTGCTGGAATGTTGCCAAGTGTAAATTTCCCATCGATATCAGTCACGGTTCCTGTATTAGTCCCTTTTATTAGGACAGAAGCTCCTACGATAGGAAGATTGTCTTCTTCTGAGATGACAACACCTGTCACCTTCGATACCTGTGCCATCGCTATGCTGATGTAGGCGAAGAAGCAAGTACAGAGTAAAAACAACTTTTTTTCATAAAATCTCTCTTTTTTTGATTAAAATAAATAATTAATTAAACAATATAGTGAGGAATATTGTTTACTGCACCTTAACAAAAAAACATCAAAATTACTCTATATACTTTCTTTTTTGTATGTGTATGGGCTAAATTTGTATCTTTTCTAACAGATACTGCCCTGTATATGATGCTCCGCAATGAGCTACTTCTTCGGGGGTGCCGCATACTACGAGATTACCGCCCATATCTCCACCTTCCGGACCGAGGTCTATGACATAATCGGCGCATTTGATAACGTCCATGTTATGTTCGATTATGACAACCGTATGTCCTCGTGCTATTAACGAGTTGAATGCCTCTAGCAGTTTCTTTATGTCGTGGAAATGTAATCCTGTTGTCGGTTCGTCGAATACAAAAATAGTTGGCTGAGATTTTTCGATACTCAGGAAGTATGCCAGTTTGACACGCTGGTTTTCTCCTCCCGAAAGGGTAGAGGATGATTGTCCCAGCTTGATATATCCGAGTCCAACTTCTTGTAGCGGCAGCAGTTTTTTTACTATTTTCTTCTGCTTGTGTTCATCGAAAAATTCGATAGCCTGGTTGACTGTCATTTCCAGTATGTCATAGATGTTTTTCCCTTCGTAACGTACTTCCAGGGTATCACTCTTAAAACGTTTTCCATGACATGATTCACATTCCAGTACCAGATCGGCCATGAATTGCATTTCTACCGTTACAGTACCTTCTCCTTTACATTCTTCACAACGTCCTCCTTCGGTATTGAACGAGAAATACCCTGCCGAGTACCCCATTTGTTTGGCCAAAGGCTGGTCGGCAAACAGTTTTCTTATTTCGTCGTATGCCTTGATGTAGGTGACAGGATTACTGCGTGAAGATTTGCCTATCGGGTTTTGGTCGACAAACTCTATGTCCTTCATCATCTGGATATCACCTTCCAGTGAAATAAATTCTCCCGGACGGTCGCTGCCTTCACTATACTCACGCTTCAGTGCCTTATAAAAGATGTCGCGCACTAACGTACTTTTTCCTGAACCACTTACTCCGGTCACTACCGTCATTACGTTAAGCGGAAAGCGTACATCGATTCCCTTCAGGTTGTTTTCTCTGGCTCCTTTTATTTCTATATAATTATTCCACGAACGATGTGTCTGTGGTCGTTCGATGATTTCTTCTCCCAGCAGATATTTTACAGTATAGCTGTTGCTTCCGGGATGCAGGTCTTTCATATCTCCTTCATAAACAATTTCTCCTCCCAGACGTCCGGCTTTAGGGCCGATATCTATAATATAGTCGGCAGCACGGATGATTTCTTCATCATGCTCTACCACTACAACCGTATTGCCCAGCTGTTGCAACTGGCGGAGTACTTTGATAAGCTTGTCTGTATCTCGGCTGTGAAGTCCGATACTAGGTTCGTCCAAAACATAAAGTGAACCTACCAGACTGCTTCCCAGTGAGGTTGCCAGATTGATTCGCTGACTTTCTCCCCCGGAAAGTGAGTTGCTGAGTCGGTTTAATGTAAGATATCCAAGTTCGACGTCGAGCAGGAAGGTCAATCGGTTATTGATTTCATTCAGCAAGCGTTGGGCTATCATCTTGTCATGTTCGTCGAGCTGCAAGGTACGGAAAAATTCTTTCAACTGATAAACCGGCATCTCTACCAGTTCTGCAATGGTGCGTCCTCCCACTTTGACATAAAGCGCTTCTTTCTTCAAACGGCTGCCATGACACTCCGGACAAGTTGTCTTACCACGGTAACGGGCTAACATTACGCGGTACTGTATCTTATACTGATTTTCTTCCAGCATCTTGAAGAACGAATCGATGCAGACTTTGTCACGCGGTCCGTGCCATAAATAATCCTTCTGTGCCTGAGTCAGGTTATAGTAAGGCTCGAATATAGGAAAATCGTGCGCCGGAGCTTCGCGCAGGAATTCGGTGAGCCATTCGCTCATTTTTTCTCCTCTCCAGCACATCACAGCACCGTCGTAAACACTCAATGCACGGTTGGGTACGACAAGATGCTCGTCTATACCGATAATCTTTCCGAAACCTTCACACGTAGGGCATGCGCCGATAGGAGAGTTGAACGAAAACATCTGGTCGCTGGGCTCTTCAAACTTAATACCGTCTGCCTCGAATTTTGTACTGAAGGCATGTAGTTTGGTACTTCCGTCGGGCAGGTAAAAGCGCAGCAGACAAGCTCCGTCACCCTCGTACATAGCTGTTTCTGCTGAATCGGTCAAGCGGCTGATTGCATCTTTTGTATCATCGCAGCTCATACGGTCCACCAGCAGGTATATCGTATCGGCAGGATTATATTGATAATCCTCCATACGAACCATTTCACCGTTTACTTCCAGACGGGTGAATCCTTGTTTCATATCCATTTCTATCTGTTCGGCTTCACTGCGTCCTTCTCGGGAAATGATAGGAGTCTGTACCGTATAGCGTGTACCTTTCGGATATGAGAGCATGCAGTTTACAATATCTTCGGGGCTGTCTTTTTTTACAAGCTGACCGCTTATCGGCGAATAAGTTTTGCCGACACGTGCAAACAGCAGACGCAGATATTCGTATATCTCAGTCGATGTACCTACGGTAGAACGCGGATTCCGGCTGATTACTTTCTGTTCGATAGCAATGGCAGGAGGAATACCTTTGATGAAATCACATTCAGGTTTGCTCATTCGTCCCAGGAACTGGCGTGCATACGATGAAAGGCTTTCCACATAGCGACGCTGTCCTTCGGCATACAATGTGTCGAATGCCAGTGAGGATTTTCCGGAACCGGACAACCCCGTAATGACTACTAGTTTATTACGTGGAATATCAACGTCTATATTTTTCAGGTTGTTTACCTTCGCGCCTTTTATAGATATATATTTACTGTCAGACATGCTTGGATTCGTTTGGTTTTTGATAGACAAAAATAGTGAATTTTATGCATATCGTGAAACAAAAGATAAATAAGGAGTGTTAATAGCTTCAATTTTGGAAAAAACTCTGCTTATTGCTTTCACATGTGTAAAACAGGTCCTCATTGCTTTATTCTTTTATCGATTCGAGGAAAAAGTAAGTTATTGATTATTTTTTCCTTATCTTTGCCCTCTCGATTATAATGTATAAAAAATATGAAATCAAAAGTTTTATTGATTTGGCTGGCAATGCTTTTATTTGTTGCCGGAAGTGTTAAGGCACAGACAATGCATCCAAAGCGTGAATTCCGCGGTGCGTGGATACAATGTGTGAACGGTCAGTTTCAAGGTATGCCCACAGAACAGATGAAAGCGACTCTGATCCGTCAGTTGGATAACCTGAAAGGTGCGGGTATCAATGCGATTATATTTCAGGTTCGTGCCGAATGTGATGCTCTTTATGCGTCGACCTATGAACCCTGGAGCCGTTTCCTTACCGGATTGCAGGGAAAAGCTCCTCAGCCAGGCTGGGATCCGCTTCGTTTCATGGTGGAAGAATGTCATAAGCGTGGCATGGAACTTCATGCATGGATAAATCCTTATCGTGCACAGACCAAGGGAACTACGGCATTGTCGCCTATGCATCCTTATAATAAATACCCTAATTTGTTTGTACGTTACGGCGGACAGCTGTATTTCGATCCCGGATATCCTGAATCGAGAGCTTATATCTGCAAGATTGTAAGAGATATCGTTTCTCGTTACGATATTGACGCTATTCACATGGATGATTATTTTTATCCGTATCCGAATCCGGAAGAAGAATTTCCAGACAACATCAGCTTTGCTGCTTATGGTCGCGGATTTACCAACAAGGCCGACTGGCGTAGAGATAATGTCAATGTCTTGATAAAAGAAATTCACGAAACTGTACGCAGTTGTAAGCCATGGGTTAAGTTTGGTGTTTCTCCCTTCGGTATCTATCGTAACAGAAAATCAGATCCGAATGGAAGCGATACAAACGGACTTCAGAATTACGATGACTTGTATGCCGATGTACTGCTTTGGGTCAACAATGGCTGGGTAGATTATAATATCCCTCAGATCTATTGGGAAATCGGTCATCCGGCAGCAGATTATGATAAACTGATCCGCTGGTGGGCGCGTCATTCTGCCGCACGTCCACTGTTTATCGGACAAGACGTAGTTCGTACTGTAACAAAGCCAGATCTGAAAAATCCGGGACAGCACCAGATGCTTGCCAAATATAACTTGCAGCGTATGCTTCCAACCGTACAGGGAAGCTGTCAGTGGTATGCTGCTGCAGTGGTAGAAAATAAAGGCAACTATCGTGAGGTTCTGGCAAATGTCTACCACAAATATCCAGCTTTGATTCCGGCTTCTCCTTTTATCGATAAAGAGGCTCCGGGTAAAGTGAAAAAACTGAAACCGGTGTGGACTGCCGACGGATATATTTTGTTCTGGACAGCTCCTAAGGCGAAAGATGAAATGGACAAGGCTGTGCGTTATGTAGTATATCGCTTCAATAACGATGAAAAGGTTAATCTGAATGATCCTTCTCATATTGTTGAAATCACTACTAATACTTTCTATAAACTTCCTTATGAAAACGGAAAGACTAAGTACCGCTATGTCGTGACTGCACTCGACCGTCTGCATAATGAATCGAAGGCTGTTAAGAAAAAAATTAAGTTGTAAAATATTTATTAAGTTAAGAAATCCGTTCGGAGGAATCCGGACGGATTTTTTTATGAACAGACTGATGTGTTCAATATTGTGTTCTTCTCCTTTAAATTTGTTATATTGAAAGAATTGATTATCTTTGCTAATAGATACAAAACAAACAGAAGTGTGCCTGTAAAGAGCAGTCCCTGCACTTCGGAAACAAAAACTAAGATTCTTTGGGGACGAGAACCTTATAAAAACAATATCAGTTATGAAGAAGTTATTATTAACTGTTGTTTTAGGATTGTGTACACTTGCCGGTTTTTCTCAGGCGAAATTTGATGTACATGCAGGTATGTCTATGGCAAACATCACCAATAGTGATGCAGACTTGAAGATTGGCTATTCGGTAGGAGTAGGAATGGATTATGCCATTACTGATATGTGGGCCTTCCAGACTGGTTTGAATTTTACAAGCAAAGGTTGTAAAGGATCTGAGAAAGGTGTTGATGCGAAAATTAATCCTGTTTATCTGGATATTCCTTTATTGGCTGCTATAAAATTACCCATCAGCGAAGGTAATACGTTTGTTGTAAATGCCGGTCCTTATGTAGGATTTGGTTTGGGCGGAAAAGCGACTGTGGAATCAGGAGGTGCTGAAGTTGGAACTAAACTGTTTAAGAAGATAGACGGAGCTGACGAAGCATTGATGAACCGTTGTGCTGTAGGTTTGCAGTATGGAGTAGGTTTTGAACTGGGATATAAATATTTGCTGAATCTGACAGGCCAGTATGGTTTTACTAACATGTTTAAGAAAAGCCTGACACAGGAAAATAATAAAAACCTGGCTTTTATGATAACTGTGGGTTATCGCTTCTGATAGCGTATTAAATTTGTTCTAAGTATAGAGCGGTCGGACTGTGACAAATGGTCTGACCGCTTTTTTTATGGATTGTGCAGCTGTTTCCGTATTTCTTTGTTTTAAATCTAGCTGATGTTTATCTGCTTTTTTGTACAAATTTAAAAAAAATATCAGGAAGAATTGCTGATAATATGCTGATGTTTTTTGTGAAAGCTGGTATTGATTTTATGAAGAAAACAGGTCGTTGTAAACGTAAGGTTTAGGCCTGGAAAATCTGATAAATCGAAACCTTAAAAGAAAAGTCCCTCTGTTTTCAGCCTTAATTTGTTGCAATATCAGGCTGAAAACAGAGGGACTTTTAGAATGTCAACTTATAAACTGTAAGTAAAGTCATCCCATGTTTCCGTTTGGAAATCATCTATATTATTTGATATGCTCGCGAATCTTTGTAAGATAGGCACGCATTCTTTCAGCATCTTTTTTGTTGATGATATCCAACAGCTCGTTGAGTTCTGTACGAATACCTTCTACATGTGCCGGAGTACGTGGGTTGAACAAGATTTCCTGCAACAGAAAATCATCTTCGCCCATCACTCCTTTGGCTATTGCCATATGCCGTTTGAATGTTGTTCCCGGAGCATCCTGATGTTTCATTACCGCAGCGAAGGCAAACGTAGAAACAAAGGGGATAGACAGCGAGTAAGCTACTGTTTCATCGTGTTCCTCGAATGTATATTCGAAGATGTTAAGTCCCAGTCTTTGATACAGATCTTTGAAGAAAATTTTTCCCAGATGGTCGCCTTCCTTGATGATGATGGCATTCTCCGTACTTAGCTTGTCAAGGTTGGCAAACGTAGGACCAAACATCGGGTGAGTAGATACATAGCGGAATCCACAATTTTCGTAAAATTCTTTCAGTCCGGTTTTTACAGAAGCTATATCGCTTATGATACAATCTTTCGGGAGAATGGGCAAAACCTGATTGAATGCATCAAGAGTATATTTTACCGTTGCTGCATTAATAACCAGTTCGGGTTTGAATTCTTCTATTTCTTGAGTATTGGTAAACCGACAGCAGTTGTACATAAAGCGCAGTTTCTTTGGGTTCACATCGAATACTGCCACTTCGTGGTCGAAACTCAATACATCGGTAAAGAAGGAACCCATTTTTCCGGCTCCCAAAATTAATATTCTCATAGATTCTTATAAAAGTCTGTTATTTACTTACTTATTAATGATTTCCAATTGCTGGCGTACGCTTTCTTCGTGGATAGCTTCGAATACTTGTTTGACAAAATCGGCATCCATTCCGCATAATGTACCTTGCGCACCACGCTTGTCGAGTATCTCGTTGTAACGTCCGGTCTGAAGGACAGTCATGTTATGCTCTTTCTTGAATGTACCTATTTCACGGCATACACGCATACGTTTGGCTAAGATTTCCATCAGTTCGTTGTCGCACGCATCGATTTGCAGACGAAGTTCGTGCAAGCTTTCTGTTGACTGATGCCCTTTACGAATAACCAGCAGATTCAGGATGTAGTCGAGTACATCTGGAGTAATTTGCTGTGCCGCATCACTCCATGCACAATCCGGATTGCAGTGAGATTCAACAATCAATCCATCCAGTCCCAGGTCCATTGCCTGCTGGCAGAGCGGTGCAATGAGTTCACGCTTTCCACCGATATGGCTTGGGTCGCACAAGATAGGCAGGTTAGGAATACGGCGGCGCAGTTCGATTGGAATATGCCACTGTGGCAAGTTACGGTAAATCTTTTTATCGTATGACGAGAATCCGCGGTGGATAGCTCCCAGACGCTTCAATCCTGCGTTGTTGATGCGTTCCAAAGCTCCGATCCATAATTCCAGATCCGGATTGACAGGGTTCTTTACGTAAACAGGAATATCTACTCCTTTCAGTGCGTCAGCTATTTCCTGTACGGCAAACGGATTGGCAGTGGTACGTGCTCCGATCCACAAGATGTCGATACCTGCTTTCAGACATTCGTATACGTGCTTTGCCGTTGCAACCTCGGTTGCTACGTACATGCCTGTTTCTTGTTTAACTCGTTTCATCCATGCAAGACCATCCACACCGATACCTTCGAAACCTCCGGGTTTGGTACGTGGTTTCCATATTCCGGCACGGAAAATCTTGATACCTTTATTGGTCAGTTGGGTAGCAGTTGAGATAACTTGCTCTTCTGTTTCGGCACTACAAGGACCTGCTATGATAAGAGGGCGTTCTTTTGATACACCTTCCAGTTCGATGGGTTGCAAATTTAGTTCCATATTATCTTGTCTTTTTAATTTATTATTCTTTAGAAAATTGCTTTGATGCGTTTAAGGGCTTCAGCCAGTTTTCCTTCCTTGGCACAGAGAGAAATGCGGATATACCGTTTTCCGTTGCTTCCGAAGATAAATCCCGGAGTAATAAATACCCGTGCTTCGTGTAATACTTTCTCTGTCAGGTCTTCTACATCAGTATAGCTCTCAGGAATTTTTCCCCAAAGGAACATACCTACCTGATCAGAATCGAATGTACATCCCAGTGTAGTCATGATTTCCTCCGCCAGTTTACGACGGCGGCTGTATACGTTGATGTTTGCTTCTTCGTGCCATTCTGCACTGTTGCGGTATGCCTGTGCGGCAGCGAGCTGCATGGGACGGAAAGTTCCCGAATCGATATTACTTTTTATTTTCAGAATCCACTGTACAAAAGTCGCGTTGGTGGCAAGCATACCTACACGCCAGCCCGGCATGTTGTGGCTCTTACTCATGGAGTTGAACTCGATACAGCATTCTTTGGCTCCCGGAACATTGAGGATACTGATAGGCTTATGGTTCAGAATGAAGCTGTATGGGTTGTCGTTTACAATGACGATGTTGTGGCGGCGGGCAAAGTCGACCAGCTTTTCGTACAACTCCATGGTGGCATTTGCTCCTGTCGGCATGTTGGGGTAGTTGGTCCACATAATTTTCACACGGCTCAAATCCATTTTCTCCAGTTCATCAAAATCGGGTTGCCAGTGATTGTCTTCCCTCAGGTTATAATTGACGATCTCACTTCCTAATATTTTATTTAGTGAAGTGTAGGTAGGATATCCCGGATTAGGAACCAGAACCTGATCTCCCGGATTGACGAGAGCCAGTGTGACATGCAGGATACCTTCCTTTGATCCGATGAGCGGCTGTATTTCCGTAGCAGGATCAAGATCGACATTGTACCAGCGTTTGTACCAGTCGGCCATCGCCTTGCGCAGTTCAGGTATACCTACTGTGGGCTGGTAGCCGTGTGCATCTGCCTTGCGGGCATTTTCGCATAATACATTGATGGTTTCTTCCGATGGCGGCATGTCCGGACTTCCTATACCCAGGCTGATGACATCCTTACCTTCGGCGTTCATCTTTGCCACTTCTTTCAGTTTACGGCTGAAATAATATTCGCTGACACTAGCCAGTCTGTCGGCGGGCTGTATATTATAATGTTGATTCTCCTTCTGCATATTCTCCTAAAATTTTAAGTGCTTTAGTGAGCGGGGTTACCGCATCGATAGATTGTTTATATCTCAGGTAATCATTGAACATCACGTCTACGTAGAACATATATTCCCATTCGCGTCCGATGATGGGCAATGATTGTATCTTAGTCAGGTTTATGTTGTAGAATGAAAAAATGGAAAGAACTTTCGAAAGACTTCCTTCATTGTGTGGAAGTGAGAAAACGATGTTTGCCTTGTTTACCTTCGAACGGTCTTTCAGGTCGTCGGCAATCCACGGGTCGCATACTATAAGAAAGCGTGTAAAATTGTGTTTGTTGGTTTCAATTCCTTCCTGAAGTATTTTCATTCCATACATGCTTGCTGCATATTTGGAGCAGATGGCTGCATGTCCTTTCAGTTGTTTTTCGTGGATGTTTTTGGCACTTCCGGCAGTATCATCGGTTTCTACAACTTTCAGTTCCTGATGGTGCTGGAGAAATTCGCGGCATTGTGCCAGGGCTACCGGATGAGAGTTTACTTCTGTCAGGTCCTCCCAGCTTTCATCGGGCAGACACATGATGTTGTGGCTGATACGAAGCTTGTGTTCTCCGATGATAGTAGCTCCACTTTCGCGGAGTAATTCGTAGTTATGAAGCAGGCTTCCGGCAATTGTATTTTCTATGGCAACTGTTCCGATTACATTGCTGTCCTTGCGCATGTTCTCGAATACTTCTTCGAATGTATTGCAACAGATTAACTCTATTTCTTCATCCTTGAAATATTTGTGGGCGGCAATGTCGTGGTATGAGCCCGGAACACCTTGTATTGCTATCTTTTTCATTTGCTCTTGGTTTAAAATAAAAAATCCCGTTTCTTTCCAGAAGCGGGATTTCGTTATATTGTTTTTACTTATTCATTGGTTTATCGTACATATGCGAACTCCCGCTTCACTTCATTGCTAAAGTAAAAGTAAAAAAAGTAAAAGAAGAAGTATGTCGCAAATGTTTTCATTTTTGTTCTGTTATTTTGTTATCATTACGGTTGCAAATGTAATACTTTTCTTGAAAAAACAATAGTTTTATGAACTTTTTCTTTAAATATTTTCTTTACACGACATATTCGATTAAATTTGTGTTAGAACAAACTCGCTAATTAAAACATAATATCACCATGAATTATAATTTTGATGAACTGATAGACCGTCGGGGAACGGGTGCTGAAAAAGTTGAAGGAATGAAGAGTATATGGGGTAGGGACGATCTTATTCCGATGTGGGTAGCCGATATGGATTTTGCAACTCCACCGTTTGTGATTGATGCAATCCGCAAGCGTTGTGAGCATCCTGTGCTGGGCTATACCTGCAAACCTGATAGCTATTATCAGGCCGTTATCAACTGGGTAGATTCCCGTTATGGTATGAAGGTAAGAAAAGAACAGATTACTTACGTGCCGGGCATTGTGCCGGGGTTGGGAATGGCAATCAATGCCTTTACTCATCCGGGAGATAAAATAATGATTATGCCTCCTGTTTATCATCCTTTTTCGTGGCTGGTAACTCGTAATGACCGAAGAGTGGTAGAGTGTCCGTTGATACTGGAAAATGGAACGTATCGCATGGACTTGGATTTGTTCCGCAAAGAGATAAAAGGGGTACGTGTGTTTATATTATGTAATCCTCACAATCCGGGCGGTGTGGTCTGGACACACGATGAGCTGAAGGCGATTGCAGACATATGTGCTGAAGATAATGTGATTGTCTTTTCGGATGAAATTCATGCCGATCTGACGTTGCCACCTCGTCATCATGTTCCTTTTGCCATGATTTCCGAGCGTGCAAAGAATAATTCCGTTACGTTCATGGCTCCTAGTAAGGCATTTAATATGCCAGGAGTAGCTGCTTCGCATGCTATTATCTATAATGAGGGACTCCACAAACGGTTTACTACTTATATGGAAAGCTGTGAGTTTGGCGGAGGTCATGTTTTTGCCTTTCCGGCAGTAGAGGCTGCATATTCTAATGGAACAGAGTGGCTGGAACAATGTCTGGCTTATATACAAGGTAATATTGATTATTTGGATCATTACCTGAAAACTTATATGCCTAAGATTAAGGCAATGCTTCCGATGGCTTCGTATCTGGTATGGCTTGACTGTCGGGAGTTGAATCTGCCACAGCAGCAGCTTGAAGATTTTTTTGTATCTCATGCGCATTTAGCTCTGAACAGTGGTACGACTTTTGGAAAAGAGGGTACGGGATTTATGAGAATGAATGTCGGATGTCCGCGTTCTGTACTTGAACAGGCAATGAAGCAGTTGAAAGAGGCTTATGATGAGTTGTAATTATAGATATGAAAGCTATATAAAAAAAACATTTTTAAGAAATGTGAATTTTTAATAGAAAATTTCGTTCTTATGAACTAAAGAGTCGTATCAAACTTTTTATCATGTAGTTTGATACGACTCTTTTTCGTTTGAAAATATTATAATTCCAGACTTCTTAAATAAATCAGTGGATTATATTCTTCTATATTGAGGCAATTGACAATTGCAGTTTTATCAATTTTGTTGACGTTTTCCCTTTGTCTTATTTAAAAAGTAGCATATTAATAAATTCCCGGAGCAGAGTTTTGCTTGAGGTTATCATAATTTCCGGTAATCAGCTTCTCGTTGTCCGGATTTAGCTCAATAGCTTTTTTCATATCTTCTATGGAACCTTCCTTATCACCTTTTAACAGTCGGATGCGTCCTCTTTCCTGATAGAGCACTGCGTTTTGAGGCATTAGTTCGATGGCTTCTGTATAGAACTCTATAGCCTGGTCGAATTCTTTCTGTTCCATTAACATTTCACCTTTAAGCAAATAGGCTTTTTCGTTGAACGGATTTACTTCCAATACCTGGTTGAAACATGATTGAGCTTCTTCTACCTGACCAAGTGCTGCGTGTATTCTTCCTTTAAGTAGTAAAGCATCCTCTTCATCAGGTGAAACTGAAAGAACTTTATTCAGATCGCTCATGGCATCTTTAGCCTGACGCATATCCCAGAGGACTTCGGCACGAAGCAGATAAGCCTCTTTATATTCTTCGTTTTGCATGATGGCCTTGGTCAGCATCACAATAGCCTGCAGGTCATTTTTCATGCCTCGTGCAGCCTTTGCTGCAAGATAGTAAGCCGGAGCACTGGTTTCGTCAAGCTTTATAGCTTTCTGACAAGCATCATCCATACTTTCATAATCTTCTTGCATATAACAGATACTTGCCAGAGCAAGCAGAGCCTGTATATTGTCGGGCGTTTTATCAACCAGGCGGTCTAGTGTAATACGGGCATCGTCTGTACGTCCGGCTTCTATATACGCATTGGCAAGCAGTTGCAGCGTTTCAGGTTCATCATTCAGCGCTATTGCCTGCTCAAAACATTTTATAGCATAGGGAAGCTGGCGCATATTGCGTGCGCGGATACCATCATATTTCAGAATCTCGAAATTTTTCTTTTCCTGTTTTGCCTGTTGGTCTTCGTTCGGCTTTCCTCCACCGAACAAGGATGATAATAAGCCCATAATTTTATCTCTTTTATGTTAATGTGTTGCAAAGATAACGAGAAAATTAACTTAATGGATATGTTTGCTGAAAAGAAATTAGTATGTTTGCAACCGAATAATACAGTGAAATAAAAAAGATAAGTTATGAAAAAAATGCTGTTGGTCATTGTTGCTCTGCTGGCATGTCAT
Source organism: Phocaeicola coprocola (assembly GCF_041333015.1). Lineage (NCBI taxonomy): Bacteria > Pseudomonadati > Bacteroidota > Bacteroidia > Bacteroidales > Bacteroidaceae > Phocaeicola > Phocaeicola coprocola. Next base: position 1,196,945 of record NZ_JBGKGM010000004.1, on the reverse strand, counting down.
ACCATGCAGGCACAATACTTCTGTACTACTCAGGGTACGGAATTACATTATGTAAATTATGATGAGGCAGGACAAAGCCTGTCGAACGAAACGGTTACGGTATACAATGTCGTAAAGAATGCTTCAGGAGAAAGTGCTCAGTATCTTGCCAAAATAGTAACTAATAAGACCAAGAATAATACCAGCTATACACTTTATAACTGGAATTACGATGGTAATGTTACTACCTGCCAGGAAGATTTGATGTATGGTCCTTATATAAAATCTGATTCAGATCCTGCCAAATACGATTCGAAGGCCCGTCAGGCTATGGCTGAAGAGCTGAAACTGAAAGGTGATAATTCATTTACTATCAAAAAGCACGCCAGTGCAGGCGAGTCGATTCCAGACCGTACTTATTCGCTGATCTTCAATATGCTGAAGAATGAGATAAATATATCTGGTGCAGCTTATATGGGTGAAGAGAAAGTCAGTACGACTGCCGGTAAGTTTGATTGTATTAAGATTTCATACCTGAAGCGTACAAAAATCGTTCTGAAGACCGAAACCGTACGTGTAACAGAATGGTATGCCGAAGGTATCGGACTGGTAAAATCAGAAAGCTATAATACCAAGGGAGAACCTGATGGAAAAACTATCTTGGTAAAAATAGTGAAGTGATCTGAATTAATATTTCATCAATAATACTTGTCTTTCTAAGAAAGCACCCGATATTCTGATTTCTCGACTTAGGAATACGGGTGCGATCTTTTTATTGATACTTGTGTATCAGATAATTTCTATACCTTGTTGCTTGCAAAGTTCCAGGCTTAAATCTTTCAGTTTGAACTTCTGGATTTTGCCACTTCCTGTCATCGGGAATTGCTTTACAAAGAAAATGTATTTCGGAATCTTGTATCGGGCTATCTTTCCTTCGCAAAACTCACGTACATCATATTCGTTCATTGTGCATCCTTCGTGCAGAATGATGAATGCACCTACAGCTTCACCGTATTTCTTCGACGGTACACCCGCTACCTGAACATCCTTTATGCCAGGCATCTGATAAAGGAACTCTTCTATTTCGCGCGGATAAATGTTTTCTCCTCCACGGATAATCATGTCTTTGATACGTCCCGTAATGCGATAGTTGCCGTTTTCGTCCTTGATACCCAAGTCGCCCGAATGCAGGAAACCGTTTTTGTCTATCACTTCCGCAGTAGCTTCCGGATTCCTATAATATCCTTTCATGGTATTATATCCGCGGTTACACATTTCCCCTTGTACACCTGGAGGACATTCCTCTCCTGTTTCTGGGTCGATAACCTTCACTTCCGTAAATTCAAAATCATGACCGACTGTAGTAAAACGCACCTCCTGCGGATCGTCGATACGGCTGTGTGTCATACCCGGAGAAGCTTCTGTCAGTCCGTATACACTGGTCACCTTCATGAACATTTTCTCTTCCACCTGTTTCATCAGTTCTACCGGGCAGAGAGAACCAGCCATAATACCTGTACGCAGGCATGAAAGGTCGAACATGTCGAACATCGGATGGTTGAGTTCCGCTATAAACATGGTAGGTACTCCGTAAAGTGCCGTACAGCGTTCCTTGTGAATGGAAGCCAGTACCAGCAACGGATCGAAACGTTCCGTCATAACTTGTGTACAACCATGTGTAAGACAGTTCATCGTAGCAAGTACCACACCAAAGCAGTGGAATAACGGTACACATACACAAAGCTTGTCGGCGGAAGTGAACTTCATGTGTTCTCCCGTAAGAAATCCGTTGTTGGCTATGTTATAATGCGTAAGCATTACTCCTTTCGGGAATCCCGTTGTACCTGAAGTATATTGCATGTTTACCGTATCGTGGCAATTGACTTTTTTCTTTGCTTCGTCGAGTACGGTATCGTCTATGTTGTTTCCCAACAGAAGGATTTCGGCTGTGTTGTACATGCCACGGTATTTTTCCTGTCCGATGTAGATGACATTGCGCATGTGCGGAAACCGTTTACTCTTCATGTGCCCGCGTTCGAAAGTCTTCAGCTCGGGAAGCATCCGGTAAGTCATATCTACAAAACTGCTGTCCTTTTCCCCATCGACGATACATAGCGTATGCATGTCCGAGTTTTCGCACAAGTACTCCAGCTCAGCCTGTTTGTAGTTTGTGTTAACCGTAACTGCTACAGCACCAATTTTGGCACAGGCATAAAGAAACGTCAGCCAGTCGGGTACGTTTCTCGCCCATATACCCACGTGTGTGCCGTGTGTGATACCGATGGCAAGCAATCCCTTAGCCATATTGTCCACACGTTGGTTGAACTGACTCCATGTAAACCGCAGGTTACGGTCGGAGTATACGATATACTCTTTATCGGGTGTTTCCTTGGCCCAGTGCTCCAGCCAGTCACCCAGTGTTCTTTCCGATAATTGTATCATAATAGGTAGCGGTTTAAATAGGAGTATAGATTACAGCCAGGATACGAGCTTCCTGTCCTTCGAAAGCATGTACATGATGAGGTACGATGGAATCGTAATAAATCGTATCACCTTCTTCCAGCAGATACGTGTATTTACCATAATTGATTTCCAGTGTGCCTTTCAGTACCATGATAAACTCTTCTCCCTCGTGAGCAGACAGATGGAATTCATTATTTCCGTTTGCATCGATGTCGACGATAAACGGTTCCATGTGTCGGTCGGTCTTGCTGCGCGACAGTGAATGATAATGTAAGTGCTGATGCGCATCGAGTGCATTGTTAGAGAAGCTGATGGTATCGTCAGCATCTCCGCGTCGGCATACTACAGGACCCGCTTCATCAGGCTGGTCGTCGAGGAAAGTGCCCAGACGTACTCCCAGTGCACGCGCCAGCTTTACAAGCGGAGCGAGCGAAGGAATGTCAATATTTTCCTCGATACGTGTGATTTGTTCTACGGCAAGTCCTGTACGGTCTGCCAGTTCTTCCAGACTTATTTCTTTTGCTGTTCTAAGGCTTTTTACTTTTTCTCCAATAACGTTGGTTCTATCCATAGTATAGTGTTTTTTACGATGAAAAGCCGTTATGTGGCTTTCAATGAATCAGATTTGGGCAAATATAGTAAAGTTTTATAATACTCATGCCATGGATGTATAAAAAGGTTATCCAGCTTTTTTACTAAAGTTGCCGAGCTTGCTAATATTTTCAAAAAAAAACATATACGGAAAATGGTTTGTGAACCTTGGTCGAAATCGTGTTGTGTGTATTTTATAAGCTTTGCATATTTTCAAAGATGGCTGAGCTTCGTTTAAATTTGAACAGATAAAATATGAAACTGATAATGACCGACCGCCCTGTCGACCTGAGTTTCTTGAAAGATGAGGCGGTGAAATACATTGATTTGTCATCCTTGCGGATAGCGAACTGTGTGGGATGCTTTGGATGTTGGACAAAAACACCGGGCAAATGCGTGATTCGTGACGACGCTACCTGGGTATATCCCTGTATAGCTGCCAGCGACACAGTTCTGTATGTCAGCCGGTTCTGCTATGGTGGATATGACAGTGTGATGAAGACCATGCTGGAGCGTGCCATTCTTGTACAGCAGGCATTTATACGCATTTACAAGGGAGAAACCCATCACGTGCAGCGTGCCGTAATGCCGAAGAAAGCTACTATTCTTGCTTACGGCGATATTTCGTCCGAAGAAAAGAAGCTATTCAGAAAGCTGGTTGCCCGCAATGCAGCCAATATGAACTTTGAGAGTTATGAAGTAAGGTTTACAACCGAAGCTATGTTGAACGATGTGGTAAAAGATATTGTAGAAAAATGGGAAAAGTACTGATTCTTAACGGTAGTCCGCGAGCTCCGAAATCCAATTCCAGACGATATGCTGAAATATTCTCCACCGCTTGTAAGTTACCGTCGGATTGTTTCAATATATTGAAGACCAACCATGCCGCACTGTGTCAGAAAATGTCAGAGTATTCCGATGTACTGTTGGTCTTTCCGCTTTATGCCGATTCGCTTCCAGTGGGGTTACTGAATTTCCTGAAGTATCTGGAAGCCAACCCACCGGAGCGGAAGCCTGTTGTATCAGTTCTGATAAATTGCGGTTTTCTGGAATACCACCAAAACGATATTGCCTTGGAAATGCTCCGTTTCTTTTGTCAGAAAAACGGTTATCGCACAGGATCTGTGTTGGCTTTGGGAAGTGGAGAGGCGATACTCGGCACTCCGTTCCGTTACATAGCTGTGAGGGCAATCAGGAAACTGGCAAAATCTGTCGATAACGGTAAATATTGTAACATACAAGCTACCATGCCGCTGAATAAGCGTTTGTTTATCTGGGCTTCCACACGTTACTGGATACAGTACGGCAAGCGTTTTGGAATAATCAAAGAGCAGATGCAGAGCATGAAGATTGAGTAGGGAAAATCCTTTACTTTTCGCGGGAATATCTGTCAGATACTGCCGTTTACTTGTTAAAAAGGTTGTTCGAAGACTATCATTTTTCACAGGAAGAGTCTTTCCGGCATACAGAAGAAGGATTTTGTCACTGAGGCTTGTCAGTTGGTTGGGAAGTTTTGCCCTTACTTGTTTATGTAAGCGGTATTTTTCTGTCTTTTTGTTAATTCTAATGCCATGTCTTTTTGTAGCGTTCGCTTCTCGTGCTACAAAATTGTTTTGTACCTTTGCGCCGAAAAAATAAAACGAATGAAAGAGGCTTTTATCAAACTTCACCTCTCGGTACTCATAGCCGGAGGTACAGGTATTTTCGGTCGACTGATTACATTAAATGAAGGACTGCTGGTGTGGTATCGGATGCTTTTGGCAGGTGTATTGTTTTATATCGTACTTTTTCTGCTGAAGAAACTGCGGAAACTTCCTGCCCGCGATGCATTGCGTGTTGCTTCGGTGGGACTGCTGCTTGCCGTTCACTGGCTGTTTTTCTATGGCAGTATCAAGGCATCGAATGTATCTATCGGGGTGGTCTGTCTGTCGCTGATGAGCTTTTTCACAGCTTTGTTCGATCCGGTAATCAACCGGCATCGGGTATCGGCAAGTGAGATATTGTTCAGTCTGGTAGGAGTGGCGGGCATTGTGCTTATCTTTCACTTCGACACCCGTTACCGTGCGGGTATACTGATGGGAGTCGTGTCGTCGGCGCTGGCTTCCCTGTTTACTATCTGCAACAAGAAAGTGGCTTCGGGTTATCCGTCGGGCACTACCTTGCTGTATGAAATGGGAGGGGGTTTTGCGGGACTGACCTGTATGCTTCCTGTATATTTGTATTTCTTTCCTGTACCAACCATATTGCCTTCGGCTACTGATTTCGGCTATTTGCTGCTGTTCGCTTCGGTTTGTACCGTCTTGCTGTACATTCTTCAGATACAGGTGTTGAAGAAGATTTCAGCGTTTACGTTTAATCTGACTTACAATCTGGAGCCTATTTACAGCATTATTCTGGCTATGATTATTTTCCGTGAGGCGAAAGATCTGAATTTCAGTTTCTATACCGGACTGGGACTGATTTTTCTGTCTGTCGTGATGCAGACGGGAAGAGTAGTTTGGCAGGCAAAGAGAAATCAATTAAAACCGTAAAGCATGGACGATTTGAGATTGCGCATACAACAGTTGTTGCAGCAGCTGAACGAGCGTGTGTTCGGCAAGGAGCATGTTATTGCACTGTCGTTGTTATCGGCTGTGGCAGGTGAGAGTATTTTCTTGCTGGGACCTCCGGGAGTGGCAAAGAGTATGGTGGCACGCCGGCTGAAACTGGCTTTCCGCCGGGGAGAGGCTTTCGAGTATCTGATGTCGCGTTTCAGTACGCCCGATGAAATCTTCGGACCGGTTTCTATTTCAAAGCTAAAGGAAGGCGATACGTACGAACGTGTCACCGAGGGCTATCTGCCTTCGGCTACGGTGGTGTTTCTGGATGAAATCTGGAAGGCGGGACCTGCTATTCAGAATGTATTGCTGACGGCTATCAATGAGAAAATTTTCCGCAACGGACGGTTGACGATGCAGCTTCCGCTCAAGGGACTGGTAGCAGCATCGAATGAGTTGCCGGCGGTAGGACAGGGACTGGAGGCTTTGTGGGACCGTTTTCTGTTGCGTGTCATGGTGACGGGAGTAGAAGATTTGTCCGATTTCGACCGGATGATTGCTTCTGCCGATGAGAGTGAGCCATGTGTGCCGGAGGAACTAGCTATCGGTGACGAGGAGTATGCCGGATGGCAGCAGCAGATAGCGGACATTACCTTGCATTATTCCATTTTCGAAGTCATCCATCTGCTGAAGGAAAAGATGGAGGAGTACAACCGTCGTTTGCAGAACGAAGAATCTGCGGAACTTCCTCTGTATGTGTCCGACCGCCGTTGGAAAAAGATTGTCAAACTGCTTCGTACGTCGGCTTTCCTGAACGGTTCGGAAGCTGTTCGCCTGTCGGACTGTCTGCTGCTGGCACATTGCTTGTGGAGTGATGTGACACAGAAGAATATAACAGAAGAAATGCTTGCCGGAGCGATACGGCAGAGTGCTGAAGGTTATCTGCTGAACTTGCAGGGAGTGGACCGTGAGTTGCAGGCACTGAAGGAGGAACTGATGGCAGAAGGTACGGTACGTGAAAATCACGATCCCGGACTGACACTGGTAGATTCGTATTATTACCAGATAGAGCGGGTACGGCTGGCAGGACGTCTGCTGATGTTTGCTTCCGACTTCCAGTCGCTCGATGATACGGGGAAACTCTTCTACTTGCATAAAGACAAATATAAATCGCAGTGCTTTATCCTGAAGAAGTACGATCTTTCCATGCGCGGGAAGATTCCTCAGAACAAAATCTATTCTCTCCGTAAGGGAAGACGTTCGGTATTTATCAACAATTATGAATATCCTTTGCGCTGTAATCCCGATGCGGAACCGCTTCCGGCAATTGAAGTGCGTCCGGAAAGCGATTTAAACGCTCGTTTCCGGGAACTGGAAGAGCTTCTTTCGCGGGTGGATGCCGGAACGAGGGAGTTTTTCGAAGCAGAGATGGAGTATTGCCGCAATCATCTGTTCTTGGGCGACAGACAGCGCCGGACGATGGAAGAGATGCTGCGTGTGCAGCAGGATTCGCTGGCAAAATATAAGAATGAACTTGATGAACTGAAACATGCGTACCGAAAAGAGAACGAGGAGTATCCGGATCAAGAATCTGAAAACGATTTATTTGGAGGAGCTTCGGCGCAGGTGCTTTGATTGCCTGGGCGAAGCTTTACAGCGTGGTACGGTGCTTCCCGGTGAACTGGAGGAAACGGTGTGGGATTATTACCGGAAGACGGCTCCTTCGTTGCAGGAGTTTTATTCGCGCTATACGCCCGAATGGGAGGTGTTTTACGAGCATGAACAGTTGCTTCCGTCTGATTTTCTGGATTTTCTTTATCGTATGCAGGCAGCTTTCCGGAAACGTTATTCGCTTGCAGAGCTTGATGTTGCTTACTATATTGAGCGGCTGGAGCGTCTGCCTTTGCTCAGTCCCGAACGGAAGCTCCTGCAGGAACTTTTTCTGGATAAATGGCATCGCTTGCTCACAACCAAGGAGTACGATTATCAGTATCATCACATCGGGTCGTTGTGTGAAGGATTTGTTTTGCTCGACAAGCAGAACGGACTGAAAACGGTTGCCGATGTGACAGGTTCGCGCGTCAGATGGCTGTTGTTGAACCGTCCGGAACTTTACCGGCGTATCGTGCCTTATGAGAAGGCTATGGAGCAGAATCGCCACATTCGTGAACTGGTGCGGGTGTTAGGAAAGCACAGTAAGGGTGAGAAACGTAGCTTCGATCCGTTGGGAGGAGTACGCGAAGAGCAACTGGTACGTCATGCTGTACGCAGCGATATCGAGGGTGTAACATTGGGAAACGATTTGAATCATCTGCTTCCGGTAGAATATTGTTACCTGACGGATGAGGCACTTCGTCCGGTATTCATGCAGAAGTTCGTAGAGAAACGTTTGCAGGTGTTCGACAGTCGGTCGGCAGAAGACAGTTCGGTGCTTCAAAAAGGCAGAAAGCCGGTAAGTGGACAGGGACCGTTTGTGGTTTGTCTGGATACGTCAGGCTCTATGCAAGGGAAGCGTGAGATACTGGCAAAGTCGGCTCTGCTGGCTGTGGCTAAGTTGGTAGACGGCACGCATCGCAAATGCTATGTAATTAATTTTGCCGAAGATATCCACTGCATGCTGATAAAGGACTTGCGTGCAGATTTTCCTTTATTGGCAGATTTCCTGAATTATCGTTTCGACGGAGGAACCAATATGGTTCCGGCATTGAAAGAAGCTGTCCGTTTGATACAAACAAACGGGTGGCATCGCTCGGATGTGGTAATGATTTCCGATTTCGAGATGCCACCCGTGGGGGATGAGTTAATGAAACAGATTATGGGGGTAAAGCATAGAGATACCTCGTTCTATGCTTTGGTTTTCGGGAGTCGTCCCGAAATGGATTATCTTTCTATTTGCGACCGGACTTGGGAGATGGAGATACCTTGATCTGCTCGATAGGCTGCTGGCTGACGTTGTCCAGCGGGATGGCCTGGTATTTCACTTTAGCAAAATCAATGGTCCGCAAGTCGATGCTTCGTATCGCACTGTTGTACATGGTGCGGTAATAGATAGTTCGGTTTGTCATATCGGTAGCCGATGTCCACTGTGTAGCGCTTGGAATGTCGGCAGGAACTTTTCCCAATGGGAATTCAATGCCTACCGGAATATCGAAGTTGTTCAGAATCTGAAAGCCCTGAAGCACTGTTTTCTCGGCTGAATCCTGCTGTGGGGCAGTCGACTGATAGAAAGCCGCACGTACGAAACGTGAAGGAGGAGTTACGTCACCCGGTATGCCCAGGAATCCACTTCCTGCTCCGAACGATTTCAATGGAGTAGTTCCCAGATCTTGTGCCGGAGCTGTTCCCGGGAAGAGATTCACATAATTGTTCAGGTTGGTAAGCTGCCATTCAAAGCCCGGAGAGTTGGTCAGCACTCCCAATGTATTTTCGAAGAAATGCGGAGTCTGTCCTGTAATTTCCAACACTAGCTGTTTGCCTTCTGCATCGGTAAACCGCCAATGAACAGTAGACGAACGCGGGTCGATGTTGACTACATGTACACTCTTTACCGCTTCTTTCACTTCATCCAGCGTAGCACAGTTACCTAATATCCACGAAACAAGTTGAAGGTCGGAGATTGTATTTTCTTTTTCCGAAGCATTGTAGTCTTCGTATTTTCCATAAGACGGGAAATAGAACAGTCCGGCAGACAGTCCGGCTTCGTTTACGCCTTCAGCGATAAATTCCTTTTGTTCTACGGCAAGTCCTACATAACCATATCGTGCCGTAAACTTCATTCCGTTGATTCCTTCAGGAGTGTACGACTGTGCCGTATATCCTCTTGGAACAATAACATACTGGCTGTTCAGGTTGCTTCCGCCCCATTCGATGGTACGTGCAACGATTGTAGTTCCGTCTTTGCTTTTCAGTGTGATGCCTGTACAGGCATTTGCAGGTTGTGATGCAAACCAACCAGCTATGCCAAGCAGTAAAATTGATAATTTAGATTTCATATTCAGTGTTTTTCTTATATAACAATCGGTATTAGAAATATGTTCATTTGCAGATATATAGTTTCCCGTGTTCCTGTCCGATTACTTCTTCTGCAAGTAGGTATGATAAGGCTTTTGTATTTTTTTCTTTATCTCCCGGAAGAGCTTCCAGCAGGTCGTGGGAGGAACATGGTGATTGCAGAATGTCCATTATCTGGTTGCGTATGTCTTCAAATTCTCCATGTTTCAGTCCCGAGGAGTGTTTCGCCAGACAGGCATCGCACAATCCGCAGTTGTGTTCGTTTTTCTCGCCAAAATACTGTAAAAGTATGCGGCTCCGGCATTTGTTTTCAGCATCGGCATATTCCAGCATGGCCTTGATTCGCTGCTCATAACTGGCTTTCCGGTCCTCGTAAACATCTCGGTTCAGTACGATACGTTCACTTTCCTGGCGTTCGCGTGTATATATGATGTAGGGTGTTTTCTTCCCCGGAATATAATGCAAAATGTGCCGTTTGGTGAGCAGTACCAGTGTTTCATACACCTGCTGACGGGAAAGTCCGCTTCTTAATGCAAGCGTTTCTTCATTGATATAGGCATAGTCGCTGAACAGACCGGTGTACGAACGCAGAATGATGCGAATCAGATTCTCTGTGTCAGGATTATTTTCCTGGATGCGATACAGTTCATCACGCCGCAGTGTGAACATCAGGCGTGAGGCATTATCCTGTTCGTCGGTATATTCCAGATATCCCGCCCGGGTAAGAATCTTCAGCGCACTGTCTACCCGGATAGGAAAATGCTTGAAATTCTGGCAGAACTCATCTATATTAAACGCATACGTACAGCCAAGTCCGTCGCCCATTGCCATCTGATAATAATAATTGATGTGCTCATAAACCTGACGGATGTATTCCTTTTCCGGAAAAGTATCGGCTATGCGTTTGTTCAATAAGGTTTTATCACTTCGTGCGTATAGCAGTACCGCATACGATTTCTGTCCGTCACGTCCGGCGCGTCCCGCTTCCTGAAAATATGCTTCGGGAGAATCGGGAAAATCGATGTGTACCACCAGTCGTACATCGGGCTTGTCAATACCCATACCGAATGCGTTGGTTGCTACCATGACTCTGAACTCTCCGTTTATCCACCCCTTCTGACGCTGGTCTTTGGTATCATTGTTCAGTCCGGCATGATAGAACGTTGCAGTAATACCTTGTTCATTCAGATATTGAGATACTTCTTTTGTCTTTTTACGGTTGCGCGTATATACAATGGCTGAACCTTGTACACTGGTCAGGATGTGAAGAAGTTCTTCAGCCTTGTTTTCTGTGCGGCGGACGATATAGGCAAGATTTTTCCGTTCAAAACTCATCCGGAAAACATTCTCTTCTCTGAAATCCAGTCGTTTCTGAATGTCTTTTACCACTTCGGGCGTGGCTGTAGCTGTAAGAGCAAGCACTGGTACTCCTGGAAGCAGTTTTCTGATTTCTGAGATCTTGAGGTAGGCTGGACGGAAATCATATCCCCACTGAGATATACAGTGTGATTCGTCGACGGTAATCATGCTTACCTTCATGCTTTTCAGCTTGGTCTGGAAAATTTCCGTGTCCAGTCGTTCGGGCGAAATATAGAGAAACTTATAATCGCCGAAGATGCAGTTTTCCAGTGCCACGACAATTTCTTCACGCGTCATACCCGAATAGACAGCTATTGATTTTATTCCCCGGTCGCGCAGATTGCGTACCTGGTCTTTCATCAGGGCAATAAGAGGGGTGACAACCAGGCATAATCCAGGTTGGGCGAGGGCAGGCACTTGGAAGGTAATAGACTTTCCTCCTCCCGTAGGCATCAGTCCGAGTGTATCTCGTCCGCTGCCTATACTGTTGATGATATCTTCCTGGATACCTCGAAAACTGTCGTATCCCCAATATTGTTTCAGTATGCTTTTATAGTCCACGGTGTTGAATGAGAAGTTATAAATGAAAGTCTTGAAAGAATAATGATGAATGAAAGAACTTACTGCATCAGTTTCCGTTCTTCATTCATCATTATGTATTGTTTAGAAAGAAGGCTTTATGTCTTCTATCTGTAATTGGATTTCTCCACGTTTGTGCGTATTTTCTTCAATCGTATAACAGATATTGAACGATTGCTTGGTTTTGATGTAACGTGCTTGCGAACTTTGTCCGAAAGCGATGCCGTTCATCACGTTATTCGATTTGTTGTCCACCAGTTCCAACTTGATGTGTTCCTGATCGCGCCCCACCACCTTGCTTGTTCCATAGTCGTAAACATTCAGCGTTGAGAAGACGGGTTTCGGATTATCCGGACCGAAGGGGTTAAACTTCTTCAAATCGAAGAAAAACTTCGGTGTGATGTCGCGGAAATCCAGTTGGGCATCGATGTCTATCGTCGCACTGGTCTGTTCCGGCAAGATATGATCGGTTACATATTGCTCGAAGCGTCGTGTAAACTCCGGTACGTTTTCAATCTTCATGGAAAGTCCCGCAGCATACGTATGTCCTCCGAAGTTTTCCAGCAAGTCACGGCAATGTTCGATTGCTTTATATACATCGAAGCCTGAAACCGATCGTGCAGAACCTGTTGCCAGATTGTCTGTACGTGTCAGAACGACAGCCGGACGGTAATAGATTTCCGTCAATCGGGAAGCTACGATACCGATAACTCCTTTGTGCCAAGCTTCATTGTAGATGACGATGGAGCGGCGTTCGGACAGTTTCTCCAGATGATCGACAATCTTATTTGCTTCTTCGGTCATGCTCTTGTCCAGGTCTTTGCGAGTCTCATTGAACTGGTTTATCTGGTTGCTCTTTTCGAGTGCTGCCTGAAAGTCTTTCTCAATCAGCAAATCGACTGCCTTCTTCCCGTTTTGTATGCGTCCGGATGCATTGATGCGGGGACCTATTTTAAAGACAATATCGCTCATCGTGATTTCCCGTTCGGACAAACCACAAACATCGATGATGGCTTTCAGCCCGATACTGGGATTAGAATTGAGTTGACGCAGCCCATGATAGGCAAGCACGCGGTTTTCTCCCATTATAGGTACGATGTCTGAGGCGATACTTACTGCAACCAAATCGAGCAGTGGGGTGAGCTGATGAAACTCGATTCCATTATTGATGGCAAAAGCCTGCATGAACTTAAATCCGACACCGCATCCTGAGAGGTGATCGTACGGATAAGTTGAATCAAACCGCTTAGGGTTCAATATGGCAACAGCAGGCGGCAACACATCATCTGGTACATGATGGTCGCAAATAATAAAGTCGATGCCTTTTTCCTTGGCATACGTAATCTCTTCCACGGCTTTGATACCGCAGTCTAATACAATAATAAGCTTTACGCCTGTTTCGGCAGCATAATCCACTCCCTTCTTCGATACTCCATACCCTTCGTTGTAACGGTCGGGGATGTAGTAGTCGATGTTCGAATAGAACTGTTGAAGGAATTTATAAACCAATGCGACTGCTGTAGTACCGTCTACATCGTAATCTCCATACACCATGATACGTTCTTTCCGTCCCATAGCTTTGTTCAGTCGTTCTACTGCAATGCTCATGTCCTTCATAAGGAACGGATCATGCAGTTCGTTGAGCTGAGGGCGGAAAAATTGTTTGGCCTCGGCAGTAGAGGTTATTCCTCTTTCCAAGAGAAGCCGGCATAATATAGGGCTGATTCCTATATCTTTAGCCAGTGCTCTAGCTGCTTCCCGCTGTTCTAGTGTCGGAGGTTGATAATTCCATTTGTAATTCATTTATATATATTTTTTCTTTCTTTTCTTTTTCAGACACGGGCAAAAAGCTTTTTTACCCTAGTTATTCAATCTGTAAAATTAGAAAAAAAGAAAGAAAAAAACGGCTAATCTCCTATTTATTTTCGGAGATTAGCCGCTTAATTATTTATAATTGGTCTATATTAACTAATTATAATCCCAATTTTTTAGCTATGTCAGCAGGAATGGCATGCTTGTTTACCAAAATATTCATAGTCTTGTAAGCAGCAAATGCTTTTGATGCATACCAGATACCTTTGTACTTGCCTTCAGTTCCCCATGAATTTTTTACCATGAAGTATTCTTTTCCGTTCTGGTCTTTTGCAATACCGTAGATAACCATTCCGTGGTCATCGGTAGTTTCCCAGTTGTCGAAAGCTTCCTGACGCATTTCCTGAGTTACAGTGATTTCAGGAAGTGGTTTGCTTGTCAGTTCTTTACGTTTGTCTGCCTGGCTCATACCTAACCAACGTGCCATATCAGAGCCTGTCAGTTCAGCGCCTTTTTCTGCATCCGGACATACAGCTACACCATCACGAGTAAAGCCTTGTTCACTTACATCAGCACCCCATGCGAAAGTATAGCCGGTGTTGATTGCATTTTCCATAACAGACATCAGTTCGTCGATAGGCAAGTTGTACGAAAGTGCATTACGCCAGTTGTCTTGTACTTCGATATTGAACTGAGTGTAGAACGGATGATGAGAGTAAGATGTCAGTGAAACATAGTCGTCCATGTTCAGACCCAATACTTCATCGGCAAATGTTCTCGGAGTATAAGTCTTACCTTTGTAAGTAAATTCTTTCGGGCATTCTCCCAAGTATGTGTCATAAATAGACTTGATACCGTTTTTCCAAACCGGAGACAGCTTTTTCAATCCGCCTTTAGCGATAGCGTTCATATAACCTGAAGCTACAGCATCCAGTTCGTTATGGTTAGGAAGTGAATCGCCGTACATGATACCCGGCATAGCTTCCTGAGGAACCATACCATATTTTTCGTAGCAAACTACGATATCTTCGAAGCTTCCACCCGGAGAGAAAGAAGCGTCACCGTGATAGCGTACATAGTTTACAGCACGGTCTTCCATTGTTTTGTGTACAACAAACATTTCAGACAAATCGAATTCTCCCTTTCCTGCACGCAACAGTTCTGCTTCGAGGAATCCCAGTGTTGAGAACGACCAGCAAGTGCTTGACTGGTTTTGGTCTTTGATAGAAGTGATAGGGTTTTCCTTTACAGTTGTAAACACAAAGCCTTCTTCTTCAGCTTTGTTCTTTTTGGGGCCTTTAGCATATACATTGCTGAAGCATACACCCAAAGCTAAAATCGCAACAAGTTTATTCATTGTTTCTTTTAGGGTTAAATTATTATTTGTTTATTTATTATTGTTCATTCATAATCTTTTCCACTTCTTCGATGGTAATAGGAATACGCTTGTCGCCAGTAAAGCGTGAACCTTCCGGAGTAATCAGAATATCATCTTCCAGACGGATGCCACCGAAATCCTTGAACTTGTCTATAGCATCGAAATTCAGGTATTCAGTATTAATATTTTCTGCTCTCCATTTGTCGATCAGTGCCGGAATGAAATAGCATCCCGGTTCGTCTGTGATGACAAAGCCTTCCTGCAAACGACGTCCCATACGCAAAGAAGCCAGTCCGAACTGATCGGAAGGACGAGTTTCATCGTCGTAACCCACGTAGCACTGTCCTAAATCTTCCATGTCGTGAACGTCAATTCCCATCATATGTCCCAGACCGTGAGGCATGAACAGCGCATGAGCTCCTGCTGCTACGGCATCATCTACATTGCCTTTCATCAATCCAAGATCTTTCAATCCCTGCGCCAGCACCTTGCAGACATCCAGATGGACAGACTTGTAAGTAACTCCCGGGCGAGCCAGTTCCAAAGCACGGTCGTGGCATGCCAGTACGATGCTGTATACGTCACGTTGGCGGTCAGTAAATTTACCGCCTACAGGTATGGTTCGGGTATGGTCGGAACAGTAGTTGGTAACGCTTTCTGCACCTGCATCAGTCAGCATCAGACGGCCTGTCTGAAGAATCTGGCTGTGGTCATGATTGTGAAGTGTCTGTCCGTTCTGTGAAAGGATAGTGGCAAACGATACCATATTTCCGTATGATGCAGCAATACCATCCAGTATGCCGGCAATATATTGTTCCGAAACTCCCGGTTTGCACAGGCGCATGGCAGCCGTATGCATTTCGTAACCGATGTTGCAGGCTTTATCTATTTCCTCAATTTCGCATGCTTCTTTTACTGAGCGCAGGCTTACTACAGCCTTTATCAGCTCCAATGAAGCATGTTGTCTGGTCATGGAAGCACGGATTCCGGTCAAATCTTCCAGAAGCATCATGTTGTCGTAGCGGTAAGGAGGCAGGAAGTGAATCTTGCGTCGTTGTGATATGGCCTTTCCTACTACTTCTTTCAGTCGTGCAAACGGAAAACTTTTTTTCACTCCTACACGTTCTCCCAGTTCCTTTACACTAGGCTGAGGACCCATCCAGATAATGTCGTCCATCGTTACGTCATCGCCGAAGAAATAATCTTCCTCAGCATCAACGTCCAGCACTCCTGCATATCCGGGATGTGAATGTCCGAAGAAATAGAGGAACGAGCTGTCTTGACGGAATTTATATGTATTATCGGGATAATTGGCAGGGGCTTCATTGTTTCCCAGTATCAGGATAATACCACTACTGACTTTCTCTCTAAGTGCCTTACGGCGATTGCGGTATACTGATGATTCGAACATATTGTAATTGTTAAAGTGAAATTATTGTAATAAGTGTTGCAAAAGTAGGAAATTAAATTGAATTATGTCCTAACCATTTTCCTAAAAAATGTATCTTTGTGAAACTAAACTATTGTATGTTATGAAACTAGATTTGAAGAATATGGGCCTTGTTCTTGAAGGAGGAGGCATGCGTGGGGTTTTTACCTGCGGAGTATTAGACTATTTCATGGATCATCATATCGAGTTTCCATATGGTATCGGTGTTTCGGCTGGAGCATGTAACGGACTTTCTTACATGTCGCATCAGCGTGGACGTGCCAAATATAGCAATATCGATATGATGGCAAAGTATCATTATATCGGGTTGAAGTATTTGTGGTATCAGCATAGCATACTAGACCAAAAACTATTGTACGAGATTTTTCCAGAAGAATTGCTTCCGTACGACTATCAGGCATATTATGAAAATCCGGCACGGTTTGAAATGGTTACAACAAACTGTGTGACAGGACGTCCCTGTTACCTGGAAGAAAAGAAAGATAAAGAGCGCCTGCTGGCGATAGCAAAAGCTTCGAGCAGCTTGCCTTATGTTTGTCCCATTACGTATGTCGACGGACGTCCGATGTTGGACGGAGGAATAGTCGATTCGATACCTGTACTGCGTGCCATAGAACAGGGATATGAACGCAATGTCGTCGTATTGACACGGAACAGAGGGTATCGTAAATCGGAGAAGGATATTCGGGTACCACGGTTTATTTATACACGTTATCCAAGGTTGCGCGTTGTGTTAAGCCGGCGTTGTCAGGTTTATAATCAACAGTTGGAAATGATTGAACGGATGGAGGATGAAGGTCGGATCATTGCAATCCGTCCCGAACAACGGGTTGTTGTCAACCGTATAGAGAAGGATATCAAGAAGTTGACCAGTCTGTATGAAGAAGGTTATGCATGCGCAGAAAAAGTCATGGGGCAGTTCTTGTAAAAAACTGTATAGGCTTTTTATAGTGTATCAATACTGATGTTCTTTGTCGGAAATTAAGAGGGTTTTTGATACCAGCTTTCCTTCATGTAGGATGTCTACCATTCCCTTTTTTACGTGCTTATTTTCTTGCAAAGGATATAAAAGTAAAAAAAGCATATTTGAAATTTTAAAAGTAGTTTTCAATCTTTCCCAATCAGAGCAGAAATGAAATTAGAAAACAGCTTTTGGTAGCTCAAAAACAAGTACGGCAGCTTTCCAATAGAGGAAGGCTGCCGCACTTGTTTTTATTGTCGACTCCGGTTTGACAGAACCGGAGTTTATTTTCATTTTCGGTTATTAGCTGTTTATTTTGCGAAGCTAACCGCACGAGTTTCACGGATAACTGTAATCTTAACCTGTCCCGGATAAGTCATTTCATCCTGAATCTTCTTAGCTATTTCAGTAGACAAGCTTTCTGTTTGTTTGTCGTCTATCTTGTCTGCACCGACGATTACGCGCAACTCGCGACCTGCCTGAATAGCGTAAGTTTTTGTAACACCCGGATAAGACATTGCAAGCTGTTCCAAATCGTTCAAACGTTTGATGTAAGCCTCTACGATTTCGCGGCGTGCTCCCGGACGTGCACCAGAGATAGCATCACATACCTGTACGATAGGGGCCAGCAAGCTGGTCATTTCTATTTCATCGTGGTGAGCTCCGATAGCATTGCAGATATCTGGTTTTTCCTTATATTTTTCAGCCAGCTTCATACCAAGCAGTGCGTGTGGCAATTCTGGTTCTTCATCAGGTACTTTACCTATATCGTGCAACAATCCGGCACGTTTAGCTTTTTTCGGATTAAGTCCCAGTTCCGAAGCCATGACAGCACACAGGTTGGCTGTTTCGCGTGCATGCTGCAACAGATTCTGTCCATAAGAAGAACGATATTTCATCTTACCGATGATACGGATCAGTTCAGGATGCAGGCCATGAATACCCAAGTCGATTGTAGTACGTTTACCTGTTTCGATGATTTCATCTTCTACTTGCTTACGCACTTTTGCAACAACTTCTTCGATGCGTGCCGGATGAATACGTCCGTCGGTAACCAACTGATGTAAGGCTAGACGTGCAATTTCACGGCGGACAGGGTCGAATGCAGACAATACGATTGCTTCAGGTGTGTCGTCTACAACGATTTCTACTCCGGTTGCTGCTTCCAGCGCGCGGATGTTACGGCCTTCACGACCAATGATACGTCCTTTTATTTCATCTGATTCGATATGGAATACCGTTACAGAGTTTTCAATAGCAGTTTCTGTAGCAACTCGCTGGATAGATTGGATAACGATGCGTTTAGCTTCACGGTTTGCTGTAAGCTTAGCATCATCCATAATGTCATTGATGTAAGATTGAGCCTGAGTTTTGGCTTCTTCCTTCAACGATTCTACCAGACGTTCCTTTGCTTCTTCAGCAGAAAGTCCTGAAAGTGCTTCCAGTTTCTCACGTTCCTGTGATTGTAACTGATCTAATTCTTCCTTCTTCTTTTCAATGATAACCAGCTGTGCGTCCAGATTTTCCTTGATGGCTTCATTCTCGTTGCGTTTACGCTGCAACTCTTCATTTTTCTGGTTCAGCACCATTTCGCGCTGTTTCAGCTTGTTTTCTGCCTGTTGAATTTTTTGATTACGAAGAGCAACTTCCTTTTCCAGATCAGCCTTTTTATTCAGGAATTTCTCTTTTACTTCCAGAAGTTTGTTTTTCTTTATAACCTCAGCTTCTGTTTCCGCTTCCTTTATAATTTTATCATATCGCGCTTTCAAGCCATACTTGAAAAAGCAATATGAAAGTGCCCCTCCAATCAGAAAGGCGATAACCGTTAATATTACTAATGTCAACATTATAAGTAGTTTAAAATATAAATAAAAAACGCACAAACTTTCTGTCAGGTTGTTTTCCTGACGTCAAGCTTGTGCGCAAATGTTTTCTATCTTTCGTTTACTAAACGCTTACTCACTCTTTTTACCGATACACTCGTCTATATCTTGTTCCAGTTGTTTCAGCTTTTCCAGATAAGGCGTGGTATCATTACGGTCTTTCATAGACATATTTTCAAAAGCCAGCTCCAGGGCTGTCATAACCCAATACTTCTCAGTATTGAAATTAGGGAACTTATTGCGGTATTTGTTTAGTTTATAATCAATCTGTTTGGCTGCATCCCGATATAGTTGTTCCTCTTCACGTTTAATGATGAGCGGATATCGTTCGTTGTCAATCAGCAGATGTATTTTCATTTGGTCGTCCGTCATGCTCTTTTCACCGTTTTAATTATTCATTCAGCAAAGCGATACATTTGTCGACTTCACGCACAAGCTTCGCCAATCGTTGTTTGGTATCTCGGAGTTCATTGTCGTTGATACTGATTATGCGAGCTGTTTTTAAATTGGTATACATGGCTTCCAATTCTTTTCGGCTATTTTGAAGTTCGGCTATTTCAACTTCTTTTTCAGCAAGAAGTTGACGGAGAGATGCATTTTCTTTTTGTTGTTCTTCATATAAATACATAAAATGCCTCAGTTTCCCTTCGAAAGTATTCAATAGCTTTTTGTCTTCTTCCGTCATTTTGTACCAAAATTGTATACAAATATAGTGGATTGAAGAGAAACACAAAAATTTTTGCTCATATTTTCTTTTAAATAGGATAAAATTTAAGGGATATTGGGCAAATTTTCGGGTGGAATCAGAATGTTGACACTTTTTTGTTGTTAAAAGAATTGGATGTATAAAGGTTATACATGGAATGAATAAAAATGAAAAAATCGCTTCGGATTCTTTATGTTAAGATGCTCCGAAGCGATTTTTTACTTATATCTTAGAGATGCTTATCTTTTTTCGATATCTCCATTGATTAGTGTTTGAGGTTCTTCTTTCAGTAAACCACGATTTTTGAGTAACGCATCTATCTTAGGTTCGCGGCCACGGAAATTCTTATACATAGTCATGCCATCGTCGATGCCACCCGGTGTCAGGATATATTTACGGAATTTGTCTGCCATTTCTTTGTTGAAGATGTCACCTGTTTCCTTGAAAGCCTGAAATGCGTCACAGTCTAATACCTCAGCCCACATATAGCTGTAATATCCGGCTGTATATCCACCTCCCATTGTGTGACTGAAATTGGTAACACGGTAGCGTGGATAGATTTGTGAAGGAATTCCGCGTTCTTTCAGTTTTTGAGATTCGAACTCCATAACATTCAGGTCAGAAGGAACTTCTTTCAGTGTATGTAAGTCCATATCTGTAAGCGAAGCAGCCAGATATTCTACTGTAGCAAAACCCTGACCGTATTTAGCGCTTTCTTCTATTTTCTTTACCAGTTCCATTGGTATTACTTCGCCTGTTTTGTAGTGTTTGGCGTAGATGTTCAGCACTTCCGGTTCGAATGCCCAGTGCTCATTTATTTGCGAAGGAAGTTCTACAAAGTCGCGTTCAACATTGGAAACTCCCGGGTAGTGTACGTCGCACATGAAACTGTGCAAGGCATGTCCAAATTCATGGAACATGGTTGTTACATTGTCAATGCTTTGCAAAGCAGGTTTGTCACCGCTTGCAGTTGTCATGTTGCATACGTTTACAACCACTGGCAGAACTCGTTCATTGCCGTTATAGCTCTGATCTCTGAAACCTGTACACCAGGCTCCGGCTCCTTTACCGTCACGCGGGTAATAGTCGCTGTAGAAGAGGGCAAGTACTTTACCATCTTTATCGATCACTTCCCATGACTGAGCTGTTTTTTCATACACAGGGAATTTATCTGTACATTCTCTGAAAGTCAAGCCATAAAGTTTATTTGCTACATAGAAGATACCTTTCAGTACATTGTTGATTTCAAGGTATTCTGAAACTTTATCTTCATCGATAGCATATTTGGCTTGTTTAGCTTTATTAAGATAGTACATATAGTCCCATCCTTCCGGCTCGAAGTTATAGCCATCTTTCTTTATTTCAGCACGTATATCATTCAGCTCTTCTTTAGCTTTTTCTACAGCAGGAGTCCATACCTGGTCGAGCAAGCGGTATACATTCTGTTCGTTTTTTGCCATACGATTGTCGAGGGCAAGAGAAGCATAATCTTCATATCCCATCAGCTTAGCTTTTTGTAAGCGTAAAGTAACCAGTTTGCGGGATATTTCTTTATTGTCATACTGGTTGTTCTGATTTCCTCGATTGTAATATGCATCATATACGCGATGACGCAATTCACGGTTTTTACAGTATTGTAGAACAGGGTTACAGCTTGGACGCTGCATATTGAACATCCATTTTCCTTTCTGTCCGTTTTCTTCTGCCATTTTAGCGGCAGCTTCGATATTTGCTTCTGGAAGTCCTTCCAGTTCTTCCAGCTTGTCGACTGTAACAAATGTGTTATTGGTTTCGTGCATCAGGTTTTGGCTGAATGTAAGTTCCAGCAGTGATATTTCACTGTTCAGCTTACGTAATTCGGCTTTCTGCTCATCATTTAATCCAGCGCCGCCACGGATAAAACGCTTGTACACATTTTCCAGTAGTTTGGTCTGTTCTTTATCTAATCCAAATTTTTTCTGATTGTCGTAAACTTCTTTCACTTTTGCAAAAAGCAATGGATTCAAGTAAATATCATCGCTGTGTGCAGAAAATAATGGAGACAGTTCTTTTTCCAAAGCGCGAGTCTCTTCGGTTGAGTTGCTACTAGCGATAGGTCCGAAAACATATTCTACTTTAGTAAGCAGTTCTCCACTGCGGTCGAGTGCAACGATAGTGTTTTCGAAGTCGGGTACTGCGCGATTTCGGATAATAGCATTGATTTCCTGTTTCTGTTCTTCCATTCCTTTCAGGAACGCTTCACGGTAGTTGTCGATAGTAATTTTTTCGAATGGAGCAATTTCATACGGAGTACCATACGATTCTGATAGAAATGGATTGGTACTTTGTGCCATGCTGCTTCCTCCCAATGCCAGAGCGAAGGCGGCTGTGAATAAACATTTCTTCATTTTGTTAAAATAGGTATGTTAATTGTTATAATCTTTGAGCGCAAATATAACGAAATGTCAGGAATTTAACAAGTGGGGCAGATTGCCTGTTTTTATATTTGATGCTTTTCGTTTTTAGGTAAGTGTATAATTCTTTCTGTATAGGTTAGAGAAACTCTATGTTTTAGTCGACGAATCTCTTAGATTTTTACGTTGCTCCTTATTTACTTATGCTAATTTTAAGGTAAATCATATCTTTCAATTGTTTACCTGCTTCAAAAATCGGATGCTCATAATTGTCGGTGAAAAAGTTGGGTATCCGATGTGAATATACAAATCCGCAATTCTTGTAGAAGGCTATAGTTATAGGAGAGTCTCCGGTTCCGACAAGCATTGTATGGCATCGGGCTTTATAATGTTTCAGAAGAAAGAATATCAACTTTTTTCCATATCCCTGACGCTGGAACTGTGGATAGACAGCAATGTTTTTGATTTCGTAGATACCTTTACCTTCTTCGGTTATAACGCATGAAGCTTTTATCTCATTGTTTTCAGCTAGAACGAACATGTCTCCGCGTTTTAAATAGCGATCGATCATGGATTCTTGCTCATCAGCAAGGAGCAGTAAATCGAGATATTGCTTTTTGTTGTAGAAAATAGGGTATATATTTATCATATTCAGTTTTTATGTAAATGGCTTGATGTGCTATAAAATACTTTTTTTATTGAAGTCATAAAATTACAATAGTTCGTTAAAAGTTCGCCACGCCTAAGCGGCTC
The DNA here is from genome assembly GCF_041333015.1 of Phocaeicola coprocola. Classification (NCBI taxonomy): domain Bacteria; kingdom Pseudomonadati; phylum Bacteroidota; class Bacteroidia; order Bacteroidales; family Bacteroidaceae; genus Phocaeicola; species Phocaeicola coprocola. The sequence goes on along the minus strand of NZ_JBGKGM010000004.1, from coordinate 1,174,090 downwards.
TGGCAGTAAATAAAATGAGTTCTTTGAAAAGTTTGTCAATAACTTGCGGGTCTGGGCTAATCCCAAACACGCAAATAAATCGTTCAAGCATATAAGCATTGTGTATGAAAGACTTGCAGGAGGATATGGAATAGGTTATTCCGAGCCTCTTACATGCCGCTTTGGCCAAGTTGACAGCAGCAAGCGATGCATTGAAGTGAAAATCCAATTTCCTGAAGTCGGTAGACTGGCAGCTGGTGATTCCTGCATGCTGCTTGCCATCTCTAAAGAAATTCCAACTGGAACCTGGTTCTGTAATAATCCAGCACCTCGCGTCCATCCATGGAATCGTCTGTAGAGAAATAAAGTTGCCACTTGTCTGTTCTTCCGTCCATCGGATACCAGACGGCTAAGGAAACATACCTTTTGAAAGCTTTAGCATAAACCCTCAATCCGTATAGCTTTCCTTTGTTCACCTCGTATTCCTTGCACCGGGTCAAATCCAGATTGGCAAAGTCAATCCTGCCGTCAAACCACTTGGGATGACCACGTTTTCCTGTTTTCTTTTCCAATGTCGGATAGTACAGGACAACATCATTCCTAAAGCGGCTGATGACATGGAAACCGTTCTCACACATAGGCGTTACGAAAGTTTCCTTGGAAAAGAATGCGTCTGCAACCACCGTTTTGGATATGCTTTGCAGCTTGTCTTTTCTGCTGATAAGATAGCAGCTGTACCAGTCAACAAGGTTCTTGTCCATATTATCCAAGGTCTTACAATCCGGTGTCTGAATGGAACCTAAAGTCATGCATTCATGGTTGTCGATGTCAATGACACCGATGCCCATGATTTCCAATCCTCGCTTGTACTCTCCTGCACAACCAGACCAGAAGTAACCTATCCAAGGTGTCTTCTTGCCTGATTTGGGAATATAGGAAGGGTCGATGGCAATGGCTTTTCTTTTGCCTGTGAGATGCTTGCTGATGATAGATCCGTTGAACGCAAACCAGTCGAAAGTTTCATGCTCAAAAAGGTTACGATAAGTCTGTTCTGAGAAACAGCCATATCTGCCCAATTGGAGGAAGTTTATACGATCCGGGATGGCCATGAATAATTTCATGGTGTCCATGAATGCTTTTTCAAAAGGTTTGTGTATATTCGCTACTGATTTGAGAGCCGACAGGCACTCGGATTGGTATTGCATAAGGAGTGTTTCTTTAGTCATAATCAGAAGAGTTCAGAAACTTCTAATTTACTAAGAAATAACGAATTATGCAATACTTTCCTCCTTTATTATCAGTAGGTTAGCTCTCTTTTTTCAGCACATTTCTTCATGCTTAACCATTCGTTTTTGACAACATTTCAATGACCTCTTTAGTGTTTCCGAACCAGCTTTTGCCGGTTCTATTGTTTAACTTTTAATTTTTCGGTAAAAATTTACCGAAGTATTGAAAATTAGATAGCTGTAGCTTATTCAACAAGTATAAACTGAATTTTATAGTTCTGTATTAAAATAATATTTATTGGAACCATTTTATGTATATAGACTTGTACGATACTTCAGTTGTTGGATGCTCCAATAAAACAGATAGAGATTCTAATTCAGAATATAAAAAAAAGTGTAAACCTCGCAAATGCTTGATTTACACTTCTTATTGGCGGAGAGACAGGGATTCGAACCCCGGGTACCTCGCGGTACAACGGTTTTCAAGACCGCCGCAATCGACCACTCTGCCACCTCTCCAAAACTCTTTTGTAAGAGTGCTTCCTTTCAAAAGCGATGCAAAGGTACGTAAAATTTTGTAATAAGCAAGCATTTGGGTAAAAAAAGTTTTTAGAGAGGTGGCTTTTGATAATAAATACATATCTTTGTAAAATTAATAACACTTAGAAAACTTGATTATGAATAAGGCGATTATTACTGTAGTAGGTGGAGATACAGTGGGTATCATAGCAAAGGTATGTTCTTATCTTGCTAAAAATAATGTAAACATATTGGATATTTCTCAGACTATTGTTCAGGAGTATTTTAATATGATGATGATTGTAGATCTGGCGAATATAGAAAAGCCTTTCGAGCAAATAGTAACTGAACTGGTAGAAGCCGGAAATGAAATCGGAGTACAGGTGAAATGCCAGCGTGAGGAAATATTCAATAAAATGCATCGTATCTAAAAAACAGTATTGCTATGATTAATATATCCGAGGTTCTCGAAACCAATAAGATGATAGAGAAAGAAAATCTGGATGTACGTACCATTACTATGGGAATAAACTTGTTGGACTGTGCCGACAGTAATCTGGATGTTCTCTGTCAGAATATATATAATAAGATGACCCGCTTTGCTAAAAATCTGGTAAAAACGGGAGAGGATATTGCCAAGGAGTATGGAATTCCTATCGTAAACAAACGTATTTCTATTACTCCTATAGCATTGGTTGGCGGTACTGCATGCCATACTCCGGATGATTATGTAAAGATAGCACAGACATTAGACCGGGTTGCAGAAGAATTGGGAGTGAATTTTATCGGAGGATATTCTGCTATTGTTTCGAAAGGCATGACCCGAAGCGATGAATTGCTTATTCGTTCTATTCCTAAGGCTTTGGCTTGTACGGAACGTATTTGCAGCTCAGTGAATGTGGGATCGACTAAAACAGGCATCAATATGGATGCTGTTCGCCTTATGGGAGAAATAATCAAGGAGACTGCGGAATTGACTAAGGAGCGTGATTCTTTGGGATGTGCTAAACTGGTCGTATTGTGTAATGCTCCCGATGATAATCCATTTATGGCAGGAGCTTTTCATGGAGTATCGGAAGACGATGCTATTATAAATGTTGGTGTCAGCGGACCGGGCGTTGTGAAATACGCATTGGAACAAGTACGTGGTGAAGGTTTTGAGGTACTTTGTGAAACTATCAAGCGTACAGCCTTTAAGATTACACGTGTCGGACAGCTGGTTGCACAGGAAGCTTCTCGCCGTTTGGGCGTTCCTTTCGGTATCATTGATTTGTCACTTGCTCCAACTCCGGCTATTGGTGATAGTGTAGCCGAAATATTACAGGAGATTGGTTTGGAACATCCGGGAGCACCTGGAACCACAGCTGCTCTTGCTTTGTTGAACGATCAGGTAAAGAAAGGTGGAGTAATGGCTTCATCGTATGTTGGAGGACTAAGTGGAGCATTTATTCCTGTCAGTGAAGATCAGGGTATGATAAATGCGGTAGAAGCCGGTGCTTTAACTTTGGAAAAACTGGAGGCGATGACTTGTGTTTGTTCAGTAGGTTTGGATATGATTGCTATCCCAGGAACTACATCTGCTGCAACTATTTCGGGTATTATTGCCGATGAAACAGCTATTGGTATGATTAACCAGAAAACCACCGCCGTGCGTATTATTCCTGTAGTGGGTAAAGAGGTTGGTGATACTGTTGAGTTTGGTGGATTGCTGGGATATGCTCCTGTGATGCCTGTCAACCGTTTTAGCTGTGAGGCTTTTGTAAATCGTAAGGGACGTATTCCTGCGCCGATTCATAGCTTTAAAAATTAATTATTGCTTTTTATATGAGAGATCAGCCGGATTCGATAGAAAAGAATTCGGCTGATTTTTTTGTTTCGAGAGACAAGCGAGTCTTTATATTTCAATAATAAAATGCAATTAATTATTTTACTTGTGTGTTTTATTTGGTCTTCTGAAAGTATTTTGAAGGCAGGTTAAGATCTTGTTTGAAAAAGAATTATAAAACTATCGGGATATTTCTAAATGTTATCATTATTTATTGGTTAAAAATGAAAATATTTTACTGATATTCTTGCTGATTTTAAAATTAAATTCTTTCTTTGCGGAAAACAAAAATAAACTTTAACTAACCCTATTAAAGTCAATTATTGTATTTAATTATTGCATCCGGGTGATAATAATACTTTGATAGTTAACCTTAATTTTTGCAGGAAAAAGAATCAATTTTGTCGGGAGGTGAACTCTCCTTGGACAAGGAGACTTTTACACTCTGTCCCCATTGCCCTTAGTTTGTTTGTCGCAATTAGTTCTGCAGCAGAAGCAATGGCTGCGAATGTTACTGAAGTTTATGTATCTCAGTAAGTTACAGGATTTACTGGTACTGTTGTCGATGTAAATGGTGATCCGTTGATTGGAGTAAATGTAGTAGAAAAAGGTACTGAAAATGGTGCTATAACGGATTTTGAAGGAAACTTTTCTTTAAGCTTATCATCTCCGAATGCTGTTTTAGTTTTTTCTTATATAGGCTATGTATCACAGGAGGTTTCGGCTAAAAATCAAAATGGTGCAAAGATAGTCCTGAAAGAAGATACTGAAACTTTGGATGAAGTTGTTGTTATTGGTTATGGAGCTGTTCGTAAGGCTGATGTAGCAGGAGCGGTTGCTGTACTTGATAATAAAAGCTTTAAGGATCAGCCTATAACGCAGGTTTCGGATGCTTTGCAAGGACGTGTTTCTGGTGTACAAGTGGAAAACAGTGGTGTGCCAGGCGGTAGCGTAAAGATTCGTGTGCGCGGTTCTGGTTCTATTAATAAAAGTAATGATCCTTTGTATGTAGTGGATGGTATTGTACGGGAAAGTGGTTTGGATGGCATTAATCCAGAGGATATACAGTCTATGCAAGTCTTAAAAGATGCTTCTTCTACAGCTATCTATGGTTCTCGTGGTTCAAACGGTGTTGTATTGGTTACGACTAAGACAGGGTTGGCTGGAGCTACTCAAGTAACTTTGGATGCCTCGTTTGGAGTTGCAAATGTATATAAACGCTATGATTTGCTTAATTCACGTGAATATGCTCAGGCTTTGGTCGATGCTGGAAAGAAAACGCAAGATGAGATGTCTGCTTATTTGAATGGTACGAATCCAGGAATAGACTGGCAGGATGAAATTTTCCGTACAGGTATTACTCAGAATTATAAAGTAGCGGTATCGTCAGGTAATGATAAGACTCAGTTCTATTTGTCCGGCAACTATATGGGACAGACTGGAGTTGTAATAGAGTCGAAGAATGAACGCTATCAGGCTAAAGCTAATGTTACGTCACAAGTTACTCCATGGCTGCATGTGACGGCAGATGTCAATGCTTCGCATAATATACGTAAAGGAGGATCTTTTGCTACTGGAAAAGATAATCCGATCTGGATTGCCATGAACTATTCTCCTACTATGCAGATGATGGATGGTAATAATTATGCGAAGGATCCTATTAACTCCATAGCCAGCAATCCTGTAGGTATTTTGCGTTTGCAAGGTGGAGAAACTATGACTGATGTGTTTACCGGACACGTAGATTTGCGTTTTAATCTTGCAAAAGGACTGACTTTTACGACAACTAACGGTGTTGACTATTACGATGCCAAATCATACAGTTTTTCTTCTAAACGGGTGAATCCGTCGAACAGCATGGGAAATAGTGATACCTACCGTATGATGTTGCAGAGTTCTAATAACTTTACTTACATGGGTAAGTGGAATAAGCACTCGCTGACATCTACTGCCGTATACGAAGTAACGAAGTATGAGGAACGTCTGATGAATATTTCCGGAAAAAATCTTTTGACGGAATCTGTCGGTTGGTGGGATGCAAGTATGGCTCAAAGCCGCGATGTAAGTAATGGTATACAGAACTGGGCACTGGTTTCCGGAGTAACGCGTGTGATGTATAATTATAACGACCGTTATCAGCTGACAGGTACTTTCCGTGCTGACGGTTCTTCTCGCTTCTCTAAAAATAAATGGGGATTCTTTCCTTCTGTAGCTGCTGCCTGGACTATCAGTAATGAAAAGTTCATGAAGAATGTCAAGGCTGTACAAGACTTGAAACTGCGTGCTAGTTTTGGTATCGTGGGTAATCAGGCTATTGATCCGTATTCTACTTTAGGACTGATGACGCAGACTAAATATAATTTTGGAACAAGCAGTGACTATGTCGGTTATTGGGCTAATGATATTGCAACTCCTGAACTTACATGGGAAAAGACTCGCCAGTTTGATGTTGGTCTGGATTTTTCAATGTTCAATCACCGTTTGTCAATGAGTGTCGATTACTTTGATAAGCGCACTACCGATGCTTTGCTTAAAAAGACAATGCCTAATTATAAAGGTGGTGCAAGTTATTGGGTGAATGATGGAGAAATCAGTAACCGAGGTGTAGATATATCACTGACTGCACATTTGATTCAGCATAAGAATTTTACCTGGTCGACAACTGTAAACGGAACTTATCTGAAGAATCGTGTAGAAAAACTTGCTGGAGGTGAAAACGATTATTTCTTCGGCTCAAAGCCGGCTTCAGGTATGGTGGATGAGGCTAGTATCATTAAGCCGGGATATGCAATCGGATCTTTCTATGGTTATATCTGGACAGGGCTTGATGAATCTGGTAAGGATACTTATCAGGATATGGATAATAGCGGAACAATTGATGGATCCGATCGTCGGGTTATCGGAAAGGCAACTCCTGACTTTACTGTAGGATGGAATAATACATTGACTTACAAAAATTGGAATCTTAACTTATTCTTCAACGGAGCCTTCGGAGCTGACAGATTGAATCTGGCACGTTTTACAATGGCTTCAATGGTAGGCGATTCTCGTTTTATTACATTACGTGAGGCTTATACTGATAATTTTGATAAGGTGGGACAGTCGGCTATATATCCGGGGCTGAAGGTGGCTGGAAATAATTATCAGGCTGTATCTACCAAGTGGGTTGAAGATGCTAGCTATGTAAGACTGGAAAATATCAGTTTATCGTATAATCTGTCGAAAAAAGTAACAAAGTTTGCCGATATCCGTTTGACACTAAGCTGCCAGAATCTCTTTACTATTACCGGTTATAAGGGTATGGATCCGGTTGGAACAACTTTCTCTAATGATAATGTGGATGTGGATGCAGGTATTGATATGGGAGCTTATCCTACTCCTCGTACTTTTACCTTCGGTATGCGCATGAACTTTTAACCTTTAATCAAATTGATATGATATGAAAACAAAGATATTTCTGGGCTGTATCATGGCAGCTTCATTGATAACTGTTTCCTGTTCGGACTTGCTTCAGGAAAATCCTCAGGGAAAACTTACTCCAGAAGGTTATTTCAGTACACAGGAAGAACTGGATATGAGTGTATATTCGTTGTACAGTAAAGTAAATTATTCACAAACTCGTACCAATCCTCAGTATCCTCAGTGGCAGGGAGATGATATTACGACCAATCCGGGAAGTAACAAGCAGGTCGCTGCAGAAATTGACCGTTTTGCTCCAGTGAACTCTAATAAAGGAGTAAAAGATTGCTGGTCCGACCATTATGCAATTATAAAAGCTGCTAATTTTATTATACAGAACGCTTCGAAAACTCCTACTGATGCTGCATCGCTGAATCAGGCTATAGATCAGGCTAAGTTCTGGCGTGCTTATGCTTATTTTACGTTGGTACGCCTTTTCGGAGATATTCCATTGACACTGACCAATGAAAACGATGATTTCACTATGAAACCTAGCAGTGTAGAACAGGTGTACGAGCAAATTGTAGCCGACCTTACTTCGGATGAATGTGAAGGACTACCCGCAAGTTATAAGAATGCACCGGCTTTTTTGAATGGTGTAAATGTATATGTAACCAAACAAGCAGTAGAGGCTACGCGTGCTGCTGTGTATATGGCTATGGCCGGATGGCCTTTAGGGAAAGGAACTGCTTATTATAAAAAAGCAGCCGATGAAGCCAAGAAGGTGATAGAAGGTGAATGTAATGGAATATATGATATTCGTATGGATGAGAATTTTTACGATGTATATGCCATGAGTAATAACTATAATAAGGAAACCATTCTTGGAATTAATTATTCTCCAAATGTAGACTGGGTGCAAGATTCCCAACTTACTTCATGTGATCAGTTTGAATCACTTGGTGGATGGTGAGATGCATGGGGAGAAATCCGTTTCTGGCAGAAATTTCCGGAAGGTCCTCGCAAGGATGCCACTTATGACCCACAGATTCTGAAACCCAATAAAGATGGAAACGGGTATGAACTGCATAACTGGTATGACAAATCAGAAGACGGTTGGGTGATTCCGGAATGTCATCCGATGTTCAGCGTCTTTTCTGTAAACTGGGAACCGTCGACAAAGACTAATATTGATGCTCCGTATGATTATACGTTGCCTGCAAGTCAGAATATGTGTAATGGGCATCGTCATTGTCTGATACGCTATGCAGAAGTGAAACTGTGGTACGCAGAAGCTGCTGCCCGTGCGGGAGAAAGCGATTTGTCATTGGCAAAACAATGTCTGAAAGACGTGCGTAAGCGTGGAATGGTAGGTGATACCTATGGAACAAAGGAAAAAACGTATGAAGATGATGGAAAATGGCAAGTTATAAATGGAGTAAATATTGATGCAATGAATGCTTCACAGCTTGCTGAGGCTGCTTTAGAGGGACATGGATGGGAAGTTGCTGGTTATTGGGTTGCTATGGTAACTCGCCGGGCAGACCAGTTCCGTATGAAACTTCTACAGAAAACGTTTGAAGAACGTCAGGGCAATCCTGAAATTGAAATAGTGCCGGGAGTAAAGGTGAAAGAAGGTGTAGAAGTAAGCGGCTCATGGAATGATAAGATGGTATATATGCCTTATCCGGATACTGATTCGGCTAAAAATCCAAACCTTTAATTTAGAAGATGGTTTTCGGTTTTCAGTAAGGTATATTATATAATCGAGTCTGTAGAGAGAGAAGGAGGTTCTACCGGATAAAATGCCGGGGAACTTCCTCTTTTCGTGTTTTTACTGTAGCAGTAAGCTTTGGGGATTTTATAATAAATATTCGAGTTTGGAAAAATTGTTTAGGCGTAGCTTGGAAATGTATTAGAACACTGCTGGATTTGTGCTATCTTTGTGCCTGAAATATTTTAACCTGTATGACAGATTACTTGAATGAACTGAATGAAAGTCAGCGTGCTGCGGTGTTATACAATGATGGTCCTTCTCTTGTTATTGCAGGAGCCGGATCGGGAAAAACCCGTGTGCTGACTTATAAGATAGCTTATCTGCTGGATAACGGTTATGAGCCGTGGTCTATTCTTGCTCTGACTTTTACCAATAAGGCTGCACGTGAGATGAAGGAACGTATTGCGCGTCGGGTAGGAGCGGAACGTGCGCGATACTTATGGATGGGGACTTTCCATTCTATCTTTTCACGTATTTTGCGTACGGAAGCGGCTGCCATTGGTTTTTCTGCAAATTTTACTATTTATGATGCCGCCGATTCGAAAAGTCTGATCAAGGCCATTATCAAAGAAATGCAGCTGGACGATAAAGTGTATAAGCCGGGAGTGGTACAGTCGCGTATCAGTAATGCCAAAAATCATCTGATGCTTCCCGATGCCTATGCTGCCAGTCGTGAACTTTATGAAAATGACCAGGCTGCTAAAATACCGGCTGTGCGCGATATTTACCGGAGATACTGGGAGCGTTGCCGGCAGAGTGATGCCATGGATTTTGACGACTTGCTAGTTTACACCTATATATTGTTTCAGACACATCCGGAACTGTGTGACAAGTATGCTTCTCGCTTCCGCTATGTTTTGGTAGATGAGTATCAGGATACTAACTATGCACAACATTGCATTGTACTGCAACTTACAGAAAAATATCGCCATGTCTGTGTTGTAGGTGATGATGCGCAGAGTATTTACTCTTTCCGCGGAGCGAACATCGACAATATTCTGAAGTTTACAAGTTTATATAAGGATGCCCGCTTGTTTAAGCTGGAACAGAATTATCGTTCTACGCAGACCATTGTCAAGGCGGCAAACAGTCTTATAGAGAAAAACAGGGAGCAGATACGTAAGGAAGTTTTCTCTGAAAACGATAAGGGAGAACCTATTACGGTATTCAATGCTTACAGCGATGTGGAAGAAGGGGAGATTGTTGCAAACAAGATAGCCCAGCTCCGGACCAAAAAAGGATATTCATACGATGAATTTGCTGTATTGTATCGTACGAATGCCCAAAGCCGTATCTTCGAAGAGGCATTACGCAAGAGGGGAGTTCCTTACCGTATTTACGGAGGCTTGTCTTTCTATCAGCGTAAGGAAATAAAAGATGTGATAGCTTATTTCCGCTTGGCTGTCAATCCGAATGATGAGGAGGCTTTCAAGCGTGTTATCAATTATCCGGCAAGGGGGATAGGCAATACTACATTAAATAAGATTATTGATGCAGCCAATGTGCATAGAGTAAGCTTGTGGAAGGTGTTGAACGAACCGCTGACTTATGGAGTATCTTTGACGAAAGGCACTCACACCAAATTGCAGGCATTCCGTGATTTGATTGCCGGATTTGTAGAAGCGGTTTCGCATACCGGAGCCTACGAGTTGGGAAAAGACATTGTCCGTCAGTCGGGTATCATCAATGATATTTATCAGGACCGTTCGCCTGAGAATTTGAGCCGGCAGGAAAACATTGAAGAATTGATAAACGGTATGCACGATTTCTGTGCCGGTCGGGAAGAAGAAGGCAATACGCATATCCTGCTTACTGATTATTTGTCGGAAGTGTCGTTGCTTACTGATCAGGACAGTGAAGGGGCTGATGATGCACCCAAGGTGACATTGATGACCATTCATTCGGCAAAGGGACTGGAGTTTAAGAATGTTTTTGTTGTAGGCTTGGAGGAAAATTTGTTTCCTAGTCCGATGGCTGGCGATTCATACAAGCAGCTTGAGGAAGAACGCCGGTTGTTTTATGTAGCTATTACCCGTGCGGAAGAACACTGTTTTCTGTCGTTTGCCAAGACTCGTTTTAAATACGGTAAGGTGGAATTCAGTAATCCCAGTCGTTTCTTAAAAGATATAGATGCCAGATATTTGAACCTGCCTCAGGAGGATATCGTTTCCCGAAAGGTAGAAGAGGGGGCGAAGCGTTTTCGCCGTGAAATGGATTCGGACACTCCGCGGTATATATCTGGTAATTCGCCGTCGATGTTTGATGGAGGTGAAATTCCCGAAGAACCTCGTCGCTTCGTCAAGCCGGCTGCTCCACGTGTACTGCGTAGAATCCCTGCGGCGGAAACTTCTGTCGGAACTTCTGCTTCTTCTCCTGCTGTAAATGGAGTTTGTGCCGGAAAGCAGATAGAACACGAACGTTTCGGTATAGGCGAGATTATTAAAGTTGAAGGAAGTGGAGATAACTGTAAGGCAACGGTACGCTTCCGTAATGCGGGAGAAAAGCAGTTGCTGCTGAAGTTTGCACGGTTTAAAATAATAGAATAAAGATTGATAAATATATGTTGGATGTAACAAAAGTTCCTTCTCCCTGTTATGTTATGGAAGAAGATTTGCTCAGAAAGAACCTGAGTCTGATAAAAAGTGTGGCAGAACGTGCCGGTGTGGAAATTATTCTTGCTTTCAAGGCTTTTGCCATGTGGAAATCGTTTCCGATATTCCGTGAATATATTCATTACACAACAGCAAGTTCTGAATACGAAGCCAGACTGGCTTTCGAAGAGTTTGGCAGCAAGGCTCATACGTATTCTCCTGCTTATACAGAGACCAATTTTCCTGCTTTTCTGAAGTATAGCAGTCATATTACGTTCAATTCGCTGTCGCAGTTCGAGCGTTTTTATCCGCAGGCAAAGGCTTATCCGGAACATGTATCTTGTGGTATTCGTGTGAATCCAGAGTATTCGGAAGTGGAAGTAGAACTTTATAATCCTTGTGCTCCCGGAACCCGTTTCGGTGTGACTGCCGATTTGCTTCCCGACCGTTTGCCCGAAGGAATTGAAGGCTTTCATTGTCATTGTCATTGTGAGTCGAGTTCGTATGAGCTGGAACGTACACTGAAACACATTGAAGAAAAGTTCTCTCGCTGGTTCCCTCAATTGAAATGGCTGAATTTGGGTGGGGGACACCTGATGACACGTAAAGACTACGATGTGGAACACCTTATCGGACTGTTGAAAGGTTTGCGTGAATGCTATCCGAATCTTCAGATTATTCTGGAACCGGGATCAGCCTTTACCTGGCAGACCGGACCGCTGGTAGCATCGGTTGTCGATGTGGTAGAGAGCAGAGGTATACGTACGGCTATTCTTGACGTGAGCTTTACCTGTCACATGCCCGACTGTCTGGAAATGCCTTATCAGCCTAAGGTGCGCAATGCCGAAACCCTTCCGCCTGATGCTGTGAAGACTGCTGCTCGTGAGGACCATGTTTATCGTTTGGGCGGAAACAGCTGCTTGAGTGGTGACTATATGGGCAGTTGGAAGTTCGATCATGAATTGCAGATAGGCGAACGCATCATATTCGAAGATATGATTCATTATACGATGGTGAAGACAAACATGTTTAATGGAATTCATCATCCTTCTGTTGCTTTGCTCCACACTGATGGAGAACTGGAGGTGTATAAAACCTTCCGTTATGAAGATTATCGCGACAGAATGTGTTGATTATAAGTTACTTCTGATTGTAAGTCATAGCGTCCGTACACCTTCGAACAGGCTTGTGCGGACGTTTTTTATTGAAGATGCCTGACGGTTGGGATAGCTGTCGTTATCTTTCAAAAAAAATCGTACAAAGGTTGCTGGCTTTTGTACAAAAAATAAAAAAATATCGAGATGTTTTTCCTTAAATATGCTGAAGTTTTTTTCTACTTTCCCTGAATCTTGTTTTTGGAGGAAAAGAACGCCTAAAAAGGCAAAAAATAGCGAAATAGAGCATTTGTTTTGAGTTTCAAGTGGTTGTGGCAGTCGTTGGCTTTAGTTGGCAGTGACAAGGAAATGAGGAAAAAGCAGATTAGAGAAGTAGAAACGCTTTCAAATCATTACCCAATGGAAACGCCCTAATAAGCATTTTTAACGGTGCCGGTTCAATCTTCTCCATTCTGCGTAGGTTTCAATTTTGCCATGCAGCTCTCATAGTTTAATTTTGCACCGAACAAAAAAGTAAGGAATTATGAGATGCACTTTCAAGACAGTCTTCTATGTAAATGGAAGCAAGGAGAGAAACGGAATTGTCCCTATCATGGGACGTGTGACAATCAACGGAACTATCGCACAGTTCAGTTGCAAGCAGAGCGTTACCAAGGCTATCTGGGATGCCAAGGGCAACAGAGCCATAGGTAAGAGTAAGGAAGCCAAGGAGGTGAACTTCGTGCTTGACAACATCAAGGCGCAAATCGCCAAGCATTACCAACGTCTTTCCGACCGTGAGGCGTTCGTTACCGCTGAAATGGTGAGAAATGCCTACCAAGGCATTGGCACGGAGTACGAGACTTTGCTCAGAGCTTTTGACAAGGAGAACGCCGCCTTTGCCAAGCGTGTCGGCAAGGACAGGGCAAAGACTACTTACAACAAGTACCTAACGGTGAGAAAGTATGTTGCCGAGTTCATCAAGTATCAGTACAAGCGCAGCGACATGTCCATGAATGAGCTTACCGAGGAGTTCATCCGTGACTATTGTCTGTACTTGAAGAATGTGGTAGGACTTGCGCAGTCCTCCATTTGGATTTACTCCATTCCGCTGAAACATATCGTTACGACCGCACACTACAATGGCAAGATACCGAGAAATCCATTTGCCATGTACCATGTTGACCCAGACCACAAGGAACGTGAGTTCTTGACATTGGACGAGCTAACCGCCATGACTGAGATAAAGTTGGAAGGCCCAAACATGGCTTTTGCGAGAGACCTTTTCATTTTTGGTTGTTGGACAGGTATCTCTTTCATAGACATCAAGAACTTGACGGAGGACAACATCTGTATAGTTAATGGTGCTCCTTGGATTGTGTCGAAGCGTCAGAAGACAGGTGTACCATTCCAAATCAAGCTGATGGATATACCTATACAGATTATTGAGAGATACAAATCATTCAGAAAAGACTGTCACTTATTCCATATTGGTGACCATGGAACTATCAATAAGCATATCAAGCGAGTTGCTGCAATGTGTGGTATCAAAAAGCAAGTTTCGTTCCACGTATCTCGTCATAGTTGGGCAGTTTTGGCTTTAGAATATGGTATGCCGATAGAGAGCGTGAGCAAGATTCTCGGTCACACGAACATCACCACAACACAGATATACGCCAGTGCGCCCAGAATGGTCGCTTAATAAATACTTCTTTAGCAAGAAGTTAGGATTGGGTTCGATATAATCCTATCGTCAATCAGTTTATCCAAAGGGGAAACCCGATGGGGAGTGTAGCATACTGATTAAAGCTCCAAGTCCACTAATAGTCAGGTGGCGACTGAGGGGCAAGACGAAAAGACATACATAAGGATGAAGCCTTGATTGGTTGAATGATAGTTCAGTGGTACCAAATCTTGCAACAACGGAAGACTATTATACATACGTTGTTTCATAGTACTCTGCCTATTTTGTGCGTTAGTGCAGAGCATAAAGAACCGACTATGACACAGCCGCAATAAGCGGACAAGAACGAAAGTCGCATCCGACAGTATGTCGTGCTAATAGTTATTAAGAGAACTAACTGGGGATTACCTAAGTCGGAACGCTGGAACAAACAGCTATAAAGAAAGCTTTTGAATATCCGATATGGTAACGGAACTTCCGTAGTAGTCCGAGCAAGGGAAAGCCTTGTACATGGCGAAGGGAAGTAGTCTGTAACTTTAATACAAACAACGGAAAACGTGAGAGACGTATGAGAAATCCAGAGCAAGTATTAAACATTTTAGCTGGACACAGCAATGAGCCCGAGTATAAATACGAAAGGCTTTACCGTATTCTATTCAATGAACAGATGTTCTTTGTCGCCTACCAACGTATGTGTGCAAAGCCGGGCAACATGACACCCGGCACAGATGGCAAAACTGAGGATGAAATGAGCATTGACAGGATAAACAAACTCATAGAGAGTATAAAGGATGAGACTTATAGTCCCAATCCTGCAAAGAGAACTTACATTCCGAAAAAGAATGGGAAGATGCGTCCGCTAGGAATACCGTCTTTTGAAGACAAATTGGTTCAAGAGGTAGTAAGAATGGTGCTTGAAGCCATATATGAGGGACACTTTGAGTGGACATCGCACGGTTTCAGACCCAACCGAAGCTGCCACACAGCACTGAAAAGTCTACAAAACAATTTCAACGGTGCAAAATGGTTCATTGAGGGAGATATAAAAGGCTTCTTTGACAACATAGACCATAATGTGCTGATAGAAATAATGAAAGGCAGAATAGCAGACGACAGATTTCTTCGTCTGATACGGAAATTCCTCAATGCAGGGTACATGGAAGAGTGGCAATTCAACAAGACTTATTCAGGGACACCGCAAGGTGGTATCATAAGCCCTATTTTGGCAAACATATACCTAGACAAGTTCGATAAGTACATGGATGAATATGCCAACAAATTCAATAAAGGGACAGCAAGAAGCCGCAACAAGGATATTTGCAAACTCAACAGCAGAGTACACTACCTAAAACGTAGGATAAATGAAGTAGAGGATGTAAACGTAAGAACAAGGATGGTAGAAGAACTGCACGAAAAGCAGAAGCTGATACTTACAATGCCAAGTGGCAATGATATGGATGTAAACTTTCGCAGGTTGAAATACGTGCGCTATGCCGATGATTTCCTTATCGGAGTTATCGGAACGAAAAACGAATGTGAGAGAATCAAAGCTGACATCACTAAGTTTATGCAGGAAAAGTTAAGACTGGAGATGTCACAGGAAAAGACTTTGATTACAAATGCACAAGACAGCGCAAAATTTTTGGGTTACGAAATATATGTCCGTAAAGACTATGCCACAAAGAGAAACAGTAACGGAACAGTGCGCAGATACTTCAATGGGAACGTGATATTGCACGTTTCAAGAGAAGTAATCAAGAACAAGCTGCTCAGCCTCGAAGCCATGAAAGTTGTCACCAAACACGGCAAGGAGACATGGGTGTCAAAAGGCAGGACTTATATGATTGACAATGAAGCGCACGAGATTGTATCTCAGTTTAATACCGAAATACGAGGGTTCTACAACTATTACTCAATAGCAAACAATGCATCGGCTTTGGGACGCTCTTTCGGCTGTATTATGAAGTTCTCCATGTACAAAACTCTTGCTCAAAAGCTGAATATGTCAGTGAGAAAAGTCATTGAAAGATACCGCAAGGACAATCTCTTTGCAGTGCCTTTTGTAAACAAGGGAGGAGAAACCAAGTACAGGGTATTCTATAATGAGGGGTATGCCCGTAAAACGGATTGTGAAACAGCCCCAAGTGACAATCTGCCGTACATGTTCAAAACGCCATCGTTGAGTCTGATAGAAAGGCTTACAACAAAAACGTGCGAACTATGTGGCAAGCACGGAGAAGTGGTAATGCACCATGTCCGCACACTCAAAGAGTTAAAAGGTAAAAATGACTGGGAACGCAAAATGCTCTACATGCACAGAAAGACTTTGGTTGTATGTGCGGAGTGTAACGCAAAAATCCAGAGATGTGTCAAGTAAGATGATGTTACAGATGGAGAGCCGTATACATGGAGACGTGTAAGTACGGTTCGGGGGCAGGCAAACGAAAACCTACCGCTGTAAAGCGGAAAGGCGTTGTTTGCCGAGCCTACAGGTGACAAGTAACAAACTTGACCATGACATATCTGTTTTTGAAAGTCGAATCAAGGGACATTTGCCTGTAATAGGAGGAATGGTATGAAAAGGACAATTATCACTATGGACGGAAATGGGACACTTTCCATTCCGTCCAACTTAGAGAACTTGTGGATGGGTGAAGGCGAGTTGGTGAATATATTTCATGCCACAGCTCCCAAACTCAACTCTGTGATACGAGCCATATATAAGGAAGGTATGCTGTCTATGTCAGAAGTTCAACGCAAGGACAAAACTTCCGTTGGCGTTTGGCAAACGCTGTATAGTTTTCCGATGATAGTTACCATTAGCTTTCGTCTCCACTCTTTTGGCGCAGCACAACTTCGTGATGCAATCCTCAAGAGATTGTACGGAGCAAAAGAGAAAAGTACCATAATCCTACAACTCTATGGAGGTACAAACACCTTTAGCTAAATATGATTGAATACTTGGCAGTTTAGTGAGGTGCTGTCGTACTGATTCATTGTCGTATCGAGAAGTGTTGTCGTGAGAAAAAGCAGAACTTTTGATGTCATACGTTTTATATGTTTATCGTATGACATGTAAAACGTATGACATACAGGAATACATTTTTGTTCATCCCGAGGAACGGTTTCTTTGTAAGCCTTTCTTCGGGATTTTTCGTTTTACCTTATTCCCCAAAGCTACATCAAACACCTTGATTTTCTATCTTTTAACACTGTCGGTTCAAACTTCTCCATTCTGCGTAGGTTTGAGTTTTGTATTTTGATTTTCCGCCATTACCTTTGCAACTTTAATTTTTATAAGTTACAAAGGAGAATTTATGAACATGACAAATGACAACAAACTGCCAGTCGAAGTTGCTACCATGCAGCCACAGGCACCACCTCCACCAAACGAGGTGTTCATCCGTGTTGGCACAACCTTATACAAGGTGGTTGACCAACCTACTATCAATGGAGGGAAGGTAAGAAAGCGCATCCCTTGGAACATGGAAACCTTGCGTCAGGACTACGGCAAGGAGTTCATCAAGTATGTCCACAAGTATGACGGATTCTGTACCGTTCCCGAACATGTGAACCACCGAACTGTAATAGACGGTTTTCTCAATCTCTACGAGCCGATAAGCCACAAGCCAATGAAAGGGGATTTTCCGAACATCAAGAAATTGCTTTTTCACATCTTCGGTGAGCAATACGAGCTTGGCATGGACTATCTGCAACTGCTCTATCTCAGACCTGTGCAGAAACTTCCAATTCTTTTGCTTGTGTCTGAGGAGAGGAACACAGGCAAGACCACGTTCTTGAACTTTCTGAAAGCGTTGTTCCAAGACAACGTTACGTTCAATACCAACGAGGACTTCCGCAGTCAGTTCAATGCAGATTGGGCTGGCAAGCTGCTCATAGTCGTGGATGAGGTGCTACTCAGTCGCAGGGAGGATTCTGAGCGTTTAAAGAATCTCAGCACCACACTCTCTTACAAGGTGGAAGCCAAGGGCAAGGACAGAAACGAGATTTCTTTCTTTGCCAAGTTTGTGCTGTGCTCCAACAACGAATCCCTGCCTGTCATCATTGACGAGGGCGAGACCCGATATTGGGTGAGGAAGATTTCATCGTTGCAATCTGACGATACCGACTTCTTGGAGAAACTGAAGGCGGAGATACCCGCTTTTCTGTTCCATCTGCAAGGCAGAACGCTATCCACAGAGCACAAGAGCCGAATGTGGTTCGCCCCCGAACAGATAGCGACCGATGCTCTGAGGAGAATCATACGCTGCAACCGTAACAGACTTGAGGTGGAAATGTCGGAGCTGTTCCTTGAGGTCATGGAGAACACTCAAACCGACAGTTTGCAATTCTGCCTCAATGACGCAATAGCCTTGTTGCAATGCAACCACGTGAAAGCGGAGAAGCACCTTGTGCGAAAGATAGTGCAGGACTGTTGGAAGCTGCAACCTTCAGAGAACGCCCTCACCTACACCTCATACGAGTACAACTACAATAGCAGCGGTCACTACTCGCCAACAAAACGTGTGGGCAGGTTCTACACTGTAACGATGGACAAGCTAAATAGCATATAATTTTGTTGAATTGTTGAATATGATGAAAGAAGTGTTGAATATCAAGTATTTAAGGCTCAACATTTTCTCAACAAATCTCTCAACAAAAGAAAGAGACTGTTGAAAAGAGAAAACATGACAGCTAATGCCTGTCTTTCTCTTTTGCCCAGTGATTTTGTTGAAAAGAACCATTTGTTGAGAGTTTGTTGAGAAGATAAGTATTTGACTATCATGCCAATACATGCCATTCTCAACAATTCATCAGAAATACATACACCACTTAATCCACAGTAAAACATGAACATTCAAGAAGCAAAGCAAATCAAGATTGCAGACTACCTGCAAAGTTTGGGACACCGCCCTGTCAAGCAGCAGGGCGCAAACCTTTGGTACAAGTCACCGCTGAGAAATGAGAGCGAGGCATCTTTCAAGGTGAACACCATGATGAACAGTTGGTTCGATTTCGGAATGGGCAAGGGCGGCAACATCATCACCCTTGCGTCATACCTCTACGCATCAGACAGCTTGCCATATCTCTTGGACAAGATGGAGAAGCAAGCACCCCATGTACGCCCGACCGACTTTTCTTTCCCTCAGCAAGCTTCCGAGCCGAGTTTTGAGAGATTAGAGGTTAGGGAACTTAACCATCCTGCACTCCTACGCTATCTGAGCGAGCGGAATATTGACCTGTGCATCGCCCGAAAGGAATGTGTGGAACTCCACTTCTCGCATAATGGCAAGAACTACTTCGCCATCGGCTTCAAGAACAAGTCGGGCGGTTACGAGGTCCGTAACCGATTCTTCAAGGGTTGCATGTCCCCCAAGGACATCACACATATCCGACAGCAAGGCGAGCCAAGATACGCTTGCTATGTGTTCGAGGGCATGATGGACTATCTTTCCTTTCTCTCGTTACGCATGGAGAAGTTTCCGTCTTGTCCGTCATTGGAAGCGCAGGACTACGTGATACTCAACTCAACAAGCAACGTTGACAAGGCTATTGACGCACTACACGGCTACGAGCGCATCAGTTGTCTGCTCGACAACGACGAGGCTGGGCGGAAGGCAACGCTTGCCATCGAGACTGCCCTCGGCTACCATGTGAGGGACGCATCCCACTTGTACAGTGAGTACAAAGACTTGAACGACTATCTGTGCGGAGTTAAATCCAAACAGTCTGTACACCAAGTACAGCCTGTTAAGCAAACCGTTCCACCTCGAAAGAGAGGCGCAGCCTTGGGCATATAGGCGGTTCCTGCTCCAATGGCTATTCTGAACGGAAAAGCCATAGCTCAATAGGGCGTTTTCTTGACGCAGTGGCACGCCACCGCTAAAAACACCCATTTGAGCAAAGGGGCATCCCCTTTTGAAACCCCGTGAGCCATGCGCAGGGCGCAATGCGGCAAGCGGAATTGTACAACTCAAAAACAAGTTTATTATGGGACATTTCAGTTTGGATTTCAAGAAGGCAAAGGGCAGCTCGGACGCAAGGGAATCAGACCACATAGAACGCAAGGTGATACCCGACAACGCTGACCCTACGAGAACTCACCTCAACCGTGAGCTTGTCAAGATGCCGAGCGGTGTGTATGGTCGTGATGAAGCAATCGCCCACCGCATCAAGACGGCAGGCATCAAGCGTAAGATAACCAACGACCAGGTGAGGGTGATAAGAACCATGCTGTCTGGAACGCACGAGGACATGATGAACATCGCAGCCAATGGGCAGCTTGATGATTGGTGCAACGACAGCTTGAAATGGTTACAAGACACGTTTGGCAAGGAAAATGTTGTTTCGGTTGTTCTGCACATGGACGAGCACACGCCACACCTCCATGCCTCCATCGTTCCAATAGTGATAGGCGAGCGGAGAAAGGCAAGAAGCAAACCTACGGAAGAGGGCAAGCGGACATACCGCAAGAAAGCCAATGCCGTGAGACTGTGTGCCGATGATGTGCTCAACCGAGACAAAATGATTGGCTATCACGACAGCTATGCTGAAGCCATGAGCAAGTATGGCTTGAAGAGAGGGGTCCGTGGATCAGATGCGAGGCATACCACCACGGCACAGTATTATCGCAACATCAAGCGAGAGACCGAGAGACTTCAAAACTGTATGAAGCTGCTGCAATCTGATATTGAGGAAGCACAGCGACTTCTACAACAAACCAAGAGTGAAATCAGCACGGAGAAACTACAGGCTGCTAAGATGGAAGCCAAGACAGCCTTTGTGTCGAAGATTGGTTCTCTTTTAGGTAGTGGAAAATTGAAGGAGGTGGAGCAACACAACCGAAAGTTGTGCGAGCTTGTGACAAACCGAGAGCAATACATTGACGAACTCCATGAGAAGGTGCAGCGTATGGAGGACAGCCATAGCAAACAGCTTGACGAGATACAGTGGAAGCACCAATCGGAGGTCGCGAATTTGGAGAGCAAGCACACCACGGAGATAACGATGCTCAACAACATTATCCGCAAAGCCAAGCGTTGGTTCCCGATGTTGGAGGCACGCTTGCAAATGGAAGACCTGTGCAGGAGGGTTGGCTTTACCGTTGAACAAATTGGGGTGCTTCTTACAGGAAAGGCACTCAACTTTAGCGGTTCACTCTATTCCGAGGAGCACAGAAGAAAGTTCAATGTAGTGAATGCAGAAATTAATGTATTCTCTGATTCTACCAAGCCGAACCAACTATTTTTGTATATAAATAGACAAACTATGGTTGAATGGTTTAAGGAACAGTGGAATAATATAAGGTTAAAAACACAGCGTCGTTTCAAACTTTAATATACTTTTTGCAAGAACAAAGAAGGCAGCTTACTTTTTTTGGGTAAACCGCCTCTTTGTTGTTGCTTTTACAATTGATATGTTAGAGATAGCATAACATTTCCAGAATGTTGTTTGTATCTAACATAGGATGTGTAAGTTGGTGTAACATTTTGTTTTAACCAATTGATTCCGTTAAGGTGAAAGATATTCGTGCCAGAAAGTTTGCATGTGAATTTCTTGATTTTATAGGAAATGGAAAAATCAATATCTCGCAATATCTTACTTCCGCTTGTATTCTCTATCTTGTTCCACTTGCCGGTAACAAAACTGGCGAACTTGTTCTTCGCAAATATGAGCTTTGCAGTTCCACCAAATTCCTTGTCACTAGAATCAATGTTTAAGTCGGTGACTTTGTTTGTCAACTTGTTGTACAAGCCATCAACCTCAACATTGAAAGGAATCTTAAAGCGTGAGACGAAACCTAAGTCTGTCTTTAAGTTCCCTATCAACATTTTACACGGAATGGAATTGTATGCAATTTCGTTTCGATTCCATAAAAATGTTGTGGTCAGTTTGGCATCAATAGGCAAGTTGCCCAATCCTTTGTTGGCATATAAAGTTGCATTTACGGTTTCCTTTTTTCCTCCATCCATATAATTTTGGCTGTGTAATAAACCGTCATTCTGATAGTTCAGCATTTCGGTGTTATCAGCCTTCTCATAAGTCAAATACATAAATATAATTGTTCTGCTATACAAACTATACAACTTATAAGCAATATTCATGTTCAGGGCGTTGTTGCCCAACCTTGAATATGAGGAAGCATCTGTGACCTCATCGTAGCTATTGATGACAGAAAGTCTCGAAAGTGCTTCAATATCGGTTGGCACATATTTGTAACTCAGTCCAAATGCAACAGAGTGTTGCTGACTGAAACGTAATTCTGTTGCAAAGGATGGCTCCCACTTGATTATAGACTTTGTCGCTAGTCCATTAATGTTTGTATTATTCCCATAATCAGAAAATCTAACGCCTGCATCAAACCTAAAGAGACCTTTGTTCTTCATGAGCCCCCCATAAATCCCGAAATTGTGACTGTTCAAATGTTCGCTATCTACATTTTGGTCTATCCATGAATCGTAGTTCTGAGTGGACAACTCCCATTTCAAGTTGATTTTATGGAAAATAGGAAATACATATCCTACAGCACCTGCCACATTCAGCTTCTTCAAACCTCTATCTATATAGTAAGAACCATCAGCCTGTGTATATTCGATAGGCAATTCGTAAGAGGAAAGAATGTCCAAGTTTCTGTCTGACTTAGAAAAAGCGAAATCTACACTTCCATAAAGCAAGCCTTTGCCTATCAACGAATTTAAGCTGACCTGCTGTAAAGCATTAAATCCTTTGTTTTTGTCATTGTCTGCATTTCTATCGGAATTATTGTTGTAATAATCCATGATAGACATACTGTTTCTCATATCGCAATATGCCAACTTCGTTTGGAAACGCAAGCTTGTGTATTGATTGACATCCCATTTTTGGCTGAGGTTAAATGAACTGAAGCTGCCTCTTTTCTTGCCATTCTCTTCTGTTGACTTACGTATGTTTTCCTGCGCCATCTTTATATGTTGTTCCGTTGACAATGCAGACTTTGCATCCATTTCATTGTGGATTACACCTATTGTGGCCTTATAGTGTGAAGACGGTTTCAATGTTAAATTGACATTGCCAATACCTGAAGTCCTTTTGTATTCGTCATTACTTGGCATCAAGACATTTCTTTCTGCACTGGAAAGGCTCAATTGCGCAAATCCATTGGTTGTTTTTACTCCTGTAAGACCGCCATTGGCATTGAGATAGTCCATTATAGAGAATACAGCCTCATTGGTGTTGTTCGCATTTGCTATGATGGATGCAGATACTTTATTGCCCATCTTTAAAGCTGAGTTCTTGCTGTCAAACTTGTTCTTCATACCGCCACCTTCTGTAAAGTTGCCTGCCCATTTGTTATGGAAGTCCTTATTTATAAGGTTTAATGCTGTCGTCTCTTTTGAATTAAAAGAGTTGCCGACATTTCCATCATTATAGTTACTAAGCAACTCCACACCAGAAGCAAAGTCGGCGGACAAAGTTTTTAGTGTATGTCCTCCTGTAGAAAGCACATCTTCGCCATTGACCAAGAACTTATCTATTTTTTTTCCTTGGTAGGAAACATTTCCCGATTCATCGACTGTCATTCCAGGCAACTTTTTAATGACATCGCTCATGTTCTGTTCACTTCCGTTTTTAAACACATCTGAACTAAATTCAATTGTGTCATTCTTTATTTTCGCCCCTAAGTTTCTACCTTTTATTGTTACCTCAGACAATGTGTAGCTGTCGTCTTTCATCATTAAGTGTAATGGGGTTGCCGGCACTTCTTTATAATGTACTCTCAGTGTAGTATATCCGACACATCTTGCTGTCAACCAAAATGAGGACAAAGCCTTGTTGGATTGAATAGTGAACGAACCATCGTCTTTTGATATTGCATACGAAACGATGGAATGTGCCGCACTATCTTGTGAACATGTAACAGTACAAAAGGGTATGGCTGTATTTTGTGCATCAACAACCATACCCGATATATTCTGTGCTATAGAAAATCTACATATGCAGATTAGCATACATAACAGTAAACTTCTTAAACGCCCCATACTTCCTTATGTTTTATCCTATAAAACTATGACATTGTCATTGCCGCTTTCCTTCAACTCTTCAATCTTTTTCTTCTGTAACTTTTCAAAAGCAGGTTTTTGCATTATTTTTCCTCTTGGTAACTCTATCTTGACTTGCCCTTTTATAGGCAAAATACTTTCTGCCTCATAAATTTCGCTTGATGTCGTCAAGCGGAGTATTGCCCCTGGCAGCCCTATATATCCACAAGGTCCTACGGGGGATGGTATTTCTTGACAGAACCATGCTACTACAGAACGATTTTTCTTATATACGGCCTTTGTACATTTCTTTCCTAAAACTTCTATAGTCTCATCAAAATACAAATCCCATTCATTTTTTAATGAATCAGAAAAAACGACAAACGCCTTATCTACAATGCTTTTTATACTTATTTCCTTATTATCTGTTGTATTTGTATAGTATGAGCCACTTCCTTCAAGTTTGATAACATTGTTATCTATGCCTGTGGTTGAAAATGCACATTCGTTGCCATTAGTAAATAAAGTATAAGTTTTATGCTGATTGGACAATTGATTTATAATCATTTGTCTTTTACTTAAATCACTCATACTATAGACCTCCTTCGGAATTTGCATCACCATATTATAATGTATGGATAATCCTATCTTTTGTGCAGAGACTAATAGACAAGAGACTAAGCATGAAAGCGTGAATAATATAACCCTTTTCATATTTGTACAGAATAGAAAGAAAATATTAAAGAGTAGGCACTCCAATTAAAAAGAGTGCCTACTCATGTAATATGCAGTCGTTGTTGATTAGCAATAGACTACGACATTAGAGAACAATAATGACTGTTCCATCTTTGGTAATAATAACGACAGGACCATTTGATGGAGTTGCTTGGAACGTTGTTGTTGCCTTAATGTTGTTTACTACTGGTGAAGATACTTCAGCCGCATTTGCTTGACTTGGCATGCATATAGCACCTAATGCCAAAGCCATAGAAAACAAAAACTTTTTCATGTTTTCTCCTTTTTTAAAATGTTATACATGTTGCGGAGGTATAAGCCTCTTTGTTTTCGAGTGCAAAAGTACAAAAAATGATTGATAGATAGAACTTTTTAATGGATATTTTAAACTGAATTAAACTTATTGTCAGTAAAATTAAACCCAATTAAACATTATGCTACTACTTTATGGAAAAAACCGACATTTTTTGTTAGGCAATCCTTAGCTTGCTATTTTTTGCTTAATAAAATTCTTTGGTTCATTATTTTTTTGTATTTTTGCAGTCGAAAAGAGTTGTTAGGCAGCAAACGTATGCAGATTGCAGAATTTAGGACTATTGCCAAATCATTACCTCTGTTGAGGTGAAAGACTCATAAATAGCTCATTTTAAGCTATTCGGCAGTTTTTATCGTAATTTTCTGAGAAAAGAAGCTTGTGTAATTGCTTCAAAATGGGGTTGAAAAAGACAATATAATAGCTTTTGATGAAAAAAGTATTATAATGTTTTGGTAGTTTCGGAAAAAGCATTACCTTTGCACTCGCAATCGAAAAATCGCTTGCGCTAATTACAGAATGCGGAAATAGCTCAGTTGGTAGAGCATAACCTTGCCAAGGTTAGGGTCGCGAGTTCGAGTCTCGTTTTCCGCTCAAAGCGTGAAAGGTTTGCGCATGATTTGCCCAGGTGGCGGAATGGTAGACGCGCACGTTTCAGGTGCGTGTGTCGAGAGGCATGCAGGTTCGAGTCCTGTTCTGGGCACTGTTCAAATCTTTGTTTCGGAGGAATGGCGGAATTGGTAGACGCGCCACTTTGAGGGGGTGGTGACAGTTATGTCGTGTGAGTTCGAGTCTCATTTCCTTCACTGATAATTGCGGAAATAGCTCAGTTGGTAGAGCATAACCTTGCCAAGGTTAGGGTCGCGAGTTCGAGTCTCGTTTTCCGCTCAAAGCAATGAAAGTTGCGTAAGTCGAAAGGCTGATTTTGCCCAGGTGGCGGAATGGTAGACGCGCACGTTTCAGGTGCGTGTGTCGAGAGGCATGCAGGTTCGAGTCCTGTTCTGGGCACCATAATTGCGGAAATAGCTCAGTTGGTAGAGCATAACCTTGCCAAGGTTAGGGTCGCGAGTTCGAGTTTCGTTTTCCGCTCTTTTACATATTGCAGAATAACTGCGGAAATAGCTCAGTTGGTAGAGCATAACCTTGCCAAGGTTAGGGTCGCGAGTTCGAGTCTCGTTTTCCGCTCTTTCAGAGAAATCGACAAATGTTGGTTTCTCTTTTTTTATGTCATAAGTTTGCTTCTTCTAGCTGATAATATATATATTTGTGCCCGCAATATTTAAATGATATAACCATGAAAACTTATGATATTTATTTTTCGGATGGAAGCTCAAGCGATAATAAAGGCTTCTTTATAAAAACAGAGGAAAAAGCCATACGTATGGCGGAGGATATGCTGGTAAAAGGGAATAGTTACATAGAGGATTATGCCGGGGGAACTATTTCGGTAGTCGACTCAGAAGGCAATACGGTCTGGAGTAAGCCTATTCCGGTACAGTGATTGTAAAAAGTAGAAGTATTAATATAAAATAATGAATTTATGTTCTCAGGGATAGTTGAAGAATATGCAGAAGTGGTAAAGGTGGTAAAGGATCAGGAAAATCTGCACCTCACGTTGAAATGTTCGTTTGTTGATGAGTTAAAAATAGACCAGAGTGTTTCTCATAATGGAGTTTGTCTGACTGTAGTGAGTATTCAGGATGGAACTTATACGGTTACGGCCATGAAGGAAACTATCGAACGTTCTAATATTGGTTTGCTGAAAGTGGGAGATAAGGTTAATGTAGAACGCAGTATGATGATGAATGGACGTCTGGACGGGCATATCGTTCAGGGACATGTAGATCAGACTGCTACTTGTGTAGCTATAGATGACGCAGAGGGCAGCTGGTATTTTACATTCAAGTATGCATTCGATCCGGAAATGGCAAAACGAGGATATTTTACTGTTGACAAAGGTTCGGTTACAGTGAATGGAGTTAGTCTGACGGTCTGTAATCCGACTGAAGATACTTTCCAGGTTGCCATTATCCCATATACCTATGAGCATACCAACTTCCATACGTTTCAGGTTGGTAGCGTAGTGAACTTGGAGTTTGATATTATCGGCAAGTATTTGAGCCGCATGATGCAGTTGACAAAATAAGGTAGCTGTATTTGTAAGACTTATCCCCGCCATATTTTATGACGGGGATAATTTTTTTATGCAGCAGAAGAAGAATTGTGTTTTCTGCTCTTTTCGTATCTGTTGTTCTGATATGTCTGGTGACTGCCTATAAATCTTTCAGTAAAATCTGACTGTTGTTGTACATATATTCCTTGCGTGCATGCTCCAGAATTTTCCATGAGTCAGAATATTGCTGGCGATCTACCTTGAAATCTTCGGAACCGGCAGAATCTAGTTTCTCCAGCAGTGTACCTACTGTAAGTTTATTGATGTCTATGCCCGGAAGATAGCGTACATCGCCTTTTTTCTCTTCTATTGTTTCGAAAATCAGATGTATGTCTTGCAGTTCATATAAGATCCGTTTGGTGAGTCGGATAGGAATTTTGTATTGTTTGCTTATTTCTTCTGCAGAGTAAGGTGTCTTTTCTTCTGCAAAACTCTTGCAGATGGCTGAAAGTATAATGGTGCAAAAGAAATCATGATATCTGCGGCTGATATTTGCACTTTCTTTTCCGAAATCGAACGAACCCAGATTTTGGCTTACGTAGCTCATTTCAGCTCCGAAGAGGCAGATTGTCCAGGAAATCTGTGTCCATAACAAAAACATGGGAATGGCAGCAAAGCTTCCGTAGATAGCGTTGTAATTTGAAACCCATATCTGGCTGTTTACATAAAAGAACTGAAATGCCTGAAAGGCGGTTCCTGCCAGTATTCCCGGAAACCAGGCGTGCTTTAATTTGACTTTGGTGTTTGGGATAAATATGTAGAGTCCGATAAACATTCCCCAGGTCAGTGCATATGGGGTAAGTCTTACCAGGAATTTCAGGATAGGCGCAAGTACCAGGAAGTTATCCATGTTCTTTATATATGTAGTCATAAAAATGGTAAGACCACTTGAAATGACTATCAGCAGTGGTAAAAGGAGAATCATGGAAAAATAATCAGTTATTTTGCGAAAGACTGAACGGGGGTGTTTTACCTGCCAGATTGCATTGAAGCTTCGTTCGATGTTGTCTGTCAGTATAAGAACAGTCCATAATAACATGATTAAACCGATTCCGATAAATATTCCACTTTGGGCATGCTCCAGATAGGAGTTTATCCACGAAATAATAAGTTCACTCTGCTGGCTTGCAACACCTTTGCGGAGCTGTATTTCCATTAATGCGTCGAAGCCGAATCCTCGTGCGATGGCGAACAGGATGGCAAGAATGGGAATAATCGACAGTAGCGTGCTGTAGGTCAGTGCGGAGGCACGTATCTGGATACGGTCGTTTAGAAACTGGTTTACAGAAAGATAAACGATTTTGATGCACGAATATATTTGTCGCCGTACGGGAGATATCTCATCTTCGGTAATTCTCCATATGCCGTCGGTGAGAAATTGTAGCCAGTTTTTTATTCTCGTATAACTCATGGCGATAAGGTTTTTCAATGAAAAAAGCAGTCGGTCTATAAGCCGGGTTCCGTTCTCTGCATCGAAATGCAAAGTGTCTGTCATTTATCTACACTCACTGTCACCAGTAAGTTCTAGCGGTCTACCCTCCGACGTGGGGCGAGCAACCCTCCTTAATGCCGGTTTACATGACCTTACAACTCCTAAGATGCACAGCACGCATATCGCTATACGTCTGGTAGGCTCTTACCCTACCTTCTCACCCTTGCCTTTCCGGTGTGGACTGGCGGTTATTTTCTTCTGCATTACTCTACCTTTGCAGGCAGCTTTCTGTTAGGAAGTAGGATGCTCTGTGTTGCCCGGACTTTCCTCTTGTACATATAAGTACCAGCGACAAACCGACCAACTGCTTTCTGTTTGCAAAGGTACGCAAATAAAACGAATTTGTGTCATTTTTGTCAGAAATATCTGCAATTCTATCGAACAGTCTGATAATGAATGTAAATTTGTCAGGCAGTAGTCGTTAACTGCGGTTAATAGGAAAGTTTGCTTTGTTAAAAGAGGGAAAAAAGATGTTGTGTAGAGTACAATCGTATGAATTTTGTTCTACTTTAGCAAATAAAATGTTAAATAAGAGTTGAAATTAACAATTTAAATGATGTAAACATATGAAAAATGCAACTAAAATCGCATTTGGAGCAGTCGCAGTATTGGCTGTCAGTGCAGGGGTGGCAGGGGTTACTACTTATACTCTTATGCAGTCTAGACAAGACAAAAATTTGTCTTTTTATGATGAATTCCAGACAGCGTCTAATGTGCGCTATGCAGCTTTGGATGCAACTAGCATGCAGCCGATTGATTTGACTAAAGCGGCAGAAAGTTCTTTGAACTCTGTTGTACATATTATGTCTGTACAGAGAAGTAAAGTGAAAACAATACAGAGTCAGCCTGATATATTTGATTTCTTCTTCGGTGATGGGCGCGGACGTCAGCAGCAGGTGCAAACTCCTGAACAGCGTGGATTTGGTTCGGGTGTAATTATTTCGAAGGATGGTTATATTGTAACCAATAATCACGTAATTGATGGAGCTGATGAAATTTCTGTCAAGTTGCACGACGGTCGTGAAATGAAAGGACGTGTAATTGGTACAGACCCGACTACCGATTTAGCATTGGTTAAAATAGAAGGTGATGATTTTCCTGCCATACCGGTTGGTGATTCTGAACGCTTGAAAGTTGGAGAATGGGTACTGGCTGTAGGTAATCCGTTTAATTTGGGTTCTACAGTAACTGCTGGTATTGTCAGTGCTAAGGCTCGTGGACTTGGTGTTAATGGTGTAGAGTCGTTTATCCAGACTGATGCTGCCATTAATCAGGGAAACAGTGGTGGTGCGTTAGTTAATGCTAATGGAGAATTGGTAGGTATTAATGCTATGTTGGCATCTCCTACAGGAGCTTATTCGGGTTACGGATTTGCTATTCCTACAAGCATTATGACAAAGGTTGTTACAGACCTGAAGCAATATGGTACTGTACAACGTGCTCTGTTGGGTATTGCAGGACGAAACATGGGTGATGAAACTTATCCGGATGAAATCCGTAAGGAACAGAAAGAGCTGGGCATCAACGATGGTGTACAGGTTGTTGAAGTGACAGAAGGTGGTTCGGTAGATGGCGTTTTGGAAAAGAACGACGTTATAATGGAATTGAACGGAAAGAAAGTGAAGACCATGGCCGAATTACAAGGATCACTGGCTAAATATCGTCCGGGTGATAAGGTCAAATTGAAAGTATGGCGCGATAAGAAAGAAAAGACTTTCACTGTAACACTGAAAAATGCCCAAGGTAATACTAAGATTGTAAAGAATGCTGATATGGAATTACTGGGAGCTGCTTTCCGTGAAGTACCTGCCGAATTGAAGAAACAACTGAATTTAGGTTATGGTGTTCAGGTAACAGGAGTAAGTGAAGGCAGAATGGCAGATTCTGGTATCCGTAAAGGATTTATCATACTGAAAGCTAACGGAAAACAACTGAAAACAGTGCAGGATCTGGAAGAAGTTATGAAAGCGGCTTCTCAATCTCCTGATCAGGTATTGTTTATGGTAGGTATATATCCGTCAGGAAAACGTGCCAACTATGCAGTAGATTTATCACAGAATTAAGTATAATAAACAGGTATTGTTTTTGAAGTAAAAAGATATGTTTGAAAAGTCCGAAGGGTTTACTCTTCGGACTTTTGCTTTTTGCTACCTCGACATTGCGTTTTGGTTTATATTGGAGTGGAATGTATACCTAAAGCTAGGTATTTTGTGCTAAAAGCCTTTCTCAGGGTAAAAAAAGAGAGGATATTTAGAACGGTGTCTCTTTTTTTGCTACTTTTGCACAGATTTTGGCTGCATGTGCCGAATGACGCGGCGGCGGCTTAAACGAAGATAATAACTAAAACATAAAGCATGATACACAAAGTATTAATCGCTAACCGTGGCGAAATTGCTGTGCGCGTGATGCGTTCTTGCCGTGAAATGGGCATTCGTACCGTGGCAGTCTTTTCGGAAGCTGATAGAACGGCACGCCACGTACTTTATGCAGATGAGGCTTGCCTGATTGGTCCGGCAGCATCTCGTGAAAGCTATCTGAATATTGATAAAATTATCATGGCGGCTAAGCGCCATGGAGTGGATGCAATTCATCCGGGATATGGTTTCTTATCGGAAAACTCCGAGTTTGCACGTCGTTGTCGTGAAGAAGGAATCATTTTTATCGGTCCTGATCCTGAAACAATGGATGCGATGGGCGATAAGATTTCTGCACGTAAACACATGATTGCTGCGGGAGTGCCGGTGGTTCCTGGTACGGAACAGCCTTTGCAGAGTGTAGAGGAAGCAAAAGAAATCTGTAATCGTATCGGTTATCCGGTTATGCTGAAGGCTTCTATGGGAGGCGGTGGTAAAGGTATGCGCCTTATTCATAGTGAGTCTGAAGTGGAAGAAGCTTATAATACAGCTCGTTCGGAATCAATGTCATCATTTGGTGATGATACAGTTTATCTGGAGAAATTTGTAGAGGAACCGCATCATATTGAATTCCAGATTTTAGGAGATAATTATGGTAATGCGGTACATCTGTTCGAACGCGAATGTTCTATTCAGCGTCGTAACCAGAAGATTGTAGAAGAAACTCCGTCTCCGTTTGTTACTCCTGAATTACGCCAGAAAATGGGTGAGGCTGCTGTAGCGGCTGCCAAGGCTGTAAATTATAAGGGAGCAGGAACAATTGAATTCCTTGTTGACAAACACCGCAATTTCTATTTCCTTGAAATGAATACTCGTCTTCAGGTAGAACATCCTATTACAGAAGAAGTTGTAGGTGTTGACTTGGTAAAGGAACAGCTCCGTATTGCAAACAATGTGCCTCTTCATTTCAAACAGGAAGATCTGAAGCAGCGTGGTCATGCTATCGAATGTCGTATTTGCGCAGAGGACTCTGAAAATAACTTTATGCCTTCACCGGGAGTTATCCGTCAGTTGATGGAACCCAACGGTATCGGTGTTCGTATCGATAGCTATGTATACGAAAGTTATGAAATTCCTATTTATTATGACCCGATGATCGGTAAGCTGATCGTATGGGCTACTACTCGTGAATTTGCTATCGAACGTATGCGCCGTGTGCTTTACGAATACAAGATTACCGGCTTGAAAACAAATATCGGTTATTTGCGTCACATCATGAATGTACCTGATTTTGTAGAAGGTCATTATAATACCTTGTTTATACCAAAGCATCAGGATATGTTGCGTGAATGGGCTGGTCAGAAGGAAGAAGAAACTGAAAATATTGCTATGATTGCAGCATACATCGACTATCTGATGAATCTGGAAGAGAATAATTCTGGCTCTTCAGACAATCGTCCTATCAGTCGTTGGCGTGAGTTCGGATTGAAAAAAGGTGTATTGCGAATTTAAAGAAGATATTTATGGAAATACATATAGGTGATAGAGTTGCTGACGTTACGTTGGTTAGCAAGGAAGGCAATAAAGTACAGTTGACTATCGACGGTGTTCCTTACGATGTTGATATTGTAATGGCAGAAAACGGTAGTTGTTCTATTTTGCATGAAGGAAAATCGTATAATGCAGAACTGATCCGTAAAGAAGGCGGAAAGAGTTATACGGTAAATGCTCATTACCAGTCATATAATATTGATATTATAGATTCGCAGGCAAAATACCTTCGCATGCGTAAGGGAGCTGATGAGAAACAGCAGGATAAGATTGTTTCTCCTATGCCGGGTAAAGTGGTTAAGATTCCAGTAAAGGCTGGCGACCGCTTGCAGGCTGGTGATATCGTGGTTGTGATAGAAGCCATGAAGATGCAGAGTAATTACAAAGTAAACAGCGAATGTGTTGTAAAAGAAATCTTCGTAAATGAAGGTGACTCTGTAAACAGTAACCAGGTTATCATGACACTGGATGTGATTAAAGAGGAGGATTAAATTTATGACAACAGCAGAACAATATAAAAAATTTGAGGAGCTGGATAAACTGGCTGCTCAGGGTGGAGGAGTAGAGCGTGTTGAAAAGCAACATGCCAATGGTCATATGACTGCTCGCGAACGTATTGATATGTTGCTCGATAAAGGTACGTTCAATGAAATTGATAAGTTTGTGGTTCATCACTGTACTGATTTCGGTATGGAGAAGAAACATATTCCTGGTGACGGTATCGTTTGTGGATATGGTAAAATTGATGGACGTTTAGTATATGTTTATGCTTACGACTTTACCGTATATGGTGGAACACTTAGTGCTACCGGTGCACAGAAGATTGTAAAGGTACAGCAACTGGCATTGAAAAACGGTGCTCCGGTAATTGCTTTGAATGACTCGGGTGGCGCACGTATTCAGGAAGGTGTGGGAAGTATTTCCGGATATGCTTCAATTTTCTATCAGAATACTATTGCATCAGGTGTTATCCCTCAGATTTCAGCAATTCTTGGTCCGTGTGCAGGAGGTGCTTGTTACTCTCCGGCATTGACAGACTTTATCTTCATGGTAAAGGAAAAGAGTCACATGTTTATCACTGGTCCGGATGTAGTAAAGGCTGTTACTCATGAAGAAGTTGATAAGGAAGAATTAGGTGGTGCATATACTCATAGCAGTAAGAGTGGTGTTACTCACTTCCTTTGTGAAACAGAAGAAGAAACTTTGATGAGCATTCGTGAGCTGCTGAGTTTCTTGCCTTCTAACAACATGGAAGATGCTCCTTCTATTCCTTGTACAGATGATATCCGTCGTGCAGAAGAATCACTGATGACAGTTATTCCTGACGACCCGAACATGCCATATGATATCAAAAACATCATCGAACCGATAGTCGACAATCATTATTTCTTTGAGGTTATGCCTCACTTTGCAAAGAATATTGTAGTCGGTTTTGCTCGTTTGGGTGGACGTTCTGTAGGTATCGTTGCCAATCAGCCGGCATATCTGGCAGGTGTGCTTGATATTGACGCTTCTGACAAGGCTTCTCGTTTCATCCGTTTCTGCGACTGTTTCAATATTCCTATTGTAACATTCGAAGATGTACCGGGTTTCTTGCCAGGATGTACACAGGAACACAATGGTATTATCCGTCACGGTGCAAAGATTGTATACGCTTATGCAGAAGCTACTGTTCCTAAAATAACAGTAATTACACGTAAGGCTTACGGAGGTGCATACATCGTTATGAATAGTAAACCTATTGGCGCTGATGTGAACTTCTCTTATCCTACAGCTGAAATTGCTGTAATGGGAGCAGACGGTGCTGTGAATATTCTGTATCGTAAAGCTACGCCGGAAGAAAAAGCTAAGGCTGTAGAAGAATACAAGGAGAAATTCTCTAATCCGTATCGTGCAGCTGAACAGGGTTATATCGATGAAATCATTCTTCCGAAAGATACTCGTTATAAACTGATTCAGGCACTTGAAATGACGCAGAATAAGAGTGTAAGCAATCCTCCGAAGAAACACGGTAACATGCCTTTGTAATTGATTTGAAGGAAATAATATAATTTAGCCATCTCAACCTAATCCGTTGGGATGGCTTTTTTGTTTTAATTCCATATAATTTCATGATATAGCACACAACTGTTGTGTTTTTTATTGAGTTTTATTTGTTTTTTAAGCAGAGTGTATCGTTTGCAAGGCAACAGAAGTTTATTGAATATAATTCTTAAAATAATATTAAGTAGTATTTAAACACGCTTTGAAAGCGTAGCGGTCAGTTCGAGGTTTCCTCTTTTTATATCGATTTTTTTGTATCTTTGAAGCGATAATTATTTAAGCTATTAGTATATGATGAAAAAATGGATAATGATGGCAGCATTATTTGGCTGTCTGTTTGCCGGAGTCTCTACAGTACAAGCACAGGAAGTTACTCCTGATGAAGTAGGATATATAGTTAAAGTGGGTGATGAAGCTCCCGATTTTGAAATGACTTTAACCGACGGTCAGAAAGTAAAATTATCTTCTTTGCGTGGGAAAGTTGTGATGCTTCAGTTTACAGCAAGCTGGTGTGGGGTTTGCCGTAAAGAAATGCCTTTTATCGAGAAGGATATCTGGCAGAAACATAAAGATAATGCTTCATTTGCGCTTTATGGAGTAGACCGTGATGAACCTTTGGAAAAGGTTAAAGCTTTTGCAAAGCAGACGAAAGTAACATATCCGCTTGGACTTGATCCGGGAGCAGATATCTTTGCTAAATATGCGGTTCGTAACGCTGGTATCACCCGCAACGTGTTAATCGACAAGACTGGCAAGATTGTGATGATGACACGTTTATATAACGAGGAAGAGTTCTCTGCTTTGTGTAAGAAAATAGATGAACTGCTGAAATGATGCGGCTTAAGTATACATTACTCATCCTATGCTGTCTGGTCGTTCTTCCTGGGTTTTCTCGTAAGAAAAAGACTTCGGGATATGAACCTCTATTTGGAAAATCACAGGCAGCCTACCAGATTACTTCCAGTTCATTAAAAGGGGCTACCTTCTATTTGGTCAGCGGTCATGGAGGACCAGATCCGGGATGTATCGGCAAGTATAGAGGAAAGGAACTGCACGAAGATGAATATGCCTATGATATTGTTTTGCGTTTAGGCAGAGAATTGCTGAAACGTGGTGCTAAGGTTCATTTTATTATTCAGGACAAGAAAGATGGAATCCGAAATGCTGCGATATTGAATAACAGTAAGCGGGAAACATGTATGGGTGAAGCAATTCCATTGAATCAGGTAGCAAGGTTGCAACAGCGTTGTGATGCTATTAACCGGTTATATCGTAGAGATAATAGCAATTATAAACGTGCAATCTTTGTTCATGTGGATAGCCGTAGCAGAGGTAAACAGACGGATGTTTTCTTTTATCACTCACCTGGCAGTAAATATGGAAAACGTCTTGCCGATCAGTTGAAGCGTACTTTTACTGCAAAATATGACCGTCATCAGCCTAATAGAGGATTCAATGGAACGGTTAGTTCGCGTAACTTGTTTGTCCTTCGGAACTCAACGCCTTATGCTGTTTTTTTGGAATTAGGAAATATTCAGAACGCACGCGATCAGCAGCGTTTGGTGATACCCGACAATCGTCAGGCATTAGCCAACTGGATTGCTGAGGCTATGGTTAGCGATTATAAGAAAAGTAAGTAGTAACTGTGTGATATTCAGTTGTTGAAGAGAAATAGTTTAATTTTGTCTGTATAGGATAGGCAGTATATAGCTAACAGCTGAACATTGAAAAAGCAATAGCGGAACTTCTGTTCATTGAGCAAAAGTTCCGCTATTGCTTTTTCGCCTGAACCTGAGAAACACGTTATTCAGATATAAAGTGAAACTCTCAAGCAGGTGATTTTTATTAAGTTCTGCCATGAAAAGTTTTGATACTAAGACCTTTCTTTTTGGGCAGAACTTATTGATTTTTTATTGTCGGTCAGGTTTATTCTTCAGCAAGTAACAGCTCCATTACCTGACAAGCTGATTTAGCGACAGAAGTACCAGGACCAAATATAGCCATAACTCCATCTTTATACAGGAAGTCGTAATCCTGTGCCGGTATGACACCTCCTGCAAATACCAGAATATCTTCACGTCCCAGACGTTTCAACTCTGCAATGATTTGTGGAATTAAAGTCTTGTGTCCGGCGGCTAATGAAGAAACTCCTACTGCATGAACATCGTTTTCTACGGCTTCGCGAGCAGCTTCCTCCGGAGTCTGGAACAACGGTCCCATGTCAACATCAAAACCACAGTCTGCAAATCCTGTAGCTACAACTTTTGCACCACGGTCATGTCCGTCCTGTCCCATTTTGGCAATCATTACACGCGGACGGCGACCCTCTTTCTTTGCAAATTCTTCAGTCAGTTCGCAAGCTCTTGCGAAATCTGCATCCTTTTTACTTTCTGATGAATACACGCCTGAAATAGTTCTTATTACTGCTTTATAACGTCCTACAATTTTTTCACATGCATCGGATATTTCTCCTAATGTGGCACGTACGCGAGCGGCTTCTACAGCCAGTTCCAGCAAGTTGCCTTTACCTGTACGTACGCATTCGGTAATAGCTTCCAGTGCTTTGTCTACTTCGGCCTGGTTTCTTCCTTCGCGCAGGCGACGTAAGTTTTCTATCTGTTCCTGACGTACAGCTGTGTTGTCTACTTCCAGAATATCAATCGGATCTTCTTTTTCCAGACGATATTTGTTTGTACCTACGATGGTCTGTTCACCTGAGTCGATACGAGCCTGTGTACGAGCTGCAGCTTCTTCAATACGCATCTTTGGTATACCTGTTTCGATAGCCTTAGCCATACCACCCAGTTTTTCGATTTCCTGAATGTGTTCCCAAGCTTTATGAGCCAGTTCGTTGGTCAGCGCTTCTACATAGTATGAACCACCCCACGGATCTACATTTTTACATATCTGGGTTTCTTCCTGGATATAAATCTGTGTATTACGTGCAATACGTGCAGAGAAATCAGTTGGCAGAGCAATAGCTTCGTCCAGCGCATTGGTATGCAGTGACTGAGTGTGTCCCAGTGCAGCAGCCATTGCTTCGATACAAGTACGTCCTACGTTGTTGAACGGATCCTGTTCTGTAAGCGACCATCCTGAAGTCTGTGAGTGTGTACGCAGTGCAAGTGATTTCGGATTCTTCGGATTAAACTGTTTTACAATCTTTGCCCAAAGCATACGTGCAGCACGCATCTTGGCAATTTCCATGAAATGATTCATGCCGATTGCCCAGAAGAAAGACAAACGAGGAGCAAAGGCATCGATATCAATACCTGCAGCAACTCCTGCGCGCAGATATTCCAGACCGTCGGCAAGTGTATAAGCCAATTCGATATCGGCTGTAGCACCAGCTTCCTGCATGTGATATCCTGAGATAGAGATAGAGTTGAATTTCGGCATTTTTTGAGAAGTGTACTCAAAGATATCCGAAATGATCTTCATGGAGAATGCAGGCGGATAGATATATGTGTTACGCACCATGAACTCTTTCAAAATATCATTTTGAATAGTTCCGGCCATTTCTTCCAGTTTAGCTCCCTGTTCCAGTCCTGCATTGATATAGAATGCCATAACAGGAAGTACGGCGCCGTTCATAGTCATGGAAACAGACATCTTATTCAATGGAATACCGTCGAACAATACCTTCATATTTTCCAGTGAGCAGATTGAAACACCGGCCTTACCAACATCTCCCACTACACGCGGATGATCTGGGTCGTAGCCGCGGTGTGTCGGAAGGTCGAAAGCAACAGACAAACCTTTCTGTCCGGAAGCCAGGTTACGGCGATAAAATGCATTTGATTCTTCAGCTGTAGAAAATCCTGCATACTGGCGGATAGTCCACGGACGGAACGTATACATCATCGAGTACGGACCTCTCAGGTAAGGAGGAATACCCGCAGCATAGTTCAGATGCTCCATGCCTTCCAGGTCTTCTTTCGTATAAACCGGCTTCACCTGAATCTGTTCCGGTGTTCTCCAATTGGCTTTGATGTCATTGGCTTTTTGCCATTCCATACCATTTTGAGGATGGAATCCGTCATATATATCGATATTTTTAAAATTCGGTTTCATAGCATTACTTAATTCCTAGCTTTTCATTATATTCTTTCAAGGTCTCCAATACGTTGCAGCGTACATGTATGAAGTTTTCTATGCCGGCAGCTTTCAATTCTTCCATGCAAGCAGGAGCTCCTGCCACAATAAACATGGCTCTTCCGTTTACAGCTTTGAATGCCGGAATAGCATATTCTGCATATTCATCATCGCTTGAGCAAATAACAACGATGTCAGCGTTGGCTTTCATTGCAGCCTCTACTCCTTCTTCAACGGTTGGGAATCCCAGATTGTCTATTACTTCATATCCGGCACAAGCCAGGAAGTTGCATGAGAACTGTGCGCGTGCTTGTCGCATCGCAAGATTTCCGATAGTCAGCATGAAAGCTTTTGGACGTTTGCCAGAATGTTCTGTCTGCAAACGTAAAGCTTCGAATTCGCTGGCAGCACGGCTGGTTTCCAGTTTAGCAAATGAAGCTTCTTCCTCGTGATTATGTCCGCCACCACAGCAACATTTGTGTTCTGATGGGGTCTTTTCTCCTGCCAATTCGTTGAAATTAGGATACTGATTGGTTCCCAGCAGGATTTCTTTACGTTTCGAAACAGCTTCATGGCGTGCTTTGTTGCTT
This sequence comes from Phocaeicola coprocola, assembly GCF_041333015.1. Taxonomy (NCBI): domain Bacteria; kingdom Pseudomonadati; phylum Bacteroidota; class Bacteroidia; order Bacteroidales; family Bacteroidaceae; genus Phocaeicola; species Phocaeicola coprocola. The sequence continues at coordinate 1,134,631 of NZ_JBGKGM010000004.1, read as the reverse complement.
GTGTTAACAGCATTTTGTACGCTTTCGTCGAAGATAGACTTAACCATTCCGCCGGTCTCTTCTACTTGCAGGAACAAATCCCAGGCTTGTTTAGCAATAGAGACTGTTAAATTTTCAATATAATATGAACCGCCGGCAGGATCGACAATGCGGTTAAGATGAGATTCTTCTTTCAAAAGTAATTGCTGATTACGTGCAATACGTTCTGAAAAGTCATTAGGAGTTTCGTATGCTTTATCGAAAGGAGTTACTGTGATAGAATTTACTCCTGCAATAGCAGCACTCATAGCTTCAGTCTGAGTACGGAGCAAGTTTACATGAGCATCGAATAAGGTCAGATTGAAGCTTGAAGTTTCGGCATGAGCAATCATTTTACAAGCACATTCGCATTGCGGGTTGTAAGCTTTGACAATGTTTGCCCATAACATACGTGCTGCACGGAACTTGGCAATTTCCATGAAATAGTTGGAACTGATACCGAAGTTGAATTTGATCTTCTTTGCAGCCAGATTAACAGGAACTCCTGCTTCTGTCAATCTGTTCAGGTATTCATTTCCCCATGCCAGTGCATATCCCAGTTCCTGATAAATATAAGCTCCAGCATTGTTTAGTTGAAGTGAGTTGACTCCTATACAACGGAAATGAGGATATTCAGCCAGAATTTCTACCAGCTCTTTGGCTTTCGATATGATCGGGCTGACATCTTTCCCTTTTTGAAGCATTTTGCCGATAGGGTCGAAGTTTATTGAGCCGTACAGTTTATTCGGATCATATCCTTTTTCTTTGAAATAAGCAACGAGTAATTCAGCCAGCTGAGTAGAATGGCGCTGACAAGTAGTGAAGTTAATTTCTATACAGTCGCAACAGATGTCTTTCAGTAGAGTTGCGATGTATTCAGCACTCAAATCTTTGGGTTTAATGTGGAAACCCAGTGAGTCAATTCCCTTGTTCAGCAAATCAAGTGCTTTCTGGTTTGCTTCAGCAGGTTCTTCTACACGAACGTCCTGACGGATATACCAGGTATTGTCATCTTTTTTATTACCTCTGATGTAAGGATATTCTCCCGGAAGTCCTTCAGTTGTTTTAAGTCCTTCCAAATCTTCTTGGCGGTAAAACGGTTTTACTTTAAATCCTTCGTTTGTTTTCCACACCAATTTCTTTTCGTAATCGGCTCCTTTCAAGTCGACCATGATTTTATCCATCCATTCTTGTGTCGATACGGAGGGAAAATCTGAAAAGAGTTTTTCTTTACTATCTGCCATAGTGAATGAGTGTTTATGATATTATGATTTAAGTTAGTTGGCATGGAGGTTGGAACCCATGCGAGGCAAATATACAAAGTAAATTGCACATCCCGACAAAAAGTGAGTATTTTTTTAGGTTCAAATGTTTGACTTATTCTTTTTAATTGCCTACATTTGTGGCGCTTAAAAATATAATATTATGAATTGGATACAAGATTTATTAACTAATCCCGACTCCATAGCACATATAGTCGCATTATATTCTTTTGTAATTGCAGTTGGAGTTCTTTTGGGAAAAATCAAGATTTTCGGTATATCTCTTGGAGTTACCTTCGTATTATTCGTAGGGATTCTTGCCGGACATTTTGGATTTACAGGAAATCAGTCCATCCTTTCGTTTTTGCAGGATTTTGGATTGATCTTGTTTGTGTTCTGTATCGGTTTGCAGGTCGGTCCTTCTTTCTTCTCTTCTTTCAAAAAAGGAGGAATCAGGCTGAACATGCTGGCTGTGGGTATCGTGGCACTGAATATAGCGGTTGCCATAATTATTTACTATGCTTTGCAAGGTCGGGTGGAAATTCCGATGATGGTAGGTATTCTTTGCGGTGCGGTAACGAATACTCCGGGTTTGGGTGCTGCCAACGAAGCTTTGCAGCAATTAGGTTATCAAGGGCCGGAAATAGCTATGGGATATGCCTGTGCTTATCCTTTGGGTGTTATGGGTATCATTCTTTCACTTATTCTTATCCGTTATATTTGTCGGGTAAATTTGGACAAAGAAGCTGATGATATCCAGAAAGAAGAAGAGGCAAATCCTCACTTGAAGCCTTACAACATTGCCCTGAAAGTAGAGAATGCAGCATTGAGTGGAAAGAAACTTTCTCAGGTTCAGAGCTTTTTGGCAAGAGATTTTGTCTGCTCTCGTATTTTGCAGGATGGACATGTACATATTCCTAATGCAGATACGGTCTTGCGTTTGGGCGATGAAATGAACATTGTATGTGCAGAAAATGACTCTGAAGCGATTCAGGCTTTCATCGGTTCGAAAGTTGATGATGTAGACTGGGATAACCAGAGCAAACAAGACAAGCCGATGATATCACGCCGTATATTGGTTACCCAACCGGCTATTAATGGTAAGACATTGGGTGAGCTTCATTTCAGCAGTATGTATGGTGTGAATGTAACTCGTGTCAACCGTTCGGGTATGGACTTGTTTGCTGCGCGTCAGTTGATTCTTCAGGTGGGCGACCGTGTCATGGTAGTAGGACCACAGGATGCTATCGAACGAGTTGCCGATTTGCTGGGTAATCAGTTGAAGCGTCTGGATCATCCTAATATCGTAACCATCTTCGTTGGTATTTTATGTGGTATCCTTTTCGGAAGTCTGCCTATTGCATTTCCGGGAATACCTACTCCAGTGAAACTGGGTCTTGCTGGAGGTCCGCTGATTGTGTCTATTCTTATCGGACGTTTCGGACATAAAGTAAAACTGGTGACTTATACAACTATGAGTGCCAACTTGATGCTTCGTGAGGTCGGTTTGGTGCTGTTCCTTGCCAGTGTCGGAATCAAGGCTGGTGGAAACTTTGTTCAAACGGTAGTAGAAGGCGATGGTTTGCTGTATGTAGGTATCGGATTCCTTATAACCATTATTCCACTTCTCATCATTGGAATGGTAGCCCGCTGGCGACATAAAGTAAACTATTTTACATTAATGGGATTGATAGCCGGTAGTAATACAGACCCTCCTGCATTGGCTTATGCCAACCAGATTTCAGGAAATGATGCTCCGGCAGTAGGATATTCTACTGTATATCCGTTAGCGATGTTCCTTAGAATCCTTACAGCTCAGTTGCTTATCTTATTTATGGCTGGATAAGATATCTGTGATATATAAAAACGTCCTGGTGTTGATTTAATCAGACATCAGGACGTTTTTTTGTATATCAGAATCAATTTTCTTTACCTGCTACCCAGATAGAGGAAGAACATACCGATAAGCACAAGCAACAAGTCGATGGCTTTGCTCCTCAAATTCTTTTCATGGAACATCATTGCACCGAAAAGAAATGAAACAACTACGCTTCCCCTGCGGACCATTGATACGATAGAAATCATGGAATCTTCCATACTCAGGGCATAGAAATATACAAAATCGGCAGCCGACAGGAAGACAGAAATCAGGATGATACACCAGTCCCATCGGAAAGGAGTAGATGTTTTCCGTTTAGGCCACCATAAGAACATCAGTACTCCCCCCATCATGAAAAGCTGATAAATATTATACCATGCCTGTACCTGCATGTTATTGAATCTTCCCATAAGATATTTGTCGTATAGTCCGCTTACTGCTCCCAGTACTGCAGCCAGTACTACAAACCATATCCATCGGTCGTGTTTGAAATCGATACCTTCCTTTTTCCCTGAACGGCTCAGCATGAAAAAAGAAATTACAGCCATGAATACACCGATCCATTGATACAGGTTCAGGCGTTCTCCGAATATCAGCATGGCACCTACAAGGGTCATCACCGGACGGGTAGCATTAATCGGCCCCACGATAGTAAGCGGAAGATGCTTCATACCGAAATACCCGAATGCCCATGAAGACAATACAATAAACGATTTCAGCAAAATAAATTTATGTACTTCCCATCCTCCCGAATCGGGTACATAAAAAATAGAGTCTTGTAACATCTGCGGTGCGAAGTGTGACAGCAGGATGAACGGAATAAAAATAATACTCGAAAAAAGTGTATTGAGCGCCAGTACAGGAAGTACAGCATTATTACTCAATGACTTTTTCTTGAAAACATCGTAAAAGCCCAGCAACGCTGCCGAGCAGAAGGCTAATAGTAACCACATAATCTTTTTATATCGCTTTATAAATTTGGCTGCAAAGTTACAAAAAATCGTCAAAGATTTGCATAGCTCATGCGGTATGTCTACTTTTACTAAATTTCTACAACTGCAAAATTATCAGTAAAGTACAATGAACGAGCAAGTCTTGCATAAACTGAAAGTGCTGGCAGAGTCAGCAAAATATGATGTATCATGTTCTTCCAGCGGAACCGTACGCCGCAATTCTTCGGGAGGTGTCGGAAATACTGTAGGAGGGTGGGGGATATGCCATAGCTTTGCAGAAGACGGACGATGCATTTCGCTTCTGAAAGTGATGCTTACCAATTATTGTATTTACGATTGCGCTTATTGTATCAACCGTATCAGCAACGATATACCGCGGGCTACCTTGTCTGTCAGCGAGTTAGTCGAACTGACCATGGAGTTTTATCGCAGAAACTACATCGAGGGACTTTTTCTTAGCTCGGGAGTGGTGAGAAATCCTGACTATACCATGGAACGTCTGGTACGTGTGGCAAAAGACTTACGTACGATTCACCGGTTTAATGGCTACATACATCTGAAAAGTATTCCCGGAGCCAGCAGAGAACTGGTTCGTGAAGCCGGACTTTATGCCGACCGTCTGAGTGTAAACCTTGAAATACCTACCGAAGCTAATCTCAAGATGTTGGCTCCTGAAAAAGACCATCGCAGTGTGTATCTGCCTATGAGATATATCCGTGAAGGAGCACTTGAAAGTGCGGAAGAGCGGAAGCATCACCGCCATGTCCCGAGTTTTGCGCCGGCAGGACAGAGTACGCAGATGATTGTCGGGGCAACTTCGGAAAGCGACCGAGATATTCTGAAAGTTTCTTCTGCGCTTTACGCTCAGCCTACCATGAAACGTGTGTATTATTCGGGATATATTTCTGTCAATACCTACGACAAGCGCCTGCCTGCTCTGAAACAACCTCCTCTCGTGCGTGAGAATCGATTGTATCAGGCCGACTGGCTGTTACGGTTTTATCAGTTTCGGGTAGATGAACTGGTAGATGAGGCTAGTCCGGATCTCGATCTGGAAGTCGATCCTAAGCTGGCATGGGCATTGAAGCATCCGGAGTTTTTTCCTGTAAATATTTATACGGCAGATTATGAAACTCTGCTTCGTGTGCCGGGTATTGGTGTGCGTTCGGCAAAAATGATTGTCATGTCGCGCCGTTTCTCACGCATTGGTTTCTATGAACTGAAAAAAATGGGAGCAGTAATGAAAAAAGCCCGTTATTTTATTACGTGCAACGAGTTGCCTGACAAGACAATACACGAACTTACTCCGCTGGGTGTGAGAAAGTTACTTGTTCCGAAGCCAAAGAAACGTACGGACGACCGTCAGCTTACACTCAATTTTGATTTCGATTAGCGTGAACCTTTGCTCGGGATGGATTGTAATATCATTATTAAGCTAAAAAGAAAATGAGTTATGTGGAAGAATCTGTTCAAGGAATTGAAACGGAAAGACCACCAGAGATATCTGGGTGGTCTGGATATATTTAAATATATCGGTCCCGGACTGCTGGTTACTGTGGGGTTTATCGACCCGGGGAACTGGGCCTCTAATTTTGCTGCGGGTTCCGATTATGGTTATGCACTGTTGTGGGTAGTAACACTTTCTACGGTCATGCTGATCGTGCTTCAACATAATGTAGCGCATTTGGGTATCGTTACCGGATTGTGTTTGAGTGAGGCAGCCAATAAATATACGCCGAAGTGGATAGCACGCCCCATACTGGGAAGTGCTGTGCTGGCAAGCATCTCTACTTCACTGGCGGAAATATTGGGAGGAGCCATTGCACTGGAGATGTTGTTTGATATACCGATTATTGCAGGAGCCGTACTGACTACGGTATTTGTGCTGATATTGCTTTTCACTAATTCGTACAGGCGTATAGAACGGGGAATCATTGCTTTCGTATCGGTTATCGGTCTTTCTTTTCTTTACGAACTGTTTCTGGTAGATGTCGACTGGGGACTGGCTGCACGTTCGTGGGTGACACCAAGTATTCCGCAGGGAAGTATGCTCATTATTATGAGTGTATTGGGAGCAGTTGTCATGCCTCATAATCTGTTTCTTCATTCGGAGGTAGTACAGAGCCGTGAATACAATAAGGAGGACGAACAGGCTATCAAGAAACATTTGAAGTACGAATTTTACGATACGTTGCTGTCGATGGGAATAGGATGGGCTATCAACAGTGCCATGATTTTGCTGGCTGCTACTACTTTCTTTGTGCACGGCACTCCGGTAGAAGAACTTCAGCAGGCAAAATCGTTGCTCGATCCCTTGTTGGGAAGTCAGGCTGGCGCTATTTTTGCACTGGCTCTGCTCATGGCTGGTATTTCATCTACTGTTACCAGTGGTATGGCAGCCGGTTCTATTTTTGCCGGTATCTTTGGAGAATCTTATAATATTCGCGATATTCATTCTAAGGTAGGAGTGCTCCTTTCATTAGGATTGGCACTGGTGATTATTCTTTTTATTGAAAATCCGTTCCAGGGACTGATTATTTCGCAGATGGTGTTGAGTATTCAGCTACCTTTTACTGTTTTCTTACAGTTGTCGCTCACCTCGTCAAAGCGTGTTATGGGGCAGTACGCCAACTCACGGTGGAGCACGTTTGTACTTTATACCATTGCCATCATCGTTTCGGTACTCAATATTATGTTACTTTTCAGTTGATTCTAAAATAAACACTTCGGCAAGGTAAGTAAAAAACTTCAGCAATTTTTCAGAAAAATATCGAGATGTTTTTCTGAAAAATTGCTGAAGTTTTTTTAAAGGATAAACATAAACTGAAAATGTCTTGATTGTACCCTTTGTATGGAGTTTATTTTCAGTCGTTTAATTGTTGTCTGGCTTTTAGCTTACGGAAGTGGTAAATCAGCATTAGTGCTGCCATGATAAAGGCTAATGTATCCGATAGCGGCATACTGAACCAGACTCCTTCCACACCGAAATGCGGCGGAAGTAAAGCCAGTCCGGGCAACAGAAAGACGAGTTGTCTGGAAAGAGAAAGCAGAATAGAGATGCTGACTTTACCGATTGATTGGAAAAACTGTGTAATCACAATTTGTGCGCCGATGATGGGAAACGCCATGACACCGATGCGAAGTGCCGGTGTTGCCTGTTCGGCCAGTTCATGGTTGGTAGTAAACATTCCCACAAATATACTGGGGAATAATTCGCTTATCAGGAATCCGACAGTTGTAATGGTACATCCGGCTATAATACCCAGCCGGAGAGTCTGTTTCACACGGTCATAATGACGTGCTCCGTAGTTGTAGCCAGAAATGGGCTGCATTCCCATTGTGATTCCCATTACAATCATCACAAACAACATTTGTATTCTGTTCAGGATGCCGAATGCCCCGATAGAAAGATCTCCACCATACGTCAACAGACGGTTATTGATAAAAATCACGATACAACATGCACATACATTCATGATAAAAGGCGACATACCGACTCCGAATATATTCATGATGATGTGCTTTTTCAGCTTGAAGCTGGGACGTTTGAAGCGAATATAGCTTTTCTTATCGTAGAAATGATAGAGCACCCATATCATACCAACGAATTGTGACATGATAGTAGAAAGGGCTGCCCCTCTTATTCCCCACTCCAGTACAAAGATACAGATAGGAGCAAGAATTACGTTACAGCCTACTGTCAGTATTGATGATAACATGGCTTTCTTGGGATAACCGGTAGCACGCATGATGTTGTTCAGTCCTACCATTACATACGAGATTGGGCTTCCCAGCAGAATAACCTGCATGAAATCGCGTGCATAGGGCAGGGTACTTTCACTTGCACCGAAGAAATATAAGATATCATCCAGAAATATCAGTGTGATTCCTCCGTAAAAAATGGCATTGACGATACAGAGAATAGTAACATTTCCTAAAATGTCTTCCGCTCCTTTTATATCTTTCTGTCCCAGACGAATAGACGAAATAGTGGCTCCTCCTACACCAACCAGGGTGCAGAACGCGATAAGCAGGTTCATCAGCGGGAAAGTAATGGCAAGTCCGGAGATGGCCAGCGCACCTACTCCATGTCCGATAAAGATACTGTCGATGATATTGTACAATGAAGTCAGTGTCATACCGATGATGGCAGGTATGGAATACTGTAAAAGTAATTTGCCTATAGGCGCATTTCCTAAAACATGCGGATTGTTTTCTTCCATTTTGTACTTTGGTTAAAATTATGTGCTCAAAGTTAGGAATATGGCGTGATATTTCGGAACTTTGTACCGTTAAATCAACTAAATGGTAAAGAGAATGGATAAAACAAAATGTATAGCAGCCTTGTTCGACTTTGATGGAGTAGTAATGGATACAGAAACCCAGTACAGCATATTTTGGGATGAGATAGGTAGACAGTATTTCCCTCAGATAAAAGATTTTGGACGCATCATCAAAGGACAGACTTTGACACAGATTTACGCAAAACATTTTTCGGGTATGGAAAAAGAACAGCAGGAGATTACTGCTCGTTTGAATCAGTTTGAAAAAGAAATGTCCTTCAATTATATTCCCGGAGTAGTTGCCTTTATGGAAGATTTACGTGCTCACGGTGTAAAGATTGCTATTGTTACCAGTTCGAACGATTTGAAGATGGCGAATGTATACAAGGCACATCCTGAACTGAAAGAGCTGGTAGACCGTATTCTCACGGCCGAAATGTTTACTCGTTCGAAACCGGCTCCGGATTGTTTTCTGCTGGGAGCGGAAGTCTTTGATACAGTAGTCGAAAACTGTGTGGTATTCGAAGATTCTTTTCACGGACTGGAAGCCGGAAATGCTGCAAATATGGCAGTCGTAGGCTTGTGTACGACTAACTCGGCAGAGGCAATTGCTGACAAATGTAAACTGGTTATCCCCGATTTTACTGCCTTCTCATTCGAAAAGATGAAAGCCCTGCTTGCTTAACTCGTCAGAATGAACTACATTTGCCGCAATTTTATTAAATTAAGGAGAAAACTTTATGGCAGGATATCTTTCTGGTGATACACGAAAAGTGACAACTCACCGTTTGATTGAAATGAAAGAAAGAGGTGAAAAAATTTCCATGTTGACCTCTTATGATTATACGATTGCCCAGATTGTTGACGGGGCTGGAGTAGATGTTATTTTGGTAGGTGATTCTGCATCGAACGTTATGGCGGGTAATGTGACTACATTGCCTATTACAATCGACCAGATGATTTATCACGGCAAGTCTGTAATGCGTGGTGTAAAGCGTGCACTGGTGGTTGTTGACATGCCTTTCGGTTCTTATCAGGCAGATCCGTTCGACGGAGTACGTAACGCGATCCGTATCATGAAGGAAACCGGAGCTGATGCTCTTAAGCTTGAAGGTGGCGAAGAAGTAATCGAAACAATAACAAAGATTATCGGTGCCGGTATGCCTGTGATGGGACATCTGGGACTGATGCCACAATCTATCAATAAATATGGTACCTATGGTGTGCGTGCCAAAGGCGATGCTGAAGCTGAAAAACTGATTCGTGATGCTCATTTGCTGGAAGAGGCAGGCTGTTTTGCTTTGGTTCTGGAAAAAATTCCGGCAGATCTGGCTGCTCGTGTAGCTTCCGAACTTACAATTCCTGTTATCGGTATCGGAGCAGGTGGAGCTGTCGATGGACAAGTATTGGTTATTGCCGATATGTTGGGTATGACAAAAGGCTTCAGTCCACGTTTCTTACGTCGCTATGCAGACTTACACACCATAATGACTGATGCTATCGGACATTATGTAGCGGATGTGAAATCGTGTGATTTCCCTAACGAAACTGAGCAATATTGATTTTTATTTCACCGTTATTGTATGAAATATGCTGTGGAATAGAAACTTTTCTTTATTGATTGCAGCTAACATATTACTCTATATAGCGGTTTACATGTTGTTTCCTCTGATTCATCGGTGGATGATTCAAGCCTGGAGTTGTTCTGAACTACAGGCTGCAGGGGTAACAGCTGTATTCGGCATCGCTTTGTTCCTTCCCGGAGCTTTTAATAATTATTTGGTCGATACATTTAGCCGGAAAAATGTTTGTACCCGGAGTATCATGTTGCTGGCACTGGTAGGGATACTGTATCCTTATGTCTCTTCCGTAGAGATGGTTGTTTTGCTCCGTATTTTACAAGGAGCACTGTTTGGTATTGTCTTGATGGCAACCGGAAGTACTTTGGCCATTGATGTAACTCCAAGTAACAATCGTAATGCGGCAAACCGTGTATTTACTTGGAGTAGCATTGTCGGGATGTTGAGTGGTATTATTATCGGAATTGAGGGAGGAAATTATCTCAGTTTTGATACGTTATTGTATTTTTCTGCTTTTTTATGTGCGGTTGCCATTGTGCTTGTTTCCATGGTAACAGTATGCTTCCGTGCGCCTTTAGACCTGCCGTTGTGTTCGTTCGACAGGTTTATTCTTTTCCGGACCTTGCTTCCCGGAATAAATATGATGACGGTACCTATGGTTTTAGGTATGCTTTTCATTATGATTTCCAATGCTTTTTTTTATCTTTGCATAGGAAGCGGTTTTTTGATATACCTGCTTGTCAGGCAAGTTTTTACCAGACCGATGAATGGAAGGATACAGATTTTTATCGGACAACTTTTTACCGGAGCTGGTTTAATGCTGCTTTGTGATGCAGACACAGGTGAGTACCTTTACGGAGCGGGTCTGCTGGTTGGAATCGGAGTCGGATTTTCTATCGGGCAGTTTCTGCGGATGATGATACTTTTACCTTTACATTGCGAACGGGGGACGGGGTATCATACTTATCAGTTACTTTGGGAAACAGGAGTAATGCTGGGTATATGGATTTCGCAATATGTCCGTCAGGCTGGAAACAACAATCCGTATCAGGTAGCTTTGGGGATTTGTGTAATCGGATTCCTTTTATATCAGGTATATATACACCGTTATTTTACGAAACATTATCAAACTAATTAATATAAAAGAGTATGGCAGACGATAAAAAGATTATCTTTTCTATGGTTGGAGTGAGTAAATCATTCCAGAACAATAAGCAGGTCTTGAAAGACATCTACCTATCTTTTTTCTACGGAGCGAAGATCGGTATCATCGGTTTGAATGGTTCGGGTAAGTCTACCCTGATGAAAATTATTGCCGGTCTGGAGAAAAACTATCAGGGAGAAGTTGTGTTCTCTCCGGGATATTCAGTCGGTTATCTGGCTCAGGAGCCGCACCTTGACGATACCAAGACTGTAAAAGAAGTAGTAATGGAGGGCGTACAGAATGTAGTCGATACGCTTGCCGAATACGAAGAAATAAACAATAAGTTCGGTTTGCCGGAGTATTACGAGGATCCCGAAAAAATGGATGCCTTGTTTGCCCGTCAGGCTGAGTTGCAAGATATAATCGATGCTACAGATGCATGGAATCTGGACAGCAAGCTGGAACGCGCGATGGACGCATTGCGTTGTCCGCCCGAAGACCAGCCGGTGAAAAATCTGTCTGGAGGTGAACGCCGTCGTGTAGCTCTCTGTCGTTTGTTGTTGCAGAAACCGGACATCTTGTTGCTGGACGAGCCTACCAACCACTTGGATGCAGAAAGTATCGACTGGCTGGAACAGCACTTGCAGCAGTATGAAGGTACGGTGATTGCTGTAACACACGACCGTTACTTCCTTGACCATGTGGCTGGATGGATTCTGGAGCTGGACCGTGGTGAAGGTATTCCATGGAAGGGTAATTACTCTAGTTGGCTGGAACAGAAGACCAAGCGTATGGAAATGGAAGAAAAGACTGCCAGCAAGCGTCGTAAGACATTGGAACGTGAGTTGGAATGGGTACGTATGGCTCCTAAGGCACGTCAGGCAAAGGGTAAAGCCCGTTTGAATTCTTACGATAAGTTGTTGAATGAAGATGTGAAGGAAAAGGAAGAAAAACTGGAAATCTTCATTCCGAACGGTCCGCGTTTGGGAAACAAGGTTATCGAGGCGAAGCATGTAGCAAAGGCGTATGGCGACAAGCTGCTGTTCGACGACCTGAACTTTATGTTGCCGCCTAACGGTATTGTGGGAGTCATTGGTCCGAACGGTGCCGGTAAAACTACTTTGTTCCGCCTGATTATGGGACTGGAAAAAGTTGATAAAGGTGAATTCGAAGTAGGAGAAACCGTAAAAGTAGCTTACGTAGACCAGCAGCATAAGGATATTGACCCGAACAAGACTGTATATCAGGTTATCAGCGGAGGAAATGATTTGATACGTATGGGAAACCGTGATGTGAATGCACGTGCTTACCTGAGCCGTTTCAACTTCTCTGGTTCTGATCAGGAAAAATTGTGCGGTATGCTTTCGGGTGGTGAACGTAACCGCTTGCATCTGGCCATGGCACTGAAAGAAGAAGGTAATGTGCTGTTGCTGGACGAGCCGACCAACGATATTGACGTAAATACACTGCGAGCACTGGAAGAAGGTCTGGAAGACTTTGCCGGATGTGCGGTAGTAATCAGCCACGACCGTTGGTTCCTCGACCGTATCTGTACACACATTCTTGCATTCGAAGGAAACAGTGAAGTATTCTTCTTCGAAGGTTCATATACAGAATATGAAGAAAACAAGATGAAGCGTATGGGTAACGTAGAGCCGAAGCGCGTTCGTTATCGCAAGCTGATGGAAGATTGATAGGGTTTATTTATTATAATTTGTACGGAGTTGACGTTGGCATGCAATGCATATTTACGGCAACTCCGTATCATTTAATGATGGCTTAATACCATTTTGTTATATGATAACCATATACTTGGCCCGTCATGGACAGACAGAGGAAAATATCAGTCGTATTTTTCAGGGACACCTGCCTGGACATCTTACGGAAGAGGGAAAGCAGCAGGCTGTAGAATTAGGCAAACGTTTGCAGGATATTCCACTGGATGCTATACTGAGCAGTGACTTGCAGCGGGTGATTGACACAGTTCGTCTTGCTGTAGGCGACAGGAACCTGCCGTGGCAGACAACGCCTCTATTGCGTGAAATAGACTGGGGAAGCTGGACCGGACTTCCGCTCGACTCGGTAGACCGGACACATTTGCCGGCTGATGCTGAAACACGTGAAATGCTTTACGAACGTGCTGGAAAATGTCTGGAATATATCCGGCAGCATTACGAAGGAAAATGCATATTGGTAGTGGCTCACGGCTTGATAAACCGTTCGCTGCGGGCTTATCTGGCAGGCATACCTGTCAATCAGCTGACCACTGTACCACACATGGATAATTGTGAGGTAGTCCGTCTGACGATGGAATGAGGAGAAAGGGCATAAAAAACACCACAGAAGAAAAAGTTATATTTTCCATACCAATGATGGAGAAACTTTATCTTCTGTGGTGAAAATAATAAATCTGGTTTAGTTGTGAACCATTGTTCCAATGTTCTCTCCAGACATGACTTTCTTCAGGTTACCTACTGTATCCATATCGAATACGATAATCGGCAGGTTGTTTTCCTTACACATACAAGTAGCGGTCAGGTCCATTACTTTCAAGCCACGTGCCAGAACTTCGTCGTAAGTGATTTCATCGAACTTGGTAGCTGTCGGATCTTTTTCCGGGTCAGCAGTATAGATACCGTCTACACGTGTACCTTTCAGCATAACATCAGCTTCAATTTCGATACCACGCAGTGAAGAACCTGTGTCGGTTGTGAAGAATGGGTTTCCGGTTCCGGCAGACATGATGACTACTTCACCGTTTTCCATGGCTTCGATAGCTTTCCATTTGGTATAGAACTCACCGATCGGTTCCATACGGATAGCAGTCAGTACACGAGCCTTAACTCCGGCTACAACCAAAGCAGAACTCAATCCCAAGCTATTGATAACTGTTGCCAGCATACCCATCTGGTCACCTTTCACACGGTCGAATCCCTTTCCGGCTCCAGTCAGTCCACGGAAGATGTTTCCTCCACCGATAACGATGCCGATCTGTACACCCATGTCGTGGATTTCCTTAATCTGCTGTGCATATTCGCCCAGACGTTTTTCGTCGATACCATATTTCTTTTCTCCCATTAAGCTTTCGCCGCTGAGCTTTAACAGAATACGTTTGAACTTTGCCATAAATTAATTTTTTTAATGTTTAGTCGCAAAGTTAGAAATAAATGTCAGAAGAATTGTCAAAACCTCTTATTTTTATTCCTTATTTCTATCGTCCTGTCACTTGCAGGTATTCACGTTTTTTTACTTCATACTGGGCATAGATTTCTACGTATTTGTCACGACTTTGCTGATAGAGGCTTTGTGCGTCGAGCAAATCGCTCATGGTACATGTGCCGGCCGCATAATAGTCGGTGTTCAAACGCAGGTTTTCTTTAGCCTGTTCGATGGAAAGTAAGGCTATCTTGACTTGTTTGTAGGCATCATTCAGGTCATCCCATGTATGTTTCATACGGATTACCAGCAACTGACTCTGGTCGGCAAGCTGATTCTCGGCATTGCGTAATTGTAGTTTCTGACGCTGGATATCGTGCGAGCCTCCCCACCAGCCTGAGATTGGTACGGATACCGTAGCGAATCCCAGCCAGAATGTATGATCCTTTCCTAACAGGTTTTCGTAGGCATAGCCTCCTCCGATAGCTATGGTCGGCAAGTTTTTTCCTATAGCCATTTTATGTTGCAGGCTGCTTGCCTTTACATTTTGTTGAAGAAGATTGTATTCGTTTGTTGTAGCTAGCGCTGCTTCGGGTGGAGTGTAAAGTCCTTCCGGTCCCTGCGGTAACGTATCTTTCAACGTTGCCGCAACTTCTATGCTGTCTGCCGGATGGCCTATATATTGTGCAAGCATGCTTCGTGACAGTGAAAGCATGTTTTCTGCCTGAATGCGTTTACTTTGTATTTCGTTCTGTCGGAGTTGTACTTGTAATAAATCATTGCGGGTTGTAACACCGGCTTGAACGCTGGTTTCCACATCCTGAAGTAATTGTGTCAGTTGCTTGTCGAGTGTACTGATAGTCTGCAATTTTTCTTTCAGCATTACTACCTGCCAGAAATAATTTTCGACCGTCAGAGTCACCTCGTTTTGCGACTGGCGCTGCTGGAGTCGGTTTACTTCTACATTTACCTTAGCCAGTTTGTTTCCGTTGACTATCTGTCCGCCGGTGAACAGTGGCAGGGTAGCAGAAACATCACCCACAAGTCCGTTTTTCATAAAGGCCATCTGCATTTCGGGTGATAGTCCCATACGTACCAGACTTTTGTCGGCGAGGAACCCGCTTCCCATGGCACTTACCGTGGGAAAGTATTTACTGAAAGCCTCTTGTTTGCTGTGTTCCACCATGCGGAGGTTGTTTTGAGCATTTTTCATGCGTACATTGTTGTCGAGAGCAGCTTCTATACATTCGTCCAGCGAATAGACATGTTGGGCAGAAGCACATAGCGGCAACATACAGCCTGCCGACAGCAGGAATAAAGATATGATGTTTTTTCTTTTCATAATCGTAACTAATTTTTGATAGCTATCTTTTGTTTATTATGTTATTGAAGCTCAAGCTGCTCATTGATAGCGCGTTTACGGGTGGAACCTCTAAACAATAGCATGTACAGAACCGGAAGAACGGTCAGCAGGAAGATCATGGTGATAAGAGTTCCGTAGCAAATAACGGTTCCCATAGGCATCCACAATCCACTTTTGCCCAAAATCATCGGAATGACTCCCATAGAAGCTGCTGCGGAAGTCAGGAAAATCGGTCGCATGCGTCGGCGTGCAGAATGATAAATAGCATCACGTACACATAATTTTTCGGTATTTCGCAACTCTTCGGCATAGTCGATCATAATGATTCCGTTACGGACAATGATTCCCATCAAACTGATAATACCCAGTGTACATGTCATACTGAAGTCAACTCCCTGAATCAAAACACCTATTGCTGTACCGAAAACACAGAATGTCATGCTGCCGAAAATAAGTAATGCAATACTTAGACGGTGGAAATGAGCTATCAGGATAAATAATATCATGACAGCTGCAATGGCGAGTGCTCCCATAATAAGCGGATTTTGGGCACAGTTGCAAATATCCGTGGCTTATTTTTGTAGTATAGGTCTCTATTTTCTTGTTTAATGCTTAAATGTTTATAAGAAGCATTACCTTTGCACTCATGAGTAAGCAATCAGCATTTGACTATAAGATTCTGGCAAGTTACCTTCTTCCCAAAGGCATACTTAAGTTCTTCGACGTTACAGCCGTTAACGAAGACCACACTGGCATTATTGAAGAGACTGGTAATGAGCGCGTCCTTCTTCACATCTATCTTGACGAAAAAGATGCACGGGAAGAAGAGTGGCACGACCTTAAGCCCAATGGTTTCACGGAAAGCCGTCAGGTTAACGACTTTCCTATCCGTGATCACAAGGTCGTTCTTCATGTCAGACGTCGCAGACGGTTAACGGCAGAAGGCAGAAACATAATCCTTGACAGGTACTCGTTGCTTGCTGATAACACCAGCTACTCTAAGGAGTTTGCTGATGTCTTAAAAAAAATATTTGGATACCTACCCGATAACGGCCCGCTCGCCGGGGCTATACTTTACGGTAGATGGCAATAACCTGGAGCGTGCTTACAAGGATCATCTGAGCGGTTTCCGTAATTGGGAACAAGCCAGTCATGCAGAGGACTGGGTGCTGCATCCTAAGAACATAGGCAAACGGCTGGGCATTGACGAGACCATGCTCCACAAGGACCTGATGACATTCTTGACCAACAAAGAAGGGCATGGCAAACGTCACACCTTAATAGCAGCTGTAAAAGGCACTAAGGCATCAGACATTATCAATGTTCTTATGCAGATACCGCAGGAACAGCGAGAGCAGGTCGAGGAAGTTACCATGGACTTCTCTGACAGCATGTTTGCTGTCGTCACAGAAGCCTTTCCCAATGCAGCCATAGTCATTGACTGCTTCCATATCGTCAAACGTTGTATCGAAGCAGTGGAGGAACTCCGCCTCAAAGCTAAACGAGAAGCACAGAAAGCACAAAACAAGGAGAAGGCCATGTTCAAAATGAAACTTGAACAGCTGGTAAAGAGCCGTAAATACTACCGCAAGAAACATCCAAAGAAATACAAAGGCAAGAAGCGGGGACGCAAGTCACAGAGGTTGAACAAACGCTTCAGGTCAACCATGCTTGCCAATGGCGAAACTGTCATAGAACTACTGACAAGAAGCAAGTATCTGCTGAGTGTGAGTGGTGAAAAATGGACTGACAGGCAGAAAACACGTGCAAAGATACTTTTCAGGATGTTCCCAAAGATAAAGGATGCATATACTTTGATTTGTAGCCTAAGAAGCGTGTTTAGCAACAAGTCTATCGACCGGGGTACTGCTAAGGTTAAACTGCATGAGTGGTATCAGAAGGTTTCAGTTTGTACGTTGCGTGAAGTAAAGGCTGCAAGGGATGCCATCAAGTACAAGGAAGAAGAAGTACTAAATTACTTCATAAACAGATCAACCAATGCTCATGCTGAATCTCTTAACTCTAAGTTGAAAGGCTTTAGAGCACAACTACGCGGTGTGCAGGATTTACCTTTCTTTATGTTCAGAGCGTCCATAATCTTTGGATAACATGATTATATTGCCACGGACTTATGCAACTGTGCCAGTTTCTCTCGATTAACCATGATGCTTTCGTCAATGATATATGCAAACTTTTTGTCTGTAGGTTTGCTGTCATTCTCATAAGCGAATAATCCAAGTTTCTTCATCCAGTTTTCTACGGTGTTATAGCATGGTACTTTTCCACATTTTCCTTCAAGCACATCATTGAAGATTTCAAGTATCTTCACGACAGTGCGAAGACCGCAGTTGGTACAAATGTAAATCAATACACAAAGCTGAACAATCAGAAGAGAGTATCTATGTCCGGGAATAGGGTCGATAACAATTTCATTTGTTCTTCGGTCACAGTCACGGTCTTTACGTCTTTTTTTTAAGTTCCTTCCTTGTCTCCTTAAGCTTAGCCTCTTTGGCTGCTTTCTGAGATTTGAGTTTGGCATTTTCTTTACGAAGACGTTTAACCTCTTCTTCCAGGGTTTCTTTATGGGGGTTTGAATCTACTTTTTTCATTGCTTTTAGTTCTAAATTATTTAACCAAGATATTAAAAATCAATGAAATACACAAACTTTCAAAGAGCAATTTTGCTTATTAAAGCATTGAATTTAAGAGCACTGAATTAACAATAACGAGGGCGTTTTGTACTACGTTTTTAGGAACGTAGAACTGGACACCCTACAAAATAAAATTATTTTCTGATAGCCTTCGATTCACACCTGAATTGCAAAGGATGTCATTGGAAGATGCATCTTTCTGGCCTTTAAATTCAGAAAAGAAAGTCCCGGTCTATTTTTACATGGCTGATAGAAAAAATTATTTTTCTATCCATCATTCGGAAGTAGACAATATGTCGCTGATAAATAAAGATATCATTAGTCGTTCCTCTGCGATGATTACGAGTTTTGTTTATCTGACTGATAAAGTAATGTGTTCGGAAAAATAATAGTTGCCGCATTGATATAATGAAACAATCTTATGTTTAAACTTATAGATAAAGATAATTGGAAAAGAAAGCCGTATTTTGATCATTATTTCAGTCAGATACGGTGTACATATAGCATTACTGTAAACATAGATATCTCCGGGATTATAGCGTTTAAAAACAAAAGTCGTTCGAAACTTTATCCTCTTCTGATTTATGTATTGACAAAGGCGGTAAATAATCATGAAGAGTTTCGAACAGCAATCAATGACAAAGGGGAGTTGGGAGTGTGGGATACCTTACTGCCGTGTTATACTGTTTTTCATGAGGAGAATGAAACCTTTTCCAATCTGTGGACGGAGTGGAATGATGATCTTATAGTTTTTCTTTCAAACTATGAACGGGATATTGAAATGTTTGGTGGTAATTACGGTATAGATGCCAAACCTGATACGCCAGCTAATACTTTTCCTATATCTTCATTGCCCTAGGCTACGTTTACAGGTTTCAATCTGAATATATTTGCGGATGGAACTTATTTGTTGCCAATCTTTACTTATGGAAAGTACTTTCAGCAAGATGATAAATACCTTATTCCTCTTTCTGCCCAGGTTTACCATGCTGCGTATGACGGGTTTCATGTTTCAAGACTTATTAATGAAATCCAGCAAATATTAATGATATAAGATAGGTTGTTGATAAATATATTTTACTATTATAAAATTAAGAGAATTATGAAGAAAATAAGTTCATTTGTGTTATGTGCTTTGCTGATGTCCTGTTCATTCAGCAAGAATGAGAAAGGCAGCGCTTCTGATACTACAGCGAAAGAAGATATGAATATTACGAAACAGGAGGTTAGTGAAGAAAGCTTCAATAAAGAACTGACGTATCCTGGAAGCAAGATTTCTTTTATGGTAAGTACCAAAGGTGACAGCCTTATAATTCAGCCTTCCGGATTAAGCGTATCCAACGAAACATTGTATCATGATATAACCGGATATACGATTGTAAATGCTGAGATAGGTGATTTGAATGTTGACAGCTATCCGGAGGTATTTATCTATCTGACATCGGATGGTAGTGGAAGCTACGGTAAATTAATTGGATACTCTGTAAACAATGGAAAATCGGTAAGTCAGGTATATTTGCCCGAGATCTCTGAAAACAACGAAGTAAACAAGGGCTATATGGGACATGATGAGATGGCTATCGTGGAAAATACATTTTGCCAACGTTTTCCAGTCTACAAAGAAGGCGACAGTAATGCTAATCCGACTGGCGGAACTCGACAGATACAGTATAAACTGGTAGATGGAGAAAGCGGTAGAATATTGTAAATAGATAAGGTCGTAGAATTTTAGTATGTCTTCTAATTCCTTTTGCATAAAAAATATTGATTATCAATAATATTTGGTTTGAAAAGTACAATGTAATAAATATAATGAATATACCAGCGAATCTATCACTTTCAATATATAGTCAAGTTGGTATATATTAAAGGCAGATATATCTTATATATAAATAAAGCCGTTAGAAAGTTCTTGCTACACAGAAGTGCAGTTCATACTTTCTGGCGGCTTTATTTTTTCCCATTGATAGCATCCGTTTGATGTGCTCTTCTTTGTCATTTCTATCAGTCTGAGTATTAGGTATCATATCACAATAATAAGATCAATTTATCAAATTGAGAAAGTTGGAATAGTATTTTGTATCTGGTTGTATTTATTTAATGTGTTAATATACAGATTGTTATCTGAGCTGTTTTTCCTTTGGCATACCAGTTGTATTGCTAAGAATGAATTTTAAACATAAAAAATGATGGAACTATTTACAATTGGTTTTGCAGTCTGTATGCTAATTGGTATTGGCTGCTTTTGGTTATTTGGGAAATGTATTGATTGGTTTGAAAACATTTAAAGTAAAAAGGAGGAAAGATTTATGTACACAGTATTATTTATTGTAAGCCTTATTATGTTTGGCTATTTAATGTATGTTTTAGTTAAACCGGAAAAATTTTAAATAGAGCAGGAAGAATATTATAATAAGGCTGTCGAATAAAAAATAGTAAAAATATGAATACAGAAATATTAGGTGTAATAGCGCAAATTATTCTAATGGTAGTATTAAGTTATCCATTAGGAAAATATATTGCAAAAGTTTATAAAGGTAGCAAGGTTTGGAGTGATTTCATGAAGCCTGTAGAAAATTTAATTTTCCGGCTTTCAGGAATCAATCCGGAAGAAGAGATGAACTGGAAACAGTTTTTAAGAGTTTTGCTTGTAGTAAATGCTTTCTGGTTTGTATGGGGAATGATTTTGCTTGTTGTGCAAGGCTATTTACCACTAAATCCGGATGGAAATATTGGTCAGACGGCACATCAGGCTTTCAATACTTGTATCTCTTTTATGGTAAACTGTAATGAACAGCATTATAGTGGTGAAACCAACCTTACATATTTCACACAGCTGTTTGTAATTATGTTATTCCAGTTTATAACTGCAGCTACAGGTATGGCTGCTATGGCGGGTATCATGAAAGCTCTTGGTGAAAAGACCACAAAAACTATTGGTAATTTCTGGAAATATCTTGTATTAAGTTGTACCCGTATCCTTCTTCCGTTATCACTTGTAGTTGGTTTTATACTAATTATACAAGGGACTCCAATGGGATTTGATGGAAAGATGGAGATAACAACACTTGAGGGAAATACCCAAAGTATATCACAAGGCCCGGCAGCGGCAATTGTTCCTATCAAACAGTTGGGTACTAATGGCGGAGGTTACTATGGTGTGAACTCTTCACATCCATTGGAAAACCCTACCTATTTGTCTAACATGATAGAATGTTGCTCCATTCTTATTATTCCAATGGCCATGGTATTTGCTTTTGGCTTCTATGTAAACCGTAAAAGATTAGGTTACAGTATTTATGGTGTAATGCTTGTTGCATTCCTAATAGGTGTATGTATCAATGTATCTCAGGAAATGGGGGGTAATCCAAGAATTGATGCAATGGGTATAGCACAGGACGATGGAGCAATGGAAGGTAAGGAGGTTCGTCTCGGTGCCGGCGCAACAGGTCTTTGGAGTGTTGTTACAACTGTTACGTCTAATGGTTCTGTAAACGGTATGCACGATTCTACAATGCCGTTGTCTGGTATGATTGAAATGCTTAATATGCAAATTAATACATGGTTTGGTGGGGTAGGAGTAGGTTGGATGAACTATTTTACATTCATTATCATAGCAGTATTCATAAGTGGATTGATGGTAGGACGTACTCCGGAATTTATATGTCACAAAGTCGAGGCAAAAGAAATGAAGATAGCTTCGATAGTAGCACTTCTTCATCCTTTTGTGATACTTGTAGGAACTGCTCTTGCTGCATATCTTTATGTTCATGCTCCTGCATTTGTGGAAAGTGAAGGAGGATGGTTGAATAATCCTGGCTTTCACGGACTTGGAGAAATGTTATATGAGTTTACTTCTTGTGCCGCAAATAATGGTTCAGGCTTTGAGGGGCTTGGTGACAATACCTGGTTCTGGAATGTATCATGTGGTATTGTATTAATATTGAGTAGGTTTATACCTATTATCGGTCAGGTAGCTATAGCAGGTCTTTTGGCACAAAAGAAGTATATACCGGAAAGCGCCGGAACTCTTAAAACAGATACAGTAACTTTCGGAGTGATGACATTTGCTGTTATTTTCATAGTTGCAGCGTTGTCATTCTTCCCTGCACAGGCATTAAGTACAATTGCTGAACATTTTTCATTGTGATTTAAGATAATTAAGTTGAAGTTGACAAGCAGTACAGTTTTATATTAAAGATAACTGATACCCTTGTCAACTTATAAACAAAAAAATTAAGATATGAATTCAAAGAATCAAAATACATCACTGTTTCAAAAGGATCAGGTTATAGAAAGTCTGAAACAGTCATTTGTAAAGCTGAATCCGAAAATAATGATTAAGAACCCGATCATGTTCACTGTAGAAGTTTCAACATTGATTATGTTGTTCGTAACTATATATTCTGCATTCAGCACATCACAAGGTTCATTTGTTTATAACCTATGGGTATTTATAATACTTTTTCTGACATTGTTGTTCGCCAACTTTGCTGAAGCTATAGCTGAAGCTCGTGGTAAGGCTCAGGCTGACAGCTTGCGTAAGACTCGTGAAGAAACACCTGCTAAACTTATTATAAATGGTAATGTGAAGACTGTAAGCAGTTCACAGCTTAAGAAGGGGGATATATTTGAATGTGAGGCAGGTGATGTCATTCCGGCTGATGGTGAAATTATTGAGGGGCTTGCATCAATAGATGAAAGTGCCATTACAGGTGAGTCTGCTCCTGTTATTCGTGAAGCGGGTGGAGACAAGAGTTCTGTAACAGGCGGTACAAAAGTCCTTTCAGATCATATTAAGGTAGTTGTAACAACCCAACCGGGTGAAAGTTTCCTGGATAAGATGATTGCATTGGTAGAAGGGGCAAGCCGTCAGAAGACACCTAATGAAATCGCTCTTACAATTCTTCTTGCTGTATTTACTTTGGTGTTCCTTGTAGTATGTATCACTCTTAAGCCAATGGCAGACTACTCTAATACCGTAATTACCATTGCAGCATTCCTTTCACTTTTCGTTTGTTTGATACCTACTACTATCGGTGGTTTGCTTTCTGCGATAGGTATTGCAGGGATGGATCGTGCATTACGGGCAAATGTAATCACTAAATCAGGTAAAGCTGTTGAAACGGCCGGTGATGTAGATACACTTCTGCTTGACAAGACTGGAACCATAACAATCGGTAACCGTAAAGCTACTGATTTTTATCCTGTAGCAGGACTTGACAGACGTAGTTTTATAGAAGCATGTATGCTGTCTTCTGCATCTGATGATACGCCGGAAGGAAAATCCATTATTGAGTTAGGACGTGAACAGGGATTACGTATGCGTAATCTGAACACAGAAGGGGCTCACATGATTAAATTTACGGCTGAAACAAAGTGTTCAGGAATAAACTTAAAGGATGGTACGCAAATCCGAAAAGGAGCATTTGATGCAATTCGTAATATTGTAAATGAAGCAGGAAATGAATTTCCTAAAGAAACTGAAGATATTATTAAGAGAATTACAAGCAATGGTGGCACCCCTTTGGTAGTATGTATCAACAAGAAAATTGCAGGAGTTATCGAATTGCAAGATATTATAAAGCCTGGCATAGAGGAACGTTTTGAACGTTTGCGTAAGATGGGTGTAAAAACTGTAATGGTAACAGGCGACAATCCTCTGACCGCAAAATATATTGCTGAAAAGGCCGGTGTTGATGATTTTATAGCAGAAGCCAAACCGGAAGATAAGATGAATTATATAAAAAAGGAACAGGCTGCCGGAAAACTAGTCGCTATGATGGGTGATGGAACAAATGATGCACCTGCTCTTGCACAAGCTAATGTGGGAGTGGCAATGAATAGTGGAACTCAGGCGGCAAAAGAAGCCGGCAATATGGTTGACCTGGACAATGATCCGACAAAACTTATTGAAATTGTTGAGATCGGTAAACAGTTGCTGATGACTCGTGGTACTCTAACTACATTCTCTATAGCAAACGATGTTGCCAAGTACTTTGCTATAATTCCAGCATTATTTATGGTTTCCGTGCCACAACTTGGAGCACTTAATATAATGGGGTTGCATAGTTCTGAAAGTGCTATTCTTTCTGCTATCATATTCAATGCTATCATAATACCTATTTTGATACCTTTGGCTCTTAAAGGTGTTGAATACAAACCTATAGGTGCAAGCGCATTACTTCGTCGTAACTTGCTCATTTACGGCGTAGGTGGTATTATAGCTCCATTTGTTGGTATTAAATTAATAGACTTATTTGTTGGATTATTCTTCTAATAAAATCAAGAAACAGTTATGAAAAATTTAATGAAATCAATTCGAATCACATTGGTATTCTGTGTATTTTTTTCGGTATGTTATATATTGGTATTATGGATTTTCGCACAGTTCGCAGCACCCGGTGAAGGTGGCAATGCAGAAACGGTAAAGCTCAATGGTAAAGTTGTTGGAGTAGCAAACGTAGGGCAAGTCTTTACTAAAGATATATTTTTCTGGGGCAGACCTTCATGTGCGGGTGACGGATACGATGGTACAAGCTCCGCAGGCAGCAACAAGGGTGTTACCAATGAGGAATATCTTGCAGAGGTGGAAGCAAGAATTGATACATTTCTGGTTTATCACCCCTATTTGAAACGAGAAGATGTTCCTGCTGAAATGGTAACAGCAAGTGCTTCAGGTCTTGATCCTGATATAACTCCTGAATGTGCGTATGTACAAGTCAAACGTGTTGCTGAGGCAAGAGATATGGATGAATCGGATGTTAAAGCTATCGTTGACAAGATGATAGAGAAACCATTATTAGGCATATTCGGTCCTGCAAAAATTAATGTGTTAAAACTGAATGTTGCTTTGGAAGAGATAAATCCAACTGTAAACAGATAATCTGCAGCTATCTATAAATCTATAACTGTTTTTTCCCTGATATGTATTTCTGTATCTGCAAGAAATTGTAGATGCAGATACGCAGGGAAAAGATGAGTTATTAAAAACAACGAATATGTTGTAATTCCAAAATATAACAAGAATATATTTCAACAGATTATGAGAAAGATTATAAAAACATTAGCAGCAGCCATGGGTGTAGCTATATTATTACTCCCAACTAAGACTTATGCTCAAGATAAATTTACAGTTAACGGTAAGGCTGATTTTGTTTCTGATTATATATGGCGTGGAGCAGATCAGAACTCAGGTTTTTCAGTACAGCCATCTTTAACTTTGGGATATGCAGGCTTCAGTATTAATGTATGGGGTAGCCAAACATTAAGTAGATGGAATGTTGAAATACCTTCTAAAGAGTTTGATATTAATTTGAGTTATTCATCAAATAATTTCTCTGTAACAGTATCGGATTATTGGTGGTCCGGAGTGAATCG
Organism: Phocaeicola coprocola; assembly: GCF_041333015.1. Taxonomy (NCBI): domain Bacteria; kingdom Pseudomonadati; phylum Bacteroidota; class Bacteroidia; order Bacteroidales; family Bacteroidaceae; genus Phocaeicola; species Phocaeicola coprocola. Next base: position 1,108,962 of record NZ_JBGKGM010000004.1, on the reverse strand, counting down.
GCCATACGGTCATTATAAAGATTCGCATTTTTTTGAAGGGACTTTGACATATTGTTTTGGTAAATCTTTTCCTTTGACTCTTTCATGGAGTACGATGTTTGCCGGAGCTGATAAAAACGAAGAAGGAAAACTTCAAGGTTCTACCTATATTAATGCTTCATATCAAATCTCATTACCAGCGGACATCACTCTGACTCCTGCAATAGGTTTTACTCCTTGGAAAGGGTATTATCATAATAAAGCTGCTTTTACTGACATATCGTTAAAAGCAGGTAAGGATATAAAAATAACAGACAATTTTTCTATTCCTTTATTTGTACAAGCGATTGTGGCTCCGATCTATGATAGGACATATCTTGTAACAGGATTTAGTTTGGGGTTTTAAATTAATATAGACGTTTACATCCCTTTATAGCTAATTATAATAATCAATGTCACCCTTCTCATTATGGGAATTTATATATCTCATAATGAGAAGGGTGACGTTTCTTTATACATAGTACATACTTATAACATCTTATTAATTAACGAATTACAATTCACTTAATTCATGTGGCATACGATTTGCCTATAAGTTTACAAAAGATGTTATATATGGAAGAAACTTATCGAACAAATTCTTTTTTATTCAAAAACAAGAAAGAAGGACTAATTAATTTTAGAACAGTTTCCTATATTTTAGGTATACTGGTTTTGGTTGAAGCTGGGCTATTTGCAATCTGCGCTGGTATATCAGCTTTTTATCATGAAAGTAGCTATATCTGTTTTGTTTGGGCAATATTAATAAATATAGGTATTGGTGGAGTGATGATACTTGCTGGTAACCGTAAAAGTAATATAGTTTCCAGACGTGATGGATATTGCATCGTAAGTATCTCCTGGATATTATTTACGCTTCTAGGTATGTTACCTTTCTATTTAAGTGGATATATACCCTCGGTTACCGATGCTTTCTTCGAAACCATGTCAGGTTTCACAACAACAGGAGCTACAATATTAAATGATATAGAATCATTACCTCATGGATTACTTTTTTGGCGCAGTTTTACGCAATGGATCGGAGGTCTTGGTATAGTTCTTTTTACCATAGCATTGCTTCCATTATTTAGTGGTAGTAGCCAGCAGCTTTTCTTGTCTGAGGCTACAGGAGTGACACATGATAAAATCCATCCTAAAATTAAGGTCATGGCACGCTGCCTGTGGCTTATTTATATCGGACTAACTTTATTGGAGGTTGTATTATTGATGTTGGGTGGAATGAATTTGTTTGACGCATTGTGTCAGGCGTTTGCTACTACGGCAACAGGTGGTTTTTCAACTAAACAGGATAGTATATCTTATTGGAATTCACCTTACATAGAATATGTAGTGTCTATTTTTATGATTTTATCCGGAGTCAATTTCTCTCTGTATTATTTTACTTTGAATGGGAAATATAAGAAATTATTAAAGGATGGAGAATTACACTGGTTTCTTACATCAATAACAGTTCTGACTGTAATAATAGCGTTTGCCTTGTTTATAACTGGTTATTATGATATTGAGACAGCATTTCGCAAAGCTTTATTCCAAGTAGCTACTACCCATACATCTTGTGGATTTGCTACAGATGATTATAATTTATGGCCACCATTTACATGGATGCTTCTTATCTGGGCTATGATATCCGGTGGCTGTACCGGTTCAACCAGTGGTGGTGTTAAAAATTTACGTTTATTAATCATGTTTCAGAATATAAGGAACCAGTTCAGGCAAATGTTGCATTCGAGAGCTGTTCTGCCAGTTCATATTAATAACGGTCAAGTTCCAGTACAAACATCGGCATTAGTATATACATTTTTTGTTACATACTTAATATGCATATTTATAGGCTGGACATTGCTGATGTGCTTTGGAGTTGGTTTGACGGAATCATTTAGTACTGTTATATCTGCAATAGGTAATGTCGGACCAGGACTGGGAGCTTTTGGACCGGTCTTTTCATGGGCTGCTCTGCCAGATGCGGCAAAATGGATTCTTTCGGCTCTCATGCTTGTTGGGCGACTGGAAATTTTTGGTGTGTTGCTTTTGTTTGATAAGCGTTTCTGGACTGACTATTAATACAAAGCAATAAAATCATTTTAAATTTGTAAACTTGGTGCTGAATACTAAATCTTACACAAATAAAATGGCAACTAAAGAAGAAAATGTACGTCATTTCTTAAGTCTTATAAAACGCTCACAAAGAGGTGCTTTTAAAATCTATATCGGGATGATTGCCGGTGTTGGTAAAACATATAAAATGTTGCAGGAAGCTCATGAAATGTTGGATAATGGAATTGATGTACAAATAGGTTATGTTGAAACACATGGACGTGCCGGTACAGAAGCACAGTTAAAGGGATTGCCTGTTATTCCTCGTAAGAAGATATTTTACAAGGGAAAAGAGCTTGAAGAAATGGATTTGGATGCTATTCTTCAGTTGCATCCAGAGTTGGTAATAGTTGATGAACTTGCACATACCAACGTAGGTGGTTGCCGAAATGAGAAGCGCTGGCAAGACGTAATGGATCTTTTAGAGGCTGGCATTAATGTTATATCTGCTGTTAATATTCAACATATTGAGAGCCTGAATGAGGATATTAAAGGTATAGCCGGAATTGAAGTAAAGGAACGTATTCCTGATAAGGTTTTAGAGGAAGCGGATGAGGTTGTCAATATTGACTTGACAGCTGAGGAACTTATCAATCGCTTAAAAGCCGGGAAAATATATAAGACGGAGAAAATACAAACCGCTCTTAGTAATTTTTTCAAGACAGAAAATATTCTTCAATTACGAGAATTAGCTCTTAAGGAGGTTGCATTCAGGGTTGAGAAGAAAGTTGAAACAGAAGTAATTCCGGAAGAAAAAGCGATTCATAGGGAATTGTACCTTGCATGTATAAGCAGTAACGAGAAAACGCCGAGACATATCATACGTCGTACCGCAAGGCTCGCATCCCGGTACAATACCGATTTTATAGCTTTATATGTTCAAACGCCTTCTGAAAGTCCGGACAGGATAAATTTGTCTGTTCAGAGGCATTTACTAAACCATTTTAAACTAGTAACCGAACTGGGGGGTGAATTGGTACAAGTTGCATCACCCGATATTATACAGGCTATTATTGATGTATGTCATGAACGCCATATTACAACAGTTTGCATGGGACAGCCGACTTTAACTTGGAGTAAGATCTTTAAGATGCATCGTTATGGATATTTTCTTAGAAATCTTTCAGAAATGGATATAAAATTGATTATCTTTCCGCAATAAAAAATGTGTTATGAATATTAAGACAAAATTGACACTGGTAATAGGAGCACTGGTTGCTATGATTGTGCTTCTGGTTTCACTTTCTATTGTAAACTTGCAAATCTTAACGGCTACAGAGCCCAATAGTCCTGCTGCAGGTCCTGGGTTGCAACGTGCATTACTTTGGATTTCGACTATTGGAGGTTTTTGTATTGTAATCGGTATTTTCATGCTGGCAGTTCTTCCTTCTTATTTCAATAAACCGATCAAAAAGATTATCGACGGAATAAAAGATATAGCCAATCATAATTATGATTGCAGACTAAATCTGGAAAGTCATGAATTTAAGGAAGTTTCTGAGAATTTCAATCGAATGGCAAAGCGATTGTCCGATTACCATTCGAGTACCCTGGTGCAAATAAAGGCTGCAAAAAATTATATGGAAGCCATTATTAATAGTGTAAAAGAACCTATTATAGGCTTGAATAATGAACTGACTATTTTGTTTATAAATGATGAGGCCTTGAATGTCCTGAATCTAAAGCGTGAAGAAGTTTTACAAAAATCGGCTCAGGATATTTCCTTGAGAAATGATTTGTTGAGAAGACTCATACGTGAGCTTATGGATTCACAAAAAGAAAACAAAGTTGGCAAAACGGAGCCTTTAAAAATATATGCCGACAACAAGGAAAGCTATTTTCAGATGAAATATATGCAAATTAATAAACCAGGAAACAATAATTCCGGCTCTATAAACGAGGGATACGTTATTATGCTTAAAAATATCACAGAGTTTAAGGAGCTGGATTCTGCCAAGACCACTTTCATTTCGACAATATCACACGAGCTGAAGACACCTATTTCGGCAATTATGATGAGTTTGCAATTGCTCGAAGACAGTAGGGTAGGTGATTTGAATGATGAGCAAAAAGAATTGGCGCAAAGCATTCAGGACAACAGTGAACGTTTGCTTAATATTACTGGTGAACTGCTTAATATGACGCAAGTTGAGTCTGGAAAGTTACAGCTCAAGCCCCGTATAACAAAACCAATAGAATTGATAGAATATGCCTTAAAAGCCAATCGGGTGCAAGCTGAAAAGTTCAACATACAAATAGAAGTACAATATCCGGAAAATAAGATCGGTAAATTATTTGTAGACAGTGAAAAAATAGCTTGGGTATTAACCAATCTGCTTTCGAATGCGATTCGCTATTCTCCTGAAAATGGCCGTATAATTATCGGTGTCCGTCAAACTGATGATAATTATATTGAAATGTATGTTCGTGATTTTGGTAAGGGCATAGATCCACGTTATCATCAGAGTATTTTTGATCATTATTTCCGAGTACCTGGTACAAAGGTTCAAGGTAGTGGACTGGGATTATCAATTTCGAAGGATTTTGTAGAAGCACATGGTGGTACTTTAACCGTAGAGAGTGAAGTTGGAAAAGGAAGTTGCTTTACATTACGATTGAAAGCATAATCATTAGATTTGTCAATTCTTATTTCTTATTATCAGTGTCCGATAAACATATTAAATAGGTTGATTATCAGTATTATCTTTATGAATAAGCTTTCTTGTTAAAGTTGATGTCTAATTTTATGTATATCAACAAGTTATTGATGACTTAAAAAGTTTTATCGGACAACAATGATTTCTTATAAAACCGTTTATAAGCATATCAGACGAATGCTTATAAACGGTTAATTTTATTTTATACACTTATTTTATATGCTTCAATTTTACGATAAAGAGTCGCCAGTCCTATTTTTAAAAGACGCGCGGTTTCTGTTTTGTTCCCATTGGTATATTGCAATACTTTGATAATATGCATTCGTTCGATTTCCGCCAGTTCAAAACTATCTTTCATCGGTGAAACATCTGACTTACGTTTCTGTAAGTCGAGAGGCAAATCTTCGAATGTTATTTGCTCTTCGCATACGATTGAACATCTTTCTATAACATTTCTAAGTTCCCTGACATTTCCTTTCCACTCTGCTTTTTTTAATATATTAAGCACTTCTGGGGTTATTCCTGTAATTCTCTTTTTAAGTTTATTGGCAAATTTCTCCAAGAACATATATGACAGACTTTCAATGTCGTCTTTTCTCTCTCGCAGCGGAGGTAAGTTTATTTGAAAAACGGATAATCGGAAATATAAATCTTCACGGAAATTACCATTTTCTATTTCTTTCTTTAAGTCCCTGTTTGTGGCTGATATAATTCTGACATCTACTTTTGTTGGTTTAGTGTCACCTATTTTTATATACTCTCCAGTTTCCAGAACACGTAGAAGCCTTGCCTGGAGGTCAAAAGCCATTTCTCCTATTTCATCTAAAAAAATGGTCCCATGATTAGCTACTTCAAATAGTCCCTTTTTATCCTTTAAGGCACCTGTAAAAGCGCCGGCTTTATAGCCAAATAGTTCGCTTTCCAGCAAGTCTTTACTAAAAGCCGAACAGTTTATATCTACAATTGGCAGTGCAGCTCTTTCGCTGGTCTGATGAATGGCATGCGCAAAGACCTCTTTTCCTGTTCCTGTTTCTCCGGTCAGCAATACAGCTGCATCTGTTTTGGAAACTTTCTGTGCCAATGTTATAGCCTGTTTAAGTTCTTTTGATTTTCCAACAATAGAGTCAAAAGAGTATGCTATAGAGGTCGTTTTTTTACCTTTCTTTTTTTCAGTTTCATCGACTGCACGATTTATCGTAGGGATAATTTTACGGTTATCATCCCCCTTGGTGATGTAGTCAAACGCTCCATTCTTGATAGCTTGTACACCATCTTCAATATTTCCATGCGCGGTTAATAATATTATGGCGGCATCGCTGGAATATTTTTTGATTTCAAAAATGAAATCGACTCCATTTCCATCAGGTAAGAATACGTCGCAAAGAATCACGTCATACTGTTGCTTGCGTAATTGTTGCAATGCATTGCTACAACAACTCGCTGTGGATATTTTATAACCTTCTAATTCTATAATCCTCGCTAATAATTTACGAATAGGTTCTTCATCATCTATTACTAGAATTTGTACCATACTACTATGATTTTTGCAAGTTTTTTATGATAAAATAGGTTTATATTTCTCGTTTCTTTTGATGACCGCAAACATTCTGGCTACAATTTTGGCTCTTAACGCATTGATTACAGACATCTTGTTCTTGCCTTCGGCGACTTTTCTTTCGTAATACTTCTTCAGCTCGCCTCCGACCCGGTGTGTTACCGCTACGGCAGCTAAGTGGAGAAGTCTTTTCATCACCTTATCTGCCCGATGCGACACTCTTGCTTTTGAGTGTTGGGAACTTCCGGAAGAATAAGAGAATGGAGCAACTCCGGCATAACAATTGAACTTCCTCGGATCATCAAAACGGGTAAATGCTTCCGTGGCGATTATCATGTTGGTTGCTACCACACGCCCTACGCCATCTATGGACATCAGCAATTCTTGCTGTCTGAACAATACAGGACAGGAAGCTATCACTTCATCCATCTCGTCCGTAATGGCTTGTATGGCTTCCTTCAAGTCATCCATCAATGCCTGCAAACGCTTCATCTTGCGTTCATACAGAGCTTTGGGCATATAGTCTTTCTGGTCTTTCATCTGTCCTTTATATTTGGTCAAATCCGTCACATACAGAGTACGTTCGGATTCAAGTTGTTTTAACCTTTCAATATCCTCTGTGGGATGCTCGTAATAGCGCACCTTATCCTGAAATCGGCTGGCATAGATAGCAATACGCTTGGCATCCACCTTGTCATTCTTACCCCCCCCTGTACACCGGAGGAGTATTTGATTTCCGCTGCATTTTCAAGCCAAAGCTTGCATTCTACAGTTTTACAGGCACAAGCCAAAGGGAACGTATATTGACCGGTGTGCTCTGCACAGACAGGCATTCGGGTGTTGTCTATTCCGTAATCTTCTTCAAAATGATGCAGCAACGACATTATTGCACTTTGATGGTTGGCAGTTTCTTCTTCATGCACAACCTTTCCTTCAAACATCACGCAGAAGTCTAACTTCTTTTTCGACACGTTCACACCGATAAAATAAAAATTTTCCATACTTTTGTCTTTTAATGATTTAGGAAAGAAAGGGCTTGAACTTAACCTAACTACCTTAACAATGGATGTTAACCTACTATCCGGGTCTGGGTTCAAACAAGCAGGAAGTCCGCTTATGAAAATGGAACTTGTTCTTTCCGTATTGATTGCCGGTTCACTTCCTGCATTCTTTCTTTGCTTTACAAATTTATCCTTTCTATTTTATCTGTAATCCTCGGATGCAAATCTAAGGTGTTGATTGATTTTTATACATCTTTATTAGGTACAAAGATACTATTTTATCTGTTGGCGGAATTAAAATAGCGCATATTTAACTCTGCCAATAGGCTTTTCATTTTTGTAGTTAATATATTGGAGGATTGTAAGTGCGCTAATCTTCCCGATAATCCGGGCAAACAATCCATCTGTATCTTTCGCATAATTCCTTATAATCATAAACTGGTCACACAATTGCGAGAATATGGTTTCAATTCTTTTTCTCGCTTTGGCAAAAGCTGGGAATGTTGGCTTCCATTCTTTTTGATTACATCTGTATGGTACCTCCAATCTGATATTGGCAGTTTCAAACAGATCCAATTGCACTTGGGCACTTATATATCCTCTGTCCCCTATGACTGTACAATTACTATAATCCACTTTCACATCCTTCAGGTAATGAATGTCATGCACACTTGCCTTAGTGAGGTCAAAGGAATGGATGACACCACTTAACCCACAGACTGCATGGAGTTTATACCCATAATAATACATGCTTTGTGATGCGCAGTAGCCTACCCCGGGTGCTTTACTAAAATCCTTCTTTCCCATACTGCAACGTTTGGAACGGGCAATACGACATACTTCTATCGGCTTCGAATCAATACAGAAACAGTCTTCACCACCATCCATTTCAGAAACCATTCTTTCTCGGATTGCATTACATAGGGAGGAAGTTGTTTTACGCCTGTCATTGTATTGTCGGCGGGAAATAAGGTTGGGTATTTCAACCCTATATTCCTGTAGCTTTGCAAACAACAGAGACTCACTGTCAATACGGGGCAGCCTCTGATGCCATGTTCAAAGCCACTACTTCAAGGTCTGAGAATTTAGGGACGACTCCTCGTCTTGGCACATTCCCAGATTCATTGACTAAATTGCCGGCAATTTGCTTGCATATGTTCAGTAATTTTGCGAATATTGCATATAAGTTGTGCATACGATATTTGTCTATTAAAAGTTTGGCCCACGGCTCTTTCATTTAAGCTTAGATAAAGGCACATAATTCCCCCACCCACTTCTTATGGGAAGTAGGGATTTTGTTATGATTGATACCCAAAACGTTACGAATCCTCTGAAATTACAAATTATCTCATTTTTGATCCAGCATATGTATCATTGCGGTAAAGTCCAAAGAAAGTTCTCTAATAAGTTCGGCCGTTCCCTTAGCCTTGTCGGAGAGCTTTTTCCTTTTACCTTTCCATATAGAAAGTATTGCCAGTACTATCCTCTGTATCGTGTCAAGGTTTCTGGCGGACCTTGCACTATTCCGCCTGATGAAGTCCTGCCTCAGGTTGCGGTCAAGGTCCCAGTGCATGCTTTCTATTGCCCAATGCATTCTGGCTATTGTACTCAGCCGCCTGGCACTTCCGTGAAAACTGGAGACATAGAACCTCCTCTCGGAAGATTTCTGACCATCAGATTTTCTCTCCGTTGCAGTCCGTATTTCGACAACCGTCAGATTTCCATTCCACTTTTTCCTGTCCGTAATCAGGTCATTTCCACGAAAGATACGGCATACTCTGGTCTCTATTCTGCCATGTTCAAGAAAAGGGCCTTCCGAATATACATCCACAGGCTCTGCAAGTTCGACATTGTCCTCAACCCCATATCGCAGAGTTCTCTGGTTTGCCTTCAGCTCGATAAGGAAATCACCGCCTTTTTCCCGGATTTTATCTATGATGGCTTTCTGGAAGGACATGGCGTCTGCCGTAACTATGCATCCTGACACATCCACCTTGTCCAACAGTTTGGGTACGGAAGTTATCTCGTTGCTTTTTTCTTCACACATGTCCGTGGCAAGGGTGAAACCTCCTTCAAGGGAATAGGCGGATACGATGTCGGGGGTGCGTCCGTTTTCAAGTACCGTCCCTCTCATTGCCTTGCCGTCAATACAGAGGATGTCTCCGGCACAACCGACAAGCTCATCATGGAAGGTGGAGGTAAATTCAGACATCCGCTCAGACATGGCTTCATCATCAATATGTTTGAATATACGGCAGAGCGTAGGTTCAGAAGGCACACCGTCCAACAAAATTCCTAAAGAGCGGAAGCGTTTCAGATTACGCTCGCCGAATCTGATTATATCCGGTCTTGTCATACACTTGCCCAGCCGTCCGAGTATTACAAGGAGAAGAATATCTTCCAGCTTGTATTTGTAGTTTCCCTTGTCTGTCCTGCGGTAATCCGGCACTGATTTCACAAATTCTTTCAGATGTTTCATTATGCTGCCACGACGGCAGAATGCATGTTTCTTTTTTATATATTAGATATGCAAAATGTTGCATATCAGCAAAATAAATCTTATTTTCGCATAGCGAAAATTAAGGCGGAAATCAAAAAACGACCTCTGTCGCATTTGATTTCCGCCTACAAAAATAATTTTATATGAACGATAAAAAGAAACACCGGAAGCGGTGCTTCCTGCATCGCTGTGCGCAAAAATAATGGTTTTTCGGAGAATAACAAGGATTATAGAGGTTGTTTTAAATGAAAGAGCCGTGAGTTTGGCCACCTTTAATTTACTAAATATCAACAATATGCACAACTTTTTAAACATAAATCTTTTATAATTTAATTCCGCCAATAGGTGTTCATATATCCAGGAGGAACAGTCAAGGGCTTTCTGTCTTTTTGTTAACTAGTGTTTTCTTAAATCGGTTTTCCCAATAACAGTTATCGAAAAAAAGAGTTTTTCAGATAAAGTGTTATACTTGCTGGTAATCTATTTTTGCGTCATAAATCTTAATATGAAAGGTGATTTATGGCTGTTGAAAATGTAGATCAGAAATATGAGGTTACAGTACGGTTTCGTTTGATACGAAATTGTATGCTTTTATCGGGGATATCTGTTTTTGCTCAGTTATATCTCTTTCAACCTATATTATCTGATTTATGTCGTTTCTTTAGCATAACTCCAGCGACAAGTAGTCTTACAGTCTCTATAACGACGGTTGGTATAGCTGTAGGATTGTTGTATTGGGCATTTAAGGCTGATAGTATATCGCGCGAAAAGCTTATGGGCATTTCGCTTATATTATCATCTGTTATAACTATAGTATCGGCTTTTGTTGGCAATTACTTCGTTCTGCTGGTATTAAGCTTAATTAAAGGGATTGCATTGGCCGGTGTCTCTGGGGTAGCATTGGCTTATCTCTCGGAAGAGGTAGATACTTCGAAAATCGGGTTGGCCATCAGCCTTTATTTAAGTGGAAATACATTGGGAGGAATGTTGGGACGGGTAGTTGCTACCCTGGTAGCTGGTTACGGTGGATGGCAACTGGCTGCTTTATTCATTGGAATAGGGAGTCTGATTGTAGGTGGATTTTTTTGTAAGATGATACCGGCAGGCAAGAATTTTTCTGCTACACCTTTTACGCTCAGGGAAAAGATTACTCAAATGCGTTCATTGCTTACCCAACCTACCTTTATCAGTATGTATATGATTGCAGCTCTCTCAATGGGAATATTTGTAAGTGTATATAATTATCTGTCTTTTCTGTTAGAATCACCTTTATTTGCCTTACCGCACCATTTGGTTGCAATGATTTTCATGATGTATATAGCAGGTATCATAGGTTCGGTTGTGGCAGGAAGTTTATCTGATAAATTTGCACCGGAGATACTTCTACAAGGTACATTGTTGCTGATGGGAATTGGAATGTCATGCTTATTGGTAATGAAACTTTGGATTATAGTTTTAGGACTAGGTATATTGACTTTTTCTTTTTTCGGAACTCATACACTGGCAAGTCGGATTGTTTCTATACATGCACAAAATATAAAAAGCAGTGCAACTTGTATTTATTGGTTGTTTTATTACCTCGGTTCAAGTCTTATTGGTTCGCTGACAGGAATTGTATTTGTAAGTAACGGATGGTTTTCATTGGTGGAAATCCTTTTGCTATTGCTTTTGGGAGCACTTATTATTGCGTCATTATTCATTTTTAAATATAGATTTTATGAAAAAAGCAAAGTTTACAGCCATCATCGGTATGGCAGTGATGATGTCCATTCCTGTAGCTAGTCTGGCTGGTAATGAAAAGCAAGTTGAAATAGTTAATGAAAACATCCGTTACTGTGAAAGTACTTATCCGTATAACGGAGGTATTTTGATAGCTAACTTTGGAACAGAACAATTGAATCCGTTAAATGCAGAAGGAAAGGGATACATCCTTTATTATAAAAATGGTAAAATGGATACGCTGGTTCCTGCTGATGGTAACCTGAATGCTCCGAAGGGAATGTTCATGCGCGATAATCAACTATATATTTGTGATGTCAATAAAATAGTTGTTTGCGATCTGGCTCAAGTTAGCAAAACACCTAAAACAATTAATTTGCCGGAAGGCAATTTGTTTGTAAATGACTTGGCAGCAAATGGCAGTGACCTGTATGTTTCAGTGACAAATACGGATAAGATTTTTAAGATAAATATTACGGATCCTGCTAATCCGGGAGAACCTCAGAAATGGATAACTATTCCAGACCCTAACGGTTTATTAATAGGTGATGGTACGATGTATGTGCTCTCTTATCCGGCTGATGGAAATACAAGTGAGAAGCATGTTGTCTATCGTATAAGTGATTTGACTAATAATCCCCAACCAGAAAAGTTAGTTACTGTTCCAGGACAATATGATGGAATCGCTTTTGCTTCTGATGGTGCTTCGCTTTATGTTACAAACTGGACTCCTGCTGGGATTATTTGTCGTATAAATCTTCGAAATGGTGATTTATTACCCGTTGGATTGTCATTGGAGGAAAGCTTATCCGGTCCGGCTGATATCACAGTTTCAGACGGGAAAATTTATATTCCTGACTTGCCAGCCAGTCGTGTCGTTATAATTTCTGAATAAAAATCTTACTGATAAGTGTTGTTTCAATACTGGCCAATAACCGGCTTACGGAGTCAGTAAATAGGAAAATTATCCTTTCATTCTATTCTTTGAACAAGATGGAATGAGAGGGTAATTTTTATGTGAAAGGGTACGAAAAAGTCTGATTAGCTTATTATAATCACTTAATTTGAATATACAGACCAATATTTGAACAAATAGAACAATCTGATTGAACGTATATATCAGTCTTTTATACAAACAGAATAATATTTACCAATGGTTTATTCTACCTTTAGGTTGTGTAAAATTAATATTAAATCTGTTACAGAAATGAGAAACATTATTCGAATGGTAGGCATTGGAGTTGCTGCCTTATGTATGGTAACTCCTACAGTTCAGGCACAAGTAAAACTAAATGCCAATAACATTGATGAAGTTATCGGTGAGATGACTTTAGAGGAAAAAGTACACATGGTGATTGGTTGTGGTATGTCAATGGGAGATGGCGCCAAGTTTCCCGGAACAGCCGGACGGACATATGATATTCCCCGTTTAGGTATTCCATCGGTATACTTGGCAGACGGACCACACCGGTTGGCTATGAGTGTGAAACGGGATTTTGACAGTCGGTTCTATTATGCAACAGAGTTTCCTTCAGGTACTACTGTAGCTGCGACTTTCGATCCGAATGCAGCGTATCAGGTAGGAGCTGCGCTGGGAGAGGAAGTTAAAGATTATGGTATGGATGTATTATTAGCTCCGGGAGCCAATTTGATGCGTAATGCTTTATGCGGACGTAACCATGAATATTATTCAGAAGATCCGGTTGTAACAGGAAAAATGGCTGCCGGATATATAAAAGGTGTACAAAGCCAGGGAGTAGGTACTTGTTTAAAACATTTTGCCGTAAATAATCAGGAAACAAATCGTAATAATAATGATTCACGAGTTGCACAACGTCCGTTGCGTGAACTTTATCTGAAAGGGTTTGAAATAGCTGTTAAGGAATCTCAGCCATGGAGTATTATGACATCTTATAATAAAGTCAATGGCAAATATACGTGTGAAGATATTGATCTGACTGAGAATATTCTGCGTGATGAATGGGGATTCAAGGGAGTGGTAATGTCCGACTGGAATGCAGGGACGGATGCCGTTACTTCCATGAAGGCTGGAAATGATATGTTACAGCCTGGACAAGAACGCCAATATAAGGCTATTTTGGAAGCTGTGCAAAACGGTACCCTGGATGAAGCTATTTTAAACCGTAATGTAAAGCGCATATTAGAATTAGTAGTAAAGTGTCATACTTTTGAAAACTATAAATATGCTAACGAAACAGATTTGAAAGCCCATGCAATCATTGACCGCACGATAGGTGCTGAAGGTATTGTCTTGTTGGATAACCGGAGTGCACTGCCTTTGACAGCCAATGTAAAGACTATTGCTCTTTATGGAACAACATCTTATGATATGGTTCCTGCTGGTATGGGATTCGGTAGTACAGGTGTTGGCTACTATTGTGTTTCTTTGGTTGAGGGAATGCGTAATGCAGGATACACTGTAGATGCTGATCTAATAAAGAAATACAAAAAACATTTGTTTGATGAGCAAAAACGTCTTTATCCTAATGGAAAACCTCCTTTCTCACTGACTCCTCTCAAACGTGCAGAAGAGTTTGTTCCGACGAGTGACGAATTATCAGCACAAGTTAAGAATAACGATGTCGCTATTATTACTTTAGGACGGACTAGCGGTGAAGCTTCCGACAGACGTGTGGAAGAGTTCTATCTAAAAGAAAATGAATCAGCTCTTATTAAACAGGTTGCAGAAGCTTATCGTGCAGCCGGAAAGAAAGTTATTGTTATTCTGAATATTTGTAGTCCGGTAGAAACAGCTTCCTGGAAGAATATGGTTGATGCTGTAATTTGTGCTTTCCAGCCAGGTCAGGAGGTTGGTAACTGTGTTGCAGATGTATTGACAGGTAAGGTAAATCCTTCAGGACATTTGCCGATGACTTTTGCTATAAAATATGGGGATGCACCGTCTGATTCTAATTTCCCTTATGATTATGAATTTAAAATGCCTTCGTTTGCAATGGGAAGTGGTATGAACTTCGAATCAAAAGAAAAGGAAGAAAAGCCCAAAGAAGCTGTTCGTAATGTTGACTTTACGGATTATGAGGAAGGTATTTATGTAGGCTATCGTTATTTTGAAACTTTTGATAAGGAAGTATCTTATCCTTTTGGTCACGGTTTGTCATATACAACGTTTAGTTTTGAAATTGTGTCATCTGATATTAATGGTGATAATTGTGAAATGAAGGTTGCAGTGAAGAATACGGGTAATTGTGCTGGAAAGGAATCTGTACAGGTATATGTTAAAGCTCCGGCGGGTGGACTTGAGAAGCCTGCTAAAGAATTGAAGGCTTTTGCCAAAACAAAACTGTTACAGCCGGGTGAATCGGAGGTTGTAACCTTGTCGTGGAAGTTGATGGATATGGCTTCGCTTAATGAAAAGAGCAGTTCATGGGAATTACCTAAAGGAACATATCAATGGATGGTAGGAGCTTCATCGGCTGATGTACGCTGTACGGTAACTCAGAAAGTGTCAAAGGCTCAGAAAGTAAAAGTTCATAATGCCATGATACCTCCATACAAGATAGCTCAACATGATATGGTAAAACGATGAAAAGAGGTTTGTTACATATAGCCATCTGCGTTTCCCTTTGGGGAGCGTCGATGGCTTCATGTGCCCAAAATCTTGTTGTTGACGTAGAAGGTGGACAGATCGAAGGCGTAATAGATCAAGAGGGTATAGTTGTCTACAAGGGCATTCCTTATGCAGCTCCTCCTGTGGGAGAGTTACGTTGGAAGCATCCGCAACCGGTACGGCCGTGGCAGGGAGT
This sequence comes from Phocaeicola coprocola, assembly GCF_041333015.1. NCBI lineage: Bacteria > Pseudomonadati > Bacteroidota > Bacteroidia > Bacteroidales > Bacteroidaceae > Phocaeicola > Phocaeicola coprocola. The sequence continues at coordinate 1,093,612 of NZ_JBGKGM010000004.1, read as the reverse complement.
GAAGGTGTGTAAACAGTTTGGAGATGCATCTTTTCAAGGTGGACAAATTGAGGGTTCTTTTTATTGGAAAGAGTTTTATCAGGATGGTAATCCTGAAATGAGTGAAGACTGTCTGTATTTAAACATATGGACACCGGCATCGGGAAAGAAAAATGCTCATTTGCCGGTTATGGTCTGGATTCATGGAGGTGCCTTTCAGAATGGTTTCGGACATGAAATCGAATTTGATGGTGATGCATATGCAAAGAAAGGCATTATATTGGTTACTTTAAACTATCGCTTGGGGATGTGTGGTTTCCTGTCTCATCCGTTGCTGACAGCAGAAAACTCAGGAAAGGGTTCTGGAAATTATGGATTGTTCGATCAGCTTGCTGCATTGAAATGGATAAAACGTAATATCGAAGTTTTTGGAGGGGATCCGAATAATGTTACGGTTTTCGGACAGAGTGCAGGAGCGGGTAGTGTACAAGCTTTGATATCTTCACCGCTTGCGAAAGGCTATGTACAGCGTGCCATTATACAGAGTGGTGGAGGATTGGGAGGTATTATTTCTACGAAGTCGTTGCAGGAAGCTGAAACGATGGGGAAAGCCATGTGGGATGCGTCGGGATATGATACATTGGAGCAAATGCGTACTTGTCCGGTAGAGCATTTTCAGGAAGTGATGATGAACTACATGAAAGTGCAGAAAACTTTTAATGGTATGCCTTATTCTCCTTGTGTGGATGGGGAGCTCTTAGAATCGTCTGTATATGATGTGGCATTGCAGAATAAGGAACTGGATATTCCTTATATGATTGGATATACGTCGGAAGACATTGCACCAGATCAAATGAAGCAGGCTGCTGTAAACTGGAGTTTGTTGCTTGAGCGTCAGGGGCGGTGTCCGGTCTATGTATATTGCTTTAGCCGCGATTTACCTGGCGAAGATATGTCTGCTCCCAAAGGTGGTTTTGGTGATATGAAAGGTGCATTTCATTCTAGTGAGCTATGGTATATGTTTGGGACACTTGATAAATGTTGGCGCCCAATGGAAAAAGCTGATTATGAACTGAGTGAACGTATGGTTTCTTATTGGACTAATTTTGCTAAAACAGGTAATCCCAATGGAGTAGGCTTGCCTGAATGGAAACCTTGTACTAAGGTGGATAAACATATACAAGAGTTAGATGTGAAGTAAATTAAGGTTATATATCATTGGAAATACTGAATATGGTAAAGTCTGTTGTCTATTCTAGATAAGGAAAATTAAACAAACCTTCCCTTTGGAGTGAAGTTATGTTAATAATTTTATATCTTTGTATAAATCAGACTTTATCCATGAATACAATACGTAGCCAGATCATTGCATTGTTGTTGCTTATATCAGGAGTTGTCTTATTGGGTGGTGGTGTTTGGGGATTCTATTCTTTGTATGCTATATCTCATCGGTATGAACATACTACTGGAACTATTCGAACATTGCAAACCAAAAAGATTTATCGGTATCGAAAAATAAGGTATAAGAAAGAGATGCAAATAGCATATTCTACAGATAAATATGGTGATTTATTTGCTACTAGAATCAGCTATTGGCCATTGAGGAGTGTAGGAGACAAGGTCTCTGTTTGGTATCATCCTCATCGTCCGCATGAAATTCGTTTACCGGAATCAGAATGTATGCTTTGGGGACTTTTAGTTGCGTCGGGCTTCATATGTATGTGTGGAAGTGTTGTTTTCTGGAAAACATCTAAAACAGCTGATAAAAGCGAAGGATAACCATTTTTATAATTTATATATGAAGAACAAGAAGTTTTTAAAATTAGTTGTTTTGCTGGTATGTTTTGCCTTCTCATCTCATGCAATGGCTCAGTTTGACCTTAAAAAAGCGATTAGTGGGGCTGTAAAGATGGCTCAGGCAGTAACTCTGACAGATGAACAGATGAGTGAGTATGTAAAGGAATATATTACATGGATGGATGCTCATAATCAAGTTTGCGCAGATGATAATGCATATACGCTTCGTTTGAAAAAGTTGACAGAAGGGTTAGGTGATGCAGATGGTATTCCATTGAATTTTAAAGTATATTATGTGAAGGATGTAAATGCTTTTGCTTGTGCAGATGGAAGTGTACGTGTTTTTTCATCTTTGATGGATATAATGAGTGATGAAGAGCTGCTGGGCGTGATTGGTCATGAAATAGGCCATGTTGCACATCGTGATTCCAAAAAAGGCTTTCGTACAGCTTTGCTTACTTCTGCTTTAAAGGACGGTGTTGCTTCTCAAGGGGGTAAGCTAGCTGAGTTGACTGATTCTCAGTTAGGAAGTTTAACGGAAGCTTTAGTAAATGCTAGATATTCTCAGAAACAAGAATGTGAAGCCGATGATTATGGATATGAGTTTTTGAAAAAGGCTGGTAAAAATCCTTGGTCCATGGCACTTTCATTTCAAAAATTAAAAGAACTGCAAGGGCAAAGCGGTGATCAGTTGTCTAGTAAATTGAATCAGTTGTTTTCTACTCATCCTGATTTGGATTTAAGAATTAAACGAATGGAAGAACGTGCTACTAATGAGGGTATTGAAAAACCAGTGATAAAATAGATAGGTATATTCTATAAATAAGATAAAATTAGCCAACTGTAACCATTCTATTTTCCGCCTTGACACGCATGTTCCCTAAACCTACCTTTGCGCCGTAACCCTTAAACAACAATGATTATGGCAAAAGAAAAAGTAAACTACCAGGAGGTATATGACCTCTATCAGTTATGCAGTGAGACCAAGGATCTTCGTGAGTTCTGTGCGGATTATGGAGTAAATTACGACAAGTTCATGAACTGGCAGCGTCATCAGCTATGGAGCGAAAAGTTAGGCAAGACAGTTCAGGTTGAGCAACCCAAGGTTGCCAAAGTCCGGATAACCGGCAAGCCTTGCAACAGTCCAACCGTAAAGTTGGAGGTGAAACAACCTGAAGGTGAATCTCCTATAAGATGGGTTAAGCTGCAATTGACATCAGGTGCCACACTGTTCCTGAGAAACACCACAGTTCTTGACTTGAGCCTGTTGCTTAATAAAATGATAGGATGATATGCTTGGACTGAGTGCTAACCTGAACTATTACCTGTTTAACGGTAATGTGGATTTGCGGAAAGGAATCTTCCGCCTGTGTGAGAGTATAAGGGAAGAGATGTCACTTGACCCGAGCGATGCATCCAATGTATATATGTTCATGTCCAGGAACCGGAAGGTCGTTAAGATACTTCATTATGAACGCGGATTTTATGTGCTTTACGAGAAACGTCCTGTCATGGGAAAGTTCAAGAAACCTGTGTTTGATGAAGTTTCCAAATGCTACCGGATACAATGGTCGGACATGACCTATCTTACTGAAAGTATAGTAGTTGACAAGATGTACGTCAGTCCGAAAGATTAATATTAATACATTGATTATCAACAAAATGATACAAAATAAACGATAAAGAGTTTGCGTAACTGCCTGATTTTTCGTACCTTTATATCATGATTGATGAAAGGGCATACGAGTTACTTTGCTGCCAGCTGGGTCTGGCGAATGAGGAAAAGGCAGGGCTTCGCAAACAAGTAAACGAACTGATTGCGAGGCTTAAGGCTATTGAAGAATCAAACAAAGAGAACTCCAAGGCTCTGGTTGATACAATCAATGACCTCAAAGAATCCCTCGAAAAGCAATCGAGTACGGTTGAACATTACAGGAAAGAGATGGAACTTATGAGAAAGCAGCTTGAGGCAAAAGACGAGGTGAACATGATGCTGGCAAATGAGATATCCAATCTCAGGCTTCAGCTTGAGGGCAGCAGGAAACACCGTTTCGGCCGTACCTCAGAGCAAAGAAGGCTGCTGAACAACCGTAACATCGACAAGTCTGCAATGGAGAAGTCCGAGTACGACGGTTCTGGCAAGAAAGGTGATGATGATAATAAGACCGATGGTAACGGTACCGGCAGCAATACCTCTTCCGGTAACGTACCTGCACAGAACTGCAGGCCTTCAAGGAAAAAGGAAACTGCTCCCCGTGCAGCAAAGACCAGGCTGAAGGTGGATAAGGTAATTGTTCATGAAATAGAAGACTATTACCAACTCCCGGATGGTGCAAGGCTTATGAAGCGTAACGGAATGGCTGATGTGTGGGAATACAGGTTTATAGAACATGTGCGTGCTCATAACGTGGAGCATGTGTACAAGGTGGCAAGGGTAAAGCTTGCAGACGGCACTTTCACTAACACGATGGAGCATCCCTTGAAAAACCTTGGAGGAATCTTTTCCCCTGATTTGCTTGCCCGTCTGCTTTGTCTGAAATATGACTTCAGTATGCCTGAGAACAGACAGATAAGACTGCTTGCAAGAGAAGGCATCCACATAAGCAATACCACGCTGAACGGCTATATCCATAACGGAATCTCCAGGCTTAGGGAGTTTATGGAAGATGTCTTCAAGGAGTTTGTACAACAGGCAAAATACCTTATGGTTGACGAGACGACCGAGCTTGTCGGAGTTGAAACACCGGAAGGCAAGGCTTACAGGAGAAAGTATTTATGGGCTTTTTTTGCAAAGCATGTCAAGTTGGTTTACTATCATTACAATAACGGCAGCAGAGCCTCTGATGTAGCAAAGACCTTCCTTGAACATTTTATGGGATCTGTATCTACAGACGGATATACGGTTTACAGGATGTTCGACGGAGAAGACTCAAAGGTGCTTCATATAGGATGCTGGACACACTGCAGGAGGCTGTGGGTCGATGCCTTGCCATCAGACAGAACTGCGATGGATATAATAGACCCTATCGGTGATATGTTCAGAAATGAAGACTTGTTCCGCACAATGAAACTCAGCGGTGAGCAGATTAAGGAAAAAAGACTTAAGCTTACGAGACCTATTCTTGAACGTATCCATCATAAGGTGGTCATGATGATGCAGGATACCAAACTCATGGCAAACGAACTGATGAGAAAGGCTGTGAACTATACGATAAACCAGTGGAAATCCCTGAAAAATATCCTCAAGGACGGTTCTGCGGAAATATCGAACAACCTCTGTGAGCAAAGGATGAAACCTGTAAAGCTGCTGCTCAAGAACTGTATGAACATAGGCAGTGAGGATGCAGCAGGAAACTCGGCATTCATCTTTTCTCTGATAGAAAGCTGCAAGCTTAATGATATAGCCCCTCAGGATTACCTGAAGCACTTGTTTGAATGTATTCTTCATGGTAAGGACTGCGACAAGAAGGTCCTTCTGCCATGTTTTTATAAATCGGAATGTTAAAACTAAACTATTTTCTTGCGGACATTTTTATTTTATCGGCTGAAAAACAGCCGATAAAATTGTCGTGGCGGAAAATAGAATGGTTACTAGCCAACTAATTCATATGTAAAGTGCTATGAATTAGTTGGCTTTTTATTTCTTCAGATAATGAAGTTTGCTTGTTTAAACAGGGAAAATATCTAAATTCAAATGCAGTAAAATACAAAAGTCCTATATTATGGTATATCAATTAACTTGTGTGTCTGAAGGCTAAGCCTCCACTGTGGATGTTCCTTGATGTAGGCTATTACATCATTGGTATTTTGTCCGGAACATGGTTGCAGAAAGTGATGCTTTGCGGGTAGCTTAAGGTAGGGAGATACATCTTGGCCTACATATACCACTTTCAATTCGTCTATGTGATGTAATTTTAGTGTTGTTCCTTCCTTGGGTGAACAAGTAACCCAATCGATATCTTCCGGTAAAACACAAGTACCATTAGTTTCTATTGCGATATATTTCCCCGCTGCATGTAATGCTTTTGTCAGTTGACTGTCAATTGATAGCCCAGGTTCTCCGCCTGTAAGAATTACCATCTGGCATGGGTAGGTACATACTTCCGCTATGATTTCATCGTCTGTCATCATTCGGAATTCTTCATGTTGTGTATCGCAGAAGCTGCATTTCAGGTTACATCCCGAGAATCGAACAAAAACAGCAGGAGTTCCTGTATGAAATCCTTCTCCTTGCAAGCTGTAGAAAATTTCGTTAATCTTTCTCATAAATAGCTGTATTACCTTCCGATTCTTTTACCTCTACTTTGAAACAATGGGGAACTTGGTTGCATATCCAGCAGGCAATATTTTCTGCTGTAGGATTGAAAGGCAATATATCATTCAGATTGTTATGATCTAATTGTTTTTCTACTGCCTGTTTGATGTGAGTAAAATCTACAACCATACCGTTTTCATCAAGTTCTTTCGAACGGCAATATACGGTTATAATCCAGTTGTGACCGTGAAGCTTCTCGCATTTGCTCGGATAAGATAGTTTTAGCGAGTGTGAGGCTGAAATTTCCATCCTTTTGATTACTGTGTACATAGTAAATACATTAGTTTGATTAATACAAATTTGCTTCTGCTTAATGTCACCTCGGCAGTTATAGTACAAAGATAGCAAATTTTTAAGGATTTTTTATCATAACCGATTGCTACATTTGTGATTTTATAGAGATAGAAATCTCAATAGGTGAGAAACCTTTTTGGGTTTGCTTTACTTTTTCTTATGAAAAAGAGAATGGCAAATGAACTTCTTATCATTGTTTAATCATTTTAAATTAGACATTGGGAAGTCCTTTTAAATATGATATATCTTTCTGTGTATTAGATAGATGAATCGAATTTTGCGACCACTTTTGAAAAAATGGGAAAATGGTCGCAAATTAGTCACAAAATATCCTCTTTTTAGCCCATTTTCAAGGATAATCAGCACTTCTTAATCTTAGAAAAATAAACTCAAATAAAGTGATATTCAGCTTTAATTCAGTATCTACCTACAACTATTTACAAGAAGAAAAAGCAAGCAAAAAGTAATAGGAAATTATCTTTTATTTATGGGGTATATATAAAATAAAAATCCCCATAACTCATGGAGTTACAGGGATTTATTATCTTGATTAAGTATAGATTACTTATTCAAAGCAGTAGCCACGTCAACCGCACAAGCCACTGTACATCCTACCATCGGGTTGTTACCGATACCGAGGAATCCCATCATTTCCACGTGAGCAGGAACTGATGAAGAACCAGCGAACTGAGCATCTGAGTGCATACGACCCATAGTATCGGTCATACCGTAAGAAGCAGGACCAGCAGCCATATTATCTGGGTGAAGTGTACGACCTGTACCACCACCAGAAGCTACTGAGAAGTATGGTTTACCTGCAAGAACACGTTCTTTCTTGTAAGTACCTGCAACTGGGTGTTGGAAACGAGTCGGGTTAGTAGAGTTACCAGTGATTGATACATCTACACCTTCTTTCCACATGATAGCTACACCTTCGCGAACATCGTCAGCTCCGTAGCATTTTACTTTTGCACGAGGACCGTTTGAGTAAGCGATTTCACGAACAACTTTCAGTTCGCCTGTGTAGTAGTCAAACTGAGTCTGAACGTATGTAAATCCGTTGATACGAGAGATGATCTGAGCAGCGTCTTTACCCAAACCATTCAAGATACAACGCAAAGGTTCTTTACGTACTTTGTCTGCTTTTGCAGCGATTTTGATAGCACCTTCAGCAGCAGCGAATGATTCGTGACCAGCCAAGAATGCGAAACATTTAGTTTCTTCGCGCAACAGCATAGCAGCCAAGTTACCGTGACCAAGACCTACTTTACGGTCATCAGCTACAGAACCTGGGATACAGAATGACTGCAAACCGATACCGATAGCTTCAGCAGCTTCAGCAGCGTTTTTGCAACCTTTCTTCAATGCGATAGCACAACCTACTACGTATGCCCATTTTGCATTTTCGAAGCAGATAGGCTGAGTTTCTTCACAAGTCTTATAAGGATCAAGACCATATTGTTCGCAGATAGCGTTAGCTTCTTCGATGTCTTTGATACCGTTTTCGTTCAAAGCAGCAAGAATCTGTTTGATACGACGGTCCTGGCTTTCAAATTTTACTTCTCTAATCATATGTCTTTTCCTCCTTATATTATTCCTGACGTGGGTCAATATGTTTAACTGCGCCTTGTTCTGCTGTGAAGCGTCCGTAAGTACCTGTTACTTTCTTCAGAGCTTCGTTAGCGTCTGTACCTTTTTTGATCTCATCCATGAATTTGCCCAGATGAACGAACTCGTATCCGCAGATTTCATCGTTTTCGTCCAAAGCGATAGTCTTGATATAGCCTTCAGCCATTTCAAGGTAACGAGGACCTTTAGCCAAAGTTCCATACAAAGTACCTACCTGGCTACGCAGACCTTTACCCAAGTCTTCCAAGCCGGCTCCGATCATCAAACCACCTTCAGAGAAAGCAGACTGAGTACGTCCGTAAACGATTTGCAAGAACAATTCACGCATAGCTGTGTTGATAGCGTCGCAAACCAAGTCGGTATTCAATGCTTCCAAAACTGTTTTTCCCGGAAGGATTTCAGATGCCATAGCAGCTGAGTGAGTCATACCTGAGCAACCGATTGTTTCAACCAATGCTTCCTGGATAACACCTTCTTTAACGTTCAAAGTCAGTTTACAAGCACCCTGCTGAGGAGCACACCAACCGATACCGTGAGTCAAACCTGAAATGTCTTTGATTTCTTTTGATTTAACCCATTTTCCTTCTTCAGGAATTGGAGCTGGACCATGATTAGGTCCTTTTTTTACAACACACATGTGTTCAACTTCGTGTGAATAAGTCATATTCTTTACGTTTTATGAGTAATAAAAAATAAGTATTTCGTAAACTTCTTATTACGGAATTTCTTCTTTAATTCGTACGCAAAGTTAGTCGTTTTATTTAGTTATGCAATCACTGAAACCTAACTTTTTGTTGGTTTTTAATGATATTTTTTGCTGAAACTCTTGTTTTGTAATCTCTGCTTGTCAAAATGTTTTTTATCTTCCGAAAGAAACCTGTATCTTTGCCGGTGGTAATATCAGCAGGATGGTAATACCTATCTGTAAGTAATAATAATTAGGTATATGAATGAAGTCGAAATTAAAGTAAAAGACGAAGACCTACGTCGTGGAGCCGAAGCTGGAATGGATGAATTTCTGAATGTGTTTATCCATAAGTATCTTGAGGTTACAGGAGGAGTAATTAATGCTGAAACGATGCCTTTACTGAATGGGTATCAGCATACATTACTAGGTTATCATTTCTTTCGTGAAGAAGTGCTTGAAGGAGGTTTTATACAGTTGATTCAAAATGGTTACGGACCATATATCTTTGATAATCCTTTTGCCAAGGCGATGCGTATGTTTGGAGCGAAAGATTTTTCAAAGCTTATTTATGATGCTAAAAAGATTTATGATGCTCATCGTGAAGATTTGGAAAAAGAATGTTCTGATGATGAGTTTATGGCAATGTATGAGCAATACGAAGCGTTTGATGATTTGGAAGAGGCCTATATGGATATGGAGGAGAGAGTTACAGCACAGATTGCTGAGTATGTAGATGAGCATTTGGAACAATTTGCAGGGATAGAGTAATCTTTGGAATTTATTGCTTGTTTCTGGTTTATAGTGAATAAAAGTTAAAAATAAAGATAAAGAAAGCAGTCTTTTTTACTCATTTTCATTTTAAGTGAAAAAAAATAAATAATAAAAGATAAATAAAGGAAGAATATGAAGACAATGAAGTTTTTTATGTTGGCATCAGCTTTTGCATCGATGATTGGATTTAGCTCTTGCTTGAATGGTGAAACTAATACAACTATTCAAGGAGCTCCTATTTTGAAAGTAGAGTCTAGTTTTATGGGAGGAACTTATTTTACAGATATATCAGGTGTTAAATATATACCTAATAAGGAGATTTTGTCAGCTGAAGGTAAATTTGCTTATGTTCCTATGCAATATGATTATAGTTTGTATAATCAGCAAGAAAACTCTTATGATATAACTTTATTAGGGGATTTATCTTACCTGAGAACTGTCACTGCAAATTATACAGAAATTCCCCAAGAGCAGACTACTGCTACTTTAGATGTTGTAGATGATGTTGTAGATGATGGTTATAATGCTGGTTTAGTTTGGGGAGCAAATAATGAGTATTTGCTTTTACCTTTATCTTATACTCTCCATAAAGATGTAGATAGAAATGATGAAGATGAGATGAATGAAGAATTACGAAAACATAATTTTATAATTTATACAATTCCGGGAAAGGAATTTTCTGAGAATGGGGATTCTTTAAAACTTTATCTTCGTTATACAATACAGGGGGTAGATTTATCAGAAGAAGATGCAGCAAAGAAGTATTCTGAAGAATATACTAGTAAATATGCTGATTATCGTTATTTGCAACTTAATATACCAGGTTCTGGAAATCCAAAATGGATTAGACTGGAGTTTGAAAAATCAAATAACTATAATGGTGCAACAATAGCTCCTAATGAGAAAACTAGAGAAGTAAGATCTTATCAGTTGTATCAGAAAAAATAAAAATAATTTAAGAGAGAGAAAGGTAGAGTAAGTGCATTTAAAATGCATTTAGGTGGCACGATATATGAAGGATTTATTATAAATTTATCCTGAGTATAATTCGTGCCTTCTTTTATGGAATTTTCAAAATATCTTTTAATTAATACGCTTTATAGATATTTGTGATGTAAATAAATGTTTAACCTTTTAAAGCTTAAAACTATGAAAAAGAATTTTTTGTTTATAGCTTTTGCTGTAGTATTATGTTGGGCTACTTCTTGTAATAAAGAGGATTTTACTAATTCTGATTTTATTGTAAGTCAAGGAGAGTTGTTGACAAGAAATGAAAATGATTTTGATCCTTTGAATGAAATCTCTAATAACAATGTTCCTGTTTATATTAGAAATGTTGGTAAAGGAAATACTTATATGTCTGAGGTTGGGACTTCTGTATTGTTGGAGGCTTCTGATGATGGGTCTGCTCGACAAAGATGGATAATCAATAAATTCGGTTTAGGGTTGGATATAAGTCCTATAACTCAACCTGATAAATCAATTCACGTAGTAAGAATTGGCGGTGAAAGTATTTGTAGACCTTATTTAAGTGATATTTTTCCTTTACCGGGGACAACTGGTATTTCTATGATATCTATTTCTAACTCTGTTTTTTATTACATTTGTAGTGGGTCTTCAGTTCAGCCTGGTTTTCCAATAACGTATTTGCAGCGAGAGTCAAAGGAGAGTAATAATTTAATTTTTGGAAATTCGAATGTTGCAGATTGGGCTAAATGGGAAATATCTCCGGTTGGAGAATATACTATTGAGGATATAGAATATTCTTTTTACGATGGTGGAAGTTTAGACTCTTCTAGCGTTATAATTGATAATTATACAGTAGATAATAGAAAATCTTCTGTATCAGTGAAAAGAACTCAAACTATGTCTCATGAAATCTCAGAATCTTCTACTTTTTCTAAAACGGAAGGAATTTCTACAGAATATTCCATATCTACCTCTTCTTCGTCGGGGATTCAAGTGGGATTACCTAAGGTAACTGTAAATTCGAACTCTGAAATATCAATCTCTACTTCAACAACTAAACATGCTTCTTATGTGCAGGGGGAGGATAAAGGTGAAAAACAAACGATTACATGTTCCTATGAAGTAACAGTTCCTCCATATACTTATTATTCAATTAAAACATTAGTAAAAGAATATAGGATGAATGTGAGGTATATAGCAACATTAAAAGGAGCAGATAATGTTACTTTTAGAGTAAAAGGTACGTGGTCTGGAGTTCAAGCTATTGATACTTATCAAGAAGCTTTTGATGAAAAGAATAATCTTGTAGAAGCAGATATACGACCTATTGAGTTTTGATGAGGGCTGATGATATGATTATTGCTTTGAACTTCTAAATAGTAGTACTATCATTAGTGTCCACTAAAAAATCATAGAAGTTCTTTGAAATTATTGAAATTCAATTTGTTATAGGAGATTTTTGGGAGAACGGATTTGAATTTACTTTTGTGGTAATTTTCAGACCGTTATGCATAAAGACCCATATATTTTTGCCCAATTAGTTAAGTTCCTTGACCGAAGTAAATTCAATCGTATCGTTACAAAGTATGAAGGCGATAAGTATATCAAGAGCTATACCTGTTGGAATCAGCTGCTTACGATGATGTTCGGTCAGCTATCCAATCGAGATAGTCTTAGAGATTTGATTGTGGCTATGGAAGCTCATGCTGGAAAACTTTACCATCTCGGAATCGGGAAGTCTGTAACTCGGAGCAATCTTAGTAAGGCTAATGAGCAACGTAACTACCGCATCTTCGAAGAGTACGCAACATTCATGATTGCCGAGGCCCGCAAGCGTAGAATCAATAAAATATTCGAACTTGACGGTCATGTTTATGCATTTGACTCTACAACGATTGATCTGTGCCTGTCAGTGTTTGAATGGGCTAAATTTCGCAAACATAAAGGCGGAATAAAGTTGCATACGCTCTACGATATTGAAGCGGAAGTACCTGCATTTGTGCATATTACACCTGCCAATATTCACGATTCAAAGGCTATGCCTGAGATTCCATATGAATCAGGAGCGCATTATATATTCGACCGAGGGTATAACGATTTCAGCAACCTTAATACAATAAATCGTATAGGTGCTTTCTTCCTTGTACGAGCCAAAACAAATGTACGGATCAAGCCTAAAACCTGGAAACGAAGATTGCCAGAAGGTGTAGTATCGGATGTAATCGGATGCTTTACGGTTTATAAAAGTTCTAAGGATTACCCTGAGGAACTTAGAAAACTCATCATTGAAAATCCTGAAGACGGTACACGATACATCTTCCTGACAAATAATCTTGACGCATCTGCAGAGTTTATATCATCGCTTTATAGAAACAGATGGAGTGTTGAACTGTTCTTCAAATGGATAAAACACCACCTCAGGATTAAGAAGTTCTGGGGAACATCGGAAAACGCTGTACGCATACAAATCTATTGTGCGATAATCACTTACTGCTTAGTAGCAATAGTCCAACACGATATGAAATTAGAACGTAGCGTCTATGAAATTCTCCAAATACTCGGAATCTCTCTGACCGACAAAACACATCTCAGTGACTTGTTTGACAAATCGAATTTCAAAAATGTCAAAGACCGATATGATTCAAGTGAACCGAATTTATTTAATTTTTAACCTTGTCCATTTTTAGTGGACAGTAGTGTAGTACTATTATTTATTAAAGGTGCGGATTATGCAGATAAGGCTGTGTATGTTAATGTATGTCAGCGTTTCTGTATAATTCGTGCCTTATTTTATTTCTTTTTTGTACATTTGCAGTTCCGAAGTTCGGATTTATTACAAAAAAGTAGAATAACATTGGATTATAAATCATTATTTCAGCAGATAATAGCTTTGTTGTCTACTCCAGGCAAAGCGTGGAGTGAAATTGCAGAGCGGGGGGTAGGAAGGTCAGTAATGCCTGCTTTTGTTTATCCTCTTATTGGGTTGTGTGGCTTGTCAGAGTTTATCGGAACATTTATCGGAAAAGATTTTTCATCCGTTATGTTCCAGGTAGCCTTGACTCGTTGTTGTGCTGTAGCTGTAGCTTTGTTCGGTGGTTTTTTTCTTTCAGCTTATTTATTGGATAAGTTGAATCATAACTGGCTGGGAGGGAAAGATTCTTACGACCGGATACTTGTGTTTGTGGGCTATTCTATGGTAGTTACTTTTGTATTGAATATCGTCAGTGGACTGTTTTCTATAGTTGTACTGCACTGGATATTGCAAATATATACCATTGTAATTGTATTCGAGGGGGTACGCAGATGGCTTAAGGTTGAGGAGAACAAACAGACTGCCTTTACTCTTGTGGCTACTATCATCATTTTGGTGTGTCCTGCTATTATCGAATTTATATTTAATAAGTTATCAGTAATATTGAATTAATGAAAACAAACGCCGGTAATATAAATATTAAGAATAAACGTGCTTCGTTCGACTATGAGTTTGTCGATACGTACACAGCCGGAATTGTGTTGACCGGAACTGAGATAAAGTCTATTCGTCAGGGAAAAGCAAGTTTGGTTGATACGTTTTGTTTCTTTTCCCGTGGAGAGTTGTGGGTAAAGAATATGCATATAGCTGAATATTTTTACGGTTCGTACAACAATCATTCAGCTCGTCGGGACCGTAAGTTGTTGCTGACGAAAAAAGAACTTCGTAAACTTGAACGTACTTCTGCCGAGCCTGGATTTACCATTGTTCCGACTCGTCTGTATATTAATGAAAAAGGGTTGGCGAAGGTTGTGATTGCTTTGGCAAAAGGTAAGAAACAATACGATAAACGCCAGACGTTGAAAGAAAAAGAAGATAAGCGTATGATGGATCGCATGTTCAAGCGATGATCGGGAAAGATGGTGCAGACAATTACAGTTTATATAAGTTGTCTGCATCGTGTTTTTGGCATATGAGGAAAACGATTCCCTGTGTTTTAAATTTAAATAGAGCTTTTTCAAAATGCAACAACTAATAAACGAACGTATTCTCGTGCTCGACGGAGCCATGGGAACGATGATACAGCAATACAACCTTTCGGAAGCTGATTTTCGGGGAGAGCGTTTCAAGGATCTTCCAGGATTGCTGAAAGGGAACAATGATATGTTGTGCCTGACTCGGCCGGATGTTATAGAGGAAATACACCGTAAGTATTTAGAGGCAGGAGCTGATATCATCGAAACAAATACATTTAATGCAACTGCTGTTTCGATGGCAGATTATCATATGCAGGCTTATTGCCGTGAGATAAATCTTGCGGCAGCTCGTCTGGCCCGTAAAATTGCTGATGAATATACAGCGAGAACTCCCGAAAAACCACGCTTTGTTGCCGGTTCGGTAGGACCGACCAACAAAACTTGCTCGATGAGTCCGGATGTAAATAATCCCGCTTTTCGTGCATTGACATTCGATGAACTTTCTGAAGCTTACCGTGAACAAATGGAGGCTTTGCTTGAAGGGGGAGTAGATGCTATTCTGATAGAAACAATTTTCGATACGCTGAATGCGAAAGCTGCTGTTCTGGCCGCAGAAACAGCTATGCAGAATTTGGGAAGAAAAGTTCCTTTAATGCTTTCTGTTACGGTCTCGGATGTTGCTGGACGCACGTTGTCGGGACAGACGCTTGATGCGTTTTTGGCTTCGGTACAGCATGCTGATATCTTTTCCATCGGACTGAACTGCTCTTTTGGTGCCAGACAGTTGAAACCTTTCCTGGAGCAGTTGGCCCGTCGTGCTCCTTATTATATAAGTGCTTACCCTAATGCCGGACTTCCTAATAGTCTGGGGCAATACGACCAGACACCCGAAGAAATGGCTGCCGAAGTCAAGGAGTATATCGATGAAGGACTGGTGAATATAATCGGTGGATGCTGTGGTACTACCGAAGCATATATTGCCAAGTATCAGGAACTTATTAAAGATGCCAAACCTCATGCGCCTGCTCCGAAACCGGATTATCTCTGGCTTTCTGGGCTGGAACTGTTGGAAGTGACTCCTGAAATTAATTTTGTCAACGTGGGTGAGCGCTGTAATGTGGCCGGTTCACGTAAGTTTCTTCGTTTGATAAACGAAAAGAAATACGATGAAGCTTTGTCGATAGCCCGCAAGCAGGTAGAAGACGGCGCGTTGGTTATCGATGTTAACATGGACGACGGATTGCTTGATGCTGCTGAGGAGATGACAACCTTCCTCAATCTGGTTGCATCAGAACCGGATATTGCTCGTGTGCCTGTTATGATAGACTCTTCCAAGTGGGAAGTTATTTTGGCAGGACTGAAATGTGTGCAGGGAAAATGTATCGTCAACTCTATTTCACTGAAAGAAGGCGAAGAAGCTTTTGTTGAGCATGCCCGTACCGTCAAGCAGTACGGAGCGGCAGTCATCGTAATGGCTTTCGACGAGAAAGGACAGGCCGATACATTTGAACGGAAGATAGAAGTTTGCGAACGGGCTTATCGTATTCTTACAGAGAAGGTCGGTTTCCGTCCTCAGGATATAATCTTCGATCCGAACGTGCTGGCAGTGGCTACTGGTATCGAGGAACATAATAATTATGCTGTCGATTTTATTAAAGCTACAGGTTGGATTCGCCGTCACCTTCCGGGCGCACACGTCAGCGGAGGAGTAAGTAATCTTTCTTTCTCTTTCCGTGGCAACAATTATATACGTGAGGCAATGCATGCAGTATTCCTTTATCATGCTATTCAGCAGGGTATGGATATGGGTATTGTCAATCCGGGAACTTCTGTACTTTATACAGATATACCTTCGGATATCCTGGAACGGATTGAGGATGTGGTGCTGAACCGTCGTCCGGATGCAGCTGAACGCTTGATTGAAACAGCTGAAAAACTGAAAGCGGAAAAGGAGAACTCGGGTGAGCAGCAAACAGCCAGTTCACATCTTGCCTGGCGTGAAGGGACGACTGTAGAAGAACGTTTACAGTATGCACTGGTAAAGGGTCTTGGCGATTATCTGGATGAAGACTTGCATGAAGCACTTGCCAAATATCCGGATGCTGTCAGCATTATCGAGGGTCCGCTTATGTCGGGAATGAATCATGTCGGTGATTTATTCGGTTCCGGTAAGATGTTCTTGCCTCAGGTTGTAAAGACAGCACGTACTATGAAAAAAGCTGTAGCTATCCTTCAGCCCTATATTGAGGCGGAAAAAAAGGAAGGGGCACGCAGTGCAGGAAAAGTGCTGTTGGCTACAGTAAAGGGAGATGTACACGATATCGGTAAGAATATTGTTTCTGTGGTTATGGCATGCAATAATTACGAAATTATCGACTTGGGCGTAATGGTTCCTGCAGAAAAGATTGTTGAAACGGCTATTCGTGAGAAGGTAGATATTATCGGCTTGAGCGGACTTATTACACCGTCGCTGGAAGAAATGGTGCATGTCGTTTCAGAACTGGAACGTGCCGGACTTGATATTCCTGTAATGATTGGCGGTGCTACAACTTCCAAACTTCATACAGCTTTGAAGATTGCTCCGGTTTATCATGCTCCGGTAGTATATATGAAAGATGCTTCACTGAATGCTCCGGTGGCAGCACGCCTGATGAATCTTGATTTTCGAAGTACATTTGCAGAAGAACTGGAAAGTGAATACCGTGAGCTTCGTGAAAAGAATAAGACCAAACAGGTAAAGACGGTTTCACTCGAGGAAGCACAGAAAAATAAATTGAATCTCTGGGAATAGTCTTTGTAGACAAACTGATTTATATTCTGTTATAAGGCATGGCATATCAAATTTTTAGTGATATGTCATGCCTTTTTCCGTATTCTTTGTATTTTTATCACCATATTGAAAAACACGACATGATAATGAAAACACAATTTTGTTCTTTTTTACTTTGCTGGATAATCTTTTGTGAGTTTTTGCCGGCTCAGTCTGTATGCGGATATCGTTCGTTGGATGTTACAAATCCTATAGAGTTTTTAGGAAATAAGATTCTCTATGAAGGAAAGGAAATAGAGTTGGGAGAGAAAACCTTTTTTATCGATGGGCAGCTGTCCGATGAAGTGACGGCCAGATATCCTTTTGTTTTCAATAGCTTTAATAAAGCAGCCAAGGCTTTTGTTGCCGGAACAGAAGCAGAGCCTATGAAAGTATATATAGCTCCTTATGTATATTGGATTGATAATCCTGATGATCCTCAGGTAAGGGTAGGAAAAGACGGTAAAGAACCTTTCGGACTGGTAGTAAAATGTCCTTATCTGCATCTTGTCGGGTTAACCAAAAATCCTGAAAATGTAGTGCTTGCTTCCAGTCGCGGTCAGACACAGGGAGCTGTAGGAAACTTCACGATGTTTGATTTCTGGGGAGATGGTCTGTCGGTGAAGAATCTTACGATGGGAAACTATTGTAATGTCGATCTGGAATTTCCTTTAAAGAAAGAATTAGGACGTAAAAAAAGAATGTCTGCCATTACCCAGGCGCATGTAGCCTATTGTCATGGAGATAAAATTGTGGCAGAAAATGTCCGTTTCATCAGCCGCTTGAATATGAATCCTTTGAATGGGGCAAAACGTATTTTGTTCTATAAATGTTATATGGAAAGTACCGACGATGCGTTGACTGGTACAGGAGTCTACCTGAACTGTACGTTGAAGTTTTATGGTCAGAAACCATTCTGGCGGACGGATATGGGAGGGGCTGTTTTCTTGAACAGTGATTTTTATGTATGTCATGACGAAGACCGTCAGTATTTTTGTAAAGGAGTGGGACCTTTGACTGTTGTCGATTGCCGGTTTCATGTCCGAAAGCCTGTATATGCAGGCTGGACACACGAGCCGTCCGACTGGTTACGGTGTTACCAGTATGGTGTAACGATGAATGGACAGCCTTACGTAATAGGTGCGGACAAGCCTTATAATACAGTATGTATGGAGCAGGAAAATGTACTTCACGCATACCGCCTGACAGATGAAAATGGTAAGGTAATTTACAACACTTATAATTTACTTCGGGGAGATGATGACTGGGATCCGCTTCAAGTGAAGGATTGTGTACGGGCAATCGGAGAACATGATGGCAGGGATTATGCGAATCTGCCGGTTTGTTTGTCGGTTACTCCGCTGGTTGCCTCTGTACAGACCGGAGGCAATCCGGTGAAGTTGGCTGCCAACGTAAAAAGACACTGCAATTATGTGCAGCAGGGAAGCTCTGTTCGCTGGAAGATTCAGCCGGGATATGAAAAGTATGTCAGCCTGTCTGCCGGAGAAGACGGGACGTGTGTGGTCAAGGCAATGAATCATGAGGACGAAACCAAACATTTCACTGTTGTAGCCTATACGGAAGATGGATTGGAATGTGCAGTAGAACTGACAGTTGCTCCCGATTTTGTGGAAGCTCCTGCTTTTGTGGAAGTGCCGAAGCTGGAAATAGCAGATGGAAAAGCAATGGTAAGTTACGAACTGGATTTGCAGGGACGGAAAGATGAGTCGCTGATTACCTGGTATCGGGCTGTTGACAAGGAGGGTAAAACGAAATATCCGGTAGCAGTGTCACGGTTGGCTAAGCCCGAAACAACCTATAGATTAACAAAAGAAGACGTTGGATATTATCTTATGGCAACGGTAGCACCCAAACATTTGCGTTGTCATCCCGGTAAAGAATATACGGTGATTTCTTCATCACCTGTTGATAGGAAACAGGTAAATCCGGTAGATGTATTCGAAACTGATTTTCGAAATTTTCCTTGTTCCAATCAGCCTGTATTGTATTCCGGCGGATGGACAATAGGAGGATACAAGCCTCTTGATACGGAAGGTTACGATTGGGAACTTTTCTCCGATAAGGACTATTGGGTGTATGGAGAGGGAATGAACGGATCACGCGGAACGGGTTTGCTGCAGGCGCAGCGTGGAGCACGGCTGTTATATACTCCATTGGAAGGTAGATATGGAGACATGAAAATAACCTTAAATGTAGATCCGAGCAAAACCGCAGGACAAGGATTTGGAAGTGCTACGGGGCAATATATGGATATCTGTATCAAGTTCGATACCCGTACTCTGACTGGATATGCTTTGCGTATTATCCGTACGACAAAATACAGCAATGCGGTCGATTTCATGCTGATGAAATACGAAAATGGCAGGACTACTGCGATTTCTCTTCCGGTATCTTCCACCTGTTACCGTACCGACTGCACCATTGTACTTGAGGTTAAAGGAAGTAAGTTGACGGCCCATGCCGAAACTTCCACTCCGCTTTCATCTCCTGTAACGGACGAGAATCTGAAACCGTCTGTAAGTTTGGAGGCTGATATCGTTCCTAATGCTTGGGGAGGTATGGGGATTCAGCATACGGGAAGTTGTGGAGAGAGTACTACCATGCTGCATCACCTGAAAATAGAATGGATGGGCGTTTCGGCTAGCAAATGATAAGTGATTAGAATGCAGAAAAGGAAAATATGAACAGCCCTTCACGATATATGGGGAGTAATAGAGGTTGCCTTTCTTTTTCTCGATTATAAACAGACGGAAACCAGTAACGACGCACAGATAGAACAATACATTTCTCCGGTGAACTTGCGTGCGTCGGGATATATTAAGAAAATTTATTTCACCGAACATCAGTCGGTCAAGAAGGGAGATACCTTGCTGGTGCTCGATGACCGTGAATACCGTATCCGAGTGATGGAGGCTGAAGCTGCCTTGAAAGATGCAATGGCTGGAGCTACGGTAATAGATGCTACCTTACAGACTACACAGAATTCGGCTTCTGTTTATGGGGCTTCTATTGCCGAAATTGAAATTCGTCTGGCTAAACTCGAAAAAGACCGTCAGCGTTATGAAAACTTGCTGAAGCGGAATGCGGCAACACCGATACAGCTGGAACAGATTGAAACGGAATATGAGGCTACACGAAAGAAACTGGAGGCTACAAAGCGTCAGCAAAAAGCTGCCATGTCGGGCATTAAGGAAGTTTCCAATCGCAGAGAAAGTACGGAAGCTGCCATACAACGTGCTACGGCCGCACTCGAAATGGCACGACTTAACCTTTCGTATACTGTTGTGTTGGCTCCTTGTGACGGGAAGCTGGGACGTCGTGCATTGGAAGAGGGACAATATATTGGTGCCGGACAAAGCATTACGTATATTCTTCCTGATACGCAGAAGTGGGTGATAGCTAATTATAAGGAAACTCAGGTAGAGAATCTTCACGTGGGACAGGAAGTCCGTATTACAGTAGATGCAATCAGCGATAAGGAGTTTACCGGAAAGATTACAGCTATTTCTGGAGCAACCGGCTCGAAATATTCACTTGTTCCGACTGATAACTCTGCCGGAAACTTTGTCAAGATTCAGCAGCGTATTCCGGTACGTATTGATTTTACGAACCTTTCATCGGAAGACAATGAACGTCTGGCTGCCGGAATGATGGTAGTGGTAAAAGCCAGACAGTAAAAATAAGACAAACATGTTTTTCAGTTTCTAATAAATTAGAATTATGCCTTCGTGTCCGAAAAATTATCCGTTTTATAATTGGGTTCCCAAACCTTTGGGTATTCTTATTCTGTTGCTGTTATTTATTCCGATTCTTACGGCAAGCGGAGTGTATACGGTAAACAGTGGCGAGATGCTGAGCGGGCTGGGTATTCAGTCTGAACATATTCAGTTTGTTGGTTTTCTTACTTCTGTAGGAATGGCGGCTTTCTCTCCGTTCTTTTATGAACTGGTCTGTATCTGCCGTGAGAAAATGATGTGCATCGTAGGCTTTTCGCTGCTTTATATATTGAGTTACGTATGTGCCAAGACCGATAGTATTTACCTGCTGGCTGTCTGTAGTGTGGTGATGGGATTTCTGCGCATGGTGCTGATGATGGTCAATCTGTTCACGCTTATCAAATATGCGTTCAAGATGGAGGCTACCCGAAATATAACTCCGGGCAATGAACCTGTGGATGGTGAAGGATGGGATAAGCTGGACCGTGAAAATAGTACCAGTATGCCTACCATTTATCTGTTTTTCATGATTCTGGGGCAGATAGGAACTTCGCTCACTGCATGACTGGCTTATGAGTACGAATGGCAGTATGTATATTATTTCATGATGGGGGCGTTGCTATTATCTATTCTGGTTGTGTTTATCACCATGCCTTATCATAAATATGTGGGCAAACGTTTTCCTATCAACTTGCGTAAGTTTGGCAGTGTGGTAATATTTTGCGTGATGTGTTCGGCTGCTATTTATGTGCTGGCGTATGGAAAGGTGCTCGACTGGTACGATTCTCCATCTATTTGCTGGGCTACCGCGACGGCTGTTGTGTTTGCCATACTGTTTGTCTATATGGAACGTAACCATAATTCGCCTTATTTTCTGATGGATGTGTTTAAGTTGCGCTCTATCCGTATGGGTATCCTGCTCTTTCTGTTGCTGATGATTTTCAACTCCAGTGCCATGTTTGTCAGTGTGTTTGCAGGAGTTGGTATGAAGATAGACAACTGGCAGAATGCGTCGCTTAATAACTGGAGTATAGCCGGTTATTTTATCGGTTGCATTATTGCTATTGCCATGGGGTCAAAAGGAGTACATCTGAAATACCTTTTCTCGATGGGCTTTGTTCTGATAGGACTTTCCAGCCTGTTTATGTATTTTGAGGTACAGACCGACGGCTTGTACGAGCGCATGAAATATCCGGTTATTATCCGTTCTGCCGGAATGATGCTACTTTATTCGCTGACAGCTGTACATGCCAATCAGCGGATGCCTTATAAATATCTGTCTACCTGGATTTGTATCATGTTGACAGTGCGTATGGTACTGGGACCGGGGGCTGGAACTGCTATCTATACCAATGTGATGCAGCATCGTCAGCAACACTATGTAACTCGCTTTGCTCACGATATGGATCAGTTGAATACAGAGGTAGCAGCCTCATATAATCAGACGGTTCAAGGGATGATGTATCAGGGAAAAAGTGAAAAGGAAGCACATAATATGGCAGCTCTTTCAACAAAAGGGCGTGTGCAGGTACAGGCTACTCTGGCTGCTGTAAAAGAAATGTCGGGATGGACATTCTACGGCTGTATGGCATGTGCCGTTCTTATGCTGGTAATTCCGTGGAGAAAAAGAAAGCTGGATTTACAGACATAAAATACTTTACACTCGTTCATTTATTTGCTTTATACATCACGGTGGAGCGTATTTCATTTCTTAATCTGACTTTTCGGTGGAAAAGTACCTATGAAAGCTCCCCGTGATGTATTTTTATTTTCTTGTTTCATGATGGGAATATAGAAAAATCTTACCTTAGTGGCAGACTTTAATTTTAGTTTTATGGGGATGGATGCTAAGGAACAAGAAATGCGTTTAACACGTTTTGAGCGCGATTTGACGGCGGGAAAAGATATTTGCTGCCTGGAAGGGGAAGTTAAAGCTTTTCCGAAGATATTGTGTAAGCCCTTCCTGATGAATTATGTGGGACTGATTGTGTGTGAAAAAGGATATTTCTGTTTCGATGTAGATAAAAAGAAGTTTACAGCCCGGGCAGGGGAAACGGTTTTTCTTTCCGAAGGGAATAATTTTTCAATAGGAGAACTGTCTGATGATTTACGTGTGAGCATACTGTTTTATCATATAGATCCGATACGTGAGATTTTAGGCAGTTCGATTGTGGCAATGTATTTGTATACGACACTGACTCCCGAACCATGCTATGTATGGACTTCCGGAGAAGAAAGCGATTTGGCACGTTATATTGCATTGCTGGGAAGACATAGGAAGAGTGCGCAGAATCCGTTTGATAATCATGAGTGTAAGTTGTTGTTACTGGCATTGACTTACCGTTTGTGTTCTATTTACAGCCGGCGGATTATCGAAGAAAAAAATGTAGCAGGACATAAGATTGATACTTTTATCAAGCTCATTCGGTTGATTGAAAAGTATTATATGCAAGAGAGGGGAGTAGCTTTTTATGCCGATAAGTTGTGTCTTTCTCCCAAATATCTTTCAGCATTATCGAAATCGGTTTGTGGATATACGGTGCAGGAACTGGTTTTCAGAGCTATTATCCGGAAGAGTATTTTCTGGCTGAAGAATACCAACAAGAGTGTACAAGAGATATCGGATGACTTGAATTTTCCGAATGCTTCTTTTTTCGGGACATTTTTTAAGAAGCAGACGGGACTTGCTCCTTCGTATTACCGGATTTCTGCTGAGGAGTAAAATTGTTTCGGTATTTAATAGGGCTTTTTAAAGCTAAAATAAAATATCCAGAAAGGGTTGTGTTTAAAAGTTTGAATATCAAAGTGATATGCGGACTTTGTGATGAACATGATAGAACTCTTTTGGCTGATGTTGATTGCTTGATTTCGGATTGTAAGTTTATTATTTATGGGTCTCAAGTTTTAATATACTGCTGTTTTCAACTGTTCAGTTTGGTTTGAAACACGTGTTTTGGAACACTTCAGGAAGTATGTCGAAAAACTTCAGCAAAAGTTAGGAAAAACATCATGAATTTTTCTGAAAAATCGTACAAAGTCTGTTAGCCTTTGTACAAAAAAATAAGGCAAATTGCCCGTGTTTTTTAGATATTATGCAGTCGGTTGGATTGCCTTCTGCATTAAGGTACGGGCAAGTTGCCTGTTGGCTTGTAAGTGACTGATATTTTTATTCTTGATCCAGTTCTGCCAGAAAGCTGGCAGCTTTCTCAAGGGTTTCCGGTTTTCCTATATCAATCAGATGAAGCTCTTCGGTCAGACATCCACCAATTCGGGCTTCCCCACATGTTTGCAAATAGAAATCCATGATGGGGAATTTGCCTTTCCACCGTTCGTCCATGTATCGGAAAAGGGAAGGGGAGATGACGTGAATGCCACTGAAGGCATATTCCTGATATTTTGTTGCGTCATATTCGAAGCCTTCGGGTTTGGTCTGTCCGGTATCTTTATTAACCCATCCTCTCAGATATGCCTGTTTGTCGAACAGCAGATAGCGGGCTGTGGTTCGTTTGCTTGCCAACAGGGTAGCATCATTGCCACTGTGCAGGTGGGATTCGTATAAGGCTTTCAGGTCGGTATCGGAGAGGATATCGACGTTATGTATCAGGAATGGTTCGTTTCCCTGAAAAAATGGTGCGGCTTTTTTGATACCTCCTCCCGTATCGAGCAACTGTTCACGTTCGTCGCTGATATGAATTGTCAGTCCGAAATTCTGGTTGGCTTCAAGAAAGTCGATGATCTGTTCTCCGAAATGATGTATGTTGATAACCAGTTCGTTGAATCCGGATTGTTTTAGTTTCAGGATGACGTGTTCCAGCATCGGACGTCCGTTTACGGGTACGAGTGCTTTGGGCATATGGTCGGTCAGCGGTTTCAGGCGAGTTCCCAGTCCCGCTGCAAATATCATGGCTTTCATATTGTTATCGGGGTTCTAAAATTTGTTCAATATGTTGTTCGCGGTGTATCAGGCGGATGCGTACACCGAATTTTTCGTTCAAGTGGTGCGCTACGTGTTCTGCCGAATATACGGAACGGTGCTGTCCTCCGGTACAGCCGAAGCAGATAGAGAGGTTGGTAAACCCTCTTTCCAGAAAGCGCTGTACATGAGCATCAGCCAGTGCGTCTACGTGTTCCAGAAATTGGAGTATTTCACCGTCCTGTTCCAGAAAGTCGATAACCGGTTTGTCGCGTCCGGTCAGTTGCTTGTATTGTTCGTACTTTCCCGGATTGTGCACGGCACGGCAGTCGAATACATATCCGCCTCCGTTTCCTGACGGGTCTTCGGGAATACCTTTCTTATACGAAAAACTCATTACGCGTACGGTGAGTTTCCTTCTGTTTCGTATGCTGGCAAACTGGGGAAGTTCTGTCAGTTTGCGTAGCATGAGGCATAAGTAGGGATATTCAGGAAAATCTGTTTCCAGCAGTTGACGGAGATTTTCGATGGCATACGGTACACTTTGTATGAAATGTGCCTTTTTCTCAAAATATCCACGGAAACCGTATGCGCCTAGAACTTGCAGAGTACGGAACAGTACAAAGTGACGGAGGGTGGTGAGGAACTGCTCCTTATCAATCGCGTGATAGGGGCGAAGAGCATCGAGGTACTCATCCAGAAGCTCCTGACGGAGCGAATCGGGATAGTTTGCCTTTGCCTGCCAGAGGAAAGAAGCCACATCGTAATAGAAAGGTCCCTTGCGTCCTCCCTGAAAATCGATAAAGTACGGTTTTTCTTCCCGTATCATGATATTGCGGCTCTGAAAATCACGGTACATGAATACCTGTGGTTCTATCTGAAGAAGGGTATCTGCCATACGTTCGAAATCATCTTCCAGCAGATTTTCCTGAAACTCCAGTCCGGTAGCTTTAAGAAAACAATACTTGAAATAGTTCAGGTCCCACAAAACGCTGCGGTGGTTGAATGTTGCCAGCGGGTAGCAATAACTGAAATTCATCTCCTTATTTCCCTCAAACTGTATCTGCGGAAGCAGGCGGATAGTTTGTTTCAGTATATTCGTTTCCTCATCACTGAAGTTACCGCTTTCTCTTCCTTGTTTGATAAGTTGGAACAGTGAGATATCTCCCAAGTCATCTTGCAGGTAGGCCGACTGGTCGGTTGCTTCGGCAAGTATACGGGGTACGGGCAAACCTTTTTGTGAGAAATGTCTGGCCATGTAGATAAATGCACGATTTTCTTCGGTGGAGGTTCCATATACACCGATGAGGCTTTCCTTGCCTTTCAAGCGAAAGTATTTGCGATTGGAGCCTGCTCCCGGCAAAGGTTCGATACTTGTTGGAGCTTCTCCAGTATATGATTGATAAAGTTGTGCGAGTAATTCGGTATTCATACTATCTTTTATTACATAAACTTATAATACAAGGACATTACTGTCCCGTAAAAGTGGATAAATAGTTCTTTGAAATAACTGAAATATAGCTTATTATACTCTATTTGTAAAGCGCGACGATTTGAAATTGTACCTTTGAAACCAAATCAAATGGCTTCAAATGAATCAAGACAAATATGTTTTCGCTCAATTGGTAGAGTTTTTGAACAACAATAAATTCAGAAGAATCGTGGACAAATACGATGGAAATCGTTACGTCAAACATTTCACTTGCTGGAACCAGCTTCTTGCTATGATGTTCGGACAGCTAAGCAATCGTGAGAGCCTACGCGACCTGATTGTTGCATTGGAAGCACATCAAGCCAAGTGTTATCATTTGGGATTGGGTCGTGAACCCTTGGCCAAAACCACACTTGCATCAGCTAACCAAAATAGGGATTACAGAATCTTTGAAGATTTTGCATTCTTCATGATGAAAGAAGCCAGTGATAAACGAGCTACTCATATTCTGGATATCGAAGGAAAGAAGTACGCTTTTGATTCAACCACCATTCCGTTATGTTTGGCAACATTTCCTTGGGCTAAATTTCGAAGTAAAAAAGGTGGAGTCAAGGCACATGTCCTTTATGACATTGAGGCTCAGGTTCCGGCTTTTTTTACAGTAACCACAGCTTCAAAACATGACTCAACAGCAATGTCTGCAATTCATTATGAACCAAATGCATACTATATTTTTGATAGAGCGTATGATTCGTTTAAGGAACTATATCGGATTCATCTTACTGGCTCTTTCTTTGTCGTAAGAGCCAAGTCGAATCTTAAATTTAAGTTCTGCAAATGGAAACGCAGACTACCAAAGAATATACTATCTGATGCTGAAGTGAAATTATCAGGATATACCTCTGAAAAGAAGTATCCGGAATCATTCAGGATTATCAGGTTCTATGATGAAGAAGATGATCGTGAATTTACCTTCCTGACAAATGCCAAACATATATCTGCACTTGATGTAGCTAATCTCTATAAAAAGAGATGGCTTGTAGAACTGTTCTTCAAATGGTTGAAGCAGCACCTTAAAATCAAAAGGTTCTGGGGCACCACAGAAAACGCAGTCCGTATTCAGATAAGTGTGGCTATTATCACTTATTGTTTGGTAGCTATTATCCAACATGATTTGCACTTAAGCCGTTCGACCTATGAGGTCCTACAGATTTTGAGCATTTCATTAACGGATAAAACACCTTTACAAGAGTTGTTCAATAAGACTAATTTCAATGATGTCAAAGAGCAATTAAATCCCCTTTTCCCGGGGTTGTTTGATTAATATTTAATTCGTCCCGATTTTAACGGGACACTAATGATACAAGGACAAAGATAGATATAAAAAGCTGAAAGAAAGAAAGGGATAAAAAGAAAAAGGTCTGAACAGAAACTGCTCAGACCTTGGTAGCCCGTGGGGGAATCGAACCCCCCTTTCAAGAATGAAAATCTTGCGTCCTAACCGATAGACGAACGGGCCATCCTTATACATCGGATTAACCGTATGTTTTGTTTTGGTAGCCCGTGGGGGAATCGAACCCCCCTTTCAAGAATGAAAATCTTGCGTCCTAACCGATAGACGAACGGGCCATCCTTTGTTTGTGTTGAGGTGTTTCTCAATCACGGTGCAAAGGTACGCATTATTTTTGAATCTGCAAGTGTTTTGCACAAAAAAAATGCAGAAAAATGCATATTTTTTTCTTTTTCCCCCTCTGAAAGGGGTAAAAAAGGGGAAAACTGCTTTGTGCAGGTAGCGTTTTATGAATTATAGATCTTCCGGATCGGCAGTATCTTCCAGTCTGTTTTCCCAAAGGTATTTTTGTGTTTCTTTGACGGCAACTCCCGATAAGAAGATGAGGGAAATCAGATTAGGAACTGCCATCAGTGCGTTTACGCTGTCGGCAATATTCCATACTGCTTGTAAATTCATGGTGGAACCAAAGTAAATGGATGAAATCCATATAACACGATATATTCGCAGGAGTTTTTTCCCTCCTAAATATTCGATGGCTTTTCCCGAGTAATATCCCCAGCCTAAAATGGTAGAAAAGGCAAAGGTCAGAATACCGATTGCCAGGATGCTGGTACCTACATAAGGAATTTTACCAAAGGCTGCTTTGGTCAATGCTCCACCTTGTGTATAATCGATGTCAGGAAATGCGAGTACACTGGTAACCAGCACCAATCCCGTCAGCGCACAGATAATGACGGTGTCCCAGAATGTTCCGGTAGAAGAAACCAGTGCCTGACGTACCGGGTTGCGAGTTTGTGCCGCTGCTGCCACAATAGGTGCCGAACCAAGTCCGGATTCGTTGGAGAAAAGTCCGCGGGCAATACCGTAACGTGCTGCGAGCATGACACTCGTTCCTAGAAATCCTCCTCCTGCGGCATGTGGAGTAAACGCAGAACTGATGATGAGTTTGAAGGCTTCTCCCAAATAGGCGTGGTTCAGAATGAGGATATAAATACATCCTCCTATATAGAGGATAGCCATCAGAGGGACCAGCGTCATACATACACGGGCAATACCTTTTACTCCGAAGAAGATAACCAGTGCGATGCCTAGTGCCACTACTATACCGGTGATATGTTCGCTTACTCCGTATGTCTCTTGCATCAGTAAGGCAATAGAGTTAGCTTGTACCGTACTTCCGATACCGAATGCTGCCATGGCTGTAAAGATGCAGAATAAAATGCCCAGCCATTTTTGCTTCAGTCCTCGTTCCAGTGCGTACATCGGACCACCAAGCATTTCTCCGCTGGATGTTTTTACGCGGTATTTAATGGCAAGAAGTCCTTCGGCATATTTTGTGGCAATTCCGAAAACTCCGGTCAGCCAGCACCAGAATACGGCACCGGGACCTCCGAATGCAACGGCAGTCGCCACACCGATGATGTTTCCTGTTCCAATAGTTGCTGCCAGTGAAGTGGCAAGCGCGCCAAATTGACTGACATCGCCTTCAGAATCAGGATCTTTTTTAAAAGAAAGTCGTATAGCTGTAAATATTTTGCGTTGTGGAAACTTTAACCGTATGGTCAGAAAAATGTGAGTTCCCAGTAGTAATATAATCATCGGCCATCCCCAGAGAAAGGAGCTGACCGATGCTGTTATTTGTTCGAATAATTCCATGCAAATATTAAAATCGTTAAGGTTGCATTGTTTCTACTTCACCCAAGCTTTTTTCGATGTCTTTATCTGTCAATGTATAGTTGGTTAAGTTTCCAGATAAATATTGGTCGTATGCACTCATATCTATCAGACCGTGCCCGGATAGGTTAAACAGAATAACCTTTTCTTCGCCCGTTTCCTTACATTTGTTGGCCTCTTGTATGGCAGCAGCAATGGCGTGACACGATTCAGGGGCAGGGATGATGCCTTCGGCACGGGCAAACAGACATCCGGCTTCGAATGTTTCCAGTTGCTGTATGTCTACGGCTTCCATCAAATGATCTTTCAAAAGTTGTGATACGATAACTCCTGCTCCATGGTAACGCAATCCACCCGCATGAATGTTGGCAGGTGTAAAGTTATGTCCCAGTGTAAACATCGGCAGAAGAGGAGTATATCCGGCTTCATCACCGAAGTCGTATTCAAACTTTCCTCTTGTCAGTTTCGGACAGGAAGCCGGTTCGGCAGCTACGTAACGGGTTTGTTTTCCTTCCAGAATAGTATGACGCATGAAGGGGAAGCAGATGCCTCCAAAGTTTGAACCTCCACCAAAACATCCGATGATGATATCTGGATATTCGCCGGCCATTTCCATCTGTTTTTCTGCTTCCAGACCAATGATGGTTTGATGAAGCGTTACATGGCTCAGTACAGATCCTAATGTATACTTACAGTTCGGAGTTGTACGTGCCAGTTCGATGGCTTCGGAAATGGCTGTACCCAGTGATCCCTGGTGATTAGGATACTTGGTCAATATATTTTTTCCGGCGCGTGTTGACATAGAAGGTGAAGGAGTAACCTGTGCTCCGAAAGTCTGCATGATGCTGCGTCGGTATGGCTTCTGTTCATAACTGATTTTTACCTGATAAACGGCAGCCTCCAGTCCGAATACTTTTGCGGCATACGAAAGGGCTGCTCCCCATTGTCCGGCTCCGGTTTCGGTTGTAATATTGCTGACACCTTCTTTTTTACAGTAATAAGCCTGTGCCAGTGCAGAGTTCAGTTTATGCGAGCCAATAGGGCTGACACTTTCGTTCTTGAAATAGATATGTGCCGGTGTTCCTAAAGCTTTTTCCAGACCATATGCACGAACCAACGGAGTACTTCGATAATACTTGTACATCTCACGTACTTCTTCAGGAATTTCTATCCATGTATCAGTCTGGTTAAGCTCCTGATGGCATAACTCTTTTGCAAAAATAGGATACAAATCTTCCGGTTTAAGCGGTTCGCGTGTAGCTGGATTCAGAGGAGGCATGGGTTTGTTTTTCATGTCTGCCTGAATATTATACCAATATTTAGGAATTTCATCTTCCGGTAAAATGAATCTTTTCTGTTTATTGCTCATAAATGTTTGCTTTTTGATTGATTTTTCAAAAATAAGTAAAATAATGTAATATTGCAACCGTTTTTGCTTTTTATTTGTTATTTTGATGTTTTTATGCCTTAAAACCGTGCACGGCGTTTCTTGAACATAAGTAGATGATAGCTTGTTTTAATGAAAGTTTTTCTTCAGAAAGATCTATTCAGAGTATAAGATGATGTTGACTTTACTAATAGAGTAGATGGGGAAAAACAAATATGTAATAAAGTCATGCTTTTAATCGGAAAACCGATAATTATAAATACATTTGCGTGCAAGTATTAATATAAAAACAGTTTTAGTATGGATTCTTTAGAAAGGCTCTTGCTTTATCGTAAGAAACTGATATTACCTCGTATTTATCAAGTCATAAATTGGTTCATGTGGATTACGTATTTTTGCGCAATCCTGTTTTTGGCTACTTTGGTTTATGAACATGGATTTATGATTTCATCGGATGAGGCAAAGGCTATTCGTATTATATATAAGAGTGTATGGATTGTTTTTTTGCTGTCGGCTACAGTGCAGATTGTTTTTCAATCAGATGAGGACGGACAGAAAAATACATTTTGGTCATGGGTAATTAATGTCTTGCTGTATCTGACTTTACTTCCTGTGCTGTTCAAGAAACCGGATGCTGGAGATGAAGGAGTTTATTGGACATGGATGTTCTTTCATAGTCATTATTATCGGATAGCTATTTTATTATTATATTCTTTATTACAGTTGTCCAGTAGCTTGGTACGATTGTTGGGCAGGCGTACCAATCCTTCTCTTATTTTAGCTTCCAGCTTTTTGGTTATAATATTTATTGGGGCTGGATTGTTGATGCTTCCCAGAGCAACTTATCATGGAATTTCGTGGATAGATGCATTGTTTACTGCAACTAGTGCTACGTGTGTTACCGGACTGGTTTCGGTTGATGTTCCGTCTACCTTTACACTGGAAGGACAAATTATTATCATTTTGCTTATCCAGATAGGAGGATTGGGAGTTATGACACTGACAAGTTTTTTTGCCATGTTTTTTATGGGAAATACTTCTTTATATAATCAGCTGGTAGTTGGCGATATGATAAGTTCTAATTCATTGAATTCTCTTTTATCCACCTTATTATATATTCTAGGATTCACATTAGCTATCGAAGGTATTGGTATGGTGATTATCTGGTATTCTATACACAATACTCTGGGAATGACGTTGCAACAGGAAATATATTTTGCAGCCTTCCATTCGGTTTCAGCATTTTGTAATGCCGGATTTTCTACTTTGCCGGGTAACTTAGGAAATGCGGCGGTTATGCAAAACCATAACTTGCTTTTTATAACCGTTTCATTCCTGATTATTTTGGGAGGTATTGGTTTCCCTATTTTGGTGAATCTGAAAGAAACGCTTTTTTATTATTTACGTTATCTGAAATGGAAGTGTTTCGGGCGTTCATCTCATTTTCCCAAACAGGTCCATTTATATAATTTGAATACACGTATTGTTTTGATAATGACAGCTATTTTGCTTGTGTTGGGTACATTGGCTATTGCTCTTTACGAGTGGAACAATGCATTTTCTGGCATGGAAGTTACAGATAAATGGGTACATGCTTTCTTCAATGCGACATGTCCGCGTACGGCTGGATTTGTCAGTGTCGGGCTGACTACGCTGTCTACACAGACTTTGTTGCTGATGATTATACTGATGATCATAGGAGGGGGTACGCAGTCTACCGCAGGTGGAGTAAAGATAAATGTGTTTGCTGTTATACTTCTGAATTTGTGGGCGGTCATTAGAGGAGCAAATCGGGTAACTATTTTCCAGAGAGAATTGTCGGATGATTCGATCCGCCGCTCAAATGCAGTGCTTATGTTGTATCTTATCATTCTGTCTGCTGCAATTTTTGTCATGAGCATGTTAGAGCCCAAAGCATCTCTAATGGCACTTACTTTTGAATGTGTATCGGCTTTGAGTACTGTGGGTTCCAGTCTGGATCTTACTCCTGTTTTGAGTACGGCTGGTAAATCGGTTATTATTTTACTGATGTTCATAGGCCGTGTAGGAGCTTTTACCTTGTTGCTGGGACTGATTAAACAAGTAAAAAAGCGTAATTATAAATATCCAAGTGATAACATTATAATAAATTGATATATGAAATATATTGTAATAGGACTGGGAAATTATGGCGGAAAGCTTGCCGAGGAACTGACTGTTTTGGGGCATGAAGTCATAGGAGTGGATGTGAGGGAACATTATGTAGATCATTTGAAAGATAAGATTGCTACAGCTTTTGTTCTTGATGCAACCGATGAAATTGCACTTTCTGTTCTTCCATTAAAGAGTGTAGATGTCGTTATTGTAGCAATAGGTGAAGACCTGGGAGCTTCTGTACGCGTTGTATCGTTGTTGAAGAAAAACAAGGTAAAGCATATTTATGCCCGTGCGATAGATGATGTCCATAAAACTGTGCTTGAAGCTTTTTCGCTAGACCGTATTCTGACTCCGGAAAAAGAGGCAGCACGTATGTTGGTTCAGTTGTTGGAACTGAATGCATCAGTAGAACCATTTCAGATAGACGAGGAACATTATATTTTCAAGTTTAATGTACCTGCCAAATTAGCAGGATATGGCATCAATGAATTGCAGTTGGAAAAGGAATTCGATTTGAAGATTATTTCATTGATACGCGGAAAGAAGGCACAGAATTGCATTGGTATTTCTATTTTGGAAAGAGAAGTAGCCAATGAATTTCCTGAAGACTATATAATACAGCCCGAAGATGCATTGGTATGTTACGGACTGTATGCTAATTTCATGAAGTTCTGGAAATCTATCCGTTGATTGAAAATTATATTCAAGAGGTAATGCCCTTAGTGGATATTTCTCTGGTTCAATGCCCGTTGGTAACGGCGGGCATTGGCAAGATGTTCGTTCCAGCTTTTGGCAAAGTTGTGTGTGCCAGAGAAATCTTCCTTCGCACACATATATAGATAATCATGCTTGGCGTAATTCAATACGCTTTCCAGTCCGTCGATAGATGGTATGCGAATCGGTCCGGGAGGTAATCCTGCATGTTTATATGTATTATATGGACTATCTGTTTCCAGATGTTTATGCAGAATACGTTTAAGTCCAAATTCTTGCAAGCCAAATTTTACAGTGGGGTCGGCCTGCAAGGGCATACCTGTGTGCAGGCGGTTGATATAAAGACCGGCTACCATTGGCTTTTCTGCCTTATTAGCTGTTTCTTCTTCGACGATAGAAGCCAGAGTTGCCACTTCTTCGGGAGTAAAGCCGATACTTTTTGCTTTTTCCATCCGTTCCTTGTTCCAGAACCGGTCGTGTTCTTTTTTCATACGCTTGATAAAATCCTCAGCACTCATGGTCCAATACACTTCATATGTATTAGGAATGAAAAGAGCAGGAATCGTGTATTGATTATATCCTAGCGTAGAACAATACGTACTGTCATTCAGCAAACTGGCGATAGAAGCTGAGTCCGTCATCAGACGTCGGGAAACGGATTTAGCCAATGCTCCGAGCGTACGTACACTGGGTACTGTCAGACGTATGGGAGTCTGATGTCCACTTTTCAGTTGGTGAAATATATGCCAAGTGTTATCAGTCGGTTTAAGTTTATAGGCTCCCTCGTGAATGTTTTCAGCATAATTACTGCATGAAATGAGCATACGTAATCCGGTGATACCGGAGGTGTGGAAATCTTTCTTCAATTTTGTATATACGGAGTCTATGTTATCGTCGCTGTCAATGTAGAGATAAGCAGCTTTCTCTATTTTGAGAGGAGTATTCAGTATTAATGTTTTGCAGGCAACGATACCGATTAAAATCAATAAGACAATCGATCCGACGATATAAATAACTTTTTTATTTTTCATTCTTGCTTTATTTCAGTGCGGCAAAGATAGCTTATTTCTTCCATTTGGACAAAAAGAAAAAGGGAGAGTATCGAAATACGATACTCTCCCTTTTAGGTAGTTTCTGGAAACCTGTATAAGTAGTTTAGTTTCGGAATATCAAACCTTCACTGCTACGTTCTACGATGATCGGTTTAGTGCGGTCTACTTCCTGTGACAGAAGCTTCTTTGACAAATCGTTCAGTAAGTAGCGCTGGATAGCACGTTTTACCGGACGAGCACCAAACTCTGGATCGTATCCGGCAGTAGCAATAAAGTCTACAGCCTGATCGCTCATCTGGAGTGTAACACCATTTTCTTCCAGCATTTTCTTGATGCCGTTTATCTGCAAGCGTACAATCTGTTCAATCTCGTTCTTGTTCAACGGCTGGAACATGATTGTTTCATCTATACGGTTCAAGAATTCCGGACGGATGGTCTTTTTCAGCATATTCATCACTTCTGCCTTGGTTTCTTCTACAACCTGGTCGTGGTTCTGATCATTGATCTTTTCGAACTGACTTTGTATGTAAGAACTTCCCAAGTTGGATGTCATGATGATAATGGTGTTCTTGAAGTTTACCGTACGTCCCTTATTATCAGTCAGACGTCCATCGTCCAATACTTGCAACAAGATATTGAATACATCCGGATGTGCTTTTTCGATTTCATCGAAAAGAACAACTGAGTATGGTTTACGGCGTACAGCTTCAGTCAACTGACCACCTTCATCGTAGCCAACGTATCCCGGAGGCGCACCGATCAGACGAGAAACGGTATGTTTCTCCTGGTATTCACTCATATCGATACGCGTCATCAGCGATTCATCGTCGAACAGATACTCGGCAAGAGCCTTTGCCAGCTCGGTTTTACCTACACCCGTAGTACCCAAGAAGATGAATGAACCAATCGGACGTTTCGGGTCTTGCAGTCCCGCACGGCTACGGCGTACAGCGTCGGCTACCGCTTCAATTGCTTCATCCTGACCGATAACACGTTTATGTAATTCATCTTCCAAGTGGAGCAATTTATCACGTTCGCTTTGCAACATCTTGCTTACCGGTATTCCCGTCCAGCGCGATACTACATCAGCGATATCTTCGGCAGTAACTTCCTCCTTGATCATGGCATTGTCGCCTTGCTTTTTCTTTAAGTCTTCCTGAATACTCTTTATTTCATTTTCCAAGCTCTGCAACTTACCATAACGGATTTCAGCAACTTTACCGTAGTCTCCTTCGCGTTCAGCCTTGTCAGCTTCAAATTTCAGCTGTTCTATTTCCTTCTTGTTCTGCTGAATCTTGTTCACCAGTTCTTTTTCGCTCTGCCATTTAGCCTTGTATGAAGTTTCCTGTTCCTTCAACTCAGCTATTTCTTTGTTCAATTGAGCAAGCTTGGCTTCATCTTTTTCACGTTTGATAGCTTCGCGTTCAATTTCAAGCTGTTTCAACCGGCGTTCAATTTCATCCAGTTCTTCCGGAAGTGAGTCACGTTCCATACGAAGTTTGGCTGCGGCTTCATCCATCAAGTCGATGGCTTTATCCGGCAAGAAACGGTCGGTGATGTAACGGTTACTCAGTTCTACAGCGGCAATGATGGCTTCGTCTTTGATTCTCACCTGATGGTGATTTTCATAACGTTCCTTCAATCCACGCAAGATAGAAATAGAGCTTGCCGTATCCGGTTCGTCTACCATGACGGTCTGGAATCGTCTTTCGAGTGCTTTATCCTTTTCAAAATATTTCTGATATTCATCAAGGGTAGTAGCACCGATACTTCTCAGTTCGCCACGTGCCAAGGCCGGTTTCAGGATGTTTGCAGCATCCATGGCACCTTCACCTTTTCCGGCACCTACCAGTGTATGGATTTCATCGATGAACAAGATGATATTTCCATCCGATTTGGTTACTTCGTTGATAACCGACTTCAGTCGTTCTTCGAATTCGCCTTTGTATTTTGCACCTGCAACCAGCGCACCCATGTCGAGCGAAAACAATTGCTTGTTTTTCAAGTTCTCCGGAACATCTCCACGCAGGATTCGCTGAGCCAGTCCTTCTACGATTGCTGTCTTACCTGTACCCGGTTCACCAATCAGGACCGGATTGTTTTTGGTACGACGGCTCAAGATTTGCAGTACACGACGGATTTCTTCATCACGACCGATTACCGGGTCCAGCTTGCCGTTACGTGCAGCTTCTATCAGGTTGATAGCATATTTGCTGAGTGACTGGTATGTATCTTCACTAGACTGTGAAGTAACATTTTGTCCCTGACGAAGTTCACTGATAGCAGCCCGCAGCTCTTTGTCGGTAACACCAGCATCTTTCAAGATGGTAGATACGGTACTTTTTACATTGAGCAAAGCCAAGATGATAGCTTCCAGCGAAACATATTCATCACCCAGTGATTTGGAAAACTCGACAGCTTTCTGCAATACTTCATTAGCGTCACGGCTCAGGTAAGGTTCACCTCCTGAAACCTTTGGCAAAGAAGCTATCTGCTTGTCGAGTACGGTTTCTATCTGCTGACCGTTGATGCCAAGTTTCTGGAAAATGAAGTTTGTGACATTTTCGCCAACCTTCAGCACCCCTGCCAACAAATGTTCCGGCTCGATAGCTTGCTGTCCGCGGCTTTGTACGAGATTCACCGCTTGTTGCACAGCTTCTTGCGATTTGATTGTAAAGTTGTTAAAGTTCATATATTGTTCTCCTTTCTTATTTATCTATGTTTTTGTAATACACCTTTTATCAGACAAACTTCTTGCCACAGCTTTAAGAATATAATTATATGCCTAAATGTCAGTGTGTTAGCTTTGGAAACTGCAATATTGTCCGGATATATATCAAAATGTCAGGAAAGTTTTTATTATCTTTATCGCCATAAACTTTGATATATGGAAAAGAAGATACCTTTTGCCCCTGTTGTGATGCTGATAGATGCTTCTTATCTGGACAGGGTAGGCAGTGACATGAGTGCTCATTTTGCCCCAATCGTGAACCGTGAGTTACCCAAAGCTGATCTGGCTAACCTGCTGGAGTGCCTTGCTCTGGATGCAGGAATACAGCTGGGAGAAAATGAGGTACAGGTGATTTTTATTTACGATGCCGGAGAAGAAAAAATGAATTTTTGCACTCCTTCAAATCTGGGAAAAGAACTCCATGATGTAGCATTCAAGAGTCAGCTGGGTGAATTTTCACTTTATGCCTTCCAGCCTTCCGATATGGCAACCCGCGAAGACCTGTTTATCGAGTCGTTCCAGTTGGCTGGTGAATCGAAAGATGTTCATCGCATTATTATTGTGCCCGATGAAGACGGATATGGTGGGCGCATGGGTAACTATATAAATAAGGTGAAAGGTAAGGAAAGCATTACCGTTTTTGGAATGAACCCTCCTGCATACGAAGGTGATTATTCGTTTGAGATGTTGGGATTCCCCATTCTTCAGTCATTAGGAATACGTGCGGAGGAACTCTAAATGTCAGACTTCCGACTGAAAGTTTTTTACAGTGTGGCGAAAAACCTGAGCTTTACAAAGGCTTCGCAGGAATTGTTCGTCAGCCAGCCCGCTATAACCAAACATATACGCGAGCTGGAAAGCTTGTATCAAACCCGGTTGTTCAATCGTTTAGGGAATACGATTTCGCTGACCGAATCGGGAAATGTTTTGCTGGAACATTGCGAGCGTATTCTGGCCGAATATCGTAAGCTGGAGTACGACATGCATTTGTTGCATAATGAATACAACGGCCAGCTTCGTCTGGGTGCCAGTACGACGATAGCCCAGTACGTGCTTCCGCCTATTTTAGCAGCTTTTACAGAGAAATATCCGAAAGTTTCCGTTTCGCTGATAGATACAAATTCACGCAATGTTGAACAGGCATTGCAGGAACACAATATAGATTTAGGTATGGTAGAAGGAGTATTCCGCTTGCCTAACCTGAAATATGAGCCTTTTCTGCACGATGAGCTGGTGCCGGTAGTCTGTACTTCTTCTGCCTTGGCTAAAAAAGATTCGCTGACACTCGATGAACTTAAGGATATACCTCTGGTACTTCGTGAACGAGGATCGGGTACACTCGATGCAATTGAAATGGCACTATCCGAACAGGGAATAAAGCTTTCGTCGATGAATGTCAGGTTGTATTTGGGTAGTACGGAAAGTATTAAGCAGTTTTTGAGAAACAGCTCCACAATGGGCATTATATCCCTTCAGGCAATGTTGAAAGAACTTCGTGAAGGCGAGTTTAAGATAATTGATATAAACGGACTACAGATAAAAAGACATTTCTGTTTTGTGCGTGCTCAGGGACAGGAGGAAGCTCCGGCTGCCAATTTTATCCGTTTTGTACAAAGCTATTTGAAGTTGCGTAAAGCTGCGGGAGATATAATAGGTAAGATGATGGTATAGCATCCGTTTTTCGTTGGATGCTGGACAATAAAAATGTCCCGGCTGTATTTCTGATTATCCGTCAGATAATTCGAAATATGCCGGGACTACTTGTAATATTTAATTTTTACATGAAAGCAGGAACCAGGTATTTAGTCAGCAGATAGCCACCGCCTACCAGCCAGATATACAGCAATCCTGCCAGCAAGAATGGTTTTGCACCTGCTTGTTTGAATTTCTCGATACTGGTATCTGTACCAAGGGCAGTCATTGCCATTGTCAGCATAAATGTATCAATGTATTCGATTGCACCGTTCAAAGGTATTTCCTTTACGCTGTCTACACCTAATATATATTGTAAAAGTGAGTTCAGACAGATGATTCCGATGAATCCGAAAGCAAACCATGGAATAGTGATTTTACTCTTTTCTGCTTTTCCTCCGTTAGTGCTGCTTTTGCGTTTTGCCAAAGCAAAGCTCATGATGACCAATACCGGAGCAAGCATCATCACACGAATCATTTTTGTGATAGTAGCTGTTCCTGCAATACCCAGTGCGTCGGTAGGGTCCATGGCATTACCGGCTCCGGCTACATGCGCTACTTCGTGAAGGGTACTTCCGGTGTAAATGGCAACTCCCATATCTCCCAATCCGTTTAGCATACCGGCACGGTACATGATGGGGTAAAGAAACATTGAAATTGTTCCGAAGATTACCACTGTAGATACGGCAATAGCTGTCTTGTGACCTTCACATTTCACTACTGGTTCTGCACCCAGTACCGCAGCCGCACCACAGATAGCACTACCCGTTGCAGTCATCAGTGAAGTATCTTTGTCCATTTTCATGGCACGTCCCAACCAGATGCCCAGGAAGATAGTTCCTGCAACTATGATTGTATCGATTATAACCGCAGGTAATCCTACTGCAGCAACTTCAGTAAGTGTCAGTCGGAAACCATATAACACGATACCTGCGCGCAGGATTTGTTTAGTACAGAATTTGATTCCCGGTACCCAAGTTTCGGGTAAATGGTTTCTCAAACTGTTAGCATAAAGCATACCCAATATGATACCTACAATCAGCGGACTGAATGAAAGACTTTTTACAAATGGAATTTCAGCAATGTAGAATGCTGCAAATGAAAATAATGCAATAAGCAAAATACCATGAATGGTATTACCTCTGTTTCCTTTTTCGAACATCGTATAATTTTTTTAATGGTTAATTCTTTTTTTCGACTGCAAAGGTAGGTCATTATTCAGTGGAAACCTATTGAAAAATATTTATCCGTTATAACCAAAGGTAATAACCTTGAAGTAAACAATTAGTCCTTTCTTCTTTTCTGTCGGTATGCTGTTTGGCTTACCAGAAGTATGAAAAAGAAGAGAGGACTCTAAATGCAGAAGTGCTGCCATAGTTGTCGAAATAAAACTTCAGCAAGTTTTATTGATTTTATCATGATCTTTTGGGAAACTTTACATCAATTTTCTAAAAAAGATGATGATGTTTTTTTGACTGCATGACAACTGTTGCTTAAATAGTTGATAATCTTCTGCTTATAATTTGCAAAATAGAGAGACAAAAAATGGAACACTCATATCTATCAATATGCCGTGAAAAATAGCAACAGGCATCATATCTTTACCCGAATATCGTGTGATCATGGGTAAGACCACGTCCATGGAGTTTACTCCGGCAGCTGAGATCGGAGCAAGCTTTCCGAAGTATTTGCATAACAATGGTGTTCCAAGCAATGCCATCATTTCACGGAATATGTTAGACAGTAATGCGATTGTTCCTAATTCAGTAGCAAGTTGAAGTCCGATAGAAGCTTCTTTGAACTGAGTAATCAGGATGGACGAGAGCGAATAATAGGCAAATCCGCTTCCTACAGCCATACAGTCGAATATGCTCCAGCGGGAAATCAGCAGGCTGGCAAGTGCCGAAAAGAGCAGCGTACCACATATAGTGGCAAGGGGTATGAGCAAATATTTCAGACGAATATCGGATATGATATACTTCAAATCCTTGCTCGATCCGATACTTAATCCTACTTGTAGCATCAGTGCATATAAGATATACATCGTCAGGTTACTTTGCTTAAGATCAAAAGGAAGCCATCCCATAACTCCCAATATGCAGCCAGCTACAAAAAACAATAAAACGATAATACTTCCTTTCATTGTTCACCTCCTTTCTTGAAGAAAAATTTCAGCACCATCCACGATGCCAGAATACTGCCGCAGGTAGCAGAAAAAGCCAGTATGGCAGCCTGCCATCCAAATGCAGCCAGATTATTGATAATTAGTTCATTTGAACCGACTGAGATTCCAAGCAGGAACAACAGAAGAAAAATAGTAATCGAAATGGTCTTTTCTGTCTTTTGCAAAAAGGCAATATTTCTGAACAGGTATCCCACAATGATCCCTGTCAACATAAATCCGATAACAGTAAACATATATACTTGATTATGAGGTTAGAAACTTTTGTTATATAGTCTTTGTTGTGCCGTCAGAAGCGGCTGTACCTCATAGAAATCCACTGAACCAATGTATGTGTACGATGCGATAACCGTTGCATATAGGTTCATGCAACAGCAACTTTATGTCGGTATGTATCGCTTTTATATTCATTGGTCAGTTTGGTTTTTGATGGCGCAAAGGTATGATGTTTTTGCATATTTTCCAAATCATTATGCATAAAAGCAGTACAAACAGTCGAGATTCGCCACAAGCAGGTTGAAATAGAGTATTTTATTATTCGACTGACTCCTGCTTGCAGCGTATCTTCGTAACACGACATACATAAACGGAGAATACCGTTATGAAGAAGAACTGATGCTCCCGGA
This sequence comes from Phocaeicola coprocola, assembly GCF_041333015.1. Classification (NCBI taxonomy): domain Bacteria; kingdom Pseudomonadati; phylum Bacteroidota; class Bacteroidia; order Bacteroidales; family Bacteroidaceae; genus Phocaeicola; species Phocaeicola coprocola. The sequence continues at coordinate 1,051,624 of NZ_JBGKGM010000004.1, read as the reverse complement.
TACTTTTTCGTTGCTGGTAATTCAGTCATAAAGAGAGAAAATCCAGAACCATTCAAGTTACGATGCTGTCGATGTTAGTCATTACATTATCGCAAAGTGTGCAGCCTGCCATCCATAATGCCAGGTTGCTAATAGTCGATTTATTTTGATCCTATTGAAAATCCTAAATATAAAGAGTAAAAGCAAAGTGGTAAATGTAACGGTTTTTTCAGCCCTTATAAAAGAAAAACATGTACGAAAAGATGCCCGATAGCCATACCCATCTATACAAAGGTAAGTAAAATCAGGATATATCAAAAATAAATGATGTATATTTGTGGAGAAAAAGCAGACATTAACATGATACGAAATACATTGTTGGCACTTGCCTTAGGAACGGCACTCTGCGGACAGGCTCAGGAAAGTATGAAAGCTGAATTTTGTTCTCCCTTCGACTTTCCGTTGCTGCTAAGTGCAAATTTCGGTGAGTTGAGGCCAAATCACTTTCATAACGGACTAGATATAAAGACACAAGGGGTTACAGGTAAACCGATTCATGCTGTTGCCGATGGATACGTATCACGAATCATGGTATTGCATGGTGGATATGGTCAGGCGATTTTTGTTACTCATCCCAATGGATATACTTCAGTCTACGGACATGTTGTATCTTTTGCTCCGGAAATACAGAAATATGTACGTGCATACCAGTATGAACATGAAACGTTTGTATGTAATCTGTATCCCGAACCTGATAAGTTTCCTGTAAAGGCTGGAGATATCATCGCTTTAAGCGGGAATGAAGGAGCATCGGCAGGACCGCATCTTCATCTGGAATTACGGAGAAACGACAATGGAGATTATGTAGATCCTATGCCATTTTTCAGTCATTATCTGAAGGATACCAGGTCACCGGTAGCTAGTATTGTCGGGCTTTATCCGGTGGCTGGCAAAGGTGTAATAAATGGTTTTTCCAGAAAGAAACTGGTAAATGTAGGAGCTTTGAAGCAGCAGTTTACAGCTTGGGGGCAGATTTATACGGGTATCAGTGCCAAGGACTATATGGACGGAACGTCAAATTTTTATGGAGTGCATTCGGTTACTTTGTATGTAGATTCTGTAAAGGTTTTCAATAGTACAACTGATGAGGTTTCTGCCGATGAGAATCGTATGATAAACGGTTTTACTGATTATGATGAACTGATGCGTACGCGCAGGCTTATCATGAGTTCGTATAAGTTGCCGGGCAATAGGCTTCGCCTGATAGAAACCGGTTCAGACCGCGGACTGGTGACTATTGATGAGGAACGTGATTATCATTTCTGCTACGTACTGGAGGATAATTTCGGTAATAAGCGTAAATATCGTTTTACGGTGCGAGGCAAAAAACAGGAGATTCCTCCTTATGTACCCGAAGCCAATAAGATGTTGTACTGGAATAAGACAAATGTTATTCAGGAGCCTGGTATGGAACTGGTTGTGCCTAAGGGCATGCTTTACGATGATGCTGAATTGCGGACGAGAGTAATCGGTGATTCCAACAGTATTTCTTTCGATTATGTGCTCGATATCGGACGTACTCCTTTACATAGCTTCTGTGATCTGTCTATTGGGGTACGCCATTTGCCTGTTGCCGATACGACAAAATATTATATTGTGCAGAAAGCTGGAAAATGGCGCTCTTCTATGGGAGGAACGTATCAGAATGGCTGGATAAAGACCAAAGTCCGCACATTGGGAACATTTGCTGTAGGGGTAGATACGATACCTCCTCAGGTTACTCCTTTGGGACAGGGTAGTTGGCGTGTGAACAGAAATATTCGCTTTAAGATCAGTGACGCACAGACTGGTATTCGGGATTATAAAGTATATGTAGACGGCAACTTCGTACTTTTCGGATTGAAGAAAGGTATTCTGATCATTCAGGACCCGGAACGGATAAAAAAAGGTGTGTCTCATAAACTGGAAGTGATAGTGACTGATAATTGTGGTAACGAAACACGAAAACAATATAAATTCTAAATACGTATGATAAAAAAACTAATGTTGACTGCCTGCCTTGTGGTAGCAGCGTGTGTAAACGGTTGGGCATGTACCAACTTTATTGTCGGCAAGAAGGCTTCTGCCGATGGTTCTGTAATCGTATCCTATTCTGCCGATTCGTATGGCATGTTTGGGTTCCTTTGCCATTATCCGGCTGCCGTACATGCAGCGGGTACAATGCGTAATATCTACGAGTGGGATACTGGTAAGTATCTGGGACAGATAAAGGAAGCTAAACAGACCTACAATGTGATAGGAAACATGAACGAGTTTCAGGTTACTATCGGAGAAACTACATTCGGAGGTCGTCCGGAGCTGGTTGACACTACCGGTGTGATGGACTACGGAAGCTTGATTTATGTTGCTTTGCAGCGTTCGCGTACAGCCAAAGAGGCAATCAAGGTTATGACTGATCTGGTGAAGGAATATGGTTATTACAGCAGTGGTGAATCATTTACTATTGCCGATCCGAATGAGGCTTGGATTATGGAAATGATTGGAAAAGGACCAGGAGTGAAGGGAGCTGTATGGGTAGCAGTCCGTATTCCGGACGACTGTATAGCAGCTCATGCAAACCAAAGCCGTATTCATCAGTTTGATATGAACGATAAAGATAATTGTCTTTATTCTCCGGATGTGATTTCGTTTGCACGTGAAAAAGGTTATTTCGATGGAGTAAACAAGGATTTCAGCTTTGCTGATGCTTATTGTCCGCTTGATTTCAGTGGGTTGCGTGCTTGCGAGGCTCGTGTGTGGAGTTTCTATAACATGTTCAGCAAAGTAACCGGACAGGCTTATCTTTCTTACATACAAGGTGAAAGCAAAGAACCGATGCCGCTTTATATTAAGCCGGACCGTAAGGTTTCTGTTCGTGATATTCAGCATGCTATGCGCGATCATTATGAAGGTACTCCGCTTGATATCACTAACGATATGGGAGCAGGAGCATTTAAAATGCCTTATCGTTTATCTCCATTGACATTTGAAGTGGATGGCAAGACTTACTTCAACGAACGTCCTATTTCAACTCAGCAGAGTGGTTTTGTCTTTGTTTCTCAAATGCGTTCTACTATGCCTGATGCCATCGGTGGAGTACTTTGGTTTGGAGTTGATGATGCCAATATGACTGTATTTACTCCGGTTTATTGTAATACCGATAAAGTTCCTGCTTCTTATGCAGAAGGAGAGGGCGACTGTGTGACATTCTCATGGAATTCTGCTTTCTGGATTTACAACTGGGTAGCAGATATGATTCGTCCCCGCTATAGTCTGATGATAGACGATATGCGTACAGTTCAGAATTCATTGGAAGATATGTATGCTGACGCTCAGGAAGGTATCGAGAGTACCGCTATGAAACTGTATACTCAAGATCCTCAGAAAGCAAAGGATTTTCTTACCAATTACACAGGAATGGCTGCTCAGACTGCTGTTGATAGCTGGAAAAAACTGGGTGAGTTCCTGATTGTCCGTTATAATGATGGAGTAGTAAAACGTGTAAAGAATGGTAAGATTGTACGTCCTGAAACAGGAAATACTGCTCCTCTCGATCGTCCGGGTTATCCGCAGGAATTCTTGAATGAGGTTGTAAAAGCTACCGGAGAACGTTATCTGGTGAAATAAGAAATACAAAATGAATAACTAAAAACAGCTGTTCAAGGATTTGTGAGTCATTTTTTTGATTCGATTAACGAGAGAGCTGTTTTTGCATTATCCCCTATAAATAGTGATAATAGAATCATTATTTATGGGGGTATTTTTTTTATATTGATAATGTACTTTTGTAAAAAGAGAAAGATTTATGTGAGAAAATAAGATAAAGAGTACAATGATCGATTAGAAAATGTGATACTATAATTCAAACTTTGTTTTTTTATTTAGAGATGGGGCACAAATAAATTGTGTTAATTTAGTCAGGATACATCGTGAAGATGTATCCTGATTTTTGTATTATCTGACTATTAATAGCTTTCAAACAGAAAATCGCATGTGAATGATTGTTCCCTTATTTAAAGTAGATTCGATTTCACATTCTCCCTGCAATTTATTGCATCTTTCTTTTATCGTTTGTAATCCTAATCCTGCTGTCAAGATATTATGAGATGAGGACGTATCAAATCCTTGGCCGTCATCCTCTACTATAACTTCTATGTCGCTGGGTGTACAACTGACAGTAAGATACATGTTTTGGGCATGTGCATGTTTGATTATATTGGATATGATTTTCTGCAAGATTCTGTATATTTCCAAAATATTTTCTGATGGAATTGATAAATCGTTTATTTCGTCGGCTATATATGGATGCAGGGCTGGAGATTTTAAAGCACTTAGTTTTTCGACGTATAGATTCAGCATTTGATATAAACTGATGTTGCTGAAATTTGGTGTCGATAATTGGTGTGATATGTTACGTACGGTTTCTCGTATCACGCCAAGCTGTGCTGCAAGTTGACTGGCATTTGCTTGCTGTAACTGCATTTCAGTTGCCAGCAACTCATTGCAGACATTGTTATGGAGTTCTTTAGAAATATAGTTATTGCTGTCTTCCAGTCCTTTAAGATATCTTTCTGTCATTTTCTTATTCATTTCATCAATTAGCTGCTGGCTTTGTATTTCTTTATTCCTTAGTTCTTTTTCCAGTTCCGATTGACTCAGTTTAAGTGCTACTTTTCTTTTCTGAAGACTGATTATAATGATACAAGATAGTAGTATGATTAGTATTAATATGCTGGAAATAATGTATATACGTGTTTGATATGCGATTTTGTTTTTGGCTTTTTCTGCGTTGAGGCTAATGATTTCCAGATTCTTTTCTTTAGTTTTAAGTTCAGCTTCGAATCCGGCCAGACGATTATGGAAATTCTTGTGTTGGATTTTTTGCTCTGTTTCGTATGCTTCAAGAGCCAATTTGTATGACTCTTTCACGTTGTTTCTTTTGGCTTCTACCTCTGCCAATGCAAGAAGGGACTTGGTGAGTAGCACACTTGGATTTTTTCTGTAAAAATCTAAAGCGTTTGATAGATATTGTCGGGCTTGAGTCAGAGAGTCTGTAGCCTGAAAAAGCATATATCCGTACAGGTAATCCAAATTTGCCTTATTGTACTCGTTGCTTGATTGCTTTTTATAGCTTATGGCTTTCTGGTAATATTTGATTGCTGATTTGGTTTCTCCTGTATCATATAGTGCTTTTGCGTAATTGGTATAGATATATAATTTTAGTCCTGCGGGCATATTGTCTTGTAATAACCTGGTAGCTAATTGAAGACTATCGATGGCATTCTTATAATATTTCCCGTTTGTGAGAAGGATGGCATGGTTACATAAATAACTTATCTTATTGATCTGATAATCGAATGCAAGTGTATCTGTTTGTGGGTATGAAAAAAATCTCCGTGAAAATACTATTGCTTTTTGATTTTCCTCCAGTTCATTGTACAGAGTGGCTATATTGCTGCTGATGATGGCTGAAAGTGTATAATCTTTTTGTTGTTCGGTTATTTTCAAAGCTTTTTTGTACATTAAAATAGCTTTGTCGAGCATGAATGAATTCTTGTATATAACTCCTGATAAGTTATATGATTCAGCCAGTCGGGAAGTGTCATTAGCTTGCTCAAACAGTTTTATAGCTTCGTGAGCAAATTTCTTTGCTTCATCAAGTTTATTGTTTGACCATAGTCCATACGCTATTTCATAGGTAGCGATACTTTCCGATTGTAATAATTTTTTTTGAGCGTCGGATGAAAATCTTCTGTCTTTTAAAAGACTGATTTCTTTTTTGACATCCTTAAGTATTGAATATGCTTTATCATACTCTCGTTTCGAATTGAGGTAAGTAGCATAAGTTGTGTGTATCTCTACTGCGGCAACTGGGTCGTTTTGGTAATTCACTTGTTGTTTTGCTAGAGAATATATAGAATCCATCCGGTGAAAGTCACCGTTATCGCCGTATTGTTGAATCTGTTGGACAAAATTGTTGGCTGTGATATATCCAGTAAAAATACTTAGAACGAAACTTAAGATTAATTTTTTCATGTAGTTATCCATCCTTTTATAAAAGCCAGGCGCATAAGATGTGAGACATTGATAGCGCCACTTTTTAATAATATGTTTTTTCTCATTGTATCTATAGTGCTTTTGCTGAGGTTAAGTTTTTGGGCTATTTCCTCAGATGTGTACCCACATGATAACATATTGATGATTTCTTTTTCACGAGGGCTTGGTGTATATGCTATCGAATCTGTTGCAGAATGATCTCCTACAAGCGACAATACAATATTGAGTGCTGTGGGAGAGTAGTATTTATTTTTTGTCAATAGGATAGATTCGATTGCTTTTTTTATTTCGCTGGTATTATCATTTTTGGAAACTATACCTGCTACTTCTTTTTTTATTAGCAGTTTTATTATCCAAAACTCCGTATGCATAGTATATACAAGCACAGGTGTCTGAGGTATTTTCTTTTGTAAGTATGGCAGCAGATCTAATGCTGTTTTATCTTGTAGCTCGTAATCGATGATTAAAAGACTAATGGGATTACTTTCTATAAAATTATACAGTTCAGAGTAATGCTTTCCTATTGTGACCTGATATCTTTCATCCGTCATCAGTAGTTGAGCAGTACCTTCTGCTATCATAGGGTGATCGTCCAATATGTAGATATGTTCTTTCATACAAAAGTTTCTGTTTTCTAAAAGATATATTTATTCACTTTTATGTTACAAATATGGCTATTTTATATTTTTTGAACAAATTATTGTTTCTTTTTAATGACATTAAATTCATAATGTAATGATTTTCTTGTTCTATTTGACAATCTGTAAGTGATTGATTTTTATAAAATCAACTAGGTACATGTCTGTATTTATATGTATTTCTTCAATTAAATTATTTAAACATTTTCTTGTTGTTTATGAATTATTCATGATGTATGGATTTTTATTTTGAAAATGGGGATAAGAAAAAGTAATAAATCAAGATTCAATTTGTTTTTTGCAAAGAATAATTAGGATAATTAGAATGAATCTTTTATTTTTGTTTCGCTAATACAGGAAAAACATCAATAACTATAAAGAATATAAAATCATGGAAAACGAAGAATTGATTAAATTGTGTTCTGATAAAGCCCAGAAATGGTTGACTCCTGCTTATGACGCTGAAACTCAAGCTGAAGTAAAGCGTATGTTGGAAAATCCTGATAAAACAGAATTGATAGAAGCTTTTTATAAAGACCTCGAATTCGGAACAGGTGGCTTGCGTGGTATCATGGGAGTAGGTTCAAACCGTATGAATATCTATACTGTTGGAGCTGCAACTCAGGGATTGTCTAATTATCTGAATAAATGTTTTGCCGGAAAGAAAGATATTTCTGTTGTCGTAGGACATGACTGTAGAAATAACAGCCGCTTGTTTGCTGAAATTTCTGCTAATATCTTTTCTGCTAACGGTATCAAAGTCTATTTGTTCGAAGATATGCGTCCTACTCCGGAAATGTCATTTGCTATTCGTCACTTGGGATGCCAGAGCGGTATTATTTTGACTGCTTCTCATAATCCCAAAGAATACAATGGCTATAAAGCATATTGGGACGATGGCGCTCAGGTACTTGCTCCACACGATAAGGGAATTATCGATGAAGTAAACAAAATTGCTTCGGCTGCTGATATCAAGTTTGAAGGCAATAAGGAACTGATTCAGATTATCGGAAAAGATATTGATGACGAGTATTTGCGTCAGGTTCATACTATTTCTATCGATCCGGAAGTTATCAAGCGCCAGAAAGATTTGAAGATTGTTTATACTCCGATTCACGGAACTGGAATGATGCTGATTCCGCAATCATTGAAACTTTGGGGATTTGAAAATGTACATTGCGTACCCGAACAGATGGTGAAGAGTGGTGATTTCCCAACTGTTGTATCTCCAAATCCAGAAAATGCAGAGGCTTTGACTTTGGCTATTAAGTTGGCTAAGGAAATCGATGCTGACATTGTAATGGCTTCTGACCCAGATGCTGACCGTGTAGGTATGGCTTGTAAAGATGACAAGGGCGAATGGGTATTGATTAACGGTAACCAGACTTGCTTGATATTCTTGTACTACATCATCAAGAATCGTATTGCAATGGGTAAGATGAAAGGTAACGAATTTATTGTAAAAACAATTGTTACTACTGAACTTATCAAGTCTGTTGCTGACAAGAATAACATCAAGATGCTTGATTGCTATACTGGATTTAAGTGGATCGCACGTGAAATCCGTTTGCGTGAAGGTAAAGAACAATACATTGGCGGTGGTGAAGAAAGCTACGGATTCTTGGCAGAAGATTTCGTTCGCGATAAAGATGCTGTGTCAGCATGTTCTTTGTTGGCTGAAATTTGTGCATGGGCTAAGGATCAGGGCAAGACATTGTATGACGTTTTGATGGAAATCTATGTAGAATATGGATTCTCTAAAGAAGTGACAGTAAATGTTGTGAAACCGGGTAAGAGCGGTGCAGATGAAATCAAGGCTATGATGGATAACTTCCGTGCTTGTCCTCCAAAAGAATTGGGTGGATCAGAAGTTGTTCTTGTAAAAGACTACAAGACTTTGAAGGCTACTGATGCAAATGGTAATGTAACTGATTTGGATATGCCAGAACCTTCGAATGTTCTTCAGTTCTTCACAGCTGATGGTACTAAGATCTCTGTTCGTCCTTCAGGTACTGAACCGAAGATTAAGTTCTATATGGAAATAAAGGGTGAAATGGGATGTCCTAAGTGCTATGCAGGCGCTAACGCTGATGCAATGGAAAAAGTTGAAGCTGTAAAGAAATCTTTGGGTATCTAAACAGAATATCTGACTGAAATAAAAAAATCCGGCAAGCTTATAAAAAAGCCTGCCGGATTTTTTTGTATTTACATTGCCGGATAATCCTCATAAAGAAGATACTTTTTTCTTATTTCTTTATATTGATTTAGTTTCTTTTGCCAAGCGGAACGGATTTGTTCCTCTGTTTTATTTTTTAGAATATCCAGGCGTACTTGATTGGTTCCCGTTAAAAGATCGAACCAGTGAGGTCGTGTGAAAAATTCTTTTTCCGCATGTTTGGTGAGATTTTGAAAATAGTTATAGAACTGGATGACATACTGCAAAGAAAATCCTTTGGGAATATTCTTTTCCGAGCTGAGATTTAATCCGTAACAATATGCATCTTGGTGTAGCGGATGTTTATCGGAGCCTTTCATTGAATGAGGCATAAAACGAAATTTCAGATTTTTTGTTGTCGGGCTTCCTATTATTTGGAACGGAAAATCTGTGCCTCTTCCTACACTGACAGATGTTCCCTCAAATGGACAGAGAGAAGGGTAGAGCGCAATGGCCTGATTATTTGGCAGGTTAGGGGAGGGCTTTACCGGAAGTGAATAAGGTTGTCCGTGCTTCCAGTCTTCTATAGTAATAACTTTCAGTGGACACTGGAGATTATTGCCTAGCCATCCCTCTCCATTTATCATTTGTGCCAGTTCACCTATCGTACAGCCATGAAGTACCGGGATGGGGAGCATACCTACAAAACTTTTATATTTCATGTCAAGTACAGGTCCGTCTATATAGTCACACGGGTTGGGACGGTCTAAAATAATCAGTTCCTTATTGTTTTCGGCGCAAGCTTGCATGACATAAAACATTGTGCTGATGTATGTATAAAATCTTGCACCTACGTCCTGAATGTCAAAAATCACAATGTCTGTTTGCTGTAGTTGTGCCGGTTGAGGCTTTTTATTTTTTCCGTATAAAGAGATTATGGGCACTTGAGTCCGGTAATCTTTACCGTTTTTTATAAATTCTCCCGCATCGGCATCTCCTCTGAATCCATGTTCAGGAGCGAATACCTGAGTAATATGCACTCCTTTATTATACAAAGTATCCAGAAGGTGTACGTTCTGTACAAGGGAGGTTTGGTTTACAACCAATGATATACGTTTGTTTTCAAGCAGAGGAAATAATTCCTCTAGTCTGTCGGCTCCGCTTTTTACTTGTGCGGTTGCTTGCAGAACTGCCAGCCAGCAAATGAATAAAGTAATATATTTCATATCGGATGATTTTTTTCACTATCTTTGTTTCACACAAAGGTAATAATAAAAGAATAATTACATGGATCCACTGTTGTTAATAGACAAATATTATCCTGAAGATAATGAGTTAAAGCGTATTTTATTGAAGCATAGTCGTTCGGTAGCAGATAAAGCCCTTGCAATGGCACGGAAGCACCCTGAGTTGAATCTGGATTTACAATTTATAGAAGAGGCTGCCATGTTGCATGATATCGGTATCTTTCAAACTGATGCCGAGGGAATCTGTTGCTTTGGAAAGTACCCCTATATTTGTCATGGATATTTAGGAGCAGAACTGGTTCGTAAAGAAGGATTTCCGAAACATGCTTTGGTATGCGAACGCCATACGGGAGCCGGATTATCTCTGCAAAATATCATACAGCAAGATTTGCCTGTTCCACATCGCGAAATGACTCCGGTCAGCCTTGAGGAGCAAATAATTTGTTTTGCAGACAAATTTTTTTCAAAGTCCAAACTGGATCATGAAAAAGGAATTGAAAAAGCCCGAAAAAGTGTTGCACGATATGGCGAAGAGGGTGGTAAACGTTTTGACTATTGGTGCGAACTCTTTTTATAGTCTTAAAAATAAATTAAAAACAGTAGCTCTTGTGTTTATTTGAGAGAGAATGCTTACTTTTGCACTGCATTGTGTAAAAGATTAATGAATGGCGTCATTTAAAAAAACTACATATCTGCTGTTGTTTCTGTTCTTTGTAGGATTTTTTTTCTCTTTGTATGCTGAGACTCAGCGTGTGAGAGGGAAAAGATCGCGAGGTAACAGAACAGAACTTCGTACGGATTCGCTTGCTGCCGATTCTTTAAAAAATGATTCATTGACAGTAGATTCATTAGGACTTGATTCTATTGGAGCAGATTCACTGGCTCTTGATACAACTCCTAAAAAAGAACCTCTGGATGCTCCGGTTATTTACGAAGCAGCCGATTCTATCGTGTTTACTAAAGGAGGTTTCGCTCATTTGTATGGTGATGGAAAGGTGAATTACCAGAACATTGAATTGACTTCCGAGTTGATTACAATGAATATGGACAGTAGTACGGTGTATGCCCGTGGTGTGGCAGATACTACTGGTGTAGAGCAGGGTACTCCTATTTTTAAAGACGGAGAAACACCTTACGAGTCGAAGATCATGCGTTATAACTTCAAAACGAAAAAAGGATTCATCAATAGCATTGTAACGCAGCAGGGAGAAGGATATGTCACCAGTGAGAATGCCAAAAAAGGAGCAGACGATGAGATCTATATGACTCAGGGTAAATATACCACCTGTGATAATAAGGAACATCCGCATTTTTATCTTAAATTGTCTATGGCAAAGGTACGTCCTAAAAAGGATGTCGTTTTTGGTCCTGCACAACTTGTGGTTGAAGATGTACCTCTTCCGATAGCTGTTCCTTTCGGTTTCTTCCCATTCAGCAGCAGTTATTCTTCTGGTTTCATTATGCCTACCTATGGTGATGAAATGAACCGTGGTTTCTACTTGCGTGACGGTGGATATTATTTTGCCATTAATGATAAAGTAGACCTTAAGGTTTTGGGAGAAATATATACCAAAGGTTCTTGGGGACTGTCTGCCGCATCCAATTATAATAAGCGTTATAAGTATAGCGGTTACTTTAATGCAAGTTATCTGGTAACGAAGACAGGCGAAAAGAATATGCCCGATTATGCTGTATCAAAGGACTTCCGTATTCAGTGGAGTCACCGTCAGGACTCAAAAGCTAGCCCGAACAGCTCATTCTCGGCAAGTGTAAACTTTGCAACCAGTAGCTACGACCGTTCAAGTTTAAGTTCATTGTACGACCCTTCGGCATATAGTAACAATACCAAGGCGTCAAGTATCAGCTATTCACGTAACTTTCCTGAAATCGGATTGAATATTTCGAGTACATTCAATATTACTCAGAATACAAGGGACTCTTCTGTTAATATGACCTTGCCCGACTTGAATATTTCGTTGAGTCGTATTTATCCGTTCAAGCGTAAGAAGGCAGCGGGTGACGAACGTTGGTATGAGAAGATTTCATTCCAGTACACGGGTGCTTTGACAAACAGTGTAGACACAAAAGATAATCTGCTTTTCAAGACTCCTTTCTCTCAGTGGAAAACCGGTATGAAGCATACCATTCCGGTGGAGGCTACCTTCAATCTGTTCAAGTACATCAATATTACTCCTTCGTTTAACTATACCGAACGCTGGTATACACGTAAGGTCATGCAGAGCTACGATCAGCGAGCTCAGGAGGTAGTGAAGGATACGGTCAACGGCTTCAATCGTGTGTACGATTATAACATGTCAGTTTCCATGAATACGAAACTGTATGGTATGTATAAGCCCCTGTTCATGAAGAGCAAAGAAATTGTATTGCGTCATGTCATTACTCCTTCTGTAAGTTATACCTATACGCCTGATTTCGGAAAATCGCGTTATGGTTATTACGAAACTTATACATATACCGACGAAAACGGTGAAGTACGTATGGCTGAATATTCACCATACGAAGGCTCTCCATACAGTTATCCGGGAAAAGGTGTTTCTCAAAACGTCAGCTTTTCGCTGAAAAATAATCTGGAGATGAAAATGGCTTCCGACAAGGATACTACCGGATATAAGAAAATCAGCTTGATTGATGATTTGAGTGGAAGTTTGTCATACGATATTGCCCAGAAGCGGTGGAGTAACCTTTCGTTGACTGCTCGCTTGAAACTGACCAAGAGCTATACCTTCAACATGAATGCAACGTTTGCCACTTATGCTTATAAGTTCGACGAAAATGGTAAGGTTGTAGAGAGCGATCGTACCGAATGGTCTTACGGACGTTTCGGACGATTCCAGGGATATAGCGGATCATTTTCGTATACCTTGAACAACGATACGTTTAAGAAACTGTTTGGTAAGGGTGATGATAAAGATAAGGAAAAAGACAAGAAAGATACGGATACGGAAGAAGATGATGAAGATTTAGAAGAAGAAACTGATAAACAATTGAATTCTGGTATCCGTAAGACAGAAAATGCAACACTCGATCCGGATGGTTATCTTGCATTTAAGCTTCCATGGAGTTTGAGCTTGAGTTATAGTTACAGTATCCGTGAAGACAGAAGCAAGCAGATTAATATCAAAACCATGCGTTACCCATATTCTCTGACTCATTCGCTGAATATTTCAGGTAATATAAAGATGGGTAGCCGATGGAATGTAACTTATTCTAGTGGTTATGATTTTACTTCGAAGGAAATGTCTATGACTACAGTAAACATAACTCGTGACTTGCACTGTTTCAATATGAGTTGCGGTTTGGTTTTCGGTCCGTATACATCATATAACTTCTCGATTCGAGCTAACTCGGCTATGTTGACCGATGCCTTGAAATGGGATCAGCGTAGTAATACGGGGAGTCAGGTTACCTGGTATTAATATACATTTGTTGAGCGATAATATGAAAAGAGCCGCGGAAAACAATTCTGCGGCTCTTTTCATATCTATAGGTAAGTTTCACCATTTGATTGGTTCTTCGCCATGCTGAATCAGATATTCGTTTGCGCGGCTGAAATGTTTGTTTCCGAAAAAGCCGTGGTAGGCAGAAAGCGGCGAAGGGTGTACAGATGTCAGAACCAAATGCTTGTTGCGGTCTATAAAAGCCCCTTTCTTTTGTGCATACGCTCCCCATAAAATAAATACCAGATGCTCCCGGTTTTCGGCTAAAGCTCGGATTGCTGCATCCGTAAATTCCTCCCAACCTTGACGTTGGTGTGAGCCTGCCTGATGAGCACGGACAGTCAGTGTGGCATTGAGCAGCAAGACACCTTGTTCTGCCCAGCGGGTAAGATTTCCAGTTGTTGGTATGGGAGTACCTAAGTCATCATGTATTTCCTTGAAAATATTTTGCAGCGACGGAGGAAAAGGAATACCGTCGTTTACGGAGAAACAGAGGCCATGTGCTTGTCCGGGACCGTGGTATGGGTCCTGACCGATGATAACTACTTTTACTTTGTTGTAAGGGCAGAGATTGAAAGCATTGAATATCAATTTTCCCGGAGGATATACGGTCGTAGTCTGATACTCCCGGCGAACAAATTCCGTCAGGCGGATAAAATAGTCTTTATCAAATTCAGGAGTCAGCACTTGCTTCCATGATTCTTCTATCTGTACATTCATATTGTCTGAAAATTTTATTGTATATAAGTGAAAATGCGTTGCTTTGTTGCTGCTAAATCAGACAAATGTAGTAAAAAAGATATAAATACAGTATTGTGTGGAAGAACTTTTTCAGGAAGCCTGATTCCCTTTACAGGTATCTGTGGAGGGGATAAAGATTTTTAATCAATGAAATATGTTATTATGCAAAAAACATCACCTTCTTTTGCCTGATTCTTCTCGATATTTTTTGAAAATCTGTACAAATTCTTTTCAGGATTTTAAGAGTGAATTTTTATTCTTCTATGAGGGTTGGCAGGAGGTGTAACTAAAAAAACGGCAAATATTTCTTATGTCGTAATATTTTACCTCATAAAGAAATATTTGCCGGTAGAAAATCATTCAGTGTATTTGTATTTCGCATCAAATAAGTTGCATGCCCAGCTCAGCACATTCCCGACGCATCTCTTCGGGCCATATGCTAGCTTGTATTTCACCGATATGCGCTTTTCGTAAATACAGCATACAGAGGCGCGACTGTCCGATACCCCCTCCGATACTAAGCGGAAGAGAACCTTCCAACAAACGTTTGTGGAAGTAAAGTTTAGTTCTTTCTTCCTTTCCTGCCAGTTCCAGCTGTTTTAGTAAAGCTGCTTTGTCAACACGAATACCCATTGATGAAAGCTCGATTGCTCTTCCAAGTACACTGTTCCAGATGAGCAGGTCACCATTCAGTCCCGGAAGTCCTGTTTTCGGATCAATAGTTGTATAGTCATCGTAGTCCGGGGCACGTTTGTCGTGTGGATTTCCGTCACTCAGTTTGCCACCGATACCGATGATAAATACGGCTCCGTATCGTTCGGTAATCAAATCCTCACGTTCTTTAGGGGTTTTGTCCGGATACATATCAAGCAAATCCTGCGAATGGATGAAATGGACATCGTGAGGCAAGAATGAACTGATTTGCGGATATACTTCACAAATCATATATTCAGTGCGGCGCATGGCCGAATAAATACGGGTAACGATACTCTTTAGGAAATCTACGGTTCGCTGTTCTGGAGTGATGACACGCTCCCAGTCCCATTGGTCTACATAAAGCGAATGCAGGTTTCCCAGTTCTTCGTCGGCACGGATTGCATTCATATCGGTATAAATGCCATATCCTGGTTCTATATTATAGTCGGCAAGAGTTACCCGTTTCCATTTGGCCAGCGAGTGTACCACTTCGGCACGTTGTTCTCCCAAATCCTTTATAGGGAAGGTTACAGGGCGCTCTACTCCATTCAAATCATCATTCATTCCCATACCGGTCAGAACAAAAAGCGGTGCCGTAACACGGCGTAAACGCAGTTCAGAAGACAGGTTTTGCTGGAAAAATTCTTTTATTTGTTTTATACCCAACTCGGTTTGCTTCATGTCAAGCAAAGGTTGATAGTTGGTAGGTTTTATTAGGTAACTCATGTCTTTTTAGTTTTCTGTATTTAAATATGTAGGCAAAGATAATTATATTTTGTAAAAATGCAATGTATTTGTTTGAGATATTATCATTGTGTGATGATTTTCTTTGTTTTTATTGATAAAATGGTAATTTGTTGTGTGTAAAAGTTTTATTCCTCTCTTATTTTTTTTCTCGAATATTAGGACGAAATACAGAATAATTGTATTTTTGCCATGGTTTTAGAAAATATGCACCCATAGTTCAATGGATAGAATAATGGATTCCGGTTCCATCGATTGGGGTTCGACTCCCCATGGGTGTACTAATGTAGTTTGAAAAGATTCTGATTATCAGAATCTTTTCTTTTTTACGACGCTTGCTTTCTGTCAGAGAAAGCAATCTTTTCTTAAATTATAATGGATTATCCATTTTGGGGATTCAGGAAATTTTCAGAATGAATTTATTTTCCGCAATTAAGTGACAAACAGATTTCTGTTGGAAATATCTGTAAAAGCTTCTCTTTTATTTGTACCTTGTAGATAAAAATACTCCCAGCATAACCAGCAATACACCGATGCAGGCATAAATAGTCAACGTCTCGTTTAATACGACAAAGGCTGCTAAGGTAGTAAACAATGGATTGAGATATAAATAGTTTGATGACATTATCGTACCGAGATGCATCAATACCATATTCCATACAACAAAGCAGACCAATGAAGCTAGAAGACTAAGGAATAGAAGGTTGATGAATACTTCAGGACGGAGAAATCCCTCCAGTGGAAAAGAAAAAGGATGGATGATGAAAGCTGGAAGTATTCCTAAAGTTCCATAGAAAAATATTTTGCGGGTAATGAATATAGAGCGGTATTTCTTCGAGAGTTTATTGATTATAAGACTGTAAAAGGCCCAGGATAATGCAGCTGCCAGTGTCAGAAAGTCTCCGATGGGGGAGAGTTTCAGAATCACGCTGCCATTGAATATAAGTATAGCTACGCCAATGAGTGCTGCTATAGATCCCAGAAGCGAGTTGTGACTGACTTTATTATTTCTATCTGTCAGAAGTGATAGTCCCGTAGTTAGCAGAGGAGTAGCACATATTATAAAGGCTACATTAGTAGTCTGGGTAAATTTTAAGGCAGTATTTTCGGTCAGGAAATACAATGTACCTCCAGTTAGTCCGGCAGCAAACATAGTAAGTTCGTCTTTGATGCTGTCTGAAAAAATCTTGCGAGGAGAGATAAACCATATTCCGATATATGCAATAATGAAGCGGAGAAGAAATATTTCCTGAGGTGATAATCCGTTGTTTATCAGAATTTTTGTAGAAATGAATGTGGTTCCCCATACCGCTACGGTGAGAATAGCCAGAATGTGATATTTTGCCTTTAATGAACTTGTCATATTAATTTATGTAATACTTGCTGCTGTAAATATGCGCAAAATTAGATATATTTTCCATATTTCTGAGACTATATCAGATACTAATTTGTCAGCTGACAATAGTAAAAATAGAAAAGGCTGCTTCATCACGAGGCAGCCTTCCCGAATATCCAATTGAATTTGTTAGGGTTAGTATAAGCATTTGTAAATGCTCAATTGCAAATATACGATTTTATTTGATTGCTTGATAAAAATCTTTCCAATTCTTGCTGAAATCTGACATAGAATGGAAAAGATAATTAGCTCCTTCGTCCAGTAAGACTTTATCGGGCAGAGGACCAGTATTTACAGCTACTGTAAAGATACCAGCAGCTACACCAGCACGTACTCCGAGAGGAGCATTTTCTACAACGATAGCTTCATTGGCTTTGACACCGGCTTTCTGAAGTCCCATCAGATAAGGTTCCGGATTTGGTTTTCCATATTTTACATCGAAAGCTGTTACCATAAGCTCGCCTTTGAAAATATTTGGAAAATTTCTGTTCAAGCGTTCCAGCAATGATTTCTGTCCTGAACCTGTTACTACCACTGGAATCAAATTATCTTCCTTTATCTGATTGAGCAGTTCGAGTGCTCCCGGCATTCGTTCGGCCTTAGGAAGGGAATTGAAAATATCGCTTTTAGTCTGATAGATTTCTTTTATTTCCTCTTCGGTTGCTTCTCTATGACGCTGTCGGGTACTTACTATATTGATTGTTGATGCCCCTGTACGTCCTTCGTGCATATATGCTTCTTCCGGACTCAGATGCATACCGTACTGCTTCATGGCTTCGTGCCAGGCTGCTGCATGATTTTTCATGGAATCGAATAATACACCGTCCATATCAAACAATACAGCTTTCAGGTTCAGTTTATCAAAATGATGGGTTGTGAGATAATTTTCTATTGCTTGTTGGAACATCTTTTTCAGTTTAAGAATAAACTACATATGTGTAAATAATGAAAAAATGAATAATGATAAATGAAGAGCGGTATTGATACTGGTTACCGCTTTCCACTTATCATTATTCATTTTTTATTGTTTAATTTTTATTTTAAACGAGCTTGAATAGCCTTAGTTTCTTCTTCATATCCAGGTTTATTCAACAAAGCAAACATGTTTTTCTTGTAAGCTTCTACACCTGGCTGGTTGAACGGATTAATTTCAAGCAGATAGCCGCTGATACCGCAAGCTTTTTCGAAGAAATAAATCAATTGTCCCAAATAGTATTCGTTCAGTTTTGGAACACTTACGCGCATGTTAGGTACTCCACCGTCAACGTGTGCCAGCTGAGTTCCAAGTTCTGCCATTTTATTGACTTCATCTACGCGTTTTCCTGCCAGGAAGTTCAAGCCGTCCAGATTTTCTTCGTCTGAAGGTACATGAAGTTCGTGGTTAGGAGTTTCAACAGAAATCACTGTTTCATAGATGGTACGTTCGCCTTCCTGAATCCATTGTCCCATAGAGTGCAGGTCAGTAGAGAAGTCTACAGAGCTAGGATAGATACCTTTGTGATCTTTACCTTCAGATTCTCCGTAAAGCTGTTTCCACCATTCCATGAAATAATGCAACTTAGGCTGGAAGTTTACCAGAATTTCAATCTTCTTTCCGTTCTGATACAGTTCGTTACGAGTTGCTGCATAAAGAGCGGCAGGATTTTCCATCATATTCTGGTTAGCACAAACTTCTTCCATCTTGCGCGCACCTTCTACCAACTGGTCGATATCGATACCTGCTACAGCGATAGGCAATAATCCTACTGGAGTCAGAACAGAGAAACGACCACCTACATTATCAGGAATAATGAATGATTTGTAGCCTTCTTTGTCAGCAGTTACACGAGCAGCACCTTTCTTTGCATCAGTTACGGCAACGATAACCTTACGTGCCATTTCTTTGCCGCGCTGGTCTTCGCATTGTTTTTTCAGCAGGCGGAAAGCCAAAGCTGTTTCAGTAGTAGTACCTGATTTAGAGATATTGATTACACCGAATTTCTTGTCTTTCAGGAAAGAAGTCAGCTCGTACAAGTAATCTTCACCAATGTTGTGTCCGGCAAAGATGATAGTAGGCTGTCCTGCTTTCTTTTCTTGCAACCACAAGAAGCTGTTGGACATAGCTTCGATAACGGCGCGGGCACCCAGATAGCTTCCGCCGATACCAGCAACAACTACAACTTCACAGTTTTCGCGCAGAACCTGTGCTGTAGCTTTTAAGTCGTCCAGATGTTCTTTAGTAATGGAAGAAGGCAAATGTAACCAGCCCAGGAAGTCGTTTCCCAGTCCTGTACCTTTTTCCAATGTTTCCATACATGCTCTTACCTTAGGTTCGTAAGCAGCTAGTTTGTCTTTGGAAATAAAACCTAAAGACTTGTTGATTTCAAGTTTAATATTTTCCATAAATATTCTTCTTTATTATCTGAATGAATCAGTCAGTAATTTGATTTCAATCATTGGAGAAATCCGTTCATACAAAATGTTGTAAACGGCGTCTACTATCGGCATATTGACGTGCAGATGCTTGTTCAGTTCCTTGATACATTTGGTGCCGTAATAGCCTTCGGCTATCATTTCCATTTCTATCTGTGCGCTTTTTACCGAATATCCTTTTCCTATCATTGTTCCGAATACACGGTTACGGCTGAAGTTGGAATATGATGTAACCAACAGGTCGCCCAAGTAGGCCGAATCGTTTGTACACCGGTCTACCGGATGTACTGTATCGAGAAAACGGTTCATTTCCTGAAGAGCATTCGAAACCAGTACTGCCTGAAAGTTGTCTCCGTATTTCAGGCCGCTGCATATTCCGGCAGCTATGGCATACACATTCTTCAAAACAGATGCATATTCTATACCTGCTACATCGGTATTGACCGATGTCTTGATATAGTGTCCCGAAAGCTGTCGGGCAAACATCTTCGCTTTTTCAATGTCTTTACATCCGACGGTCAGATAAGACAAGCGTTCCAATGCCACTTCTTCTGCATGACATGGACCAGCCAGTACAGCAATGTTCTCTTCTGGAACATCGTACATTTTATGAAAGTAGTCGGACACAATCAAGTTTTCATCGGGAACAATTCCCTTGATTGCCGTCACAATGAATTTATCCTTGAGTTTTGTCTTTAGCTTTTTAAGGTGGCTTTTCAGATATGGCGAAGGAGTTACGAATATTAGTGTATCCGATTCCTTTACTACCTTATTTATATCTGATGAAAAGTTGATGCACCTCATGTCGAAGCGCACACTAGTCAGGTAAGCCGGATTATGCCCCAGACGCCGAAATTCTTCAATTCGGTCGTCGCGGCGCATATACCAGTTTATCGAGTCGGCCTGGGACAATATAATTTTGGCTATTGCCGTTGCCCAGCTTCCTCCACCCATGATTGCTATTTTCCCGGGGAGTTTCATTTTAGCCTATTTTCTGTATCCAGCCAGCTACTTCGTCGACGCTAGGATTCTTCAATTCTAATTTATATTTTTTATTCACTCCGCAGATGTCCTGATGTAATTTTTGCGGATTAACATCTTTCATGTCTGAAACCAAGTTGTAACCGGCTTTCTGAATCACCGGAACCCATTCTTCGGCAATACCCAGTTCCATGAACTTAGCAGGAGCGTCTTTCGGGATAACCTTTTCCGGACGCATCTGCGGGAAGAACAATACTTCCTGAATAGTGCTTTGTCCTGTCATCAGCATGACCAGACGGTCCATACCGATTCCCATACCAGAAGTAGGAGGCATACCGTATTCCAGTGCGCGAACAAAGTCTTTGTCGATAATCATAGCCTCGTCGTCACCCTTTTCGCTCAGACGCATCTGCTCTTCGAAACGTTCAAGCTGGTCGATCGGGTCGTTAAGTTCTGAATATGCGTTACAAAGTTCTTTTCCGTTAACCATCAACTCGAAACGTTCAGTCAGATCCGGATTGTTGCGATGACGTTTAGTCAGCGGTGACATTTCGATAGGGTAATCAGTGATGAAAGTAGGCTGGATATAATTTCCTTCGCAGAATTCGCCGAAGATTTCGTCTATCAGCTTGCCTTTTCCCATTGTATCGTCTATCTCCATGTTCAGTTTCTGGCAGACTTCGCGGATCTGTTCTTCATTCATTCCGGTGAGGTCGTATCCTGTAAATTCTTTGATTGAATCGAGCATGGTAACACGCTTGAACGGAGCCTTGAAGTTGATTATGTTATCACCTACCTTAACTTCTGTTGTACCGTTTACATCCATACAGATCTTTTCGATCATATTTTCAGTAAACTTCATCATCCAGTTGTAATCCTTGTAGGCTACGTAAATTTCCATACAAGTGAATTCTGGGTTATGAGTACGGTCCATACCTTCATTACGGAAGTTCTTTCCGATTTCGTATACACCTTCAAATCCACCTACGATCAGACGTTTCAGGTAAAGTTCGCTGGCAATACGCATATACAAAGGAATATCAAGTGCATTATGGTGAGTAATGAACGGACGTGCCGCAGCTCCTCCGGCGATAGATTGCAGGATAGGAGTTTCAACTTCGATATATCCTTTCGAATTGAAATACTCACGCATAGAGTTATATACCTTATTGCGTTTCAGGAATATATCTTTTACTCCATCGTTTACTACCAGGTCTACGTAGCGCTGGCGGTAACGGAGTTCTGGATCATCGAATTTATCGTAAGCTACACCATCTTTATATTTTACGATAGGAAGCGGGCGGATAGATTTTGACAAAACAGTCAGTTTCTGTGCATGGATAGAAATTTCACCCATCTGAGTACGGAATACGAAACCTTCAATGCCGATAAAATCACCCAGGTCGAGCAGACGTTTGAATACTACATTGTATAAATCCTTGTTTTCATCAGGGCATATATCATCGCGGGTAATGTATATCTGAATACGACCTTTAGAGTCTTGTAACTCAACGAAAGAAGCCTTACCCATAACACGGCGTGACATGATACGTCCTGCAACAGATACTTTGCGCGGTTCTGCCTCGTCATCCTTAAATTCGGCTTTTATATCAGTCGAAAATGCATTGGTTACATACTCGGCAGCAGGGTACGGATCGATGCCCATCGCTCTCATTTCATTCAGACTGTTACGTCTGATAATCTCCTGTTCACTTAGTTCTAATACGTTCATTTGTTGATACATTAACTCAATTTCGCTACAAAAATAACAAAGTTTTTGTAAACAACATCTAAATCAGGCTACTTTTATTACCTTTGGGCGTACTGAATTTATGGAAACGGATATGGAAATGAATAAACAAACATCATTTATAAAGGTGACAGTCTTACAGACAGATATAGTTTGGGAGGAGGCGAAAGTAAACCGTATGGCTGTAGAACAGCTGATAGAAAAGCATTGTGATACGGATTTATTTGTTTTACCAGAAATGTTTTCTACCGGCTTCAGTATGAATCCGATGGAAATAGCCGAGGATGAAGGAGGAGAAACTTTGCAATGGATGTGCCGGATTGCTGCTTTGCGTCAGTGTGCTATAGCCGGAAGTCTTTCGGTTAGAGAGGCAGGGAAATTTTACAACCGTTTCTATTTTGTATGTCCTGATGGTACGGTGTATCATTATGATAAGCGGCATTTGTTTGGTTTTGGGGGTGAAGATAAGCAATACACTTCGGGAGATGAAAGAGTGATTGTTTCTTATAAAGGTTTTCGCTTTCTTTTACAAATATGTTACGATTTACGCTTTCCTGTATGGTCGCGTTGCCGGAATGATTATGATGCGGTTATATATGTAGCCAACTGGCCTGCCAGTCGTCGGGAGGTATGGAATATACTGCTGAAAGCTCGGGCACTTGAAAACCAGTGTTATGTAATAGGAGTGAATCGGGTAGGAAATGATCCGCAATGTCTGTACGATGGTGGAAGTATGATAATCAGTCCTTATGGTAAGATATTGGTTGCGTGCACTGACGGTAAAGAAGAGGTAGCAGGAGCATTGCTTGCCCGTGAACCGTTGGACAGCTTCAGAAAACGTTTTCCTGTTTTAGATGATGGAGATGACTTTGAACTGCTATAGATGAAATAGGCATTTATTAAAGACAGAAATATTATGATGAATATTAAGAAACTTATTTCTGCTTCCATGGTTGCTGTAGCGTTAAGCGGATGCCAGAGAGAGGCTGTAAAACCAAATGTGTTGTTTATTTTAGTCGATGATATGCAGGCTGATGCCATTGCTGCATTGGGGAACAGAGATACCTATACTCCGAATATCGATAGACTGATTAATGAAGGTGTGGTGTTTACAAGAACTTATACCAATGGAGCTTTGTGTGGAGCTTTATCCATGCCTAGTCGTGCTATGTTACTTACCGGAAGGGGAGTGTTCGAAGTGCAGAGTGATGGAATGAAGATACCTGTTTCGCAAATCACATTGCCTGAGCATTTGAAAAATAACGGTTACCGGACATTTGCTACGGGGAAATGGCATTCAGACCATGCTTCATTTGCTCGTTCCTTTACCGAAGGAGATAATATTTTTTTCGGAGGAATGCATCCTTATGAAGAAAATGGACATTGTGCTCCTCGCTTACATCATTTTGACCCGACTGGAAAATATGATGAGCCGCCTTTTGCAGGGCAAAACTTTTCTTCGAAAATGTATGCTGATGCAGCCATAAATTTTCTGAAGACTACGGAACATGATAATCAGCCGTTTATGGCATTTGTCTCTTTCACTTCTCCTCATGATCCGAGAAATATTTTGCCTGATTATGGAAAGAAATATAGTCCGGCAGGACTTTCTGTTCCGGATAATTTTCTGCCAGAACATCCGTTTGATAATGGTGAGTTGAACATCCGGGATGAACAATTACTACCTGTTCCTCGTACTCCAGATCAGTTGAAGAAAGAATTGTCATTGTATTATGGTATGGTGAGTGAGGTTGATTTACAGATTGGAAGGGTTATTGATGCCTTGGAAGAAAGTGGGAATATGGATAATACGATTATTGTATTTGCATCAGATAATGGACTGGCTATGGGGCAGAATGGACTAATCGGTAAACAAAGTCTGTATGAGCATAGCGTTGGAGTACCGATGGCTATTATCACTCCGGATGGTTTGTCGTCAGGTAAACGTTCAGATGCTTTGTGCTATTTGTATGATCTTTATCCTACCTTGTGTGATTTGATGGGATTGGACGTACCTGTATCCGTTACTGGCAAGTCGTTGAAACCGGTTATGGAAGGAAAACAGGAACAGATACGTGAACAGGTTTTTCTTGCTTATTCCAATCAGCAGCGAGCTGTAGTTTCTGGTGATTATAAGTATATTATTTATAATGTGGAAGGTAAGATAACCGAACAGTTGTTCAATTTGCAGAAGGATCCGGGAGAACTGGTAAATCTGGCTGATGAGTTAACTGAAAAGAAGAATGAACTTCATGATTTGTTGATGAATCAAATGGTAGAGAATCATGATTTTTGTGACTTGACTCAACCTTTGTGGTGGAAAGATGGACATAAACTTACTTGGGATGAGTTAATTAACTTATATGTTTTCGAGTGAGAATTTGCTGTGATAAGTTAAAGCTGTTAGATATGATGAACTGGAAATATTTACTGACAGGGGTGTTGGCTGGTAGTACATTAGTCTTACGGGCTGCTGGCGAAGCAAAAGATGAACGTCCGAATATATTATTTATTTTAAGTGACGACCATACTTCTCAAACTTGGGGTATTTATGGTGGTATTTTATCAGAATATGCCCAGACAGAGAATATTCGTCGGCTTGCTGATGAAGGGGCAGTCTTGGATAATTGTTTCTGTACAAACTCTATATCTACACCGAGTCGTGCTGCTATATTGACAGGAAGGTATAGTCATTGCAATGGGGTATATACATTAGATGATACCTTGGATGTTTCCTTGCCTACTTTTGCGAAAGAATTACAGAAGGCTGGATATCACACCGGACTGGTAGGAAAGTGGCATTTGAAATCACAACCTCAGGGTTTTGATTATTATTCTGTTTTTCATGATCAGGGAGAATATCGTGATCCTACTTTCAAGAATAGTGATGATCCTTGGCCGGGACAGCGTAATTTTGGAGAGCGTATACATGGTTTTTCCACTGATATTGTAACAGAAAAAGCTATCAGATGGATGAAAGCTCAGGATAAAAGTCAGCCTTTTTTGATGTGTTGTCATTTTAAGGCCACACATGAGCCTTATGATTTCCCGGAACGTATGCGACATTTATATGATGGCGTAGTGTTTCCTGAACCAGAGAATTTGTTAGACTGGGGGCCTGAAACCAACGGACGTACTTTCGTCGGACAAAAACTGGAAACTATCGGACACAATTGGGAGGTGGCTTCGGCTGATCCAGATAAATGGTGGTGTCGTTATCCGGAACTTCCTTTTACGACAAAAGGAATGAGCCGGATTGCTGCAAGAAAAGCTATTTATCAAAAACTGATCCGAGATTATTTACGCTGCGCTGCTACGGTAGATGATAATATTGGAAAACTGTTGGATGCTCTAGACGAAATGGGGATTGCAGATAATACTATTGTTGTCTATGTTGCCGATCAGGGATACTTTTTAGGAGAGCATGGATTTTATGACAAACGGATGTTTTATGAAGAATCGGCACGTATGCCATTTGTTATCCGTTATCCCAAATGTATTCCGGCTGGCAAGCGTGTGAACGAACTTGTTTTGAATGTAGATTTTGCTTCTACATTGTGTGATTTTGCCGGAGTAAAATCTCCGGAAGGTACACAGGGCAGAAGTTTTAAAGATGTTCTGGCAGGAAAAACTCCTAAGGACTGGCGGAAGAGTTTTTATTACCGTTATTGGACTCAACATGATATCCGTCCGGCCCACATCGGTGTACGTAATGAGCGTTATAAGTTGATGTTTTTGTATGGTGACCGATTGAATATGACAGGGTCTTCAGACTACAAATCAACTCCATCTTGGGAGTTTTACGATTTACAGAAAGATCCGAAAGAAAACCATAATGCTTACGGGGAGAAAGAATATGAATCGGTAATTCGTGAAATGAAAAAAGAAATGATGCGCTTGCGCGAAGAGGTGAAAGATACGGATGAGGGAGAAATAAGAATGATGGAAATTTTAAGAAAAGAAGGACTGGAAAAACGAGTCTTTATAATTGATATATAGGTTGTTAAGCAAAGATGAAGATGTTCTCTCCGATTCATGATATCGAATCGGAGAAAATGTCCTCATCTTTTTAATTTTTATGTACGAACTTTCAGGAAAAGATGAAGATGTTTTCATTAAAATAAGCTGAAAAACAGATGCGCATTTGTTGAAAGTGCATAAAAAACGTATCTTTGTACATCTTTCGTCTCAAAATAAAAACAATCAGATTTTATGTATACGAATAAAGAAATATGGAATGTCACTTACCCGATATTCTTGGGGTTGCTTGCGCAAAATGTTATCAATGTCACCGACACGGCTTTTTTAGGACATGTGGGTGAGGTAGCTTTGGGTGCAGCCGCAATGGGAGGACTGCTATATATCTGTGTATATACCGTAGCATTCGGGTTCAGTGTCGGTTCGCAGATTTTGATAGCCCGTCGTAATGGGGAAGGGAATTTTCATGCCATAGGACCGGTTATGTGGCAGGGTACAGCATTCAGTTTGGGGATGGGAGTAGCTTTACTTGCCATATTGCTGGTATGTGCCGAACCATTGATTCGTCTGCTGATTACTTCGGATACGATTTTTTATGCTACATACGAGTTTTTTACATGGCGTATCTGGGGATTTCTTTTTGCCTTTGTCAATGTCATGTTCCGTGCGCTTTATATAGGTATAACCAAGACAAAGGTACTGACCATGAATGCTGTCGTCATGGCCTTGGTGAATGTATTCCTCGACTATGCGATGATATTCGGAAAGTGTGGATTCCCTGAAATGGGAATACGTGGAGCGGCATTGGCATCGGTTATAGCAGAAGCATCTTCTATGCTGTTTTTTATTGTGTATACGTATGGTAAAATTGACTTGAAGAAATATGGGCTGAATCGTTTCGGACATTTTGACTGGGATATGGTGATGCGTATCTTGCGCATTTCCTGCTTCACCATGGTGCAGTATTTTCTTTCCATGGCCATCTGGTTTGTATTTTTCATGGCACTTGAACGACTCGGACAACGGCAGCTTGCCATTGCCAACATTGTGCGTAGCGTATATGTTGTGCTGTTAATACCTGTCCAGTCGCTTTCTACTACGGCAAATACACTGGTCAGCAATCTGATTGGTTCGGGAGGAGTAGCAGGAGTTGTCAGATTACTGCATAAAATAGCCCGGATGTCATTCCTTATTATGGTAGTATGTGTGGCCCTTTGTGTTATCTTCCCTCAGGCTATTTTGTCGGTTTATACCAATGAGGAAGCACTGCTTCTTGAATCGGTTCCGGCATTATATGTCGTTTGCGGTGCAATGTTGATAGCTGCTCTTGCAAATATTTATTTCAATGGAATTTCGGGTACGGGTAATACACAGGCTGCTTTGGGACTGGAAGTCGGAGTACAGATCTTTTATGCATTGTATATTATTGTAGTAGGAATGATGCTTCGTGCTCCGGTAGATGTTTGTTTTACTACCGAAGTCATCTATTATTCGTTAATGCTGACATTCAGTGTTATTTACTTGAAAAAGGCGAAATGGCAGAATAAAAAGATTTGATGCATCCGATTATTTTTGTAATTTTGCGCCCTGACAAATTGGAAGAATAAAAAACAAGAAAAATATATGTTCGATAATTTAAGTGAAAGACTAGAACGGTCGTTTAAAATATTGAAAGGTGAAGGTAAAATCACCGAAATCAATGTGGCCGAAACGTTGAAAGACGTACGTCGTGCATTGCTGGATGCCGATGTGAACTATAAGGTAGCAAAGAGCTTTACCGACACTGTAAAGGAAAAAGCTTTAGGACAAAACGTGTTGACTGCTGTTAAGCCTAGCCAGTTGATGGTTAAGATTGTGCATGATGAGCTGACCAAACTGATGGGTGGCGATACTGCCGAAATCGAATTGAAAGGTCGTCCTGCCGTAATCCTGATGTCAGGTTTGCAAGGTTCTGGTAAGACAACTTTCTCAGGAAAGCTGGCACGCATGCTGAAAACCAAGAAAAACCGTAAGCCGTTGCTGGTTGCCTGCGACGTATATCGTCCTGCTGCTATCGAACAGCTGAAAGTATTGGGACAGCAGATCGAAGTGCCTGTATATTGCGAATTGGATAGCAAAGATCCTGTTCAGATTGCACTGAATGCCATTCAGGAAGCAAAGGCAAAAGGTTATGACTTGGTTATTGTCGATACAGCGGGACGTCTTGCTGTAGACGAACAGATGATGAACGAGATTGAAGCAATTAAAAATGCAATCAATCCGGATGAAACGTTGTTTGTTGTTGACTCAATGACTGGTCAGGATGCAGTAAATACAGCTCGCGAATTTAACGAACGTCTGGACTTCAACGGTGTAGTTCTTACTAAGTTGGATGGTGATACTCGTGGTGGTGCTGCTCTGTCTATCCGTACCGTTGTGAACAAGCCTATCAAGTTTGTGGGAACAGGTGAAAAGCTTGATGCAATCGATCAGTTCCATCCGGCCCGTATGGCAGACCGTATCCTTGGTATGGGTGATATCGTTTCATTGGTAGAACGTGCACAGGAACAATACGACGAAGAAGAAGCAAAACGTCTTCAGAAAAAAATTCAGAAAAACCAGTTCGACTTTAATGACTTCCTGACTCAGATTCATCAGATTAAGAAGATGGGTAACTTGAAGGAACTTGCTTCTATGATTCCGGGTGTAGGAAAAGCCATTAAAGATATTGATATCGATGATAATGCATTCAAGAGTATTGAGGCTATTATTTATTCAATGACTCCGGAAGAACGTACTCATCCTGAAATCCTGAACGGAACTCGCCGTACACGTATTGCTAAGGGTAGTGGTACAAGCATTCAGGAAGTAAACCGTTTGCTGAAACAGTTTGACCAGACTCGCAAGATGATGAAGATGGTTACCGGCAGCAAGATGGCAGGCATGATGCAGAAGATGAAAAAGAAATAAAATATTTTTTACCCTCTCTGGTACGGAAGCAGATGGGTCTGTTTTACGTGCCGGTTAGAAGCGAGGAGAGAGAATCAGCAGATGGAAAGATTCTTTCTCCTCGCTTGTTTTTATATGATCTTGATCAGGACTTATTCATGAAGAAATGACTTGGCAGTAAGTTAAAATCGTAATCATGTGAGAATATCTTTGGATAATCTGAAAAAATCTGTTATTTTAGAAAGGTTTTGGCAAGTGGAAGATCTAGTATAATCAGATATTTAAACTACATAACGATGAAAAGGACTAAGATATGGAGCTATGCTTTCGGTGTGACTATGGTATTGTCACTTGCTGGTTGCGGTAATAGTGCCAAGAAACAGGTTAATGAAAAAATGAATGCAGATAGTATGAGTGTAATAAGTAATCAAGTTGGTTTGCAGGAAGATAGTGCTTTGTCGACGTTGGTACTCGACGGAGTAAAAGCTACATGGATTCGTGATAACGCTTCTGCGAAACTGATGCCTCCTTCACTCTTTCCGGATGCTGGTGAGGACTTGATGAAAAAACTTTCGCTCGAAAACGGAATACCTTCTTCCATTAGTACGTTTTTGATAGAAAGCAATGGTATACAAATTCTTTTTGATACGGGAATGGGGGCATCCGATAGTCGCTTATTGGCTGGGTTACATGCTTTAGGGATTACTCCTGCCGACATTAAATATATATATCTTACTCATTTTCATGGTGATCATATCGGAGGACTGATGAAAAACGATAGTGTAGTGTTTCCTCATGCTGAAATTTATGCTTCTAAGGCTGAGTATGATAGTTGGATGAAAATGGAAGCCGAAAAGAACGGACAAGTTGTGAGAGCCATGAATGCATATAAGGACCGTTTGCACCTGTTTGCTTTTGGTGATACGTTGCCGGGAAAAGTGGTAGCAATGGAAGCTGTTGGACATACTCCCGGACATACTGTTTTTCAGGCAGGTAAATTATTGATAATTGGAGATTTGATTCATGGAGCAGCTCTGCAATTGGAACATCCGGAGATTTGTGCTACCTATGATATGGATAAGCAGGAAGCAATAAAGACTCGTAAAAACTTATTGCAGTATGCTCGCGAGAATGGACTGGTTATAGCAGGTATGCATTTGCCAGTTCCTGCATTTATAAAATAAATAAGCATGCCGGTATGAATTGTCAGGTATTATAGATTTCTGTCACTCATACCGGTATGTTTTTATCTGATCTTTAAATTTTATTGTCCAGCCAGGCATCAATCAGTTGGCGGGCAATGCTGAGCTTTTTCGGTATTTCCGGCAGGTTATTTCGGTTGTAAAAGGCTCCTGCACTCAGTTCTTCATCCTGCAACTTGATGGTTCCGCTTTCGTATTCGGCATAATATCCTACCATGATTCCGCTGGGGTAGGGCCACGGTTGACTGCCGAAATATTTCAGGTTTTTTATGGTCAGTCCTGTTTCTTCCATGACTTCGCGGTGAACACACTCTTCCAACGTTTCTCCTGGTTCGAGAAAACCGGCTACCAATCCTTTAAACGTCCCCCGGAAGTTGCGGGCATGTACGAGCAAGATACTGTCTTCCTTTTTAATAAGTACAATGACCGCCGGAGAAATACGCGGATAAAACTCCTGCCGGCATTCCGGACATCGTTTGGCTATGGGGGAAACCTGTACCGTAGGTACACCACACATGGGGCAATAACGGCTGTTCTTGTCCCAGTTCAATATTTGTGAAGCTTTTCCGCCACGCTTGTATTCTTCCAGAGGAAGTACATCGAAAGAAGCACGCAAGTCCTTCATCATGCGTGGACTGTTTTCATCTCCACTTACTGGAATGTGAATAGCATACGTCTTGGCAGGATAACCGTTTATCTCTCCGATGGTATGAATGGTACTTCCGACGGGAACCTCAACCGGAGGTTCAGGTCCGTAAGGAATATGATATCCGTCTTCTTTTTTTTCTATCAAAACCTGTCCGCTGTTGAAGACGAACCATCCGCATGTTTGTTTTTCTGTTTCCATCAATTAAGTCCTTTCATTGTAAGCTGGATGCGCTTGCGTTCATGGTCAATACTGAGTACACGTACGCGTACATGCTGGTGCATACTGACTACTGTTGTCGGGTCGCTGACAAACTTATCGGCAAGCTGGGAGATATGTACCAGTCCGTTTTCTTTAACCCCTATATCTACGAAGCATCCGAAATTGGTAATGTTGTTGATGATGCCCGGCAATTCCATACCTTCCCGCAGGTCGTCGATAGTCTGCACATTCTTGTCAAATTCGAAGACCTGAATCTTTTGGCGCGGGTCACGTCCCGGTTTATCCAGCTCTTGTAGAATATCAGTCAGTGTAGGCAGTCCTACGGTATCAGTTACATAGTTTTTTATGTCTATTTGGCTACGTAATTCCTTGTTTTTTATCAGGTCGGCAACGGAGCATTTCAAGTCCTTTGCCATCTTTTCTACTATGGCATAACTTTCCGGATGTACAGCCGAATTGTCGAGCGGGTTGTCTGCTTGCGGAATACGCAAGAATCCGGCACACTGTTCAAACGCCTTTGCTCCCATACGCGGTACCTTCAGCAGTTCTTTACGCGAATGGAATGCTCCGTTTTCCGTACGGTAATCTACAATGTTTTGAGCCAGCGTCGATCCCAGTCCCGATACATATGTCAACAGATGTTTGCTGGCCGTATTGACATTTACTCCGACAAGGTTTACGCAACTCTCTACTGTCTGGTCGAGTGATGCCTTCAGTTTACTTTGATCTACATCGTGCTGATATTGTCCCACACCAATAGATTTGGCATCTATCTTGACTAGTTCGGCAAGGGGGTCCATCAGTCGGCGACCGATTGACACAGCTCCTCGCACAGTTACGTCATATTCAGGAAACTCATCTCGTGCGATTTTCGATGCAGAATAGATGGAGGCGCCGTCTTCGCTGACAACAAACACTTGCACTTCGCGGTCGTATCGTTGAGAAGTGACGAAACGTTCGGTTTCGCGGCTTGCCGTACCATTTCCGATAGCGATGGCTTCTATCTTATATTGTTCGACGAGTTTGACAAGCTTGCGTCCGGCCAGAGCTGTTTCCGATTTGGGTGGATGCGGATAAATTGCTTCATTGTGCAGCAATGTACCTTGGGCGTCCAGACAGACAACTTTGCAACCGGTACGATATCCCGGATCGATACCCATTGTGCGCTTTTGTCCCAGAGGAGGAGCAAGCAATAGCTGCCGGAGATTTTCAGCAAAGACACGGATAGCCTCTTCGTCTGCCTTTTCCTTGCTGAGTGCGGAAAATTCTGTTTCTATAGCGGGTTTCAACAGACGTTTGTATGCGTCGTTCACAGCTTCTGCTACTTGTGCGGAACATTCTCCGTTTCCATGTACATACTGTCTTTCCAATCGTTCGGTACATGCTGATTCATCGTCGGGAGTGATGGATACTTTCAGGATACCTTCGGCTTCTCCACGGCGGATGGCGAGCAGACGGTGAGAGGTACACTTCTTCAACGGTTCACTGAAGTCGAAGTAGTCGCGGTATTTTAAGGCTGCTTCTTCTTTTTCTTTGCCCTTGACTACTTTCGATGTAATCATAGCCTGACGGCTAAACTGGTTTCGTATCAGATTACGGGCACGTTCATCCTCATTCACTTGTTCGGCAATGATGTCGCGTGCTCCTTTCAGAGCATCCTCTTCGTCCTTGACATCTCCCTTGACAAACTGGCGTACTCGGGCAGATAAGTTGTTTTCCCGCTGCATCAATAGTAGCATGGCAAGCGGTTCCAGTCCCTTCTGGCGTGCAGCCTCGGCACGAGTTTTTCGTTTGGGCTTAAACGGCAGGTAAATATCTTCCAGTTCTGTCGCATCCCAACAATTGGAAATGCGTTCTCGTAAAGTGTCTGTCAGTTTTCCTTGTTCTTCGATGGTAGAAAGAACCGTTTCCTTTCGTTTGGCAAGTTCACAGAGCTTTTCGTAACGCGTATGGATATCTCCTATCTGTACTTCGTCGAGGCCTCCGGTTGCTTCTTTTCGGTAACGGCTTATAAAAGGTATTGTAGCACCTCCCTGAAGCAGTTTCAATGTGTTTTCTACCCGATGGACAGGTAGCTTCAGGGCTGTGGCAATCATTTGACTGAATTGTTCCATGTATATGTTTTTCTAATAATGTGGCACAAATGTAATTAAAAAAAGGATTCGAGGGAGGAGAGGACTCATTTTGAAAATAATTTAAGAGATGGTTTTAAGCTTTATTCGGATTTGAAAGACGTTTTCGAGGATTGAAAATGTTCGCTAAAGAAGGCGTGAATAGCAACTGACATTACGTATAGGAAAGTTCAAACAGGTGGATGCACAGAAAGAGGAACCCGAAGAATATTTGCTGGCTAAAGCTTTGAAAGCGGAAATAGATACAATGAACCTTTTTCCAAAACCATTTGTTACTTGTTAATATAAGATATTATTCCGGAAATATTATATGATAACTTAAACTAACGCTATGACTTATGAATAAAAAAACAAGATTATGGTGCATAATCCTTTTTTCTTTTTTAGGCACATCGGTAGCAATGGCGCAGAAGTCAGAGAAAGACCGGCATTGGGTATGGGAACTCTATGGTGGCGCGAACAATTATATGACATGGGAAATAGAAACGGATGTCGTATATAAACCTTGGCGTTTTATTGGAGTTGGAGCAGGCTTTTTTTTACTCCTCCAATAGATGGAAATAAGACTTATTCTGGAGAAGCAAGAGATAAAAACTTGCGCTGGCAGATTGAGGAAAACCGTTTGATGTATTTGTTTGCGTTCCGGTCGGGAGTTTATCTGTATTCGCCTCCTGTTTATCTGAATCATGACCATGATGTGGCATTATCGTTTCGTGTGTCTCCTGGAGTTACCATTCCTTTGCCTCCCAATTTAAGTACTAGTGTAGATTATGTTCCGAAGGATGCGATTATCCATGTACCCGCCACTTCAGGAGAAGTCAGTAATTCGCATGCGAAGGCATGTTATTATCATGTGAGATTTGCTATGGCTTTGGAAGTGGAACGTGTATCGGTATTGCTTGGGTATACGACCTCCGATTATGATTTATACGGAGGAAGCCGTAATATGATAGTCGAAGGACAAAAAATAGAATTACCTCGAAAAAAGCAGGCAGGAACTTTCTTTATCGGGCTGACCTACGATTTCTGATACATATTGAAGAAAACAGGACCTCATAACCCCTTTTTATAAAAATACCCCCGCCATAAATTTTTATAGCGGGGGTAAATTATACATTATGGGAATTATCTGCGGTAGAAACGCAACTCATTTTCCAGACTTCTTACTTTATTTTGTAAATTTCGTATTTTTGTCAGCAAATGGCGGATAGCATCGATTCCTTCTATATTGATGGACAAGTCATAATATAAATGAGTATACCTTTCCAGTTCATTCAGCTGAGAAGCCGGAAAATAACTGGTATCATCTATTACTTCGATATCTATCAGACCGTCTTCACCCAGCATGAGGATGAAGTCGGGTTCGATATTGCAATGTGTGCAATAGTCGTTTATGATGATTAAATCGTTCTGCATAGTCGTACGGTTTTAAATTATCCTTGCTGCAACTGTCGGAACAGGTCTTTCTGCTTTTCCGTCAGTGTAGTAGGAATTGTTACATGATAAGTTACAATCAAATCGCCTGTGACGCCTTCCTGCTTGTATACAGGAAATCCTTTTCCTTTCAGACGAACTTTAGCGTCATTCTGAGTACCCGGACGAACTTTCAGTTTTACTTGTCCGTCTAATGTGTTGACTGTAACTTCACCTCCCAGTACGGCAGTGTATAAGTCGATTGTTACATCTGTGTACAAGTCATTTTCTTTCCGTTTAAAGACAGGGTCGTCAGGAATAACGAAAGTGATATACAAATCTCCGTCGGGTCCTCCGTTTGTTCCTTTACCTCCATGTCCCTTCAGTTTGATAACCTGACCGTCTGCTACTCCGGCTGGAACTGTAATACGTAATGTTTCACCGTTGATGCTGAATGTTTGTTTATGAGTGGTTGCAGCCTCACGTAGAGACAACTGTAGAGAAGCCTCAATATCTTGCCCTCTGAATCCGCCTCTTGCATTACGTCCTCTGCCGGCTCCATGCCCGAACAGTTCTTCGAAGAAATCAGAGAATCCACTGGCATTTCCACCAAATCCATGCATACCTTCTCCTCCGAATCCACTTGTAAAATGTTGTCCGTCGGTAGAATACCAATATTCACCGCCGTTACCTGTACCGCCTTGAGCACGATATGCTTGCTGTTGAGCTTCGAACTCGTCGGCGTGTTTCCAATTCTCCCCGTAAGCATCGTATTTCTTACGCTTTTCAGGGTCGCTCAGTACCTCGTTAGCTTCGTTTATCTCCTGAAACTTGTCCTTGGCCGTTGGGTCATTCGGATTTAAGTCCGGGTGGTATTTGCGAGCCAGCTTACGGTACGCTTTCTTGATTTCGTCTTGAGTTGCCGTTTTGTCAACTCCAAGAACTTTGTAATAGTCTATGTAAGCCATACAGTCTGTTTTTTTATTTGAGAATGAGGCAAAGAATGTGCCAGATAGTCCGTTTGTTAACAGACTTTTAACCATATTGAAAGGTATTTATCTTTTTGTGGGTTTTGCAGGTGGTAAAGTTCCATTATCTTTGTAGTTACTTATTGGATATACTATGAAAATGTGACATTTTGTCGTTTATATATCACTTAACCCGCTAGATTTATGATGAAACTATTTTCCAGTTTGATGCTTGTTCTTGCCTTAGGCGTTACAAGTCCTGCTTATGCTTCGCAAGACGGTGAAGTAACTTTGAAACTTATTGAAACGAGTGATGTGCACGGATGCTATTTCTCCTATGACTTTATAAGTATGAAGCCTCGCAAAGGAGGGCTGGCTTGTGTCAGTTCATTTGTAAAAGAACAGCGTGAGCAGTATGGAGATGGAGTTGTTCTGATGGATAATGGAGATATTTTACAAGGACAGCCCATTGCTTATTATTACAATTACATCGATACAACTTCTGTTCATGTAACTTCAGCGATGCTGAACTATATGAAATACGATGTAGGTACTATGGGAAATCATGATGTGGAGACTGGACATGCCGTGTACGACCGTTGGGTGAAACAGTGTGCTTTTCCTGTACTTGGGGCAAATATTGTGGACAATAAAACGGGAGAACCTTATCTTACTCCCTATAAAATAATCGAACGGAAAGGAGTAAAAATAGCAGTTTTAGGTATGATAACTCCTGCCATTCCTTCATGGCTTCCCGAACAGCTGTGGAACGGGCTGCATTTTGAAGACATGGAGGATTGCGCACGTAAATGGGTAAAGATTATCAAGGAAAAAGAGAATCCGGACGTTTTGATCGGATTATTTCATGCCGGACCTGAAGGTAATAAACTGGATAATGTTGTAGAGAATGGTTCGGGCGATGTAGCAAAAAATGTTCCGGGCTTCGATGTAGTATTTATGGGTCACGATCATGTGCGCCGGTGTGAGAAGATTGTCAATGTGGCAGGAGATTCTGTTTTACTCGTCGATCCTGCCAATGCGGCCAGATATGTTTCGGATGTTACAGTCAAAGTGACTAAAGCTGGAGGTAAGCTTGTGCGAAAATCTGTAGAGGGTGCTTTGGCAGATGTTTCCCGCTATGCTGCTGATGAGGATTTCATGCGGGAGTTTGCCGGACAATATCAGGCAACAGTCGACTTTGTATCTCGTAAGATTGGACGTATCGAAGAAACCATTACAACCAAAGATGCCTATTTGGGTCCTTCTGCATTTATCGATTTGCTTCATCAGTTGCAGCTTGATATTACGGGTGCCGATATATCTTTCTGTGCTCCTCTCTCGTTCTCAGCAGAAATCAAGAAAGGTGATATTTATATGAGTGATATGTTTAACTTGTATAAATACGAGAACCTGCTTTATACGATGAAGCTGACAGGTAAAGAAATCAAGGATTTTCTGGAAATGTCGTATGCTTTATGGACTAACCAGATGAAATCACCCGACGACCATTTAATGTTGTTTAATGAAGAAGATAAAGGGTTCGGCCGTTTCAAAAATCCAAGTTTCAATTTCGATTCGGCAGCAGGCATTATTTATACAGTGGATGTAACGAAACCTCAGGGTGAAAAAATCAAGATAGAAAGGATGGCAAACGGAGAGCCGTTTGATATGAATAAAACATATCAGGTAGCTGTTAATTCGTATCGTGGAAATGGTGGGGGAGATTTGCTGACAAAAGGTGCTGGTATTCCCAAGGCAGAACTGGCAAAACGTATCGTATACTCCACGGATAAAGATTTACGTTTTTATCTGATGAAACGGATAGAAGAAGTAAAAGTTCTCGATCCGAAGCCGCTGAATCAGTGGAAATTTATTCCGGAAGACTGGACTGTACCTGCATCGAAAAGAGATTATGATATTTTGTTTGGAGAGAAAAAAGCTGTGGAATGATACCTTGAGGGTGAAACTGAAATGAAATTTAATTCCGGAGAGCCTGAACTCATTCATTCTCTGATGATTTTGGTTGAAGAAGAGGGACGGAATTAGTATTTTACCGAAGTGTTCAGAGATTTATGGGCATGAATGACACAAAATATGCTGATATTTATCATAAAATATCAGCATATTTTTTATAAAGATGCTGTTCTTTTTTTTATCCTTCTGTAAATAGAAAAATGAAAAAAAATCTTATCGTTGAAAAAAATATCATTTTCATTTTGCAAGTTGAAATAAAACCGTAAATTTGCATCGCTTTTCATAAACAAATTATCGCCGAAATAACTCAGTTGGTAGAGTAACTCATTCGTAATGAGTAAGTCGCGGGTTCGAGTCCCGCTTTCGGCTCTTCAGAAAAAGAGATATACTGAAAATAAAAAGTATATCTCTTTTTATTTTTCTTTACCTCTTTTGAACTCTGTGTGATTTGATAAATGGTTATAAAAAATACTTTTTGTATTGCTATTTTAAACAATTTGTCCTAATTTTGCTGTCAAAATATTATAACTGATACATTTGTTACAACATGAAATATTCTTTTATATCGGCAGAAGAAGCTGCCGCCAGTATTCATAATGGAAACACGATAGGCATAGGAGGCTTCTCGTCTGTGGGAACACCTAAGGCTGTTCCGGCTGCTTTGGCCGTTTATGCCGAAAAACTACACAGTGAAGTTAAAGAGTTTAAAGTTGGACTTATAACCGGAGGAGCTACCGGAAGTCAAGTTGATTCTGCATTGGTACAGGCACATGCCGTAGCTTTTCGTACTCCTTTTCAGTCGAATAAAGAAATGCGTAATGCTATCAATGCAGGAGAAGTACAGTATTATGACGTGCATCTTTCGCAGATAGGTCAGGATGTACGTTACGGTTTTCTGGGAGATATAGATGTAGCTATTGTTGAGGCATCCGACATCACAGAAGAAGGAGATATTGTGCTTAGTACATCGGTCGGAATTTCTCCTACCTTGATACAGGTTGCCCATAAAGTTATTATTGAGTTAAACGAAGCCCATGCCAGCAAGTTGACCGGAATGCATGATATCTATATTCCTGATGCTCCACCATACCGAAGAGAGATTCCGATTTATCGGGTAAATGATCGCGCAGGAAGTATCAGTGTAAGGGTTAATCCGGAAAAGGTTGTAGGAGTGGTTCGCACGAATGAACGAGATCGGATAGCAGCTTTTACTCCACTGAATGATACTACTAGTCGGATTGGGCAGAATGTTGCAGATTTTCTTTTGGGAGAATATCAGCGGGGAGCCATACCACGAGAATTTCTGCCATTGCAGTCAGGGGTAGGTAATATAGCTAATGCTGTGTTAGGGGCATTGGGAGCCGATAAAAAACTCCCGGCATTTTCCATGTATACGGAAGTCATTCAAAATTCAGTTATCGATCTGATGATGCAAGAGCGCATCCGTTTTGTTGCCGGAAGTTCGTTGACATTGTCTGATGACCGTCTGGATATGCTTTACGATAATATTGACGTGATGAAAGAAAGAGTCTTGTTGCGTCCGCAGGAGATAACCAATCATCCCGAAATGATTCGTCGTTTGGGAATAATAGCGGTCAATACAGCCCTGGAAGCAGATATATTTGGCAATGTCAACAGTACACATGTCTTAGGCAGCAAGATGATGAATGGAATTGGAGGTTCGGCCGATTTTGCACGAAATGCCTATCTCTCCATATTTACTACTCCTTCTACGGCTAAAGATGGACTTATTTCATCGATTGTTCCTCATGTTTCGCATGTGGACAGTACTGAACATGATGTACGCATCTTGGTTACCGAGCAAGGCGTTGCCGATTTGCGTGGCAAGTCACCTTCACAGCGTGCACGTTGTATCATTGAAA
Source organism: Phocaeicola coprocola (assembly GCF_041333015.1). Classification (NCBI taxonomy): domain Bacteria; kingdom Pseudomonadati; phylum Bacteroidota; class Bacteroidia; order Bacteroidales; family Bacteroidaceae; genus Phocaeicola; species Phocaeicola coprocola. Next base: position 1,011,985 of record NZ_JBGKGM010000004.1, on the reverse strand, counting down.
ACTGTGCTCATCCTGATTATAAAGAGCTGCTTTGGGATTATCTGAAGCTTTCGGAAGGAAAAAGATGTCATACTCCTATGTCATTGCGTAATGCACTGAAGATGCATATAGCGTTTGCTGAAACAGGAGATATGCGGAATACAAAGTTTGAAATGTAATGCTTTATAAAAAATACGGCATTTGTTCCATCAGAGGACAAATGCCGTATACTGTATTTTAGAATTCGAATTTCTCTATCTTCATTTCAGCCAGTTCTTCTATCTGTGGAACCAGTGTCATAAAGTGAGGAGTATGTTCATGAGCTGACAATGCTTCTGCATCTTTCCATGTTTCGCAAATCATCAGTACATCGTGGCGAGTTGCACTTTCGAATACATCGTAAGCAATACAGCCTTTATCTTTTTGAGATGCTGTTACAAGTTCTTTAGCAGCAACGAGTACTGCTTCACGTTTTTCTTCTTTTACTCTGATAAATACGTTTAGTCTGATCATAATATTGTATATATTTATATTGAATTATTATTTGCCTGAAACAGGCAGTTCTTTTTTTAAACAAATATAAAAGGCGAAAGATTATGATATTTGGATATCTTAACTTTTCGCCCTTTACTTACTCCTTATTTATATTGTCTGTATTACCATTCTACAAACTTACCTCTTGCTCTACGCTCTTTCAAGATAGCTACAAGACGTTTGTTCTTTGATGACGCGATATATTTACGTCCGAAGATATTAGGAATAGCAACACCTAACGCAATACACATAATAACCAGTCCTGAGTTTACACCACTTTCGATAGCCTTCATCAGCGGGGTAACTTGATCGATTGACTGAACGTTCATATTGATTAAACCGAACAGCATGCGATACATCAATACTCCCGGAATCATAGGGATGACAGATGGGATGGTTAGCACATGGTTGGGCACATGGAACCAGTGTACGGCTTTAATTGCAATTAAGCTAACCAATACAGAACCGGCAAACGAACCGATAACCAGACCCATATCCAGACCAATGTTGTCTGTGCTTGGTCCAAGGTTTACGAAATTACGGGTACATACAGCGAGTATTCCTCCTATAGCTACTACCCATAATAACCGGCGTTGGATATTGAAGATCATAGAGAAGCCCATGGCCGAGATAGCTGCGGCAAGTGCATATTCCCAATAAGCGTGGTGAGGAACCATACTGATAGTTGGGAAGAAGTCGGCGATGCTACATAATTTTACAGCAAAGGCAATACCGAATGCCATAGCTGCCACCATTAACAAGGTATTGACAGCACGTACGATACCTACTTGTATGTAATTGTCGAGCATATCGTCTACAAAGTTAATCAATGGAACCCCCGGCACGATGAACAGTGCGCATGCCAGCAACGGATGCCACGGAGTATTAGTCCATTCGGCAGGAAGGAAGGTAGAGGCCCATGCTATCATAGTAGCAATGAATGCAGAAATGGCAATACCCATATAATGATTCAAGCCCGACTCGTTACATTTCTGTCTTACGCGCATACCGATAATAGCGGCAATAGACGCATATAAGAATGCCATCCAGTCGCAACCGAACTGAATACAGAATCCTCCACAGGCAAAACCTGCTCCGATAGCGACTTGCAGGGGAGTATAATTACGCTTCTTGGTACGTATTTTCTCTAGCTCTTCTTCATACTGGTCGAGCGTGTAGTCATTTTCTATAGCTCTCCATGAGAGTTTGCTCACTTCAGAAATAGCAGTCATGTTTACGCCATGTCCTTCGATTCGCTGGAATTTTGTAAACGAATAATCGCCGTCACTTACATTCACCATCAGCATGGTGAAACTTACGTTAATGTGCAACTTTTCTTCGGGAATACCTAAATAAGCTGCTGTACGCTTCATGTTTCTCACAATTCGATTGGTATCAGCCAAACTCTCTACCAAAAGTTTTCCTGTACGAAGCAAAAGATCAACTCGCCGGTGCAACTGCTGGTCGTGAACCTTTACAGTAGTTTCTAAATGTTCCTCTAATATCATTTTGTTTAAAGATTTTTTTCGGATGCAAAGTTAGCAAAAATATTATTCAGAGGCGAGCTTTCCCGTTCTGAAAGCATGAAAAAGATAGGAAAAACATCATGGGAATCTGAATGTTGGTGTTGATTCTTTTAGAAAAGAACGAGGAAAATATTTTGCATGTTTCTTTTTATAGGGAGATAGGAGAAGAGAAAATGGGGAATAAAAATGTGGCTTGATTGTGGATAATTTCCACAACTTATCAGAAAAATCCTCAACTTCTGTTTATATTCGTTTGTCATGATGCTCTGATTTTCAATATACAAAAATATTTTCGTACCTTTGGCACAAGTATTGCCCTTGTTCCTATGGCATCTAATAATAAAAAAATCAAAAAGAAAGTATGAAACGTTTTTTGACAAGGAAAGAATTAAAGTTAAAAAAGAAGCAGAGTATTTATGCTGCAATCGGCATCGTCATTATCATTGCACTTTATTTGTTTCTCACACGAGAAAAGCATGTTGAGCCTGAAGCTCCTATAGTTTGTGTTGCTCCTGTTCAGCAACAGGATGTAGAATTGTATGGAGAATACGTAGGCCGTATTCGTGCGCAACAATTCGTCGAGGTCCGTGCCCGTGTGGAAGGTTTCCTTGAACAGATGTTATTTGCCGAGGGTACATATGTAAAACGTAATCAGGTACTTTTTGTTATCAATCAAGACCAGTATCGTGCCAAAGCCGATAAGGTACGTGCGCAGTTGAAGAAAGATGAGGCTCAGGCCCGTAAGGCTGAACGTGACCTGGAACGTATCCGGCCATTGTATCAGCAGAATGCTGCCAGCCAGCTTGACCTTGATAATGCTGTAGCTGCATACGAAACGGCTGTGGCCAGTGTTGGTATGAGCCGTGCTGATCTGGATCAGGCAGAACTTGAATTGGGATATACGATTGTTCGTTCTCCTATTTCCGGTCAGATAAGTGAAAGACACGTCGATTTGGGAACTTTAGTAGGCGGAAGCGGTAAATCGTTGCTTGCTACTATCGTGAAAAGTGATACAGTGCTTGTCGATTTCAGTATGACGGCACTCGATTATCTGAAAAGTAAGGAGCGTAATGTTACATTGGGACAGAAAGATTCTACTCGCTCATGGCAGCCTACTGTTACTATTACTTTGCCCGACAACAGTGTATACGAACAGAAAGGTGTAGTAGATTTTGCGGAGCCTCAGGTTAATCCGAAAACCGGAACATTCTCCGTACGTGCAGAAATGGCAAATCCTGAGCATGTTCTTTTGCCGGGACAGTTTACCAAGGTAAAACTTTTGCTTGATGTACGTGAAAATGCTACCGTTGTTCCACAAAAATCATTGATTATAGAAAAGGGTGGAGCCTATGTTTTCGTAATGCGCCGTGACTCTACTGTAGAAAAGCGTTTTATCGAACTTGGACCTGAATTCCAGAATAATATGGTAGTAGAAAGAGGACTTGCACCGGGAGAAATGATTGTAACTGAAGGTTACCACAAACTGACTCCGGGACTGAAAGTCCGTGTAGGTGAGGCTCCGAAGGCAGAGTCGGAAGAGCAGAAAGAGGATTAACCATATTAACCCATTAAACTTTACGATTCATGAAAGTGAGTTTCTTTATCGACAGACCGGTCTTTTCGGCTGTCATCTCTATATTAATAGTTATTGTGGGTATTATCGGACTGCAAATGTTGCCGATAGACCAGTACCCTCAAATCACTCCTCCGGTAGTGAAGATCAGTGCATCTTATCCGGGTGCAAGTGCCGTGACTGTATCGCAGGCTGTTGCTACACCGATAGAGCAGGAACTTAACGGTACTCCTGGTATGCTTTATATGGAGTCGAACAGCTCCAACTCAGGAGGTTTCTCGGCAACTGTAACATTCGATATTTCAGCAGATCCTGATTTGGCTGCGGTAGAAATACAGAACCGTATCAAGCTGGCGGAATCGAGTCTTCCTGCCGAAGTTGTCCAAAATGGTATTTCGGTGGAAAAACAGGCAGCCAGCCAGTTGATGACCATCTGTCTTCGTTCGGATGATCCGAAGTTTGACGAAATTTATTTGAGTAACTTTGCGACAATCAATGTGCTCGACTTGCTTCGTCGTGTGCCTGGAGTAGGACGTGTGTCAAATATCGGTAGCCGCTATTACGCGATGCAGATATGGGTAGATCCGGCCAAACTGGCTAATTTTGGACTGACTGTACAGGATGTTCAGAATGCTTTAAAAGACCAGAACCGTGAGTCGGCAGCTGGTGTGCTGGGACAGCAGCCGGTCAGCGGATTGGATATTACCATCCCTATAACGGCTCAGGGCCGTCTTTCTACGGTTAGCCAATTCGAAGAAATCGTGCTTCGTGCCAATGCCGACGGTTCGCTTATCCGTATGCGTGATGTTGCACGCGTTTCGCTTGAAGCTTCCTCGTATACTACGGAGAGTGGTATAAACGGAGGTAATGCGGCTGTATTGGGTATTTACATGTTGCCTGGTGCAAACGCAATGGATGTAGCAGAAAAAGTAAAGGAAACGATGGAGGAAATCAGTAAGAATTTCCCCGAAGGATTGCAGTATGAGATACCGTTTGATATAACGACATATATTTCAGAATCTATTCATGAGGTATATAAAACCTTGTTCGAGGCATTGGTTCTGGTTATTATCGTGGTATTCCTTTCTCTGCAAAGCTGGCGTGCAACGGTTATCCCGATTGTGGCTGTGCCCATCTCCTTGATCGGAACATTCGGCTTCATGCTTATATTCGGCTTCTCGCTTAATATGCTTACTTTGCTGGGATTGATTCTTGCCATCGGTATTGTGGTGGACGATGCCATTGTGGTAGTAGAAAATGTTGAACGTATCATGGAAGAAGAGAAGCTCAGTCCATATGAAGCTACTAAGAAAGCTATGGACGGACTGACAGGTGCTTTGATTGCAACTTCAATGGTTCTTGCAGCAGTATTCGTTCCGGTAAGTTTCCTGTCAGGTATTACAGGTCAGCTGTATCGCCAGTTCAGTGTGACTATTGCCGTATCTGTAATCCTTTCTACTGTTGTAGCATTGACTTTGAGCCCGGTAATGTGTTCGCTCATTTTGAAGCCAACCGATCCTAATAAGCCGAAAAATCGTGTGTTTACATTCATCAATAAATGGCTTGCTATTGGAAATACTAAATATGTAGCAGGTATAAAGCGAGTTGTTAAACATCCGCGTCGGGTGATAGTCGGTTTCGGTATCGTAATTATATGTATATTTATGTTCCACCGTCTGGTTCCTACCAGCTTCCTTCCTACTGAAGATCAGGGATTCTTTACTGTAGAGCTTGAACTTCCGGAAGGTACTACACTGGAAAGAACCCGTGAGGTAACCGACAGAGCTGTAGCTTTCCTGATGAAAGATCCGTCTGTAGAATATGTTCAGAACGTTACCGGTAGTAGTCCGCGTGTAGGAACCAGTCAGGCCCGCAGTCAGCTTACCGTGATACTGAAAGAATGGAAACAGCGAGATGATACAACTATCGGACAAATCATGCAGGATGTTCAGGATGAACTGAAGCAGTATCCTGAGTGCAAGGTCTATTTGTCTACTCCTCCTGTTATTCCGGGGTTGGGTACTTCAGGTGGTTTCGAAATGCAGCTTGAGGCTCGTGGAGATGCAACTTATGATGATCTGGTTCGTGCTACCGATACATTGATGTATTATGCTTCGCAACGTAAGGAGTTTGCGGGACTTTCTACTTCGTTGCAGGCTGAAATACCTCAGTTGTATTTCGATGTTGACCGTGATAAAGTCAAATTGTCGGGAGTGCCGATGGCAGATGTCTTCTCTACCATGAAAGCTTATACAGGTTCGGTATATGTGAACGACTTTAATATGTTCAACCGTATTTATCGTGTATATATTCAGGCTGAGGCCCCTTATCGTGAGCACCGTGACAATATCGGCTTGTATTTCGTGAGAGGAAGTGACGGCGATATGATTCCGCTGACTTCACTGGGTACAACCGATTATACGACTGGTCCGGGTAGTATTAAGCGATTCAATATGTTTAATACTTCCATTATTCGCGGTACGGCAGCCAATGGCGCCAGCTCCGGACAGGTAATGGAGATTCTGGAACAGATTGCACGCGAAAAACTTCCAAGTAACATTGGTGTTGAGTGGAGTGGACTTTCTTATCAGGAAAAGCAGGCGGGAGGTCAGACCGGAGCCATTATCGCATTGGTATTCTTGTTCGTATTTTTGTTCCTTGCTGCACTGTATGAAAGTTGGAGTATTCCTATTGCCGTGCTTATTTCACTTCCGGTAGCTGTGCTTGGAGCGTACGCCGGCGTAGCTTTATGTGGATTGGAAAATGATACCTATTTCCAGATTGGTTTGGTTATGTTGATTGGTCTGGCAGCCAAGAATGCCATTTTGATTGTTGAGTTTGCCAAAGAGGAAGTAGATAATGGAAAAGATCTGGTGGAAGCAGCTTTGCATGCAGCTCATCTTCGTTTCCGTCCTATCCTGATGACATCACTGGCTTTCATTCTGGGTATGGTTCCTATGGTTATTGCAACCGGACCGGGTTCGGCCAGCCGTCAAGCTATCGGAACGGGTGTATTCTTTGGTATGATTGTCGCCGTAACGGTAGGTATCTTGCTTGTGCCTTTCTTCTTTGTGATGATTTATAAGGCGAAAAACAAGCTGAAAACAAAAAAAGCTAATTAACAAAACCTGAAACGTATGAAACGAACGAAATATACTTATCGCTTTTTATACATGCTGACAACTCTGTTGTTTTTGGGCAGTTGTCAGTTGGGCAAACATTATACTCGTCCGAAACTGGACTTGCCCGAAACGCTCGACAGCATGAGTGTAGACACTGTTTCCATCGGAGATTATCCGTGGGAACAGCTCTACACCGATACGACCTTGCAAGGATTGATACGTAAGACCTTGTCGTATAATAAAGATATGCTGATAGCCGCAGCGCGTGTTAAGGAGTTGGCTGCAATGAAACGCATTGATTATGCAAATATGTTCCCGGCAGTCGGTGCAAAGGTGTATGCTGAGAAGGAAGCAGAAAATTATGGAGGCAATCATTATAAATCCGGTTATGAGATTGATGCCAAGGCTTCTGTTTCGTGGGAGCTTGATTTATGGGGCAATCTTCGTTGGGCACGCGATAAGAGTCTTGCCGAATTTGTGGGATCTGTCGAAAATCAGCGTGCGCTTCGTATGAGTCTGGTTGCACAGGTTGCTCAGGCTTACTTTGAGCTGGTTGCGTTGGATAATGAATTGTCTATCGTGCAAAAGACAGTAGATGCTCGTCGGGAAAGTTTGCATTTGGCGCGCGTGCGTTACGAAGGTGGACTGACTTCTGAAACTGCTTTTCGTCAGGCACAGGTGGAGTTGGCACGAACAGCAACATTGGTTCCTGATTTGGAGCGTAAGATTTCTCTGAAAGAAAATGAAATTGCATTTTTGAGTGGCGAATATCCACATCATATCAAACGTTCGGTGTTGCCCGAAGATGTTATGCTTTCTGCCAGTTTACCTGTAGGTTTGCCTTCAGCACTGCTGGAGCGCCGGCCGGATATCCGTCAGGCAGAGCAGGCTGTCATTGCTGCAAATGCTGCGGTAGGAGTGGCTTTTACCAATTTGTTCCCTCGCATAACATTGACTGCTACTTATGGCAGCGAGAGTGCTGCATTGAGTGATGTACTGAAATCGCCTTACCATTTGTTGAGTGCTAACATTCTGCAACCGATTTTTGCTATGGGAAAGAATCGTGCGATGCTGAAAGCAAAGAAGGCAGCTTGCGAACAAGCAGCTTATGCATACGAAAAAGCTGTACTGAATGCCTTTAAAGATGCTTATAATGCCATAGCCGAATTTAATAAGATAAAGGAAATCTATGAAACTCGTCTGCGTCTTGAACAGGCATCGAAAAGTACTCTTGACCTTGCACAGCTTCAATATCTGAACGGAGTTATCGGTTATATGGATTTGCTGGATGCACAACGTGGATATCTGGACGCTCAGATAGGTTTGAGTAATGCCGTACGCGACAAGCAGATTAGTATGGTAAATCTTTATAAAGCACTTGGAGGAGGCTGGCAAGAATAACCTGTATGACCTGTTTTTTACAGTTGGGAGATAAGTTTTTAAAAAAGATGTAGATTATTTTAAGAAACATATTCGAAATATGCCAATAAATCTTTATCTTTGCATCCCGAATTGTGATGTACCCTAATGTGTAGTTTAGTGAAACAGGTAAAGAAAAAAGGTTTTACTCCGGATTCGAGATTGCAGAATTTGATTCAGGCAGTGGTGGAAAACAGAGGTCTTTTCGGGATTTTGTTTTCCTCGAAGCTTTCCTTTTTTCTGAATAATGCTACATTAGGCATTACTCATTCTGATTTTTTCTTTTGTAAGATTTTAAGCAAATGCGTTAATAATAAAAATACCTGGAATTACTTTTCAGTAAGTTCAGGTATTTTTGTATATATAGAGTAGCCAACTAAACGATACGAAATAATATGGAACCGCTAAAGCATGAATGTGGAGTAGCGATGATTCGCTTGCTGAAACCACTAGAGTATTATCAGGAAAAGTATGGCACGTGGATGTACGGGCTTAATAAGTTGTATTTGCTGATGGAAAAACAGCATAATCGCGGTCAGGAAGCTGCGGGGCTTGCGTGTGTAAAACTTCAGGCTGATCCGGGAGAGGAATATATGTTCCGCGAAAGAGGATTGGGAGCTGGAGCCATTACTGAAATATTCGGAACGGTACACAGCTATTTCAAAGATCTTACAGCCGAACAGCTTCATGATGCTGAATATGCGAAAAAGTGCTTGCCCTTTGCCGGAGAGCTCTATATGGGACACTTACGTTATTCTACAACAGGAAAGAGTGGTATTTCGTATGTACATCCTTTTCTGCGTCGCAATAACTGGCGTGCCAAGAATCTTGCTTTGTGCGGAAACTTCAATCTGACAAATGTGGATGAAATATTCGCCGACATTACTGCCTTCGGACAGCATCCTCGTAAATATGCCGATACATATATCATGTTGGAACAGGTGGGACATCGCCTGGACCGTGAAGTGGAGCGTCTTTACAATGAGTGTAAGGCTGAAGGGCTGGAGGGTATGGATATTACACATGCTATTGAAGACCGTATTGATTTGACTAACGTATTGAAGACATCCAGTCCGAAGTGGGATGGAGGTTATGTGATATGTGGGCTGACTGGTAGCGGTGAAAGTTTTGCTGTACGTGATCCATGGGGCATCCGTCCGGGATTCTGGTATATGGATGAAGAAATCATGGTGCTGGCATCCGAACGTCCGGTTATACAGACAGCATTGAATGTGCCGGCTGACAGTATTCATGAGTTACTGCCCGGACAAGCTATTCTGGTAGACAAAAAGGGAGAAATGCGTCTGGCTCAAATCAATGAGCCGAAAGAAAAGAAGGCTTGTTCGTTCGAACGGATTTATTTCAGTCGAGGAAGTGATATCGATATTTACCGCGAACGTAAACTGTTGGGTAAGAAACTGGTTAATCCGATACTGAAGGCAATAGACTACGATGTAGTACATACCGTATTCTCTTTTATACCGAATACAGCAGAAGTTGCCTTTTATGGAATGCTGGAAGGTTTCGATAACTATCTGAATGAACTGAAAGTGCAGCGTATTGAGGCCCTGGGACACAAGCCGAGTCATACAGAATTGGAGCAGATTCTGTCACAGCGTATACGTAGTGAGAAAGTTGCAATCAAGGATATCAAATTGCGTACTTTCATTGCTGAAGGAAATACACGTAATGACCTTGCTACACATGTGTACGATATAACTTATGGCAGCTTGATTCCTTATGAAGACAATCTGGTTATTATAGACGACAGTATCGTACGTGGTACTACCTTGAAGCAGAGTATTATCAGCATACTCGACCGTCTTCATCCGAAGAAAATTGTGATTGTATCTTCTTCTCCACAGGTGCGCTATCCTGATTATTACGGTATTGATATGGCAAGTATGGAACAGTTTATTGCTTTCAAGGCCGCGATAGCATTGCTTGAAGAGAGAGGAATGCAGCATGTGATAGAAGAAGCATACCGTAAGTCGAAAGCACAGCTTGGACTTCCGAAGGAAGAGATGGTGAATTACGTGAAAGAAATTTATGCTCCATTCACCGACGAAGAAATTTCTGCCAAGATGGTACAATTGCTGACTCCGGCTGGCACACAGGCAAAGGTTGAAATCGTATATCAGACACTTGATGGATTGCACGAGGCATGTCCGGCACATTTAGGTGACTGGTACTTCAGCGGTGATTATCCGACATCGGGTGGAGTGAAACTCGTCAATCAGGCATTTATCAATTACGTAGAAGAGATTTATCAGTTCTGAAACGTTACAGAACGAAGTCGCTAGCTGTTTTGGTGCCTTTATATAAAGAAGAAAAACAATATTAAAGAAAACGATATAGATAGAAAATGAGAAATGTTACATTAATCCTCGACGACGGGAGCCGCTTTCATGGCAAGTCGTTCGGTTATGAGAAGCCGGTAGCCGGTGAAGTTGTGTTCAACACCGCAATGACCGGTTATCCGGAAAGCTTGACCGATCCTTCGTATGCAGGTCAGTTAATGACGCTGACTTATCCGCTGGTGGGCAATTATGGAGTTCCTCCTTTCACAATCGAAGCAAACGGTCTGCCTACTTTTATGGAGAGTGAAAAGATTCATGCCGAAGCGATTATTGTAAGCGACTACAGTGAAAAGTATTCTCACTGGAATGCGGTAGAGAGCTTGGGTGACTGGTTAAAGCGTGAACAGATTCCTGGTATTACAGGTATTGATACACGTGAGCTGACCAAGGTATTGCGTGAACATGGTGTGATGATGGGAAAAATCGTTTTCGATGATGAACCAGACAATGTTCCTGAAGCAACTTATGCGGGAGTAAATTACGTAGATAAGGTGTCATGCAAGGAAGTAATCCGTTACAACGAAGGTGAAGGCAAGAAGAAAGTCGTTCTTGTGGACTGTGGCGTGAAATCGAATATCATCCGCTGTTTGTTGAAACGTGATGTAGAGATTATCCGCGTACCTTGGAACTACGATTTCAATTCGCTTGAGTTCGACGGGCTGTTCATTTCAAATGGACCGGGTGACCCTGATACTTGTGATGCTGCTGTACAGAACATTCGTAAAGCTATGCAAAATGAAAAGCTGCCTATTTTCGGAATCTGTATGGGTAACCAGTTGCTTTCGAAAGCAGGAGGAGCAAAAATTTACAAATTGAAATACGGTCACCGCAGCCATAACCAGCCGGTTCGCATGGTAGGAACAGAAAAATGTTTCATTACTTCACAGAACCACGGTTATGCCGTAGACAATAATACACTAGGAGCCGACTGGGAACCTTTGTTTATCAATATGAATGATGGTTCTAACGAAGGAATCCGCCACAAGAAGAACCCTTGGTTCTCTGCACAGTTCCACCCGGAAGCTGCCAGCGGTCCTACCGATACAGAGTTCCTGTTCGACGAGTTTGTAAAGTTGCTGTAATCCATTAAAAACAAAAGAAAACAATGAAAGAAAATATAAAGAAAGTATTATTGTTAGGTTCCGGAGCTTTGAAAATCGGTGAAGCTGGTGAGTTCGACTATTCAGGTTCGCAGGCACTTAAGGCGTTGAAGGAAGAAGGTATTGAAACTATCCTGATAAATCCGAACATTGCTACCGTACAAACTTCGGAAGGCGTGGCAGACAAAATCTATTTCTTGCCTGTTACTCCGTATTTCGTAGAGAAAGTTATTGCCAAAGAACGTCCTGATGGCGTATTATTGTCATTCGGTGGCCAGACAGCCTTGAATTGCGGTGTTGCTCTTTACAAGGCAGGAATATTCGAGAAATACAATGCACGTGTACTCGGTACTCCGGTACAGGCTATCATGGATACAGAAGACCGTGAACTGTTCGTTCAGAAGTTGGATGAAATCAATGTAAAGACCATCAAGAGTGAAGCTGTTGAAAACATCGAAGACGCTCGCCGTGCTGCCAAAGAACTGGGTTATCCGGTTATCATCCGTGCGGCATATGCACTGGGAGGTCTGGGATCTGGTTTCTGCGATAACGAAGAAGAACTGAACGTACTGGCTGAAAAAGCATTCTCTTTCTCTCCGCAGGTTTTGGTAGAAAAGAGCTTGAAAGGCTGGAAGGAAGTAGAATACGAAGTAGTACGCGACCGTTTCGACAACTGTATTACAGTATGTAACATGGAAAACTTCGACCCGCTGGGTATTCATACCGGTGAGTCTATCGTAATAGCTCCTTCACAGACACTGACAAACAGTGAATATCACAAACTTCGTGAACTTGCAATCCGTATTATCCGTCACATCGGTATCGTAGGAGAATGTAACGTTCAGTATGCGTTCGACCCCGAATCGGAAGACTATCGTGTAATCGAAGTAAACGCTCGTCTGAGCCGTTCTTCAGCTTTGGCTTCTAAAGCAACCGGTTATCCGTTGGCTTTCGTTGCTGCCAAGTTGGGTCTGGGTTACGGTTTGTTCGATTTGAAGAACTCGGTTACTAAAACAACTTCTGCATTCTTCGAGCCGGCACTGGACTATGTAGTATGTAAAATCCCTCGCTGGGACTTAGGTAAGTTCCACGGAGTAGACCGTGAGCTGGGCTCAAGCATGAAGTCTGTCGGCGAAGTGATGGCTATCGGCCGTACATTCGAAGAAGCCATCCAGAAAGGTCTTCGTATGATTGGTCAGGGCATGCACGGTTTCGTGGAAAACAAGGAGCTGGTTATCGAAGACATCGACAAAGCACTGCGCGAACCGACTGACAAACGTATCTTCGTCATCTCAAAGGCTATGCGTGCAGGCTACACAGTAGACCAGATTCATGACCTCACCAAGATTGACAAGTGGTTCCTCGACAAGCTGATGAACATCATGCAGACTTCGAAGGAACTTCACGAATGGGGCAACAACCACAAGCTGCTGTCACAGCTTCCAAACGATTTGCTGTACAAGGCAAAACGTCAGGGATTCTCCGATTTCCAGGTTGCACGTGCTATCGGTTACGAAGGAGAAATGGAAGATGCTATCATCGATGTCCGTAACCACCGTAAGAGTGTAGGCATCGTGCCGGTAGTAAAACAGATTGACACGCTGGCAGCCGAATATCCGGCACAGACCAACTACCTGTACCTGACTTACAGCGGCGTGGCCAACGATGTACACTATTTGGGCGACCACAAGAGTATCGTCGTACTGGGTTCAGGTGCTTACCGTATCGGTTCATCCGTAGAGTTTGACTGGTGCGGTGTTCAGGCGCTGAATACTATCCGCAAAGAAGGATACCGTTCGGTTATGATCAACTATAACCCTGAAACAGTATCTACCGATTACGATATGTGCGACCGTCTGTACTTCGACGAACTGACATTCGAACGTGTAATGGATATCCTCGATTTGGAAAATCCTCATGGCGTTATCGTGTCAACCGGAGGACAGATACCAAACAACCTGGCACTTCGTCTGGATGCTCAGAAAGTAAATATCCTGGGAACTTCTGCCAAGAGCATCGACAATGCTGAAGACCGCGACAAGTTCTCGGCTATGCTCGACCGCATCGGTGTAGACCAGCCTGAATGGAGCGCTCTGACTTCAATGGAAGATATCAACGCCTTTATACAGAAAGTTGGATTCCCTGTATTGGTTCGTCCGTCGTACGTGCTTTCAGGAGCAGCCATGAACGTATGTTCTAATCAGGAAGAGCTGGAACGCTTCTTGCAGCTGGCAGCCAATGTATCGAAGAAACATCCGGTTGTTGTAAGCCAGTTCATCGAACATGCCAAAGAAGTAGAAATGGACGCTGTAGCACAAAACGGAGAAATCGTAGCATATGCTATCAGCGAACACATTGAGTTTGCCGGAGTTCACTCAGGAGATGCAACTATCCAGTTCCCGCCACAGAAACTGTATGTAGAAACAGTTCGCCGTATCAAGCGCATTTCTCGTCAGATTGCTAAAGAACTGAATATCTCTGGTCCGTTCAACATTCAGTTCCTTGCCCGTGAAAACGATATCAAGGTAATCGAATGTAACCTGCGTGCCAGCCGTTCGTTCCCGTTTGTGAGCAAGGTATTGAAGATAAACTTCATTGAACTTGCAACAAAGGTTATGCTTGGCTTGCCGGTAGAAAAACCAGAAAAGAACTTGTTCGAACTCGATTACGTTGGAATCAAGGCAAGTCAGTTCTCATTCAACCGTTTGCAGAAAGCAGACCCTGTATTGGGAGTCGACATGGCTTCAACCGGAGAAGTAGGATGTATCGGTGAAGATACTTCGTGTGCTGTACTGAAATCAATGCTTTCAGTAGGTTACCGCATTCCGGAAAAGAATATCCTGATGTCAACCGGTACACCAAAGCAGAAAGTAGAAATGCTGAAAGCTGCTCAGGAGCTGAAGGCAAAAGGTTACAATATCTTTGCAACAGGCGGAACATCAAAATTCCTTGCCGAAAACGGAATAGAGAATACCCGCGTATACTGGCCGAGCGAAGAAGGACATCCGCAGGCATTGGAAATGCTGCATAAGAAAGAGATCGACATGGTAGTAAATATCCCGCGTGACCTTTCTGCCGGAGAACTCGATAACGGTTATAAGATTCGCCGTGCAGCAGTCGACCTGAATATTCCTCTGGTAACAAATGCACGTCTGGCAAGTGCCTTTATCCATGCATTCTGCACGATGACTATCGACGATATCGCTATCAAGAGCTGGGACGAATATAAATAATCCTGCCTCTTGATAAAATAAATATTACTTAAGCGCCGCTTCGGAAAGGTAAAAGTTTCCGGGTGGCGCTTTTTCTTTAAAAAGGCTGTTTCCTCGTGTCAGGATTCAGCCTTTTGTTGTTCCTTTACGCATTTTTTAATGATATCTATGTAAGTATATTCCCGAACGAGCGACTAAATAAAGTAAAAAACATGTAGAAACCAGATGTTGTATGAATAAAACCCTGCAACAAGAAAAAGACTTTCTCCTGCTGATTGAGTCGCACAAACGAGTCATTTATAAAGTCTGTTACATGTATGCAACCGACGATGAACTATTGAACGACTTGTATCAGGAAATAGTAATGAACCTTTGGCGCGCCTATCCCAGTTTTCGTGGCGAAAGCTCTCCAGTCACGTGGATATACCGCATCAGCCTGAACACATGCATTTCGTACCGGCGGAAATCAAAACATCAGATTCAGGCTGTAACCTTACCGGTCAATTTCGAAGCTTTTGCCGAAGACGACGGAAACAAATCGTCGCAATTGCGTGAGCTTTACCGGTTGATACACGCACTCAATCCACTGGAACGGGCACTTATCCTGCTTTGGCTGGAAGAAAGAAGCTACGATGAAATAGCCCGGATAGTGGGAATATCGAAAAACAATGTCGGTGTCCGTCTGAACCGTATCCGTGAAAAACTGAAAAATATGTCGAACCAATAAATGTCTGCTTTATGGAACTTGAAGAACTGAAAAATCAATGGAACTTGCTTAGTGAACAACTGAAGAAGAATGAAATCATCAATCATGAAGCGATAAAAAGAATGATAGAAAAACGTACCCTGAGCGCTCGCGACCGTCTGATAGGGGCCAATGTTATTGCCGTTTTTGTACTTACAGGCATGCTGTTTCTGTTTCCGCTAGCAGCTACCCGAGTAATTATCAGACAAGAACTTCTCTGGATGTTCTACATCGTGTTTCCACTCCTCATTCTATATTCACTATGGAACATACATGTATTGTATAAATTCAATCTGGCTACCCGTACCTTACTCGAACTCCACCGTTGGGTATTATCCTATAAGCGCGGGCTTCGCATAGAAATCTGGTGTACTCCTTTCCTTACACTGGGACTTTTTATCTCTGTTTTCCTTATTCATCACCACTACCGCAATCTGCTTATGGTTGTTTTCGATATCCTGATGCTGTCTGTGGGGATGATGGCAGGATATATATGTTATCGCTATGTAGATAAACGTTCGGTAGATGAAATAGAGCAAGGAATGAAAGACTTGCAGGACCTGGAGTAGGTTAAATACATCAGAAAAACAGGATAGTTGGCAGTGTTGTCGGATTGCCGGGCAACATTGCCAAAACCATTGCTGAAGTTTTATGAAAAACATGCTGAATTTTTGCTAGAACTTTGTACAAACTTTTTGGAAGTTTGTACGAAAGATAAAATAATTTGTACAAATAAATGACATAATTTGTACATCTTTTCCGAAACATATGCTGAAGACTTTGGGAAATGATAGACGGAAGATTGTGGGTCAGTAGAAATTTAGTGGGGATTATTTTTTATACTCGTAAAGTATTGCTTACTTCGCATTATGAAAAACGATTATTTGAATATGCTAGCCAGCCTCGTGTTGCCGGCTCAGATATTAGATTACTTTCTTATCTCTGGAGTTGAACAAACCTCTCAAGAGATTCATATTAGTCTGGATGAAAAGATGAATTCCAAGTTAAGCAATGACGAACATTTTGAATCCAAAGGTTTTATGGAAGCTGTTAATGTGACAGACTTTCCCATACGGGACCATAAGGTAATCCTCAAGATCAGACGTCGTCGTTGGACGGACTTGCGCACAGGTAAAAGTTTCAGTATTCCCATCGACCTCGATGTTGTAGCCAAGGGAACCAGATACTCCAAAGAATTTGGGGCTTTTTTAAAAGAAACGTATGGAGACATCCCCAGTGACCTGCCGTACGCTTGAGGAATTCTATCATATAGATGGTCATACATTTGAAAAACAGTACAAGGAGGTTCTCAGCGGATATCGTAATTGGGAACAGTTATCCCATGCCGGTGAATGGATGCTGTTTCCGGAAAATATGGGACCGTATCTGGCGATTGACGAGACCTCACTCTCCAACGGTGAACTTTACACCTTTGTAACCAACCGTGATGCCTGTACGAGAGAGTGCTCCCTGGTAGCTGTCGTGGCAGGAACTAAATCAGAGGATGTAATAGCTGTACTGCAACGAATTGACGAGGAAAGCCGTTATGCCGTTAAAGAAGTGACACTTGACCTTTCAGACTCCATGCGCAAGATTGTACGGACTGCATTTCCTGAAGCCAGCCGTGTGATAGACCGTTTTCACATTCAGAGATTAGCTTGTGATGCTGTGCAGGAATTACGCATCAAACACCGTTGGGATGCCATACAGCAGGCCAATGAGGAAATGGAAGAAGCTAAGCGGAAGAACGAAGATTATGTCCCATACCGATATTCCAATGGCGATACCCGTAGGGAATTACTTATACGCTCCCGGTATCTGCTTTTCAAGTCAGCTGATAAATGGACAGAAAAACAGAAGCAAAGGGCAGCAATCCTATTTGAGGAATACCCTGACATCAAAAAGGCATACGGTTTGTGCCATTCCCTGCGGATGATTTTCTCTAAGAACACCATAAAGGACGCTGCACGTCTGGCTATGGCACGATGGTATAATAAAGTAGAAGAAGCAGGGATGCATTCTTTTAATGTCATTGCTGCTACTTTCTATGAGCACTATGATGAAATACTGAATTTCTACAACCATCGTTCTTCAAATGCGATGGCAGAATCGTTCAATGCAAAAATTAAACTGTTCAGAGCAAATCTAAGAGGAGTAGCTGATAAGAAGTTCTTTTTATTCCGCATTGCGAAGCTATATGCGTATCCCCACTAAATTTCTACTGACCCAAGATTGTGCCCTTATTATCAAAAAGAAAGCGACCTTCGAAAAAAGACCGCTTTAAATGTTTTCACAACGGAATAATCCTTATTGTGATTTGCTTCAATTTAGATAATACAAATATAGCAGATATAATTCATATCAAGAAGATTTTTTATATCTTTTTTCTATCTTTGAAAAAATGAATAAAAAAAATTGGTTATGAAAAAGATATTGGGTCTAGATTTAGGAACAAATAGCATTGGCTGGGCAGTGATAAATTCTTCAGTTGACGATGAAGGAAAAGAGAAGTTGACAAGTATATCTTCTTGTGGCAGTAGAATTATTCCGATGGATGCTGCAACATTAGGAGATTTTGATAAAGGAAATGCTAAATCTTCAGTCGCAGAACGGACACGACTCCGTGGAATACGTCGTTTGCTGGAGCGTAGTTTATTACGCAGAGAGCGCTTGCATCGGGTTTTATCTGTTATGGGATTTTTGCCCGAACATTATGCTTCTCAATTAGACCGATATGGCAAATTCTTACCGGAAACAGAACCCAAACTGGCTTGGTATAAAGATAATACAGGTAGCTATAGATTTTTATTTCAGGATTCTTTCAATGAAATGTTGGAGGATTTCCGCTTGTACCATCCCGAGCTGGTAGCAGAAGGAAAAAAGATACCTTACGACTGGACTATCTATTATCTTCGGAAAAAAGCTCTTTCTCAGAAAATAGCCAAAGAAGAATTAGCCTGGATACTTCTTAACTTCAATCAAAAAAGAGGATATTATCAGTTAAGGGGAGAAGAAGAACAGGAAGATAATAAGAAATCGGTAGAATATTATGCACTGAAGGTAGTTGCGGTAGAAGATTCCGGTGAGCGTAAGGGGAAAGATATCTGGTATAATGTTAAGTTGGAAAACGGCTGGATTTACCGTCGGGCCAGTAGTATTCCTTTAGACTGGACAGGCAAGGTAAAAGAATTTGTGGTAACAACAGATTTAGATGATGCGGGAAATCCTAAAAAAGATAAAGACGGCAATGTGAAGCGTTCTTTTCGGGCTCCTAAAGAAGACGACTGGGGATTATTGAAAACAAAGACCCAAACACAGATCGATGAAAGCGGTCAGACTGTTGGAGCCTATATTTATGATTCATTGCTCCGTATGCCTGATCAGAAAATAAGGGGGAAACTTGTGCGCACGATAGAACGTAAATATTATAAAGATGAACTTCGTAAGATTTTGCTCAAGCAGACCGAGTTTCATGCAGCTTTGAAGGATCATAATCTGTTGCTTTCTTGCATAGAAGAATTATATCCAAACAATGAGGCACATCGCAGGCTGCTATCTACTTCTAATTTTACTTGTTTTTTGCTGGAAGATATTTTGTTTTATCAGCGTCCACTTAAAAGTCAGAAAGGGCTGATAGATGATTGTCCGTATGAATCGCATGTATATAAAAAGGATGGTAGTTTGCACCGTACTCCTTTAAAATGTATATCCAAATCACATCCGTTGTTTCAGGAATTCCGTTTGTGGCACTTCCTTTCTTTCCTGCGTATTTATCAGCGTGAAAGAATGATAGATGGTTCTCTTAAACTGGATGTAGATGTGACTAATGAATTTTTGCAGAACGAAGATGATTATGTGAAATTATTCGACTGGCTGAATGGACGAAAAGAAATAGATCAAAAAACAATTCTGGCATACAAACCTTTCGGATTAAAGAAAAATGAACAACCTAAATATCGTTGGAATTACGTAGAAGACAAAAGCTATCCATGCAATGAAACAAGAGCAGATATGATATCCCGATTAAGTAAGGCTGGAGTTTCAGAGGGGTTCTTAACAGAAGAAAGGGAGGAGGCCTTATGGCATATTTTATATTCTATATCTGATAAAAAGGAGTTGACAAAAGCTTTAGGTACTTTTGCTGAGAAGAATGGGCTGAATGAAGCTTTTGTTGAGCTGTTTTCTAAAATGCCACCTTTTGAAAGTAACTATGCTGCTTATTCTCTTAAAGCAATCCGTAAATTGCTTGCACTCATGCGTATGGGTAAATATTGGAATGAGCAGGATATTGATAAGCAAACGCGTAGTCGAATAGAAAAAATTCTGACAGGAGAATATGATGAAACTATTCGTACTCGTGTGCGTGAAAAGGCTATACATTTAACGGATATATCTTCTTTCCGTGGGCTTCCTTTATGGTTGGCATGTTATGTCGTTTATAATCGTCATTCTGAAGCAAAAGAACTTGTAAAATGGGAAACTCCTGCTGATATAGATCACTTCTTGAGTAAATTTAGACAGCATTCGTTACGCAATCCTATTGTAGAGCAGGTTATTATGGAAACATTGCGTACGGTACGCGATATTTGGAAACAGGAAGGACAGATTGATGAAATTCATGTAGAATTAGGTCGTGAAATGAAAAATCCGGCTAAAGAACGTGCCCGTATAACAGCGCAAGTATTGGAAAACGAAAATACCAATTTGCGTATAAAGGCGCTGCTTACAGAGTTCATGAATCCTGAATTTGAGATAGAGAACGTCCGTCCTTATTCACCAGGTCAGCAGGAAATTTTACGAATCTATGAAGAAGGAGTTTTGTCGGGTGTTGCAGAAAAAGATTTGCCTGAAGATATTATTTCGATATTGAAA
The DNA here is from genome assembly GCF_041333015.1 of Phocaeicola coprocola. Lineage (NCBI taxonomy): Bacteria > Pseudomonadati > Bacteroidota > Bacteroidia > Bacteroidales > Bacteroidaceae > Phocaeicola > Phocaeicola coprocola. The sequence continues at coordinate 991,543 of NZ_JBGKGM010000004.1, read as the reverse complement.
AAGTTCAGAGAAAATGATGTAAAGAAGCGTCCTACTACCTCAGAAGTCTTGCGGTATAAACTATGGCTAGAACAACGGTACCGTTCGCCTTATACCGGCAGGATTATTCCACTTGGCAAATTGTTTACTCCTGCTTATGAGATAGAGCATGTAATACCTCAGTCACGTTATTTTGATGATTCTATTTCCAATAAAGTAATTTGCGAATCAGCTGTAAATAAGTTGAAAGATAACTGCTTGGGATATGAATTCATTAAAAAACACTCAGGTGAGATTGTGGAATTGGGCAATGGTGAGAAAGCTACTGTTTTTACATCAGAAGAATATGAACATTTTGTGAAAGAGTCTTACCTTGGTAATGGTAAGAAGATGAAGAAACTGCTGTTGGAAGATATACCTGATAACTTTATCGAACGTCAGTTGAATGATAGCCGATATATTAGTAAAGTCGTAAAATCTTTGCTTTCGAACATTGTATGTGAAGAGGGCGAGCAGGAGGGTATGTCGAAAAATGTTATCGTTTGTACAGGTGGAGTAACGGACCGCTTGAAGAAAGACTGGGGAGTGCAGGATGTATGGAACCGGATTATTCTTCCACGTTTTCTGCGTTTGAATAAAATGACGGACAGCACGGGTTTCACTTCTGTAAGTACGAATGGACATTTATTACCTGCCTTGCCTTTACATTTACAGAAAGGTTTTAACAAGAAAAGAATAGACCATCGTCATCATGCGATGGATGCCATTGTGATAGCGTGTGCCGATAGAAATATAGTTAATTACTTGAATAATGCTTCTGCACGGAAAGGTTCTGAAATCTCTCGTTATGACTTACAGCATTTATTATGCGATAAAGTAAAGACAGACTCGAATGGCAATTATAAATGGATGTTACGTAAACCTTGGGATACGTTTACGCAGGATGTGTATACAGCATTGACAAATATTGTAGTCAGCTTTAAGCAAAACCTTCGGGTAATAAATCGTACTACGAATTATCATCAGCATTATAATGAATCAGGAGAAAAGAAAATGATTCCGCAGGTTAAAGGTGATCGTTGGGCGATTCGTAAACCGATGCACAAAGATACGGTATATGGTGAGGTTAATTTACGTAGGGAGAAAACACTTCCTTTGAAAGATGTGCTCAATAATCCATCGATTGTTGTGGATAAGTCATTGAAAAGCAAATTGCATGAGTTGTTAAAAGCTCAATATGATTTGAAGGCAATAACAAAGTATTTTGAGGCACACCAAGATGTCTGGGCCGATATTAATTTGAAGAAAATAAAAGTCTATTATTTTACGAAGGAAACAAATGAGCGTTTTTTTGCAACACGTAAGTCATTGGATTCAAGCTTTAATCAGAAAAAGATTCAAGAGGAAGTTACAGATACAGGTATACAAAGGATTTTGCTACGTCATTTGCAGCTAAATGATAACAATCCGGATATTGCTTTTTCTCCAGATGGAATAGAACGTATGAATCAGAATATGAATATTTTGAATGATGGTAAGGGACATCAACCTATTTATAAGGTACGGACTTATGAAAAAGCTGAGAAATTTGCTGTTGGAGAACATGGTAATAAGGTTAAAAAGTTTGTAGAAGCAGCTAAAGGAACCAATTTGTTTTTTGCTGTATATGAATCTATACAAGAAGATGAGGCTACAGGAAAGCAAGTACGTAAACGTACTTTTGCGACTATACCTCTAAATGAAGTCATCAAGCGTAAAAAACAAGGACTATCTGTTGCTCCGGAAGATTCGAATGGAAATCTGCCAATATTTGTTTTATCTCCTAATGATTTGGTTTATTTACCTACGGAAGAAGAACGTAATAGAGGTAAGGTAACTCAACCTCTGGATAGAGAGAGAATTTATAAAATGGTTAGTTGTACTGGGAATAGATTATTTCTAGTTCCTTATATGGTTGCTTCACCTATATATGATAAGAAGGAATATACTTCATTAAATAAAATTGAATTGACGGATGATAAAATTTCTATAAAAGAATGGTGCATTCCAATTCTGATAGATCGATTAGGAAATATATCTATAAATTATTGATAACCTATTTAATACTATGATCAAGAAAACATTGTATTTTGGTAATCCTGCTTATCTATCATTGCAAAATAATCAGTTGGTTATAAAACTTCCGGAAGTGGAGCGTAATGCTTCACTTCCAGAAAATTTTAAAAGCCAATCGGTTATTACCAGACCGATAGAAGATATTGGTTTGGTGATATTGGATCATAAGCAGATAACGATTACCTCAGGAGTGCTTGAGGCGCTTTTAGAAAACAAATGTAGCGTCATTACTTGTGATAATAAAAGTATGCCTGTAGGGTTATTATTGCCATTGTATGGAAATACAGTTCAAAATGAGCGATTTAGAGAACAATTAATGGCTAGTATTCCATTGAAGAAACAATTGTGGCAACAAACGATAAAAGTTAAAATACAGAATCAGGCAAATGTTCTACAAGATTGCTTGCAGGAAAATCATAAATGTATGAGAGTGTGGGCTGAAGAGGTGAAAAGTGGTGATCCTGATAATTTGGAAGCTAGAGCTGCGGCTTACTATTGGAAAACACTTTATGCTCATATTCCAGAATTTACACGTGATCGTGATGGGATACCTCCTAATAATTTATTAAATTATGGATATGCAATTTTGCGTGCTATTATAGCTCGTGCCTTAGTTTCCAGCGGGTTGTTACCTACTTTAGGAATACATCATCATAATCGCTATAATGCTTATTGTCTGGCTGACGATATAATGGAGCCTTACCGTCCTTATGTCGATAAGCTTGTATTTCAGCTTGTTAAGGATTATGGTGAAAATGTAGAGTTAACAAAAGAAATTAAATCTGTTCTTTTAACGATTCCTACGCTTGATGTCGTCATAGGTAAAAAGCGGAGTCCATTAATGATAGCTGCCACTCAGACAACAGCTTCTTTATATAAATGCTTTAGCGGAGAACTTCGTAAAATTGCTTATCCTGAAATGTGATGGATAGATACAGTGAATATCGTGTTATGTGGATACTTGTATTTTTTGATTTGCCTACGGAAACTCAGAAGGACAAGAAAGCCTATGCATTATTTCGTAAGAATTTACAGAAAGACGGATTTACTATGTTTCAATTCTCAATCTATATTCGTCATTGTGCAAGTTATGAAAATGCAGAAGTTCATATCAAAAGAGTTAAATCTTTTTTACCAGAGTTCGGTCAGGTAGGGATTATGTGCATAACAGATAAACAGTTCGAGCAAATAGAATTGTTTTATGGGAAAAAGCCTCATAACAAAAATGTAGCAGGGCAACAATTAGAACTATTTTAGAAATAAGAAATCCCGCTTTTTATAGCGGGATTTTCTTGTAGGAAACATTTCTTTTTTATTTCTAATTTTAGATGTAATTTGTTGTATTATATAGGATTACATTAATTGAGCTGTTTCCTATATCACAAAGTTACTAAATTGAAAGCAAATCACAACAGTATTTTTTCTCTTAGCTCGTCGAGCAAAGCTGTTTCCTATATCACAAAGTTACTAAATTGAAAGCAAATCACAACCAGGGCATGAACTTCACACTAAAACTAGTGGCTGTTTCCTATATCACAAAGTTACTAAATTGAAAGCAAATCACAACTATCGTGCAGGCGGAGAGCAACGCACACGGCTGTTTCCTATATCACAAAGTTACTAAATTGAAAGCAAATCACAACGTAATCGGTTAAGTTTCTCACGTTAAAACGGCTGTTTCCTATATCACAAAGTTACTAAATTGAAAGCAAATCACAACGATGTTGTGTACCGTCGTTATCACCACCCCGCTGTTTCCTATATCACAAAGTTACTAAATTGAAAGCAAATCACAACTCTTTCCTAAACTTTCGCCTCTAGCTATTGCTGTTTCCTATATCACAAAGTTACTAAATTGAAAGCAAATCACAACCATGTCGTACACTTTCTTTGACAAATTTAGGCTGTTTCCTATATCACAAAGTTACTAAATTGAAAGCAAATCACAACGTTTATTGTATTCATAACGCCAAACGGTGAGCTGTTTCCTATATCACAAAGTTACTAAATTGAAAGCAAATCACAACTACTTTCCCGGCTGTTATAGTTTGACAGCCGCTGTTTCCTATATCACAAAGTTACTAAATTGAAAGCAAATCACAACGAAATTGAAGAACTTGTCCTGCTCCGGGAAGCTGTTTCCTATATCACAAAGTTACTAAATTGAAAGCAAATCACAACATTAGCAACAACAGGAGAATTGGACGCATAGCTGTTTCCTATATCACAAAGTTACTAAATTGAAAGCAAATCACAACACAAAAGGAGAAATTACAAATGGAAGATGAGCTGTTTCCTATATCACAAAGTTACTAAATTGAAAGCAAATCACAACAATATCTCCGGTCTCCTTTGCAAAAAATATGCTGTTTCCTATATCACAAAGTTACTAAATTGAAAGCAAATCACAACAAATTGTTTCTAACTGACAGTCCAGTTTAGCTGTTTCCTATATCACAAAGTTACTAAATTGAAAGCAAATCACAACTCCAACTTTGCTTTTATGTTGGTATTATCGCTGTTTCCTATATCACAAAGTTACTAAATTGAAAGCAAATCACAACCCTTAACCTCTGCCAGTTCACGTGTTTTATGCTGTTTCCTATATCACAAAGTTACTAAATTGAAAGCAAATCACAACCGTGAAACGACCAATTAAAAAATGATATAAGCTGTTTCCTATATCACAAAGTTACTAAATTGAAAGCAAATCACAACCGAATGCATTGAATGGCGACTGAGAAGATTGCTGTTTCCTATATCACAAAGTTACTAAATTGAAAGCAAATCACAACCGATAGCGGGCTGTGACTTCAGGTACTCAGGCTGTTTCCTATATCACAAAGTTACTAAATTGAAAGCAAATCACAACTCTATCCAGATAGTTAATACCTATCCCCTTGCTGTTTCCTATATCACAAAGTTACTAAATTGAAAGCAAATCACAACTCATTATCAGTAAGACATGATAAGAGGAAAGCTGTTTCCTATATCACAAAGTTACTAAATTGAAAGCAAATCACAACTGTCAATAAATAGTTTTCTGAATATATGACACGGCTCTTTCATTTAAAACAACCTCTATAATCCTTGTTATTCTCCGAAAAACCATTATTTTTGCGCACAGCGATGCAGGAAGCACCGCTTCCGGTGTTTCTTTTTATCGTTCATATAAAATTATTTTTGTAGGCGGAAATCAAATGCGACAGAGGTCGTTTTTTGATTTCCGCCTTAATTTTCGCTATGCGAAAATAAGATTTATTTTGCTGATATGCAACATTTTGCATGTCTAATATATAAAAAAGAAACATGCATTCTGCCGTCGTGGCAGCATAATGAAACATCTGAAAGAATTTGTGAAATCAGTGCCGGATTACCGCAGGACAGACAAGGGAAACTACAAATACAAGCTGGAAGATATTCTTCTCCTTGTAATACTCGGACGGCTGGGCAAGTGTATGACAAGACCGGATATAATCAGATTCGGCGAGCGTAATCTGAAACGCTTCCGCTCTTTAGGAATTTTGTTGGACGGTGTGCCTTCTGAACCTACGCTCTGCCGTATATTCAAACATATTGATGATGAAGCCATGTCTGAGCGGATGTCTGAATTTACCTCCACCTTCCATGATGAGCTTGTCGGTTGTGCCGGAGACATCCTCTGTATTGACGGCAAGGCAATGAGAGGGACGGTACTTGAAAACGGACGCACCCCCGACATCGTATCCGCCTATTCCCTTGAAGGAGGTTTCACCCTTGCCACGGACATGTGTGAAGAAAAAAGCAACGAGATAACTTCCGTACCCAAACTGTTGGACAAGGTGGATGTGTCAGGATGCATAGTTACGGCAGACGCCATGTCCTTCCAGAAAGCCATCATAGATAAAATCCGGGAAAAAGGCGGTGATTTCCTTATCGAGCTGAAGGCAAACCAGAGAACTCTGCGATATGGGGTTGAGGACAATGTCGAACTTGCAGAGCCTGTGGATGTATATTCGGAAGGCCCTTTTCTTGAACATGGCAGAATAGAGACCAGAGTATGCCGTATCTTTCGTGGAAATGACCTGATTACGGACAGGAAAAAGTGGAATGGAAATCTGACGGTTGTCGAAATACGGACTGCAACGGAGAGAAAATCTGATGGTCAGAAATCTTCCGAGAGGAGGTTCTATGTCTCCAGTTTTCACGGAAGTGCCAGGCGGCTGAGTACAATAGCCAGAATGCATTGGGCAATAGAAAGCATGCACTGGGACCTTGACCGCAACCTGAGGCAGGACTTCATCAGGCGGAATAGTGCAAGGTCCGCCAGAAACCTTGACACGATACAGAGGATAGTACTGGCAATACTTTCTATATGGAAAGGTAAAAGGAAAAAGCTCTCCGACAAGGCTAAGGGAACGGCCGAACTTATTAGAGAACTTTCTTTGGACTTTACCGCAATGATACATATGCTGGATCAAAAATGAGATAATTTGTAATTTCAGAGGATTCGTAACGTTTTGGGTATCAATCATAACAAAATCCCTACTTCCCATAAGAAGTGGGTGGGGGAATTATGTGCCTTTATCTAAGCTTAAATGAAAGAGCCGTGAATATATGATGCTGTTTCCTATATCACAAAGTTACTAAATTGAAAGCAAATCACAACGTTCCAATCACTAGGCAAATCCAATCCCCAGCTGTTTCCTATATCACAAAGTTACTAAATTGAAAGCAAATCACAACGACCGCCGTGAAAGTTATTGCAATCATAACGCTGTTTCCTATATCACAAAGTTACTAAATTGAAAGCAAATCACAACGAACTCCCCTATCATTACGTGCAAACCCAAGCTGTTTCCTATATCACAAAGTTACTAAATTGAAAGCAAATCACAACGGTGAGGAAACTCATTCCTGAGCGAGAAAGGCTGTTTCCTATATCACAAAGTTACTAAATTGAAAGCAAATCACAACTGTGGTACGGTTGTAGTCTTTGTTTTCGTTGCTGTTTCCTATATCACAAAGTTACTAAATTGAAAGCAAATCACAACGGGATTGCAGGCGAGTATTGCGAAGCAATGCTGTTTCCTATATCACAAAGTTACTAAATTGAAAGCAAATCACAACCCTGCTTATTAGCGTAGTAATTCTTGAATAGCTGTTTCCTATATCACAAAGTTACTAAATTGAAAGCAAATCACAACAGAGCAGTGGTTTGATACGACAACTCCACAGCTGTTTCCTATATCACAAAGTTACTAAATTGAAAGCAAATCACAACGAAGAACTGGCTGAAATATATCTTGAAGAACTGTTCCCTATATCACAAATCCATTGAATTAAAGCTAATCATAACTCTATTGAGAGAAAGTATTCAATTTTATGAGTCCTGTATTATGGCAATTACTTCGATGATGTATTTAAAGTAAAAGAACCAATAACAAGCTTATGTCCTTTTCTTCAGATAAATACATCTCGGTAGTCCACCATATTTCAAGGCTTGTTTTATATACGTATATCCTAATTTTTCCATGTTACTGCGTGAAAAAGAATTTTCCGGATGGACCGTACATAACAAATAACGGTATTGGGTTTTGCTCAGGGCTTCTTCTGCCTGACTTATAAGTAAACGTTGTAGTCCGTAACCTCGGAAGTTGGGATGCACTGCTACCGTATCCATGTGTGCTACACTGCACAACTCTGCTTCAGATAATCCAATGTCGTAACCTAGGTTCTCGGAATTTTTTCCGGGAAAGACGACAATGAATAATCCGGCAGTCTGTCCTGATACACTTTCAATGGCTTTCCATATAATGCCTGTGTGAGTAGACAATAGCGACTTTATATAATCTTTGTCTTCTTCTGGAGCAAACCATTCCCGGTGTTCCATGTTTTTCCAGATACTTGTTATAAATGATGTCAGTTCGTCTGCATCTGCTATGGTTGCTTGGGTTATGCTGAACTTCATTGGCTACGGACGTGGAATCGATGGTTTATAATTTCCTTAACTCCTGATACAATCGTTGTACCGGAAGCCCCATTACATTGAAGTAGGAACCTTTCAGGCCGGTTACTCCGATGAAGCCGATCCATTCTTGTACACCATATGAGCCTGCTTTGTCCATCGGTCTGTAATGTTCTACATAGAAACGGATATCTTCTTCACTCAACTGGTCGAAGGTTACTTCTGTAACCGAGGCAAAGGATTTTTGGAATTCGGTAGTCGTAAGGCATACTCCGGTTATGACCTGGTGAGAGCGTCCCGACAGTTTGCGCAGCATTTGGCAAGCTTCTTCTTCATCTTTAGGCTTTCCTAAGACTTCTCCGTCTATGTAGACTATGGTATCGGCAGTGATAATAAGTTCGTCTGCCTGCATGGACGGACGATAGGCGTCTGCCTTTTCGCGGGCAATGTAGATGGGAATTTCTTCACCTTTCAGTGTGTCGGGGTAGGTTTCGTCAATACCGGGCAGAAGCTTTACTTCATAATCTATTCCCAGTCCGGATAATAGTTCCCGGCGACGTGGGGAGTTGGAAGCCAGCTTTATCTTATATTTTTTCAGGTTTTCGAGCATAATTGTTTGTTTTTATATTACCAGCCAAAGGCTTCTTCGTGTGACATCCATTTGCCTTGTGCACGCAAAACTTGTTCTACTACATCACGTCCGCATCCGTAGCCTCCGTTGCGGTGTGAGATATATGTGCAGATGGCTTTTATCTCGGGGGCTGCATCGGCGGGGCAGCAGGGGAGTCCTACAAGACTTAAAACTTCGTAGTCGGGGATATCATCGCCCATATAGAGCACTTCCTCTGGCTTCAGATTGTATTTCTCCATTAATTCGGCATATTCTTTGGTCTTTACGGCTGCTCCCATGTAGATGTCTTTTATGCCAAGACCCTCGTAACGTTTACGTACAGCTTCTGTCTTTCCTCCGGTGATGATTGCAACATGTAGTCCGCATTTTACGGCGAGTTGCAGGGCATAACCGTCTTTAATGTTGACCGAGCGCATCGGTTCTCCGTTAGGATGCAGGGTAATGGTTTCGGCACTTAACACGCCGTCTACGTCGAATATAAGTGCACGTATTTTAGTAAGATCGTAGTTTATCATAAGGTTTCTTTTTTATTGCTAGCGTACTCGTGAATGTTTTTACTGATCAGTTCGTATATCTCTGCCAAGCGTGGTTCGCTTTTCAGCATTTCCAGATGGCGGTTGATGACATTTTCATCGTATCGCTGTGCCGGTCCGGTCTGTGCTTCGACGGGAGGCAGTTCGTGTACTTTCCGGGCTGTTTCGTCGATCAGCGGAAGCATGGCTTCGAAGGGAAGACCGTTTGCTGAAAGCAGATGACTGGCAACGGCATACATGTGATTGGCAAAGTTGCAGGCAAATACTGCTGCAATGTGCAGGTATCGCCGTTGCTCGGATGATGCTTCATATACTTTGCTTCCCAGATGGAGGGCGATTTCGTTCAGAAGCTTCAGGTCGGCAGCTGTATGTGCTTCGGTAAAAAATGTAACTTCACGAAAATCTACCTGACGCAGTTTGCTGAATGTCTGCATGGGGTAGAGCACACCATAACGTTCTGCCAGTCCTTGCCATACGTTCATGGGAACACTGCCCGCTGTATGTACAAACAGAGCTTGGGGAGCACGTTGTGCTAGCTTGGGAAGTATGTCGTTCAGTGCTGAGTCTTTCACGGAAACGATATATAAATCTCCCTCATGGGTGATTTGGCTTAAATCTGTAGTATAGGGACATTTCAGCTTGTCGGCAAGTTCGGAAGCGGAAGCTTCTGTACGGCTGAATACCTGACGGATATCATATCCGGCTTGTGATAAAGCTACGGAAAGGTGAGTCGCTACGTTGCCGGCCCCTATCATGATAATGTTTTTTATATTCATGGTGAAAATGATTTTTTTCGTTTGCGGGACTTTTTATCGTGATGACAACCAGTAGAGCAGTATTCCTATCAGCAGTAGGGAAGCGGGAAGCAGGTAGCCTGACATTTGTCCCAGCAGCGTAGTTACCAGACCGATGTTTTGGATGAGCCAGATTCCGGCAAGAATGATGCCTACCGACTTGTCTGCCTTGAACCATAAGAAAGCGACGGCTGCATAAAGTAGCATGGTGTCTTTTTGCATAACCCAGGACAGACCGTGGGAAGAAAAACCTATCAGCCGGTCGGCAAGATAGAGTATTCCCATCAATGCAAGAAAAACTGCGGTAGCACGGTATGTATCTTTATGGTTTGATGCTTTTGCTGCCACGTTTACTCTCCTCCGTATTTATTGATATGTACTTTTTCCCATTGCAGGTGTGACTCGTCGAAAGGTTTACGCTCCATACCTTTGTGGCCGATGGCTACGATGGACAAAACCTGTAACTGAAGAGGTATGCCGAGAATGCCGTGCACATACTCGTCCGAAGACATGCCGGTAGCGGTGTATCGTTCGCGTACTTGTATCCAGCAGCTTCCCAGTCCCAGATCTTCGGCTTGTAGCTGAATCATCAGAGAGGCTATAGACGCATCTTCTATCCATACGTCGCTTGCCAGCGGATCCGCCAGTACGACGATGGCAAGAGAGGCTTCTTTCAGGAAAGATGATCCCATTTCCTTGCAACGTGAAAGCTTGTCTAGTGTTTCTTTATCGTCTACTGCTATAAACTGCCAGCAGTTGCTTCGTTTGGAAGACGGCGACATGAGGGCTGCCTTCAGCAGGGTTACCACTTCTTCTTGTGTCAGTTCTTCATCGGTGAACTTACGCATGCTGCGCCGTTGTTTTATCAATTCGCTGAAACTCTTCATAAAATCTTCGTTTTTAACACGACAAATATAACCTTTAAACTCGTAATGCTCAAAAAAAATCATAAATTTGCGATACAATGGCTATCAGGTTGACTACATATGAGCATGCAAAGGACATTCCTGAACTTCCGGGAACCAATGTCTTTCATTCTACTGATTTGTTCCGGATATTGGAACAAACCCCGGGGTATCGTCCTGTGCTCTTGGTTGCTTTCGAAGGGGATAAACCGATAGGTAAACTGCTGTGTATTACCCGGCGGAATTTTCGTCTGCTGGGGTTTACTGAAAAAACATATGTTTACGGTGTGGGAGAGTATTTTAATACGGAACGGAAACGGGAAGAGATTTTCAATGAATTATTGACGTATTTTACTACTCTGTATAAGGAGGAATCTTTTCTGTTGGAGTTTCGAAACTTAGAAGAACCGTTATTCGGCTACCGTTATTTCAGGCAGAACGGGTATTTTCCGGTCCGGTGGCTGCGTGTTCGCAATTCGATACACCACGAACAGCTTGATAAATGGATGAGTGCTTCCCGTAAACGCCAGATTGCCAGGGGACTTAGAAATGGGGCTTCTATTGAAATTGCCTCCAGCCTGGAAGATATAAGGGCTTTCTTCATGATGCTGAAAAAATATTATTCTCCCAAAGTTCATCGTTATTTACCTGATTTTCATCTTTTTGCTTTTTTCTCTGAAGACTCTTTTCCGGCTAGGATGGGTAAAATCTTTATAGTCCGTTATAAAGAAAAGATTATTGGTGGTTCGGTTTGTTTGTTTTCTGATGATACTGCTTACCTGATGTTTTCTGCTGGGATGCGCAAGAGTTATCCGTTGCTTTATCCGGGAGTGCTTGCTGTATGGGAGGCAATGACTTATGCCAGAGAGCATGGATATAGTCATTTTGAATTTATAGAAGCAGGACTTCCTTTCAAGAAATTCAGTTATCGGGATTTTATTTTACGTTTCGGAGGTAAACTGTTGAGTACACGTCGTTGGTTTAAGGTACGGTGGAACTGGCTGAATCGCTTGCTTATTCGTATTTATGTGTAATTTATATAGATATATGTTATGATTGATCCTGTTTATAGTGCGGCTCCCGACCGTTATCACGGTGGAATGAAATATCGCAGGGCTGGTAAGAGTGGCATCCTGCTTCCTGAAATTTCTCTTGGACTTTGGCATAACTTCGGAGATGTGGATACGCTGTCAGGCAGTAAAGAGAAAATTCATCATGCTTTTGACAAGGGAATTACTTATATCGATCTTGCTAATAATTATGGACCTTCTTATGGGTCGGCTGAGGAAACGTTCGGGCAAATCATGAAGAAATCTCTTGCTCCTTATCGTGATGAACTTTTTATTTCTACGAAGGCTGGACATGATATGTGGGAGGGGCCTTATGGGATATGGAATTCACGGAAGCATCTTATGGCTAGTATTGACCAGAGTTTGAAACGGATGAATCTGGAGTATGTAGATATTTTTTATAGTCATCGCTATGATCCGGAAACTCCACTTGAAGAAACCTTGCAGGCACTTGTCGATATCGTACGTCAGGGCAAGGCTCTTTATGTAGGCATATCGAAGTATCCTAAAGAGGCGGCGGAAATAGCTTATCGTTATCTTGCCGACAATCATGTGCCTTGTCTGCTTTATCAAGGGCGTTATAATTTGTTCAATCGTGAGCCGGAAGAGGAGGGCATCTTGGATCAGGCTAGTAAACATGGCAGTGGGTTTGTTGCTTTTTCACCTTTGGCGCAGGGATTATTGACTGGGCGTTATCTGGATGGTATTCCTGATGATTCACGTATTGCCCGGGGAGGTCATCTTAAGAAAGAAGCTCTGACGGAGGATGTTCTTCGTAAAATCAGGGACTTGAACGAAATAGCCGCACGGCGTGGGCAGACTTTGGCCGAAATGTCATTGGCATGGTTGCTGAAAGATGAGAAGGTTACTTCTGTCATAATTGGTGCCAGTTCGGTAAAACAGATTGACGATAATTTGAAGTCTTTAGATAATAGGTCGTTCTGTGATGAGGAAATATATCTGATAAATAATGTTCTAAGTCGTTGATATCCAGTTTGGAGAATGGAGCGATTCATGCATCAGCCAATATTTTTATCGTGAAAAAATATTTCTGACAACTACGCTTTGTATAAAATAAAAATAAACTAAAAAAAGCGTTAGTTGATGAAAATAAAATAGGGAAATATTTCTTTATTCTGCACATTTTTGTTTTCTTTGTGCAGTTGATATAAACCAACTTTAGATTTTAATACCATTAAAAGCAACTTAATTATGAAAATTTCTCACATTGAACATTTGGGCATTGCGGTGAAAAGTATCGAAGAAGCCCTTCCTTATTATGAAAATGTACTCGGATTGAAATGTTATAATATAGAAACCGTAGAAGATCAGAAAGTAAAAACTGCTTTCCTGAAATGTGGTGAAACAAAAATTGAACTGCTGGAGCCTACGGGACCTGATAGCACAATTGCCAAATTTATTGAAAACAGAGGCATGGGAGTTCATCATGTGGCTTTTGCAATAGAAGACGGAGTAGCAAATGCGTTGGCTGAAGCTGATGCAAACGGCATTCGCCTGATCGACAAAGCGCCTCGAAAAGGTGCAGAAGGACTGAATATTGCTTTCCTTCATCCGAAATCAACTATGGGGGTATTAACCGAACTTTGCGAAAAATAATTAAGGGCAATGAATGAAATGGTGGAGACATTAGCTGTTTGTTGTCATTCAGAATAGAGAAGTGGCGGAGAATTTTGTAAACGTTCATCGGATGTATACGAAGTTCTTCGTCACTTTGTTGCTTTAAAACAATCGGTTGTTAACCATTTTATCTTGCCATTTACTAATACATAAATTTCTAGTACCATGAGTAACCAACTTGAAAAAGTAAAAGAGCTTATCGAACTGCGTGCCCAGGCGCGTCTTGGCGGTGGTGAGAAAGCTATCGAAAAGCAACATGCTAAAGGGAAATATACTGCACGTGAACGTATTGCTATGCTGCTTGATGAAGGAAGTTTCGAAGAAATGGATATGTTTGTAAAACATCGTTGTACAAACTTCGGAATGGATAAGAAGCATTATCTGGGCGATGGTGTAGTTACTGGATATGGAACAATAGAGGGAAGATTGGTTTATGTCTTTGCACAGGACTTTACCGTATCTGCCGGCTCTCTGTCAGAAACCATGTCACTGAAGATTTGTAAAGTAATGGATATGGCCATGAAGATGGGAGCTCCTTGTATCGGACTGAATGACTCGGGTGGTGCACGTATTCAGGAAGGTATCAATGCATTGGCTGGATATGCTGAAATTTTCCAGCGTAATATTTTGGCTTCTGGTGTGATCCCGCAGATTTCGGGTATCTTTGGTCCGTGTGCCGGAGGTGCTGTATATTCACCTGCACTGACAGACTTTACTTTGATGATGGAAGGTACTTCCTATATGTTCCTTACAGGTCCGAAAGTTGTAAAGACTGTTACCGGAGAGGATGTTTCTCAAGAAGATTTGGGAGGTGCAAGTGTGCACTCTACTCGTTCGGGGGTAACTCATTTTACTGCTTCTACAGAAGAAGAAGGCTTGGCACTGATTCGTAAGTTATTGAGCTATATCCCTCAGAACAATCTGGAAGAGCCGCCTTATGTAGACTGTACAGATCCGATTGATCGTCTGGAGGATTCTTTGAATGAAATTATTCCGGACAGCCCTAATAAGGCTTACGATATGTATGAGGTTATCGGAGCAATTGTCGATAATGGTGAGTTCCTCGAAGTTCAGCGTGACTTTGCAAAGAATATCATTGTCGGTTTTGCACGTTTCAACGGACAGTCTGTTGGTATTGTTGCCAACCAGCCTAAGTTCCTTGCCGGAGTATTGGACTGCAATGCTTCTCGTAAGGGAGCGCGTTTCGTCCGTTTCTGTGATGCTTTCAATATTCCTATTGTTTCATTGGTAGATGTTCCGGGATTCCTTCCGGGTACAGGACAGGAATACAATGCTGTTATCTTGCACGGAGCTAAACTGCTTTATGCATATGGTGAAGCTACTGTTCCAAAAGTGACAGTTACATTGCGTAAGTCGTATGGTGGTTCACACATCGTAATGAGTTGTAAGCAGTTGCGTGGAGATATGAACTATGCATGGCCGACTGCTGAAATTGCCGTAATGGGTGGTGCTGGAGCTGTAGAGGTATTGTATGCAAAAGAAGCTAAAGAAGCTGCCGATCCGAAGGCATTTATGGCTGAAAAAGAAGCTGAATATACCAAGTTGTTTGCCAACCCGTATAATGCTGCAAAATATGGTTATATAGACGATGTGATTGAACCGCGTAATACTCGTTTCCGTATCATTCGTGCCTTGCAGCAGTTACAGACTAAGAAGCTGACAAATCCGGCTAAGAAACACGGAAATATTCCATTGTAATTCGTGGGTTATTCTGATTATTAACTTTCAACTTAAGAAATCTATGAGAAAAAACAGAATAGGAATATTTCTTTCCCTGCTGTTGCTGATCGGTTTTACTTCTTGTACAGAACAGAAATCGAACAGTAAGCTGGTCATCAATGAGGTGTTGGTGGACAATCAGACCAACTTTCAGGATGATTATGGTGTGCATAGCGGCTGGATTGAAATATTCAATAAGGCATATAGTACAGCCGATTTGGCCGGATGCCTGCTGAAAGTGAGCAGTCAGCCCGGAGATACTGTTACGTATTTTATTCCGAAAGGAGATGTGCTGACAAGCATTAAGCCACGCCAGCATACACTTTTCTGGGCGGACGGAAATCCTAGACGGGGTACTTTCCATACTAATTTTGTACTGAGTAAAACTAATGCCAACTGGATCGGATTATATGATTCTGGTAAAAAGCTGCTTGATCAGGTTGTTGTTCCGGCTGGTATATTGGCTGCAAATCAATCGTACGCTCGTGTAGGGGATGCATCTGCCGAATGGGAAGTGAAAGGTGCAAGTGCTGATAAATATGTCACTCCAAGTACGAACAACCAGACGATAGAAAGCAATCCGAAGATGGATAAGTTCGAACAGCATGACCCGGTAGGTATCGGTATGGCTATATCGGCTATGAGTGTTGTTTTCCTGGGACTAATATTGCTTTACATCTGCTTTAAGCTGAATGGTAAGGCGGCTATTAAGTTGCGTAAGCGCAATGCAATGATCGCACACAACATTACCGATAAGCAAGAAGCTAAGGAAAAGAAATTGGGCGAAGCACCGGGAGAAGTGATTGCTGCTATCTCTATGGCGCTGCATGAAGCACAGGGAGCCGATCATGATGTAGAAGAAACCATTCTGACTATCAGTCGTGTGAAACGTAGTTATTCTCCGTGGAGTTCGAAGATTTATACATTGCGTGAAACTCCACATAAGAAATAATCATCCTAAAATGATAAGAAACCATGAAAGAATACAGATATAAAATTAACGGAAACTTGTATAAAGTAACCGTGGGTGACATAGAAGACAATAATGTGCGTGTAGAAGTAAACGGTACGCCTTATACCGTAGAACTCGAAAAACAGAACAAACCGAAAATTAAGCCGGTAGTACGTACTGCATCTACTACTCCTGCTGCTCCTCCTGCTGCTGTGACTCGTCCGGCAAGTGTAGGAAGCAAATCTGGTATCAAGTCACCGCTGCCGGGAGTTATTCTCGAAATCAAAGTAAAAGAAGGTGATACCGTGAAACGTGGACAGACCTTACTTGTATTGGAAGCCATGAAGATGGAGAACGATATCAAGGCAGACCGCGACGGTAAAGTTACTGCTATTAAAGTAAGTAAAGGAGAATCAATTCTTGAAGGTACAGACCTTATAATCATCGAATAATATGGGAGAATTTAGTAGTTTCTTACAGAATAACCTGGCAGACTTCTGGACATATACCGGTTTTTATAATGCCACAGCAGGACATCTCATCATGATCCTGATAGGTATTGTGTTCATTTATCTTGCCGTTGCTAAGGAATTCGAACCGATGTTGCTGATTCCTATCGGATTCGGTATACTTATCGGTAACATTCCGTTTAATATGGAAGCCGGACTGAAAGTAGGTATCTATGAGGAAGGCTCAGTACTTAACATTTTGTATCAGGGAGTGACTTCCGGATGGTATCCGCCGCTTATCTTTTTAGGCATTGGAGCCATGACGGACTTCTCGGCGTTGATATCTAATCCGAAGTTGATGCTGATCGGTGCTGCGGCACAGTTTGGTATCTTTGGAGCATATATGATTGCGCTGGAAATAGGTTTCGATCCGATGCAGGCTGCTGCTATCGGTATCATTGGTGGAGCTGACGGACCGACCGCTATCTTCTTGTCATCGAAACTTGCACCTAATCTGATGGGAGCAATTGCCGTGTCTGCTTATTCGTATATGGCACTTGTTCCTGTTATACAACCTCCTGTAATGCGATTGCTTACAACAAAGAAGGAACGTCTTATCCGTATGAAAGCACCTCGTGCCGTATCACATACAGAAAAGGTTATGTTCCCGATTATAGGTTTGTTGCTTACTTGCTTCCTGGTTCCTTCCGGTCTGCCATTGCTGGGTATGTTGTTCTTCGGTAATCTGTTGAAGGAAAGTGGTGTAACCCGCCGTCTTGCCGAAACAGCTCGTGGTCCGCTGATTGATACAATTACTATTTTGTTGGGACTGACCGTGGGAGCATCTACTCAGGCATCTGAGTTCTTGACTTGGGATTCCATCAAGATCTTTATCTTGGGAGCGCTGTCATTCTTTATTGCTACAGCATCGGGAGTTATCTTTGTCAAGATCTTCAATTTGGTATTGAAGAAAGAAAATAAAATCAATCCGCTTATCGGTAATGCCGGAGTATCGGCAGTACCCGACTCTGCACGTATTTCTCAGGTAGTAGGATTGGAATATGATCCGACTAACTATCTGCTGATGCATGCAATGGGACCGAATGTTGCAGGAGTGATCGGTTCGGCTGTAGCTGCCGGTATCTTACTGGGCTTCTTGGTTTAAACGGAGTTTGTTGATAATCTTTTGAATTCGTTAACCCTCTGTCGGGCTGTATAGATCAGTCAGGCAGAGGGTTAACTGTTTTCGTAGATGCTGATTTTTGGCATACTGAAATTTAGACTGACTTTAAGCTATCATGCTTTTGCTAGATTGAAAATAAGTTGTACTTTCGTCCACTCATTTTTTGACTTCAATTTTGGGGATTATGGAACTTACAGAGAATAAACTAAAGCAGAGAGTACAGCGTAATATACTGACTGTATCAGTATTGATTCTGGTAGGAAAGTTTATAGCATATTACCTCACAAATTCAGTTGGTGTTCTGACCGATGCCATGGAGAGTATTGTCAACGTTGTTGCTGGGGCAATAAGCTTGTTTAGTCTGTGTCTTTCGGAAAAGCCTAAAGACCAGAATCATCCTTTCGGACATGGAAAGATTGAACTTATATCGGCTTCTATCGAAGGTATATTGATTTCGATAGTAGGAGGAATGATTATTTATGAAGGTATTAAGCGTTTGCTGGTACCTACCGATATTCAGAAGATTGATGTAGGTATCTATATCATAGCTGCATCCGGGCTTCTTAATTACCTGATGGGATGGTATAGCATAGCTGTAGGAAAGAAATACGATTCGATTGCTCTCGTTGCTGGCGGAAAACATTTACAGTCGGATACCTATTCTACTATTGGTCTAGTTGCCGGACTGGTATTGTTGTATTTCACCGGCATAGCTTGGATAGATAGTGCGATGGCCTTGATTTTCGGTTCGGTAATTATCATAACAGGAATTTCTATTCTGAGAAAAACTACCGATAATTTGCTTGATAAGGCAGACATTAATCTGCTTGCCGATCTTGCCGATACCTTGAATCGAAACAGAAAACCCGAGTGGATTGACATTCATAATGTAAAGGTTTTGAAGTCGGGCAATTCTTTGTATATGGACTGCGACTTGACTATTCCATGGTATTATAATATCGAACAAGGTCATAAAATAGGGGCACGTTTGCAGGAAGCTATGAAAGCTAAATATTCAGACCATGCTGTATTGAATATTCATCTTGATCCATGTAATATATTCGAAACACCTAAGTGTAATAAGTGTATGTGCACTGACTGCCCGTATCGCAAAGAGAAGTTTGTAGCCGTGGAAGAGATTAATGTTACGACTTTTATTCGTAATGAAGTTGAATTCAGCGAATAGTTGTAGATGATAGAAAAAGAGTTTTAAAATCTTAATCCAATAAAGATGAGGCTGCCTCAAACTAGAACAGCGAAAGTAAAAATCTTATAGATTAAAACTGATAAATAAAAATCTCCTGCTTTAGCCTTTGTTTATTATAATGATAGGACTAAAAGCAGGAGTTTTTTTATGTTGTAATTTTATATAGATGATAAGTAAGCCTATCTCTTTATTTTGAGACAGCTCCCCTTCTTCTTATAGCTGATAATTTTTTGCGATTAGTTGCTCAGGTTAGGATTAGCTGCTATTGCTTCTTTCGGAATCTGAAGCGTATAACGTGAATCATCCTGCTCCAATACATACTGTTGACCGTTTAATGTTTTTTCGATGCGCGGGCGAGTTGTACGGCGCAAATCGAACCAGCGGTGACCTTCGAAAGCAAGTTCTCTGGCACGTTCATTCAGTATTTCTTTTATCAGCTCTTCCTTACCTAGGCCTTCTACCGATGCTTTCTTTTTAGCATACGCTTCGGCCGTATAACGCTTCTCCATCAGTTGTAGCAGACGTTTGCGAGCTTCAGATAAGTTGTCCGACTGTGCTGCTGCCTCAGCACTGTTCAGGTATAACTCTCCTGTACGTATTGTACAACGGAATTCTGAACTTCCTCCTTTTTTCGATTTGCGGTTTCCGTCCTTGTCTGCCTGGGCAAAGTAAGCATCCTTGCGAAGGTCGCCTTCCTGATACATTACCAGAAACGAAGGAAGGACAGATACGGCATTCTGATAATTGTTGTTAATGGTATATTCCAAAGCATTAATAGCTTCTACCGACTGATATTGGTTAGGCAGCTTAAATCCGTCTGCCTTAAAATCTTCCAATACATTTTTAGTCTTAAGAGCCTCTTCCGCCTGTGCGTAAGCATTCTGCCAGTCGCCCATATAGAGGTAAACGCGTGAGCGGATAGCCGGAACGCATACTTTGGTAAAACGGTAGGAGAGAGCAATGTCATCCCATTTTTCCACATTCAGCAGCGCTTCGGCACTTTTCAAGTCGTCCAAAATCGAAGTATATACCTCGCTAACTGTATTGCGGAACAGCTGTTTTTCCAGATCTGTATCCAGTTTCAAAGGGATGGATTTTGTAGCCGGAGCTCCCGGTTTGGTATAAGGCTGTCCATGCAGATTTACCAATATGAAATGCATATATGCACGCATCAGATAAGCTTCTCCGGTAAGCTGTGCTATTTCGTTCTGACTTCCTTCGTTTATTTCATCGTGATGCTCGATAATGAAGTTAGCAAAAAACAAAACTTCATAATAATTGGCCCAGTCGAATGATACGGTCGTGGTAGAAGTTGTCGTACCCTCCCAACGTTCGATAGCTCCATATTTATCCTGGTCGTTTTTGTTGCTGACAAACATTTCGTCAGCACCCATACCCGCAAGTCCCCGGTCCGCGGGAACCGTTGTACAGGCGTTCAGCCATAAGGCACGATATTCAGCCAGCGTATGCGGAATAACACTTCCGGTAGGCTGGATATCCAGATATTTATCGCAGCCGGTCAGCAAGAAAGTCAGACAGGCAAAAAATAAACAGATATATTGTTTCTTCATTGTCGGTTACAAGTTAAAAGTTAAGATTCAGACTGAATGTAAATGACTTCGGAATAGGCTGTGCATACGGATTACCCATTGTTTCCGGATCCAGATAATTGCGATAGCTCGATCCGAAGACAAACAGATTACGTCCTTCCAGTGCTACAGTAGCCTGACTGATACCCAGTTTCTGTATCAGGCTGAATGGCAATTCATACCCCAGACGAATGCTTTGTATACGCATGTAGTTCTGTTTCTTTACCCACAGGCTGGAATACGCATACGGATTCACAGCTCCATCGAGGAAGAAATAGGCATCCATATCTGTATTAGAGTCTACCAGCGCCGGCATTGTACCATTAGGATTTTCCGGAGTCCAGCGGTTCAGAATATCACGGTTGGTGTTCTGTCCGCGGTCGAACGAGGTCAGTGAGTAGCTAGGCTGTACACGTACATATCCTCCCGCATTGAAAATACAGTTGATACCCAGTTCCCATGCCTTGTAGGTAAAAGTATTGTTGAATCCTCCGGTGTAAGGCGAATCGGTTGTTCCTATATACTCATACTTGTTTCGAAGTTCAGCATGACTCAGGTTGTATGTACCGAAACCGAATTCCTGCACCTTAAAAAATTCCTTCATCGATTCTACTTTTCCGGTTTCTTTGTTGTAGAATGTCATCTGTCCGTTTTCATCTATACCCGCATAAGGGAATGCAAAGATAGCTCCAGCCGGATAACCTTCACGGCTAGGATAAATGGCATCTTCTCGTATGGCTTCTTTCAACACCTTATTCTGGTTGTAGGCAAAGTTGAAAGTCGTAGTCCACATAAACGACTTGGTATGGATATTGCGTGTAGACAATCCTATTTCGATACCTTTATTTGTCATGCTGGCCCAGTTGATGTTTGTCGAAGAAAAGCCCGTTTCCAGCGGAAGCATCTGCATGCCTATCAAGTCCACTCCTTTGCGGTAATAATAGTCCACACTCAGGTTGATAGCCTGATTCAATACAGCAAAATCCAGTCCGACATTAACCGAATGAGTCTTTTCCCAGCGCAGCTTGTCGTTTGGTGCAGAGGTTACCACAATCATGTCTTCCGTATTTCCTGGTAAGATAGGGGTAGCATTCGATTGGTATTTCCCCAGCAGATACGGAGAAGTATTCTTGTCGATGTTTCCTTGCAGACCATACGATGCACGGATCACCAGATTATCCAGCCATTTCGCATTTTCAGTGAACGGTTCTTCCGATATACGCCACAGTGCACTGACTGAGTAAAGTGGCAGGTAACGATATTTCTTGTCAACTCCAAACAAGTCGGAACCATCGAAGCGGATACTTCCTCCCAGTGTATATCGGTTCAGCAGTGAGTACGACATTGTAGAGAAAGCCGAAACATATGCATTTTCTACATTCGTTTTGGTATGCAGAGGAAACGCCTGCGAGTCGCTGGGGAATACTACCGGCTGGTTGGTCATTGTACGGCGGTCATATCCGTAACCGGCCGAATAAAGGGTAGTAGCCCATGTACGGCGAAGTTCAGAACCTACCATGATTTCAAATTCATGAATATCAGCATATGTATCGCGATAAGTTCCCATTGTTTTCCACGTTACCTGAGAGTCTGAATTTTCGTAAGCCTTATGAAACCCTCCTTTCTGAGGAAGGAAAGACGTACCGTTATAGCGATGGTTTTTGTGTTCCAGTCGCATGGCAAAAGACTCCTGATCGGCAATCTGTTCGCGCGAGGTCTTGTCGAGCTGCAACCCTACTTGTGACGTAATCTTGAATCGGTCGTCAAAGCGAAGCTCCACATCGAAGATGGAAGAAAGCGAATTGATGGTTGTTTCATTCGATGTATTCTGCCGTTCTTCAAACGTATTGAACAGCAGATCCGAATTTCCATTCTGTATATCGCTGTCGTACACATAGTTTCCATCCTTATCGTATGGAGTCAGGTACGGATTGGCAATGCGGGCATAGAACATCGGATTTGTAAATCCGTCGGTAGACAGGTATGAACCATTCTTACGTCGGTTTACAAAAACAGATGTGCCGAATTTCAACATCCGGTTCACTTTATAATTAGCTTTCATTACCAGATTCAGACGGTCGGAAGATACATTCGGAATATTTCCCTGTTCTTTCGAGTACCCTAACGAAGTATAGTACGTAGCCTTTTCGTTACCGCCCGACAGACTCAGGTTATATTCCTGACTGAACGCGTCCTGCAACAGTATATCATTCCAGTCTGTATTAATCAGGCGTAAAGCATTGATTTCATTCTGAGCCTCCTTTGAGAGTGCATCCCAGCCGTCTTTCTTGAAAGCATCAATGGCATTGTAGCGGTTCAGGATGCGGTATATTTCTCCCTTTTCGGCGTTCATGGCATAATCACTTTTCATCAGTTGCAGTTCCAGATCGACCTTCTCAGACGCATTCAGCAAGTTCAGACGGTCGATATTCTGTTGAGGCGACCACGTGAGGCGCGTACTGAAGTTGATTTTTGTCTTTCCGGCCTTACCGTTTTTGGTGGTAATCACAATCACACCATTGGCCGCACGTGCACCATAAATAGCTGTTGCGGCAGCATCTTTCAGTACTGTGATATCAGCAATATCGGCAGGATTCAGTCCGGCGATGGAAGACTGCTGTACATCGTCGATATTCTTCAGCGACTCCAGACTCGGGATATCAGTACCTTCCAGTGGAATACCGTCGAGCACCCACAACGGGTCCTGTGTACCGTTTAGCGATGAAGTACCGCGGATACGAATCTTTACCGGAGATCCGGGAGCTCCAGAAGTCGAAACAGCCGAAAGACCTGCAATTTGTCCCGAAAGAGCCTGGTCGATACTTTTTACCGTACCGATACGTCCTTCCGAAATGTCAATCTTAGCAACGGCAGCTGTCAGCTTGCGACGCTCCACTGTCTGGTAACCGGTCACAACCACATCGTTCAGCATCGTCGACGAAGGCTGTAAGGCAACGTTATAATGAGTCTGTCCCGATTTCAGTTCAATCTGCTGTGTAGTGTAACCAATATAGCTTAATTGTAATTTCTTTACTCCGGAAGGAACGGTAATAGAGAAGTTTCCGTCGATATCGGTGACAACTCCCAAAGACATCAGGCTGCTTCCGGCTTTCTTCAAGTCGTCGGCAGAAACATACACAGACACACCTATCAGTGGCTGTTTGTCATCATCAGCAATTACGTTACCGGTAATCACCTTGTCGGCCGCCCATGCCGCACAAACGTGCACAAGGAGCAGCAAAGTCAATAATAAGGATTTCTTCATTGAAAAAAGATTGTTATTGATTTGGTAAAAAATAGTTTAGCATTTGTTTTTGTGCATCGGCACAGGGACGGTTTAATCCTTTAGTCCCAGTGCCGTATTGATACGCAGAATCATATCGTCATAATGATAGCGTGCTGCCGTATCCGATGTGTTGCGTCTTGACTCAAGCAACTTCTTGATGCGCAACAATTCACCTCGTTTGACAGAGATTGCATCCGATATACGGTTTACTTGTCCGCCGTAGAAACTCAGTTCACGTCTGGCTCCCATGCGTTCTGCCTGTTCAATAGCAAATTCATTGTGACTGCACCACGGTGTGTGATGGAACAGATACGGATTGCCACTGGTAGCAGTCAGCTGCTTGTTGATTTTTACACCTTCACTTTCGGCGGCAGCAGTAATCAGTGCGTCGAGGAATCCTTTCTGCAAGTTACGCTCCATCACATCGGGAGTACCTCCCTTGATGGTGGTCGCGAAAATGGAGTTGTGCATCTTGTCCATCATTTCCACTACGGTGAAAGCCTTTTTGCCATTCTTCAGTTCGTTTTCCAGCATACGCATCAGTCGGTCGTTCGAGAGCAGATCCCAGAAAATATATCCCTGCGTATTTTTCAGAATCTGGCTTGGCGCATATTCTATTACTCCCGTCGGGTTTTTACGCAACAGGAAGGTATAGTCGGAAATTTCCGTATCGAACAGCCAGCGCGGGTAGCAAAGAACTTCGTTCAGCAGAAAATCGAGTGATGCTTCCTGCTTTTCCTTCTCTACATAGGTATATGTCTTGACTCCATCGCCTACAGTCGTATTTTCTATGTAAATACCTCCGATGTTTGCCATTACATGATACAGATAGTTGTTCCACTGGGTAATCACCGCGTAATACAGGCGCGAAGCCTCCTCGTACGTCTGTCCTTTCTCTCCCGTAGTCGTCCACTTGATGATTTCAGGCACGATACGTTTCAAGTTGGCTATACCCAGTTCCGAAGAACGGACAGGATCGTCACCCAAATCTTCGTTCTGTGCTCTCGGATCGACAGCCGAACGCGGATCTTGTGCCTCGCTGTATTTATACAGACGTCCGTTATGCTTGTTCAGGAAATCGTATAACACATCTTTTTCAGCTTCCGGAGTAGGCAGACCATACCAGCGGTAACCATATTCGATGGCAAAAATATCATACGGACCGATGTGTGGCGATACAGCTGTAACTCCGTCGCCTGGCTGTGCCACATAGTTATAGCGGGCATAGTCCATAATAGACGATGCCGTAGAGTTCATCTTATCTGTAAAGCTTTTCGAACGGAGCGAATCAGTAGGGAAAGTCCACGATCCCATCATGTTGTGGCGCAACCCTAGCGAATGTCCTACCTCGTGACAGGCCACAAAACGGATCGCATCTCCCATCATTTCGTCCGGCAGTTTGGTTCCTCGTGCTTTCGGGTCAATAGCTCCGGTCTGGACGGTAATCCATTCCTGCACCATCGAGATAACATTATGCCACCACATGATGTCCGCTTCCAGAATCTCTCCCGAGCGCGGGTCGAGAATAGACGGACCCATCGCATTGGCTTTCGATGAAGCTGCATACGTCACTACCGAATAGTTGATGTCATCAGCATTCGCCGCTATGCTATCAGGCAGTTCCTTGGCAATAATTGCATTTTTAAATCCGGCACGCTCGAAAGCTACCTGCCAGTCTTCTATACCTTGCTTGATGTATTTTCGCCAGCGGTAAGGGGTAGAGTTTTCGATGTAGAACACAATCGGCTTTTCCGGTTCTACCAGTTCTCCGCGCAGATATGCCTCACGGTTTTCCGGCTTGGGTTCCAGTCGCCAGCGCGTAATGTATTTTTTCTCTTCTGTTTTCTGTTGGGAATCGCTGAAATAGAGCAAGTCCTTTGTGAAATATCCCACTTTCGGATCGTCCAGACGGCCCATCATCGGCTTCTCGGGCAGTAATACCAGTGAGGAGCTGACCTCTACGGTGACATTTACTGCCGACATACCTTCGCGTACTTTCGTGGTAAGTTCGGAAGTGGCTACGATGTTGTTAGGAAACGCCTTGATCGACATGATGCGTGACAAGTCCTTTACAGCAGATGTCCCCAGATTGATATTGTCGAAGACATTGTTGATGCTCGTTTCCGATCCGTCATAGATGTCGTTTATCTGGATGATTACTGAGGTTGAATCGGCATTGCATGCTTCCAGCTTGAAATCGGCTATGAGCGGAGAGATAAAGTTATCGCGCACCGAGCGGGTGATAGCATCGTTTTCGGGCGATTCCGGTAACGGACGGCTCTGGCGCACCCTGATTTTTTTCTCTTCCTTGTTCCATTCAAAACGTATCATCTGTGTTTCGTAGTTTGTACCACGGTTTACACCTGCGTCATTCAGTTCGAAGGGCACTCTTTGCAGCTTATTCACAACCAGCATGTCGCGCTGAAGCAATGACACGGGGATTTCGAAATAATATTTGCCATCCTGGGCATATACATTAAACATGCCACGAGAAACCAGGTTGCTCTCGGAGGCAATCTTTTCAAAATCGGTTTTACTGACTTCTTCAGTTGTTTCTTTTTTCTTGTTCTTCTTCCACGGGAAAACTTTAGCTTCTGTAGATGTATTGTAATAGCTTGCATTACCAGCCGACGCATAGACTGGAATGCATATCAAAGCTCCTGCTAAAGCACGTAATAGTAGGGGTTTGTTCTGTATCATACAATGGTTTCGTTTGAGGTTGTAATAAATTACAAAACTTCAAAGTTAGTATAATTGTTCAGATATTTTTTATAATTGTCGCATATTTATTAATAATTAAGTATTATTTGTATTTTAATGTTCTCTTTTGCGGCTTTTACATAGCTGTATTTTATGTCGCGTGATTTAGGTTAAGCATTATTCGGATAGAGGTACTGAAGTGGGATGATTATAACTTGCGCTTGTTTGAGGAAAAAATTGCTGTAGTTTTACCAAATTCTTCTCGATGTTTTTTTTAAAATCGTACAATTTCCGAAATGTTTTGTACAAAAAATAAGAGGTTATTGCTGATTTGTTAATTGATTGATTTACTTTGTTTTATATAATTATAGAAGCTTCTTGTAATAAGCGCATGTATTCATGGGGAATTTATGGATTTTTTTGTCAAATTGTAATGCGTGTGATTAAATTCATTTTACAATAGACTCTGTAAAGTATATCTGTTTATCTGAATGACCGGTTTTATGTTTTTTCTGTATCAAAGGAATTTATTGGGATTTTGTTTATATTTGCAAATCTTGAATTTAAACATTACTTATGAAAACTAAACATTTATGCTGTGCTATGGCTTTAATCGGAAGTCTGGCGATGACAGAAATTTATGCACAACAAACGATTGTGGCTTGCAACGGGAAGACTTATAAACAGGGAGATACGCTTGTTGTCGGCAAGCCTGCTTCTTCGGGTTATTTATATATGCGGTCAGTTGACGGACAAGGAAGTTTGAGCCCTGTATACGAACGAGATATTGTCGGTTCAAAAATGATTATTACTTCTGTCCCTGAATATGATAAAAAGCTGTATGAATCTATGGGTATCTACGAACAGCCAGAAACGCCTCAGATTGTTATGGCTGAGGGAGAAGGAAAACATTTTTGTATTAGTCTGAATGGAGCCTTGACAAGTGGAAACATAATGTCCGATTATATGCCTTCGGCTGTTGAAGGAGCTGTAGATTTGACTCCGTCGATTTTATATGTGTATGCTTTGAAACTTTATCAGACAGCCGTAGACGAAAAGGTTATAGATAGATATGCGTCATTGTGTGTTCCTGAGGAATTTGAACAAGCATCTGCAGATCCGTTCGCTTTAGAAGAAATACGTAAGACCTATCAGGCAAAGCTTCTTCAGGAATTAGAAAAAGCTGATTTTTCGAAGGTATTCCGTTTGAAATGTTTGTCAGAACTTCAGCAATATGATATGAATAAAGGGTGTTTTCCTTTGTCTGGATTTTCTTGTGCTGACGTAAAAACTAAGCAACAGAAGGATTTAAGTAAACTTGGCTATTGTTTATGGGAAGAATGTGCTTTCCATTTTACTAATACTTCTTATTTTACTTCCCTTCCTGTAGATAAAGCACGTGCCAAAGGTTTTTACGATATGAGAAAATATGCTCGTGTTCCTGCTTACGACAAGCCTGTAGCTACCTTATATGTGTATGTTAAGTTTAAGAAGGAGCCTGTAAAACTTCCAGAACAGAAAATAATGGTTTATTCAAAGGGACAGAATTTTGATTTTAGCTGGTCAACTTTAAATAAGGCTTATGGCAAGAAGGCATTGAATATGGATATTGTTCGAATAGATGGATATAATGATTTACTTCCTTATGTGAATGGAGAAGTGACATATAATTACTTAGGCAGTGTCGCTTTATAAAAGAATGGAGCTGTATTGCGAGTTACATACGATACAGCTCCATTTTTCATAGAACAATAATTATTATTTATTAGGCGAATCCCATTTGTATGTCTGATTGCAAGTAATGTTCAGTGTCTGATTGCCGCTTTGTATACGGAAATCACCCTGTTCAAGGATCCATTTACCGTCAGCTCCAACAAAAGCAAGATCACTGGCTTTGATAGTTAAAGTAACGGTTTGTGTTTCGCCTGGTTGTAATTCCACTTTTTTGAAAGCACGCAGTCTGCGGCTTTCGGGAACGAGAGAAGCAACCAGATCGCTGCTGAACAGCATTACAGCTTCCTTTCCTACGAGCTTTCCGGTATTGGTTACATCTACAGAGAACTGAAGTTCGTCGGTTGCTGTAAATGAAGGATGATTCACGCGCAAGTTGCTATATTCAAATGTGGTGTAGCTCAATCCGTAACCGAATGGCCATTGTACAGAGATAACTGCATCATAGTCGTAAGCTCCTTCCATCTTATCCATTTCTTCGCTTACCCGATAGTCGTATGTAGTAAGTGCTGCCTGATGGCGTGGATAAGTGTACGGCATCTTGGCACTCGGATTAGCGTCACCTGCCAGAATATTTGCCAGTGCATCTGCTCCGTAGTTACCCGGCAACAGAATATTGATAATTCCGCTGGCAAGAGGTTCCAGATCGTTTATCAGACGAGGTCTGCCTTCGTTCAGTATCAGAATAATAGGCTTTCCAGTGGTAGCAAGTGCCTTTACAAGTTCACGCTGGCTGGGTGAGATAGCCAGGTCGGAAAGATTACCCGGAGTTTCGCAGTAAGAGTTCTCACCGATGCAGGCGATGATGATATCTACATTCTTTGCGGCAGCTACAGCTTTTTCTATTTCCGGTTCATTCTCTTCTGTATAAGCACCTTCCGGTTTGTAAGTTACACCTTGTTCCAGTGTTACATATTCGCTTCCGAACTTGTTGCATAGGGCTTCGTAGATGGTATTATACTTACCGGCAAATCTGTCGGCAAGGTGTCCTTGCCATGAGTAACTCCAGCCACCGTTCAGACAGCGCATAGAGTTTGCATTCGGACCGGTAACCAGCAGTTTCTTGCCTTTAGCCAACGGGAGAATATTATTTTGGTTTTTCAACAGAATTTCTGATTCTTCGGCTGCACGAAGGGCCAGTTCTGCATGTTCTTTACTGCCAAACAATGGATATTCTTGGGTTGGAGTGTTAGGGTACTCGAAGAGTCCAAGACGATACTTCAGACGGAGGACACGACGTACGGCATCGTCTATGCGACTCATCGGCACTTTATTTTCTTCAACCAGTTCTTTCAGCAATGTACAGTAGTTCAGATCGTATGGTTCCATGGCCATGTCTATACCGGCATTGATAGCTATCTGGATGGCTTCTTTTTTATTGGCAGCAATGCGTTCGCGGGTGTACAGGTTGTTGATGTCGGCCCAGTCTGTAATCAGCATTCCGTCCCATCCGAGATCCTCTTTCAGCCATTTGGTAAGCAGTTCATAATTAGAGTGTACGGGAACTCCATTGATGGAACCGCTGTTTACCATGATAGTCAAAGCGCCTGCTTCAACACATTCTTTGAAGGGAGCGAAGCATTTTTCACGTAATTCCGATACGGGAATATATGCGGGGGTACGGTCTTTTCCTGTACGCGGCAAGCTGTATCCCATGTAGTGTTTGACTGATGTGGCAATGCGGTCGGCAGGTATATGATTGGGATCATCACCCTGAAATCCACGGACTGCCGTGCTTCCCATGATAGAATTTACCAGACAGTCTTCACCATAGTTTTCCCATACGCGCGACCAGCGTGGATCGCGTGACATGTCTACAGTAGGAGAGTAAGTCCACGGGCAGTTGCTGGCACGTGTTTCGTATGCAGTTACACGTGCGGCTTCGTATGCCAGGTCGGGGTTGAACGAAGCACCCAGATTGATGTTCTGAGGGAAAAGGGTGCCATCCAATGTATAGGTCGTTCCATGGTTTTGGTCCAACCCGTAGATACATGGGATTCCTATTTCTTTCATCGACATAGACTGGATTGTTCCGATAATTTCCTGCCATTTGTCTTTATCTTGTGCCACCGGCCCCGGAGCGTTCAGGAATGAACCTACTTTATATTCTGCAATGGCCTTGCGCAGTTTAGCTTCGTCAAGCTGGAATTCTCCATCGACAAAACCTCCCAATACATCAATGGCAAGTTCGGTCATTTGTCCGATTTTCTCTTCCAGAGTCATTTTCGAAAGAGTGGCTTCCACCTGTTGCTCTAATTTTGCGTCTTTGGCAATTGCTGTTGCTGGAGCTGCCTGTATGGAACAGGCAGCTATTGTGAAAGCAAATAAACTTGATGTTATTTTCTTGTGTATCATATAATGTGTGTTTTTTGAGAATGATTTATTGTACGCTTATTCTGTCTACATAATATCCGTGGCCAATGCAGAGGAAACCGTCTTCTGTCTGAATCTTGTCCAGTACTTCCTGAGTTAATTGAATTTGTTTTACTCCGTCTTCCTGGAATTCGATGACGGCAGTACCGGGCAGATCGTTCCACCAGCCTGTTGTGGTGCGCAACTGGTGATATTCGTCGGCAGAGTTTACTGAATAGTATATGCTTAATACGGCTCCTGCTTTTATGCTGGCGAATACATCCTTTCCGATCAGGTTGAAAGTCTTGTTCGGATTGTCATCGGGTAAATCCCATGATACATAGTGATGACCTTCCCATAAAACTCTTTCTGAAGATACAACTACTGTCTGTTCTGTGATATTT
This sequence comes from Phocaeicola coprocola, assembly GCF_041333015.1. Taxonomy (NCBI): domain Bacteria; kingdom Pseudomonadati; phylum Bacteroidota; class Bacteroidia; order Bacteroidales; family Bacteroidaceae; genus Phocaeicola; species Phocaeicola coprocola. Next base: position 960,338 of record NZ_JBGKGM010000004.1, on the reverse strand, counting down.
CCTGCAGTGGTATAGAACATGACTTCTTTTCCTGATGTGGTTCTTCCGGTAAGTGTGTATTCACCATCTTCCAGTGAAGGACAAGTAAAGGCTATCTCGGTTTCCGACTGACGGATAAAGCTGGAAACAGTCTGTCCGCCGAAAGTGAACGATTCTATCTGATTGAGATTGATACCTGTCATTACCCATTCGCTGTTTGCTGTAGTACGTTCTGAGCCAGCTGTGATGAGTGCGTCACTGGTAACGGTTACTTTGTTTCCTCCGTATTCATTGCCACCGTTATCTACAAGAATAATCCGATAGGTTCCGTCTGCCAGTCCTTCCGGAACGGTATATTCAATGTAGCTGTTTTCTCCGTTTTCTGTGTAAGCGATATCGGTTGCTGTTTTTCCGCCGATAACGATGCTATTTACTTTATCAAGGTTGTTGCCGTAAAGTTGTGCTTTTGCTCCAGTAGTAATGATGCGTTCGAAGCCGATTTCGGTAGCCCAGGGATCATCTGCCAAAGGATTGACCTGAATGAGTCCTTCACGGTAAGTCGATTTGCCGATGCTGGTTGTAGCGGTCACTTTCAAATGATAAATTCCTGCTTTCAGAGTGAGGTCGATTTCTTTTCCTGTCTGTATTTCTTCTCCGTCAATAAACCATGTAACGGTTGTATAGTCGGCAGGAGTCACAGTCAGTGTCATCGAGAAGTTGGCATCACGGCTGATATTTGAAACTACCGGCAGTTCACCGTTTACTCGGTCGGGAAATAAAGGGTCAAGGATTCGGGGATCGTCATTTTCTGTTGCTGTAGAAAATGGAGTTTCTTCCGTGCAGGCGATGAGTACGAAGCTCATTGCAAGCATGATTAATAGTATGTGGTATATCTTTTTCATATCTGAATCTAATTAAAAAATGATTGTTATTTTGTTGCATCTTTGTCCCACCATACCGGAGTGTACCAGTTGTCTGTTCCTCCCATGCGGTTTAGAGCCTCTTCGTAACTTACTTTATTGTAAGATGATTCCAGAACCGGGTAGCAAAGACGTACTGGAATTTCAGTACCGCCGGTCAGATATTGTCCGAAACCGTATTCAGCAGGTGATTTCAATTTCGGATAACCAGAACGGCGTATGTTTGCCCAACATTCAGCTGGATTAGTGAAGTGGAGAATCCAGGCCTGTGTATTGATGGCTTCTTTTTTCTGTTCGTCAGTATGTCCGATTCCGTTTTGATTTATATATTCTTCGAATGTTTCATCCGAAACCTGGTCGCATCCATAGCTTTCTGTCAGGAAATCGATAGCTGCACGTACTCCTGTTCTGTACAGTTCGTCTATAGACTTACTTCCTGTATTCCATCCTTTGAGAGAAGCTTCGGCCAATAGAAATTCAACTTCTGCGTATGTCATGACTACGCCGGGGTTTGTACTTTTCAGAAAGTTGTTAGCCAGTTTAGGTTCTGTTTCACGAGCTACTGTTGTGCTTATGGAAGGATTGGTTTCTGCAAGCTCCTTCAAAATATCGCTGTCATATCCACTAGGCCACGGATCATAGCTGAATGCTCCCGGTTCACATGGCTGGAAAGCGATACCTTTTTCCAGCATTTCGTTTGTCAGATCGATGCGGTTATCGGGGCTGGTAGAACTCATCAGGCCATCGTAATAGCAGCGTCCGATCATAAACGTACGAGGATCCCCTGTGTTATACAACTGATTGAAGAGAGTAGAACATAGATAGCTTGGGTTATTGGCCGGATCGTTACCGAACAACAGTTGTGACAAGGCATTTCCACGGTAGTCTGTATAGGCTTCTTGTCCGAAACTGAATGATTTTTCCATGTATTGGATAAGTGCATTGTCATCATTGCTTTGGAAGATTCCACCTTCGTCTTGCAGGGCTGCCTCAAACTCTTCCTGAGCTTTTTGAGGAGCGACATTGGAGATACGCATGGCAAATCTCATTCTCAAAGAGTTGGCAAGTTTTTTCCATTTGCTTACGTCGCCGTTGAAAATAACATCACCTGTAATTTTGTCTTTGCTGGCATCCATGTTGTTGCCGGCAGTTTTGAGTTCTGTGAAGAAATCGTTGTAGATTTCTTCCTGTGTATCGTAACGTGGGTTGAATTTCTCTTCCAGAAAGCCTTTGCCTGCTTCACTGCAAGGTACATCTCCATGAATATCTGTAATGACCGACATAAGGTATACTCTGTAGATACGTACTGCCGAATTGATATTTACTTTTTCAGCATTATCGGCTGTACGATATTGAGCATCTGTCAGATTTTTGATAGCTGTGGTATAGAATGTTGTCCAGACACGTCCCATTTCATTATTGTCGACAGTATGTCTGCCTCCATAGTTTGTTGTATTCCAACATCCCATAAGTTGTTGGTTGAATGCATACAGGTAGTTTCTGTAAATTTCTACCATTCCTAGATCACCGTAAGTCTGTAGCTGGGCTGTGGTAAGCTGTGCATTCGGATCGATAGTTGAGGCTTTCGACGGATCTGTATTCATATTCTCCATATACTCATCGCTACATGCTGTAAAGAATATGATGAATGCCGCCAATATCAGGGTAAAATATGATTTATAGTTTTTCATTGTATTTCTTCTTTAATATATTACGTAATGAACTATCTTTAGAATTTGAGATTGACATTGAATCCGTAACTTCTGCGTGATGGGAGTGAACCATATTCCAATCCCATACCGGTTGTATTGTTATAGTTTGAATCCGGATCAATATTTGGAATATTCTTCCATACGATAAACGGATTACGTGCAACGAATGAAACTGTGAGTCCTTTTACTACGTTTTTCAGCCATGACTGAGGTACTCTGTAGCTTAAGGTGATTTCACGGCATTTGATGTATGAATTGTCGTAGATAAACATTGACGGAGCATTTCGGCAGACACTCATCCAGTAATCTTCCGGGTTAATGTAAATATCATTCGGACGATAAGTTCCGTCACCGTTATCAATTACACCCGGAGCAATGAAACCACCGGTAGGAGTCCAGTCGGGAGAACCTTTGGCAATACCTGCGGCCTGGCGTTGTTCTTCCGAGCGATACCATTCTTCACGGCCTGCGAGTGTTTCTTTACTTTTACCAGATTCATAAGAAGCACGGGCAGACATAGAATAGAGGTCAGCTCCGACTTTGATATCGAAAAGAGCAGAGAGAGATAAGTTTTTATAAGTAAGCGTTGTTCCAAGACCTCCGGTCCAGTCCCAGGAAGCATTACCCAGTACATGATTGCTCTTGTCGTACTGTGGAAGTCCGGTCTGCGGGTCTATAAGAATATCTCCGTTTTCATTGCGTTTGAAGTCCGGTCCTACGATGGCTCCGAAGTTCTCGCCGACTTTTGCTGCAACTTGTACATCCAGCCATGCTGCTTTTTCAAGTTCGAACATGTCCATGCCATCTACCAGTTTCTTTACTTTATTGCTGTTCTTTGAAAAGTTCAGGTTCAAATCCCAGGAGAAATCCTTAAGTTCTATCGGACGTGTGTTAAGTGCGATTTCGATACCTTTATTTTCAATTTCACCAGCGTTGATCAGGCGGTAGTTATAACCGGAAGTCCATGAACTGGCCATACCCATAATCTGATTCTTACTGTTTTGAGTGTAGTAAGTAAAGTCGAGTCCGATACGGTTCTTCAGGAACTTCATCTCCAGACCAAGTTCGAAAGAGTTGGTCTTAGTCGGTTTCAAGTTTTTATTAGGCATTGTCGAATTGTTGATGTATCCGATGGTATAGCCCGGGTAGGTGAATTTCGATTTGCTGTACACCAATCCCAACTGATAAGGGTCGGTGTCGCTACCTACTTGTGCCCATGATAAACGGAACTTTCCGTAAGGCATCAGGTCACTTTGTTTTAGTAATTCCGAGAATACAAAACTTCCGGAGAATGACGGATAAACATATACATTGTTTCCGATAGGCAGGGTAGACGACTGGTCGCCGCGTAAAGTTGCATCGAGATAAACCAAATGTTTCCATCCTACGTTTACTGCACCATAAACCGAATTGATTTGTTTACGGTAACTGTTCTGTTCCAAGCTGGTTTCATTGAAGCTCATCAGGGCTACTACATCACGAATTTGCATATCCTGGGCAGTAGTGACGGTAGTCTGATTGTTGACCTTGTAAACGTTTCCTCCCAATGTTGCATTGAAATCGAAATCTCCCCACGTATTGTTATAGAGGGCAAGTAGTTCGAAGTTGTACATGCGGTTACGGAAATTACTGTTCTGCAAATAACCGGCTTCGTATCCCGGGGTAGTAGGAGCTTTGAAATCTTCGAATATGAAATAGTTCAGTTCTGCACCGATTGTACCTTGCAGTTTCAGGTGTTTGTTAATGTTCCAGATTGCTTTTCCATTGAAACGGAACTGGTCTTTCTTGGAATTGTTGGAGTTTTTGTAAACGTCCCAGTAAGGATTTACGTTGTATGGGTCCATACCATTCCAGTTGGAATATTCACCGTTTTCATCCTGATAGTTTTTCAGCCATTCCTGATCGTAGGTTGTTGCCAGAGTCATCAGGTTCTTTCCGATGTTCGATTTGCTGTCACCCAGTGCCGGACGATTTTTTACAGCTTCGCGAGTATAGTTGGCACTGAAGTCAACATCTACCTTTCCCAGACTGGTGTTGGTACGCAGGTTGAAAATGTCACGGCTCATGTTCGACTGAGGAACAATATCTTTGTTTCTCATATCGGTATAGGTGAAACGTACACCTGTATGTCCGCTGTTGGCACTGATGATAGCTGTATTGGTAGCTGTCAGACCTGTTTGGAAGAATCCGGAAGTATTGTCTGGAATGATGAGATAAGGACGTGCTACACCGTCAAAATATGTCAGCATATTACTGCCGTCAGCTTTTGGTCCCCAGCTTTTGTTCGTATTTGAAATGGCATCGATGCTGTATGTTCCGTTGCTTCCCATACCATATACCTGCTGTATATCGTTCCATTTAGCCAACTGAGTATCGAAAGTGAGTGTACCATTATATTCTACACTGAATTTCTCTTTTCCATTGGCTTTTTTGGTTGTAATGAGGATAACTCCATGACTGGCACGGCTACCGTAAAGAGCAGATGCAGCAGGACCTTTCAATACAGACATGTTTTCGATATCATCGGGATTAATACTGGAAATTCCGTCACCTAAATCGAAACCTCCTGAAGTACCGGCACTACCATAGTTGGTATTATCAAGAGGCACACCGTCGATGACATACAACGGCTGGTTGTTTCCTGTCATTTCTGTGCTACCACGCAAAATAACTCGTGTTGATCCGGAAGGACCTCCGGCTGTCTGGCTGACTACAAGTCCCGGAACGCGACCTGCCATCGAGTTGATTACGTTTGTTTCCTTGGCTTTTGTAAGCGATTCGCCTTTTACCTCATCAACTCCGTAGCCCAATGCCTTACGTTCTCTTTTGATACCTAATGCAGTTACTACGACTTCATTCAATACCTTACTGTCTTCAGCCATGACAATATTCAATGGCTTTTTACTTGCTTCTATTTCTATCGTTTTGTAGCCAATGTAACTGATAACCAGTGTTGCACCTGGAGCTACGTTTAATGTAAACTTTCCATCTAAGTCGGTGATGGTTCCGTTGGTAGTATTTCCTTTTTCTATAACTGATGCTCCGATAACGGGACCGGTAGCATCGGTTACAGTTCCGGTTACAGTGTGGGTCTGTTGCTCAACAGCAGAATGAACTGGTTGGGTAATTGCTTTCATCGGTGAAATTCCACCTATAAAACAAAGTGAGAGTGTGCCACATAATAGTGTGTACCTGCAATTTTTTGTTTTCATAGATTTGTTTGTATTAAGATTAATAAACTTTTATCCAGTCGATATACATGTTTACCTTCTCTCCGTCTTTTAATGCAGTGATGGCATTGACGTCTGTGATGCCGGTAAAACTTCCACCTACAGCCAGATTGAACAGGATGTAGAAGTTATGGTGAAAATATTCATAACGTCCGCTGACTTTGCTGATGTCGAAAGTGTAAAACTTGGTTCCGTCTATGCTTACAGTCAGACTGTTTTCATTCCATTCCAGCAAGTAGGTATGATATTTCCCATCTTGCAGACTTTGTGGAACATTATCGGCATGGTACTCCTGACGATGTCCGCTTTCGTAGTCGGTTCCATAGTGGATGGCTGTGTTGAGATAGGTTTCAGACGTACCGTTGATTATACCGTTTTCCTGTCCCATTTCCATAATATCGATTTCTCCGCACTGAGGCCAAGGCATATTATTGTCGCCCATCATCCAAAATGCAGGCCATAGACCATTTGCTGTTTGGGGAAGCTTGATGCTTGCTTCTATCTTACCATATTGAAAACTTTTTTTACCTTGACTGTTTACTCTTCCGGAATAGATTTTGTCTCCTTTCCGTTCTGCCGTTAAAATAAGTACAGATCGTCCTTCATCTGTCCCGGTCGATACATGTGCTGCATCATATATTTGCAGTTCTTGATTTACCCATCCGGCTTCGTGTTCTTCTTTGGTCCATACATTGCTGTCGAATGTTTCGAAGTCATCTTTAAATACAACTTTTTCCTGAGATTCTTCCTGCGGATTCATGTTTACTTCATCGGATGAGCAGGACTGATACATTGAGCACATTGCCAGTGCCAGTAGAATTTTTACTTTTTTCATATTACAGATATTTATGGGTTAAGATCATTATCGGTTCGTAGGGAGCCCGGTTGTAGCTGCGGTGACTAATACGCCGTGTGGCTGTTGAGCTCTGTGCAAAAGTGGGGATTGTATGCAAATAAGATGGTCAGATAGCTGACATATAAGGTTTGATTGCTGACATTTCTACTGGAAGTGATAGTTTTATGACTATCTGAAACAGCTTTATGCCGGTGAAAAGAGTCGTTTTTGAGAGAAGAAGGCATAAAAAAAGCCGGTAAACTGTTTTTTTACCGACTTTCTTATGTAAGACTAAATGAATTTCTTATTGCTTGTCTGATGATGAGGCTGAACTGTCCTGCTCATATTTGCTGGGCTGAATGCCAAATTGTTTTTTGAATAGCATGCTGAAATATTTTACATTTATAAATCCTGTATCAGTAGCTACTTCTGTCACGTTTTTGCCTTGCTTCAGCAGTTCGGCTGCTTGTTGTAATCGGATGATACGGATAAACTCTTGCGGAGCTTTTCCTGTCAGCGATTTGAGCCGGCTGTAAAAAAGAGTACGGCTCATAGCCATTTCCTGACACAGACTGTTGATATTGAATTCTGCATTGCTGATATTCTCAATGACCAGTTGAGTAGCACGTATCACAAATGCATGGTCACTTTCGGAAAGTGCCGGCTGGTTATCAATGGTGTCATCACTTTGTTGAGCTGGCTGGTCAGGAGTTGATGTGGTATTGTTTCTGCCATTTTCTACCTCTTTGAGAGCTTGTCGCATGAAGAAATCTCGCTGACGATTTCTGTTTTCTATGAATCCGCGTACCTTTAACTTTAGTATTTCTGTACTAAAAGGTTTGGGGATATAATCGTCTGCGCCTTTTTTCAATCCTTCTACTACGGCATCATAATTGGTTTTGGCAGTGAGCAAGATAAAAGGTATACCGGCTGTATCCGGATTTTCTTTTACCATTTGACATAATTCGTCCCCCTGAGTCCCCGGCATCATTACATCCGATAAGATCAGATCGGGATATTCATTCGACAGATAATCGAGAGCTTCTTTCCCATTTGCGACATCAATGACACGATAATAGTGTTCAAAGGTCTTGCGTAGATAGTAGCGCAATTCTTCGTGATCTTCTACTATCAGCAACGTATCTTTACCTTCCAGTTTCTCTTCAACCTCTTTCTTCTCTGGTGAAGAATATGTAGTATTTTCGTTTTGTTGTGAAGGTGATGATAGGTGTGAAGTAGCCTGAAGTGTTTGTGATACGGCAGCTGTATTATGAGCTTTCTGTAATGTAACAGAGAATGTTGTACCTTTGTTTACTTCTGATTCATAAGATACTTTTCCATGTAGCATCTTTACAATACGCTGTACCTGCAATAAACCGAATCCTGTGCCAGACTCGTGTGATTCTCTGGCATTTTCAGCCCGGTATACACTGTTAAATAAGTGTTTTCTGGCTTTGGAGGGTATACCGATGCCATTGTCTTTTACTTCGATGATAACTTTTTGCTTATTATATCGCAGACTTATTTCTATATTTCCGTGTGATGGAGTGTACTTGCATGCATTGGAGAGTAAATTGTCGAGTAACATTTCCATTAGATGTCTGTCTGCCATGGCATATACATCCTGATCTGGTAATGAAATATGCAAATGCAACTGTTTTTTGTCGCATAGTGCCTGGAAGCTTGCACATTCTTCAACAAGCAGTTCACTCAGATTTACAGGTTCCAGTGTGATAGACTTCTTGTGTGTATCTACTTTCTCAAACTCCAGCAGTTGTGTGATGAGAGTGTGAAGCTTGCGCGTGTTGTTACGTGCCATATCCAGCAGCTGACGTGCATCGACAGATAGTTCCTGTTGTTTTCCTAAATCTTCCAGTGGGGCCATAATCAGTGTAACCGGAGTTCTGATGTCGTGAGCCGTATCTATGAAGAATTTGATTTTGTCTTCATCATATTGCTTCTGAAGCTGGTTGCTCTTGAAGCGGAGGATAAAGTAAAAAATACCTCCTACCAGACAGATATATACTATCCATGCATACCATGAGTTCCACCAGGGCTGTGCGATTTGTATGGGTAGTGTCTGCTCGGATATAATTTCTCCATTACTTTTTCTCAAACTGCGTACTTTGAGTGTATATGTTCCGGGAGATACATTGGTATATCGTACAGATCCGTTTGAAGATAGATTACTCCATGACTTTTCGTATCCGTCTAAAATATACTGATAAGCAATGTCGTGCTGGAACCGATAGTTTATAGATTCGAAAATAACGACAAACGAATTGTGGCTGTATCCCAGATGGACGTCCTTATCGACTAGCATCTGATAGATGCAGGGATGTAGCTGTCTGGCTTCATGCGGATTGAGATATTCAACTCGTAAATCGGTAAATCGCAGTGGAGCTTGATAATCTACCATCATTACTGCGTCGGGAGAAATAAATACAGCTCCGTTAGTGCTTCCGTATGCAAATCTTCCATCAGATAATTGGGTATACGATGATTTATTATATACTTTGTCTATGTCATAGATATAATTCAAATTTGATACCTGGAAGTCTTTAACAATAGCCAGTCCTTTTCCTGTACTTGCCCATATACCTCCCTGGGAATCCCGTTGCAGACTGTATACGTCGTCAGACAACATACCTTCGTGGGTAGTAAATGTTTTCAGCTCGTGAGTATTCATGTTATATAAACTCAGTCCTCCTCCTTCTGTACCTAACCATACTGTTCCGTCATCATTAAAAAGCATGGAAATGATGTAAGCACTGGCATTTTGCTCATTGAGATCTTGAGTGGTAGCATAAGGTTTGACAGTTCCACTCTGTTTGTCTATTATGCAGAAGCCGTTTACTGTGGCTACTGCTATCTGATGATGGTTTATAGCCATAATGGAGTGTATCCAGTTCACATCGAACACCTGTTTACGTTGTCTTGATTTGTCCCATTTAACCAGTCCGCCATCAAGTCCCCCAATCCACAAGTCGCCGTCATAATCTTCGGTGATCGAGAATATGTAGTTGGTAGTCAGTTCTCCTTTTCCTTCTGTGAGGTGTGTGGTTGTTTTTCCGGACTTATCTATTTGATACACACCGTCTCCGTAGGTTCCGGCCCATATATTGCTGTCTTTACCTTTGCACAACGTTACGGTAACGGTTGATTTCAGTATATGTTTCCAGATGCCGGAGGGAGTTAAAATACTGATTCCGTCGTCAGTGGCAAACCATATATCACCGTTGGTATTTTCTTCGATATCATTGACATTATCGTTTGCCAGCGATTGTGGATTACCTCTTTCATGGTTGAGGATAGTTATAGGATATTTCAGGTAGATAGCAACAGATACTCCTCCCGTATAACTTCCTATCCAGATATTTCCCTGATGATCGCGGGTTACGGCATAAACTCCATTTCCTTGCAGGTAGATATCGCTGTTATCTTCTGTATTGATAAAAAGATTACTTCTTTTAGTTTCCAGATTGACTGTATGTACACCTCCTCCATCTATTCCGATCAGTAGGGTATGGTCGTCGTAGGCTGTGATGGCCCGGATGGGACTGGAAAAGCAGGAGTTCTGTTTTTCGATGTGTTCTACTATGCCAGTTGTCGGATCCAGTGTCCATAGTCCATTATTGAATGTTCCGATCCAAAGCTGTTTATGTGCGCTATCATAAAAAAGAGTTTGTACGTTTTTGTTCTCTGTGAGAACTTTGGTGTGCCGAGGATTTGAACATGATATATATAACACTCCGTTGGATGTTCCTGTAAATAGAGAATCTCCTACACAGATAATGTCATTGATGTACTTATTCGGAATAATCTGTGAAACAGCTTCATCGGGAGCTTTTTTGTATAATCCTTTACTTAACCCCAGCCATAATGTTCCGTTTGGACCCATACAGAGCTTATTCAGGATAATTTCTCCCTTGATAGATTCGCCTAAATATAATTCTTGTTCGAAACTGTCTGTATCAGGCCGGTATCGATAGATTCTGCCAGTGTGATCGTATGCCCATAATCCGTACTTTTCGTGATACAGTAAGCGGATTCTGCGTCCAGCCATATCACCATAATAGAAGTTTCCCTCTAAGGTATAGTTTTTTACCATCTGGCCATTGTATCGGTCTATACCTGCTTTTGTTGCAATCCACATTGCATGATGGTTGTCTTCTACGATTGAAAACACTCGTTGGCTGCTAAGTCCTTCTACGTGACCGATATGTCTGATGTTGAACATCTTGTTTGTCAATTCAGCCTGAGCAGTAGTACTTATAGCCCATACAAGGAGAATAATGATATATTTCAGTAAGATTTTCATGCGGTAAAGTTTATCAAAGACATGAGGTCGTTTTTCATAAGTATGATATACTGATTTTGTTGGTGATTCAAGGATTATTGTAAAAATAGCTGTATGCAAAATCATTTGTCATATATTGCAAAAATAATTAAACTAAATCAAATATGAAAAACGCATGTGAATATAACTTTTCTATTTTGCTGTATAGTTACTTTTGTCGGTCTTTCATGATTTCTTCTGCATGATCAAGTGCCCAATTGGTTAACATTTTCAATATTGGCATTAAACTTTCACCTCGTTGAGTCAACTTATATTCCACGCGAGGGGGAACTTCCGGATAAACGGTGCGTTTTATCAGTCCGTCTGTTTCTAAAGAGCGTAATGTAACAGTTAGCATTCGTTGTGAGATCTCTCCGATACTTTTCTGTATGTCATTGAACCGCATAACTCCGTTGGTATGAAGGGTTGTTAAAACCAGCATTGCCCATTTGGTACTAATGCGTGCGATGATATCTCGGATAGGACATATACCTGAATGATGAAAGTTTTGCATATATTAACAGTTTGTAAATGCTTGTTTTATAATAATACTTACACTGGTGTAAGTGACTGACGTTGATGTGCCTTCTTGTATTATCCGGGTAAGGTCGATACATTTGCAACACAAAAGTAATAAAGTTACTAATAATAACTAATGTATATTTAAAAAAAACTAGAATTATGGCAAAGCGTGTTGCAGTATTAGCCGTCAATCCGGTAAATGGATTGGGGCTGTTTCAGTACTTGGAAAGTTTTTACGAAAACAAAATTGAGTATCGTGTCTATGCCGTAGCGGAAACGACTGATATTCGTACGAATTCAGGTATCGCACTTCGCACAGATGATACTGTAGAACATTTGAAAGGGCATGCCGATGAGTACGATGCACTGGTCTTTTCTTGTGGAGATGCGATTCCTGTTTTTGGAGAGCATGCTTCAGAAGCTCCTTATGTTGCTATGATGCAGGTTATTAAGGAATTTGCAGAAAAAGGTAAACTGATGGCAGGGCATTGTGCTGCTGCACTGATGTTTGAAATAGCCGGTGTGACAGAAGGTAAGCGACTTGCCCTTCATCCAATGGTAAAATCGGCTATAAGCAAAGGGATTGCTACGGATGCTGAGTATGAAATTGATGGCAATTTCTTTACGGCACAATGCGAACATACCCTGCCTTCGATGATGCCTCAATTGATTGAAGTACTGAAGAAATAAATCGATTAGGGTTGTATTTTATCCCACCCGGCAGCGTTATACCATGCGATAGATGACTGACAGTATCTGTCCCACGTATAACTGATATTTCTGCCGGGGAAATACATGCCCATACCACAATAACGTGTAGCATCTATTTTCAGTGTTACAAACGGATATTCTTCTCCATTCAGGCAATTCTTTGCTACAACAGCTTGAGACAAACTGTTTTCTACTGTAGCTGGAATAGTACCTCCATTAAGTTGTTTGATAAAATCGAGTAAGTCGAATGAGAAGTTTTTATATTTTTCGTAACCGTATTGTTGTATCTGAGTATAGTCGAGTGTACTTAATTCGGACTGGTGCTCCTTTAGCTCTGCCTTTATAGCCTGAGCTACATTTTCCATTGCAGTGCAGTCTACTGCTGCGTATGTTCCCCACCATCTGTTTTCCTTATTGTATTGTACGGTTTCATTACAAACCTTTGCATAATCTATATCACTTTCGTATAAACCGGTGAAAAAGCGGTTATAAGGAAATCCTGCAGCAGGAGTTTCCATTACTGAGGCAATACAGTAGTGGGTAGCATTGCGTAATTCATAAAAGACTTCAGCTGTCCCCATCATACAGGCATCGAACAGCGTAAAGTCGAGATTATTTTCAGGAAAACTTTGTTCCAGAGTAGTTGCAAGTTCGGGTATGTCAATGGTATTACTTTCCACTCCGTCCCATCCAAAAGAAAATGTACTTATTGCGTTAGGAGATGGAAGCCATCCACTGGCATGAGATCCCAAGATCAATCCGTATGATTCTGCTTGTGCTATGTCTTGCATCATACGAAGATTTTCTGCCATGATAAAAGGATCGGTTGCAATTCCTATTGATGCCTGATGATGAACGGCCTGCAATATAACGTTTTCTGAAGTAAGCGAAGAACCACTTAATATTGTTTGTCCGTTTATTCTTCCATATCCGTCGGTTGTGAACTCAAGTATCTCTGCCGTTTTCATGTACTGGTTGCTTTCTGATGGTTTGTAGTAAATTACCAGTGTACAATTATCCTTGGCTGTAGAAAGACTTTCGTACATCCATTGTATATTTTGCATAATAAGCCCATCGAGATTATTGTTGGCTACCATATAGGCAAGTACGGCACGTTTTGCACGGACAGGCTGATGATGTTCGGGAATTTCATCAGAACAAGCAACCAGAATTAAGGTCGAAACAATATATAGCAGGATTTTTTTCATGCTTAATAATATAATTCGGCTTTCTTGAAGATAAATTCAGAATCAACCTCTAATACCACGATACTTTTATTCTTCTGATATTTTTCCTTCAGCTTGTTTATTTCTTTTTGCAGATTTTTCTTTTTCCGGTTGAAATAAACGAAGCAAGTGCGGTTTTTTAACTGTTTGTTTGACTCCAGATAATCTTTAAGCTGCATGCTGTATTCTGCACGTCCGACAAGCAGATCCTTATCATCAACAGCAGCACTGTCTACGTACTGTATATTAGTAAAGTAAACCAAAGAATCTGAAAATGATGCAGAAACTCCTGTAATGTAAACACCGTATTTATGTTTGTCTTTTGGTGATTTTGCCAGCGCAGGGAAAATTGCAGACGCAACCAATAAAAGGCAGAGTAATTTAAGATATTTCATGATTTAGTTTATTTTAGGTCACAAAAATAGATATTTGCGATAATATATGAAAAAGGAATAGAGAAAATTAACAAAGAAAAACGCATGGATATAAAAAAAGATGCAATAGTGTGGCGCTCTGCCCACTGTTGCATCCTGTTTTGTTTTCGGAAACGATCTTTATCTTATTACCCTAAATAAGATTTGAGCAACTTGCTACGAGAATTTTGTCTTAATCTTCTGATAGCTTTTTCTTTAATCTGGCGTACGCGCTCACGTGTGAGGCCGAATTTATCGCCGATTTCTTCCAACGTCATTTCTTGCGTGTTAATACCGAAAAACATTTGGATAATATCCTTTTCTCTTTCGGTTAGCGTAGAAAGTGCTCTGTCGATTTCCCTCGAAAGTGATTCATTAACCAGCGAACGGTCCGCCATTGGAGAGTCGTCGTTTACAAGGACATCCAGCAAGCTGTTGTCTTCTCCTTCTACGAAAGGAGCATCTACAGAAATGTGGCGTCCTGAAACTTTCAGCGTATCTGAAATTTTATCTACCGGAATCTCAAGTTCGTCTGCTAGTTCTTCCGGTGAAGGACGACGTTCGTTTTCTTGTTCGAACTTAGAGAATGCCTTACTGATTTTGTTCAGTGAACCAACTTGATTCAACGGTAAACGTACGATTCGCGATTGTTCTGCCAAAGCTTGAAGAATAGACTGGCGGATCCACCATACAGCATAACTGATAAATTTAAATCCACGAGTTTCGTCAAACTTTTCAGCAGCCTTTATCAAACCTAGATTTCCCTCGTTTATCAAGTCAGGAAGGCTCAAGCCTTGATTTTGGTACTGTTTGGCTACTGATACTACGAATCGCAAGTTGGCACGTGTAAGTTTCTCCAAAGCAATGCGGTCCCCCTTACGAATACGCTGAGCGAGTTCTACTTCTTCTTCAACCGTAATCAGGTCCTCGCGACCGATTTCCTGCAAATACTTATCAAGAGAAGCACTCTCTCGGTTAGTGATACTTTTGGTAATCTTTAGTTGTCTCATTATTATACACCGAATTTGGCTACAAAAATACTAAAAAACTTTCATATAGCGATTCTTTCATTAAGAAAGATTAAACATAAAGCTAAAAATATTCGGATAATTTTCAGGGATTTTGTCGTGTTTTTATTGAAAAAACGTCAGATTTTTTGAGAATGAAGACACTTTTCTCTTTTATTCTTTAAAATTCAGAGTTAATTGGATCCATTTTTCTTTATTGCTTTCTGTAAATTGAGATTCTTCTTCTTTGGGGTTAGAAACGGAGAGTCCGAGAAGCCGTATAGGATGTTGCTCGTAGTCTACTTCCGCAAGTAATTGTTTGGACAGCGGAAGGATATCTTGCAAAGTATGCAACTGTTTGTTAACACTAATACTGCGTGTAATCTGAGTAAAATCGTGAAATTTTACTTTCAGTGTAAGTGTACTGCCTTGAAAATCTTTGGCTTTAAGCCGTTCTGCCAATTCGCATGCGACATGGTACAGTTCTATGATAACAGATGATTTGAGTGATATGTCTTTTTCGAGTGTGTGCTCACATCCTATTGATTTCCGGATACGTATAGCTTCAACCGGACGATTATCTATGCCTCGGGCAAAGTCGTAATATACTTGCCCCATTTTCCCAAATTGCCTTGTCAACATTTCTAGTGAACAGTTACGAAGCGTACTTCCATTGTAGATTCCCAATGTATGCATCTTTTTAGCTGTGACAGGTCCTACTCCCCAAAAAGCTTCAATCGGTAATCCGGCAATGAATTCTTCAGCTTGGTTGGGGTGTATAGTACAAAGGCCGTCTGGCTTGCGTAAATCGGAAGCAACTTTGGCCAGGAATTTATTATACGATATTCCGGCAGAGGCTACAAGGTTTAACTCTTTTCGTATCCGGATTTTTATTTCCCGGGCTATATCTACAGCCAGTTTGATGTCTTTTTTATTTTCTGTCACATCCAGAAATGCTTCGTCAAGTGATATCGGTTCAATAATGTCTGTATATTCGTGAAAAATTTCGTGAATCTGTGCCGATACACTTTTGTATACATCCATACGCCCTTCTACGAATATCAGTTCTGGGCAGATTTTTAATGCTTTTACCGATGACATAGCCGAACGCACTCCATACTTGCGTGCTTCGTAACTTGCAGCAGCCACAACTCCTCGTTTCTCTGAATGTCCGACTGCTACAGGCTTACCTTTTAAATCTGGATTGTCACGCTGTTCTACAGAAGCGTAAAATGCATCCATATCTATGTGTATGATTTTCCGGCTCGTGTTCATGTTTTGACGTAAAAGCTCTTTCATGCAAATTTAATGAAAGTTTTTTGGGCTATCATAAAAATCATTTGTACTTTTGTGAGGCTTTGAATAAACTAGCGAGAACAGTCATTATGATGAAAGATGAAATTAAAAAGGCATGTGAGATCATGCAAAAAGGCGGTGTGATACTTTATCCGACTGACACCGTTTGGGGAATAGGCTGCGATGCAACCAATGAGGAAGCTGTAAAGCGAGTATATGAAATTAAGCATAGAGCTGACAGTAAAGCAATGCTGGTACTTGTAGATAGTCCGGTGAAGGTCGATTTTTATGTTAGTGATGTACCTCCTGTTGCTTGGGATTTAATCGAAATGACTACCAAACCTTTTACTATAATTTATGATGGAGCACGTAATTTAGCTCCTAATTTGCTTGCAGAGGATGGCAGTGTGGGTATTCGTGTAACAAATGAAACCTTTTCGAAAGAATTATGTTTCCGCTTTCGTAAAGCGATAGTTTCAACTTCTGCCAATATCAGCGGCCAGCCTGCACCTGCTATTTTTTCTGAGATAAGTGAGGAAATAAAGAATGCGGTAGATTATGTAGTTGATTTTCGTCGTGAAGAAAATGGTCATCCTAAGCCTTCCAGTATTATTAAATTAGGTAAGGGCGGTGTTGTGAAAGTTATAAGAGAATAAAAAATTACGCGTTCGATGAAAACTTCACAAGATAAGTTCGATTTGCTTCAACGTTTTATCCGATGGAGGGAAAAACATATTACAAATAAGCAGTTTATTTTAATATTGAGTTTTCTTGTTGGTATATTTACCGCATTGGCTGCTTATGTGTTGAAGTTTCTTGTAGAATATATAAAGGAGTTCCTGACAGAGAATTTTGACCCTATGGGGGCAAACTGGCTTTATCTGGTATATCCGGTAGCGGGTATTTTTATAACCAGTTTGTTTATCCGTAAGGTGGTACGTGATGATATCAGTCATGGTGTAACTAAGATTCTTTATGCCATATCGCGTAAACAAAGTCGCATTAAACGGCATAATATTTGGTCGTCGGTTTGTGCTTCTGCCATAACTATCGGATGTGGTGGATCTGTAGGAGCTGAGGCGCCGATTGTATTGACAGGATCTGCTATAGGCTCTAATTTGGGAAGTGTTTTCCGTATGGATCACAAGACCTTGATGTTGCTGGTTGGTTGTGGAGCGGCTGGTGCTGTATCTGGTATTTTTAAAGCTCCTATAGCTGGATTAGTATTTACGCTGGAGGTGTTGATGATAGATCTGACGATGGCTTCACTTCTTCCGTTGCTGATAACGAGTGTTACCGCAGCTTCTGTTTCGTATCTGCTTTTGGGTACAGAAGCAATGTTTCAGTTTCATCTGGATTATCCTTTTTCGCTCGAACGCATTCCATATGCCATCGCTTTAGGTATATTTTGTGGCTTGGTTGCTTGGTATTTTACTCGTTCAATGAACTGGATAGAAAATATATTCCGCCGGTATTCCAATCCTTATGTTAAGTTTGTTATTGGTGGAGCTATGCTGAGTATTCTGATATTTCTTTTTCCACCATTATATGGTGAAGGATATGATACCATTAGTTTGTTGTTAAACGGTGAAACCTCGGAAGAGTGGAATACTGTAATGAACAATTCATTGTTTTATGGTAGCACGCATCTGTTGGTCGTATACCTTATTTTGATAATCTTGTTTAAGGTTTTTGCTTCTAGTGCAACAAATGGAGGTGGTGGTTGCGGTGGTATTTTTGCTCCTAGTCTGTTTTTGGGATGTATATCGGGGTTTGTCTTTTCGTATGTATGTAATGAGTTCCATATCGGAAATACATATATTCCGGAAAAGAATTTTGCTCTGATGGGAATGGCTGGTCTGATGTCGGGAGTTATGCATGCTCCACTGACGGGTATTTTCTTGATTGCAGAACTGACAGGTGGATATGATTTGTTTCTTCCGCTAATGATTGTTTCTGTATGTGCCTATCTGACTATCATCGTATTTGAGCCTCATAGTATTTATTCTATGCGTCTGGCAAAAACAGGCGAGCTGATAACCCATCATAAAGATAAGGCGGTATTGACACTGATGAATATGGAGAGTATTGTGGAAACAGATTTTCTGAAAGTACGTCCTGATATGGATTTAGGTGAGATGGTGAAGCGTATTTCTCAATCTAGCCGTAACCTTTTTCCTGTGGTTGATGTAAATGATGAACTAATTGGTATAGTAGTTCTTGATGATATTCGTAATATTATTTTCCGTCAGGAATTATATCACCGTTTCCGGGTAGAAAGTTTTATGAAGCCTCCTAAAGCACCTATTATTAGTACAGACTCTATGGAAGTTGTGATGAAGAAGTTTGACCAGACGGGGGCCTGGAACTTACCTGTAGTTGATGAGGATAATAAGTATATTGGGTTTGTTTCGAAATCAAAAATGTTGAATACCTATCGTCAGGTATTGGTGGATATTTCAGCTGAATAAAAAGTACAAGACTTATGGATAAGAAGGATTTGAGAATTGTATATATGGGAACTCCCGAGTTTGCAGTGGAAAGTTTAAAAAGACTGGTAGAGGGAGGATATAATATAGTAGGTGTCATCACGATGCCTGATAAACCGATGGGGCGTCACGGAAGTGTATTGCAACCGAGTCCGGTAAAACAATATGCGGTTTCCCAAGGTTTAAAAGTGCTACAGCCTGAAAAATTAAAAAATGAAGAGTTTGTAGCAGAACTTCGGAGCCTGAATGCTGACTTACAGATTGTGGTCGCTTTTCGTATGTTGCCTGAAGTCGTATGGAGTATGCCGCGTTTGGGTACGTTTAATCTTCATGCTTCATTGCTTCCTCAATACCGTGGGGCAGCTCCGATAAATTGGGCTGTGATAAATGGAGATACCGAAACTGGTATTACAACCTTTTTCCTGAAGCATGAAATTGATACAGGAGAGATTATAGATCAGGTCCGTGTACCTATAGCTGATACTGATAATGTGGAGGTTGTTTATGAACGTTTGATGCGTTTGGGAGGTGATTTGGTTTTGAAGACTGTGGATGCTATTCTGGAAGGTTCTGTAAAAACAATTCCACAAGAAGAATTGGCTCAGGTTGGTGAACTTCGTCCTGCTCCAAAGATATTTAAAGAAACCTGTCGTATCGATTGGACAATAGGCGTGAAACGGATCTACGATTTTGTACGTGGTTTATCACCTTATCCAGCTGCATGGACTGAACTTTATCAGGAAGGGACTGATCCTGTTATGCTGAAGATATTTGAAACTGAAAAATTATTCTGTGAACATTCATTGGCTCCGGGTACTATTGTAACCGACTGTAAAACATATTTTAAAATAGCATCGTCTGACGGATATGTGAATGTTCTTTCGTTACAGCTGGCTGGTAAAAAACGTATGGAGATAAATGATTTCTTGCGTGGGTATCGCCATACAGAAAAAGCATATGTGAAGTAATAAAATAAAAAACCATTCAGAACAGCCCGAAAAGAGGGAAGGGGCTGTTACTGAATGGTGCAGAGATATAAACTTAGAAACAACAAGACTCAATATAACGTGACGGATTTTGTTCTGTTTGTGTACCTTGAGAGTTTATTTTAACTATCCATTCTGCACGACTGTTTGCCCCGCTGTCATAGATAATCTTAAATCCCTTACATTTAAACTCATCATAATCAGGGATGCTTTCCAGTGTATATGAAACAATTCCCCACAATCTTTCAGAATAAGTATCTCCTTGATTATTGTGACGGAATTCTACCTGTAGTAACCCATTTTCATCCAGTTGAGTTTCAGAATTTAACACTAGGCTGATTCGGTGGCTGATGTTTGTACTTCCATAATATTCATATTGAATGTTCAGATGTTTCTGACTGATAGAAGCAGCTGTAATTTGAATAGGACTATTGCCAAATACATCTTCTATACCAATTCGTAAGTCATCAGCTTTTTTGGTTAATACTTTGTTTACTCTTACTAGTTCTACCTGCATACCTGTTTTTCCTTCTTTAGTTGTGTTTTCTGTATATTGAAAAACAGCAAGTATTCTTTGCCCCGTAGAATCTGTTTGGGTGGAAGTAATGAATCCGGGGTTAGTCGGAATTAATAATCCATATGAGTCAGATTCTATTGTTATGTCGTTTTCATCTGCATTGACAGTTCCCAGTGTCGGAAAAAAGGTTTCGGGTTCATTATCATCCAGACACGAGGAGAATAATGTGCAGCAGAGTAATATTCCAATAATTTGTTGTAAACAGTTTCGTCGTTTCATGGCTGTTGCTTTTATAATCCGTTTATATAACGGATAAATTTACTTTTTACTGCATCTTAAATTGTTAAAAATAATTTAGAATAAAATTTATTTCTCTTTATGTGCAGTATTTTTGCCGCAAGGACATTTCATATTAAAATGCAGATGAAAGCCGATATGTCAGAGGAAGAATTGTCGTTGCAATGCCAACGGGGAGATATGCGGGCACGCCACACGCTGTATGAGCGCTATGGTGGGTCGCTCATGGCTATATGCCTTCGCTATATCGGTGACCGTGAAACTGCAGAAGATATTTTGCATGATGGTTTCTTGCGTATATTTCAATCTATCAAGCAGTTTTCTTATCAAGGTGAAGGCTCTCTCAAAGCTTGGCTTTCGCGGGTGATGGTAAATGAAGCATTAGGGTACTTGAGGAAGAAGAATACGCAAGTGCAGCAAGAGGTATTGATGACTGAAATACCTGATGTTCCTGATACTGATGACAGTGAGTTGGATGATATACCTCGTTCTGTGTTGATGAAGTTTATATCAGAACTTCCTGATGGTTATCGTACAGTATTCAATTTATATGTATTTGAAGATAAAAGTCATAAAGAAATAGCTTCTTTATTAGGGATAACAGAACATACTTCTTCATCGCAGTTCTATCGTGCAAAAAGCTTATTGATAAAGAAAATTAATGAATATAGAAAAAGGAAACTAGAATGAAAGAGGATGATAAATGGGTAGAAAACCTTCGCAATAAACTGGAGGATTATTCTGAACCTCTTCCCGATGCTTTGTGGGAAAGGTTAGAGGAGGAGTTGTCTGCGCCACGCGTCATTCCAATGTGGAGGACACGTCGCTTTGTTGCAGCTGCTGTTTTGGTCGTAGCCGTTTCGTCGTTGACGTTTTGGTTTATAAATTCTCCTACTGCCGATTATATGCGTAGTAATGAGGCGTTGGTTGAAGAATTAGACTTTTCATCAACTCCTGATGATGAGGTTTTATCTTCTTCTGAAAAGATATTTTCATCAGATAATTCAAAAATGGATTCTTCGGATCCGGTCGTAGCGTCTTCTCCGGCTAAAGTCTGTTTGGCGAAAATCGAGACACCTGAAAATCACAATCAGGAGGTTGTTGCTGAAAGTGAAATAATGTCTATAAAGGAAGAATATAAGGTAGAGGATAAGGAACAAGAAACCGGCAGTACGAATTATGACACTGATAAAAAACGGGCGTATCGTACTTTGGAAGCAGACCGTCGTCAAGTTAAGCGAAACCAAGAAATGCTGGCTATGGGGAAAGGTGAAAAGGACCGTAAGTGGTCGGTTGGTTTGTCTGCAGGAAATACTCCTTATTCTTCATCTCGCTCATTTGGAGGTATGAGCCGTCTGAATAGTCGGTCGCTTTATGCTACTCCTATAAATATGGGAGCCGTTTCTGAAAGTGATGAACAGACTGCTTATAGTCAGGTATTGCTTAATAATCGTGATTGCAGTTCTACTACAGATGTGAAACATAAAATGCCGGTAACAGTAGGTCTCTCGATAAAGTGGAATATTACTCGCGAATGGGCATTGGAAACTGGAATGAATTATACAATGCTTTCTTCGGAATTGCATTCCGGTTCAGGTTCATATATCGAAGAACAACAGAAATTGCATTATATAGGAATTCCTTTAAAAGTACATCGCTCAATATGGAATAATCGTTGGTTTTCATTTTATGCATCAGCCGGTGGAATGGTTGAAAAATGTGTATCAGGAAGTATGGATGCTGTATATGTAAACGGAAACTCAAATCGTGAAGTTGAACACACTTCGTTAAAAGTTAATTCTTTGCAATGGTCTGTTTCGGCAGCAGCAGGGGCACAGGTGAATTTTACTAAACACTTAGGATTATATGCTGAACCTGGTATTGCATATTATTTTGATGATGGCAGTCAGATTGAAACGATTCGCAAAGAACATCCATTCAATTTCAATCTTCAGTTTGGTTTGCGTTTCAGCTTTGAATAGAGCTGTTTTTGTTGAGCCTTACCTCTTATCTCGATAAAAATACTTATCTTTGTTCTTAGGAATAAGTTTTTAAAGTATGAAGAGTGAATTGAAAATATCGCCTTCTCTCTTATCTGCAAATTTTGCTAATCTGAAAGAAGATATCGAGAAGATAAACCATAGTGATGCAGACTGGTTGCATATAGATATAATGGATGGGGTTTTTGTTCCAAATATATCTGTTGGATTCCCTGTCTTGAAATATGTGGCAGAGCTGAGTGAAAAACCATTGGATGTACATTTGATGATAGTGCAACCGGAGAAATTTATTCGAGAGGTAAAAGAACTGGGCACCATGATGATGAATGTACATTATGAGGCGTGTACTCATTTGCATCGTGTGGTGCAGCAGATAAAGGATGCAGGTATGCGTGCAGGAGTAACGTTGAATCCATCCACTCCGGTGTCAATGCTTACTGATATTATCAGTGATGTGGATATGGTGCTGCTGATGAGTGTTAATCCTGGTTTTGGAGGACAGAAATTTATTCCTCATACACTGACAAAAGTACGTGAGCTTCGTGAACTGATAGATCGTAGTGGCTCTCAGGCACTGATAGAGGTCGATGGTGGTGTAAATCTGGAAACTGGTTCACAGCTGGTTGAGGCAGGAGCGGATGTGTTAGTTGCTGGTAATGCAGTTTTTAAAGCTCCCGATATGGTTGACATGATTCGTCGTTTGAAGGAGCTAAAATAATAAAATGGTGAGTTCTCGTTTCACATTTTATCCTTTGTTCCGGTTGTCGGTAGCACTGGCAACCGGAATTTTTTTATCTGATGTGTTTGCTTTAGATGGAACTTACTTGTATGCACTTTGTTTTGTTTTTGTTCTGTCTGTTCTTTTGTCTTCTATATTTTACTTTTCGAAGACTTATCGGATTCGTTTCTTGTTTGGGATATCTGTTAGTCTAAGTTTTTTGCTTCTAGGAGGAATACTATTTGTTATATCATTGGAAAATATACATCACGAGTGGGATTCTGATAAAGCGGTGTATGTTGCTTTCGTATGTGATATTCCTCGTGTGAAAGGCAAGACTATTCAGGCAACTGTCAATGTGGAAAAAGTAAAAGATGTTGCTACAGGAAGTTGGAAACCGGTAAATAAGCAGGTACTTCTTTATTGGATGCCTGATTCTATGCAACCTCCATTACAATGTGGTGATCGAATGTGCTTTCGTGCACATGTCGGGATACCTATGTCTGATGCAGATTTTACGGGATTTGATTATGGACAATATCTTCAGCGACAGGGGATAAGTGGAACGGCAATAGTCTACTCCGGATATTGGCGTAAACTGCTTCGGCCAAGTACTCCAACATTTAAGATGCAGGCTTTGATGCTTCGAGAACAAATCATTAAAAAGTTTCGTACATGGAATTTGGAAGATGATGTGTTGGCTATAATATCGGCACTTACTGTAGGTGATAAATCAAAACTTACTCGTGAGATAAAAGCTACATACAATGCAGCTGGGGTTAGTCATATTCTTGCGCTTTCCGGTTTGCATATTGGTATACTATCGATGATTCTTTCGTGGCTGTTCTATCCTTTACGGCGGGTTTGTGGCGGAAAATGGATTGCAAGTTTTCTCATTGTCGGACTTTTGTGGGGATTTGTTTTCTTGTCTGGGCTGAGTCCTTCGGTAATAAGGGCGGTCACAATGTTTTCTGCGTATGTGGTAGCTTCTATCTTTTCAGAGGATCGCTTCTCGGGTTTTTCAGCTTTAACTTTGACAGCTTTTATAATGTTGATATACCAGCCCATGTATTTGTTTGATGTCGGTTTTCAGTTATCATTTATGGCTGTATTGGGCATTTTCTTATTTTATCCATTAATTGATAGTTTATTTGTAGTGCGAAATAAAATTGTTGCTTACTTGTGGAACATTATTTCTCTTTCTCTTGCTGCCCAATTAGCAACACTGCCACTTATATTATATTATTTTGGAACATTCCCGGTTTATTTTTTGCTATCTAATCTTGTTGTTGCTCCAATAGCTGTTTTTATCCTGTCGGCTACGCTGCTGGCATTGGCACTTGGGGTGTTTCCTGTAGTTGCAAACTTTGTGGTACAGGGATTGGATTTTGCAGTACGGACTTTGAATGAGGTAATGGAGCAGATACAACATTGGTCGGGAGCACAAATTACATCTGCCTATCTTTCGGTATGGCAGGCATGGTTACTTGCTGTTGCAATAGTGACTTTATGGAGGTATGTTGTCTGTCGTAATGCACGTAGGCTGATTGTATTTCTACTGACTGTAAATGTTTTGATAGTGTCCTTTTTGTGGAAACAAAGGGAGCTGGCTGGTACTTATATTTATTTGTCTCGTGCTGGAGTTTATACCAAATACGACAGAGATATTAATGAGTTGTCTTCTGCATCATGTATCTATAAGGTTAGAGATATTTGTATTGTTTTGGTCGATAATAATAAATGGAGAAAACAAAAGGCACTTTCTCCTTTGCATGTAGATTATGCTTATATATGCCGTGGATTTTATGGTTCTGTAGCTGATCTCAAACGGTTGTTTCAGATAAAACAAGTTGTTTTAGATACTTCGTTAGAAGA
Source organism: Phocaeicola coprocola (assembly GCF_041333015.1). Taxonomy (NCBI): domain Bacteria; kingdom Pseudomonadati; phylum Bacteroidota; class Bacteroidia; order Bacteroidales; family Bacteroidaceae; genus Phocaeicola; species Phocaeicola coprocola. The sequence continues at coordinate 935,266 of NZ_JBGKGM010000004.1, read as the reverse complement.
CTCATATCGGGAAAAATTGAAACGAGAATGTGAATTCTATGGGTTGAATTATATAGATATGTCAGAAAAAGGTTCTTACGCTATTCTTCTGTAGATTAAGAATTAATTTGTATTTTTGCCATTCAATTTAATTCGTTTTTTTATGTTGACAAAAGTTATACTTCAAGCCAATATTGATAAGGTTGCTAAATATTTTGAACGTGCTGACAAGATAGTTATTGTAACTCATGTATCTCCTGATGGTGATGCTTTGGGCTCTTCGTTAGGATTACTTCATTTTCTGGAAACACAAGAGAAAAATGTACATATAATTGTCCCTAATGCTTTTCCTGATTTCTTACGTTGGATGCCTGGGGCAAAAGATATTATCCGCTATGACAAATATTCGGAATTTGCCGATAAACTGATAGCTGAAGCCGACGTAATTTGCTGTTTGGATTTCAATGCTTTATCGCGTATTGACGCAATGGCCAAACCTGTTGCTGCTTCTGCTGGGCGTAAGGTGTTGATCGATCATCATTTGAATCCAGAAGACTTCTGTCGTGTAACTATATCTCATCCTGAGATTTCTTCAACCTCTGAATTAATTTTTCGTTTGATTTGTCGGATGGGTAATTTTGAAGATATAACTCGTGAAGGAGCTGAATGTATTTATACTGGTATGATGACTGATACGGGAGGATTTACTTATAATTCGAATAGCCGTGAGATTTATTTTATCATTAGCGAATTATTATCAAAAGGTATCGATAAGGATGAAATTTACCGTAAGGTCTTCAATACATATTCGGAAGATCGTTTACGCCTTATGGGGTATATTTTATATGATAAAATGCAGGTCTTCCCTCGCTTTCATGCTGCATTGATATGGCTTACCAAAGATGAGCAGAGTAAGTTTCATTATGTGAAAGGAGATACTGAAGGATTTGTCAATATTCCACTGCAGATGAAGGGAGTTTGTTTTTCAGTTTTTCTCCGTGAAGATACTGAAAAAAATATGATAAAGGTATCATTACGATCTGTAGGAACCTTCCCTTGTAATAAAGTCGCATCCGAATTTTTTAACGGAGGTGGACATCTGAATGCTTCTGGTGGAGAATTCTATGGAACGATGGATGAGGCTATTGAACTGTTTAAGCAGGCATTGGTGAAATATGAGGACTTGCTTAATAAGTAAAATCAGGAATTGATTTGGACTATATATTTCTTTTTTAAGCAGATCATAGAATATACTGTCATAATTCAGTCTTAAAATGAAACTTAACTTTAAATGAAAATATGAAAAAACTAAAAGTACTGGTTTGGAGTATGTGTCTTGTGTTAGGGGCATGTGCAGTGAAGCCGACTACTGAAGTGTATACGTCGGAAAGAGGAACACAGTGGGAATGGAATAAAGGTACAATTGTCGTGCATACACCAGAAAGACCTGCTGGTCAGAAAAGTGTATTGGGACTGACTGTGCCTAAAATGGACGTCGTTCGTGTTGGTTTTGTTGGGCTAGGTATGAGAGGACCTGGTGCTGTTGAACGTTTTACACATATTCCCGGTACTCAGATTGTTGCCTTATGTGATTATGAACAGAAACGTGCAGAAGATTGCCAGAAATACTTGAAGGCAGCATCTTTGCCTAAAGCTGCTATTTATTCAGGTGAGAAAGGCTATGAAGAGTTGTGTAAACGCGATGACATCGATCTGGTTTATATAGCTGCCGACTGGCTACATCATTTTCCTGTTGCAAAATGTGCCTTGGAGCATGGTAAGAATGTTGCTGTAGAAGTTCCTTCAGCTATGAATCTGAAAGAATGCTGGGCTTTGATCAATTTGAGTGAAACAAGTCGTAGACATTGCTTTATTTTGGAGAACTGCTGTTATGACTGGTTTGAGATGAATACCTTGAATATGGCTCAGCAGGGAGTGTTTGGTGAGGTAATTCGTGCGCAGGGAGCTTATATCCATAATTTGGAAGCTTTTTGGGATTATTACTGGAAAAACGGTAAAGAGGATAAGTTAGGATGGCGTCTGGATTATAATATGAGACATCGTGGTGACGTGTATGCTACTCACGGACTTGGTCCTGTAGCACAGGCTCTTGACATTCATCGTGGCGATCGTATGGCGACATTGGTGGCTATGGATACAAAGTCGGTAGTAGGTAAGTCTTTGGTGGAAGAACGTACAGATTCTGTATGCAATAACTTTCGTAATGGTGACCATACGACAACGCTGATTCGTACTGCTAAAGGAAAAGTTATCGAGATACAGCATAATGTAATGACTCCACAACCTTATAACCGTTTATATCAACTGACTGGTACAAAGGGTTTTGCTAACAAATATCCGGTTGAAGGATATGCACTTGACGCTAAACAATTGGCAGCTTCGGGAGTGCAACCTAAATTGGACGATCTTAGCTCACATGGCTTTTTGCCGCAAAAGGAAATGGAAGCTTTGGTAGAAAAATATCAGCATCCTATTCTGAAAAAATATGGAGAGATGGCAAAAGAAGTTGGTGGACATGGAGGTATGGATTTTATTATGGACAGTCGTCTTGTGTACTGCCTTCAGAATGGATTGCCATTGGATATGGATGTATACGATTTGGCTGAGTGGTGCTGCTTGGCTGAGTTGGGAGAACTATCTATGGATAACGGTTGTGCTGCGGTAGAATTTCCTGATTTTACACGTGGAGAGTGGAATGTAGTAAAAGGTTATAAGCATGCGTTTGCTAGTCCTGAGGACGAAGCTGCAACTGCTAAAAAAGCCGCTGAAATTACTGCAAAACTGAAACAACAGGGAGCAAAAGAATGGGCAAATAACGAATAATCAAGATAGCGTGAACTGATGGAGATTTTAACTAGCATAATTTCTCATTTCCCCGAGGCTGGTGAAGTGAAAAAAATAAGTCCGTTGACTTCCGGTTTAATAAATAAGACTTATCTCGTGCAGACACTTGATGATTCTGCCTCTGATTATATATTGCAGTGCATCAATCATCAAGTCTTTACTGATGTTGATATGCTTCAGCATAATATAGAAGTTATAACAGCTCATATCCGTAAAAAGTTAGAAGAAAAACAGACAAAAGATATAGATAGGAAAGTGCTTCGCTTTTTGAAGTCGGATACCGGGAAAACATATTATTTTGATGGCGAAAAATATTGGCGGATGTGTGTCTTTATTCCGGATTCCCGTACACTGGATGCTGTTACCCCAGAATCTTCTTATCTGGTAGGCTTGAAGTTTGGTGAGTTTGAGGCAATGCTTACAGATTTGCCAGAACCATTGGGGGAAACGATTCCTGATTTTCATAATATGAAATTTAGGATGCAACAATTGCGTGAAGCTGTGCAGAAAGATGCTGTAGGACGTATGGAAAAAGTACGTTGTCTCGTGGATGAGATAGAGCGTGATGCTGATGAAATGTGTTGTGCAGAACGTCTGTTTCAAGAAGGAAAATTACCAAAACGTATTTGCCATTGTGATACGAAAGTAAGCAATATGTTGTTTGATGATAAAGGGGAGGTATTATGCGTAATCGATTTGGATACAGTTATGCCAAGTTTCGTATTTTCCGATTTTGGTGATTTTTTGCGTTCTGCAGCTAATACAGCTCCTGAGGATGAGCCGGATTTAAACAAAATACATTTCAGATTCGATATTTTTCAGGCTTTTGCCAAAGGATATATTGAATCAGCCAGAAGTTTTCTGACACCTGTTGAAATAGAGTTGTTACCTTATGCCGTAACCTTGTTCCCGTACATGCAGGCGGTACGTTTTCTGGCCGATTATATCAACGGTGATACCTATTATCAGATAAAATACGCCGAACATAATTATGTACGTACATTGGCACAATATACATTGTATCAGGAAACAAGACGTGCTATGCCAAAGATGAAGGCATATATCGCATCCTTGATGAAGTAATGTTTCTTGTCTATACAGGAAACATTACTTCTGTATTTCTTGATTATTTTATTTTTGCCTATATTTGTGCTTTGGAAAATCTAGTTCTTTATCGAGAAATGATATATGGAGATAAAAGTATAATTAATAATTAAATTTTGTGAATATGAAAATTTTAAAGAAAATTTCAAGGAATGTTTTAAGTGTTGTTCTTTTATATATTTTGACTGCTTGTACAAATGAAAGTCTTGTTGAAGAACATAATGAAGTAGCTTCTTATTTGGAAAAGGGTGTTTATACTTTTTTTTATCATGGGAAATCATATTCTAGTGAATATGTAGTTTTACAAGATTCTAGTTGTCTTTTTAAAAATAAAGAAGTTGCAAATTTGATGGAATATTATAAATCTGCTCCTGAGGTAGCTGTTTTAGTTTTAAATAATGGAGGCTATGAGTATTTTGATTCGGAGAAAGAATTGAATGATAGTTTATCTGTTAGAACAAAATTAGAAGGAGCTTTATCACGTAGTAGTGTTAATTTTCTTAAAGATGCGAGTGTCACGATATATGAAGATACAGGTTTTAAGGGAAGAAATTATACTTATAGTTCAACAGCCGAAAATCTTCCGTTTGAAAAATCATCTTTATGGGATATTAATATGAATGATAAAATTTCGGCCTTTAAATTTACTAGTTCTTATAAATCAGGTTCTATATGGGATAAAGGTACTCCAAGTTGTAGATTAACATTTTATTCTGATACTGATTTTCAGCAATTTAGCTTGACATATGTGGTTAATTCTGATCATCCATATATAGAACATGGAAAATTGAAAGATGTCAAGCCATTTGGCCCTTATTTTAAAAAGAATTGGAATGATAAAATAAGTTCTTTTAATTTGAAATAAAATTTTTTTAATGTTAAGAGATAGCTTTATATTCGAAGTCTATAATTTTATTTTAAATATAGAACTGGCTTTTGTAAAATAATTTATTTGATATAAAATGATGAGAGGAGTTTACATATTATTGATAAGTATAGTAGTATGTAGTTGCTTGCAAAGTTGTGATAATGGCAAGACTTATGCTGAAATGAAAGAAGATGAAGCCGATGCGATTCACGCATGGATTCTGAGTCATAATTATCAGATCATCAGCGAGAGAGATTTTTACAACCAGGATACGGTCACAAATGAAAATCAGTTTGTGCTGTTCGAGGAGAGTGGCGTTTACATGAATATCATGTGCAAAGGTCCTAATGGTGAAAATGGTGAAGTCTTAAAGGAAGGGTCACATGAGATTCTTTCTCGCTTCGTGGAAGTGGCTGTTCAGTCGCGTGATGAATTAGAATTTAGTGTTGGGGATACTCTTTTATGGAACATGGGAAATACAGGCAATTCGACTTTGGAACTGTTTCCAGAAGAATATAAATTAACAATTAGTTCTAGTTCTTATTCTGCAGCATTCCAGACTTCAAGAGAATATAGTATGGCGAGTATTTATGGTACAACATCAGTACCTTCTGGTTGGCTTGTTCCTTTAAAATATTTGAAGCCGGGTCGTACTACTTCTTCTGAAAAAGTGGCGCGTGTACGTCTGATTGTTCCACACGGACAAGGAACCAGTAAGGCATCGCAGTATGTATATCCTTGCTATTACGAGATAACTTATAATTTAGGTAAATAATGACACTGATTAAATCTATATCTGGCATCCGGGGTACTATCGGAGGAAAAGCGGGAGAAGGATTAAATCCGCTGGATATCGTAAAGTTTACTTCGGCTTATGCCACGCTGATTCGTCGTACATCGACGGTTGGCAGCAACAAGATTGTTGTAGGACGTGATGCCCGTATTTCTGGCGAGATGGTAAAGAATGTAGTTTGTGGTACATTGATGGGAATGGGTTTCGATGTAGTGAACATCGGTCTGGCTTCAACTCCTACTACAGAACTGGCTGTTACAATGGCTGGTGCATGTGGAGGTATTATTCTTACTGCAAGTCATAATCCCAAACAGTGGAATGCATTGAAACTGTTAAATGAGCATGGAGAATTCTTAAATGCGGCAGAAGGTGAAGAGGTGCTTCGTATTGCAGAAGCGGAGGCTTTTGAATATGCTGATATTGATCATATTGGCTCTTATGTAGAAGATAATACATATAATGAGAAGCATATTGAAAGTGTATTAGCTTTGAAATTAGTTGATGTAGAAGCTATACGACGTGCGAATTTCCGCGTAGCAATAGATTGTGTTAATTCTGTAGGTGGTATTATTCTTCCAGAATTGCTTCATCGTTTAGGAGTACAGCATGTAGAAAAGTTATATTGTGAACCTACGGGAAATTTCCAGCATAACCCAGAGCCGCTTGAGAAGAATTTGGGAGATATAATGAATCTGATGAAGGGCGGAAAGGCAGATGTGGCATTTGTTGTCGATCCGGATGTAGACCGTCTTGCTATGATCTGTGAAGATGGAACGATGTATGGTGAAGAATATACATTGGTAACTGTTGCCGATTATGTTTTGAAGCATACGCCAGGAAATACGGTTTCTAATTTGAGTTCTACACGTGCTTTGCGTGATGTAACCCGTAAATATGGTATGCAATATAATGCAGCTGCAGTGGGTGAAGTGAATGTAGTTACGAAGATGAAAGAAACAAATGCTGTAATCGGTGGTGAAGGAAATGGTGGGGTGATTTATCCAGAATCACATTATGGACGTGATGCACTGGTTGGAATTGCTCTTTTCTTAAGTCATTTGGCGCATGAAGGCAAAAAGGTTTCTGAGTTGCGTGCTTCTTATCCCAATTATTATATTGCTAAGAACCGTATTGATCTTACACCGCAAACTGATGTTGATGCAATATTGGCAAAAGTGAAAGATCTCTATAAAGCAGAGGAGATAAATGATATAGACGGTGTAAAGATTGATTTCCCGGATAAATGGGTTCATTTACGTAAGAGTAATACAGAACCGATTATTCGTGTCTATTCAGAGGCTGCGACAATGGAAGCTGCTGATGAATTAGGAAAACAGATTATGGATATCGTATATAGTTTAGCGAAATAAAAGCGAAGGAAAAAGTGTGATGCGAATTTTCGTGTCACACTTTTATTTTGTCAAGAAGAATAAGATTATCTATATAAAAATAAAAAAGACACCCAGGAGTGGAAGCCTCCCAAATGCCTTATATCTGCGCTTTTAAGCTTTGTAGCGGGACCCGGGATTGAACCGGGGACCTCATGATTATGAATCATGCGCTCTAACCAGCTGAGCTATCCCGCCATTTGCAATTGATTTTTTTGAGTAGCGGGACCCGGGATTGAACCGGGGACCTCATGATTATGAATCATGCGCTCTAACCAGCTGAGCTATCCCGCCATTTCGCAATCGATTTTTTGAGTAGCGGGACCCGGGATTGAACCGGGGACCTCATGATTATGAATCATGCGCTCTAACCAGCTGAGCTATCCCGCCATTTGTTTTTCGTTTGCGGGTGCAAAGGTAAGTTAAGTTTTTGAATTGTGCAAGATGCTTGAGCGTTTTTTGGGGATTTTATGTATATTTCTTTAGCCTGTAAAGATTTTTTCGAGTCATTTGGCAAAAAAATATCTTTCATTATCTAGTATATGAAAAAAATAGTTTATTTTGCCTCCGTAATCTTTAATACCTTAATAAAACAATAGTATGGAATCTATGAAAAAGAAAATACGTATTGAGTATCCACTCAATCCAGCTTCAGGAAGTATTTTATGGGGGGCTATCAGTACTCCTTCTGGTTTGCAGAGATGGTTTGCTGATAATGTTTCAAAAATAAATAAGACTTATACCTTCAAATGGGGAAAAACAGAAACACGTAATGCTGAAATTCTTAATCAGCGTACAGAATCCTTCATTCGTTTTCATTGGATAGATGATGATCCCAAAACATATTTTGAGCTGAAAATTCATTATAATGAACTTACTAAAGATCATCTCCTGGAAGTTACCGATTTTGCAGTTCCGGGTGAAGAAGAAGATACCAGAAACCTGTGGAATTCTCAAATAGAAATTTTAAGAAGGATATGTGGGGTATAATTCCAAAAATAATGTAAAAACATCATTACCTCTCCGTTTTTTATGCTACTTTTGTGCGCTGATAATGATAATATAAGGAATGCTACGCATAAAAAAACTTGATATATTTGTATTAAAGAGCTTTTTGTTGCTCTTTGCGGGAACTTTTTTCATCTGTTTATTTATCTTCATGATGCAGTTTTTATGGAGATATGTAGATGAGTTGGTGGGGAAGGGATTGGAGATTAATGTACTTGCACAGTTTTTCTTTTATTCAGGATTAACCCTTATACCTTTGTCTCTTCCTCTTGCTATCCTGTTAGCTGCATTGATGACTTTTGGTAACTTTGGAGAACGTTATGAATTGCTTTCAATGAAAGCTGCGGGTATTCCCTTATTACGTATAATCCGTCCGGTTGTATTGTTTTGTGTGTTTTTGGGGGGAATGTCTTTTTTCTTCCAGAATATTATCGGTCCACGTGCTCAAAAGCAATTATGGACATTGTTGGTTTCCATGAAACAAAAATCACCGGAAGTTGATATTCCGGAAGGTGTTTTCTATAGTGATATCGATGGATATAATATTTATGTAAAGCATAAAGATCGTAAGACTGGTCTGCTGAAAGATATTTTGATTTATAATTTTTCAGATGGTTTTGAAAATGCCCATATCATTTGGGCAGCAGAAGGAAAACTGGAGTTGACAGCAGACAAACAACATCTGTTCCTGCATCTGTATAATGGTGAGCAGTTTGAAAATCTGAAGTCACAGTCTGTTATTTCTCGTAACGTACCTTATCGACGGGAAACTTTCAAGGAAAAGCATACATTGATTCAGTTTAGTTCGGAGTTTAATATGGTGGACGGAAGTTTTCTTGACCGTCGTTCGGATATTAAGAATATGCACGAAATATCTGTTGCTATAGACTCACTTACAACGCATGCCGACAGTGTAGGGCGTTCGATGTATAGCGATATTATGTCTACCACCTACCGGGGAGCTGTTCTGACTCCGGCAGATTCTGTAAAAATAAAAACCGAGAATATTGCTGTTATCAATACAGATAGTATTTACAATTCGATGACTTCACAGGAAAAGTTAAAGGTGCTGACAACAACAGAGAATCGGGTGAAGTCGTTGTCTACAGATTGGGATATGAAGAGTTTCCTTACCAAAGATACAGACAATAACATTCGCTCTCACCGTTCAGACTGGCATAAAAAGATAACTTTATCTTTGGCATGTATCATATTCTTCTTTATCGGAGCCCCTTTGGGAGCTATTATCCGAAAAGGAGGGCTTGGAATGCCGGTTGTTATTTCTGTATTGATCTTTGTCATCTATTATATTATCGACTCTGGAGCAACCCGTGTTGCAAAGAGTGGGGAAATGAATATCGTTTTAGGTACTTGGATGAGTACAATAGTCTTAGCCCCCTTGGGAGCATTTTTTACCTATAAGTCAAATAAAGACTCTGTTGTGTTTAACTTAGACGTTTATGCAGCTTTCTTCAGAAAGTTGTTAGGCATACGTCAGTCTAGACATATGTTTAAGAAAGAGGTTATTATTCATACGCCTGAGTATGCAAAGGATATTGAAATATTGGATGAGATAAGTAAAGACTGTCAGGCATATCTGGAAACTCATCGATTGAAAGGAATGCCTAATTACATTCAGATTTTTACTAATAACAAGCATGATGATGCAATAGCTGAAATTAGTAAAAAAATGGAAGCGCTTATTGAAGAGCTTTCAAATACTAAAGATGCTGTTTTGCTGAATCTGATGAACAATTATCCTTTCTTGTCGGTTAAAGCACATAAGAGCTTGTTCGATAACCGATGGCTGAATTTGCTGTTTGGTATTATTGTACCAGCCGGATTATTGCTTTATCTGAATATCTGGCGATACAGGCTTCGTCTGGAAAAGGACTTGAGAGTGATTATAAAAACCAACCAAAGTATAATAGAGCAAATAGAAAAACAACAATTATATTTACAAAAATAGCATTATGAATAAAATTAAATTAGATACCATTGAAGAAGCGATAGAAGATTTCCGTAAGGGTGAGTTCGTTATTGTCGTTGATGACGAAGATCGTGAAAATGAAGGTGATTTGATTATTGCTGCAGAGTTGATTACTCCGGAAAAAGTTAATTTCATGCTGAAGCATGCCAGAGGAGTACTTTGTGCACCTATTACTATTTCGCGTTGTAAGGAATTGGATTTGCCACATCAGGTTTCGAATAATACTTCTGTTTTAGGAACACCGTTTACCGTTACAGTCGATAAACTGGAAGGTTGTAGCACAGGAGTTTCGGCTGTCGATCGTGCTGCTACCATTCGTGCTCTTGCCGATCCTGCTTCTACACCAGAAACATTTGGACGTCCTGGACACATTAATCCGTTGTATGCACAAGATAAAGGAGTATTACGTCGTGCCGGACATACTGAAGCATGTATTGATATGGCAAAACTTGCCGGATTATATCCAGCAGGTGCTTTGATGGAAGTAATGAATGAAGATGGTACAATGGCCCGTCTTCCGGAACTTCGCAAAATGGCAGACGAATATGGCTTTAAACTTATTTCTATAGCCGATCTGATTGCTTACCGCTTAAAACAGGAGTCATTGGTAGAAAAAGGTGTAGAAGTAGATATGCCTACAGAGTTTGGACATTTCCGTCTTATACCGTTCCGTCAGAAAAGTAATGGATTGGAACATGTTGCTTTGATTAAAGGACAGTTCACTCCTGATGAACCTGTATTGGTACGTGTTCATTCTTCATGTGCAACCGGTGATATTTTCGGTTCATTGCGTTGTGATTGTGGCGACCAGCTTCATAAGGCTATGCAGATGATTGACCAGGAAGGAAAAGGAGCTGTTATCTATCTTATCCAAGAGGGTAGAGGTATCGGTTTGATGGAAAAGATGAAAGCATACAAGCTACAGGAAGAAGGCATGGATACTGTAGACGCTAATATTTGTCTGGGCCATCAGGCTGATGAACGCGATTACGGAGTTGGTGCTCAAATCTTGCGTGAAGTAGGTATTCATAAAATGCGTTTACTTACCAATAATCCGGTAAAACGTGTAGGACTTGAAGCTTATGGATTGGAAATTGTAGAAAATGTACCAATCGAGATAACTCCAAATCAATACAACGAGCGTTATCTCCATACTAAAAAAGACCGTATGGGTCATACCTTACATTTTAACAAGTAATTTTTATTATTATGGAAACAAATAATTTAGTAAAGACTTATGCCTCTAAGGCTGTGCAGTCTGCTTTAATGCGTAGTGTGTACACATGGATGACTCTTGCTTTGGTTATTACAGGATTCGTATCTATGTATGTAGCCAAATCGTATACACTTTTGTCTGTAATTATGCAGAACTCTATGGCTTTCTGGGGACTGATTATAGCAGAATTAGGACTAGTATGGTATTTGTCTGCCCGAATTAATAAGATGTCTTTTACTACTGCTACTGTCCTGTTTATCGTTTACTCTATATTGAATGGTGTGACATTGGCATTTATATTCTTGATTTATACCATGAGTTCCATTGCCACTACCTTCTTTGTTACTGCAGGCACATTTGGGGTGATGGCTCTTTTCGGATATGTTACGAAGAAAGATCTTACTCGTATCGGAAGTTTGTGTATCATGGGAGTAATAGGTATCATTATTGCTTCGGTAGTAAATATGTTTCTGCATAACTCGATGATGGACCTGATTATTTCCTGTATAGGAGTATTACTTTTTGTCGGGCTGACTGCTTACGATTCACAAAAGATCAAACAGTTGCTTACTGCAGATGATATAGAGGTAAATGAGACAACACAAAAGATTGCTTTAATGGGAGCGATGACTTTATACCTCGATTTTATCAACTTGTTTTTGTACCTGTTGCGCTTGCTCGGTGACAGAAAGTAAGATAAATTCTTTTTTATTTGAAAGAAAACGACTTATTTTGCATAAAATTTTGAACTAAATAAAACAAAGGCAATGAATCAACTATCAGATCGTTTGAATAGCTTGTCACCTTCGGCGACATTGGCTATGTCACAAAAAAGTAGTGAACTTAAAGCACAAGGTGTTGATGTTATTAATTTAAGTGTCGGTGAACCCGATTTCAATACTCCCGACCATATAAAAGAAGCTGCAAAGCAAGCAATCGATGAAAACTATTCACGTTACTCTCCTGTAGCCGGATATCCAGCTTTGCGTAATGCTATCGTTGCTAAACTGAAAAATGAGAACGGTTTGGAATATACTGCTGCTCAGATTAGTTGTGCAAACGGTGCAAAACAATCTGTTTGCAACACAATCATGGCTTTAATCAATAAAGGTGATGAAGTTATCGTGCCTGCTCCTTATTGGGTTAGCTATCCGGAAATGGTGAAGCTTGCCGAAGGAACTCCTGTTATTGTACGTGCTGGTATTGATCAAGATTTTAAAATTACTCCGGCACAGCTTGAGGCTGCTATTACTCCTAAAACTCGTGCGCTGATACTTTGTTCTCCTTCTAACCCGACTGGTTCTGTATATTCACAGGAAGAGCTGAAAGGATTGGCAGAAGTGCTGGCTAAACACGAACGTGTTATCGTTATTGCTGACGAAATTTATGAGCACATTAACTACATCGGCAAACATCAGAGCATTGCTCAGTTTGCAGAAATTAAAGACCGTGTAGTTATTGTAAACGGTGTGTCTAAAGCTTATGCTATGACGGGATGGCGTATTGGTTTCATTGCCGGACCAGAATGGATTGTAAAAGGTGTGAATAAATTGCAGGGACAATATACTTCAGGACCTTGCTCTGTTTCACAAAAAGCTGCTGAAGCTGCTTATACTGGAACACAGGCTCCGGTAGAAGAAATGCGTAAAGCTTTCGAACGTCGTCGTGACCTCATTGTGAAACTGGCAAAAGAAATTCCTGGATTCGAAGTAAACTTCCCTCAAGGTGCTTTCTATTTATTCCCGAAATGTGATTCATTCTTTGGAAAGAAAGACGGTGACCGTGTTATCAATAATGCTGACGACTTGGCAATGTATCTGTTGGAAGTAGGTCATGTAGCATGTGTAGGTGGTACTTCATTCGGTGCTCCTGAATGTATTCGTATGAGCTATGCTACTTCTGATGAAAATATCGTAGAAGCTATGCGTCGTATTAAAGAAACATTGGCTCGTTTGAAATAATTCTGGAATATTATTTCTGCTTATAAGTCCTCCGCTATCAGTGTGTCAAACATTGATAGCGGTTTTTTATTGTTTTCCTTTTTTAAATTCACTGGGAGATATGCCACAGCATCTTTTGAAGAATTTACAGAAAGCGGCCTGGTCAGAGAAAGAAAGTAGCTCTGCCACATTCTGTATCGAATGAGCCGGATTTTGCAGATAGGCTTTGGCTTCTATTAATAAATATTCATCTATAATCTGGCTGGCTGATTTTTCGTACATTCTTCTGGCCTTTGCAGAAAGTGCGTCAGACGAGACACACAATTGATTGGCATACCACTTCACGTCATGGTGAAACCGGCAGTTTGTACGTACCAGATGTAGAAAATGTGAAAGAATGTCACTCCATAAATGCTGCTCATCAGTAGTTTCATTCTTATATAGACTGAATACCGTATTCCATACTTCCAGCTGAAACATACGCAACATATTTTCCATAGCTTCATAGCGGAAATGATATTCAGGCTGCGTGATGATATTGGTCAGCATGTCTATAAAAAGATGTACTCTTTGTACAGCTTGTTCATTAAGAGAAACAAAAGGTCTGTGTGCGTATTGATAAATAAGTCCTACAAATTTAGAGCGTATGCTTTCCGATATCTTGACGAAAAAGCTTTGTTCCGTCATGATAAAGTATCCTTCAAAGTCTTTGCTGGTTTTCATATTACTCCACGGATGAATAAGTATGAAATCTATATGTGCAGGAGCATGAATTTCTATATAATCTCCATTAACTTTAAAACTTAGTTTTCCTTTCGCTAGAAAAAGAAAGGCAGGATGCGATTCTTCCAGCTGATTGGAGCACAATACATTTTCTCCTTTTAGTTTCAGAATTGCCATTTTATCGTTTGCAGCCAGTTCTTCTACCTGCTTTTTTAATATAGCTTCATTGTTTATCCATTGCGAAATAATACATTTTTTCATTTTGTGAACGTTTTTGAGCGCGATAAAAATACGGATATATTTCAATCGTAAAAAGGGCTTTTAAGTGTTTTATGTTTTGTAAACAGAAAAATTCCTAAACGTCGGTTTTGGGCAAGTATCTTTCGGTTTGGGACAAATATTTTACTGATACAGCCTTTTAACTTTACGCCGGATTTTAACTAAAAAAGAAAGGCAAAATGAATAGATTGTTTTTACCGATGAGTTTCGCCTCTTTCTCTTTGGCATTGCTTTTTACAGCATGCAGCCAACCGGCAGGCCAGCAGGGAGGAAGCGAATACAAGCTGATAACAGTAGAAAAAACAGACCGGACATTGACTAGCTCTTATACAGCCGTAATCAATGGAAGGCAGAGTGTAGAAATTCGTCCACAAGTAAGTGGAACCATTACAGACATTTGTGTAAACGAAGGTGCTAAGGTTACTAAAGGGCAAACCTTATTTATTATTGATCAGGTTCCTTATCAGTCGGCTTTACAGACAGCTTTAGCGAATGTGAAAAGTGCAGAAGCTGCTGTTGCTACAGCTCGCCTTACGGCAGAAAGCAAAGAAGAATTGTTCAGGGAACATGTCGTTTCCGATTTCGATCGACAGACAGCCCAGAATTCTTTGCTGGAAGCTGAGGCTACACTGGCACAGGCTAAGGCTGAAGAAATCAACGCGAGAAATAATCTTTCGTACACTGTCATAAAAAGTCCCGTTGATGGAGTGGCAAGTATGTCATCATATCGTGTGGGAGCATTAGTCAATTCTTCCATTACGACTCCGTTGCTGACTGTATCAGACGATGAGGAGATATATGTTTATTTCTCTATGACTGAACAGCAGATTTTATCACTGGCTCGACAATATGGCACAATGGATAAGGCACTTGAGGAAATGCCGGAAGTGGAGTTGCGTTTAAGTGATGGAGGTATGTATGCTCATAAAGGAAAGATTGATGCTATCAGTGGGACTACCGATACAGAAACCGGAGCAATTACTTTACGTGCAGTATTTCCGAATCCGGAAAGAATGTTGCGTAATGGAAGTACGGCGACCATCATCTTCCCTTATGTCAAGAAAAATGTTTTTGTCATTCCTCAGGAAGCAACATTCGAAATACAAGACAGAGTTTATGTATATAAAGTAAATAGTGAGGGCAAGGCTGAATCGGCACAGGTTACCGTATTCCCTTTGAATAACGGAAAGGAATATATTGTAGAAGACGGTTTGCAGCAGGGGGAAACAATTGTTGCAGAAGGAGCCGGACTGATTCAGGAAAATACACAGGTTGCTACTTCTCCGGTAGGCAGACAATAATGGAAGGAGGACTATTATGAAACTGAAAACATTTATTGATCGTCCCATCCTGTCATGTGTGATTTCTGTACTCATACTGATGCTGGGAATTATCGGGCTTACCAATTTGCCGATGGAACAATATCCGGATATTGCTCCGCCTACTATTACGGTTTCGGCAACTTACACCGGAGCCAATGCTGAAACTGTGCAGAAAAGTGTGATTGCTCCTTTGGAAGAGGCTATAAATGGTGTGGAGAACATGACATACATGACTTCTACTGCTACCAATAACGGTTCGGCTTCCATTACGGTTTACTTTTCGCAGGGAACCGATCCGGATATGGCAACCATTAATACGAAAAACCGTGTGTCGGAAGCAGAAGGAGTGTTGCCTGCCGAAGTTACCAAAATTGGTGTTACGGTAGAGAAACGCCAGAACAGTATGGTAAAGATTCTGGCTCTTTATAGCGAAGATGACAGTTATGACCAGAATTTTGTAAATAACTATTTCAAGATAAATGTTGAGCCTCGCTTGTCGCGTATCACAGGTGTAGGAAATGTCAATGTGATGGGTGGCGACTATGCTATGCGTATCTGGATGAATCCGCAGGTTATGGCGCAATACGGTTTGGTTCCCAGTGATGTGACAGCTTTGCTTGATGAGCAGAATATAGAAGCAGCTACGGGTACATTGGGTGAAGATTCTGAGAACACGTTTCAGTATACACTGAAGTATCGTGGGCGTTATGAAACGGAAGAAGAGTTCGGCAATATGGTTATCAAGGCACTTCCATCGGGAGAAGTTCTTCGTCTGAAAGATATAGCCCGGATTGAACTTGGTGCGCAGACGTATAGCTATAATAGCCAGATAGCCGGACATCCTGGAGCTACTTGTATGATTTCACAAACGGCAGGATCTAATGCCAACGAGATTGTGAAAGAGGTGGACAAACTGGTTGAAGAGATTTCGAAGGATTTGCCGAAAGGTCTGGTACTTACCGACCTGATGAGTACGAAAGACTTCCTTGACGCTTCTATACACGAAGTCGTAAAAACACTGGTGGAAGCCATTATCTTGGTTATCCTTGTGGTATATTTTTTCCTGCAAAGTGTACGTTCCACCATTATACCTTCTATATCTATTATCGTTTCACTGATAGGTACATTTGCGTTTCTCTATGTAGTCGGTTTCAGTTTGAACTTGCTTACCCTTTTTGCGCTGGTACTTGTTATCGGTACGGTGGTCGATGATGCTATAGTTGTGGTGGAAGCGGTCCAGGCAAAATTCGATGAAGGCTACCGTTCTCCGTATAAAGCTACTATTGCAGCCATGGATGGCATATCGGCAGCTATTGTCACCACTTCTTTGGTGTTTATGGCTGTGTTTATTCCTACCTCTTTTATGGGAGGAACCAGTGGAGTCTTCTACACCCAGTTCGGACTTACCATGGCGGTTGCTGTAGGTATTTCTGCTATTAATGCTCTGACTTTGAGCCCGGCTTTATGTGCTTTAATCATGACGCCTCATATGGATGAAACAACAGGTGAAAAACTCAGTTTTTCGAGCCGGTTCCATCAGGCTTTCGAAGCATCTTTTAATAGGTTGGTATTGAAATATAAAAATGGAGTTTCCTTTTTCTTGCATCGCAGATGGCTGGCATGGATTGCTCTGGCAGCAGCTTGTGTATTGCTGGTATTCTTTCTTCGTACAACCAAGACAGGACTTGTACCCGATGAGGATATGGGAACTGTATTCGTGAATGTGACCACACCTCCGGGAAGTAGCCTTGCCCAGACGAAAAAGGCTATGGAGCAGATAGATGAACGTATTCGTGAAATTCCTCAAATAAAGCTTTACAGTAATGTGAGCGGATATAGTATGATGGGAGGACAAGCTGCTTCGGGAGGTATGCTTATTATCAAGCTGAAGCATTGGGATGAGCGTACCAGACCGGAAGATAATATAAATGCAGTTCTTGCTCAGATTTATGCACGTACGGCAGATATAAAATCGGCTAAATTATTTGCATTTGCACAGCCTACTATTACGGGATATGGTATGGGAAGTGGTTTTGAACTTTATGTACAAGACCGTGCCGGAGGTGACGTAAACTCGTTGCAGAAATATTGTCAGGATTTTATTGCAGCTCTGAACCAGCGCCCTGAAATTTCTATGGCCTATACAACTTTCGATACCAAATTTCCTCAATATATGGTTGAGGTAGATGCGGCTAAATGTAAACGTGCAGGTATTACTGTTTCCGATGTGTTGGGAGTGCTTTCAGGTTTTATCGGAGGTAATTATTCCTCAAACCTGAACCGTTTCTCGAAACTTTATCGTGTAATGATACAGGCTGATAAAAATTACCGGCTTGACAAAGAGTCATTGAACAATATGTTTGTTCGTACAAGCAGTGGCGAGATGGCTCCTGTAGGACAGTTTTTAACCTTGACAAAAGTTTATGGAGCTGAAACTCTTACACGTTTCAATATGTATACCTCTATTCCGGTCAATGGTATGCCGGCAGAAGGATATAGTACGGGCGATGCCATCAATGCAATAGCGGAAGTTGCCGCTCAGACACTTCCTACTGGGTATGGCTATGAATTTAGTGGTATTACACGCGAGGAAACACAAAGCTCAAGCAATACGGTTATCATTTTTGTCATCTGTATTTTGTTTGTTTATCTGATTTTGTGTGCCTTATACGAAAGTATGTTTATTCCTATGGCAGTCATATTGTCTGTACCTTTTGGTCTGATGGGAAGTTTCTTGTTTGCGAAATGTTTCGGACTGGAGAATAATATTTATATGCAGACTGGTTTGATCATGCTTATTGGTTTGCTTTCAAAGACTGCTATTTTGCTTACTGAATATGCTTCTTCACGCCGCAGACAAGGAATGTCTATCGCACAGGCAGCAATTTCGGCAGCTGGTGTTCGTCTGCGTCCTATCCTGATGACTGCCCTGACTATGATTATAGGCTTATTCCCTCTGATTGTTGCATCAGGAGCCGGTGCTAACGGAAACCGTTCATTAGGAGTTGGTGCAGTGGGAGGTATGCTGGTCGGTACATTGGCTTTGCTCTTTGTTGTGCCGGTATTGTTTATGGTTTTTCAGGTAATTGAAGAACGGGTGATGCCAAAGCGCAGGATAGAAGACGACGATGAAGAGAGGTAATTCAGGACTAGTCATTTTTTAGAATTAATGAAATATGCAGAAAAAAGCTAATTATATATTGATGTCTATAGCAGCCGTTCTATTGTTTAGCGGCTGTGGCATCTATAACAAATATCGGCGTCCGGAAGTAAAGACAGATAATCTTTTCGGGGAAATGCCGGTAGAAACAGATACTTGTTCTTCTATTGCTGATTTGAAGTGGCACGAATTATTTACGGATACGTTGTTGCAGAAGCTTATAACTCGTGCGCTTGATGCTAATACTGATTTGAATGTAGCCAGACTGAAAGTACAGGAAGCACAAGCTTCTCTGACTGCGGCAAAACTGGCATATTTGCCTTCGGTGCAACTGAATCCGGAAGGTTCACTCAGCAAGGTGAAGGACGGGCAGACCAGCAAGACTTATACACTCGGAGCTTCGGCTAGTTGGGAAATTGACTTGTTTGGTAAGTTGACCAATGCGAAACGCAGTGAACTGGCTGTACTGGAACAAAGTCAGGCTTATCAGCAGGCTGTTCAGACGCAGCTGATAGCTACTGTTGCCGAAAGCTATTATACCTTATTAATGCTCGATGAGCAGATTAATATTACCACCGAAACGATAGAAAACTGGAAGGAATATATTCATAGTTTGCGGGTTCTGATGAAATCCGGGCAGGCAGACCGTGCGGCAGTCAGTCAGGCAGAAGCCTCCCGGCTTGGTGCAGAAGCGTCGTTACTCGACCTGAAACAGCAAATTGTCGAAATGGAGAACTCCCTTTGTTCTCTTTTGGCATGGCAGCCTGCCCATATCGAGCGCAGCTCACTGGATTGTCAGGTATTTCCTCAGGAGCTTTCTGTAGGAGTTCCTTTGGAGCTATTGTCACGTCGTCCTGATGTTATGCAGGCAGAAGCTGAACTGAAGCAGGCTTTTTATGGAGTTAATCAGGCCCGATCCGATTTTTATCCAAGCATAACCTTAAGTGGTTCGGCCGGATGGACAAATAATGCCGGAGCGACAATAACCAATCCCGGAACATGGCTTTTACAGGCTGTAGGTTCGCTGGTTCAGCCTATTTTCAATCGAGGTAAAAATATAGCCAATCTGAAAATATCCAAAGCTCAGCGTGAAGAAGCATTGCTACAGTTTCAGCAGTCATTACTTGATGCGGGAGGTGAAGTAAACAATGCATTGAATCAGTGGCAAAATGCCCGGAAAAAAGTAGTGCTGGATGGTCAGCAGGTAGAATATCTGTCGGTTGCTGTACATGATACTCGTTTGTTGATGGAACATGGCACAACGAATTATCTGGAGGTACTTACTGCACAGCAGTCGCTTCTGTCTTCGCGTTTGACGTTGGTTTCCGACAGAAACTCTGAGATTCAGAGTGTAATCAGCCTTTACCATGCTTTGGGAGGAGGCTCCGATAATTGAGTTTTTTTCGCAACATATTCATATTTTTTATTTTCCCACCTCGTTCGTGAGGAATAGGGTGGGATTCTTATATTAAAAACAATACAGAAATCATGAAAAAATATTTGCTGACAGCAGGCTGCGGTTTTGCTTTGTTGGTTGTATCGTCTTGTAATAAAGAAGAGATAGGAGCATATACTCCCATACCTAAGCTGCACTTAGGAGAACCTTTTACTTATAAATGTGACGTAAGCAATTATGTGCAGCTTGAATACGACTCACTGGGGCAGGCAGCTATCCTGAATTTTTATAAAGAAGAAATAACAGAGTTGGATGATGTACATTATGATGAACATACCTGTACGTTTTCCTTTCATAAAGGAGAAACGGCAAAATATAAAATCAGTTGGGATTATACTTCACGGTTAAATGTAATCCGTTTCTTATATGGTCAGAACGGTATGTGGTACCGGATGAACAATGATAAGAACGAATATATACTTACTGCCAATGATGGAATGACTGTACGTGTTGTAGCCTATCGTGCCAATTATGATTCCCTCAGCTTTACTATCAATAATTTTTGCATTGAGGAGTACAATGATTGATTAAATAAAGTGTTTTTCTCAATATAACTTCCCCTCCGTATCAGTCTACCCATAGCATGTCGCTCATGATGCCGTCGGAAATAAAAATGCCTTTTTCTGTGAGTTTCAAAACTCCTTCAGGCTGTTCCAGAGTACCTTGCTGTAAATGCGGGTAGGCCATACGGAGGCAATAATCGTACAGCTTGCTGCCAAATGTTTTTTTCAGCATGTCGAGATTCATCCCCCACATCGTACGTATGGTAGTAATTACAAAATCGTTATAGCGTGTATATAAATTCAGCTCTTCTATTTCAGAATAAGGCTCTCCCTCGTTTATATTGGTGATATATTCGTCTAAAGAGGATATATTCCATTGTCTTGATACGCCATTGTATGAGTGTGCAGAGGGACCACATCCTAAATACTTCTTTCCGGTCCAGTAACTTGAATTATGTCGTGAGTACATTCCCGGCAGACAAAAATTGGATATTTCGTAATGTTGGTATCCTTTTTCTTTCAGTTTATGAATGAGTAGTGTGAATAAGGATACGCTCAGTTCTTCATCAGCCTCTTCCATCCGATGCTGTTCACGCAATTTCCAAAGTGCAGTTCCTTCTTCATAAATCAGGTGATAAGCCGATATGTGTTCCGGTTTCATACGGATAGCCTGATTCAGATCTGATTCCCAGGTTTGCATGCTTTCTCCCGGCAGTCCATACATGAGGTCGATACTGATATTCTTAAATCCAGCTTTTCTGCACCGTTCGAAAGCATCAATAGCTTGTTGTGCAGTATGCCTCCTATGTAGCAGGCGTAAAATATCTTCTTGAAAAGTTTGGATACCCATACTCAGTCGGTTGAACGGAAACTCACGTAGCATACTGACGTAGGAACTTGTCAGGTCATCAGGATTTGCCTCAATGGTTATTTCTGCATTCGGCTGAATATCGTAGAGTCGGCCGAGTGTCTGAAAAATAAGCTCAAAATCTTTATATTCCAGTTGCGATGGAGTTCCTCCACCCAGATAGATTGTTTCTATTTTTTCACCTTCCAGATAGTTTTTTCTTTCTTCCAGTTCACGGCACAAAGCGTTGATATAACTGGATTTTTTTTCATTTTGGGTAGTAGAATAAAAGTCACAGTATATACAGCGACGTTTGCAAAAAGGGATATGAAGATAAATTCCTGCCATTTGTTTTTCTATTTTTCGGATCACTACTGTCCACTAAAAATGGACAAGGTTAAAAATTAAATAAATTCGGTTCACTTGAATCATATCGGTCTTTGACATTTTTGAAATTCGATTTGTCAAACAAGTCACTGAGATGTGTTTTGTCGGTCAGAGAGATTCCGAGTATTTGGAGAATTTCATAGACGCTACGTTCTAATTTCATATCGTGTTGGACTATTGCTACTAAGCAGTAAGTGATTATCGCACAATAGATTTGTATGCGTACAGCGTTTTCCGATGTTCCCCAGAACTTCTTAATCCTGAGGTGGTGTTTTATCCATTTGAAGAACAGTTCAACACTCCATCTGTTTCTATAAAGCGATGATATAAACTCTGCAGATGCGTCAAGATTATTTGTCAGGAAGATGTATCGTGTACCGTCTTCAGGATTTTCAATGATGAGTTTTCTAAGTTCCTCAGGGTAATCCTTAGAACTTTTATAAACCGTAAAGCATCCGATTACATCCGATACTACACCTTCTGGCAATCTTCGTTTCCAGGTTTTAGGCTTGATCCGTACATTTGTTTTGGCTCGTACAAGGAAGAAAGCACCTATACGATTTATTGTATTAAGGTTGCTGAAATCGTTATACCCTCGGTCGAATATATAATGCGCTCCTGATTCATATGGAATCTCAGGCATAGCCTTTGAATCGTGAATATTGGCAGGTGTAATATGCACAAATGCAGGTACTTCCGCTTCAATATCGTAGAGCGTATGCAACTTTATTCCGCCTTTATGTTTGCGAAATTTAGCCCATTCAAACACTGACAGGCACAGATCAATCGTTGTAGAGTCAAATGCATAAACATGACCGTCAAGTTCGAATATTTTATTGATTCTACGCTTGCGGGCCTCGGCAATCATGAATGTTGCGTACTCTTCGAAGATGCGGTAGTTACGTTGCTCATTAGCCTTACTAAGATTGCTCCGAGTTACAGACTTCCCGATTCCGAGATGGTAAAGTTTTCCAGCATGAGCTTCCATAGCCACAATCAAATCTCTAAGACTATCTCGATTGGATAGCTGACCGAACATCATCGTAAGCAGCTGATTCCAACAGGTATAGCTCTTGATATACTTATCGCCTTCATACTTTGTAACGATACGATTGAATTTACTTCGGTCAAGGAACTTAACTAATTGGGCAAAAATATATGGGTCTTTATGCATAACGGTCTGAAAATTACCACAAAAGTAAATTCAAATCCGTTCTCCCAAAAATCTCCTATAACAAATTGAATTTCAATAATTTCAAAGAACTTCTATGATTTTTTAGTGGACACTAATGTTTTCGGATACAAAAATAATGAAGAACTTATAAATATGAAAATATACCTCGTCACGTACGTGGTGAGCTCTTGTCACGTACGTGTGAATATCTCGTCACGAACGTGATAAGCTATAGTCACGAGCGTGATAAGGTAATTTGATGCTGTAATTCTTCTCTGAAAGCCATGATGGGTATCCGAAGTAAAACAGATTACAAAATGTCAGCAAAACAAACTTTTCTATATATATGTGAAAAATATTCAGAATAAGAATTGTTTATGTGTTAAAGTTATTTTATATTTGCATATAACACAAAAACTAATTCCTTTTTTCGGATAATATCTTAAATATTTAAAAATATGAATGGTCGTAAGTGGATGAATCTTTTAGCTGTACTGAGCGTGGGAGTCTTGCATGCGGAATCAGTTTTTGCCACAGTAAGTTCTACAGTCAAAAGTGTGGAAGTGCGACAGGCAAATCAGCAGAAAAATGTTGTGAAGGGAACGGTTACCGATGAAAGCGAACTTCCTGTACCTGGGCTTCGGTAGTAGTTGTAGGTACTACGGAAGGAACTGTAACCGATATGGACGGAGCTTATTCTCTTGCATTGCCGAGAAATAGAGCTGTGTTGCGATTTTCGTTTATAGGCTTGAAATCGGTTGAGTTCTAAATGTTGTTTTGAAATCAGATAATCAGGTGCTCGACGATGTGGTTGTCATCGGTTACGGAAGCAAGAACCGTAAAAGCCTGACAAGTTCTATTTCGTCTGTCAAGAAAGACGATTTGAATAAACTGTCGGAAACATCATCTACAGTTCAAGATATGCTTGGCGGAACGATAAAAGGTGTGCTGGTGACACAAAACAGCGGTGAACCCGGTGAGACGATGACGGTCAATGTACGTGGTATTACTTCCCCTTATCCGATTTCTACCTCGCTTACGGCAAATAACGCTCCGCTTTATGTAATAGACGGTGTGCCGATGTTTGTCGACAGTAATGCACTGAATCCACTTATGAATATTGCACCGAATGACATTGAAAGCATTGATATACTGAAGGATGCTTCGGCTACGGCTATTTATGGTTCGCGTGGAGCAAATGGTGTAATTATAGTGACTACCAAGAATGGACGGAAAGGAGAGAAGGCTACTGTGGAAGCCGGATATACATTGAGCATTGCAAATCCGGTAAAGGTCTTTGAACCGTTGAACAATCAGGAATTCCGTTCGTTGCAGGAAGAAATTTTGCGTAACACGATGGATGCGTACAATTATGATATGGCGAATTTTACCATGACTACGCAGTATAGCATGATGTACGATCCGACAATCTTGATGGCTTACGGTAATTTTGAAGTCGACTGGAATACGTTGATGTATACTAAATTCCTGGGACTGAACGAAAGCGCATTTGGTAAGGAAAATATTAATTGGGAAGATGAAACAAGAAATAAAAATGCAATAACCAATCAGTATAATGTTTCTGTTCGTGGCGGATCTGAAAAAACAGATTATTCGTTTGCTTTCAATGCCATCGATCAGGAAGGTTTATACAAAAATGACAATCTTGAAACTTATAGCGGACGTTTGTCTGTCAATACCGACATAACCAAACGCATACGTATGGGAGCTTTGCTTGGCTATTCTTACTCAAAGCGTACTAGTCCTAGTCAGGAAAGTATCATGGCTCCTGATACACATCCGTGGCTGGTTCGTCCGGATTTGCCCGTCTATGATGAGAATGGTGATTATACCCGACTGGATAAAGGATCGTTGTATTTTATGCCGTCAGGGTATGTAAGTGGCCCGAATCCGGTTGCTTTGCTGAACCGTAAAGCAAAATATGAAAGCGACCAGTTTATGGGAAATGTTTATGTCGACATAGAGCTGCTGCGTAACCTGAAGTTCCATTCCGATTTTACGCTGGCTTCTTATAATTATGACAATAGTTATTTTTCGCCCAGTTATTTGCAGGAAATTTGGGTAGGAAGTCCTTATTATGCTCAGCTTACCACAAACAACTCGAAGTATGCCAGTACATCGATAAATTTCCGTTTAGATTATAACTATCATACAGGCAAACACTTATTTGGTGCAATGGCTGGATATGGAGCCGACCGTTCACGCAGTACTGGTGGAACAAATATGTATCAGGGCTTCCCGAATGATGATAATTTGGATAATGTGGGTTCAGCACAGTCTGTATTGATGTATTCCGACTACGTTGCAAAGAGTGGTTTGAACTCTGTATATGGACGTCTGTCGTACGATTACGACTCACGTTATCTGCTGGAAGTGAGTATGCGTGCCGATGCTTCATCTAAATTCGGTCCGGGAAACCAGTGGGGAGTCTTTCCGGCAGTTTCTACCGGATGGGTAATAAACCGTGAAGCTTTTATGGAAAAGGCATCCTGGATAGATAACCTGAAGATGCGTTTAAGCTGGGGACAGACCGGATCTACGAATGTTTCCGATTTTTCATTCCGCCAGTTCTATACATCCAGCCAGTATGGAGAAAGTTCGTCTGTCAAGTTGCAGGATTTACTTCCTAACCGTGGTATCCATTGGGAAAAGACAAATGAAGTGAATTTTGGTCTGGATTTCTCTTTCTTTGGCGACCGCTTGTACGGAAGTTTGGATGCATATTATCGTTATACCGATGGTGCACTGGCTCCTGCTCCTCATATACTGGAATCCGGAATGTCGAATTATTACGATAATATAATCGATATGTCAAACCGTGGAGTGGAAGTTTCGCTAGGTGGTTATCCTGTTCGTGGTAAGGATTTTGCCTGGAATACGGATTTGAATATTTCGGTAAACCGTAACCGTATAGAGTCGCTGAACAATGCACAGATCAATTCGTACATGCAGGATGCTTTTATTGTGGGAAAACCGGCAGGAACAGTGAAAGGTTATATAGTTGACCATATTGTTCAAAATATGGATGAAGTGAATGAACTGAATGCAAAGGCTGTAGAAAAAGGTTTTGCTGAGTATCAGTCTGGTATCGGTGTTGGAGATTTTCTGATGAAAGACACTGACGGAAATGGTACGATTACATCCGACGACCGTCAAGTCATAGCAACTCCTGAACCTAAATTCTTCGGAGGATGGACCAATACGTTTACTTATAAGAATCTTTCTTTGTCTTTCCTTATGCAGTTCTCTTGTGGAGGAGAAGCTGTATATAGTAACTTAGGAGAGGAAATCAGCGGCGTTTTGGGACAAAGCGTTGGCAGAGAGCTTTACGGAAACACCTGGACACCGGAACGTACGAATGCTAAGTATGCACGTCTGGTTGCAGGTACAATGAGTTATAATTATATGGCGAACGACCGTTTTGTTTTTGATACATCTTATTTGAGAATGAAGAATATTACGCTGTCGTATTCATTGCCTAAGGCATGGATAAATAAATTGTATTTAAGTAATGCTTCACTCTTTGTGACGGCTACCAATTTATTTACGATTACTCAATGGCCTGGACTTGATCCGGAAACTGTTGCTACTGGCATTACAAGTATGGGAACTAACAACGACCCTTATCCGTTGAGCCGTTCCTTCTCACTGGGAGTTAAGTTACAATTCTAAAAAAAAGACTATTTATGAAACTGAATATAAAATCTTGTTTAGTGGCAGGCATGTTTTCTCTGACAATGGCTTCGTGCAGCCTGCTGGGACCTATTGATGATATCCATCCCGAAAATGTGTTGGATGATGAAACTGTCATAACCGATGCCCGTTCGGCCGAAATAGCAGTAAATGGTATCTATGAAGGCTGGAGAGCGAAAAGTTCTATTTACAATGCATTGTTTTTGCGTACCGGAGTTATGCAAAGCTCGAGTGTAAGTGGTGCCAGAAGCTTTTTGACTGGAGATATACAGGATGACAATGTAATTGTGGAAGAAACTTATATCTTCTTGTATTACATAATCAATCAGGCAAATTCGGTGCTGGCGGCTTTGGATAAGGATATAAAAGGACGTTCTGAAGAAGAAAATCTGAATTATCAGAGAGAAGCGAAGTTCAACCGGGCGATGGCAAACTTTATGCTGCTACGTTTGTATGGTGAATTTTGTAACATGGACTCTCAGTATGGTATCGTGCTTCATGACGCTCCTGTGCGTGACAATACCCCGAAAGCGAGAGCGACTGTCCGCCAGTGTTACACATCTATTCTTGATGATCTTAAAGAGGCTGAAGTGTTACCGGTAAAACATTCTTCTTTGGGAACAGTAGCCATGTATTATGGAAATTATCTGTCGGCAAAGGCTTTGAAGGCAAAGGTCTTATTGTCTATGGGTAATTTTGATGAGGCATATAAACTGGCCGATGAGGTTATAACAAAAGGGGCTGATGAGGGTATTATGCTTGAGCCTGTATATGGTGATATTTTTAGCAGCTTCCAAAGTACGGATTTATTGTTTTATCCATATACGATGAACAATCAGCAGACTGTAGCTGGATACCGTTACGACTGGAGTGCCGGAGCAGGAAACACCTTGAGAAAAATAGCAGCTCTATATCCGGAAGATAAACGTTATGCCTGGGCTTTTGATGCAGAGAATATGATTTCATCGTATCGTATGAATAAGTATCAGATGAATGATAATGTGGATAAAGTTCCGGGAAACTCTTTATATATGCTTCGCCTGTCGGAGATGTACTTGGTGAAGGCTGAGGCTGCGATACGTAAACCGGCTCCTGATTTTACTGCTGCTCGTGAAGCATTGCGTCCGATAACCGATCGTGCAGGATTTGCTGCGGACTTTGTTGATAATGTAGCCGACAAAGATATGCTGATGACAGTCTTTTATCAGAAATATCTGGAGCTGTTCGGTGAAAATTTTGAAGATTGGTTCGACATGATACGTTATAACAAACTGGACGGAACTGATTGGGTTGCATTGGGATATGTTAATTCATGGACCAGACTGGCTCTCCCTATTCCTCGTTCAGCTATTGCTGGAAATGATTTATTAGTTCAAAATCCTTAAATGAAGAATAATAGTTATGAAGAAAATTTTTTTGTTGGGCATGGTAGCTGGTTTGTTGGCTTCATGTCAGAGTAAAACGGATGGGTATACCATCGAAGGTACATTAACAGGTGATGCAGCTTCAGGAAAAGCTTATCTGGAACGTTCGGTATACTTGTCGGATCCGGTTGTGGTAGATAGCACTGTGGTGCAGAATGGCAGTTTTACTTTTTCAGGAAAAGTAGAGCGTCCGGGACTTTATTATGTAATAATCGACTTAAACAAGCCGGGCGAAGAGCCGGATTATCATAATAAGATGTTTCGTACAATGCTTTATCTGGAGAACTCAGACATTACTTATAAGGGAGATGTAGCTACATTGCCAGGAGTTTATTATGCTTCCGAGCGTGAGAGTAAATCTCCAGAGATTACCGGTTCGTCAGTTCACGATTTATTTGTTACGATGAATAAGGAGATTCAGGTATATTCTGATACTTTGAATACTTTGATGGAACGTTATGCAGATGAATACTTGGTACCGGAGTCGGAAGGAAAGGATGTGAGTGCCGTTGGTATGGAAATAGCTCGTGAAGAAATGAAATGGAAGGATAAGCTGTTACAGTATCAGCTTGACTTTATCAAGAAACATGCAGACTCTCCGGTAGCGATGGATCAGGCAATGTATTATCTTTCGGGTATGGAATTCTTACCTGATGTTAAGGAGATTGACCAGATGCAGGCTTTGTTTGAGAAACATTGGGCAGGAACTGCCGAGCTGGAACATTTTACAACTGCTGCATCAGCGGCACGTCCGTTGGCTGTAGGACAGAAGTATAAAGATATCGATGTTTTAGACCGTAACGGAAAGACTGTAAAACTTTCTTCTATGATTCCGGAAAACGAATATGTCATGCTGGAGTTTTGGGCAAGCTGGTGTGGACCTTGTCGCGGAGAAATACCTCATTTGCGTAAAATACATGATAAGTACAAGGATTTTGCTATTGTAAGCATTTCACTTGATGAGAAGGAGTCTGAATGGCAGAAAGCCATGAAAGAAGAAAATATGAGCTGGACACAGGGACGGATAGAAGGAGGTATTTATGGAGCAGGTGCCAAAGAATATAATATCCAGGCTATTCCGATGTGTCTGATTCTTGATAAAGAAGGACGCTTCTATAAGACAAATATGAGAGGTGCATATTTGGATGTATTTTTAGATGATTTATATAAGGCGAATTAACCTCTGTAAGGTTATTTTTCTTGAAATGTTCCTCAGTAACTGGTATGTGCTGGGGAACATTTTTTGTTTGTTCTCAAAAAAACGATTATCTTTGCTTCCGCAAATTGTATGCAGATGGATAAACAGTTACGATATAATGACTTTACCGGTTTTTTAACGAAGCAGTTTCCGTTCAAGGTACAGAAACTTTCGGTTAATGCGGGTTTTACTTGTCCTAACCGTGATGGCTCAAAAGGGTATGGAGGGTGTACATATTGTAACAATCAGACGTTTAATCCGGAATATTGCCGTACAGAGAAAACGGTAACCACACAGTTGGAAGAAGGCAAGCTGTTCTTTGCCCGCAAATATCCTCAGATGAAATATCTTGCCTATTTTCAGGCGTATACAAATACTTACGGAGAATTAGAACAGCTGAAGCGAATGTATGAAGAGGCTTTGGATGTAGAAAACGTTGTGGGGCTGGTCATCGGTACGCGTCCGGATTGTATGCCCGATTCGTTGTTGGACTATCTGGAAGAACTGAACCGCCAGACTTTCCTGCTGGTTGAATATGGCATAGAAAGCACTGATGATCATACACTGGCACGGATAAACCGGGGACATACATTTGCATGTACGGAAGATGCTGTACGTCGTACGGCCGGAAGAGGGATCTTGACAGGTGGACATGTGATATTGGGTTTGCCTGGGGAAGATTCTGAAAAGTTGATCCGTCAGGCTGAGGCCTTATCTCAGTTGCCACTGACAACGCTGAAAATGCATCAGCTGCAGCTGATAAAGGGTACGCGTATGGCCCATGAATTCGCACAACATCCGGAGGATTTTCATTTATATACGGTCGATGAATATATTGATTTGGCTATCGACTATATAGAACACCTTCGGCCGGATTTGGTTTTGGAGCGATTTGTTTCGCAGTCGCCCAAAGAATTGCTGATAGCTCCTGACTGGGGACTGAAAAACCATGAGTTTACAACCAGACTGAAGCGCCGGATGGAAGAACGTGATGCATGGCAAGGAAAGCATTGTAGTAAAAAATATAGTATAATTAATTCGGATAACAAAAATGGAAATTAAAGGAAAAGTACATTACGTAGGTGTGAACGACCGCTCAAAAGCGTTGTTCGAAAATCTTTGGCCGCTGCCTTATGGTGTGTCTTATAACTCATATCTGATTGCCGACGATGAAATGGTAGCGCTGGTAGATACTGTTGATGTAGCATTTTTCGAAGTTTATTTGAAGAAAATTCGCGCTGTTATCGGTGACCGCAAAATCAATTATTTGATTATTAATCATATGGAACCCGACCATTCTGGCTCTATTGCACTGATTAAGCAGTATTATCCTGATATCGTATTGGTTGGAAACAAGAAAACTTTCGATATGGTAGAAGGTTATTATGGAGTAGGTGGTGACCGTTATGTTGTAGGTGACGGTGATTTCCTGAAATTAGGACATCATAATTTACGTTTCTATCTGGTTCCGATGGTACACTGGCCTGAAACAATGGTGACTTTCGATGAAACAGAAGGTATCTTATTCTCTGGTGATGCTTTCGGATGCTTCGGAGCACTGAATGGAGGATGTATCGATAAGAATATCAATACAGATATTTATTGGAATGAAATGCGTCGTTATTATTCCAATATTGTAGGAAAGTTTGGAAATCCGGTACAGAAAGCTTTGCAGAAATGTAGTGGACTGCCTATCAAGATGATCTGTTCTACTCACGGTCCTGTATGGGAAGAAAAGATTCCTCAGGTTATCGATATGTATGATAAAATGAGCCGCTACGAAGGTGAAGAAGGTGTGGTTATTGTTTACGGTACAATGTATGGCAATACAGAAGAACTTGCAGAAACCATAGCTGAAGAATTAAGTGCCCAGGGTATCAAGAATATTGTAATGCACAATGTTTCGAAAACTCATCATTCATTTATCTTGGCAGATATCTTTAAATATAAAGGTCTGATTGCAGGATGTACTACTTACAACATGAACTTATATCCCGAAATGGAAGCTTTGTTGAGCAAGGTGGCTGCCCGCGAGATGAAGAATCGCGTAATGGGATATTTCGGTTCGTTTACATGGGCTAGTGCCGCAGTCAAGAAAATCGGTGAATATACAGAAAAGCTTAAATTCGAGGTTGTTGGCAATCCGGTAGAAATGAAGCAGAGTATGAAGGAAGATACTTGCCGTCAGGCTAAGGAACTGGCAAAAGCTATGGCAGACCGTTTGAAAGCTGACCGTTGATTGTGCTGGTAGAAAAAGAGAAGCGTTAAAGCTAAAATAAGTATATAGTAAACTTATATACTCTAGTATACAAACATAAAAGAACTGTATCAGGCTCTATTTGATGAGCTATGATACGGTTCTTTTTTATTTATTTTTCGAAGATATATCGGTGGTTTTCTCCCCATTCATCCAGTATGTCTATCAAAGGCAATACACTTTTGCCTAATTCTGTCAGTGCGTATTCGCTGTGGGGAGGTAGTTCTGCATATATTTTCTTTTCTATGATGCCGTGTGCTTCGAGCTCTCTCAGATTCTGATCTAGCACGCGAGAGATGGCCTCTGGTATTTCACGGTGAAGCTGGCTGGGACGTTTGGGAGTTTCTCTCAGTGCATCTATCAGGCAAGGCTTCCATTTTGAACCGATAATTTCCATTGTAATGCGGATTCCGCAAGAAAGATCAAGAGGTGTTTTTCTTTTATACATGCATGTTATTTTTAGTTTACTTGCAAAGATAGTTCTTTTTATTTGCTTGATAATCAATATATGGATAAAGTTGTTGGTATCCGATTATTTTATCGTGTATTGCAACGGCTGATAATATCCTTTACTTTTGCTGTAAAAAGAGGCACGTGTTAGAGCCGTAGTAGTTATATAAAAAATTATAGTATGAATTATAGAGTTTTTGGAAAAACTGGATTTAAAGCGAGTGAGGTATCTTTAGGAACCTGGCAACTTGGTTCTAAATGGGGAGATCCTTTCGATGAGCAGGTAGCTATGAATACATTGCAGGCTGCATACGAACAAGGGGTAAATCTGATTGATACGGCTGATATTTATCAGGATGGAATGAGTGAACATACTGTCGGAAAGTTTCTGAAAGGCAAGAAAGATAAAGTGTTTGTAGTAACCAAATGTGGTAGAAAGCTCAATCCGCATGTTTCAGCGGGATATAATGAAGAAAACATCGTGAAATTTGTGGATGCTTCACTCAAGAATATGGACGTTGATAGCCTTGATCTGGTTTTGCTTCACTGTCCGCCTACTGAAGTATACCGGAATCCGGAGATTTTTTATGTTCTTGATAAATTGAAACGGCAGGGCAAAATCTGTCATTATGGTGTCAGTGTAGAAAAGGTAGACGAAGCACTGGAAGCATTGAATTATGACATATCTGCCATTGAAGTTATTTTTAATATGTTTCGTTTGAAGCCGGCAGAAGAATTGTTTCCGAAAGCAAGTAAACAAAATGTCGGAATCATAGTCCGTGTACCTTTGGCTAGTGGACTGCTGACAGGAAAATACTCAGAAGAAACAACATTTGGAAAAGCTGATCACCGCTGTTACAACAGAAACGGAGAGCTTTTCGATAAGGGGGAAACTTTTTCAGGAGTAGACTATATGACAGGCGTGAAGGCTGCACGCGAGCTGAAACAGCTGTTGCATACAGATAATCTTGCAGCTCGTGCTTTAAGATATATTCTGATGTATCCCGAAGTCAGTACTGTCATTCCGGGAGCAAGTTCTCCTGCTCAGATAATGGAAAATGTCAAAGCTTCTTCTTTGCCTCCTTTTTCACATGAAGAAATGGAGGTGGTACGCCAAGTATACGATAAGCATATCCGTCCTCTGGTACATCATTGCTGGTAACCAGTTGTATTTTTAAAAGCCTGAAATGAATAATCACAGATAAAAAAGTCATTGCATTTTAAAAAGTGCTATATTTGTGATTATGATACAGAAATTATATTCCAAGAATAATGATCCCGATGTGTTGCAGCACATTGTGGATATATTGAATGACGGTGGGATAATCATTTATCCCACCGATACCATGTATGCTATGGGTTGTCATGCCCTGAAAGAACGGCCGATCGAACGAATCTGCAAGTTGAAGAATATCGATCCGCGTAAAAACAACCTCTCTATTATTTGCTGCGACTTGAGCAATATCAGCGAATATGCCCGTGTAAGCAATGCTACCTTTAAGTTGATGAAGCGAAATCTGCCCGGACCGTTTACATTTGTCCTTAATGCAGACAGCCGGTTGCCTAAGATATTCCGTAACCGGAAGGAAGTGGGAATTCGTGTGCCGGACAATAATATTATTCGTGAAATATGTCATTTACTTGATGCACCTATTCTTACCACTACTTTACCCTTGAATCCGGATGAAGATGTCGAATATGTCACCGATCCGGAGCTTATAGACGAGAAATTTGGTTCGGAAGTTGATTTAGTGATAGACGGAGGCATAGGAGGCGTTGAACCTTCTACCGTTATAAATTGTTGTGAAGATGTGCCCGAAATAATTCGTCAGGGCAAAGGGGTATTGGAAGAATAAATATTAATCAATTTAAAATAAAACAACTATGTTATTATCATCTTTATTGAATGCAACTTTCCTGAGTGCAGGTTCTAAGGGAGTAGATGTAGAACAGCTGCTGTCGAAGTTGCTTGACTGGGGTATTGAGGTAGGAAAAGACCTGTTAGGAGCAATCATTATTTATATTGTCGGCCGCTTTATCATTAAGCAAGTCGGACGTTTGCTTGCACGTATTCTGGAAAAGAGAAAGCTTGAAATCAGTGTGCAGACTTTTTTGAGAAGCCTTGTCAGCATATTGCTGAATCTGATATTGGCTTTTGCTATTGTTAGCCGTCTGGGAGTAGAAACTACCAGCTTTGCAGCCTTGCTGGCTTCTGCCGGTGTTGCTATTGGTATGGCTTTGTCTGGAAATCTCTCCAACTTTGCAGGAGGATTGATTATTCTGGTATTCAAACCTTTTAAGGTAGGCGACTATATTGAAGGCCAGAATGCGAATGGTACTGTACGCGAAATTCAGATATTCCATACTATTCTGACAACTGTAGATAATAAAGTCATCTATGTTCCGAATGGTGCATTGAGCAGCAATGCCATTACAAATTACAGCAAACAGGAAACACGTCGTGCTGAATGGGTATTCGGAGTAGAATATGGTGAAGATTTCGAAAAGGTAAAAGCCGTATTGCAGCGTATTATCGATGCAGATCCTCGTATATTGAAGGATCCGGCTCCGATGATTGCTTTGGGAGCTCTTTCGGCAAGCAGTGTGGATATTAAGGTCCGTGCGTGGGCTAAGACAGCTGATTACTGGGATGTATATTTTGACATGAATAAAATCGTGTACGATACATTCAATAAGGAAGGTATCGGATTCCCGTTCCCACAGCTTACTGTTCATCAGGCAAAAGACTGATTGTGATTTTTACATAAAAAACGGAAAAAGCATTTCCTCTTCCTTTGTGTGGATGGGAAATGCTTTTTTGTTTGAATGAAAGTTATTTGCAATATCGTTCTATCAATTGGCGTGCTTCATCTTTTCCTGAGGCGAAACTCATTGTATCAATGATTAGCTGACGGTTGTGGCAGTCGTATATGTGAGGCGCCATGACTTGCAGGAATTTTATCCGTTCATTGTCGAAATCACATATAGAAAGCAGTTTGACACATTGCTTGCATGTAATATTTCTGCCATTCATGCCTGTTTGCAGTATCTTTAGCTGATCGAATGAGAAAGCATCCTTTACCTTTTCATATAATACATTGATTTCACCGTCACTATATATCCGACCGCTGTGATGCTTCTTGTTCAGTATGTTTTTTGCTTTTTCCTCTCCCGATATAAAAGTCATTGAATCAACAATCCGGTCGGTATTTTCCCGGTCGATAATGGTTGGTTCCAGAATGACCAATGCTTCCAGTCTTTCATCGTCGAAGTTGAATATTTTCATCAACTGTACGATTTCATCACAGGTAAAGTCTGACTGGCGTGCGGCTTCTCTGAGTATTTTCAGACGTTCGTCTTTGAAAGGCTTGTCTTTTACCTTCTGATACAATTCCTGAAACCATGCCTGATCGTCTGTCGGATAAGCCAGCGAAGGTCTTTCTTCAACAGGAGCAGGCGGACAGATAGCTATAGGCGGGTAGGCAGGAGAGGGGGTAGCTCCTGCGTATGAATTGAATGAAATGACTTTATCGTGTTGAAAATCGAGCAGAATGGTTGTTACTGCTCCGCTGAAGTGTATCTTATGAAATTCCCATTGCTCTATTCCATTGTAGGAACGTTTGAACTCGGGATTTCCCAGTAGGTCAACGACTTCACGTTTTGTCATACCTGTATGTAGGCTTTCTGCCAGGCGGGAACGCTGTAAGGAGGTATCTAAAACTCCGCAGCTGGTTGTAGTCAGTAGCACGATTGCCATAATGACGACTTTCATAAAGTTCTTCATATCCATTATTCTTTTTGGTTGGTGTTACAAAAATAGACAATAAAATGAATGATAGACGAATAGAAAATCCTATAAATATGCAGGCAAATTCCTATAATGAATAGGGAATTTCCCTATAAAGGATATACTATCTGTATTACTTAGGGTATATTTCCTTCTGTCTTGCTTTTTTTATTATAAAAAACCTGTTGGCGGAATTAAAATAGCGCATATTTAACTCTGCCAATAGGCTTTTCATTTTTGTAGTTAATATATTGGAGGATTGTAAGTGCGCTAATCTTCCCGATAATCCGGGCAAACAATCCATCTGTATCTTTCGCATAATTCCTTATAATCATAAACTGGTCACACAATTGCGAGAATATGGTTTCAATTCTTTTTCTCGCTTTGGCAAAAGCTGGGAATGTTGGCTTCCATTCTTTTTGATTACATCTGTATGGTACCTCCAATCTGATATTGGCAGTTTCAAACAGATCCAATTGCACTTGGGCACTTATATATCCTCTGTCCCCTATGACTGTACAATTACTATAATCCACTTTCACATCCTTCAGGTAATGAATGTCATGCACACTTGCCTTAGTGAGGTCAAAGGAATGGATGACACCACTTAACCCACAGACTGCATGGAGTTTATACCCATAATAATACATGCTTTGTGATGCGCAGTAGCCTACCCCGGGTGCTTTACTAAAATCCTTCTTTCCCATACTGCAACGTTTGGAACGGGCAATACGACATACTTCTATCGGCTTCGAATCAATACAGAAACAGTCTTCACCACCATCCATTTCAGAAACCATTCTTTCTCGGATTGCATTACATAGGGAGGAAGTTGTTTTACGCCTGTCATTGTATTGTCGGCGGGAAATAAGGTTGGGTATTTCAACCCTATATTCCTGTAGCTTTGCAAACAACAGAGACTCACTGTCAATACGGGGCAGCCTCTGATGCCATGTTCAAAGCCACTACTTCAAGGTCTGAGAATTTAGGGACGACTCCTCGTCTTGGCACATTCCCAGATTCATTGACTAAATTGCCGGCAATTTGCTTGCATATGTTCAGTAATTTTGCGAATATTGCATATAAGTTGTGCATACGATATTTGTCTATTAAAAGTTTGGTCACCTTTAATTTACTAAATATCAACAATATGCACAACTTTTTAAACATAAATCTTTTATAATTTAATTCCGCCAATAGGTTATAAAAAGAGCTATTTTTGTGATAAATCCGAAAACTATGAATACAAATCTGTCTCTTCGTCGCAGGCTGGGGTTAGAGATAGCCCGTAAGATAACGAATACATTGGTCGAACAGCATCCTCTGAAACAATTATTCTGGGAATGTACTTTACGCTGTAACTTGCATTGCCGTCACTGTGGCAGCGATTGCAAGAAAATATCCGGTTATGCCGATATGCCTAAAGAAGATTTTCTTCGGGTTTTGGATAATATAGCTTTGCATACCGATCCGCATCATGTTTTTGTGGTAATCACGGGTGGAGAGCCTCTTATGCGTGAAGATTTGGAAGAGTGTGGAAAAGCTATTCACGACAAAGGATTTCCGTGGGGAATGGTGACAAATGGGCTGGCTATGACTCCCGAACGCTTTACTGCTTTGCTGAAGGCCGGAATGCATACTGCTACAGTCAGTCTGGACGGGTTTGCCGATGAGCATAACTGGATGCGCGGACATCCGCAAAGCTTTGACAAGGCTATTCGAGCCATTCGTATGATGGCCGCTATTCCCGGATTTGTGTTCGATGTGGTAACATGTGTCAATAAGCATAATTATGCGCAGTTAAATGAATTGAAAGAGTTTCTCATTGGCATAGGGTTAAAACAGTGGAGGTTGTTTACGGTATTTCCTGTAGGACGTGCAGCCAGTGATGCCGAACTTCAATTGTCCGGCGAGGAATTTCGTGGAATGCTGGATTTTATCAAGCAAACTCGTAAGGAAGGGCGTATACGCATTAGTTATGGATGTGAGGGATTTTTAGGTAATTATGAAGGTGATGTACGCGATCATTTCTTTTCCTGTCAGGCAGGGATAACAGTGGGATCAGTCCTTATCGATGGCTCTATATCCGCTTGCCCCAGCATTCGTGCCGATTTCCATCAGGGAAACATTTATAAAGATGAGTTTATGGATGTATGGGAGAATAACTATCAGCCTTATCGCGACCGCACATGGATGAAGAAAGGAGAGTGTGCTACATGCAAGTATTTCCGCTATTGTCGTGGAAATGGTATGCATTTGCGTGATGGACAAGGAGAGTTAATGGTCTGCCATTTGAAAAGAATCGTCAATCCTTAATGTAAAAAATCATACAGTTATGAGAAAGAAAGTTAGTTGTTTTAGTACTCGAGTCTGGGCTGGATTTCTTGCTTTGCTAGGCTTTGCTTCATGCACCAGTAATGAGGATCCAGAAGATATTCCATTGGAATATGGAACACCTACGGTTGGTTTTCAGGTGCAAGGAGTAGTAACCGACGAGGAAGGCAATCCGCTGGAAGACATTCAGGTTATCGTACGCAGAGCGTATAATAATGATTATCGTTCGGGGGATACAATTTACACGGACAATAAAGGGGCGTTTGCCGCAGAGAAATTTGTTACAACTGGTTTCGAGCCAGATGAGCAGAAAGTTTATTTCAATGACGAAAAGAAGGTTTTCAAGTCGGATTCTATTTTACTGAAAGATATGAAGCTTGAAAAAATAGAGGAAGGGTCTGGCTGGAGCCATGGTACTTATCAGGCCACTACGGAGGTAAAGTTGAAGAAGGCAGAAAAAGAAGAATAAAGCAGCTTTTCCCTTTGAAAAAAGACGATGAATTATGGCGAAAAATCTGTACGAAGTTTCCTGATCTTTGTACAGAAAAAATAAAAACTTCAGCATCTTTTCCCGAAAAGATGCTGAAGTTTTTTTATATTGTTACATAACAAACTTTACAGCCACCCAGCGGTTCTTTTCCCGATGGTGAACGAAAGTCATTCCCAGACTTTCAGCCTTTTCGCGGATAGCAGGAATGTCTTCTACGTAGAATCCACTCATATAAAGTTCAGAACCCTTGTGCATGCATGCTGCATAGGCAGCCATATCATTCAGCAGAATATTACGGTTGATATTAGCTATGATGATGTCGAACGGCTTGCGTCCTTTCAGAAGCGATGCATCACCCAGTTCTACTGTGATGTTTGCAATATTGTTCAGGGCAATATTATCGCGTGAATTGTTTACACACCAGTCGTCTATATCAATAGCAGTTACCGGATCTGCTCCTCTCATGCTTGCCAGAATAGCCAGAATAGATGTTCCGCATCCCATATCGAGTACTGACTTGCCTTTCAGGTCGGCATCCAGCAGTTCGCCCAGAATAGAACTTGTTGTTTCATGATGTCCAGTTCCGAAAGCCATTTGCGGATTGATTACAATATCATATTCAGCCTGTGGGTAGTCATGATGGAAGGTGCTGTGTATCACGCAGCGGTCTTCTATCACGATAGGCTGGAAAAAATTCTTTTCCCATTCCTCGTTCCAGTCTTTGTCTTCCGGTTCGGTAATGGTATAAGTAATTTGGGTGTCGGGTATAGGAAAGTTTGCCAGTGTTTCTTTCAGGGCATTTTCATCGAACAAGCTTTGCTGTACATAAGCCTGAACGCCTCCTTCACACTCAACAAAACTCTCGAAACCTATTTCGCCTGCCAGTGCCGACAGGACATCGGTTACAATTTCATTGCACGGCTGTGCAGTAAAAGTGACTTCAAAGTATTTCATATATAGAGATATTCGTTTGTTTACACAAAGGTAGTGAAAATAGGGAAAACCCTATACTGAAATAGGGAATTTCTACTTGCCTGTAAGAATTTACTTCTTACTTTTGTAATTGAAATAAACCGTATAAAATGATATAAGTATGAAAAGTAGAATATGTGCTTCGCTGCTGATAGCTTGCTTGCCGTGGCTGGCTATGGCTCAAAGCAACGACGACCTTTACTTTATTCCGAAAAAAGAAAAGAAAACGGAACAGAAGGCAGAGGTTAAGTCCGTTCCGAAGCAGACTTCAAACAATACGACGGTATATGCAGCTCCAGGGTCGACTATCGTGGTGAAAGACGTTACAGGAAAGACTCGTGACATTGACGAATACAATCGCCGTTATACTTCACGCGATAATACCTTTTCTATGCAGAACGATACACTGTATATCGAAGAGAAGCCTTATGGAGAGCGTGGAGAGTGGGTTAACGGTTTCGAAGGTTCGCAGGATGATTATGAATATGCCATGCGAATCATACGTTTCCGCAGTCCGCGATATGCCATACCTGTAAGCAGCCCGCTTTATTGGGATGTTGTATACGGGGGATATGCTTCATGGGACTGGAATATTTATGAAGACGGATTGTATGCATATGTTTTCCCGACATCTACGAACCCGTTGTGGTGGGACTGGCGCTGGAATTGGGGCGTTGCAGGTCCGAGATGGGGATTCAGCTGGGGATGGTCTTCTCCGTGGTATTATAGCAGTTGGTATTCTCCTTACTGGTATGGTGGCTACTGGGGTGGCTATTGGGGAAGTTACTATGGCGGTTACTGGGGTGGTTACTGGGGACCTGCCTGGCATCATCACCATCATTATCCGTACTGGGCAGGCAACTACCGTGTCGGACATACAGACTACCGCCCGTCAAGATATACAGGATATTCTTCTTCCAGACGCAGTACGTCAGGATTTGGTAATACCAGCAGATTTACAACTAGCTCACGAAGAGGGTCTTCAAGTGGTGTAGGTCGGGTTGTCCGTCCGGGAAGTGGAGCAGGAAGTTCTTCGTCTACTTCTGTTCGTCCTTCAGGTGGAGGATCAAGTTTCCAGCAGAACGGTCCATCGTCAATAACTCGTCCGTCACGTGGAAACGGAAGCAGCTACGTACGTCCTAGTAGTACAGTAGACCGTACAGGATCTATCTACAGCCGTCCTAGCAGTACCCGACGCAGTTCGAACTATAACAATAACCGTTCGAATACTCGTTCCAGCAGTAGTTATTCCACTCCTCGTAGCTCAGGAAGCTCTTTCTCAAGAGGAAGCAGCAGTTATAGCCGAGGTTCAGCAACGGGAGGAAGTTCTTCACGTTCCAGCTCAAGAGGTGGTAGCTCAAGCAGAAGATAAAGAAACAAAAATTAGAAGGTCATTCGAAT
Source organism: Phocaeicola coprocola (assembly GCF_041333015.1). Taxonomy (NCBI): domain Bacteria; kingdom Pseudomonadati; phylum Bacteroidota; class Bacteroidia; order Bacteroidales; family Bacteroidaceae; genus Phocaeicola; species Phocaeicola coprocola. The sequence goes on along the minus strand of NZ_JBGKGM010000004.1, from coordinate 894,237 downwards.
TATGAAAAAGAAAATAATGGTTCTGACTGTGGCTGGTGCATTAGCTTCGGCCGCAGCAGCACAAAATCAATATGATGCACTTCGTTTCTTAGGAAACGATGTAAATGGTACGGCACGCTTTGTCGGTATGGGAGGAGCTATGAGTTCATTGGGGGCAGATTTGTCTACTATTGGAACAAACCCTGCCGGCATCGGACTTTACAGAAGTAATGATGTTGCGTTGAGTTTTGGCTTTAATGCCAACAAATCGCATAGCGACTTTAATGGTAGTGTGATGGATGAAAGCCGTAATCGTGCTTCGTTCGATCAGGTTGGTTTTGTATGGAGTACGAAAATTGGCAACAAGACCGATTTGCGTTTTCTGAATTTCGCATTCAATTATCATAAGCGTGTTAATTTTAACCGTCAGTTCGCTTCGAAAGGCGGTTTGAATGGAAATTCGCTTACCTGGCAGATGGCTGATATGATAGATGGGGCTGAAGATGGTAATGGTGGACTGTTCTATCAGAGTGAAGATGACTTCTATGGTTCTAATGGGTTGCTGAATGCTGATAATCCATATATGGATAGGAAATATGTAGGAACTCCATATTTAGGTGCTATGGGAGCACGTACTGGTCTGGTAGATGTAAAGGGAGATAAAGATGGAAATATTACTGATATTTATGGATGGAATGGTATAGATGGAGAATATTACAGCCGTGAAACAGGCTCTGTCAATGAGTACGATTTTAATGTTTCCTTTAATGTTCGCGACCGCTTTTATTTTGGTGCAACCTTGGGCGTTTATGATATTGATTACTTGCGCTACTCTTCGTATGGAGAAAATTTGGAAGGAAATTCAAATTTCACTTTAAACAATACGTATAAAACAGAAGGTACAGGAATTGATCTGAAAGTCGGTACTATCATTCGTCCGTTCGAATATTCTCCGTTCCGTTTTGGGCTGGCTATACATACGCCTATATTATATAATATGTCCGACCGTTATACATCGGTATTGGTAACTAATTTAGCATTAGAAAATTCTACGGTTAGCTATACGGAAAACTTGAGAGATTATCTGAGCGGCGGGCAATATGTATGGGATTACAGACTGATTACTCCGTGGCGCTTCAATGTTAGTGTCGGTACGATTGTAGGAGGCATTATGGCTTTGGACGCTGAATATGAGTTTGAAAACTATTCTGCAACCAAACTTCAGAATGCTGAAGGTGTGGAACTGAACGGTCAGTCAGCTATTAAGGAGACCTTGAAAGGGGTTCACTCGTTCCGTGTGGGTATGGAAACAAAAGTTTCATCTGCCTTCAGTGTACGTGCCGGATATAATTTCCGTTCTACTCCTATTACGGGTGATGCCTTCAAGAATATTCCGGTTACCGACAATACCCGTACCGATGCCGAATATCTGAATTTGAAATCGCGTCAGGCTGTCAGTGTCGGATTAGGTTACAGAGGTCGTCTGGTTTATGCAGATGTTGCTTATAAATATGATTTCTATAAAGGTGATTTTTACGCGTTTGACGGAGGTCTTGACCAGTCAGGAAATTTATTATTATCACCGACAAAAGTGAACAATGAGCGTCATCAATTGTTATTTACTATAGGAGTACATTTCTAAAAGATAGGATTATAATTGTGTGTGTTTATCGGCTTCACCTCGGGTAATGATATTACTTGGGGTGAAGTTTTTTTATTACTTTTCCTGTCTGTATTCTTTTCTTTTCCAGAAATTAAATCCGGCATATATACGTAAGCTTCCGAAAGAGTTTGTCATCGAGAAATCAGATTTGCGATAGTCATACGTATTTAATACGAGTGAGGCCCCGATATAATATTTGCTGTTGTTCCATGTTATGCCTGTGCGGGTTACCAGATCGAAATTAATATCGTTTATCCACTCAAACCAGTCGTTTTCCATATCTGTTGGTTTTCCGTTCATTTTAGCTTTTTTATAAGCGATAGCTGGCATTAGCGAAACGTTGAGCAGACAGTTCTTGGCAAATACCCAGTTATATCCGTATCCGAAACTTAAATTGTAATCACGATATTTCAGGCTGTTGAATTTTAGTGACGACTGTATTTGTTCAATCATCTCGGCCGGTAGTTTGGTATGATTGAAAGAAATACTATGGTGTGAGTATGAAAAACCAGCCATAAACGAACCACAGCTGCGGCGCTGATTAGTAGACTGGCTGTATGCTGCCGGATATGAAAATTTCTTGTTGTTGAAAATCCAGTATGCATTAAGACCGACTATTTTGCTTTGGAAGCCTTCGAATTTCTGACCTACATAATCTTCCGGAAGATTGAATCCTGAATAGGAATTTATATGAAAGTCGCTACCTGTTTTTCTGTAATAAAAGTCTGCTCCAACTCGTGAACTGTATAGGTTGAAAACATATTCTTTCTTCGATTTGCCGCTTTGGCTTTTGCCTATGAGATCGGGAATGCTGAATGACATTCCTAAAAATATCCATCTCCAGCCGAAATAGGCTCCTATCTTAGGAGTTGGAGTAGGTGCAAAACTGATGTTTTGTCTTTCTTCGTTTATTCGGGTCCCCAGACGGTAACGTTCATGCCAGAAACTTTGTTCCACCATAAACGTCAGGTTATATTTGTTGGGAGCGATGTAGGTGGTATCTGTTTCTGTAAAAATCTTTTCCAAATGTTGCATAAATTTATTCTGCTTTTCGGTCTGTGCCTGTATCGTCTGACCGAAAAGCAGTAGGATTATGCCGGTATGTCGGAAAAATTTCATGACGTCTGTATTGAGTGGCGCGATGAATAAAGTTTTTCAGAGTTTATTTAGAATACGGTCCATTACCCAGTTTGTAGGAGTTGCACTCACCCCGTCGCATGTACAGATTGCTTTCCCTTGTAAATGTTCTACCACAGCCTGAATCAACGGAAGTTGTACATATGGCGGATTCTGTGGGAGTATTTCCTCACGACCGCGTTCAGTGTGCAGGGCAATCGGATCATAGGTAAAGACAGAGAAGCAAATCATACCCTTGTCACCTATAATTTCTATACGGTCTTCTTTTGCCGATTCGTGAGCAACGAAGCACCATGAACCTGAACCAGGCAGTCCGGAAGCAAACTTAAAGCAGGCACTGATAGTATCTTCTGCCTGATAAAGCCCTCCACGGTTACTTGTATAACCTTCTGCTTCGAGTATACATCCGAACATTTCCTGAAGAAAGTCCAACTGATGGGGTGCCAGATCGTAAAAATATCCTCCTCCTGCGATGTCGGGCTGTACACGCCATGGAAGATTGGTGCTGTTGTAATCGAGTGCTCGCGGAGGTTGTGCGAAACGTATCTGTACATTGATTACATTTCCTATTTCTCCCTCTTCAACCAGTTGTCGTACCTTTTGGAAATAGGGCAGATATCTGCGGTAGTAAGCTACAAAACAAGGAACACCTGTTTCTTGCGATATACGGTTGATGCGGGCGCAGTCTTCATAACTTGCGGCCATCGGCTTTTCTATATAAACAGGCTTGCCGGCTTTCATCGCCATAATGGCAAATGTAGCGTGTGAAGAAGGAGGAGTGGCAATATAAATAGCATTGACATCCTCGTCGCCTATCAGTTCCTGAGCATCTGTATACCATCGAGGTATATTGTGACGGCGTGCATACGATTTTACTTTTTCTTCGTCACGGCTCATTACTGCTACTACTTTCGAACCGTCTATCATATTGAAGGCAGGTCCACTCTTTTTCTCGGTTACTTCACCGCAACCGATAAATCCCCAGCATACGTTATTCAGTTGTATCATAGTGTACGGTGTATGTATCAGTTAAAATATTTATTGTATAGCTTTTTATATTTTGGTGTCTGGACAAAATCATTGAGCCAGACGTTCAGGCTATCCAGCAGGGCAGGAGAATGTTTGCTTACTCCCCAGGCATAAAACTGTGTGAAGCTGATGTCGGTATTGATGTCCAGATTTGGAAAATCATCGATAGATGCACGGGCAATGTTTTCATCGCATACTGCATAATCGATATCTCCTCCCGAAACCATAGCCAGTAATTGTTCCGGTCCATATAGTTCTACTTCATTTATGTAAATAGTATCGGCTATTTCGTCTATCAGATTATGTATACGCAGCAGTGCCGGCGATCCTTTTATCACATGAAGATGCTTATGTGCCAGATCAAGCTGACTCTGGATGTATAAGCTGTCTTTTCCTTCTTCTTTCTTTCGTTGTACTAAAACCTGTTTGCTTAATAGTAGAGTCCGTGTAAAAAGCAATGAGTCTTTTAGCTGGGTCGTTACGACTGTTCCGGTAGCCAGTATGTCGTATTGACCGTTGATGATACCTTGCAGACGCTTTTCAAAACTCATTTCAGGAGTAATTTCCAGTTTCAGTCCTTTCTCAGAAGCAAAAGCATTCAATAGTTCGTAATCGAATCCTTGTAATGTATCTTTGCTGACATGATAGCTTACTGCATTATATTCGGTTACGGCACGCAGCTGTCCGGAACTGAGTATTTCGGCATAGTCACGGGGAGAAGAAGCCGGTTTTTCTTCTTCTTGTGTATTCAGCATGATAATACCTGCTGCTATAGCCAGTGCTATGATGATATATCGTACTCCTTTTCTTAGCATAGTGATGTAGTTCTTAATCGAAGAAGTTCCATGATAACCCGAATTTCAGCAAGCGGGGATTCAGAGGGTGGTGAGGAGCCAGGAAGTAGCTCTTTTCTCCTTGTCCTTGAATCAGATTATACATGGCTATAAAAATACGGGTACGTTTCAAATGAATATTGACATATGCGTTCAACAATGGATAACCTCCTAGCTTGAAACGGGTTTCCTTATTTTGCAGATAGAACTGTCCGATAGCAGGTGCATAGTCGGGAGCGTAGTATTGAGTGAAATACCGGACATCTGTACCCAATTCTACCTGAAGCACTTTCTTTGCCAGACCGAATTTGAGATAGAAGTTATGGTATAATACCAGGTCGGGCAATGGCAAGACATCCTGATTGCTCGATTTCTGATAAGTAACTTCATTGTCAAGATGGAATATACCCAACTGGAAATCTTGATTCAATGTGGCGCTGAATATCTGGATATTACCCGTATGCTGTTTTACGGCTACATCATTTTTATAGCTTACAACTTCTTTATCCGAAGCTGTTTCGGTATATTTTACAGAAGTATTGTCAAGATATGTATAGTTCTTAATGTTTTCTACTCCAGCTTTCAGTTGGGTTTTCCAATGGTCGATACTCAGTTTCCCTTCAATACGGGTACGCATGATTTTCGATAAGTCATTATTATCCCACCAGTAATGCTTGGAATGGAAATGTCTGTAATAGAATGTCGGATTCAGGTTTTTGATGTATGCATTCGCTTCCAGTCTGACAGTATCCCTGAACAGGCGGAAATTCAGATCACCTTTTCCTTCTATTTGAAACTGTCCGGCATCTTCTCCAGCCAGGGCTATTTCTCCCATGACGTCATAGTGTAATGTCTTTCCTTGTTCCTTGATGAGTTGTCCTCCTACCGATACGGTATTTTCAACATAGTCGGTCGGAATACGTTGTCCCGGAGTTTGAGCAAGGGTATCTGTCATTGTGAAACGGCGGTACTCATGACTCATGAAAGCTGTCAGTCCAGCCTTGGCCCATTTATTGAATCCCTCACGTAAAGATATACCTATGGTATTTTTTACGGCAAGATGTTCTGTTTCATCACGCTGGATGTCTGTCAAATAGTTATTCTGAAAATATTTCTGGTTCTGCTCCTCGTCGTATGAAATATATCTGCGACGGTTAATGTCTACATTTACAGTATGAAGGAAACTTGTTACCGGAACAAATACTTCTGTATTGACCGTATCCTTTGCGTCTGGATTTTCACGGTAGAATCCCAAGTTGTAACGATGGGTAAGGAAAGCATGGTAACCGGTATTATGATTCCATACCTGAGATAAATTTGTTGGAATTTCGCTATTGCCATACACTTTACCTCCTTCTGCCATTCCCAGGGGGTCAGTAATGAAGCGGTCGTCAGTAATACCACCATTCTCGGCAACTTTTAAGTTGTCGTTCATGAAACTGAAATGCATGTTATACTTGTCGCCAAGATAATAAGCAAAAAGATTTCCGTTGAATAAGGCAGTAGACTGGTTCATATATTTACCTCGACCGTAAACATAATCTATATTGAAACCGAATCCCAGTCTTTTATTGGCATTTACGGCAAAATAAGCTTTAAAACGTTCTTCACCGTCTTTACTTCCTCCCTGCTTATAGTAAGTCAGATTTGAAAAAGGAGATTTGGTATTGGTGTAAACGACATCTTCCGGTCTGACGACTGTATAGTCATACGGATCCAGAAAGAAAAACTGTTCAGGATCTTTGCGGTCGAAAAAAACGTGAGCGATACGTGGAGCTCCCAAGTTTCCTAAATATGTATAGTGTCCTGTAGGTCCTCCTGTATCATTCGTATTTTGAAAGTTATGCTGCAATGTATCTACCGGAATCTCTGTTCTGTTGCCGAAAAGTCTGTCTATCTTCCATGATGTAAGTCCGATAGGAATAGTACTGGCATCAATTACGGAAGTTGTATCAATCGGGTTTCCGTTGCGGTCGTACAAGTTACTGTCCACTCCTGAGGCAGAACTTCCGAACTGCCCTGTGAATTGACTTTGCTGATAGGTATTTTGCGCAGATATGGTTCCGCAAATCAGTAATATTGTTGCTATAAAAAATATCTTCCTCATAATGGAGGCAAAGATACAATATAAAAACGAAAGAAACCGTGTACGGAGTGCAAAAATACTAGAAGATGTATTGATACAGAGGCGTGCAGAACTTTCTATACAAAAACTATCTGCACGCCTCTGAGTTTTGATTGGAGTTGGTATTTATTATTTTATTTCTTTGATAATATCCATTCCTATATGGATTGCCTCTTCATTCATCGGTATCAGGTGATGATGGCGTTCAGGCAATGTTTTACGCAGTGCTTTAATAACGCTTTCTATTGATACGATAGGACGGATTTTTAATAATCCTCCCAATACAATCATATTGAACGTCTTTGCCATTTTACGTTCGTTGGCTTCATCCATAGCATCAATACGATATACATGAATGTCTTTGCGTGTAGGAGGGTTTATAATGCCATAACCATCATAAATCAGTACACCGCCTGGTTTGATTTTGTTTTCAAATTTGGCAAGTGAAGGCTGGTTCAGAATAATGGCTGTATCATATTTACTTAAAATAGGAGATGAAATACGTTCGTCGCTGACGATAACCGTTACATTGGCTGTTCCTCCTCGCTGTTCGGGACCGTAGGCAGGCATCCAAGTAACTTCTTTATTTTCCATCAGTCCTGAATAAGCCAGAATTTTACCCATTGACAATACGCCTTGTCCTCCAAATCCTGCTATAATGATTTCTTCTTTCATGATAGTGCTTGTTTTGGTAATGTTATTTGTTTTCTCCGCTTGTATCTTTCAGGTCGCCTAATGGGTAGAAAGGGAACATGTTTTCTTCCATCCACTTGTTGGCTGCTTCTGGAGTCATTTTCCATCCTGAGTTACATGTAGAAACGATTTCTACCAGACTCGAACCTTTGCCTTGCATGCTGTTTTCGAATGCTTTGCGGATTGCCTTTTTAGCTTTGCGGATTGCTGCTACCGTATGAACTGACTGGCGTGTTACATAGCATGTACCTTGCAGTGTCGCTGCTATTTCTGTCATTTTCAACGGATATCCGTGTATTTCCGGATTTCGTCCGTACGGACATGTTGCAGTTTTCATTCCTACCAGAGTAGTAGGAGCCATTTGTCCTCCTGTCATACCATAAATGGCATTATTGATGAATATAATGGCTATATTATCACCTCTGTTTAGAGAATGGATTGTTTCTGCTGTACCGATACAAGCCAAGTCACCATCTCCCTGATATGTGAATACCAGACGGTCGGGCCATAAGCGTTTGATGGCTCCGGCCAGTGCAGGCGCACGTCCATGAGCTGCTTCCTGACAATCGATGTCAAGATAGTTGTACATGAATACAGCACATCCCACCGGACTAATACCGATAGCTTTTTCTGCCATACCCATTTCTTCTATAACTTCGGCAATCAGTTTATGAACTACTCCGTGGCTGCATCCCGGACAGTAGTGCATCGGATTATCATTTAATAAACGAGGTTTCTGGTAAACCAGATTCTCGGGTTTCATTATTTCTTCTTTTGTCATAAATTTCTCCTCCTTATCGGGTTAGCGTAGAAAGAAACGGAACACAAACTCCATCATCTTTACGAACAGCGATGCGCCGCATACATAAAAGAAGATAGTTTTGTCTTCTCCCAATGAAAAATAAAGAATGAAAGAAGCTGCTGCTCCTATCATGAATATCACATTGAGCACGGTTCTGATCTGATCTATATTGCCCATGAGTTTCTTACTTGTTAATGATTTTTTCTTTTAGTGCATCAATCACTTCATCTGGGTCGGGAACAATACCTCCCAAACGTCCGAAGTGTTCAACTGGTATGCTGCATTTTACAGCCAGTTCAACATCTTCAATCATCTGTCCGCTATTCAACTCTACAACAAGGATGCCTTTTATGTTTTTTGCTCTTTCAGCCAATGGCTTGCTTGGGAATGGCCATAAAGTAATAGGGCGGAACAGTCCGACTTTAATTCCTTCTTCACGTGCGTGTTCCATTGATTTCTGTGCAATGCGGGCACATGAACCGAATGCAACAATCAGGTATTCTGCATCTTCGCAGTCTATTTCTTCATATCGTACTTCGTTGGCTTCAATTTCTGCATATTTTTCCTGCAAGTGTAAATTACGTTTTTCCATTACAGCAGGATCGAGTTCCAGTGAAGTAATGATATTCGGTTTGCGTCCCTTGCATCCGGTAGCGGCCCATGGGCATTGTGCAATGATTTCCTCTTCGGTACGGCGCGGACGAGGAGCTGGAAGAACTACTTTTTCCATCATCTGTCCGATTACACCATCTGCAAGGATCATTGCAGGATTACGATATTTGAAAGCCAGTTCAAATGCAAGACCTACAAAATCGGCCATTTCCTGTACAGATGCCGGAGCTAAAGCTATTAAATGGTAATCGCCGTGTCCTCCACCTTTTGTTGTCTGGAAATAATCTGCCTGGCTCGGCTGTATGGTTCCAAGTCCCGGACCTCCACGCATTACGTTTACAATCAGGCAAGGTAATTCTGCACCGGCAATGTATGAAATACCTTCCTGTTTCAGGCTGACGCCCGGACTGGATGACGAAGTCATTACCATTTTACCGCTTCCTGCGCCTCCATATACCATATTAATTGCTGCTACTTCACTTTCAGCCTGCAATACAACCATTCCGGTTGTTTCCCACGGCTTCTGTTCGGCAAGAGTTTCCAATACTTCTGATTGGGGAGTGATAGGGTAACCGAAGTATCCGTCTACACCGATGCGGATAGCGGCATGAGCGATAGCTTCGTTACCTTTCATTAGAACTATTTCTTCTGCCATAATTCTGATTGTTTTGCTTTAAAGTTATTCTTCACATTTTGCTCTGTATACGGTTAAGCAACCGTCTGGACACACAATGGCGCACGAAGAGCATCCGTTACAGGTATCTTCTACTACCTGTTGCACATAGTTATATCCTTTTTGATTTACTTTGGCGGTGAGCGACAGTACGTGTAACGGGCAAGCTACTACGCACAAGTTGCACCCTTTGCAGCGTTCTGTATTCACTACAACTACACCTTTCATTTTAGCCATAAGTCGATTACCTTATTGATTAAACATATCTTTATTGTAAAAGTTAAGAATATCCATCACCATATTCCGTGCTTCTGCTGCCGGACTATCCGGATTTAATGCAATGGCTTCCTGATAGTTGTTCAATGCTCCTTGCCAGTCACCTTTCTTGCGGAAAGCATTTCCTAATAAATAATATGCTTCGGCAGCATATTCAGGATTTAAATTGATTAATTGATTTAATTGGTCGATAGCGTGTTCGGTAGAACCTTCGGCTATTAAATTCTTTATCTCTTTCAGCTTTTCGGTCATGGTTTTGAATATATTAGTCTACCCACAAAGATAAAGCTTATTTTCAATCGAATAGGAATTTTGGATAACTATTTCCTCTTTATGGATAAAAAATTTTTTTACTGATTGTATAATGTGTTGATATGTAATACCTTATAGGTAGGGCTTGAATGTTTCATATGAAAAAGTTGTTTGATTAATTATGTGGATAGTTATAGGAGTATTGAAAGTAATTTTGATGTGTTTTGTAAAACGGTAATGAGGTCTTTGGTGGAAGATTAAGTGGGTTCAATAGACAAAAATTATATCGGGATGTAAAAAAAACAGCATTATCGGATGTTTTATTTAGAAATTTATATTTACTTTATAAGAGTTATTCAGTTTTTAACTGTTTTATGTTACAGCTGATATTTGCTGACAGTACTATTTTTATTATTAATAAATAATCAAATTTATGAAAATCAAGTTATTATTGGCTGCTACGGTAGCATGTGTATTGGGCTTTTCTTCATGCTCAAATGAATCAGTGAAAACTATTCCTGTATATGGTTGGCAAGGAGAAGGTGAGGAGGCTACAGAAGCGTCTATACAGTCCGATTTCAAAAAATGGAAGGACCACGGGCTGGTAGGTATGTGTTATAATGCGGGTGGTTTCAATGTAGAAAAACATACTCGTGCTGCAAAAATAGCTCATGCTACCGGATTGGAGTATCATGCATGGATTCCTGCAATGTTGAAAGGGGATGCAGATTCTACTTGGTATGCGGTAAACCGTAAAGGCGAGTCGGCATATACTGTGCAGGCATATGTTCCTTATTATAAATGTATGTGTCCGAACAATCCGGATGTAATCAATTATCTGGTTACTGAATATAGTAAGATTGCAGAGATTCCCGAAGTTGATTTCATTCATCTGGATTATATTCGCTATGTCGATGTAATTCTGGCACGTGGACTTTGGGATAAATATGGTCTGGTGATGAATGAAGAATATCCTACAGCCGATTATTGTTACTGCGACAAATGTGTAGCCGATTTCAAGGCTGAAAGCGGTATCGATATCAAGTCGGTAGAAGACCCTTCTACTTGTGAAGAATGGAAACAGTTCCGTTACAACCGTATTACCAGTCTGGTAAATAAGATTGCGGCTGCAGTTCATGCAAAAGGCAAAAAAGTCAGTGCTGCTGTATTCCCAGGTCCGGACTCATATGCAAAAAAACTGGTTCGTCAGGAATGGAACAAATGGGATATCGATGCATTCTTCCCGATGAATTATAATGATTTCTATCTGGAACCGGCTTCTTGGGTAGGAGAAATAACTAAAGAAGAAGTAGCTTCCGTAAATGGAAAGAAGCCTGTTTACAGTGGTTTGTTCATTTGTCGTGACTGGCAGAATAAGGCTAATATCAAAGATCCGGAAGGCCACGGTCTGATTCCTTCAGAAATCGGTGAAGCTGTTCGTGGTTCTATTGAAGCAGGAGCTGCTGGAGTGGCATTGTTTATTCCTGCCAATATGACTGATGAACATTGGGCTGAATTTGATAAAGCTATTCAGGTAAAACCCTGATGCCATTGTAGCAATATAAGTAGTGAGGCTACAAAAATGAAATCTCCTTCGGAATCTTTCGGGAATCCGGAGGAGATTTTTTTATATGGCTGGGTATGTTTATGCTACTTTTTCCCTATAGATATAATGTTTCACTATGGTGGAGTGAACGTTTCATTCAAGTGAAGCTATCATTTCACTATAGTGAGGCGATGGTTTTACCTTAGTGAAATGTTTATATTATGTGGAAGAGTTGTGGATTTTATAAAATAGTAAAATCCCTTTTAAAAATGGTACGCTGACTGTTGATTTTTATGACGGTTATGATTTTATAGTTGAATTAAGAACGTTGTATGACAAAAATATACAACGGAAATTGCGATTTTGAAGATTTCTTTTGGTATTATTTTATTTAGTGGTAACTTTGCAAAATATAATGAATTGCAAAAAATAACTAACTTATAGTACGAGGAAATGAATAAAATTATTTCAAAAGAACATTTTTCAGAAAAGGTTTTTAAGCTGGTAATCGAAGCTCCCCTGATTGCTAAGTCACGTAAGGCTGGTCATTTTGTGATTGTACGTGTAGGTGAAAAAGGTGAACGTATGCCTCTTACCATTGCAGAAGCCGATCCTGTAAAGGGAACTATTACGTTGGTCGTACAAGAGGTCGGTCTGTCATCAACTCGTTTGTGTGAACTGAACGAGGGTGATTATATTACCGATGTAGTAGGTCCGTTGGGTAAAGCAACCCACATCGAGAACTTCGGAACAGTAGTTTGTGCTGGAGGTGGAGTAGGAGTAGCTCCGATGTTGCCTATTGTTCAGGCTCTGAAGGCTGCTGGAAACCGTGTCATTACTGTATTGGCGGGCCGCTCTAAGGAGCTGGTCATTTTGGAAAAAGAAATGAGAGAAAGTTCGGATGAAGTAATTATTATGACCGATGATGGTTCGTATGGCAAGAAAGGTTTGGTGACCGAAGGTATTGAAGAGGTAATCAAGCGTGAAAAGGTAGATAAGTGTTTTGCCATTGGTCCGGCTATCATGATGAAATTTGTTTGTCTGCTTACCAAGAAATACGAAATTCCTACCGATGTTTCGCTTAATACAATCATGGTAGATGGTACAGGTATGTGCGGAGCGTGCCGTATCACTGTGGGTGGCAAGACGAAATTCGTTTGCGTAGATGGTCCTGAGTTCGACGGACATCAGGTGGATTTCGATGAAATGTTGAAGCGTATGGGAGCGTTCAAGGATATTGAACGTGAAGAAATACATAAACTGGATGCTGTACAGCCTGATACATGTGAAGCTGTGAAGGCTGTTGAAGACCGTAATACACCGTGGCGTGCAGAGTTACGTAAAGCAATGAAGCCGAAGGAACGTACTGCCATTCCACGTGTGAAAATGAATGAGCTCGATCCGGAGTACCGTTCTCACAGCCGTAAAGAAGAAGTAAACTTAGGCTTGAATGAGGAACAGGCACTGACAGAAGCTAAACGTTGTCTGGATTGTGCTAATCCATCGTGTAGGGAAGGTTGTCCGGTCGGTATCAATATACCTGGATTCATTAAAAATATCGAGCGTGGTGAATTCCTCGAAGCTGCCCGTGTCTTGAAGCAGACCAGTGCTTTGCCTGCTGTATGTGGTCGTGTTTGTCCACAGGAAAAGCAGTGTGAATCAAAGTGTATTCACCTGAAGATGGGACACGAAGCAGTAGCTATTGGTTATCTGGAGCGTTTTGCTGCCGATTATGAACGTGAAAGCGGTCAGATTTCTGTTCCTGAAATAGCTGAAAAGAACGGTATCAAAGTTGCAGTTGTAGGTTCCGGACCTGCCGGACTTTCATTTGCCGGAGATATGGCAAAACTTGGTTACGATGTAACTGTATTCGAAGCTTTGCACGAAATTGGTGGAGTGCTGAAGTACGGTATTCCTGAATTCCGTTTGCCGAACAAGATTGTTGATGTTGAAATAGAAAACCTGTCGAAGATGGGCGTACAGTTTGTCAAAGACTGTATCATCGGCAAGACTATCAGCGTGGAAGAATTGGAGCAGGAAGGCTATAAAGGTGTATTCGTAGCATCTGGTGCCGGACTTCCAAACTTCATGAACATTCCGGGGGAAAATTCTATCAATATTATGTCATCCAATGAATATCTGACTCGTGTCAATCTGATGGATGCGGCTAGTGAAGATTCTGATACTCCGGTAACATTTGGCAAGCGTGTGGCTGTTATCGGTGGTGGTAATACTGCTATGGACTCTGTACGTACAGCTCGCCGCCTTGGAGCTGAAAAGGCAATGATTATTTATCGCCGTTCGGAGGCAGAAATGCCGGCTCGTCTGGAGGAAGTAAAACATGCCAAAGAGGAAGGTGTGGAATTCCTGACTTTGCATAATCCGATAGAGTATATAGCAGATGAAAAAGGACGTGTAAAACAAGTTGTTTTGCAGAAGATGGAATTGGGTGAACCGGATGCTTCAGGACGTCGCAGCCCTGTTGCTATTCCTGGAGCTGTAGAAACAATAGACATTGATATGGCTATCGTCAGCGTGGGAGTATCTCCGAATCCGATTGTCCCGAATTCGATTCCTGGACTGGAATTAGGACGAAAAGGAACAATTGCTGTAAATGATGATATGCAGTCGTCTATTCCTACTATTTACGCAGGAGGCGATATTGTCCGCGGTGGAGCTACCGTAATTCTGGCAATGGGTGACGGACGCCGTGCTGCTGCCGCAATGGATAAACAGTTGCGCGGGTAAGCGGAAGAAAATTGATATTAGTATATAAATCTTATAGAGAACAGGTTGGCTGGTAATAAACCGGCTGACCTGTTTTTTCAATAGTTCGTTAAAAATTCGCCAAGCCTAAGCGGCTCTGGCAGTAAATAAAATGAGTTCTTTGAAAAGTTTGTCAATAACTTGCGGGTCTGGGCTAATCCCAAACACGCAAATAAATCGTTCAAGCATATAAGCATTGTGTATGAAAGACTTGCAAGAGGATATGGAATAGGCTATTCCGAGCCTCTTACATGCCGCTTTGGCCAAGTTGACAGCTGCGAGCGATGCATTGAAGTGAAAATCCAACTTCCTGAAGTCGGTTGACTGGCAGTTGGTGATTCCTGCATGCTGCTTGCCATCTCTAAAGCAAAATTCCAGTTGGAACCTGGTTCTGTAATAATCCAGCACCTCACGTCCATCCATGGAATCGTCTGTAGAGAAGTAAAGCTGCCACTTGTCTGTCCTCCCGTCCATCGGATACCAGACGGCTAAGGAAACATACCTTTTGAGAGCTTTTGCATATACCCTCAATCCGTATAGCTTTCCTTTGTTCACCTCGTATTCCTTGCACCGGGTCAAATCCAGATTGGCAAAGTCAATCCTGCCGTCAAACCACTTGGGATGACCACGTTTTCCTGTTTTCTGCTCCAATGTCGGATAGTACAGGATTACGTCATTCCGAAAGCGGCTGATGACATGGAAATCGTTCTCACACATAGGTGTTACGAAAGTTTCCTTGGAAAAGAATGCGTCTGCAACCACCGTTTTGGATATGCTTTGCAGCTTGTCTTTTCTGCTGATAAGATAGCAGCTGTACCAGTCAACAAGGTTCTTGTCCATATTATCCAAGGTCTTACAATCCGGCGTCTGAATGGAACCTAAAGTCATGCATTCATGGTTGTCGATGTCAATGACACCGATGCCCATGATTTCCAGTCCACGCTTGTATTCTCCTGCACAACCGGACCAGAAGTAACCTATCCAAGGTGTCTTCTTGCCTGATTTGGGAATATAGGAAGGATCGATGGCGATGGCTTTTCTTTTGCCTGTGAGATACTTGCTGATGATAGATCCGTTGAACGCAAACCAGTCGAAAGTTTCATGCTCAAAAAGGTTGCGATAAGTCTGTTCTGAGAAACAGCCATATCTGCCCAATTGAAGGAAATTTATACGATCCGGGATGGCCATGAATAATTTCATGGTGTCCATGAATGCTTTTTCAAAAGGTTTGTGTATATTCGCTACTGATTTGAGAGCCGACAGGCACTCGGATTGGTATTGCATAAGGAGTGTTTCTTTAGTCATAATCAGAAGAGTTCAGAGACTTCTAATTTACTAAGAAATAACGAATTATGCAATACTTTCCTCCTTTATTATCAGCAGGTTAGCTCTCTTTTTTCAGCACATTTCTTCATGCTTAACCATTCGTTTTTGACAACATTTCAATGACCTCTTTAGTGTTTCCGAACCAGCTTTTGCCGGTTCTGTTGTTTAACTTTTAATCTTTCGGTAAAAATTTACCGAAGTATTGTTTTTTTATAATTTAAAAATCACTACTTTTCATTAGTGTCCCGTTAAAATCGGGACGAATTAAATATTAATCAAACAACCCCGGGAAAAGGGGATTTAATTGCTCTTTGACATCATTGAAATTAGTCTTATTGAACAACTCTTGTAAAGGTGTTTTATCCGTTAATGAAATGCTCAAAATCTGTAGGACCTCATAGGTCGAACGGCTTAAGTGCAAATCATGTTGGATAATAGCTACCAAACAATAAGTGATAATAGCCACACTTATCTGAATACGGACTGCGTTTTCTGTGGTGCCCCAGAACCTTTTGATTTTAAGGTGCTGCTTCAACCATTTGAAGAACAGTTCTACAAGCCATCTCTTTTTATAGAGATTAGCTACATCAAGTGCAGATATATGTTTGGCATTTGTCAGGAAGGTAAATTCACGATCATCTTCTTCATCATAGAACCTGATAATCCTGAATGATTCCGGATACTTCTTTTCAGAGGTATATCCTGATAATTTCACTTCAGCATCAGATAGTATATTCTTTGGTAGTCTGCGTTTCCATTTGCAGAACTTAAATTTAAGATTCGACTTGGCTCTTACGACAAAGAAAGAGCCAGTAAGATGAATCCGATATAGTTCCTTAAACGAATCATACGCTCTATCAAAAATATAGTATGCATTTGGTTCATAATGAATTGCAGACATTGCTGTTGAGTCATGTTTTGAAGCTGTGGTTACTGTAAAAAAAGCCGGAACCTGAGCCTCAATGTCATAAAGGACATGTGCCTTGACTCCACCTTTTTTACTTCGAAATTTAGCCCAAGGAAATGTTGCCAAACATAACGGAATGGTGGTTGAATCAAAAGCGTACTTCTTTCCTTCGATATCCAGAATATGAGTAGCTCGTTTATCACTGGCTTCTTTCATCATGAAGAATGCAAAATCTTCAAAGATTCTGTAATCCCTATTTTGGTTAGCTGATGCAAGTGTGGTTTTGGCCAAGGGTTCACGACCCAATCCCAAATGATAACACTTGGCTTGATGTGCTTCCAATGCAACAATCAGGTCGCGTAGGCTCTCACGATTGCTTAGCTGTCCGAACATCATAGCAAGAAGCTGGTTCCAGCAAGTGAAATGTTTGACGTAACGATTTCCATCGTATTTGTCCACGATTCTTCTGAATTTATTGTTGTTCAAAAACTCTACCAATTGAGCGAAAACATATTTGTCTTGATTCATTTGAAGCCATTTGATTTGGTTTCAAAGGTACAATTTCAAATCGTCGCGCTTTACAAATAGAGTATAATAAGCTATATTTCAGTTATTTCAAAGAACTATTTATCCACTTTTACGGGACAGTAATGACTACTTTTGTATTGATATAATTTTATTAATATAAGAGTACCTAATTTTATTATGAAAAAACATCTTTTATTAGGCATCCTGGGAGCTTGTGCACTTTCTTCTCAGGCACAGACCTTCAAGGAATGGCAAGATCCGGAAGTAAATGCTGTCAATCGTGCTCCGATGCATACAAACTTTTTTGCTTATGAAAGTATGGATGCAGCAGCACAGGCAATCAAGGAACATTCTAACAATTTCATGACATTAAACGGCAACTGGAAATTTTTCTGGGTAAAAAATGCCGATGCACGTCCTACAGACTTCTGGAAAGTTGATTTTAATGATAAAGGATGGGATGACTTACAAGTTCCGGCTGTATGGGAACTAAATGGTTATGGTGATCCTATTTATCTTAATGTGGGTTATGCATGGAGAAATCAGTTTACGAATAATCCTCCTTATGTACCGGTAGAAAACAATCATGTAGGTTCTTACCGTCGTGAAATTGTAGTACCTGCCGACTGGAAAGGAAAAGATATCATAGCTCATTTTGGTGCAGTAAGTTCGAATATGTATCTGTGGGTAAACGGAAAGTATGTCGGATATAGCGAAGATAGTAAGCTGGAAGCTGAATTTGATCTTACTTCTTATTTGAAGCCGGGGCAGAAGAATGTAATTGCTTTTCAGGTATTCCGCTGGTGCGACGGCAGTTATTTGGAAGATCAGGATTTTTTCCGTTATACAGGTGTTGCCCGCGACTGCTATCTTTATACAAGAAATAAAAACCGTATAGATGATATTCGTGTAACTCCCGATCTGGATAGCGAATATAAAAACGGTTCTTTGGCTGTTGAGCTGAAGTTGAAGGGCAGTTCGAAAGTGACTCTGGATTTGCTTGATGCGCAGAATCAGGTTGTTGCAACCAAGGAAGTGGCAGGAAGTGGTAAAGTGTCTGCAACCATTGCTCTTGATGCACCTCATAAGTGGTCGGCAGAAACTCCTTATCTCTATACATTACGTGCTACATTGAAAAAAGGTAATGAAGTAAGTGAGGTGGTTCCTGTGAAAGTCGGATTCCGAAAAGTAGAATTGAAGGATGCTCAAATTTTAGTCAATGGACAGCCTGTACTTTTTAAAGGTGCAAACCGTCATGAAATGGATCCGGACGGAGGATATTATGTATCTCGTGAACGCATGATTCAGGACATCCAGATCATGAAACAGTTTAATATCAATGCCGTACGTACTTGTCACTATCCGGACGATAATTTCTGGTATGAATTATGTGATAAATATGGTATTTATGTAGTAGCTGAGGCTAATCTGGAATCTCATGGTATGGGGTATGAAGAAAAAACACTGGCAAAAGTTTCTTCATACAAGAAAGCACATTTAGAACGTAATCAGCGCAATGTTCAGCGTGGTTTCAATCATCCAAGCATTATCTTCTGGTCTTTGGGTAACGAAGCTGGTTACGGACCTAACTTTGAAGCTGCTTACGAATGGGTAAAGGCTGAAGATCCCAGTCGGGCTGTACAGTATGAAAGAGCAGGCCTTAACGGAAAAACGGATATTTATTGTCCGATGTATTACAGATATAAAGACTGTGAGGAATATGCAAAGAATCCTGATAGTCCAAAACCGTTGATTCAGTGCGAGTATGCTCATGCGATGGGTAATTCTGAAGGTGGTTTTAAAGAGTATTGGGATTTGATTCGCAAATATCCGAAGTATCAGGGAGGTTTTATTTGGGATTTTGTTGACCAGTCATGCCGCTGGACCGGAAAAGACGGTAAGATGATTTATGCTTATGGTGGTGACTTCAACCGTTTCGATGCCAGTGATAACAATTTCTGTGATAACGGTCTGATCAGCCCTGACCGTAAGCCTAATCCACATATGTATGAAGTAGGCTATTTCTATCAGAACATCTGGACCAGTGCTGGTGATTTATCAAAAGGTGAGATTAAAGTTTATAATGAAAACTTCTTCCGTGATTTATCTGCTTATGCATTGGAATGGGAGGTATTGAAAAATGGTAAGGCGGTTCGTAGTGGACGCGTTGAAAATTTGTCAGTAGCTCCACGTCAGACTACTAATGTTAAACTTGATCTGGGCAAAACTTGTAAGTGTGCAGAATGGTTGCTGAATGTAAAATACGTTCAGAAAAATCGCGAAGGACTGCTTCCGGCTGGTCATGTAGTTGCCAAGGCACAGTTGACCCTGAATCCTTATAAGGCTCCTGCAATGGATCTTGCCAATGTAGAGGAGAAGAACGTAGCTGTAGTAGTTCCGCAGATAAAAGATGAAAATGTAAACCGTATAGTTGTAAAGGGAGAAAACTTCAATATCCAGTTCAATAAGCAGAGCGGATATATGGATAAATATGAAGTAAATGGCTTGGAGATGATAAAAGAAGGAGAAGCTATGACTCCGAACTTCTGGCGTGCTCCGACCGATAATGATTTTGGAGCAGGTTTGCAGCAGAAGTATGCAGCATGGAATAATCCTGGAATCAAATTAGTGTCTTTAAAGGCTGAAATGGTCGATGGCATAGCTGTTGTTTCTGCTGAATATGAAATGAAACAGGTTTCGGCTAAGTTGGCTTTAACGTATGCTATCAACAATAAAGGTGCTGTTAAGGTGACTCAGAAAATGACCGCAGATAAGAGCGCGAAAGTGGCCAACATGTTCCGTTTTGGTATGCAGATGGTAATGCCTGCTTCTTTTGAAAAGATTTCGTATTATGGACGTGGTCCGGTTGAAAATTATGCAGATCGTAAGACTTCTACTGATCTTGGTATATATAATCAGTCGGTAGACGAACAGTTCTATGCTTATATTCGTCCGCAAGAAAATGGAACGAAATCGGATATACGCTGGTGGAAACAACTGAATGTTGCTGGAAACGGACTGATGTTTGTTGCTGAAGCTCCATTCTCAGCATCTGCTTTACACTATACTATTGAATCTCTTGATTCTGGATGGGAGAAGAAGCAGGAACACTCTAATGAAGTAGAAAAGGCTGATTTAACCAATGTATTGATAGATAAAGCTCAGATGGGACTGGGTTGTGTAGATAGTTGGGGAGCAATTCCAGAGCCACAATATCTGCTGCCTTATGGTGATTATGAATTTAGCTTTATCATGACTCCTGTTTATCATTCTTATAGATAAATAAAGTAGAGCGATCTTTTAACTGAAGTAAAAGGCAAGGGGAAATTTGAAAATACCTGATAACATTTTCAAATTTCCCCTTTACTATTTGTTCCTGTCTATAAATATATTAGGTATTCCGAGTGCCGATGGTGTTTATTGTAAGTCTTGCTGGGTAAGATAACAGATAAACAATTATTTTTTCGGCTGATTATAAACAAATGTATGTTTGCAAGAAGTAATTTTATTGAATTTCTGTAGCCTCAAAAATACATTCCTGAATATTGAAATACAAGTTATCTGTTGCTTTCAGACTCCATGGAAAGAGTCGGACATGCAGCTGTTTATGCGGCTGGAGGGTTGCTTGTATCGGAAGTACTATTTTATGTTTGACTGCTACCGGACGTTGGGCTTCTCCAATATCTGTACGTGGATAAAAGTCTTTTCCTCTTGCATAGGCTGCCCGATAACAGATATCTCCATCTAACATGAAAGACACTTGTTTGACAAGCAAAGTCTTGTCTTTGCTCTCTATTATGATTTCTACATACCGGTTGGCAGCTTCATCAATATCTGCTGGCCAGTTTGCTCCTGTTATTGTATATTTTCCCTCATTGAAAGTAATTCCTTTCATTCCGGTAACTTTCCCCTGTATTGTGATATTTTGACTGTTTGTTACTTCTTTGCATACAGCCTGTACCGGAAGTTTACGGCAATTGTCCCCATAACTGATTGTCACATAATCGGAGACTGTATTAGCTTTTCGAGGAGTGTAATGCAGGTAAAAACATTTGTTCCACAGTTTTCCGTTGGTGTAAGTGAGTACGAGTTCATTCTTTTCGTCCTTTGATTCTGGAGAATCCGTTAACGTCATACCCTCTGGAGCTTTCACTTTTAATGTACCCTGCTGGGGAGATAAATGTAGTCCAGTCAGGTCAAAGCATCTCGTGGCTTTGTCACCTGCATATATCGTATCAAAATTAATCAGGGTAGGGTTCAATATTAAAGGAACATTGGTACGTATATATTTTTTTAGGATATCTTTTTCTCTCAAACCTTCTGCCGCAAGTTCTGCGTAGCATGCAGCTCCGGTAGCTTGTGTATGTGTTCCGTCAGTGGGAACATATATCTGTTTTACCGTAGCTGTTTCTCCTAATTGTTCCACAAAGGCTTTCGTTGATGCTGTCATGTCTACGACTGGAACGTGCCGTTCTTGTGCTACATACTTCATTACTCGTACATAATTTAATGTAGAGTCATCGGGAGCGATACTCAGATCGTGGCATCCTTTCGGGCTGATTGTTCCGTCCTTCTGGAAATATCTTCTTACAATGGGAGTCACGAATATCGGTTTACCTCCCAACGAACGGGTTTCATCCACATATTTTTCCAAATAAGATTTATAGGTAGTCCATGGAGCAGTACCTCTTCCGTCTGCACCGTCCTTTCCTCCTTCCTTTTCATCATTATGTGCAAACTGAATCAAGACATAGTCGCCTTTACGAAGATTGTTCTTTACCTTCTCCCATCTTCCTTCCTGATAGAATGAACGTGAACTGCGTCCTCCCCGGGCGTAATTAATTACTTCTACTTCTGGATAGAAAAATTCCTGAAACATTTCTCCCCATCCGCGTGTACGGGTTGTATTTTCTACATAATCGGCCATTGTTGAGTCACCAATGGTGTGTACTCGTACTTCTTGTGCTGAAAGTAAAATGGTACTATATAGCCATAATGCTCCCAGACTCCAGTATTTTCTTTTCATTGCGTGTTTTATTTGTCTTTGTTGAATAAGTTATCTTTCTGACTAGCAGTTGAGGGTATTCCTACATACCCGCCTAGGTTACAATTCTTAATGCTGATTGTTTCTGTATTCGAGAAACTTAGTCCTATTCCTGCTTTATCTACATTTACATTTTCGAATGTTACATGATGAATAGGTTTGGCAAGGGTACCCTGCAAGACAATAGCTGCCGCCGATGCTTTTTTACAACTGATATCTTTTACGTAGATATTGCATACTTCAGAGTAATGGTTGTTGTCCATTCCTTCTCCTGCATACATCGAAGTAACGTAGAATAAATCTTCCACTTCACCAAACTGGCAATTGTTTACATAGATGTTACGTAGAAATCCTCCACGGTCAGGATTGGTTTTCATGTAGATACCTCGTTTGCAGTAACCTCCATATGTGCAATTTTCGATAAATATATTTTGCACTCCGGATGACATTTCACTGCCTAATACTACGCCGTGCAGTCCTTTAAACTTACAGTTACGTATGATGATATTTTCTGAAGGTCTGTTTGTGTTCCATCCGTCGTTATCACGTCCACATTTTATGGCTACGTTGTCATCGCCATTGTTGAATTCAATATTTTCTATCAAAAGATTACGTGTATACTCAGGATCTATACCATCATTGTTTACAAGTTTGGCGTCATAACGGATATTTCGGCAAATAATATTTTCTGATTTCAGCAAGTGAATACACCAGAAGGGTGCGTTAGTGATGAATACTCCTTCTATCGTGATATTCTTGCAGTCGAAAAACTGTATTAGCTGCGGGCGGAGGTAGAATCCTTCACCAAAATTACGTTCTTCTATGGAAACTTCCTTGTGATTCATATCTCGGCTTAATTGCTGGCCTTTCTTCTGTTGGCTTTTCCATGTAGCAAAAGTTGTACCGGCATTTCCGTCTATTGTGCCTTTACCGGTGATAGAGATATTCTTGAGCTGGTAACCGTAAATGAAGGGGCTGTAATTTTGCAGAAAAGTACCTTCCCAACTTGTTTTTACGACGGGTAAGTAGTAATGAGGGTCTGGTGAGAATTTCAGAGTTGCACCTTCTTGTAATTCAAGGCAAACATTACTAACGAAATGGATTGGTCCGTTTAGTAAGTATTCACCGCTTGGAACAATAATGCGTGCCCCTCCCATTTGAGAGGCACGCTTCATTGCTTTATCGAAAGCTGGCTTGCAGTCTTTCTTTCCATCGCCTTTTGCCCCAAAAGAAAGGATTTTCAAACTCTTTTGAGGCATTTGGGCTCCTGTAATTTCTGATAAAATTGAGTCACGTTTTGCTATCCGTATACTATCATTAGCGTATGCCATATACGGAAGCATGGCGATTAATAAAATAATCGCCAGTTTCAAGCGTTTGTGTAGTTTCATAGTGTCGTGTGTTATTGTGTCTGAATGTTTCTTTTTATCTCATCAGTGTTTTGGTTACTTCACCGATGTACATCGTATATTGTTTTGATGTATCTGCATTCTGGTTCAGCGATTTCAGCTCTTCAGCAGTCATCTTTTGTGACATTGCTTTTTTGCATTCTATTACAACGCTGGCCTTGCTGTTGTCATCTGTATAGAATGAGATTTTATAGGTGTCACTTTGTTCCATCAATGCTGTAGCAGCAATACGACTTTGATCTATCAGCAGGTAAGATACGTTCTTATTGAACATTTTTCCGAAACCACTCCAGTTGTCTGCTTTAATCTCAATTTCTTCACCATTTGAAGCTGTCAGAGTGATACGTCCTAGCGCTGCTATTTCGTTTAAATTGCTTGGTAACTGTTCCAGTCCAACCTCTTTCAGTTCGGCAGATGCGTTTATTTTTATTGCAGGCTGTAATTTCTGCATCGGAACACTTTGTGGAGCTGCTTCTGGAGTAGTATCTAAGAATTTTTGTCCTAATGCAGAAGCTGCCGACTGGAATAATTCATCTTTTAGATCGATAGTTTCTCGTCTGAACTTACCACAAATAGGGACCAGTTTGGTCTTCTTTTTGTTCAGAGCCATATCATCTGTAATCCATTCTTCAGCTGAATATTTTTCTCCACCGTCTCTTGCTTCGTCGTACCAATAGCGGATGCGGGTCATCATCAAATCACATTTACCGTCTTTTGTATTAATTAAAAGCTGGTAGTAAATACGTGTGCGGTCAAGGGATAAGGCTGAAGAAGAAAATATAATGTATTCTTCTGCGGATGCGGCTATAACTCCTTCTTCTTCATTTGAATATGAAACATGGCTATACAACTTACCATCGGGTTTGAAACGACCTTTTGCCCAGTCTAGCATTTGATTGAAAATGTCTGTTTTTGATAATCCAGGAGCATTGATTTCTTTGGTAAAAGCTACTCTGCCATCGATTGTTGTAACGGCTCCTGTCAGATATTTCGGGTTGGAATTATCTTTTTTATCTTTTGCCATACTAATTATCGGCAAACACATCAGTAGGATAAATAAAATTTTTTTCATGGTAAATCTCTATTTGTTTTTCTAATTTTTACTGTAAGCAAATATACAGATAAAAAATATAGGAAGACAAGAGATACCTGCTAAAAAAAAGAAATGGCTGATAAATAAAAAATATTCACTACAATTCATACATGCTTAGAAATAGGTTCTAATTTAAAGCATTGTATGAACTATAGTGAATATATATTTAATTCCTTTTATTTAAAAGAAATATTTATTTTACTGGAATTTTGTCAATTCTTGCTTGATGGCGTCCACCTTCAAAGTCTGTAGTGAAGAATTCTGACATGATTTTATCAGCCATTTCTGTGTTGATAAAACGTCCTGGCATAACGAGTACATTTGCATCATTGTGCTGGCGAGCCAGATGTGCAATTTCTGGAATCCAGCAAAGTGCAGCGCGGATACCTTGATGTTTGTTCAAGGTCATTCCTATGCCTTCTCCACTTCCACAAATGGCTATACCTGGATAACACTCTCCAGCTTCTACTGCAAGAGCCAGAGGATGAGCGAAATCCGGATAATCACAACTGTCGGTACTATATGTTCCGAAATCTTTGTACTCCCAGCCTTTTGCTTCCAGCCATTGCTTAACATATTGTTTTAGTTCAAATCCGGCATGGTCAGAAGCTAGTCCTATTACTTTCATTATAACATTGCTTTTACTTGGTTGTATACATTTTCTGCAGTGAATCCCAGTTTTTCGTCCAAAACTTTGTAAGGAGCAGAGAAGCCGAATGATTCCAGTCCCCAAACCTTACCGTTGTGTCCTACTAATCCTTGCAAGTTTACAGGCAATCCGGCTGTTAATCCGAATACCTTTGCACCTGTTGGGATAATACTTTCCTGATATTCTTTGCTTTGGCTGCGGAACAGACCTTCTGAAGGAACAGAAACAATACGAAGTTTTACTCCGTCTTTGCGCAACAATTCAGCACCAGCTACCAGTGTAGATACTTCTGAACCTGAAGCTACTAATATTACATCTTGATTTTCATCTGCACCAGCTACGATATAAGCACCTTTTGCTGTTTGAGTATAGTCTGTACCTGCAGGAAGATTTGCAATATTCTGGCGAGAGAAAATCAATGCAGTAGGAGTTGCTGTATTTTCCATTGCCAGTTTCCATGCTTGAGTTGTTTCTTCAACATCAGCAGGGCGGAGAACCAACATAGAATTGTGTCCTTTATGGTTCTTCAGTTTTTCCATCAGACGAATTTGAGCTTCTTGTTCTACTGGTTCGTGAGTAGGACCGTCCTCACCTACACGGAATGCATCGTGAGTCCAGATGAACTTCACAGGCATTTCCATCAAAGCAGCCATACGTACTGCTGGTTTCATATAATCAGAGAATACAAAGAAGGTTCCACAAGCAGGGATTACACCTCCATGCAGTGCCATACCGATACAGCAACAAGCCATAGTCAATTCAGCTACACCAGCCTGCAAGAAAGCACCGGTAAAGTCACCTTTCGTAAAGGCATGTGTTTTCTTTAAGAAACCATCAGTCTTGTCTGAGTTTGAAAGGTCAGCCGAAGCTACTATCATATTTTCTACCTGAGTAGCCAATACTCCCAAAACGGTAGCCGAAGCAGCACGTGTTGCAGCACCAGCCTTTTGTTCGATAGCTTCCCAGTTTATCTTTGGAGCCTGATTTGAGAACCAGAATTCCATTTTGGCAGCCAGTTCAGGATGTGCTTTTGCCCATTCTGTTTTTGCTGCATAGCGTTCTGCTACGATAGCTTTAAGTTCTTCGCGACGAGCAGCATACAATTCTGCCACTTCAGGGAATATTTGGAATGGGTTTTCAGGATCTCCTCCTAAATTGTTGATTGTATTGATATAAGCGTCACCTCCTAATGGAGCACCATGAGTTGCACAATTGCGTTCATAGCTTGATTTGTCTGCTTTCAAAGCGCCTTTACCCATTACGGTCTTACCGATGATCAAAGTCGGCTGATCTTTTACAGCTTTTGCTGCTGTCAATGCTTCACGGATTTCATCGGCATCATTTCCGTTGATAGTAAAAACTTTCCATCCCCATGCTTCGTATTTTTTTGCTACGTCTTCGTCTGTAACAGCATTACATTCGGTAGAAAGTTGGATATCATTTGAGTCGTAGAACA
This sequence comes from Phocaeicola coprocola, assembly GCF_041333015.1. Classification (NCBI taxonomy): domain Bacteria; kingdom Pseudomonadati; phylum Bacteroidota; class Bacteroidia; order Bacteroidales; family Bacteroidaceae; genus Phocaeicola; species Phocaeicola coprocola. Next base: position 867,439 of record NZ_JBGKGM010000004.1, on the reverse strand, counting down.
TGATAAGATTATCAAGTCCCAGGTGTCCGGCTAAACGTCCGGCTCCTTGAGAGATTTCTTCCTGTATACCGCCGTCTGAGATATAAGCATAGATTGTCTGATTCATTACATCTCCCAAACGTGCTTTCAAGAATTTAGCTGCAATGGCTGCACCAACAGCAAATGTATGACCTTGTCCCAATGGGCCAGAAGTGTTTTCAATGCCACGCATAATATCTACTTCTGGATGTCCAGGAGTAGGGCTTCCCCATTGACGGAATTGAGCCAGTTCTTCTAATGTGAATTTTCCGCTCAGGGCCAATACTGAGTATAGCATTGGTGACATATGTCCCGGATCGAGGAAGAAACGGTCGCGACCTTCCCAACGTGGATTTTCGGGATCATAAACGAGAAATTCAGAAAACAGTACATTTACAAAGTCTGCACCACCCATTGCGCCACCCGGATGACCGGAATTAGCTTTTTCTACCATAGAAGCAGCCAAAATACGAATGTTGTCGGCTGCACGGTTCATTAGTTCTTTATCGTTTTTCATTATTGGATATGTTAGTTTATGCAAAGATAGTAATATTCTTTAAAATGTAACTATTTTTATTTTTAAAAGCTGGTAAACTCAAGGGTTGCGTAATCTGATTCAAGGGTAAGATGCTTGCCATCTGCTTTTATGACATTGAATGTCGTTTCCAGACTATTTATGCCATACGGCTGAAGTTTGCTTATCGGATATATGATTTCACCCTTTTCGTTTTTATCTATTCCTACTCGTATACCGTCATCTCCTGTAGAGTAGCGATGTACAAAGTCTTTCATTACAACTTTTTGTTTGTTGTTTTCGTAAGAAAATCTGCCAATGAATGTACCATAGCTATGTGTACATTGCTTTTCTGCTACTTCTACGACCCATAGCTGGATGCTGAAAAACATTCGTTGACAGTCTTTATGGACGACGCCGTCTTCGTGTGTAGTGAACTGTTCCAGCCTCCACATGCCTTCTATATTTCGGTCTATCGGCTCTTTTTGGCATCCGCTAAATGTTATGCAAAGCAGTAGTATAGTTATATAAAATATACTTTTCATTGTTCTATATATAAATGAATATTATTCTTCGACTTTATAATATGCTTCCTGTTTTCTTTATGCTAAGCATTCCTCCGGTAGAGTTGCCGAGGTAATTACCGCGGTCCAGTCCCATGCTGACTGATGTACTCCATCCTTTTGCCCACTGAGGGCTGTACGTTACTTCATACAGTGAACTGAACTGTTTTCGTTGCTTGTCAAGAGGAGTACTGTAAGTTCCCCAGTGGCGGGCAAAAGAAACTAAAATGCGATAATTCCATTCGTCACTCGGATTACCTTCTATGCCTAGATGATTTGCTCGTACTCGGTTGCTTTTAAAGGTTATTTTCCCATCTTTATTATATATAGGTCCGGGTAGGAGAGGGTTTCCCATACCTTGTCCCCAGTGCTGCCATGCTTGATAGCAGTAATTATTGTAATAATTGTCTCCTGCACTGATTTGATAACCTAAACTGCCTGCAAATGAGTCATATAAAATTGGTCCGGTCTGATCTTTTGTAGACATACCTTCCCATAATATAGAACTTACCCACCGGTTCTTTGGCAATGTAATTTCTATGCCTATCTGTCCGTCTTTCCAGCGTCCATATTGCCAGAACATTTGTGAGTGGTCATCGAAGAAATGTTCCAGATAGGCACGAAACTTCCAGTCTTTCAAATAATAGTTTATAGCAAAGTTCCAGCTACCCAGATGATTGCCTTCTACATTTACCTGATCTCCCCAAGGTGTATCACTTCCACCGCTCATTGGAACAAAAGCTTTGAAAAAACTCTTTAAACCATCAGGCATGTCGGTAATCAGCTCACTTGTACCGTCACTCTTCTTTTTTAGCTGGTCGCCTGCAAATTGGGTTGCCATGAGTAGACCAAACTCAAATTCAGCAGGAAGTTTTTTTCGGTTACCGATTCGGAACATCAGGGACTTGCTATGATAATAAATATTTTTACCATAGGTGTTTCCTGCTGACACGAAACTTTCCTGCCATCCGTTATCGGTAAACATTCCGTATGCTAAATGTCCTTTCAGCGAGAGCCATCCTTTGGTTCCGGGAATAGCTACATATTCTGCTATTTCTCCACGGACTTGAGGTACTGGGCGTGCATTGGCGCCTTCTACCATCATACCACTACTCAGGCGTTCATTCTTTGTCAGAGGAAATCCCAGACGTTCTTTGCTTCCAACACTTAGTCGGAGAAATTTCCATGAGAAATCAGCAAAAGCTTGCTGAATAACAAAATCAGCTGTCTGATTAGCTGTCGCTGCTACATCCAGTCCTGCCTGTATCTGCCAGTTATGGCGTAATTCTTTATCAAAATTTATTCCTGCACGGACATAGCCGCTATTAGGTTCTACACTTGAAAGTCCGTAACGGTTTGAGGTTAGCCACAATGGGGCATACGTGCCATTTGATACATTTCCGCTTGCTTCCACCCGATAGGTTAGTATGGAGTCTGCTGTCTGTGCATGCATAGTTCCACCCAGACATAACATCGCAAGCCATGTACTGATACATTTGTAAGTCATTGATAATTGATTTGATAAATGTGAATGCAAAGTTAAAACTTTTCTGTCAGTAAACCAAACACGGGATTTGCTGGGCTGTTTGAAACTAACAGAAGCGTTATTATTAAGAACAAACAACTATAGGCTATTGTTGTACTGAGTGTAAAATTTGATATGAGTATAAATAAAATCTCCTCCATGTTTGATACGTGGAGGAGATTTCTTGACTCTATCTACGAATAAAAGTCTTCGTATAAGATTTAATAAAATTCTATTCTGCGTAAAAGATTACTCGAATAATTCATTAGCAGATTTTGCGAGCTCCATTGCTGATTACTACATCATATACTTTAGGGCTGCGGCCGAATTTTTCTTTGAAGCGTTCTTTGGCTGTGATGATGAATGTTTCGTAAAGTTCATTTTTCACCAAGTTGATAGTACAACCTCCGAAACCACCTCCCATAACGCGAGAGCCTGTTACACCACAATCGAATGCTACATCGTTCAAGAAATCCAGTTCTTCGCAGCTTACTTCATACAATTTACTCATACCGTGGTGAGTTTCATACATTTTCTGACCTACGGTTTCATAATCATTGCGTTCAAGAGCTTCGCATACATCAAGTACGCGCTGAATTTCTTCGATTACATATTCTGCTCGTTTATAATCTTCTTCGCTTACTTCTGCTTTTACCTCTGCAAGCATTTCGAGAGTAGCGTCACGCAAGAATTCAACGTTCGGATATTTTTTCTTTAGTGCAGCTACTACGTTTTCGCAACTCTGGCGGCGTTTGTTGTAAGCTGATGAGGCAAGTTCGTGCTTAACAACAGAATCAACCAAAACCAGACGATAGCCTTCCGGACGGAATGGGAAATATTGATATTCCAATGAACGACAGTCAAGACGCATCAAGCTGCCTTCTTTACCGAATACAGATGCAAACTGGTCCATAATTCCGCAGTTTACTCCGCAGTAGTTGTGTTCTGTAGCCTGACCTACTTTCGCAAGTTCAAATTTATCTATTTTGTTGTCGCCGAATAAATCATTCAGAGCAAAGGCAAAAGTAGATTCGAGTGCAGCAGAAGAAGACATACCAGCTCCCAGAGGAACATCGCCTGCAAATGCTGTATTGAAACCTTTTACATCTACTCCTCTCTTTATCATTTCGCGGCATACGCCAAAAATATAACGTGCCCAGCTAGCTTTAGGTGCATCTTCTTCATTCAAACCAAATTCTACATAGTCTTTCAGGTCAATAGAGTAAGCACATACTTTATTGGTGCCGTTTGGTTTAATTTCTGCCATAATACCTTTGTCTACAGCTCCCGGGAAAACAAATCCTCCATTATAGTCTGTGTGTTCTCCTATCAGGTTGATGCGTCCGGGTGATGCATAAATACTTCCGGTTGTACCATCGAAATGCTTGATGAAACGGCTTCTTACAAATTCTATATCCATAGTGGTAAAAGCTTAAAAGGTTAATATTGTTTTAGTGAGAAACTAAAAAATGATGAATGAAGACTTCTTTAACAAATAGTGATAATCTTCATCCATCATTTTCGTCTATCATCTTATTATTCAACAGGGATATCTTTATTTACATTTTTGCAACCTACTAATCCGTAGAACAACAGATAAGCTAACATTGCAATGATAAGCCAGTAACTATTCATGTAACCAGCTGAGTCTGAGATGAACTGCTGTATCAATGGCAGGATTCCACCACCTACAACCATCATCATGAAAATTCCTGATGCCTGTGCTGTATATTTACCCAATCCTTCTACAGCGAGGTTGAAAATACCTCCCCACATGATTGATGTGCAAAGTCCGCACAATACAAGGAACAGAGCGCTCAGAGGTACAGATGCCATCTGGAAACCATTGTCGGCGCTATAGCCCGGCATAGATACTGTAACTTCTTTCGGAGTAAAGATAGCGATAAGGATAAAACAGATAGCAACTATTGATACTGTGATAAGCTGTACACGGCTTGATACTTTACCGCTGATGACACTACTTGCCAAACGTCCAACCAGCATCAATAACCAGTAAATTGCAGCGATAGCTCCACCGATAGCGGCACCGTCTGTAAGCAGACCAGCTCCTTTTTCTGTAGAGTCTGCTAAATAGAAGTTAAGTGTTCCCGGGATACCAATTTCGATACCTACATAAATAAAGATACCGATAACACCTAGTACAGTGTGACGGAAGCTCCATGGGCTGTGAAGGTGTTGTTCTTTTTGAACTTTACCTTTACGCAAGTGAGGTTCTGGAATGCTGACAAAAGAAATAATGATGAATGTGAAGATAAATACACCCATTGCGATGAAAAGCAACGGAGCTACATCCGACATTGCAGTCTGAGGAGTTACACTGCCGATCAATACACCTACGAAAAGCGGAGTAAGAGTACCTGACAATGAGTTCAGTGCACCACCTGCCTGGATTAACTGGTTTCCTTTGTTACCACCTCCACCTAACAGGTTCAACATCGGGTTTACTACAGTATTTAACATACATACGCAGAAACCACAGATGAATGCTCCCAGCAGATAAATGATAAAGTTTAATTTAATAGTGTATTCACCCATTGAGAACACTGAAACATCAGCGCCTACCAAGCTTGAAATATACTGGGTGAGCAAGCCGAAGAAACCTACTGCCATTGCAATCAGGGCAGTTTTCTTATAACCAATTTTTACAAGCATATTTCCTGCCGGAATACCCATGAACAAGTATGCAAGGAAGTTCATCATGTTTCCCATCATACCCAGGGTGTTTGCACCGGCATATTGGTTTTTCCAAATCGTTCCGAAAGGTGCTGCAAGATTAGTGACGAAAGAGATCATCGCAAAAAGAAAGAACATCGTAATAATTGCGATGAGATTGCCATTCTGTTTTTGTTGATTCATGGTTTTGTTGATAATATAGGGTTAATAAATTAGGTTAGTTCTGTTTCATTAAATTATTGCTCTATTCCGAATTTGTATACGGTAACTTGATGGTATACTTCTCCAGGATTAAGGGCTGCAGAAGGGAAATGACCTTTATTTGGTGTATCGGGGAAATGTTGTGCCTCGAAACAGATTGCACTACGTGCGGGGAATGTAGCTCCATGCCATCCAGCGAAACCACTGTGCCAGTTGGCTGTGTATACTTGTACGCCTGGTTCGGTGGTATAAACTTCAAGAGTACGACCGCTGATTGGTTCTACGCATTTGGCAGCAAATGTCAGTGTTCCTGCTTCTTGCTTATTGATTACATAATTATGATCGTATCCAGCTCCATAAACAAGTTGTTGGAACGGTTCGTTGATACGGCTTCCTATAGTATGTGGAGTGCGGAAATCCATTGGCGTTCCTTCTACTTTTAGTATTTCTCCGGTAGTAATAGAAACTTCATCAATCGGAGTATAAAAATCAGCGTTGATAGTAACTATATTGTTTTCTACACTGGCGGTCGGTGTTGCCAGACCAGAAAGGCTGAAAAATGCGTGGTGAGTAAGATTGACAATTGTACGTTTGTCTGTTGTTGCTGTATAAGTAAGAACTAATTCGTTCTGATTGGTAAAAGTGTAAACAACTGTTATATCAAGGTTGCCTGGGAATCCTTCTTCTCCATCCTCTGAAAGATAATGAAGTGTTACACTTTGTTTGCTTGTTTGCTGGGCATCCCAAACGCGTGCATGGTAGCCAGTCGGTCCTCCGTGAAGTGAATTCGGACCATTGTTGATTGTAAGTTTGTATTCTTTACCGTCAAGCTGGAATTTTCCTTTGGCTATACGGTTTCCGTAGCGTCCGATTAATGTACTTAAGAAAACTTCCGGGCTATTGATTACACTTTCTATATTGTCATGTCCTTGTACGACATTGGCCAGTTTCCCATTTTTATCAGGAACCATAATGGCTAAGATAGCACCTCCATAGTTGGTGATTGCCATTTCAGCACCGTTGTCGTTTGTCAAGATAAATAAATCAGTTTCTTTGCCTCCGATATTTTTCTGGAAATCGGTTCGCTTTAAGCCGCAAAGGTTATTTTCGTAATAAAATGTGTTATTCATAATTTTTTATATCTGTCGTTATCTTTTTATGACTTGTAAATGTATGCAAATAAAAAGATTTTATTCAAGATACACAAACAAATCTGTTATTTTATTCTTTAGGTAGGCAAGTCGAAAGCAAATCGGCAACGATAAAACTACTTCCCCCTACAAATATAAAGTCATCTGTTTCTGCATCTTTTTGCGCAGAGGCTAATGCTGTTTTTACATCGGGATAAGCTTCACCTTTCAGGCCAAATGGAATTGCCAGTTCTTTTACTTTATCGGCTGGTAGAGCACGTTGTACACTTGCTTGAGTAAAATAGTAAATGGCGTTTTTAGGAAGCATTGCCAGTACTCCAGTAATGTCTTTATCATTTACCATTCCGATTACAATACGTAGTTGTTTATATTTTTGGCAGGATAATTGTTTTACAATGTATTGTATCCCTCCTACATTATGTCCTGTATCGCATATTACAGTAGGATGTTCCGATAATTTTTGCCAGCGTCCCATTAATCCGGTCAATTCACAGACATGAGCAAATCCGTTCCGAATATCTGTTTCGGAAATATGGTAATTCAATTTTTCTAGCTGATGAATAGCCGAAAGTAAAGTATTGGTGTTCTTCTTCTGACAAAATCCTCCCAGTTCACCTTTTAAGTCTTTAAGAGAGCTTGTCTGGTAAGTATATTTTCCATCTTCGTCTTGGAATATATCTGTTAGCAGATGCTCTTCTTCAGCAAAAATGATTGGGGCGTTAACTTCTGCTGCCTTATGTTGGAAAACTGATTTTGTTTCGGGAGTTGTTTCACCAATTACTACTGGTACGGATGACTTGATAATTCCTGCTTTTTCGCCTGCTATTTTTTCTAGCGTATTACCAAGAAATTGCACATGATCGAAACTGATATTGGTAATCAGACATAAATCTGGATGAATGATATTAGTGCAGTCCAGTCGTCCTCCCAATCCTACTTCTATAACAGCTACATCTACTTGCTGGCATGCAAAATAATGAAATGCCATTGCGGTAGTCAGTTCGAAAAAAGAAGGGTGAAGCGGTTCGAAGAAAGAACGATGTTTTTCCACGAAGTCAATAACGAAGTCTTGTGAAACAGGAATCCCGTTTATGCGGATACGTTCACGGAAATCGACCAGATGAGGAGATGTATATAGTCCCACACGGTAACCTGCGGACTGAAGGATTGCTGCTAATGTATGCGAACATGAGCCTTTGCCGTTTGTTCCAGCTACGTGGATAGACCGGAACTTCTTGTGTGGATGTCCGAAATATTCGTCGAGTGCCAGTGTGTTTTCTAATCCTTCTTTGTATGCTGCCTTTCCTATATGTTGAAATAAAGGAGCGCTATTATATAAATATGCTAGAGTTTCCTGATAAGTCATTTATGTCTGTTGTTTTTTGTCGTGCAAAGATAAATCATTTATTGACATAATATATCAGTACCACCATGGATAATCATTTTTTCTTCCCTCTATACCTATACTGAAAGAGCTGCTTTCGCCTACCTTAAAATTAATCATGCCTCCGATACGGTCGGGTGCATAGTTTGGCAGAGGATAATAATAAGGTGGACGTTGAGGTGTGAAGGATTTGTTCCCATAGGCGTAAATACAGATTCTGTCGGTCAGTTTATATGCTGCTACTCCTGCAATTCCTACCGTATGATATCGGAGAAATCCCCAGTCCATATTGCTGGCATAAAGTCCTCCTGCCACACTGAGGCGTTCGGTGATAGGAACAGCATACATAAATGCTGCATCTTGTCCGAATCCTACTCCAGATGGAGCATATTTGCTGGGGCTGAATGTCAGATTCAAGCCAATGGAAGCATTGAAGCCTTTGTGCAGTTGCCATGTGGCATAACCATAATCGAATGGGGTGATACCATACATACCAAAGGGCTGTATATATCCTGTTTGAGGAATAGGGGATACCAACGGTACATCAAGGCTGTCTTTTATCATTGTAGTTTGCGTAGCTTCAGGAGAAGGAGCAATGTCTTTTTCCTTTTCTGTCTGTGAAAAGATTTTGAAAGGGAATAACAAGATGAGTAGTATCAGGTATATTTGTTTCATGTCAGCGTTTTTTACATTTATCTTTTACCAAAGATACGGATATTCTTGTATGTCGCATGACAGGAGCAACAGAGATTAACGCAGATTAACGCAGATTTATATGAAAAAAGGTGCAACATAGCCTTTCTCATTATACAATGAATGCTATGTTGCACCTTTTTGTTGTATGTGAAATATTAATCGAACAAGCTTCTGAACTTTTTGAATATCTTTTCTTTTAAGCTCATATCTGGTTTAAAGCTTTCCGATTCCTGCCATTTTTCCAAAGCTTGTCGTTCTTCTTTGGTCAGACTTTCAGGAATATATACACTTACATTTACCAGTAAATCTCCAGTTCCGGTACTGTATCCATAACTGTTAATGTTAGGTAATCCTTTTCCTCGCAGGCGAAGCACCTTTCCGGGCTGTGTACCCGGCTCGATTTTAATTTTAGCTTTTCCGTCGATAGTCGGAATCTCTACGGTTCCTCCCAGTGCGGCAGTAGGTACACTTAACAACAGGTTGTATATCAGGTCGCTTTCATCACGAATTAGTTCCGGATGTTTTTCTTCTTCGATAAGAACTAACAAGTCTCCGGCTACTCCGTTGTGCTTTCCTGCATTACCTTTACCGTTCATGGTAACTTGCATTCCTTCGGCTACACCTGCTGGAATTTTTACAGTAACTACCTCTTCGCCATATACGATACCTTCACCGCCACATTCCTTACATTTATTTTTGATGATTTTACCTTCACCGCCACACTGAGGACATACGGTTTGGGTTTGCATCATACCAAATATGCTTTGTTGTGTACGGGTAACGCTTCCTGTACCGTGACATGTAGGACAAGTTTCTACACCACCGTCACCTTCTGCTCCTGTTCCATGACAATGTGAACATTGAACATATTTCTTAAGCTTGAATTTCTTTTCAACTCCAGTTGAGATTTCTTTTAAGTTTAGCTTGACCTTTACACGTAAGTCTGATCCCCGGAATTTACGCTGGCGGGTTTGTCCGCCACCGCCTCCAAAGCCGCCGAAACCTCCATGTCCACCGAAGATATCGCCAAACATAGAGAAAATGTCATCCATAGACATACCCTGTCCGCCAAAACCGCCAAAGCCTCCAGCTCCAGCAGCTCCATCTACTCCAGCATGTCCGAACTGGTCATAACGTGCACGCTTGTCTGGATTGCTTAGTACTTCATAAGCTTCTGCAGCTTCTTTAAATTTTTCTTCTGCTTCTTTATCTCCTGGATTTTTATCAGGATGATATTGGATTGCTTTCTTACGGTATGCTTTTTTTATCTCGTCTGCTGAAGCTGATTTGTCTACGCCCAGCACTTCGTAATAATCTCTTTTTGCCATAATGATAAAAACAAGGATTAGGAAATTACTGTGCTACAACAACTTTTGCATGGCGAATAACTTTGTCGTTTAGCTTGTATCCTGTTTGGACACAATCTAGAACTTTACCCTTCTGTGTTTCGTCCGGAGCAGGAACCAATGCTATTGCTTCATGAAAGTCGGTGTCGAATGTTTCTCCTACCGGTTCCATCTTTTGCAGACCTTCTTGTGCGAGAACTTTCAGGAATTTCTGTGAAATAAGGTCTATACCTTCATACATAGCCTGTACATTGTCGGCTTTCTGCATGTTTTGTAAGGCACGTTCTAAATCATCAAGAATAGGAAGAATTGCGCTGATTGCTTTTTCTCCACCATTCTTAATTAATTCAGCTTTTTCTTTCATTGTACGTTTGCGGTAGTTGTCGAACTCTGCAGAAAGTCTTAAATATTTATCTTTTTGGTCTTCGATAGTTTGCTTAGCTTCCTCTAATTCTTTTTCCAGCTTTTGTTCAGCAGATGGCTCTTCGCACTGTTCTTCTGTGTTAGAAGTTTCTTCTGTTTGAGTTTCGGTTTGTTCCGATGCTTCTTCTTGTTGAGCCTTCAATACCTCTTCTTCTTGCGGATGATGATTTTTTGTAGTCATGATAATATCTATTTTTATTTATTTCTTAATACAAACGTTGCATATAATTATTCTTCGACTTTCTTACAAATTTCGTGCCTGAATGAATAAAAACATAAAACAGCTGCAAAAATACATTTTTTTTGTCATACTGTCAGTCAAAAAAATGTGCTTCATGCCTTTCACCTGAAAAGAGTTCCTTATGAAAGGATGAAAGGGAGAATGCGTAAAAACTTTGTAGGGGAGAAAAATTCTCGATCTTTTAGTGAATTTTACTTGAAGTTTTTGGAAAATATGTACAATCTTTTTTGAGATTTTAGTGATGAATATATATCCTGTTTATGATAAATAGATGTTGAAGGAGTAGGGGAAGCTGCAATATATAATAAAAGCCGGTTTTATGCTTGTTTCACTTAGAAACGTTAAGCATAAAGCCGGCTTTTTCGGATTGCAGATTATTTTTATTTTTTCAAAACCTCTTTCATACGGTTTACGACCTCAGGGGTTGGTAAATCTTTTTTCTCTACTATCATAAAAGCAAAGTTATCTGCCAGTACCTCTTCGGGGTTGATGACATAATCTGTGTTTTTACCTATTTTTTCGTATAAGTCTTCAGCTTGTTCGATAGGTATGATTATTGTTTCTCCGTTCTCTTGTATTGGAATGAACTGTTCATTCAGAGGAATAAGTCCGATTTTTATGTAATCAAAAAAATCGCCGTCCTCATATGGACGATCTGTATAGATCATCATTGTATAGTTTTGAGTTCTACCATTTACGGTAAGCGGAGTATAGCTGTCATAACGGCTGATGTCAGGATTGGAAATACGTTTTTCCAGAATATCTGTTGGAAACAATATTTCGTGATCCATAACCGTGAAACCTATTGTCTGATATACTGACTTCTTAAAATTCAAGTCGTGACGGGTCAGAATATGAAACAACTCGTGTGCCAGCAATAATTGCATTTGTGCATCTTGCGTATTGTTCAGAACATTTTCTCCTATAGCAATCCAGTTCTTGCGAGTATAGGCACTTGCTCCTCCTTCTTCCTGCATTGATGTCTTTATTAAAATGATTTCATCAGGAAAACTAAGAGCCAGTTTTTGTTTTTTGATGGATGCAACTATTGCATTGAAGGCATTTGTTGCCTTTTTTTTCTCCGTATCACTCCAGTTCTGTACGCTGCTCATCGCTAGAGTAAGCAATTGTGACTTTCGTCCTTCTTTATTCTGTAAGCGTGAACAAATATCGAACTGATTCCATCCATTGGTGTACTCGTCGATATCTGTAATAAGCATCTGCGCTTCAGCTTTTGTTGCAAAACGGAAAAAAGGATTGTTTGTTGCTTTTTGGGCAAACCCTGCCACCGCAACCATACATAAACAGATTGCGATGATTGTACGTGTTAGTTTCATAATCGTAGCCTTTTTTCTATTTATTCTTTGTCTTTCAGGGCTGTAAAGATAAGTCCTTCCAGCTCTTCTGCCAGTTCAGGGTTGTCCTGAATGCACTGTTTAGCTGCATCCCGTCCCTGTCCCAGTTTGGTTTCATTGTAGCTGTACCACGAACCGCTTTTTTTGATTATACCCAGTTCGGCACCTAAATCAATAATTTCTCCACTTCTGGAAATTCCTTCACCAAACATAATGTCGAATTCCGCTTTTCTGAATGGAGGGGCAACTTTGTTCTTTACGATTTTTACGCGAGTCTGGTTTCCGATAATGTCTTCTCCATCTTTGATAGGTTGACCTTTGCGAATATCCAGACGTACAGATGCATAGAATTTCAGTGCATTACCTCCTGTTGTTGTTTCCGGATTTCCAAACATGACACCGATTTTTTCACGCAGCTGGTTGATGAAAATACATGTTGTATTTGTCTTGCTGATGGCAGATGTCAGTTTGCGCAGAGCTTGTGACATGAGTCGTGCCTGCAATCCTACGCGGTTATCTCCCATATCTCCTTCTATTTCAGCTTTAGGAGTTAATGCGGCAACAGAGTCGATAACGATGATGTCAATAGCAGATGAGCGGATCAACTGCTCAGCTATTTCTAATGCTTGCTCTCCGTTGTCAGGCTGTGAAATCCACAAATTATCGATATCTACACCTAATTTTGCTGCATAAAAACGGTCGAAAGCATGTTCTGCATCAATAAAAGCTGCGATACCACCTGCTTTCTGTGCTTCTGCAATGGCATGGATTGCCAAGGTTGTTTTACCTGATGATTCCGGACCATATATTTCAATGATACGTCCTTTAGGATAACCTCCAACACCCAAAGCTGCATTCAGTGCGATAGAACCAGTAGGAATGACTTCTACTTCTTGTACATGGTTGTCACCCATTTTCATGATAGAGCCTTTTCCGAAGCTTTTTTCTATCTTATCCATTGCAGCCTGAAGTGCTTTCAGTTTTTCGCTGTTATTTGGTTGGGGGCTTTCTACTCCTCCTTCGAATGCTAATTCATCTTTTTTCGCCATATCGGATATTTTTATATTTTCGAAAATACTTGTTTTGATATAGTCAGGAATAAAGAGTTATCCCAAGATCTGCGCAGCATGATCTTTTGTCTTTATTTCCTTCGGAGAGATGATACGTTCTATTATTCCTTCTTCATTAATGATAAAGGTTGTTCGGAATGTACCCATATATTTTCTTCCGTACATGCTTTTCTCTCCCCATACGCCGAATTCCTGAACTAATTTTTGTTCGGTATCTGCAATCAATGTAAACGGAAGTGTATTTTTCTCTATAAATTTTTGATGTGATTTCTGGTCGTTTATACTAACGCCAATAACTTCATATCCAGCTTCGCGAAGTGCTGCATAGTTGTCACGCAAGTTGCATGCCTGTGCCGTACATCCGGAAGTCATGTCTTTGGGATAAAAGTATAAAACAACTTTTTTCCCTTTGTAATCGCTCAGGCGTATTTCTTCACCTTTTTCGTTAAGTCCCAATATTTCAGGGGCTTTATCTCCTACGTTCATAAATAAAGATTGAAAAATGAAGAGCCTGTTTAAATTTCACAATATGTCGTTGGGGGAAATGACAAGCCCCAACAAAATTTAAACAGGCTCTATTGGTATAATGGTATTATAATTCTAAATCGCCATCGAATACTTCATGCCATGGTAAACCATATTTGTTGAGAGCATCCATAAATGGATCTGGATCGAATTCTTCTACATTCCATACTCCCGGACGTTTCCATAAGCCTTTTAAGAACATCATGGCTCCAATCATGGCAGGAACACCTGTTGTGTAGCTTACTCCCTGCATGCCTGTTTCCTGATAAGCAGCCTGGTGTGAGCAGTTATTGTATACATAGTAAGTATGTTCCTTACCGTCTTTCAGACCACGGATACGGCAACCGATAGATGTTTCTCCTTCGTAGTTTTCTCCTAGATCTTGAGGATTAGGTAAAACGGCTTTCAAGAACTGCAAAGGAACAATTTCCATACCGTTATAATTAATAGGCTCAATGCTTGCCATACCGATATTCTGGATTACACGCAAGTGAGTAAGATACTCTTGTCCGAAAGTCATCCAGAAGCGTGCACGTTTGATTGTCGGGAAATTCTTAACCAGCGATTCCAATTCTTCGTGATACAGCAAATATGAATCACGCGGACCAATGTTAGGATAAGTCAGATCTTTATGGAATTCCAGCGGTTTAGTTGTAACCCATTTTCCGTCTTCGTAATAACGTCCGTTCTGAGTGATTTCTCGGATGTTGATTTCCGGATTGAAATTAGTAGCAAATGCTTTGTGGTGATTACCTGCATTGCAGTCTACGATATCCAGATAATGGATTTCGTCAAAATGATGTTTTGCTGCGTATGCTGTGTATACACCACTTACTCCCGGGTCGAATCCGCATCCCAAGATAGCAGTCAGACCAGCTTCTTCGAAACGTTTTTTGTATGCCCATTGCCAGCTGTATTCAAAGTGAGCTTCATCTTTCGGTTCGTAGTTTGCTGTATCCAGATAGTTGACTCCGGCTTTCAGACAAGCTTCCATGATGGTCAGATCCTGATAAGGAAGTGCTACGTTAATAACGATTTCGGGTTTAAAACCATTGAATAAAGCCACCAGTTCGTCTACATTGTCTGCATCTACCTTAGCGGTTTTGATGTTAGGGTTACCGATTGCCTTTACAATCGCGTCACATTTTGACTGGGTGCGGCTAGCAATCATCACCTCACTGAATACTTTGGGATGTTGAGCCACCTTGTGTGCAACAACGGTACCTACACCGCCTGCACCGATAATCAATACTTTACTCATTTATCTTAAATAATAATCTTAAATGCCCGGTAAACGTTACCGTTCAATATGCAAAGATAGAAAATTTTCTCAAACGTCATGCAGTATTCCAATTATATCCGTATTTTTGTATTGTAATATGTACAAATCCATAAACTATTTACTGTTTGTGATTGTTTATGTAGCGTAAATGTAAAATAAGTAACAAATATTTGTTCTAATATAAAATTTGATATGAAGAAGATTTTTTTTGGAGTAGCTGCAGTATGTGCAGGAGCATTAATGATGACAACAGCCGGATGCAGCAGTAGTAAAAACGTGACTAAGATTGATTTGGCTGGAGAGTGGAATATTGTTGCTGTAAATGGCGAAAAGATAAATGTAGACAATATGCCGTACATCGGTCTGGATGTAGACGGAAAACGTATTTATGGGAATGCTGGATGCAACAGAATGATGGGAGGTCTTGAACTGGATTCATTGAAGCCCGGTGTGATACATTTCACTCAAGTGGGTGCTACACGTATGATGTGCCCGGATATGGATGTAGAAACCAAAGTTCTTGGTGTATTGGATAAGGTGAATGGTTATGTTGAAACTCCGGAAGGTATCGCTTTGACTGATGCCGATGGTAAAACACTTATGAATCTGGAAAAACGTCAGCTTCCTGAGTACTCTGTAAATGATTTGGCTGGAGAGTGGATTATTTCTACTGTCAACGGTACAGAACTTGAAAAACAGGAAAATGTTCCTTTCCTTGCATTCAATATTGAAGAAAAACGTGTGCATGGAAATGCTAGCTGCAATGTTGTAAATGGTGGATTCATGCAGGAAGAAGGTAAAGAAAATTCTTTAAAATTCTCTCAGATGATTTCTACCATGATGGCATGTCCGAATATGGATACTGAAAGACTTGTTTTGGAAGCTCTTAATAAAGTAGCTAGTTTTACATTGGATCAAGATAAGTCTAAGTTATCACTGTTAGACGAAAATGGTACAGAAGTTATGTCTTTGACAAAGAATACAGGCGAAGCCTTGTCTAAATAAGTATAATTTAATAGTACGATAAAAGCGATATTGTTTCTTCTTGTCTGGAAGAGGCAATATCGCTTTCTTATTAGATTTCATGGTGATATCAGTTCATGTTATTCAATTCATATTTTAGAGATACCATAAAATAGCCTTTCAGTTGCCGTTCATAATATTCGTAGAATCCGGTAGAAGTGGCACTTCGTGATAAATTTTTTCGCTGACTTAATATATCAGCCCAGTAGACAGATAGCTCTGCCTGTTTTTCTTTTAAGAATTTCCATGAGAGCTTCATATTCCACAGTATCTCATTTTCATCATCTCCTGATATTCCTGTACCATTCCGGAAACGATAATTGGCATCTGTCTTGAAGATAAAGTCCCAGGGCAGATTGATGGAACTATCTAGCCCTAATGTATATATGCGAGTATAGGTATTACGGTTTTGCAGGGAATTTTTTGACTGGTAAAATGTCCATTTCCCGTTTAATTCAATATTTCCCCACGAAGGCAGGTAAGATAATCTCAAATCGCTGTTTAAGCCTGTGGTATGTGTCTTGCTTTGTTGAGGCATTTGGTTGTCATATCCTTCATTTATCAGGCTGACATTTTGGTTGAAATTACCCGCTCCTGTGAGATAAATCCGGAAAAAGTTAAAGCGCTTGTCATAAGAAGCATTGCCTGACAGTCCCCAGTTGCCATTAATGTTGACAGGAAAAGTTTCTCTACCTCCTGTCTCTGTATTATATATTGTAGCACGGGTTACAGAGTTTATTTGCTGATTCCAACTCATTCCCACCATAATCCCTTTACGGAAGTTATTGAACATTGCATATATATAGTTACTATACGAAGCACGAAGGTTCGGGTTACTCCGTGTAATATTCAAAGGTGAACTATAATCGGTAGGCGCAATAAGATCTCTCAGCATGGGTTGTGAAGTTCCTCCATTGTAACTTATCATTGCATAATTGTCACCCTTATGGTATGTGAGGGTCAGATTAGGCTGCCATTCAATCGAATTTATTGTTGTGTCTGCCTGATGCCTGCCTGTATATTCATTGATTGATCGTTTTTGAAAGGTCGTAGTCAGACTGCTTCTTATTCCCCATACTTCTCCGTTATATGTGAACTGTAGTGCCAGATTATGTCCTGAAGTCAAGCTGTTGCTGCGATTGGCAAGACTGTCGATATTCCCCGCTTCATATCCTTCCGGCAAAATACCGATAGGAATATTTTTATCATCCGGCGCTCCCAAGTTGTATGTATTACTGTTCAGATGTTCCTTATTGGCATTGAAACCATAAGATACCTGTAGGCGACTTTCCTTGGTTAAGACTTGTGTGTAAGCCAGATTCAATGTATAGTTTTGCTCTTTTCCCGGTGCATACTGATATTGATTGAGAGATAACACAGAATCTTTTCCTGCTATATCCGACAGACGGAAATAGCGTGTGGATGACAATGTGTAAGTTTTGCTCTTATTCTGGTTTTGTGCCGTGGAAAAGCTAAAACTGATATTATTTCCTTTCTTGTTTAGTCTTCGGGTAATGCTTGTGTTTATATTATAATTGCTATATTGGCTCTGTTCTTTCGACTGTCTTTTACTGTCATTAATGTAAGTAGCCGGATCTATTTCTTCAAATCTGTCGAATGGATTTTGGGTGCTGACTTCCGGATTAGTATCAAATGTTGCTTCCCGGTTGTGGTCATCACTGTTGTTGCGGTTGGAATTGAACCAACCGGAAATGTTGAACATGGTTAGCGAATCAATATCCCATTTAAAATCAACGTTTCCATTGAATCTGTTTCCCTTACTTAATCTGTTTGATTCGGAAATGGCATACTGGTTGCCGGTCGTCATGTATTGTTCACTATAAGAACTTGATTCATTTCCAACCCTATCATTTGAAAAACTGACATTTCCTGAAATTTCAAACTGATCTTTTACTTTCGTGATATTAGCTCCAATCGTATTCGAAATATTTTTATCATATGGTGTAGTATAATGGCGGTTTGTAGACTGCCCGTTTATCATGAAATTATCTCCGGCTTCATTAAAACGCATTATTTTTCCGTTTATATCCCGTCGTTTATGAGTCCCATAACCACCTTCTGCTGATAAAAGTATGGCGTTGTTCACTTCTTTTTTAGTCTGAAGATCGAGCACATAGTTTTTTTCTGCCGATTTCATACCTGTAGCTTCTTCCTGTTTGGTTGGCTTGTCGTACACTTTCAGCTGACTGACAAACTTGACAGGAAGGTTTTCCAAAACGACCTGCTGGTTACCTTTAAAAAAGTCTTTGCCATTTACGGTTATTTCTTTGATGGTATGTCCGTTGTAAGTGATGGTTTTTTCTTTGGGATCGTATGTTAATCCTGGAATGCGTTTAACCAATTCTTGCAAATAGGATCCTTCTGGTGTAGGGTAGGCATCTACATTATATATAGTAGTATCACCCTTCTGTTCCATAGCCTTCAGTGGAGCAACGACTACAATTTCTTTCAGGTGCAGTGCATTTTCTTTTAGCTTGATTGTACCCAGACGCACTGTGTCCGACTGGGATGTGATGGTTTTAAATACCGGACTACATCCTGTATAGGATACTTTGAAAAGATAGCTGTGATTCTTTTTGCGTGAGAACGAACAAGTAAACTTGCCCTGTTCGTCACTTACAGCTCCTGTTACAAACGTAGAGTCAGGTAACTGTATAAGTGCGATATTGGCATAGGGTAGAGCTTCAGTTTGCTGGAGAGCATTACATAAAACAACACGCCCTTTTACCACTTGCTTTTGTGCCAATATCTTGACCGGCATCAACAGTAGTAACACAATGCTTACTATGAACAGGTTCAGTATTTTCATTACAAACACAAAAGTAAGAAAATACTTTTCAATGTCTTATATAAAAAACATAGATATAGGAGTTTTAACTATTAAGCCACATTTTTAATAAAGACACTTTTTCGCGACTGATATATATGGTTTCGCTATAAGGAGGAATTACGCTTACTACGGCTTTGCCATTGAAATGGTTTTGTATACTTTTAATAGCATCTGCCGATAAAATAAACTGTCTGTTGGCGCGGAAGAACATTCTATCATCCAGCTGCTCCTCCAGTTTATTCAGCGGAAAATCGATGACGTGGGTTTTTGCATCTTTCGTTACGGCAAAAGTTATTTTATCTTCTGAGTAAAAATAGGCAATGTCACTTACCTGGACTGTATATAGGTGCTTGGGGCCGGAAATGAGAAAGCGAGTACGAAATTGTTTTTCCTTTTTTTCGGCAAACGACTTAAGTAGTTGCTCTATGTTTGATAAATTATACGTATGTTCCGAGCTTAAAGCGAAAAGGCGTTCAAATTTTAGGATTGCTTCAAGTAGCCTTTCTTCGTGTATCGGTTTTAGCAGATAGTCGATACTGTTTACGGTAAAAGCACGTACAGCATATTCATCGTATGCGGTTGTAAATACAATCATACTTTGTGGCTGTGCCTGTTCGATAAAGGTAAATGATATGCCGTCATTCAGTTGAATATCAAGGAATATAATATCCGGATGAGGATTTTCATTAAACCAGCTTACTGCTCCTTCGATTGTTCCTGGAAGCACCGTTACCTCCCATTCCGGACGTACTTTTTGTATCATCTTGTTCAGCAGTCGAACTGCCGGAAACTCATCTTCTATGATTACGGCTTTTATTTTATTCATATAATAAAGGTACTTTAATGACAAATTTATTTTTGTTGTTTTCTATGATAAGCTCCCTGTTGCATAATAACTTATAGCGTTGGGAGAGATTCATAAGCCCTTTTCCCGATGAGGCAACCCCTTGTTTGAGTTTTATAGGATTGGAAACACTGAGCCAGACCTCTTTGTCACGTACTTCGGTGGTCAGTTTTACTTCCATGGGTTTACTGAGACTTATGATATTGTGTTTGATGACATTTTCTATTAAAAGTTGTAGTGTTAAAGGAGGAATAGGTACATCCCAGTATTTTTCATCTATTGTATTGTTGATATTTAGGCAATCTCCCAGACGGACTTTTTGAAGTAGGATATAAGTATTAAGAAAGTCAAGCTCTTCTCTGAGCGGAATGGTATGCTTGTCCTGGCAGTAAAGAATATACCTGTATGTATCGGCGAGGTTTCGTGTAAATTCTATGGCATTCATCGGATTATATTCTATTTCAGAAATAAGTGTATTCAGACTGTTAAATAAAAAATGCGGATTCAGTTGGTTTTGTAGCGCCATATACCGGGCTTGTGCTGTTTTTTCCTCCAGTTCTTCTGCACGTTTATATAGCTTCACCAGATCTACGTAAAAACGGTTCAGCATGAATTGTCCTACAATGATGAGTTCTATAAACCACACTGTAAGCATGACATACAATCCTTTATCTTTCAGCATAAAAGGATGAGGTGACTCTATGAGCAGTTTGGTAGAAACCAGCAACAGGTAATTGGATATGAAGAGAATGATTGCAGCAGTTATTAATCCGATAGACAGCATGCGATGATTCTTTAAGAAAAACTGATAATACATCATCAGTTTCTCGTTTATGTATTTTACGCTGAGTCCAACCCCGTTAAATAATACAACTACGGCAGAAAAAGCCTGAAAAGTCATCAGCCGGTCTTGATATTGGGAAGGAATATCTGCATAATATACCAATAGAAAATAAGAGAAGCATCCTATTCCGGAGAATAAAAGTACATCCCACAAATACCGCTTTATGTCTTTCAGTCTGTTTTTCATTTCTATCATTCTATTATTGTATGTCTATTTTCCCTGTGGCTCTGTCCAGCCCGCTTTTAGCTATCTGAGCGTTTAGCTTCGACTGAATATAATTGATTTTGGCATCCTGATGATATAATTGTGCATTGATAACTTCAAGGATGGAAATATTACCTTCTTTATATTTGTCCATTGCCATCTTTTCGCTGTCGGCTGCTTTCGACAGGGAACTTTCTGTGAGTCTAACTTTTTCTATAGCTTGCGAGTAGGTATAAAAGGCGGTTTCTATTTCCAGACGAATATTGTCGGCCACCTTATGATGATTCTCGATTGCCATGTTTACACTATATTTCCCTGATTTTTTGGTATGTCTGCGTTTACCCCATTCGAATATAGGTACGCTTAACTTGGCATATACAGCGTAATTAGGATCCAGATCCGATTTGAAATCATATCCCGGTGATGAATAACTTCCATCTATACCAACCGACAGTTTAGGCAAATATTGTGCATTAGCGATTTTCGAAGCTGATCTTTGAATGTCGACTTTATTGGTTGCTATTCGCAGTTCCGGTCTTGATGCCATAGCTGTTTCTACCGTTCCCGGAAAGTGCTGAACTTCTGTCAGTGGTACAACGACGGAGTCTGTTTCCAGCTCTTGGTTGAATGGAATGCCGGAGAAAGAGTTCATAGATAAACGTGCTACTTCTGCGTCATTGCGCGACTGTATCAGCCGGTATTCAGCATCATTCAGTTTAACTTCTGCCATAAGTAAATCGTTACGGTCGGAATATTCTTCTTCTACGCGGTCTTTTACTACCTCAACCAACGTTGCGACCGATTCTTTAAACTCTTTGGTCACTGTCACCATTTCCTGACGTGCGACTTTGTTCCAATAATATACATCAGCATCATATATGATATTGTTTGTCACACGCATCTGCTCATAACGTGACGATTCATTTTCTTTTTTTGCCTTGTCATATCCAGCCTGTAGAGCTCCTCCTGAATAGATAGGCTGGGCTAATGTGAGCGATGCCCCATATTTCGCATTTCGTCCCTGAAAACTAACAGGTTCATTAAGCGAAGGGATAGCTACAGAGAGTTCTGCCGGATTACCGGTATAGTTGAAGTTGGCATTACCAGACAGCGAAGGCAGGAAATCAGCTTTTGCCGATTTCTCTTTTTCCTGTTGTATGGAAGCTGCATATCCTGCTGCCTTTATGTCTTGGTTATATGCTTTCACCTTGGTGCGATATTCTTGCAAAAGTTTGTTGTGTTGTGCCTGAGCTTGTGCAGAAACACACATCAGGCACAATATAATCCATTTATTCATCCTCTTGTAATTTGTAAAGTTAAGAAAAAGTTCCACATAAATTTCGAGAAAACGCAATAGACACTATATTTTGTAAAAAATAGCATATAGAGCCGGAGTCACAAATAATGTAAGTAGTGTGGCAAACGACAAGCCGAATACGATTGTTGCTGCCATGCCACCAAATACGACATCGAATAAAAGTGGGATACTTCCGAAAACAGTTGTCAGTGCAGCCATCAGTACAGGACGTACTCTGGAAACTGTAGCTTCGATGACTGCCGTATATGGCGCGATACCTGCTCTTCGCTGTACGTTTACTTCATCCAGCAATACAATAACATTCTTTATAATCATGCCTAATAATCCGAGCCATCCGGCTATACAGAAGAAACCAAACTGGAATTCTGTGAGCAATAATCCGAATACCATACCGATGAGTGACAACGGTAGAATAAGGAAAATGATAAGTGGCTGCCGGAAATTTCCGAAAAGCATGACGAGAATGATTATCAGCATGATAATGGCCAAAGGAAAATATTTGGTCAATGCTGCCATGGCTTCTTTCTGATCTTTATATTGTGAATCCCAGAAAAAACTATAGCCTTCGGGCAGTTTGATGTTTTCTATTTCTTCCCGTATCTCTGCATGTACTTCTTTCATGGTATGTCCACGTTTCACGTCACATTGGGCAGCCATAGAAAGCTGTCGGTTGTATGTACGCACAAGCGGATATTCCCATGCGATGTTGATGCCATCGGTTACTTGTCCTAACGGAGCAGAGTTAGATCCATTCCATATCTGCAGGTCTTCCAGTTTTTCTGTATCCCATGATGCCTCTTCTTTTGTGCGGAGTAGTACGGGAACCTTTTTGTCATTATCGCGGTAAATACCTATGGCCGTTCCGTGCTAACCGATTTGACAGCATTCATCATATCACTCCGTCCGATATTCAGTCTTCCGGCTTTTACCGGATCGTAGCCCGCTTTTATCATCATAGCCATATTTCCCCACTCGTTGCGTGCATTCAGCACTTTCGGATTCTTACGCATGATACCGATAGCAATGTTTGTCAGAGAATCCAATACAGCCGGATCATCTCCACAGAACCGGGCTTCGATTAAAGTCTGAGGTATGCTGTTGATTTCGAAACTGTTGACTCGTATAAGTGCATCCTGAAATTTTTCAGGAAGCTTGTGGTATAAAATTTCCTGTAATTCGCGTGACTTTTCAGGAGTTTCTGCCTCTATCAGACATTGAGCATAATTAGGTTGCGGACCATAAGCAGCATTTGCCAGATAATATCTTGGAGGAGTTTGCCCGATATAAGTCGAAACCTTCTTTACTCCATCGAATGTTTGCAGGTATTCCGTCAGTTGTGCAGCCTGTTTTTCACTTTCTTCGATACGTGTACCTTCGGTCAACCACATGTCTACGGAAAAGTATTGCTTGTTTAATAGTGGCATAAATTGCTGAGGAATATATCTGAATCCCCATCCGGCCACAGCCAGCAGTACAACCATGCATCCTACCACTGTATATCGTTTCCGTATCGTGAAACTTAGTGCTTTACGGAAAAAGTCGTATATACGTCCGGTAAATAGTTCGTTTTTCAGTTCTTCCGGTCGTGGACGTCTTACAAACTCTTGAACGAAAAATACATTTTGTGTGATGGCAAGTACCCAGCTGAGCAGCAAAGACACCGCTATTACAATAAACAGCGATGAAAGAATCTCGCCTGTGATATGTGGAGAAAGATATACCGGCAAAAAGGTAAGTACTGCTATCAGTGTAGCTCCGAGAAGAGGCATGGCAGTACTTGATACGGCGTTCAGTATGGCAACACGCTTTCTCATTCCACGTTGCATATTAACTAAAGCTGCATCATATACCACAATGGCATTGTCTACCAGCATACCTATTGCAATGATGATGGCTGCAAGCGACATACGTTGCAGGGCAATTCCAGTAGCCTGCATGTAGATCAGCGTTCCGAAAATGGAAAAAATCAGTCCACTACCTATCAGAAATCCGTTTTTGAATCCGATGAAGAACAATAGTACAGCTACTACAGTCAGTACAGAAACAATGAGATTCATTACAAATCCATCGTTAGCTACAGCCGATTCATATCCCTGATCATAAATAATGTCCAGTTCATATCCCTCCGGCATATCAGCTTTCAGTTTATCTATTTGCTGGGATACAAGCTCTGCCATCTCTACTACATTCCCGTCGGATACTGTTGAAATTGCGATACCTACAGCTGGAATATTTCCGATTCTCATCAGGTTTCTTGCCGGACGCGAATAGCTTTCTCTGATTTCTGCAATTTCTCCCAGCCGGAAATATTCACCTTTACGCGAAACGACAGTCAGATTCTCTATTTCTTCCAGACTTGTAAAACTTCCATCGGCTTCAATTCGAAGACGATTGGTAGATGTTTCTATCGCACCTGCATCGACTACCTTGTTTTGTCTTTCAAAGGCTGAGGCTATGTCGGCCATCATTACTCCACTTTGAGAAAGTAGTGAAGGGGTGACCGTTACTTCGATTGTCCGGTTCTGAATACCGAACAGTTCGACTTTAGCCACGTCTTTTACGTCCAACAGTTCATTTTTTATTTTTTTTGCACAGTCTTCCAGTTCGCGATAAGTATGTGTTTCACTGCTTAAGCCGTAGAATACTCCCAAGACATCACCAAAATCATCATTTACAACCGATGGACCTGCACCGGCGGGTAACTTGTTTTGTACATCGTTTACTTTCCGGCGAAGTTTGTCCCAAAGCTGTTGCATATCTTTGGCGCGTATTTCTTTTTTCACATAAACGGTAATTTTAGAAAGCCCTGCCCGGTTTTCCGTCTTCAGATAATAAAGTTCACCCAGCGACTGAATCGATTCTTCCAGTACATCGGTTACTTGTTGTTGTACTTCCATTGGAGAAGCACCCGGATAAGAAGTTGTTACGAGTGCTTGTTTGATTGTGAATGGTGCATCTTCAAGCTTTCCCATATTGTTATATGCGAATATGCCTCCACTCAAAATCAGTATCAGTATCAGCCAGCTTAAGGCTTTGTTCGTCAGGAAAAATTTTACTAATCCTTTCATCAGTATTTCGTTTTAGTCTTGAATGGTTATTTCTTCATTTTCCGAAAGATAAGTCAGCCGTGTTGCGGCAATTCTTTCACCGGCAGAAAGTCCTGACAGAATTTCTATTTTGTCATTCTTTCTTAGCTTGCCTGTTTTTACAGACCTTTTTACAACCCGGTTCTGTTCGTTCACGAGCCAAACGAAAGAACCCGTTTCGTCAGTATGACAAACAGCCGTTTGGGGGATGACCACGCTCTGGTATGAATATGAAGATGAACTAAAGCTAGGGATTAAAAGAGAGCCTGCCATACCACCCAATAAGCTGTTGTCTGCATTGTTGATTATTGCTGTAAATAAATAAGATATGTTGTTGTCGCTTGCGCTTTGTGTGATATAAGTCTTTTCCGATATAAATGTTTTTTCCTGTATAGCATTGAATGTGATAGAGCAGGGGAGGGCAGACTGCTTTCGGACATTTACTGCCATATCTTCCGGAATATAGGCTTCAACCTTGATTTTGGAAAGGTCGATAAATGTTACTACCGGACAGAGGCCTTGATGTCCTGATAACGCTCTATGTTAACTTTTTGGATATATCCATCGAAAGGTGCATACAGTTTGGTATCTTTTAATTCATTGACGGATGTTGTATAGTCTGCTTTGGCTTTTTCGTAGTCAGCCTTGGCTTTTTCGTAACTTGTTCCTGATATACTTCCTTTTTCATATAGATTTGAAATACGTTTGTAGTCAGCCTCCGTTTGTTTATAGATAGCCTCTGCGCGTTGTTTGCGAATCAGAAAGTCACGGTCGTCGATAGCGGCAATTAGCTCTCCTTTACGGAAGAACTGTCCGCTTTGTGTATCGAAAGTATATACCGGACCACCTACTCTGAAAGAAAGTTCTGTAGTCCGGTAAGGTTGTGAAATGAATGAATAGCTGCGCTCGGAAGATGTATCCGACTGTTCGGCACGGATAACTTTTACATTAGGAGCTTGCTGCTCCTTGTTTGAATTGTTGTCGCACGATATGAAACACCCCATACATGCGAGAAATAAAAGTGCTTTTTTCATCTTAATGTTCTTCTGAATGATTATTTAGTAATGCAAAAGTAAGTCAAGGTAAATAAGGCTTCAATATTGTTGTTTCTGAACCGTAGATAGAAGATACTGAACCGTAGAAAAGCAAAACTGAATACTTTTGGGCAGTTTCACCTTATATATAATATATATGAAGGGCTTTATATAGAAGCATTTAGATCTTTACAGAGATTTATCTCGATGTTTTTTTATTTTTTGTACAAATGTTCCACTCTTTTCGTACAAAAATTCCGATGTTTTGTACAAATTTTCTGATTTTTTGTACAAAGATTGAGAAACATTTCAGGATGTTTTTTGAAAACTTCTGCATGAATTCTTTTAAACATGGCATATACTGGAAAATGACTTGTGCCAAATTCTGTCGATTTTAGGTGAGATTATGTAATTTTTGGCGTATGCTTTGTCTGCTTTGTCATAACGGACTGCCAAAATGTCCGTCGGCTATGAGAAAAAAAGAAGTTTTCTTTCTGGCACGCCATTTGTTTTAATTATGGCGTAATGCTTCGGTATTACAGAGTAAACTTGAATAAAAATAAATAAAATAGATACAATTATGGGAAAGATTATTGGTATTGACTTAGGAACAACAAACTCATGTGTTGCAGTATTCGAAGGTAACGAACCGGTGGTAATTGCCAACAGCGAAGGTAAACGTACCACTCCTTCAGTAGTAGGTTTCGTTGATGGTGGCGAACGTAAGGTTGGTGATCCGGCTAAACGTCAGGCTATTACAAACCCGAAACGTACAGTATATTCTATCAAGCGTTTCATGGGTGAAACTTACGATCAGGTTCAGAAAGAAATTTCACGAGTACCTTATTCAGTAGTAAAAGGTGACAACAATACTCCGCGTGTAGATATCGACGGACGTTTATATACTCCACAGGAAATCTCAGCAATGATTCTTCAGAAAATGAAAAAGACTGCTGAAGATTATCTGGGACAGGAAGTAACAGAAGCTGTTATCACAGTTCCGGCATACTTCTCAGATTCACAGCGTCAGGCTACTAAAGAAGCTGGTCAGATTGCAGGTTTGGAAGTAAAACGTATCGTAAACGAACCGACAGCAGCAGCACTTGCATATGGTGTTGACAAATCAAATAAGGATATGAAAGTTGCAGTGTTCGACCTTGGTGGTGGTACATTCGATATCTCAATCCTTGAATTTGGTGGTGGTGTATTCGAAGTATTGTCAACTAACGGTGATACTCACCTGGGTGGTGATGACTTCGACCAGGTTATCATCGACTGGTTGGTACAGGAATTCAAGAACGATGAAGGTGCAGATCTGACAACTGATCCGATGGCTATGCAGCGTTTGAAAGAAGCAGCTGAAAAAGCTAAGATTGAATTGTCTTCTTCTACATCAACAGAAATAAACTTGCCGTATATCATGCCGGTAGCTGGTGTTCCTAAACACTTGGTTAAGACATTGACTCGTGCTAAATTCGAAGCTTTGGCTCACAACTTGATTCAGGCTTGTCTTGAACCTTGTAAGAAAGCAATGAGCGATGCTGGTTTGAGCAACTCAGATATCGATGAAGTTATCTTGGTTGGTGGTTCATCTCGTATACCTGCCGTTCAGAAACTGGTAGAAGACTTCTTCGGAAAAGTTCCTTCTAAGGGTGTTAACCCAGACGAAGTAGTTGCAGTAGGTGCAGCTGTTCAGGGTGCCGTTTTGACAGACGAAATCAAGGGTGTAGTTCTGTTGGATGTAACTCCGCTGTCAATGGGTATCGAAACAATGGGTGGTGTGATGACAAAACTTATCGATGCTAACACTACTATCCCTTGCAAGAAGAGTGAAGTATTCTCTACAGCAGCCGACAATCAGACAGAAGTAACAATCCACGTACTTCAGGGTGAACGTCCTATGGCAGCACAGAACAAATCAATCGGTCAGTTCAACCTGACAGGTATTGCTCCTGCTCGTCGTGGTGTTCCTCAGATTGAAGTAACCTTCGATATCGATGCAAACGGTATCTTGAAAGTTTCTGCTAAGGATAAAGCAACAGGTAAGGAACAGGCTATTCGTATCGAAGCTTCATCTGGCTTGAGCAAGGAAGAAATTGAACGTATGAAAGCTGAAGCTGAAGCAAACGCAGAAGCAGATAAGAAAGAAAAAGAACGTATCGATAAATTGAACCAGGCAGATAGCTTGATCTTCACAACTGAAAATCAGTTGAAGGATCTTGGTGATAAGCTTCCAGCTGACAAGAAAGCTCCTATCGAAGCTGCTCTTCAGAAACTGAAAGATGCTCACAAAGCACAGGATTTGGCTGGTATCGATGCTGCAAGTGCTGAACTTCAGACTGCATTCCAGGCTGCAAGTGCTGAAATGTATGCTCAGACAGGTGCACAAGGCGGTGCTCAGGCTGGTCCTAATGCAGGTCAGGCAAATACTCAGAATGACGGAAAGAATGATAATGTCCAGGATGCTGATTTTGAGGAAGTCAAGTAAGTTGCGATAAACAACGATAACTAAAAATAGGAATGCAGGGTGTAACTCAATGAGTTATGCCCTATTTCTTTTTATATCACTTTTCCTTGACTTTGCTTGTTATTCGGATTTTTATTATATATTTGTACCATAATTGTACCGACACTTAAAAGTAGATAATGTGACACCTATAAAAACAGCGGTATTGAGAATGAAGAATATAAGTAAAATGTAGGTTATGCCAGCAGCAAAATTTGAAATAACACGTCAATGCAAGGTTTGTGGAGAAACCTTTGTAGCTAAAACCATTGAATCGTGGTATTGCACTCCCAAATGTTCCAAGATTGCGTGGAAAAGGCGTAAGGATGAAGAACAGAGATTGCAAAGGTTGGACGAAGTGGTTAAGAAGATACCCAAGTCCAAAGAGTATATCACAGTTCCTGAAGCATACGCTTTGTTTGGCATAAGCAAGGAAACTCTTTATCGTTTAATTCGTAAGGGTACAATCCCAAGTGTGAATGCCGGAGAAAGGCAGACTTTACTATCAAAAGAAGAATTGATGAAACTCTATCCTTTCCGAAAGAAAACTCTCACAAAGCCAAAGCCTATTGCCAAGCTGTATAGTCTGGAGCCAAAGGACTGTTATACTATTGGCGAAATCACAGAAAAGTTTCTTGTGAATGAAAGCACTGTTTACCTTCATATACGCAAGTATTCCATTCCTACCAGACAGATAGGTAACTTTGTTTATGTACCAAAGAAAGAAATTGATAATCTATATAAAGGTGTGAAGCGATGAAGAAAGCATTAGTACATGAGTATCGATTAAATATCTCAACTAAGTAATTGCACAACGATAGAAATTCGCATAAATGCATACAACGTAGTACTTTAATTGAGATTTTTATCAAATAAATGTTTTTAATGAATATGGAAAAGAAAGACATATTTCAAGATATTCAAAACATACGAAGTTCCAATCCTGTAATTGTATTGGGAAGTGGAGCATCTGTTTCCTATGGCATACCAGGAATGGGTGTTTTAGCAAATGAGTTAAAAAACTTCTTTAAATCAAATCCATATTATGATACAGCTACTAATGATGTCGTTAGTGATTTCATAAAGCTTTTAGATTCAGGTGTAGGTTTGGAAGCTGCATTGCTGGATGTTAAGGTTCCTGAAATTGTTGAAGCAGATATAGTAAATATTGTCTGGAAGGTTATTATTGAATCCGATGCAAAAGTCTATGAAAGGTTTATAAGGTAACCATTCTATTTTCCGCCTTGACACGCATGTTCCCTAAACCTACCTTTGCGCCGTAACCCTTAAACAACAATGATTATGGCAAAAGAAAAAGTAAACTACCAGGAGGTATATGACCTCTATCAGTTATGCAGTGAGACCAAGGATCTTCGTGAGTTCTGTGCGGATTATGGAGTAAATTACGACAAGTTCATGAACTGGCAGCGTCATCAGCTATGGAGCGAAAAGTTAGGCAAGACAGTTCAGGTTGAGCAACCCAAGGTTGCCAAAGTCCGGATAACCGGCAAGCCTTGCAACAGTCCAACCGTAAAGTTGGAGGTGAAACAACCTGAAGGTGAATCTCCTATAAGATGGGTTAAGCTGCAATTGACATCAGGTGCCACACTGTTCCTGAGAAACACCACAGTTCTTGACTTGAGCCTGTTGCTTAATAAAATGATAGGATGATATGCTTGGACTGAGTGCTAACCTGAACTATTACCTGTTTAACGGTAATGTGGATTTGCGGAAAGGAATCTTCCGCCTGTGTGAGAGTATAAGGGAAGAGATGTCACTTGACCCGAGCGATGCATCCAATGTATATATGTTCATGTCCAGGAACCGGAAGGTCGTTAAGATACTTCATTATGAACGCGGATTTTATGTGCTTTACGAGAAACGTCCTGTCATGGGAAAGTTCAAGAAACCTGTGTTTGATGAAGTTTCCAAATGCTACCGGATACAATGGTCGGACATGGCCTATCTTACTGAAAGTATAGTAGTTGACAAGATGTACGTCAGTCCGAAAGATTAATATTAATACATTGATTATCAACAAAATGATACAAAATAAACGATAAAGAGTTTGCGTAACTGCCTGATTTTTCGTACCTTTATATCATGATTGATGAAAGGGCATACGAGTTACTTTGCTGCCAGCTGGGTCTGGCGAATGAGGAAAAGGCAGGGCTTCGCAAACAAGTAAACGAACTGATTGCGAGGCTTAAGGCTATTGAAGAATCAAACAAAGAGAACTCCAAGGCTCTGGTTGATACAATCAATGACCTCAAAGAATCCCTCGAAAAGCAATCGAGTACGGTTGAACATTACAGGAAAGAGATGGAACTTATGAGAAAGCAGCTTGAGGCAAAAGACGAGGTGAACATGATGCTGGCAAATGAGATATCCAATCTCAGGCTTCAGCTTGAGGGCAGCAGGAAACACCGTTTCGGCCGTACCTCAGAGCAAAGAAGGCTGCTGAACAACCGTAACATCGACAAGTCTGCAATGGAGAAGTCCGAGTACGACGGTTCTGGCAAGAATGGTGATGATGATAATAAGACCGATGGTAACGGTACCGGCAGCAATACCTCTTCCGGTAACGTACCTGCACAGAACTGCAGGCCTTCAAGGAAAAAGGAAACTGCTCCCCGTGCAGCAAAGACCAGGCTGAAGGTGGATAAGGTAATTGTTCATGAAATAGAAGACTATTACCAACTCCCGGATGGTGCAAGGCTTATGAAGCGTAACGGAATGGCTGATGTGTGGGAATACAGGTTTATAGAACATGTGCGTGCTCATAACGTGGAGCATGTGTACAAGGTGGCAAGGGTAAAGCTTGCAGACGGCACTTTCACTAACACGATGGAGCATCCCTTGAAAAACCTTGGAGGAATCTTTTCCCCTGATTTGCTTGCCCGTCTGCTTTGTCTGAAATATGACTTCAGTATGCCTGAGAACAGACAGATAAGACTGCTTGCAAGAGAAGGCATCCACATAAGCAACACCACGCTGAACAGCTATATCCATAACGGAATCTCCAGACTTAGGGAGTTTATGGAAGATGTCTTCAAGGAGTTTGTACAACAGGCAAAATACCTTATGGTTGACGAGACGACCGAGCTTGTCGGAGTTGAAACACCGGAAGGCAAGGCTTACAGGAGAAAGTATTTATGGGCTTTTTTTGCAAAGCATGTCAAGTTGGTTTACTATCATTACAATAACGGCAGCAGAGCCTCTGATGTAGCAAAGACCTTCCTTGAACATTTTATGGGATCTGTATCTACAGACGGATATACGGTTTACAGGATGTTCGACGGAGAAGACTCAAAGGTGCTTCATATAGGCTGCTGGACACACTGCAGGAGGCTGTGGGTCGATGCCTTGCCATCAGACAGAACTGCGATGGATATAATAGACCCTATCGGTGATATGTTCAGAAATGAAGACTTGTTCCGCACAATGAAACTCAGCGGTGAGCAGATTAAGGAAAAAAGACTTAAGCTTACGAGACCTATTCTTGAACGTATCCATCATAAGGTGGTCATGATGATGCAGGATACCAAACTCATGGCAAACGAACTGATGAGAAAGGCTGTGAACTATACGATAAACCAGTGGAAATCCCTGAAAAATATCCTCAAGGACGGTTCTGCGGAAATATCGAACAACCTCTGTGAGCAAAGGATGAAACCTGTAAAGCTGCTGCTCAAGAACTGTATGAACATAGGCAGTGAGGATGCAGCAGGAAACTCGGCATTCATCTTTTCTCTGATAGAAAGCTGCAAGCTTAATGATATAGCCCCTCAGGATTACCTGAAGCACTTGTTTGAATGTATTCTTCATGGTAAGGACTGCGACAAGAAGGTCCTTCTGCCATGTTTTTATAAATCGGAATGTTAAAACTAAACTATTTTCTTGCGGACATTTTTATTTTATCGGCTGAAAAACAGCCGATAAAATTGTCGTGGCGGAAAATAGAATGGTTACGTTTATAAGTGGAGAAGATATTAATCTAAGACAACTATTTGATTATATTATATATGGAGATCCGAATAAAACGCTAAATGTAATCTCAACCAATTATGATAGGATTGCCGAGTATGCAGCTTGTCAAACTGACGCTTACATTAATATAGGTTTTACTCACGGACTGATGGGAAAGTTAAAAGATAATATTATGCTAAATCCTAAAAAGCCGGAGGCTGATTATACTGGATTTATTAATATCTTGAAAGTTCACGGTTCCCTAGACTGGTATAGGAGAGATGGAATCATTTGCAATATCCCCAATTCTGTCAATATTCCATTAGGGTTTACACCATGTATCGTAACTCCAGGAACTAATAAATACGAACGTACTCAAGAGGAACCACATAGACAACTTTTATCAGCTGTGGACAAAATCTTTGAAAGTGCCCAAAACTATGTTTGTATTGGTTATGGTTTTAATGACAAACATGTTCAAGAAATGTTGCTTAAATATGCCAAAAAGAGAAAGGCAAAAATACTGATTGTTACCAAAGAAATTACAAATTCAATAAAAGAAAATGTAATAGATAAAGGATATGATTATATCGCTATTTGTAGTGATGGTGCTAAGGGTACTGTTTTTCATACAAATAGTGATTCTATAATTGTTGATGACAAAATATATTGGACTATAGAAGGATTAATGGAAATATAAAAAATGGAAAGTATAGTATTAAGATATGATAAAGGTGAGTCAATAGGCTCAATAAATAGTGTAGACACAGGTATGGCAACAGCCATTATAGATTCTGACGATGTTCTGTCCCAGTTACAAATTAATCAACTTATAGCTATTCAAAGTCCGAAATCTGGTCGTTACATTATAGCAATGATAGTAAAAATCTATCGCAAGGCTACTGATATGACTTTGAATGATGACGAGGATGAAGAAGATACTTCTTCGGCATTTAACCAAGTTAGGTTAGTTTTTGTGGGTGAATTTATGGACAAAGCTGGAGAGCAAAGTAACGTGTTCAGAAGAAACGTTAGTGCAGTTCCATCTATAAGTGCCTTATGTTATAAGATTGAAGGAACACGTCTCACAGACCTCATGCAAACAATATCCAACAAATTAGCGACTTCCATCAGTCCTCTTGCAATAGGGAAATATACAATGGATGAAAGTTCTATAGCATATATGGATGGAGATAAACTATTTCAACGACATGCTGCTATTGTGGGTTCTACAGGGAGTGGTAAATCTTTTTGTGTTGCATGTATTGTTGAACAAATGGCTAAATTAAAACATTCTAATGCAATTTTGTTTGATATCCACGGAGAATACTCCTCTACTGATTTCAAAATAGATGGCATCAAACAATATAAAATTGCAACACCAGGAGATTTGGCTACCTCTGAAAAACTCAACAACAATATACTTATGGTACCCTATTGGCTCTTAAATTATGAGGAAATGCAGGCATTGTTATTAGATCGTAGTGACCAAAATGCACCAAATCAAGCAATGATATTCTCTCGTGAAGTTCTTGCCGAAAAAGAAAAAGGTGTAGAAGGAACAATATATGAACATCTGATTACTGTTGATAGTCCCGTAGCTTACGACTTGCAAACAGTGTTAACTCGGCTAAAGTCCAAAGACGAAGAAATGGTACCTGGTGCAAGAGCCGGTTCTGAAAAGCTAGGCCCATACAATGGGAAGTTAACACGGTTCAATCAAAGACTGGAGAATAAACTTTCAGATAAGAGAATGGGATTTATGTTCAGTTTACAAACAGAAGAAAAATCGCAAAATTGGCTCAAAGATTTCGCCAGAGTTCTGATGAAGGCTGATGGTGGGGTCAAGGTTATAGATATGTCAGAAGTACCATCAGATGTACTTCCTTTAGTAATTGGTCTATTGGCAAGAATTGTATTTACTGTTCAACAATGGAGTTCAATGGAACATCGTCATCCAATAGCACTATTATGTGATGAAGCACACTTATATGTTCAGCAATCTATTTCACAAGATGCTGTTGCAGAAATAGGTTTGAAAAGTTTTGAACGAATAGCGAAGGAAGGACGAAAATATGGAGTTGGTCTTGTGATAATCAGTCAAAGACCTTCAGAAGTAAATCGTACAGTACTAAGCCAATGTAATAATTTTATTAGTCTTCGACTTACAAATGTGGATGATCAAAATGTGATTAAACGACTACTACCAGATAATCTTGGTAATATTGCCGACAATCTTTCTTTGCTTGACATCGCAGAAGCAATTATTGTTGGTGATGCTACATTATTACCGTCTAGAGTAAAAATAAATGAACCTTCAATCAAACCATCAAGTCAAACAGTTCCTTTCTGGAGTATTTGGGGGAAAGATAATTCTGATCAAGATTTGTCAGAAGCTATATGCAATATGATTAAACAATCTAAGTGAAAGTAATTACTATGTCAAGGATATGAAGCGATGAAGAAAGCATTAGTTAATACACGTGTGTCGGTAAAGCTCCGCAAGTCTGAATATCGTGATGAATGGTATCTTTATGTGGAATCTTATCCTGTATTCCAATCTGGAAAACATACGCCACAAAGAGTGCGTGAATATCTCAATCGTACCATTACAACACCTATTTGGGATAAATCACGCAATGCAAGGACTAATGCCGAAGGCAAAACTACTTATAAGCCGAAGCGAGATTTAAACGGTGTTATTCAATGCAAGTCGCAAATAGACCAAGAATCATGTATCTATGCCGATAAAGTCAGAAGCCTAAGACAAAAGGAATACGACAATGCAGCTTTATATGCCGATACCGATGCAGAACAGGCGGAGCAGTTGGAACGCTCCCGAAGTAATTTTATTGAGTACTTCGACCATGTGCAACGAACAAGACATGCCCATAGTTCCGATTCTATTATTGTCAATTGGAGGCGAGTACATGAGTTACTGAAGATATTTGCAAAAAGTGATACCATTCTCTTTTCGCAGATAGACTTAAAGCTGGTTGAATCGTTCCGTCAATTCATAATGAACGCACCGCAAGGTGGTACTAAACGAGGTACAATTTCTCAAAATACAGCATCAACATACTTCTCAATTTTCAAGGCAGGATTGAAACAAGCCTTTATAGATGGCTATCTGACTATTGATATTGCAGCGAAAGTCAAAGGCATTCAGGAAAGGGAGAGTCGCAGAGAATACCTGACAATAGAAGAGTTGAACCGACTGGCACAAACTCCGTGTGACCCATTATTGAAACGAGCCGCACTCTTTTCAGCATTAACAGGAATCCGACATTGCGACATTCAGAAATTGAAATGGTCGGAGGTGGAACAATTCAATGGTGGTTATCGGCTGAACTTTACGCAACAAAAGACAAAAGGTGTTGAGTATATGCCAATTTCAGAGCAAGCATATAATCTTTGCGGAGAGCAAAAAGAAGGAGAATTATTAGTGTTTGCCGGATTACCTGACCCATCATGGATAAATCGCCCTGTTAAAAAATGGGTTGAAGCTGCCGGAATTACCAAGCACATTACCTTCCATTGCTTTAGGCACAGCTACGCTACCCTTCAACTGGCTGGAGGAACGGACATTTATACCGTTAGCAAAATGTTGGGGCATACCAATGTACGAACCACTCAAGTGTATGCCAAGGTTGTAGATGAGAAAAAGGAGAAAGCAACAGAAACTATCAAATTAGCTTTATCACAAACGGAATAAAAGTGTTGTCCCACTTGATAGGCATAGCCATCTGCGTAGATTCTGCGTGGGTGGCTTTTTGTTTTTACCTATGAGCTGTTATTATGACCACCTAATGATTTCCTTATGATTGGGTACATTACCATAAAAAACTACTACTGACGTTTTTCATCATTTGCATTGATAATCAATACATATTCCTTATGGTATTTCTGTTTCGCTGCTGTTTCTTTATGTGACACAGTCCATCATAAAATCAGTATGCTAAATCACGATTACTTTGCCGAAAAATCAAACATAAATCAGATAGCAGTATGAGTGAAAAGAACATTACTTTTGAAGATTTACCCAAGGCAATGTCGTGGATGATGGATAAATTGAATGAACTGGATTCTAAGATTGACGGTCTCAACACTCAAAGTCCGAGTATTCCAACCGAGCAATGGATGAACTTAAAGGAGTTGTGCGATTATATTCCCAGTCATCCGGCAGAGCAAACAGTATATGGATGGACAAGCTGCCACCAAATCCCATTTCATAAAAGAGGTAAACGTATCATGTTTCTAAAATCGAAGATTGATGCGTGGCTTCGAGATGGCAAGGTAAAGTCCGAAAAAGACTTGGAGGACGAAGCTGCCCGATTCATAAAGTCTAAAAGAAACAACCGATTCTAATGGATTCACTCGATTTATGCAATGCAATCAGAATGGAATTTGGAGGGATACTTGAAGACAAGATTCCTTTGAATGCTTTTCCTGCTAAAATTCAGGATATGGTATTGGCATTGGCACGACAAGAGAATTATTCCATTGAATATATGATGGCTTCTCTTTTGGCGGCAATTTCAACAGCCATCGGTAATGCTGTCAATATCCGTATTCGTGGTGGCTGGATAAGTAATCCTGCCCTCTATATGATATTGGTTGGCCGCCCCGGAATGGGCAAAACTCCCCCGTTAGACTTTGCTTTTCGCCCAATTCGCAAGCATGATGCCAAAGCTGTCAAACAATTCAAGTCTGATATGGAGCAATATAATAATATGGTAGAGGACAACAAAGGGAAGAAGGAAAATTGCACTCCATTGCCAGAAAAACCGATTTTGCGAAGAACCATAATATCCGACTTTACCCCAGAAGCTTTAATGCGTGCGCTTGATGACAACCAGCGTGGTATTGTGGTATATGTGGATGAAATTATGGGAATGTTCAATGCTGTGAATCAATACAGCAAAGGGCAACTTATTGAACAGTTATTGACTGCATTCAGCGGAAAACCTTTAGACATTTCCAGATGCAGTATGCCCATACCTATTCACATAGAGCATCCTTTTATAAATATGGTAGGTACGATGCAGACCACCCGAATGCACGAACTTACAGATAAAGGCTATAAGGACAATGGGTTGATTGATAGAATAATTTTTGTTTATCCGTCTTCACAGGAAATATCAGATTGGCAAGATGAAGAAAACGCTTTTACCACTTTTGACAAATACTCGTCTATGTGGGAAAATATCATCAACAAAGTGATGAGTTTGCCTTTTATAGTAAATGAGGATGGCGAAATAGTTCCTGACATTTTGGACTTTTCTTCGGAAGCAAAAGCCTATTTTACCAATTGGCGCAATGATGCTATTCATGCAGTCAATCAAATCCAAGATGACGGCTTGGTGGATAGCAGAATAATGAAAGCTCCGATGATTACAGCACGATTGGCTTTGGTTATGCAAATCTTCCGCTGGGCTTGTGGTGAGGTTCATAAAGATTTTGTGGACATCGATTCAATCAAATCAGCTATTGCATTAAGCGATTACTTTGAAAGTTGTTATGCCGACATTCAGAAATATATGTTGGTAGAGGGCATTGAACCACAAAAGAAAGAATTGCTTGATTGTCTTTCTGCAACATTCACAACTGCCGATGCCATTCAAGCAGGAAAAGAAGTGGGGCTTTCCGAACGCTCTGTAATGTATTCTTTGGTCAGCCTTACCACGAATAAGATAATCAAGAAAATTAAGAGAGGGGAATATGAGAAACTGCAATAACCTATCCCCATTGCATCTTGCAGTTGTTGCAGTTTGCACTTTCGTATCATCCGTTTTCCTGCAAAACTGCAAGAACTGCAAACTGCACGGACTGCAATTATAAAAAATATCAAGCATGAATGAATACCGATTTACCCTTCAAAAATATAAGCGAGGCTCTAAACTTTCATGTCCTCAGTGTGGAAAGAAACAATGTTTTATACGTTACGTTGATACTCAAGGGGAAGTTTCGTTTCCTGACTATGTAGGCAGATGCGACCATGAGCAGTCGTGCAAATACCATTATACGCCCTCTGATTATTTCAAGGATAATCCAACGCTGATAGAAAAAGGTTCCAATTATGGCATTGAACATGCTAAGCCACAGCCACATTCATTGCCACCTACTTCCTTTATTGATAAAGAACTAATGGAGCGAACACTTACCAATTACACAATGAATCCTTTGTACATTTATCTGGTAGGTATATTGGGCAAGGATGAAACAAAGCGAATATTCCATTTATATCGTGTTGGCACATCAAAAAAATGGGGCGGCTCTACTGTCTACTGGCAGATTGATAGGCAAGGCTACGTGCGAACCGGAAAGATAATGTTGTATGATTCAACAACAGGACATCGGACAAAAGAGCCGAGAAGTTATGTAAGTTGGGTACATACCGAGTTGAACCTTGTCGACTACAATCTAAAGCAATGTTTGTTTGGTGAGCATCTGTTGTCTGATAATCCTGCCAAACCGATTGCTATAGTAGAGAGTGAGAAGTCTGCTTTGATAGCCACTCATTATATGCCGGAATTTATATGGCTGGCTACTGGTGGAATGCACGGCTGCTTCAAAGCAGATGCGGTTGGTGTATTAAAAGGTCGGACGGTAATGTTGTGTCCGGACTTAGGAGCAAAAGAGATTTGGCAATCCAAGATGGCTATGCTCTTCTCCGTTTGCTCAAAGGTTATAATGAGTGACACATTAGAACAATGCGCTACTGATGAACAACGAAAGAAAGGATTGGACATTGCCGATTTCCTCTTGATGACCGATACACCACAAATGATTCTTTCAAAGATGATACAGCGCAATCCGGCTTTGCAGACGCTCATTGATGAATTGGGGTTAGAACTTATTGAATAACGAAGGAACTTGTTCCGGTCACTTATAGAAAGTCCATAACACAATAAGGACTTTTTGCCTGATAGCAATAAAATCCGGCTACTGCCACACTATGTGAATAGGCACAGGAGCAAGCTCCAATTATTAGAAATACGTATAAAAACGAGATTATGAATACTGATATAAAACAAGCAATGCACGTTGAAGCTGCCAAATCATTTGGCACATCAGAAGCCAACGAGAACGAAAGGCGTTGGAACGAAGATAAGGTCGATTGTAAAAATCAAGACCCTACCAACAATTATGACAAGACCAGAATGAGGCTGAATTTTGAGATTGGTCCCGATGGCAAAATACATCCGTTGGGGTATCAAGAGAAGTCTCTTGAACTCCGTTTGCAGGAACGATTGTTGGAATTAGGTTGGAAGCCATTCAAACCGGACAGTAAGATTCAACCGAACTGTTGCGCCAAATTTGTCTTTGGCGGCAATCATGAACGTACACTTGAGATGGCTTTTGGCAATCAGACCGTCAATTTAGAGAAAGGATCAGACAACAGCCATCTGCACCGCTGCGAGGAAATAGAACTTTGGGCGAAGGATGTTTATGATTGGTGTTCCCGAAGATATGGTCAGGAAAACATTGTCGGCTTTCAGGTTCACCTTGACGAGAGCAGCCCGCATATTCATGCTTTAGTTGTGCCAGTCGGTATCCGGCCTAAAAGCGGTCGTGAGTGTGTCATGTGGTCTGCAAAGTTCGGAAAGAACAGGTTTGAATATGGGCAGATATTGAAAGAAATGCACACATCGCTGTATGAGGAGGTCGGAAGTAAATACGGACTTGAACGAGGAGACAGCATATATGGGCGCAATGTGCAGCATTTGAACAAACGCGATTATATTCGTAAGCTATCAAAAGAGGCAAAACAGGCGGAGAAAGCGGTTAAGGGATTACAGACTATGATACACAGACTGGAATCGCAAATATTCAAGTCTAAATCTCAACTTGAACAGATTGACAAGGAACTGGCTTCCGGTAAAATAGCTCTTGAAGAATACAAATTTCAAAAGGCGGATATACAGAAACAGATTTCAGAATACCAATCCAAACTTGAAGACAAGGCTGACAAACTCCATACAAAAGAGCAGGAATTGAACAAACTGACCCAAGACCTTGAAAAAGCTGGCTCTGTAATACAGCCTTTCAGAAACTACAAAATTGATTTTGATCCACCTTGTATTTCGGGGAAATATCCTCTGTTTATTACGGACAAATGGATTGAGAAACAGAATCAGGAAATAGCCAAGCGTTTCAATTCGATCGTCCGCCAAATAGAGGCTCTCTATAGAAATGAAGCGGAGAGACAAGTGAAGACTGCACAGCAAAATGTATTGGCAGAGTATGGGGAATTTTATCGGTTAAAAAGGGATGTCGAACAACTTTCAAAGAACAACGATGAGTTAAAATCAATATTGGACACCATACTTGACCAACTGTCGAATCCATCACTCCGGTCAAAGATATTCGCCATAGCGGATGCTTTAGCAGGTGGAACTCCTATCAGTGTATCTTCTGGAGGAGGTGACTCTTCATCTGATATCCGATGGGATGGTCGTCAACCCGATGAAGAGGAAGAAGCCTATCGAAGAAGGTGTCTGATGTTTGCGATAGGAATGGTTAAGATTCAGAATAAAAAGAAAAGTTATAGGAGAAGATAAACGTCCTATTTGATGTGCTGTAATTAAAAACTAAAGTTGCAACACATTAAATGTTTTTAACTCATTATGTACAATACATACGCCCCATTATGAGAATGTACCGTTTGAGGTGCCGGAATCGTGGGTGTGGTGTAAATTCCAAGATTGCATGGATGTTCGTGACGGAACTCATGTTTCCGTTGATAGCATAACCGATGACGACTGGGTTTTAGAACTTGAAGATTTAGAAAAGGATACAGCAAAAATCATTCAAACACTTTCTAGATCAAAAAGAAGTATTAAAGGAGTACGGCACAGATTCAACAAAGGAGATATCCTATACTCTAAATTACGCACATATCTGAATAAGGTCTTGGTCGCACCACAATCAGGATATTGTACAACTGAAATAATGCCATTCAATTCATACTGTAATGTTTCTTCATATTATCTTAATCATGTACTGCGTTCGGCATATTTTCTTGACTATACGCAACAATGTGGATATGGTGTTAAGATGCCACGCTTGAGTACAACAGATGCTTGTAATGGCATGATTCCATTGCCACCTCTTGCTGAGCAAAAGCGTATTGTGAAAGAAATTGAACACTGGTTCTCTTTGATTGACGTTATAGAAAGTGGAAAGGAAGATTTGCAGGCAACCATCAAGCAAGCCAAGAGTAAGATTCTTGACCTTGCCATTCACGGCAAACTCGTACCACAAGACCCAAACGATGAACCTGCCTCAGAACTGCTCAAACGCATCAACTCGAAGGCAGAAATCACTTGTGATAACGGGCATTATACGCAGTTGCCTGATGGATGGCAAATTGCATCTATGCAAACTTTATGCAATTTAACAGATGGAGAAAAGCAAAGTGGCATTAAACGAATCAATCTTGATGTAAAATTTTTGCGTGGAGAACGGGAGGCAAAGTCTTTGCTTTCCGGCAAGTTTGTAACTGCAAACACTCTCTTGATTCTAGTTGATGGCGAGAACTCTGGTGAGGTTTTCCGGAGTTCGATTGACGGCTATCAAGGTAGTACTTTCAAGCAGTTGCGTATCAACGAAAATATGAACGAAGAATATGTACTACAAGTTATCAACTTGCATAGGAAAATCTTGAGAGAAAGTAAGGTTGGGTCTGCCATTCCTCACTTGAACAAGAAAATATTTAAAGCTATCGAAGTTCCTATTCCACCTTACAAGGAACAACAAAAGATTATAAAGGCTATAACTAAAGCGTTTATGTCTTTAGATTTGATAATGGAAAGTTTATAGACTCTCCATCATCAAATCCAATTGAGAAAACAAAATCTGTATTTTAGACTTAATTCGTTTTTGTTCTGCTAATGGGGGTAGCATTATTTTAATAGAACGCATATCGGTTTGCGTAAGTTTCAAGCGTGTACTTCCATTTACGTATTCAGAATAATCAATTTGATTAAGTGAGTACTGTAGAAATTCAAAATCAATTTTAGGAGATAGGATATGAGCATGATTATTTACCCAGCTTTTTCCACTAATAGAATATGCCTTAATTGCATTTTTATCAAGGAATGGTGCACCATCTTCACCAAGCAATAAATAATTGCCATTTATAATATAGTCGTCTATCAGTCCAACTTGACCTGTCGCACCATAATAAGGGTACAATTCATCGATTTGCCTATTCCTTATACGTGAATCTCGTTCACTAGAATTAATCGGTTTTCGTAAATTATCCAATATGTCTGCTACTTGTTCAAGCCTACAAGCAGTCCATCCATCAGGCAACTGCGTATAATGCCCGATACGTTCTGCTATATTGTTACTGTATTCATTATAAATCAATGTAATATGGTAACAAAATTCAAAAATTATTTGGCAAAAACTAATCTTGCCAAGAACACCGTCACCTCTTATGTGTGGACGGTGCAGTATTTCCTCAACCATTATGGAGAAGTAAACAAGAAGAACCTTTTGGCATACAAGGGGTATTTGGTAGAGAACTTCAAGCCGCAGACTGTGAACCTGAGATTGCAAGGTATCAATAAGTTCTTGGAGTTTACGAAACAAGAAAAACTAAAAGTGAAGTTCGTAAAGGTGCAACAAAAGAACTTTTTGGAAAATGTAATCAGCGATGCCGATTACAAATTTCTCAAAGCACGGCTTAAAGCTGATGGTTATGAGGAGTGGTATTTTATTGTGTGGTTTATGGCTGCCACCGGAGCACGTGTTAGTGAATTACTCCACATCAAAGCGGAACACATCAAAGTGGGCTATCTTGATTTGTATAGTAAAGGTGGAAAGATTCGACGGCTATACATCCCCAAGAATTTACGGACAGAAGCAGAAAAGTGGTTGAAAAGTCAAGGCTTGACATCGGGCTATATCTTCCTGAACCGTTTCGGACAGCGTATTACTACTCGTGGAATCGCTTCTCAACTCAAGCATTTTGCTGAAAAATATGGAATGAACAAGGAGGTAGTTTATCCTCATTCATTCCGTCATCGTTTTGCCAAGAACTTTCTTGACCGCTTTAACGACCTTGCTCTACTTGCCGACCTTATGGGGCATGAAAGCATAGAAACTACTCGTATCTATCTTCGTAGAACAGCCAGTGAGCAACAGAAGATTGTAGATAAGGTGGTGAACTGGTAAAATCACACCAACCCTTAGAAGTGTATTGGATTACACTTCTAAGGCGTTTTGAATGTTGTCAAAGACATGAAATAATTCTTCTATTTTTTGAACTATGCGTTGTTGCTCTGCAAGAGGCGGTAAAATAATATTCTCATTTCTTATTATCTCTCCTGATATTGCTTTAAACGTAGTCCCTGTTGATTGATTATCAAAGCTATCTTGCAAGGTTTGAAGTAAATAGAAATAAAAATCCACATTACCTTCAAAAGGGGTTAAAGCACATAATCCACGCCCAATACATATTTGATTTTTTGTTATATTCACAACTCCAACTGGGGCTCGAACACATAATAAGATGGAATTAGGTTCTGCTATTTTTGTGGGCTCATTTGTAAATATACCAGACTCTAAAAGAAATTTATCTGAAAAACATATTTTCCCTTGATGAAATTCTATACCTCTTTTATTATTTAATGAATCTCCTTTAGGGGATTGCCCCATTGTGATTTTAAGTACATTACTAAGTTGACAATACGCCCATCCTTGTGGTAACTTCCTACTATGCCCGTTATCACAAGGTGTGAAGTCGGGATTTATGCGTTTCAAGAGTTTAATGGCTGGCTCGTCGTTCGGGTCTTGCGGTACGAGCTTTCCGTGAATGGCAAGGTCAAGAATCTTACTCTTGGCTTGCTTGATGGTTGCCTGCAAATCTTCCTTTCCACTTTCTATAACGTCAATCAAAGAGAACCAGTGTTCTATTTCTGTTCACAATGCGATGTTGCTCTGCAAGTGGAGGCAATGGTACAAGAG
The DNA here is from genome assembly GCF_041333015.1 of Phocaeicola coprocola. Lineage (NCBI taxonomy): Bacteria > Pseudomonadati > Bacteroidota > Bacteroidia > Bacteroidales > Bacteroidaceae > Phocaeicola > Phocaeicola coprocola. The sequence continues at coordinate 822,793 of NZ_JBGKGM010000004.1, read as the reverse complement.
TGTTCCATAACAATCATCTGATCCAACAAAAGCGTGGCAGCTTACCACCATATCCAGCTATTGCTTGATACTCTTGTATTTTTGATTCTAAGAAAATAAGCCGATACTCATTTTGTACATGATGTCAGCTATTTTGATAGAGGCATTACAGTATGAAGAGCAATGGCATTTTTTCAGTTGTCCAATGTCAAACTGATTGTCGTGCTGTACGTAAGACCATACTTCCGATATTTCCGTCCTATCATAGAGTACAGGATATGTCTCCAATGATCAACTCTTTGAGCGTACTCCTGATAATACTTCTTTTAATCTACTTCTGAGATATATCTGGTGTTTGAATGAGTCAAGATGTGTCCGTTCTCTAAAATCTTCACTAGTGATCTAAAGGGCAGCCTTCTTCGAGTATATGCTATCAGCGTGAATCATGAGTTCCGTCACGAACATCCATGACTAATCTCTGGCAAAGTTGTACACCACACCCACGAACTTCCGGCACCTCAAACGGTACGTTCTCATAATGGGGCGTATCAGAAGCCTTTGTAGACTTTTTGCTCTTTTTAATTTTACCCTCTTTTATCAGTCGCTCCTTTTCTGCCTTGATACGTTCAAGGAGAACAGATGCAGGCTCATCATTCGGGTCTTGAGGGACGAGTTTACCATGAATGGCAAGGTCGAGTATCTTTTGACGTAATTTCTTAGTATCCATACCAGTTAATCTATTTGTCCAATTTTTGGTTGGACAGTTTGTGCAGTTCTTGGCTGCACAATTAGTTTTTGTTTATTTGTTTCTCTTCTTCACTCTCTTCAAACTCTTCAATCCACTCCTTTACCTTGGCCTGCAATAGAGCTTTGTTAGGGAGATAGAGCTGATATGCCGAGGCGTATATATTGGCATCTTTGGGTAAGGTAAGTTCCACAAGTGCATCGTTTTTCTCCTTACACAGCAGGATGCCAATTGTCGGCTTTTCAAAATCTTGTTTGACGTGGCGATCGTAATAATTGACATACATCTGCATCTGTCCTAAGTCTTGATGGGTAAGTCTCTCTATCTTCAAGTCTATAAGCACATAACATTGTAGCAAGCGATTGTAGAACACTAAGTCAACATAGAAATGTTGTTCATCAAATGTAAATCTCTTTTGACGAGCCTCAAAAAGAAATCCCTTGCCAAGTTCCAATAGGAATTGCTGCATCTTGCTGATAATGGCATTCTCTAGTTTAGTTTCCGAGTATACAGCATCAGGCTTTAGACCAAGAAACTCTAATGTAATGGGGTTCTTGATAATGTCAGATGGCTTTTCAAGGGTTTGTCCCTCCTGTGCCAACCGCATCACCTCGTCTTTGTTACGTGAGAGCGCAAGACGTTCGTAAAGCGAAGATGCCACTTGCCGGCTGAGTTGTCGCACACTCCAATCTTGTTGTCGGCACTCAATTTCATAGAATCTTCGAGCCATTGGGTCTGTTATACGCATCAATATTAGATAGTGTGACCACGAAAGAGTAAATGATTCTTCTGAAAAGGCTAAACAGTGTTTGTCCTTTTTATCCTGCACTAAATCTTGATCGTATTTCCTTTCCTCATTTTGCAACCTAAGTTTGCTGTTTTCAATTGGCTCGACAGTGTTTAGCCTTTTCGCATAAACTAAATAGAACTGTTTGATGTTTTTTAAAGTTGAATATCCCCAACCGTCTCCTAATCTGTCAGTCAGACGTTTAGAGAGTTCTTTCAGTACAGTCTTTCCGTATTCAGCTCTAATCTCTCCCTTTTGTTCATATTCTACTATATATTGGCCAATATGGAATTTTGTATAGACTTCAGCGATATTGACTGTTGTCGCCACACGTTTCCTTGCCTGAGTGATAAGGTCAACAACTTTTTGAAACAAGTTGTTTATTTCTTGATTGTTTGTGATGATGTCTTTGCCCATAAAATTTAGTCCTCCTCTATATTTACCAATAACTTTTGCAGCTCTGCCACGGCATTGCTGATAGTATCGCTTTTCTCCTTTATCTCATCCATTAGTTCCGATAATGAGCGGTCGTCCACTTCGCCACCTTGACGAATCCAAGTGATGTCGAGACTGGTTTTGTCGCGAGCCAATAGTTCGTCCACAGCATATTTGCGCCAACGCCCTTGTGGATTATTCTCGGCATCGTATGTTTCTTTTCGTTCGGCTAAGTTACCGGAATTGTAGCAGGAAATGAAATCATCCAAGTGATGTCGTTCCAATTTATTGGTTGCCAAAGTGTGCTTCACATCGGTACGATAGTCATAGAACCAAACCTCTTTAGTGGGTTGCCCCTTTGTAAAGAACAATACGTTGGCTTTCACTCCCTGAGCATAGAAAATACCGGTGGGTAGGCGCAGGATGGTGTGAAGATTGAAATCCTGTAACAAGCGTTTGCGGATAGTTTCACCTGCTCCGGCTTCAAAAAGAACATTATCGGGTAATACCACCGCAGCACGTCCTCCTGTTTTGAGCATCAGCATCATGTGCTGGAGGAAATTCAACTGGTTATTCTTTGTCTCGACATAGAAATCGGGACGGTTAATATCTACCGAACCTGCCGGACGAGTGCCGAAAGGAGGGTTGGCAAGAATCACATCAACAAGCGTGGAAGGCTCTTTCTCCAAAGAATCCTCGCATACAATCGGGCTTCGGTCTGTACCGACACCATGCAGATAGAGGTTCATGGAAGCAAGCGTTACAACTAATGGTGTATTGTCTACTCCATGCAAAGCTTTGTTACGCAGAAAGTCACGCTTTTCCTTGTTGGCGGATTGATCTTTCATATAGTCGTATGCCGTCAGCAGGAAACCTCCAGTACCACAAGCCGGATCACAAACCGTTTCGCCCATTTGTGGAGCGATGCAATCTACCATTGCCTTAATCAATGGACGAGGCGTAAAGTATTGCCCGGCTCCGCTCTTCTTATCCTGACCATTCTTCTCCAAAATGCTTTCATAGATAGCACCCTTTACATCTCCATCCATGATGAGCCACTGCTCTTCATCAATCATCGAGATAACCTTTTTGAGATAAACGGGCTTGTCAATCTTGTTTTGGGCTTTGGTATAAATTGTGCCAATTAGGTTTTCTTGTTCGCTGAGCTGCTTTAGCGTATCTTCATATTGCTTGACCAGATCCAATCCGTCAAGAGAGATTAAGTCCATCCACTGATAACCGGTGGGTATAGCTGATTCCTCTCCAAACATTTCTACATTCTCGGCATCCATCTTCAAAAACAGAAGATAGGTCAGTTGGGTGATATAGTCGGTGAAGCCGATGCCTTGTCCGGCAAGGGTTGTTGCCAAATTCCAAACCTTTTTTGTGAGCGACTGCTCTGTTGCGTTATTTGTTGCCATTATATTATGCTGATTTTCTTAAAACTACAAATGTGTAAAGTGAGTGCAAAGCCTCGTCTGCCTTCTGCATATTACCAAAGGCTCGTATCATTTGAGCCGCTTGGGTTGCATCGTCCTCTCGGATGTCTCTAATAGTGCAAGCTCCATTGGATGCAATATAATCTACAATGCGGCTGATTACTTCTCGCTGTTTGTCTGTTATGTTACGTTGCGTTTGTCCCAGCCACAAGTTGAAGTATTGCTTGGAGGTGGTAACCACGCTATCCAATTTTTCAATCTGATGGTAAGCGAAACGAACCAACTGTATGATATTGGTCAGGGCATCACTTTCTTCCTTTGTTGTGGAACGTCTTACAACCGCTGGATTGACTATGGCATAGGAGTTCCAAAGTTGTTTGGACGTAAAATGGTTATTCGCCATTTTGAGTTTATTCTCCAAGTCCTTCAACATTGAATAAGTGATTGGCTCTCCTTCATTATTATATATAATGCGTAAAGCTTCTATCTCGTCACTATGTTCTTTGCAGAACTCCTCGAATGCCTCCGTCGTACTTTTTGCTTCTTCTACGGAGAAACCTTTTGAGATAAGCGTGTCCTCGCCCGGCATCAATGTATTGACAAATCCGGCAGCAAGGATAAGCAAATATCTTCTGGCATCCGCATGATTTGCAAGTGGAGAAACCAATCCTTTGCGTTCGCTATTGGGTTCATTTGCATTTATAAAAGGAGGAAGTGTGTCGTTTTCAAGCGCAGTGTAGATTCTTGCCGACAATTCCTTCATATCACCGTGAGCCAAGTTCTCAAACTCTTTTCGTTGAGAATTATCAGCTCTGTTATAGATTCGGGCAAGTGTTGCTGCAAGCCGTTTCAGATATTCATCGGGGATATAACCATGACTAATCCGTTCCAATAATTCTTTGAGGGTAATGGTCTTTGTCGTAGGCTCATCAGTTGCTGTAGGGACAGTCTTTTCGTGTTCTGTAACACCCACAGCATCCACCAAGTAAAAGCAATCCTTGCTAAAGGCATTTGGAGTAACATTGCGTAGCTGCTCATCTCCGATGGTACGCACGCCACGACCTTTCATCTGAACATAAAGAGATTGGGACTCTACATCACGCATAAACATCACCACCTCCAGCGGTTTTACGTCCGTACCTGTTGCAACCAATGTGCAAGTCACGGCAATACGGAAATCCTTATCGTTTCGGAATTGTCGTATCAGTTCATTGCTATCTCCTGCCGAATAAGTGATTTTCTGAACGAAACGGTCATCAGTACGTCCAAACACTTCTTTCGCTATCTGCACTATGTTGGTGGCATGGGCTTCGTTGAGAGCAAATATCAAAGTCTTGGGCAGATAGTCCATATTTGGTTCACGCTGTGGGTCGTTGAACATCTCGGTATAGACCGCATCACGATAAGTGGAGAGTATTAGTTTGATTTGTGCCGGGTTGATAATGCTTCGGTTCAGTTCTTTATTGGTGTAGGTCTTTGTCTCTTTGTTGCTGATTGTTTTTATCTCTCCTGTATAGCGAGTCTCCTCTTTTACTTTTTCTCCTTCCAATATAGCTCCACCGTTTTCGGTAGCTTCTGTCTTGATGCGATATACACGGCAATCCACATTTACACCGTCCACAATACTCTTTTCCAAAGTATAGTTGACGATACGATTGTTATTGAAGAATGCTATTGTTTCTGGAATAGGGGTTGCCGTCAGTCCCACTAGTTTTGCCGTGTCAAAGTATTCGAGTACCTTGCGCCAGTTTCCATAGATAGAGCGGTGGCACTCATCTATGATAATCATGTCAAAGTAATCGTGGGGCAAATTCGGATTATCAGGCAAGGCGACTTCTTCCGTTAGTTCGTTGTCGTCATCATCATCCGTATCTTCTATGGCTTCTCCTTTCAAGAAAGAGAAAAGGCGTTGTATGGTTGATATAACTACATTGCTATCAGCAGGAATGGAAGCAGAACGAAGACGGTTGACAGTGAATATTGTGTTGAAAGCATCACCGTTTTCAGTCAATCGGAATGTGCCAAACTCTCCTTCAGCTTGTTTTCCAAGATTGTTCCTATCCACAAGGAACAAGATTCTGCGCATAGGAGTGTATGACAACATACGATATGCAGCAAGGCAAGCCGTATATGTTTTACCTGCACCTGTGGCAAGAACCATCAATGCACGATTTTGACCTGTGCGAAAACTTTTCTCCAGTTCTGTAACGGCTTCATATTGGCAATTACGCAACCCTTTTTTGCGCAGAGTAGGTAGTCCGGCAAAATAATCATTTATTCCCAACTTCTTAACCAGTTCGTGCGGTGTGGGTATAGTCATTATTTGGATGAAACAAGCATCCTTTTCGCGAAAATCACAGAAATATAATTCCTTGCCGTTGGAGGTAAAGATAAAGGGTAATGGCTTCTGATACGTTTGGTAGATATTGGGTACACTTTTAGCATATAGTGCAGCTTGCTCACACACTTTTGCCGAGAAAGCGTCCGTTTCTTCACGCTTGGCTTCAAGCACACCAACAGCCTTTCCATTTATAAAAAGGAAATAATCGGCTTCAAGATTACCTTTTAGCAATCCTTCCCTTATGGCTACAGCCGTACAAGTCGGTTCATATTCTTCTCGGTTTATAACTTTCCAACCGGCTTCGGTCAGCCATTGGTCAATTTTAATTCGAGCTTTTTCTTCCGGTGTCATATATTCCTATATTTTTATATTATCAGAAGTTGTAGTGTAAAAATAATTGATAACGACAAACGCTATTGACGTTCGTTTTTGTCCGTTATCAATTCTTTTAAATCCACTTGAAGTATTTCCGCAATCTGCTGTAACGTATCCAAATTGGGCTGGATTCTATTACAAGCATAGGCATTAACCATGCTAAAACTTTTGTCAAGTTGTTTGGCTAGCCATGTCTGCGAGATACCTTTGTCTGTCAAGACTGCCTTTATTCTATTTAGCTTCATTCTTAGATGTAATTTTATTCTGCAAATATAGTGAATTATATTCAATAGTCTGGGTCCTTTTTCGTATTTTTGTAAGTGTCAAAAGAATCTCTAAGCGTATGATGGATAACTTTAAGGAGAAATACGACACACTTGTCAGAAAATACGACAGCCTTCTTGCGGAAAACGAAGAATTGAAATCAATCCTTCGGCAATACGGCATTGCCTATTCTACTACAAACAGAATGGATGAGGAATCAGTATTCTCTTCTATCTCATTTCCTCCTGTATATTTCTCTCTTGATGAGAAAATAGAATTATTCCATAGCTTTTTCAAAGGAAGGGATGATGTATTTGCACGACGATGGTTCAGCAAAACCACAGAAAAAGGTGGCTATCAACCAGTCTGTATCAACGAATGGCGTAGAGGAATATGCGACAAGAAAAAACATAAATGTACGGAATGTCCCAACCGTAATTTTGCGTCATTGACAAACCAAGACATATATCGTCATTTGGAAGGTAAAGACGAAAACGGATGTGATGTTATCGGCCTGTATGTCATTACTCCGGATAATAAATGCTCTTTTCTGTGCGCTGATTTTGATGACAAAAACTGCACTCACGGATATAAGGATGATGTGTTGGCATTCGTTTCTGTTTGTCGAGATTGGAATGTCCCATGTAGCATTGAGCGTTCAAGGTCTGGAAATGGAGCACATGTATGGGTCTTCTTCACTGATGTGATTCCAGCTATTAAAGTGAGACGGTTTGGTAATATCATTCTTACGGAAGCTATGAAGCGGAATGGAAGAATTTCTTTTGATTCATACGACCGTTTCTTTCCAAACCAAGATAGAATACCGGAAGGAGGATTTGGAAATCTAATAGCACTACCATTACAAGGTGGAGCAAGAAAAGTGGGAAACAGCGTTTTTGTTGATGATAAATTTCTTCCATTCAAAGACCAATGGGCATATTTGTACAATGTCAAGAGAATTGACGAATGTGTCGTGGATAGATTGTTGGTTGAACATCAACAAGAGGATTTTGGAGCATTAGCCACATCTTCGGAAGCAAAGCCTTGGGAAATACCTATTGTACAAGAAGTCGCACGGACAGACTTTGATAGTAAACTTAAAATCAACAAATCCGACAATATTTATATCCCATTAAGTTCAATTTCCAGCAAGGTGATTAATCAGTTGAAGCGATTTGCCGCCTTCAAGAATCCTGATTTTTACAGTAAGCAGGCAATGCGTATTTCAACATATAACATTCCTCGCATTATCTGTCGCGCTGATTTCAATGATGAGTTTCTTGTTATGCCTCGGGGGTGCGAAGAGGCTATAATAGCCATGTTGTCTTCTCTAAGTATTGATTATGAAATAATTGATAAAACCAACCATGGCAAATCTATTGCGATAGCCTTTAAGGGTAAAGAACGTGATGAGCAGTTAGAAGCCATTAATTCACTTATGCCCCATACAAATGGAGTATTGTCGGCAACAACCGCTTTTGGAAAGACTGTTACAGCGGCAGCATTGATTGCCCAAAGAAAGATAAATACACTTATCTTGGTACATTCTAAAGCATTGCTTATGCAATGGCACGAACGCCTTTCTGAATTTCTTGATATTGATTTCATAGAGGATAACGTACCTAAGAAACGTGGTAGAAAGAAAGTCTTTTCTCCAGTCGGAAGTCTTGATTCAACTTCAAATACATTGCATGGAGTTGTTGATGTGGCTCTTATGCAATCTTGCTTTGAAGATGGTGAAGTCAAGTCTTTTGTACAAGATTACGGAATGGTTATTGTTGATGAATGTCATCATGTATCTTCAATAACTTTTGAAAATGTTCTAAAACACGTTACGGCTCATTATGTTTATGGGCTTACTGCCACTCCAATTCGCAAAGACGGACTACAGCCAATTATTTTTATGCAATGTGGCCCGATTCGATTTTCAGTTGATGCTAAGGCACAGATACAAAAACAATCGTTTCAACGTTATCTTGTGCCGAGGTTTACTTCGTATCGACCCGTTACAGACGACAAACATACATTTACGGCACTCTCACAATCACTTGCGGAATCTGAGATGCGAAATAATCTCATCATAGAAGATGTTCTTAACGCAGTAGCCTCAGGTCGTACACCAATTATACTGACAAGTAGAACTTCTCATGTCGAGTTGATTACGAAAATGCTTGAACCACAAGTAGCTAATGTTATAAAACTTACAGGAGAGGGTACGAGCAAACATAAACGTGAAATTATACAAAAACTACAGGATATTCCACGGGACGCTCCTCTTGTAATAGTCGCTACAGGAAAATATGTAGGAGAGGGCTTTGATTATCCAAGGCTTGATACACTATTTCTTGCTCTTCCTATTTCGTGGAAAGGATTGGTTGCCCAATATGCAGGTCGATTGCATAGAGAGAATGAAGGTAAAACAGATGTTCGCATTTATGATTATATTGACATACACGAACCTGTGTGCGAAAGTATGTATCGTAAACGGCTAAAGGGATATTCAGCCATTGGTTATCGTGTTCTTACGAAAGAAGTATCGACTTTATTTGATGCGACTGAGGACTTGCATTTATCATCGTGTGAAGGGCAAATCTTCAATGGGAATACGTTCCGTTATCCCATTGTTCAAGAAATGAAAAGCTCAAATCAATCTGTTGTAATATCATCTCCAAGACTTTACCGTGTAGAGCGGAACGCGCTTATAAAAAACTTGCTTGAACTTCAGGCAAATGGTATTGATGTTGCTATTTTTACAACAACCGAGAACGAACAAACCGAGTATCTAAAGAATCAAGGGTTATTCATAAGGATTGTTCCAAAACTATCGTTATGCGCCTGTATCATTGATAAAACGGCCATCTGGTATGGTAGTGTTAATGTTCTTGGATATTCAACAGAAGAAGACAGTATCATTAAAATTTCAGATACCAAACTAGCAAACGAACTATTGAATGTCATATATGATAAGGGGTTGGCCTAATCTTATTATGCGAAACATGCATAAATTTAATTTTGCTAATGGGTCTGCACATTGTACTTTGCCAAAATATTTTCGTCTATTTCAATCTTATGCCGTCCTGTGGTTGTACGCAGATTCTTTCTAACAGTATCAAATGTGGAATTGGCAAACCACTCTGCAAATGTCGCCATTACAAATGATGTAGTCATATCTCTACCTATATTATATTGAAAAGCGATATTCCAAGCAAAGTTCTTCAACGAGATTTGAGTGAGGGACGTGCGCTTCTTGATATGAATTTCGGTTGCAGAAAGCACTTGACGGTTAATTGCAAAATAGCGGACAGATTCGCATATTTGGTAAATCTCTATTTCCTCCAAATCAAACCGTTTAAATGTATCTCGTGTGTATCTCAGGATAGCATTCAATTTTTCATCTTCTTCTCTTTCTTTTTGCCATTGGTATTGTTGTTGCTCACGTTGGTATTCATAATGAAATAGCTCCAGTCGCTTTTTCTGGACTTCTTCATTGTTTGAGGTAGGTGAATACGCTAAAGGCTGTGTCTTTTTACTCACACACTTTTTGACAGATATTAGCAATGATGGAGGAATTGCATCAACAAGATACCTTGCTAAGATAATGCAAAGATGGTGTAGTAGTTTTTGTATGACATATCCGATGACCATAACTAATGGAATCAAACTCATTCGTATTCCAAGCATATTGCATACTTGAAACGCTATCATTGAAGCTAATAGCACCATAGTAACCTCGATTATCAGAGAGTGAAGTATATCTTGTTTTTGCTTCATACCTATTATTGTTTATTTTCCCTATGCAAAGGTACAATAGATTTTCATAAAAAACGATAGACAAATCGTAGGTGTATTTTTGCAATCACATAGTAATCAGTGATTTTTGAAAGCAAAACCATAACAAGAGAAAATATCCAAGACTATTTGAAAACAAGAGAAAACAGAAATCACACAAAATAGCATAGTTAAACTAAGTTAAAGTTTTCCTGTGGCGGTTTTTCTGCTTTTTCTAAGGCTTAAATATGTAGTAACTGGAGCAAAGTAATCATATCTGTACCAAGCAATATATAATGTATTGATATTCAGTAATGATTATCTTTGAGGAAGTTAAATGATTCCGATAAGTAAACAAATAATAAACAATAAGCAAAAGCGTGCAGCTCAATGAGTTGCACGCTTTTTGCGTTTATGGGGTTCATGGTTGCTATGCGTTTTCTATGGGCTTTTTTATCTCTTATTTGCGACATATTTGCGACACGTCTTATTTGGCGATAAGGTACAACTTAGATTGATATAAACCATTTATAACGAGAAGAATATGCCAAGAGGAAATTACACCATTCAAAGAAGTTGTGAGGAGTGTGGTAAAATCTTTACTCCTCCCACATTGATGTCAAAGTATTGTTGTCCAACTTGTTCCAAGAGGGCATACAAGAAAAGGCAAATCGCAAAAGAGAAAGAGGCAATACGTCAAGCATTAGTCAGGCGAATACCATCCAACAAGGGGTATCTGACAGTTAAAGAGTCTATGCTGATTTACGGTATTAGCAAAGATGTACTTTATCGTATGATACGGAAGGGCTTGATACCATCATACAATTTTGGTCAGCGTCTGACACGCCTTAGTCGGCAGTATATGGATGAACACTTCAAAACAAAGGCTGGCAGTAGAAAGAGAAAAAAGGAAGCATTGTCCTTTGAACCCAAAGACTGTTACACTATCGGAGAGATTGCCAAAAAGTTCCATATCAATGACAGCAGTGTCTTTAAGCACATACGCCGTCATTCTATTCCTACACGCCAAATTGGTAATTATGTTTATGTTCCCAAATCTGAAATTGATAAATTATATAAGTCGTTATGAAGAAAGCATTACCTAATACCAAAGTGACCGTCAAGCTCAGAAGGTCGAATTACAAAGAAGAGTGGTGTCTGATTATAGAGTCGTACCCGGTTTACAAGAGAGGTTCTAAACGGGCAAGCCGTGTGGTGGAATCTATTAACCGGACTATATCCACACCTGTTTGGGACAAGTCGTCCATTGCACGTATCTTGCCGGATGGAACATTCAACTATAAGCCTAAGCGTGATTTGAATGGAATCATCCAATGCCGTTCAACGATAGACCAAGAGGCTTGTATCTATGCCGACAATGTGCGTAAGTTACGCCAACACGAATATGACAGTGCAGTCCTCTACACTGATAAGGAAAACGAAATCGCGGCACAAAATGAACGAAGCGAACAGGACTTTATCAAGTACTTCAATCGCATCATCAGCAAACGGCATCCCAATAGCTCTAATTCAATCATTGTCAACTGGACCCGTGTGGGAGAATTATTGAAAATCTATTCGCAAGGTAACCCGATCCCGTTTAAGACGATTTCCGTAAAACTACTTGAAGACATCAAAATGTTCCTGTTACGTGCCCCGATGGGAGGCAATAAGAAAGGAACTATCTCACAGAATACGGCATCCACCTATTTCTCCATCCTCAAAGCCGGATTGAAGCAGGCGTTCGTTGATGAATATCTGACGGTTGACATCAGCGCAAAAGTAAAAGGAATAACAAACATAGAGACACCTCGTGTTGCACTTACTATGAATGAAGTGCAAATGTTGGTTGATACCCCATGTAAAGATGATGTATTGAAACGCGCGTTCTTGTTCTCTATTCTCACCGGATTGCGACATAGCGATATTCAGGCATTGAAATGGAAACAGATTCAACAGACAAGCAAAGGTACATGGCAAGCGATTGTGATTCAGCAAAAAACAAAACGACCTGATTATAAGCCAGTCATCCAACAAGCCCTTCAGCTATGTGGTGAACGCCCAAGTAATGATGAAGCACTCGTTTTTGAGGGATTGACAGATGCCTCTTGGATTTCCCGTCCATTGAAAGCTTGGATAGAAGCATCCGGCATCAAGAAACATATCACCTTCCATTGCGGCAGGCATAGCTACGCTTCGCTATTGTTGGAAAATGGTGTTGACATATATACCATCAAGTCTTTGATGGGACATACAAACGTCAAAACCACGCAGATTTATACGCGTGCGCCCAGAATGGTCGCTTAATAAATACTTCTTTAGCAAGAAGTTAGGATTGGGTTCGATATAATCCTATCGTCAATCAGTTTATCCAAAGGGGAAACCCGATGGGGAGTGTAGCATACTGATTAAAGCTCCAAGTCCACTAATAGTCAGGTGGCGACTGAGGGGCAAGACGAAAAGACATACATAAGGATGAAGCCTTGATTGGTTGAATGATAGTTCAGTGGTACCAAATCTTGCAACAACGGAAGACTATTATACATACGTTGTTTCATAGTACTCTGCCTATTTTGTGCGTTAGTGCAGAGCATAAAGAACCGACTATGACACAGCCGCAATAAGCGGACAAGAACGAAAGTCGCATCCGACAGTATGTCGTGCTAATAGTTATTAAGAGAACTAACTGGGGATTACCTAAGTCGGAACGCTGGAACAAACAGCTATAAAGAAAGCTTTTGAATATCCGATATGGTAACGGAACTTCCGTAGTAGTCCGAGCAAGGGAAAGCCTTGTACATGGCGAAGGGAAGTAGTCTGTAACTTTAATACAAACAACGGAAAACGTGAGAGACGTATGAGAAATCCAGAGCAAGTATTAAACATTTTAGCTGGACACAGCAATGAGCCCGAGTATAAATACGAAAGGCTTTACCGTATTCTATTCAATGAACAGATGTTCTTTGTCGCCTACCAACGTATGTGTGCAAAGCCGGGCAACATGACACCCGGCACAGATGGCAAAACTGAGGATGAAATGAGCATTGACAGGATAAACAAACTCATAGAGAGTATAAAGGATGAGACTTATAGTCCCAATCCTGCAAAGAGAACTTACATTCCGAAAAAGAATGGGAAGATGCGTCCGCTAGGAATACCGTCTTTTGAAGACAAATTGGTTCAAGAGGTAGTAAGAATGGTGCTTGAAGCCATATATGAGGGACACTTTGAGTGGACATCGCACGGTTTCAGACCCAACCGAAGCTGCCACACAGCACTGAAAAGTCTACAAAACAATTTCAACGGTGCAAAATGGTTCATTGAGGGAGATATAAAAGGCTTCTTTGACAACATAGACCATAATGTGCTGATAGAAATAATGAAAGGCAGAATAGCAGACGACAGATTTCTTCGTCTGATACGGAAATTCCTCAATGCAGGGTACATGGAAGAGTGGCAATTCAACAAGACTTATTCAGGGACACCGCAAGGTGGTATCATAAGCCCTATTTTGGCAAACATATACCTAGACAAGTTCGATAAGTACATGGATGAATATGCCAACAAATTCAATAAAGGGACAGCAAGAAGCCGCAACAAGGATATTTGCAAACTCAACAGCAGAGTACACTACCTAAAACGTAGGATAAATGAAGTAGAGGATGTAAACGTAAGAACAAGGATGGTAGAAGAACTGCACGAAAAGCAGAAGCTGATACTTACAATGCCAAGTGGCAATGATATGGATGTAAACTTTCGCAGGTTGAAATACGTGCGCTATGCCGATGATTTCCTTATCGGAGTTATCGGAACGAAAAACGAATGTGAGAGAATCAAAGCTGACATCACTAAGTTTATGCAGGAAAAGTTAAGACTGGAGATGTCACAGGAAAAGACTTTGATTACAAATGCACAAGACAGCGCAAAATTTTTGGGTTACGAAATATATGTCCGTAAAGACTATGCCACAAAGAGAAACAGTAACGGAACAGTGCGCAGATACTTCAATGGGAACGTGATATTGCACGTTTCAAGAGAAGTAATCAAGAACAAGCTGCTCAGCCTCGAAGCCATGAAAGTTGTCACCAAACACGGCAAGGAGACATGGGTGTCAAAAGGCAGGACTTATATGATTGACAATGAAGCGCACGAGATTGTATCTCAGTTTAATACCGAAATACGAGGGTTCTACAACTATTACTCAATAGCAAACAATGCATCGGCTTTGGGACGCTCTTTCGGCTGTATTATGAAGTTCTCCATGTACAAAACTCTTGCTCAAAAGCTGAATATGTCAGTGAGAAAAGTCATTGAAAGATACCGCAAGGACAATCTCTTTGCAGTGCCTTTTGTAAACAAGGGAGGAGAAACCAAGTACAGGGTATTCTATAATGAGGGGTATGCCCGTAAAACGGATTGTGAAACAGCCCCAAGTGACAATCTGCCGTACATGTTCAAAACGCCATCGTTGAGTCTGATAGAAAGGCTTACAACAAAAACGTGCGAACTATGTGGCAAGCACGGAGAAGTGGTAATGCACCATGTCCGCACACTCAAAGAGTTAAAAGGTAAAAATGACTGGGAACGCAAAATGCTCTACATGCACAGAAAGACTTTGGTTGTATGTGCGGAGTGTAACGCAAAAATCCAGAGATGTGTCAAGTAAGATGATGTTACAGATGGAGAGCCGTATACATGGAGACGTGTAAGTACGGTTCGGGGGCAGGCAAACGAAAACCTACCGCTGTAAAGCGGAAAGGCGTTGTTTGCCGAGCCTACATATCGTAAATGAACAAAAAGAGAAAGCTGCCAATACGCTGCATATAGAAAATTTGGCTTTATAGGTTATAGTGGATATTTCCACCATTGAGCACCAGCGACTTATATAATATCAACGATAAATTCACCACCGTTTACCCCTCATGAAGCATCGCCTTTTTGAGGGGTATCTTGTAGTATAGGCGTTCTCAGGGATGATATTATTAGTGTCAATAATGTTTTTTCTCCATTTTATTATCTCTTTCAACCAATCCTTAGGTTAATGAAAATTAAATCCGTCGGTGGCAAATAAGTGGCTTGTTGGTGGCTTTCAAGCACCTATTTAGCACTCATAAACATCCCTATACTTTTGCGGCATCAACTTTAATACGAAGAAAATGGCTTATAAAGTAAATTCATTGGAGGAAATGCCAAATGCGTTGTCCTACCTGATTGAGTCCGTAGAAGTACTACAATCCAAAGTAAATGCCTTGCAACATGAGCAGGCAAGTAATTCACCCAAATGGATGGATATAGATGAACTTTGTGCTTATCTGCCATCACATCCAGCCAAACAGACAGTTTATGGATGGGTATCTACCAAACAGATTCCCGTACATAAAATAAATAAGGCTTTGGCTTTCCTGCAATCGGAGATTGACGATTGGTTGAAGAACAAATCGCACAAGACCCAAGTCGACTTAATGGAAGAAGCCAGACGATTTGTCGAATCTAAAAAGATTATCAGATGATGGGAACGACAGATTATTGCTTTTCGTTCTTTCGCAAGCCCATTCAAAACATCGAACCGATAAGGGCGGTAGGCATTGTGGATGTGTATCGCTATGTCATCGGGCATTATGCGCAACCACAAACCGAGTCTCTGCGTTCGATGCGATCTTCTCCCGAATCCAAAAGATACAAAGCCACTCATTTCGACTATTGTACTTTTTCGGGATTATTCCGCAAACGGAATGAGAAGGAACTGATTATGCACTCAGGATTGATGTGTTTGGATTTCGACCATGTGGAGAATATCGTGGAGTTAAAACAGCAATTACTCAATCATGAGTATTTCAATACGGAACTGTTATTTGTCAGCCCATCTGGTAGTGGATTGAAGTGGATAATACCTGTTGACTTGAAGGGCTGGGAACATTCCCGATACTTCAAGGCTGTCGCCAACTGTATCAAAGCAACAGGTTTGCCATCAGTGGATATGTCCGGCAGTGATGTGGCTCGTTCATGCTTTTTACCCCACGACCCACAAGCATATATTAACCCTAAATACAAAGATGATGTCGAAGAAAATATTTTCCGCCCAAGATTGGGAGAATGTCCCTTCTGAAATACAGCAAATACATACGCCTGATATTGCTCCTATATATAATAAGGTAAAAGACGATGTAGAAAGTGTTGTTCGGGAGATAGAACAACGTGGCATTGATATAGCACCCAACTATAAAGATTGGGTGGAATTGGGCTTTGCACTTGTTGATGGATTGGGAGAGAACGGACGGGAGTATTATCATCGCATCAGCAGGTTTTACCCTACCTATCAAAGGGAAGAAACAGACAAACAATATACGCATTGTCTGCAATCCAAAGGGCAAGGTATTACTATCCGTTCTTTCTTCCATTTGGCAAATCAAGCCGGAATCTCATTGGCTCCATCCAACAAAGAACATTTATCCATTTTGCCAAATATCCAAAATGGCAAAACGGGCAAATGGATAAAGTCAGAGGAAGAACTTCCTGCATTTCCTGAATGTGTGTTTGAGCATCTTCCTCCTTTTCTAAATGAGATTGTCAACAATTCCATTTCGGTGGATGACCGTGACACGATATTGATTGGAACTATTGTGTGTTTGTCGGTTTGCTTTTATAATGTTTGTGGTGTGTACGATGAACGCATTGTTTATCCGAATCTATATCTGTTTGTTGTGGCAGATGCAGGCATGGGAAAAGGGGCATTGACCCTATGCAGAGAACTGGTAGTACCCATTAATCGCAATTTACATGAACTCTCAAAGCGATTGGAACAGGAATATAAAGAAGCGATGAATGCTTATATCAAAGGTAAGAAAGATAATGGAATGACTATGCCAGCCGAGCCGCCCATGCGTATGCTTGTCATTCCTGCCAATAGCAGCGCAAGCTCTTTCTTGAAGATATTGGGAGATAATGACGGAGTTGGACTATTGTTTGAGTCGGAGGGCGACACGTTAAGCCAAACATTGAAGTCGGACTATGGCAATTATTCCGATGTGTTGCGAAAGGCATTCCATCATGAATTGGTCAGTTTGAGCCGGCGCAAGGACAGGGAGTATTGTGAAGTAGCCAATCCGAGAGTTTCCGTAGCTTTGGCTGGAACTCCCGAACAGGTAAGAAGATTGATACCTGATGCAGAGAACGGATTGATGAGTCGCTTTTGTTTCTATATCATCCGCTTCAAGCGAGGTATAAGAAATGTGTTTGCTACAAGCGATATTTCTCAATCTAAAAATTCAATGTTCAAACTATTGGGAGATAAATTCTGCCATCTGCATGAGGAATTTGTACGGCAGGGAAATTATTCTTTTTCCCTTCCCTCCGATTTGCAGGAACACTTTATTGAATATCTCAGTCGTGTGAATGAGGAGTGTTGTGACGAAGTGGATAACAAGATGCAGGGAGTAGTCAGACGGATGGGACTGATTGCTTATCGTATAATGATGGTGTTGACCGCTGTCCGGAATTTGGAGAATGTACATCGTAATTCTTCCTTACTTGACGGGGCAGAGCGATTGGTTTGCCATGACTATTCTATAGCCATGAATATGTGCGAAACCTTACTTTATCATGCCGTATTCATTTATCAGAATTTATCAGGAAATCAGTCCAAACGATTCTATACCGCTTCGCAAGAGACTGGCGTTTATGCACGAAGGAATACCCTTTATAATATGTTACCCGATACTTTCACAAAGGAGGATTATGATGCGGCAGTTTTAGCTTTGGGTGAAAATGGAAGTACTGCAAACAAGTGGATAGAAGCCTTTATCAAAGATGGCAAGCTATGCCGAATAGAGCAGGGGAAATATAGGAAGATTTTTTGAGTGGCAAGTTTGTGTTTTAGTGTCACTAAAACCTATGCGGCAAGCGGATGGAACAGCCACTCTCAAAAAATCAATTCATGAACATTGAAAGTTAAGATAAATATGAAGGAGAAGAAACTTGGCGGTCGCCCTAAGTTGGCGAACTATCAGAAACGTACCAAATGTTTTCGGGTAATGTTTACCGAGAACGACTATATCTATATCCAATCCAAAGCGGAACAGGCAGGATTGTCTGTCAATGAATTTTGCCATCAGGCGGCAATGGATTGTCAGATCTGTCAACGTATCAGTCCTGAAATGGTATCGGCAATCCGTGATCTTTCCGGCATCGCTAATAATGTCAATCAGATTGCCCATCAGATGCACACTTATGGTTTAGAAGCAGTCAAACAACAATGCTTTTCAATCATATCAGAAGTCGGTAGAATTATCACTCAAGTAAAGAACAATAGCCATGATAGCGAAGATTAAAACAAGAGCAGATTTCGGAGGAATAGTAAATTACGCCAATGACCAAAAGAACAAGAAGAAATGTGCCATACTTTTAGCACACGAAGGTGTCTGTGCCATCAGTAATAAAACCATAGCCGATTCTTTTCAGATACAAGCGTCCATGCGTCCGAAAGTAAAAAATCCGGTGAAACACGTATCACTTGCTTTTTCTTCGCAGGACATTAACCGTTTTCCCGATAATGAAGAAGGAGATAAACTTATGGTGGAGATTGCCAAGAAATGGATGGAACAAATGGGGATTCGCAATACTCAATATATCATAGCCCGGCATCACGACACGAAACATCCTCATTGTCATTTGGTGTTCAATCGGATAGACAATGACGGTAATCTTATCTCTGACAGCAACGAAAGAATACGTAATACTAAAGTATGTCGGACTTTGACTAAACAATATGGACTGTACTTTGCTCCTAAAAATAGCAAAGCCAGAAACAAGAGTCGTTTGCGCCCTCATCAATTACGTAAGTATAATCTTCGTTCCTCAACTCTTGATGCTTTAGCAGCATCTCGCTCATGGCATGACTTTTTCCGTATGCTCAAAGAAAAGGGAATAGATGTACGTTTTAATCGTGCAGAAAACTCTGATAATATTCGTGGTATATCCTTTTGTATGGATGAATTTAGCATTGCCGGTTCTAAACTTGATTCAGATCTAAGTTTTAACCGTCTTTGTGCAACATTGGGTAATGTGGCAACAGAACTTATAGTGCAACCTCATCAAACAATTGTTCCTAGTGCTGGCGGAGGAACCAGTAACGAACAGGGATGGCGGGATGATAAAGATAAGGATAAACAAAGAAACGAACCTTTTTATAAACCTTCAAAACGTAGAAGATAATGAAAGAAGATGTAGTAGCAGCAAATCTCGCAAATTTGCGTCAAAGTATCAATGAATTGAAGGAATGCGTTAATAGGCAGAATGTAACTCCAAACCAACCGGAGCAACATATAAAGGTGGATTTGGATGAAAAGACCATTTATAATGGAGTTGCCAAAAGCTTCTGTACTTGCTGGAACGATGCACTGTCAGTAGTGAAGAAACACATTTGGAATCAACAGCCGGATACATTGCCATTTTCACTATGGTTTCCAAAACTTGTTGACATATTCAAGCAAAAATCAAGGTTTCTTGAGTACATATATAGCCACGTTTGTGATTATAATCTCAATCGTATGACTATTGAGGCTAATACAGAAAACATATTAAAACGGCAGGATGAAATACTTGCAAAAATTAATGAGCTGAAACATCCAATAACCGTTATTCCACCCAATATCAATGGGATGTTTATACGGGGACATCATATAAAACTTCGATATGTTGTGGCTATTGTAGCCATTATTTTGACGTGGGCTGTTACCGCCTCTGTTAGTAGTCTGAAATATAAGGAAGAATCCTTTGCACATTATTCCATGTATCGGGTAGTGAAGGAACAACATCAGTACTTAATAGAACAAACAGGGATGAGACTAACTGAAGATACGGAATAGTCATTTGGAGGTAAAGAACAACAGCCCTTATTTTTTTTGAAAACAGAATCCAGATATAAGAATAAACTTACAGCTGAATCCTGTTTTCATTTACACAAAATTCTTTCCATTTACACAAAATATTTTATAGTGCTATAAAAGGTCATATCTGAAAAAGATGTGGCCTTTTTTACTTTACATAATACTATGCTGCACATAACCTTTGGCGGAACTGTGTTGCACGGACGCTGTTCACGCGATAACCTACGCTGATAACTGCATTGAGGTTGTAAAATTGGAGCGAACGGCTTACCTCTCTGGTACCTTCTTGACGAACTACCGAGATTTTCTCGGTAGTTGCTTTTTCGTCCAAGTCTCCACTATCATAAATATTCTTTAGATGAAGCCCTATATTGTCCGTTGAACAGTTAAATAACATACTCATAGCTTTTTGAGTACACCAAATAGTCTTATCCTTATAATAGACCTCAATGCCTTGTTCCTTACCTTCTATCTGGAATATCAAGAACTCAGCAGTGCTATTTCTTATTTCTCTTCGATTTGCCATAAATTGCTTCTCATATGCATGCAACAATACACTAAACAGCAATAGTCAATTTATATATGTTTACCTTTTTGCTTTAATTTGGGCGTTTGGGAGTCTGGTACCTTTTGCGGAGCGTTGACTTTTATTGTTAATGGCATTGGAAAATCTACACCGACAAGAAGTGCTTCTCCTTCTCCAAAACTTGGCAAGAAAGACAGACTATTCCTATTTGCAGCAGATGCAGCATTTTCTACTGCCTTTTTATCTTGTTCATTTATCAATCTATGAACAACAAACGTACCCATTTGACTTAGTGTTCCTAACGGAATATCTCGTGGCATTTGTGTAGCTATACACAAAAATAGTCCATACTTGCGTGCCTCTTTTGAAATTTGTTCAAAGGCATCAAGAGGTTTTGCCGAGAAATATTCATCTGCGATACTTTTATTTAAGAACTGATGAGCCTCGTCCATGAATATAATTATTGGATTATCCTTATAAAGTCCCTTTCTTGCTTCATTTAACAGATAATTTCCTATTGCATTAACTAATATTTCTCTTACTTGGTAATCGAAACTTACTTTTGAAAAATTCAATCGCAAAACACTATTCTCTCCCTTCAAGAATTCTTGTATGCCTTCTCTTAAGTCTTTTGCATCGGGAATAGTGTCTTTTCTAAAACCGAAAATTTTATTGTATTCAGATGTTGACATGACATTGTTAATTCGAGATATCAAACTTATACAATTTGAAACATCGTTTTCATTCCTATCTCCCCACATTGAAGAATTATTTCTATCCGAATCCCAATTACATTCATTAGTAATCTGTGCAGCAAGAAGATTGAAATCAAAATTACATGATTTGTCTTCTATCTGTACAATATGATTATAATAAAAAACTTCAAATGCGCGCTTTATCTTCTTGGCTTTGTATATGTTCCCCTTGATTGGATTTCCTTGTGGATTTTGTTTATAATATAAAGATAACTCTGTATTATTGTCAAGTTTGGACATCTTCAAAGATCTAATAGCTTCCATTAGTTTTGGCACTTGCGTCTTTGAAGACGGATGTAGCAAATAATACAATTCGTCAATTGAAAGATTCTTATAATCGAAAATGTATTCACCTGTACCCAGTTCAATATTCTGTATATTCTCATTGATATTATTATATTCTCCCGTAGCATCAATCAGAATACATTTGTTTTCCGTGTAATCTGATGCAAGTTCTAGAAGTTTTGCCACGGTCCAACTTTTTCCTCCTCCTGTTGTCCCCAAAACAGCACAATGACGGCCGAAAAGAGAATTAAGAGAAATATTACATAAGGCATTATTGGATGTTAATTTTCCTAAAGGAGCAAATGGAACATCCTTATCACCTGTTTTTATACCAAATGCAGATATATATGCACCTATTTGTTCGTCAGAACATGAAAAAACCTTAGAACCAACAGATGGATAACGAGAAACTGTTTTGATTATAGACTCAGGTTTGTAAATATCGAATAGAGCAAGTAATTCAACTTTTGCAATTGGATGGAACTGAGTATCTTCTTCATTTATACTTCTATTTGTTATTTCTGTTCTTTCCCCTTGAGGAAGATTCAGTTCAAACACCCTTCCTAAGAAACCGTATTCTTGACCTTCAATAACAACAAAACTGCCAACAGAGCCACCCGAAAAGATTTCTCCATTAAAATAGAATGTATGTAATAATTTTGCAGAAGGAATCTGCAAACGAACATATTGTGGAGTTACCTCACAAACATATCCAACAAATTTGTTATGGTCGAATGGCTTCATAATTATTGGGATTATCTACCTCATAAGAGCTATTATACGGATAGTTTTCTACAAAGGCTTTAAACTTAGAGAAAATTATTGTTACATTTTGAGTGACAGTTCCATCTTCTGCCACAAAATCAGGAACTAAATTATGTGTTATGCCACTTTCTTCCCATTTATCTGCTTCTCCATCTTTGGCGAAGTTTTTCATGCCAAAACAAACAATAAGCAAATGAAAGTTAGGGTTTTGAAGTGCAGCCTCCTTAATAACATTTTGAATATGCTTGTCTTGAAATCCAAAACCTGCAACAATTAACAGAGTTCCCTCTTTTCGAAGGGTACTCTGTAAATGTGACATCATTTCAAAATATGGTTGTTCATAACTGCTTTCATATTTCTCACTTGCAGGATATATGATGCATGGATGATCTGTTGTTTCTTTTTGATATATTTTACCATCTTTCTTTTCCCAATCTATACTACCATGCAATTTAAACAGTTGTATTACATTAGGAACAAAACTTTCTTCGTTCTTAATCCTAGTACGTTCCCTATATACAACGTCATGATCAAAGTTACTTCCATTGAACAATCGTGGATAAGAGAATGAAAAACCATCTATAATGGTATAATTCATTCTTTGAGCAGCTTGCTCAAATAATGTATCATAATTTGTCGTATATAGTTGAACTCGTGGTTCTGCGGGCTTACGCGCTGTTAGTTTTCTAATAAAATCCTGATGGTGTCTATTATTCTCGTCAAGAGGCAACTTGCAAGCATCGGCAATCTTCTTTTCTAATTTACATCTTAAAGAATTGCCTTCGTCGTCTTTAATCTCACCATTCAACTTTTCATACAAAATTGTAAAAGACAAAAAGTCTTCAATATTCTTAGATTCAATAATTGACTGGCATTTATCTTTTAAAATACCATCATTTTGTGTTAATACAGAGCTAATCGCATTTATTTCCTCTTCATAGCTTTGCCATAATTCTGTACGAGTTTTCCCTCCATGAGCCCCATTTTCCATAGAAGTGCCAGCTGCTGTCAAAACTGCAATATTTTTAAGATGACTAGTATATTTACTAATATCATTCGCTATTAAACGAAATGCTTCAGAAGTGGCATACTCCTTGAACTGGGCAACTCCATCTCCATCATTTTGTTGTTGAGGATTATTATCAATATACCAATGTTCCTCATCGTAGGCAACAGATTTGGTTATCGTTTTATATAAGAATATCTTTTCCATTATAATATCCAATTTAATTTACACTCTATCAACGATAGTCTCTAAGTCATTCAACTTAACCAACATGAATGCCATTCGCTCGTTTCCCCAGTATTTATTAGGAATGTCTTTGACACTGAATCGCAACTTTTGCAATTCAGCATCTGTGTCACTCGGCTTTCTTATTCGAATCATGAAATATGATGAGTTGTGTGGCTCACTTGGATAATTCGATTGAATTAGACGCTCTTTCGTCCATACATCATGCTTTGTTCGGACAATCTTGCAGAGGTTACCGACATATATCTCTCCTTTGACATACAAGAGCAAATACTTTGCTTTGTTCCAAGGAGAATCTGCAATTTTATCCAAAGGAATGTTGTACCAAAGATTGTCAAATGTCCATTGACGTTTCTCTTCACTACCAGCAACCGCCACCATTACCAAATCGTCTGGCAACATTCCAACCTTTTCTTCTTCAGTGATATATGCCAATGTGCGTTGTGGCTTGGCTTTAGCCACATGAGTATCAGCTGTCGTGAATTTCATCAAGATGTCATCCAAATGCACTCTCAGCAAGGATTCGCTATTGGGTAAAAGAGGGAATGCACCGATATTCACACTTTCTATACTAGCACTATAGTAACGTCTCTTGATGTATTCATCGTTACCACGACCAGGAAAGAGGATATAGCCACCAATTATTTCTTTGGAGCGATATGGTTCATGCTCTTTGCTATAATAAATAGCGTCACGGTAGCGATGCATCTGATTGATAGCATCAGTTGGGGGGTAATCACCTCCTGGAAAATTTGACATTTCAGCAATATCTTGCTCCTCAAAATCTTTATCAAGCTTTTTGTCGTTAATGACACGATATTTCGCATCATACAAATACGTCAAGACAACTTCTCCAGATGCCTTGCGAATATTAAGCACAATGTCTGGACGTTGCTCTGTTGTTGCTGTATTAATGCTCATGCTATACTCATCCTTACCGCTTGTTCGGTTAAATGTATGCTGATAATGAAGAGTTACTACGTCTCCTTCATGTGCTGCCAGTTGCGCCTTACGTTCATCCTTATCATCGTTCTCTGCTTTGGGGTAATGATATTCCACAATATGCTCCAAAGAGGAATTTGTAAATGGATTGAGCAATGTTCCTTTAGGCTCTGTCACCAGTTGTTCATGTGATGGCTTGTTATAGTCAATACCCATGACATCAGCCACCAACTTCTTCATCTTTATGAAGCACCATAGCTCATAAATCTCCCATATTTGTAGAGTTCCAATGTTTGCAGCTCCATTATACAAGTCAATTCCTCGTTTCAATTTCAACCAATCCTTGTAAATTTGCTGATAACCTAATCGGTTTTGCAGTACAAGACTGTCTTGTTTTATACCATCGAAACGACCTACTGTTTTGAAGAAAGGGTGTTTCGAAAGTTTTCTCAGAGAATCCTGATAGTCTGTCCACATCTGGCGATGACGTTCTGAAAGTTCTTCTTGGGAGGAACTGAGAACTGTCGTTATTACAGAAGAAAGTCGTTTTCCAATACTTTGAAGAGTATATTTCACGAAACGGTTTTCCATCGTGTCGTGTGTAGAATGTGCTTCATTATAGCCAAAGTAATATTCTTCCAGTTTCCCTTCTTTTTTTACTTCGCTATAGCGTTCTTCCATGGCAGGTGTCCAGAACTTAATCTGTTCTGCCTTTCTTGATGTGCGGAAGTTCACAATTTGTGAATGTGGATTCTGTATCACACGTTTTACGTTCTTCACATAGTCATCCACAACGCTTTGAAATGCAGCCATCCATGTGGCATCGGTATTAATCCGTCCTCGACTGAATTGCTGGAGAGTAATGCTCAGATAGCGATAGATGACGTTTTCGTACTCCTCGTTAATCTCCCGTAATAGCGACTTGTAATCGTTTTTTGTGTCGAGTTTGGGTGATACTACATCAAAAGTTACATAGCTATCTTTACGGACACCATTCTTCTGATAGGAGAAATCTAGTTTGAACACTCCAGGCTCATTCAAAAAGTCCAACTCTCCCGTGAGGGATTTTTCTTCCCTTCCATTCAACTCTTCATCAACAAAGAAGCTGTCCTCTATGTCTTTTCGTACATGGCGAATTTCTGGTACAGAGTCTTTATCTACACCATGGAATAGTAAGCGAACTTGATATTTACAAGTTTCAAAGATGACAGGCCATAACTTATCCCAAACCTTGCCCGCTGCAAGTTTTGTTTCTTCTTCGTCTTCAGTTTTCTTCCTTGTAATTGGACTGTATAGGCGAAGTTCACATTCATCTTTTGAGGTATATCGACAATATGTTTCTGGCGCATCAATATCTGGATTGTCTCTCCTTGAATAATTGATGCGACCCTTGAAGCGTTCCCACGAATAGCTTATGTCTTGTGTGCGAACAATTACCTCGTAATCAGGATGAATTAATCTTAAAACCTCTGTCTGCATATGTCCTTTCTATATGATTATGGCCAGAAACGAGTGAACTCTTGATTATTCAATCGGTCAATCATTTCTTGTATCTTCTCTTTGGCTATTTGTTGATGTCCCTTGTCCTTTTCTGTCAGTTCTTCTGCCTCATCATTTTCGGATGTTGTAATGTCGCTTGATATTTCTTTGATGTCTGGAGCCAATTCTTTCAGCCATTCTAAACGATTGTCATAAGGTACATCAACTTTACTTTTATATTCTCTTGACAACGCAAACATCTCTGCATCGCCCTCAATGCGTGGAAGAATCTTCATTAACAGAATGTTATTTACAGATTGTGTAATGGCATCATCCAGTTCCTTGCCTTCATCGAGCATCACACCAACCATAATGGTCAGTTCGTTCAGCACACGATAACTAACCTCAAAAGGAGTGCCTTTCAATGCCTTGTTGATTTCCTCCAACTGTGATGGAAGTTTTTCTACTAATTCTGCTGCGACATCTGAATGTGCCTCTAGAACCTCGTCGGCAGTGACATTTCGACGAGCGAAAGCATTCTGCCATTTTTGTTGCTCTTCGCCAGACAAGTACTCCAAGTTTTTGCTACCACCGAACATATTGCGTAGATTACCTCCATTCATTTCTATGGTCATAGCACGGTCAATCACTTTACGAGAGAACTGATGCGTGGTATCATCCATATTGACTGTACCAATAATTACTACATTGTCAGGAAGGGTTAGTCCTTCGGTCGTCAGGTCTGTACGTTTGCCGACCTCTTCATTAATATCACTTTCGGTTTTAATATTAAAGAGTTTAAGGTAGATCTCCCTGTCGGTCAAATTGCTGCTGAAAAGCTCTCCCGTTTGTGCATTCCTTGTGTGGGGTATCTCTGACAATTCACGGAAATACAGTGTATCAATTATTGGCTCTGTTTTAACCATGGTCATATCAACCTCGCCAGTTTCTTCATTCTTTGGATGCTTGCGAGTTTCCAATATACTCAAAATCTCTGCAAAGTATTGTTCTACAGGCGCCAGATTCATTTCATCAAGACAAACAAAGAATGGAACGGTAGGGAACATCTTGGCCTTTACCAAGAACTTGACGAACTTAGTGAACTGATAACCACCCTTCCCTAATCGGCTGTAATATCCCAACAATTCTGTTGAGTCATGCCAATTGGGTTTTACCTCAATCATACAATAGTTGCCAGGCGTTGTGCCAGCCTTGTCTTGCAAGTATTTTGGACATGACTTAAAGGCAAATTCGCGCACAATCCGGCTTTTCCCTGTCCCGGAAATACCAGCTAGCAAAAGAAACGGTTTAGTTTTAGCTGCAGTAATGATATCGGTATATTTTATATATTCTGAACTTATTTTTAATTCATTGACCATTTGTTTACTAACATTATTAGTTGAGTTTTGGTATGGTCTTGAATCAAAAATGTTGATAAAATTTTCAAAAGTCGTTTTGTCGGGATTACTAGGAGTACCTATATAAATAAATGATGCTTGGTTTATGTCGGCCTTATAGTTGGTACGAGAACATTTAAGAAATTTTCTTTTGCCCAATTTCTCATTTGCATAATCGTAAATACTTCTTAAATCTCTTCTAGACCCCTCAGTATCAAGATTTGTTTCTATGGAGATAATATATTCTTTGGGATTGAAATTGTTCAATCCCCTTGCCATATTATCATCCTTTGTAAAAATTGAAAATAGATAGTAGCGTAATTGATGTTCTTTTGCAAAATGGAAAGGCTTCTTATATTCATCAAGAAAAACTCTAAGTTGGGGTTTGGGTCGATCAGTTCCAGTAATACTAATATTGGTATATGATATTAATATTATTTCCTCATGATTTATTTTGTATAATTCACTCAAATCATCTCTAAAATCAATGTTTTCTTGGAATTCAGAAAAACTGATTTTTTCCCAATCAGGAAAATTACTCTTTATAAATTCTTTAATACGTGTAATAGAGTCCATTTTATTATAATTCGTAATTTGTTATTATTAAATGTGTAGCCTCCGCCTGAAATCTATTTCTAATATTCACGGAATAATTTTTATCATACTCTGCTATGATATTATTTCCATATAAATCTCGAATTAACGGAGTATCACCTATTACCATAAGTGATCTGCATCCTAAATTATAGAAATCCTCAGCTAACCGTCTGTGGTTTTCTTCGTTAAACCCATCTTGATATTGTATATTTCCGTAGTCTGAAAAAATACAATCATATGGTGGATCCAAAAACACAAAATCGTCAGGATTTACTAAATTAAATATATCACTATAATCTGTATTATGAATCTCGGTATTTACCAGTAAAGCATGATGTGCTTCAGTAATAATTTTTGTATTAAGATTTTTGTACCTACCATAAGGAACATTGTATTCTCCTTTTGCGTTAAAACGAATCATTCCAGAAAAAGCTGTTTTATTAATAAAGTAATATAAAGCAGCATCTGAATAAGTCGAAGGTATTAAGCCATTATACATATCCCTTAATTGATAATATAAAGTCTCATTCTCATCTGGTATTCTATCTTCTGGATGAAGTTTCTTTAATTTATCAAATTCCAACCGATTGTTGCTGTAAATATTCTCTAACTCAGCCAATTCCATACTTAATTGCATAAAATCTTGTTGCACACTTCTATAAAAGTTTATCAAGCGTACATTAATATCATTAATTATAGCATTATTTGGCTCCAGATGGAAGAACATAGCACCACCACCCAAAAAAGGTTCTATGTACCTTCCATCAAATTGTGGCATATATTGTATTATTTGTGGAATTTCTTTCGATTTTCCACCTCTATATTTTATTATAGGTTTCATATACTATTATAAATCATTTTTGATTTTAGTGTTACTCTAGTCTTTTATAGGCCATAACAAATCCCTGATATCTACTTCAAGAATTTTTGCAATTTTCGCTAATGTCTCTAGATTGGGCTGCATAGTGTTGGTACACCATTTCGAAACAGTTCCCGGATCTTTACCCAGTTGTTCTGCCAACCATTTATTGGTGCGTTTCTTTTCTGCTAGAACCACTTTCAAGCGATTAATATCTTTGTTCATACATTACATAATATGTTTTCAAAAACAAAGATAATCATTATAATCGAAAATCTATTCTGATTATAATGATTATCTGACAAATATATGTCGAAAAACGACTTTATATTGGAATATACTTCAATAATACTTTTGGTTCATGTGGATTGTTTTTCTTTATCTCTTCTTTCTTTTACCCTTTCCTGTCCCGGCATTTTTTTAGCCAATACACTTTCTCCGGCAGGAAAATAGATAGGAAAAACTTTATATAAGAAACTTACAATATCATTACGCTTCTTTCCCATATTGAAAAAAGCAGAACAAACAAAATACATAAGGTCTTGCTGACTACACGTCTCTTTTTGCTGAATAGCTATTGATGGAGCGATTATCAAGTCATGTTCTGCAAATGCGCAGGCACAGGCAAGAATAGCTTTCTGCTCTTCCTCAGTAAATACTTTGATTTTTTCTGTTAACCATTCAAGTTCTCCTTTGAGAAGTTTTTTTTGCTTTTCATTTTGATGCTTTAATAGAGCATCTACATTTTTTTGTTGCTTTTCTGTCAAGGCATTTTCTAATGCTTGATTTTTTTGTTTAAGAAGATTGAATTTCAGCAAACCGGCAATGTACATACAAAAATATCCCACCGCAATATCGAATATTAAAATAAGCAGGTATTCTTCACTTGAAATTTGCGTAAACTTAGTCAAATATTCATTGATAGGAATAACGGCAAATAGCATGATGATGGCTATTACATAAAGCACTATATATCGAGTTTTATGTTTTACTTGCTGTAAAGAAGCAAACAAAAAGGCGATTACCAAAATGGCAACTATAACACAGAGTGGTATAAGATATATTCCCATAGTTCTATTCTTCTGCTTTAGGATTAATTACAATACGCCAATAGCCACCATGATCTGCTCCCTCTCTGACAAGCAATCCTTTGGCTTTTAGATTTGCAATCTGCATTTCAATGGCTCGTTTACTGACTCCTATTTTTTCCGCCATCTTATCTTGAGATATAGAACCATCTGATATTACAAGGTCAAGAATGCTTTGTGCAGTCCGTCCCAATCGCTTTTGTTTCACCGAAGAATTTTGCAAATCACCGAAGGTTTTCACCGAAGATTTCTGTAAATCACCGAAAGTTTTCACCGAAGATTCTTCATCGATAGAGTACTTTTCGAGGCTACTATTTACTCTGTTGGCGACTTCCTCTATAGGTATCCTTCCGTTCTCTCCCCAATTCAAATTATAGAATGTGGTATAGAAAGAAATTGCTTCCGTTTGATATTGTGGTTCTTTGCCCGGCATGAAATTAGGTAGTTTCTCCGTAAGTTCCCGCATTTTCCTTAAGCCCGAACCACGTTTCTCCATATAGTCCAATTGAGTAAACATATCCGCTATAACAGGATTCCGGCGCATGGACGGTACTTTGTATATGTCTCGGTCTTGGATTTGTGTGCCATCAAGCATTGCACCTGGTGATACCAATTCAACTCGGTCATCATAGATGTCAATATGTACTTCACCGCCCATCACGGTATAATCCCGATGGATAAGATGGTTTACCAATCCTTCAAAAATAGCACGGTCGGAATAGTCGGGGAGATTCAGGCGATAGTTCGGCATCTTGACCCACCCGCTCATGGTATAGTTCTTGATGAAGTCCATGCCATATTTCAGAAGCAATACGAGATTTGCCCGATGCTCTACGGAACTGATGGCATCGTCTTTATAGAGCCCCGTCCAACGGGTGCAGAAAATACGTGATTGGAATACGGTGCAATTGTCCACAAACAACAATCCGGCATTGGTCAGTTTCCCGTCAGATGTGACAAGTCCGAATGATTCCAAATACTTATCGTTCCATTCCTGATGGGTTTGCTCACGGAAAGTATTGGCGAGAATAATAAATGAGTGCTTGCTGGCATCCACTTGTGTAGGAAGAGAATCCCATGTCATGTGTGTACCTTTCAATACCAACGAAAGAAGTTGTTGTGAATTACACTCCACGCTTTCATTGCCAACCCGTACATATGCAGTACGTGTTCCGTCCTGATAATAGTAATAAGGTGTAAGCGTTCCTGCCTTTACTTTCACTTCAAGCAGGGTATGTCCTTCATGTTCTATCGGAATAAGTTGAACTTCCGGCACAGGGTCAAGTCGTGCCTTTATCATTTCACTGATAAAATCAGCATCGGCTTGTGGATTCTCCAACCCTACAATTACGCCGTCATCATTCACTCCATAGAACAAACTGCCACCGTCCGTATTGGCAAATGCCGACACGGATTTAAGCCATGACTTTACTTTCTTACGCTCCAACATTTCCTTGAAATCGTAAGCCGAGCATTCCGCTATCAATGTATTGTTATGTATCTGCATCGTTTTCTTATTGTTGTTTGGGTATAACATCCCAATATCATACACAAAGGTAAGGATAAAACCGAAGAATCTGTTAAAAACATCGCTTTCTTTTGATTTTTATGCGTTTACATCTCTTTATTTATGAATAAAAATCGTAATTTTGCAAGCAAGAGCTGTGGTTGCTTATGGATGCTTATTTTCGGGTTTGCGTTATATTTGCAACACATGTACGCAAGTCGCTGATAGATATATCACGTTGATTTTGAGGAAGTTAAGCAATATATTGACTAAATAATAAATGAAATCGGTATAATCCTTCAATGGATTATGCCGATTTTTTTGTTTCATATCTAGTTAGATAGATATTTATATAATTAAGATTGGATTCATTAAGAATTAGAAATATTTTGGTTTATATTGTGTGTTAATTTTTAAAAATATATCTTTGTAGCATAATATTATTAATTATTTTATACTATGAAGAGATCTCTAATGATGATTGCAGGGCTGTTTTTGTCAGTCTGTTCCATTACTGCGCAAAATCTTTCAATGGATCGCGTGAATGCCGATTTCCAAAAAAAGAAAGAAGCACTGCCGACTGGTGATTTGTTTAGTGTTTTCCGACAACAGCTTACACAAGAAGAACGTGATGCACTTACTTTCTTTTATGCTTATATGTCAGTCGGAGATATAACAGATTATTCCGGTGATTTTTATTTGGAAAATGTACGTAGCTCATTGTCTACGCGAAAAGAAACGACATGGGGTAAAACAATACCCGATGATATCTTTTCTCACTTTGTCTTGCCGGTACGAATAAATAATGAAAATCTGGATCGTGCACGCATGATTTTTCATGATGAACTGATGCCCCGTTTAAAAGGGCTTTCTATGCATGATGCTGTGCTTGAAGTAAATCATTGGTGTCATGAAAAAGTAAATTACCAACCGGCTGATGCTCGTACGAGTGCGCCATTGGCTACAGTGAAGACAGCTTACGGACGTTGTGGTGAGGAATCTACTTTTCTTGTTGCTGCTCTTCGTTCTGTAGGCATTCCTGCCCGTCAGGTTTATACTCCTCGCTGGGCTCATACGGATGATAATCATGCATGGGTAGAAGCATGGGTTGATGGTGAATGGCATTTCTTGGGAGCTTGCGAACCTGAGCCTGTTCTCGATTTGGGATGGTTTAATGCTCCTGCCAGTCGTGGTATGCTAATGCATACAAAAGTATTTGGCTATTATCAGGGTCCAGAAGATGTTATGCGCCGTACAGCGAATTATACGGAGATTAATATTATAGGAAATTATGCTAAGTTTGCTCCTCTTACTGTGACGGTTGTTGATAACCGACAGAAACCTGTAGAAGGTGCATGTGTACAGTTTAAGGTCTATAATTATGCAGAATTCTTTACTGTTCATACTCGTACAACAGAGAAGGATGGTAAGGCTAGCTTGTCTGCTGGTCTGGGAGACATGATGGTGCTCGTAACGAAAGGTGACCAGTTTGGTATTAAGAAAGTAACATTTGGAAAAGAACGTGAGGTTGCTATAGAACTTAGCCACCGTATAGGTGAAGAGTTTTCGTTTCCTATAGATCTAGTACCTCCTCCCGTAAAACCGAACATACCGGAAGTTACTCCTGAGCAGCGCGCTAAAAATGATATTCGTTTCAATCGCGAAGATTCTATTAGAAATGCTTATGTTGCATCTTTCCCAAATGCTTCAGCTATCGAACAATTTGCATCAGAAACTGGGTATAAGGCTGCGGATGTCAATAAATATATTGTTGCTTCAAGAGGTAATTATGGTGATATAATGGCTTTTTTGCGTGAGGCTGCCAAAAAAAATTATGCCACACGTGCACTTCAATTGTTAGCAACGCTTTCAGATAAGGATTTACGTGATACTCCTAAGAGTATATTGGATGATCACTTATATAATACAGATCTGGCTTTGGATGCGGATAAAGTATTAGCTCCGCGTATAGCTGGCGAAATGTTGACTCCATATCGTTCTTTCTTCCAGAAAGAGATTTCGAAAAAAGATGCCAAAATGTTCCGTGCAAATCCGAATAATTTGGCAGAATGGTGTCGTAAGAATATTACACTTCGAGATGAGTTGTGTTGTGTTGGAACTTTTATTTCACCCGAAGGAGTTTGGCGTAGTCGTATTGCCGACCGTGTGTCACGTGATATATTCTTTGTTGCAGTTGCACGCTCGTTAGGCATTCCAGCATGGATAGATGGAGTTACAGGAAATGTATTCTATAGAAATAATGGTTCAGATATCCAGCTGGATTTTGAAAGTGGAGTATCTGGAGTCTCTGAAACAGGTAAATTGCAATTAGCATATTCACCTGTACCGCAGCTGAATGATCCGGAATACCTTCGTCACTTTACTCTCTCAAAATTTGATGGAGTAGGATTTACATTATTGAATTATCCTGACTTTGCAAAATGGAGTGCTTTGTTTAAAGAACCATCTTCTTTGGATGAAGGATATTATATAATGGTTTCTGGAAGCCGTCTGGCAGATGGTGGTGTATTAGGGCAGGTTTCTTTTTTCAATGTTCGCAAAGATGAGCTGACAAATGAAAAATTGCTTGTGCGTGATAATACTGAAGCTGTGAAGGTGATTGGTAACTTTGACTCTGAATCTAAGTTTATAGATGCTGCCACAGGTCAAGAAACTACAGTGCTGAAAACTTCAGGACGTGGATTATTTGTACTTGCTATCTTAGGCGTAGGACAGGAACCTACGGATCACACATTGAAGGATATTGCTGTCAAGGCAAAGGAATTTGATGCTTGTGGACGAAAAATGATTCTTTTGTTCCCAACTCGTGCTGCTTATGAAAAGTATCAGACTGCACCTGCTCTAGGACTTCCTGAACATGTTGTGTTTGGTATTGATCAAGATAGCTCTATTCAGAAAAAACTCCTTGAAGCATTAGAACTTGAAGCAAATACTCAATTACCTATATTTATAATAGGTGATACTTTTAATAGAATTGTATTTACATCACATGGTTACACAATTGGATTAGGTGAGCGTTTGCTGAAAATTATTGATAGCCTGGATGAAACAGAGTAAGATTAGTAATTAAAAATATTTTTATAGAAAGCCGGTATAAGATAATACTTATATCGGCTTTCTGTTTTTTTGAATTTCTTTTATATTATATATAAGTGACATGGAATGTGGCACACTTATATTCTGTAAGAATTTTTTTGCCATAATATTGCTATATGAAATTTTGTATCTCTATGGAAACTAAATAAGTAGTGAAGTATATATAAATACTATGATTATCTTCTTGTAAAATAACTGATAATGATAGTGGTATTAGGGAATTAGTTAGTATTGTTAATAATGTTTAAGTGGCTAAATATTTTATATAGTTGCTAATAAAAAATTTTAAAATATAATTATCTTTGTCCACAAGAATGTTACTATATATAAAAAGGAATCTAATATTATGAAATTTTATTGTCATTTTAATTGAAAAAATGATATGTTTTGTTTGTTTTTTATTTATTCTTTATGAATGACCTTTTAACTACAAGTTTCTAATTATATAATTATTAAATGTTAAATCTATGAGAATTAGTAGGTTTTCACAAATGTTTTTATTGCTGATGGTTTCCGGCTGGGGAACTGTATGGGCTGCTCCAGAAAAATCATTGGATGCATCTATTTCACAGCAATCAGCTAAAATTACCACTCAAGGTACAATTGTCGATGCTCAAGGTGAGCCGTTGATTGGTGTAAGTATTCTTGAAGTTGGCACAACTAATGGTACGATAACCGATATAGATGGTAAATTTACTCTTCAGGTAGCTTCTGGCGCTACATTGGAGATTTCTTATATCGGTTATAAAACTCAACAGTTGACAGCTACTCCGGATTTCGGGACTATAAAAATGTCTGATGATACGGAAGTTCTTCAGGAAGTTGTAGTAACAGCTTTGGGTATCAAACGCGAAAAGAAAGCTTTGGGTTATGCAATACAAGAAGTGAAGGGTGAGTCTTTGGTTGAAGCTCGTGAAACAAATCTTGCTAATGCGTTGTCTGGTAAAATTTCAGGTGTACAGGTTATTCGTTCTAGTAATGGTCCTGGTGGATCTTCTAAGATCCAGTTGCGTGGAGCAAATTCAGTTACAGGTACAAACCAGCCGCTGATTGTTGTAGACGGTGTTCCGATGGATAATTTTACCGGTGCTGATAATGCTGATTTTTATAATCCTTCATTGGATATGGGTAATGGTCTTTCCGATATCAATCCGGAAGATATAGAATCTATGTCTGTATTGAAAGGTGCTTCAGCTGCTGCTCTCTATGGATCTCGCGCAGGTAATGGTGTTATCTTGATTACGACTAAAAAAGGAACAAAACGTGAAGGATTAGGTATTACTATTTCTGGTTCTGTTTCAGCGGAAACTATTTTTATGAATCCTAAGATGCAAAAGGCATTTGGACAAGGTGATAATGGTTCGTACAATGCTGAAACCTCTAATAGCTGGGGACCTGCTATGGGAACTGAGTATACTTTTAATGGACAAAAGCGCATTATGCAGTATTATGATAATGTGGATTCTTTCTTTAAAACAGGAACAAATCTGACTGAAAGTATTTCTTTCTCTCAACAGTATGATAAAACTTCAATTTATGCTTCTTTGAATCGTATGGATGATTCTAGTAAGATTCCAGGAGCAACTTTGGATCGTACTAACTTAACTTTACGTGCCTTTTATACTTTTGGTAAAGATGATCGTTGGAGTTTGGATGCTAAGGTTCAGTATATTAATACAAATGCAGATAATCGTCCGATGACAGGTTCGAATGATCAAAATATGTTCCGTACTATTTATCAATTACCTTCTTCTATGGATATTCGTGATTATAGTAATCCTTTAACAGATGAGGGTAAAATTAATTGGTACAATAATAGCGGTATGAACCCTTATTGGGCGGAATTATATAATACAAATCATGATACACGTAACCGTTTCTTGATGAATGCATCTTTAAAGTATAAGTTTACGGACTGGTTGAATGCTGAAATTAAGGCGGGTAGCGATATGTATAATACCGAAAGTAATAATAAACTATATGCTGGAAGTAACCGTAATAATGGAAATAGTCAATATAGTTTAGAAGAAAAGAAGTTTTACGAAAATAACTTTAGTTTTTTGATCAGTGCTCAAAAAGATCATTTGATTAATAAGTTTGGTGGAACAATGACCTTTGGTGGTAATCTTATGGAGAGAAAGTCTACAGGTCTGAAAGGTGATGCGACAAAGCTTACTGTGCCGAATCTATTTAATTTATTAAATAGTAGTAAAAATGATCGTAATTTCAAGGAAACTTATAACCATAAGAAAATTAATTCATTATATGGTACTTTGGGTATAAATTATGATGGTTGGATATTTTTGGATGCAACATTCAGAAATGATTGGTCTTCAGCTTTAAGTAAAGAAAATCGTTCATTCTTTTATCCATCAATCTCTGCCTCTTGGATCATTAGTGATATGGTTGGTAAAATAGGTAAGATGATGCCTTCATGGTTTACATATGCTAAAGTTCGTGCTTCTTTTGCTCAGGTAGGTAATGATATGGATGCATATCAATTATATAATTATTATGAGATATTTTCAGATCCTAATGGTAATACTACCGGTAAGCCTCTTGAAACTTATTATGATTCAACAGTTCGTAGTGAGTTGATTTCTTCTTGGGAGGCTGGAGTTGAATTGAAGTTCTTTAATAACCGTTTAGGTTTTGATTTTGCTTGGTATAAATCAAATGCAAAACGCCAACTAATGGATATACCTATGGATTATATGTCTGGGTATAAGGCTCGTAAAATTAATGCAGGTAATATTCAAAATACAGGTGTTGAATTGATGATTAATGCTCGGCCAATTGAAACGAAAGATTTTAGTTGGGATACTCAGTTAAACTTTTCTAAGAATAATAATAAAGTACTTGAATTAGCTCCTGGAGTTAATAAATATGAATTAGGTGGTGCTGCTGAATTGAAAGTTTATGCGGTTCAAGGTGGTAACTATGGAGAAATTTGGGGTACTAAGTTCATGCGTGTGACAGATGAAAATAGTCCTTATTATGGAAAACTTTTATTGAATGAAGCGGGATTACCTCAATCAACAGGTGTTTCGGAAAAGATTGGTGATCAACAAGCAGACTGCATGTTAGGTTGGAATAATAGTTTTAGATATAAGAATTTTGCATTGAGCTTCCAAATTGATGGTAGATTAGGTGGTGATATTTATTCTTATACTAATTATGCATTACAAATTGCTGGTCGTGCAGAATGTACAGCCCCTGGTGGAATGCGTGAAGATTTTGTTGTAGATGGTGTTATTCGTCAACAAGATGGTAGCTATGCGCCTAGTACAATAAAAGTTTCTCAACAAGATTATTGGCAAGCTATAGGTACTGGTAATACTGGTATTGGAGAAGCGAATATTTATGATGCAACAAATATTCGTTTGCGTAATATTGCTTTGAATTATTCTTTCCCGTCGTCTATGTTGAAGAAAACTATTTTCCAACAGTTAAAATTGGGATTCTCCATTAATAATGTATGGATGATTTATAGTGATATGAATGGAATTGATCCAGAAGCTGTATTTATTACTAATACAAATGCAACTGGTTTTGAGAACTGCGCTTCTCCTACATCACGTTCTTATTTGTTTAACGTAACTCTAGGTTTCTAATCAAAAAAAGGATATTACATGAAAACGATTAATAATTTATTTTGGGGGTTAGGCCTGATTAGTTTGGGGTTAACTTCATGTTCTGACTTTGATGAGGTGAATACAGATCCCTCTAAGACAGAATTAGGATCTGTGAAATCGTATTATGCATTGAATCAATCGTTCAGCAAGATTCAAATGGATCCTAGTACAGGTGAACGTGTGTATGTCTATAATTGGGGTGAAGGAGCGCGTTTCATCACAGAAAAAAAACATTTGTCTATAGGTAACTATGATGATGATTATATTAGTTCCTTTTACTATCCTGCAATTGCTTATTCTATTAATAATGCAACATTAGCTGTTCAAATTGCAGAAAGTCCTACAATTGAGATAGCCGATCAAAAGTTTTATCCAAATATGAAGCAGTTTGCTCGTATTTGGCGTGCATATTTGTTAGGACAGTTTACAGATTGTTTTGGTCCTTGTGCTTTGCCTCAGGATTTAACAGGTGGACTTAACCCTGTATATAGTAGTGAGAAGGAAACATACAATTATATTTTAGATGAATTATCGGATGCGGTTAAAGCTATTGATATAACAGTTGAACCAACTGAAGATCAAGCTAAATGTGATCCTTATTTTGGTTATGATGCAAAAAAATGGGTTAAATATGCAAATTCATTGCGTATGCGTTTGGCTATGCGTTTAAGTAATCTGAAAGATAAAGATTCTGAAATGTACAATAAGGCTATAGCACAATTTAAGGATGCAGTTTCTGATTTGAGTAAGACTATCAGTGAAGATGTTGATATTATGGAAATTGTACAAAATAATGGATGGGATGATTACTCAGGACCATATACAAGATCTTATAATCAACATTGTTTGTCAGGAACTTTAGCTAACTTGATGACTAATTTGGGAGGTATTTCTATTCAAACTCAGCGTCCTGATATTGATTCTAAATATATTAAACCTGCGAATTATTTAGGAAAGCGTTTTGAAAAACATTTTGTGCAGAATACTGATAATCCAACTAAGGGATATTGGTTAGATGGTCTTCCTGAAAATTTGGATCCTCGTGCATTAAAGTTGTATTATCTGCCCTATGATTCAAAAGCTGATAATATGATTGATATCGGTACAGAGGTAAAGAAACTGAAAGGGACTTTTGGATTAATATCTTTTGAAAATGATAAAGATACAATTAAGATAGATGGTACATATTGTTGGAATGGTATACCTGCAGGAACAACAACAAGTTTTTCTCCCTCTATGTCCAAAAATGAATTGGCTAATAGTAGTAGTGCACGTTTGAATAATTATCCAATTTTGGGTTCTCAGGCAAGAAATGCAGAGGAAAAAATGGTTTATTTTGGTCCATGGGAAACATATTTTCTTATTGCAGAAGCTTTGGAACGCCAATGGATTACTTCTGGAGATGTGAAAGGTATTACAGCTGAAGAAGCCTATAATAAAGCTATTGAGTTAAGCTTTATACATTTTGGCGTTTCTGAATATTACGAAGATTATATTAAATCTGAAACTTATAATCGTATTGGAACTTCTGTTGCATACACTCATACAACTCCAGCTTCTGCTGAAACTATGCAGTATATTGATGGCTATACGAATAAAAATGCGACTGTACAATATCAATATCCTGATGGTTCTCGTACATTATATGGCGGTCAATTAAATGATCATTTGTCTAAAATATTTACCCAAAAATATATAGCTCAATTGCCATATCTAGTACAAGAATGTTGGTCTGATTATCGACGTGTTGGTTTACCGTTCTTTGATATTCCGGCAAACGAAAAAATGATGACTGGTACAGATATGACTGAATGGAAGCCAGACTCATGGACTTCTGGACAAAAATGGCAGTATTATCCACAACGTATGAGATATCCTACGACACTTAATAATGCTAATGAAGCAGAATATAATCACGCGTTGGAATTATTGGGTGGTAATAATACTACTATGATTCCATTGTGGTGGTCATTAGGAAGTAATCAGAAATAATTATAATTAATAAAATAGCCTGACAGCCTGTTAGCAGATACTTTGTCTGCCCTAGAATGGTTGTTGGGCTATTTTTGTTTATTTAAGGAAATAAGTTTTTATAATGTATAAGATGTACTTTCTTCGTTGGAGTGAGTATGTCACATTAGCTATAATGAATTTTAATCATATATAAGAATGAGTAAACGATTATTTGCAGCACTATTTTCTATTAGTGTAATTGTTGCTCCTGTGATGAGTCAAACACAACCTAAGGACCAACAGGATACACAGAAAGAAAAAAGAATGGAGTGGTTTGCAAATGCCAAGTTAGGTATTTTCATCCATTGGGGTATTTATTCTGTAAAAGGAGTTTCTGAAAGTTGGTCTTTCTTCAATAAGTATCTGCCTTATGAGGAGTACATGAGTCAGAAAGATGGATTTACAGCTTCGAAATATGATCCTAAAGCATGGGTTGACTTAATAAAAGAGAGTGGTGCA
The DNA here is from genome assembly GCF_041333015.1 of Phocaeicola coprocola. Taxonomy (NCBI): domain Bacteria; kingdom Pseudomonadati; phylum Bacteroidota; class Bacteroidia; order Bacteroidales; family Bacteroidaceae; genus Phocaeicola; species Phocaeicola coprocola. The sequence continues at coordinate 782,100 of NZ_JBGKGM010000004.1, read as the reverse complement.
CGCTATACAGTTATTACAACCAAGCATCATGATGGAATGGCTTTGTGGGATACAAAGGCGGGAGAACTCAGTACTGTAAAGTGTACACCAGCTAAACGTGATTTAATAAGTCCTTTTGTGAAGGAAGTTCGTAAGCAGGGATTGAAGCTGGGATTTTACTATTCATTGCTGGACTGGTCGCATCCTGATTATCCAAATATGACACGTACAGAGGTTCGTTATAAAGATGATTCTGTAAGGTGGCAGCGTTTTGTAGATTTCAATATGGCACAGCTGAGTGAATTGAATAAAACCTGGAAGCCTGATTTGTATTGGTTTGATGGAGACTGGGAACAAACAGCAGAAGCTTGGAACTCTAAAGGTATCGTTGATTTGTTGAGATCTGATAATAAGAATGTAATTATAAATTCGCGTATTCAGGGATATGGTGATTATGCTACACCCGAGCAGGGAGTTCCTATTGTTCGTCCTGAAGATAAGTATTGGGAGCTCTGTATGACTATGAATGATTCTTGGGGATATCAGCATACAGATACAAACTATAAGTCACCTTTTATCCTATTGCGTACATTTGTCGATTGTCTGAGTATGGGTGGAAATCTGCTGCTTGATATTGGACCGAAGGAAGATGGTACAATTCCTGAAGAGCAGGTCGCTATTTTAAAAGAATTTGGTCGTTGGACTAAAAAACATAAAGAAGCTATTTACGATACTCGTGCTGGTATTCCGACAGAGCACTTCCAAGGATATACAACTTTAAATAAAGGTGGAGATATCTTGTATCTTTATTTACCATATAAGCCTAATGGACCTATCGAAGTAAAGGGATTGATGAATAAAGTTAATAGAGTGTGGGTTGTCGGTAATGGCTCCATGTTGTCTTATAAAGTGTATAACAAAAATTACTGGAGCGAGGTTCCTGGCAATTTATATATTGATGTACCAGAACACGTACTGGATCCACAGATAACGGTAATTGCTGTATTGTTGGATGGTCCGGTTAAGTTATATCGAGGAGCAGGTCAAGTAATTGAAAGTAATTAATAAAAATAACCATGAGAAAACAACTAGTATGTAGTGTGCTTGCGTTGGCTATGGGAGGACAACTTCTGGCGCAAAATTTGTATTCGAAGTATAAGCGTATGCTAACTTTGCCCGCAGGGTATGTATGTTATCGCGTAGATGGAAAAATTAAGGTAGATGGAAAACTGAATGAAGCTGACTGGCAGAAGGCACAGCCCACTTCTTCTTTTGTAGATATAAGTGGAGAAGGACTTGCTAAGCCGTGTTATGATACTTCTGCTAAAATGCTGTGGGATGATAAGTATCTTTATGTTGCTGCTACGTTGCAGGAAGATGATATTAAGGCGAAGCTGAATCAGCGAGATACAATTATTTACCATGACAATGATTTTGAAGTTTTTCTCGATCCGGATTGTGACGGGCAGAATTACTTTGAAATAGAAACTAATGCAAAAGCTGTTATATTTGATTTGATGTTGGATAAGCCTTATCGTTCTGGAGGAAATTTCATGATTCAGTGGGATTGTCCGGGACTTCAACTGGCTGTACATCGTGACGGGACATTGAATAACTCGAAAGATAAAGACAAACAATGGACTGTAGAGATGGCTATTCCTCATAAAGCATTGACTGTAAATTTCTCTAATCCTGGAGAAGCTGGAAAATATTGGCGTATTAATTTTTCACGTGTGCAGTGGCTGAAACCGGGACAGCGTGAAGAAAACTGGGTATGGATGCCAACTGGTAAAATTGATATGCATATGCCTGACAGATGGGGATTCTTGTATCTTTCAGATAAAGTTATAGGACAGGGTACTGATACGTTTAAATATCCTTATAATATGGCCGCATACAAATTATTGTGGGCAATGTTTTATGCACAGCAAGATTTTTATTCAAAAGAAAAAAGATACTTGCGCGAAAAAGAAAGCTTCTGCCTGACAGCTGCTGAACTGAATACTCTACCGGCAGGTACAGATATTTCAGTAGAGGCTACTACTCATAGTTTTCGTATCGCTATCAGTGTACCGGAAGAAAATGTACGCTATGTAGTAGACAATCTTAGCAAATTTACTTGCGAACCAATTACCGTACAAGAATAAATAAAAAATTCGAGTTCTTTGATTTATAAGAACTCGAATTTTATTAATCTGAAAGCATTAGAATTTAACATAGACATGAGAACAATCTTTATTCTTTTTTCTCTGCTGTTTACATTAACAGTAAATGCAGCCAGTCATAAGGAGCTGCCAGCTAAAGGTAACTTAAGCCTACAGGTATTTGATAATGCGAATGTGCGTTTTTTGCCTAATACATATCCAAGCTTTTCGGAAGCAGATAGTGATGGCATTATTCATTTAGTGAATGGGCGTATTATTTTGAAGAAAATCCAGATACCTGATTATCAAAGAGACGTGACAGTTAGTTTGAAGGTTACGGTAGCATCGAATGGGGACAGATGGGATAAATCTGGATCTTGTTTTGTTTTACCTAAGAATTCGGCTGTCAATTTGTTGAGTATAGCACAAGGGAAAAATAAATTTCCTGAGGTTGATAGTCTGAAATTAGAAAATATGGTTGGTATAATACCTGGAAAAAACTATTTGCCTACCATCGAATTGATGCGCTTTATGACACCGTTTGGAGTAGGACATTATAGTGAAAATGATGATTCTTTATCTAGCAAACGTCGTCCTGTATATATCCCTAAATGGGAGAAGTGCGTACAGTGGGAACAGGATATTACCGACTTGTATGCTGCGCTTAAAGGTGAAGTGTATGTTGGTATTTTTATTGATACTTGGACAGCAGAAGGATATATTGCCAGTATGGAACTGAATATTAAGGAAACTCCGATTGCATGTGAAAAACTAATACGTCGTCATGTAGAACCGTTGATGAATACGGTATATTATATTGGACAGTCGTATCCGGATATTTTTGCACGTAAATCTGTTTCTGCTGATTTTGTTCTTCCTAAAAATGCGAAGAATGTACGTCTGAAATATATTGTAACTGGTCATGGCGGTCATAGCGGGGGTGATGAGTTTGTCCAAAAGAAGAATATTCTTTCGGTAGATGGAAAAGAAGTATATAGTTTTATCCCATGGAGAGATGATTGTGCTTCATTCCGTCGTTTTAACCCAGCTACGGGAGTATGGCTTATAGAACGTCTTGCTGCTTATATTAGTGAAGATGGATATAAGACAAAAATGGTAGAGGAACCTTTAGCATCTTCTGATTTATCTCGTTCGAACTGGTGTCCTGGGTCGGACGTTGTTCCAGAGGAAATTCCTTTGAAAGAACTACAGGCTGGTAAACATACTTTTACTGTAAGTATACCCGATGCACAACCAGGAAATGGAGAAGAACTGAATCATTGGTTGGTTTCTGCTTATTTGGTATGGGATGAATAAATGAAAGAATCTGTATAATAAAAAATCCTCGGTTCAAAGAGCCGAGGATTTTTTATTATAGACTGGTAAGTGCATCAATTGTTCGTTTTACTCGTTGGGCTGTTGTGATTTCGCGTGTGTATTCATTAATAGAATCACTTCCCATCTTTACTTCCGGATTCGAAAAGCGCATGGCACTTTTTATCTTTTCCCGTGCAGAAAAGTGGAATTCACTGGCACCGCTTTCTGCTGCTAATTGGCGGATATTGTTTTCATTTACTCCACATCCTGCCATCAGGCTGATTCTACCGTTTGAATAGTCTACAAGTTTTCTTATTAAACCACTTCCTTCAGGGGCGGTAGGTTGCTGTCCTGAAGTCAAAATACGATGGATGTCCAATTCAGCTATTTCATCAAGTGCTTTAAAAGGATCTTTGCATCTGTCGAAAGCTCGATGAAATGTTACGGAACAATCACCTGCTGCTGTTCTGAGGCGTTTCATGGCTGGTAAATCAATCTCACCTTCAGGGGTAAGACATCCTATTACTATGCCATCCACGCCCGCTTTTCTGGCTAATTTTATATCTTCTTCCATAATTTCCAGTTCGAGGGGAGAATATAAAAAATCTCCTCCGCGTGGACGTATAATGACATGTAGTTTGATTTGAAGCATACGACGGGCAGTTAGGATTTCACCTAATGAAGGAGTAGTACCTCCTTCGGGGATGCCAGCACATAATTCTACTCGATGTGCTCCTCCTGCTTGGGCAGCAAGACAACTTTCTACAGAGTTGGCACAGATTTCAAATTGATAGTTCATGGATAAGAATTCTAGTTAATGGAGATTATTGATTAAAATTTTTTCTTTTGAGCTTTTATTCATGTTTTATGGGTATGATGCGGTATAATGTTTTTCTTGTCATGACTTTATAATTCAGAAAGTTAACAATATATCCGGTGATACAAGCTGCTATGACTGAGCCTTCTCGAACTCCTTCTATACGCATGGTGAAAGCCAGTGATATAAGAATGGCCAGACTAACCAGTGTAATATCTACATAAACTTTTACATTACCGAATTTTTTATTACAGCGTCGGGCTATATATTTCACAAGTCCTTCAGCGCTCATCATTGCTGCTTTAGGTTTGATTTCTAACACTACGCCTATGGATTGAATGATGCATCCTGCCAGTAGAATTCCTACAGCCATACCATAGTTACTTGGAACAAGATTGCGGATGAGTATCATGTTTAAATCGATAAAAGCAGAAAATATAAAAGAAAAAGGTATCTGCAATAAAATTTCTATGGTATCCTTACGTGTCCCATATTTGCCGCTTGCCAGCCATAGTTGGATGATAATCATGAGCAGATTTACAATAAATGTCCATGTACCGAGGGATAATGATGTGTTGATGCTTAATACATAGTTCATACTTGAAATGGGTGTAGTTCCTAAGCTGGAATGAACAATTAATGATATACCCATTGCTAAAAAATACAGACCTGCGATGAATACTAAATATCTTTTTATAAGACTTTCTTTTTCCATATCGTTATATGAATTTTATTTCTGCAAATTTCATGTATTTTTTTGAAATAAGATTCATTGATTCTTTTTTTAATATTCTTTAATTTTGTATATTGCTTCAGATATATAAATCTTTAAACTTTAGTAATATGGATATAAAACATAATGCAGAACAAAGAAGATTTGAGATAGAAGTTGATGGATATAAAGCTCATGTAGCTTATAGTATTCATGATAATGGTTTGGATATTCGTCATACCATTGTTCCGTCAGAGATAGGGGGGAGAGGAATTGCATCTGCTTTGGTGAAAGCCGCTTATGATTTTGCTCTTGAAAATGCCCTGAAGCCCATCGCTACTTGTTCGTACGCTGTAATATGGTTGCAGCGTCATCCGGAGTATCAAGGGGAAATAAGTAAGGACTATTGTGAAGGAAACTCGTGTGCACTATAGTGAATGAACGCTTCCTGATGATTTTTATAAAAGTCATCAGGAAGCGTTCATTTTTATGCAACTGGATTTTCAAAATGTTTCCCACATTGCTTACAAATGTATTCCCAATGTTCTGTTTTAAGGGGAGTTGCTGTAAGCAGAGATAAAAATGTCGCAAAGAGTGCACGTATTTTTTTCTCTTTTTTCAGGGCATATTCAATATTGTCGGAGTGGCAATATGGACAATATTTCATTTGTTTTGCTATTATCTCATTTTGTTCAAGTACTTTCAGAGCTTTTTCGTATTCATCTTCATACACAAAAATATCTACGCCAATATTATTGATATAGCCTTTTAGTATGTTTGAGCTATTTTCATTATGTAATATGCCAGCAATACCTTCGTTTTCTAAAGCTCCTAAAATAAGCCTTGCTTGAAACGAGCTGTCGCAAGTGATAAGCCTGACTGTTTTCATCTGGTTCTGATATTATAATTCTTTTGAAGACTTTCTAAACAACCTCCGTAAAATAGTTCCAGGTATGGTATATCTGAAAGTATTCAGCTCGTCTGTTCGTTCGTCTACTTTTTCCAATAATCCTTCAGCATCTTTCTCTGAAATGACACCATTTGATTCCATTTGCTTGATTGTTCTGCGCTCGTTACTTAATAACATGCGAATCGACTTTAACGTTAAAGCATGTTTGTAAGCTCTGGGGAAGTTTATAGCTAAACTGTCTATAAGTTCACTCATAGCTTTTATGTTCAGGTTTATTTCTTCTTTTAGCGTGTTTACAATCGATTGCTCATTGAGTAAGTCTGAGTTCTTTAATTCATCCAAGAATTTCAAATCTTCTTTCTGTAGAATGATAAATCCTCTTCCCAAGTCGTAAATTAGTGCGATGCGTTTACGGAAATAGAAGCTCATCAGGTTGTGTAGGTAGGGCTCTTTTCTTAAACTGTTCAGTAAAGCAGTCCGGTTGCAGAAACGAAATATTGAAAGGCGATTGTCTAATGGATATGTTCCGTCATGATCGTATAGTTCGTCTAATGAGTTCATTAATCTGCGGAAAGTACTTTGCGATATAATGCCTTCATCATAGAGTTGATGGCAGAGAGCCTTTTCTCTATCTAGTACACGTAAGCGAACTTCTGTAAGCATGGCATGAGTTCCTGCTGTATGAGTAACTTCCTGCGGCTTTGGAAAAATATAGTGTCTGACTTTTTCCCAATTGGTACCCTCCAAAGCATCACGCTTTTCTAAACGTTCCAGATATTTTTCTGAATTTTCACGAATGGTTTGCTGGATTTTATTTTCTAATATAATGCGTGCCGAGGGTATATTGATTAATCCTAATTTATTCAGCAACCATCGTGTCGTAGTAGCATTTACGCAAAGTGTTAATGTGACTATTCCGGCTGTGAAAAATAATACTTGGCTGCGTACCTCTTCAGGTATAGCAGGGGTATAAGATACCATTAAAGCCAGTGTCATACCTAATGCTCCACGTAATCCTCCCCATGTCAATATAACGGACTCACGTTTACTTAATCCATATCCCATTCTTTTCATAAGTGGATATAGTAACATTATCATGGCGAAGCGGAATAAGTTGAGGCAAATGTAAATCAGTATTAGAATTCCTAGTGCTCCCCATGTAAAATTGACTTTCTGGGCAATTACAATTCCTACCAAAATAAAAATCAGTGTGTTTGCGATATAGGTAAGGAGCTCCCAGAAATGTTCCATGAAATTATTAACTTGGGGTTTTAATCTTGGCTTACCTACGTAAGTGACAGTTAATCCAAAAACCAGCAGGGCTATGACTCCTGAAACTCCCAAATAATATTGAGAAACAATAAAGGTGAGATAAGCTGAGAGGATCACAGCACTGTTTTGGATCATTTCTTCTGAGTTTATTCGGGTAATAAACCAAATAACAAGGCGTGCCAGTAGGAACCCCAATAGTGTACTAATACTTACTACTTGTATAAATTCCATTACTGGTGAGGAGGAACTTCCTCCCGTTGCTGCATAAGTTCCGAAAAACAGCATGAAACATACGATACCTGTGCCATCATTTAGAAGTGATTCTGCGTCAACAAGTGTAGAGAATCGTTTACTGGTCTTTAATTCATGAAGTAAAGCAACGACTGCAACCGGGTCGGTAGCACTAATTAAAGCTCCGAACATAAGCGCAAGTCCCCATGTCCACGATTCAAATCCAGGAACAATATGGGCGATTCCTATTAATAATGTACCGGTAAGAAGCATACAAATGATCAGCCCCGGGACGGCAAGTAGAGTTGCATTTGCTAATGTCTTTTTGAATATATGCAGGTTGAGTTCATAAGCTGCATCAAAGATTAAAATGGGGAGAAATAAGTAGAGTATTAAATCAGGGTTGATATTGGCTACAGAGTTTACACCTTCTGACAGATCACTCCAAAAATTAAAAATTCCATAACGATTTAATAAACCTACTAACAGTCCGACGGCAAATAGTCCTACTGTATATGGAATACGTGTGTGCCGTAATAATGACTTTAGTAAAGCTCCGATAACAAGTCCACCAATAGTTAATAACAGTGGTGCCAAAAATGAAGTGTCTTCCATAAATATTAGTTGTTAGGGTATTCCTTTTTAAGCAAAGGTAACCATTTAAATATTCTTCTCCTATGTTTTATCTATATAATTTGAGGCTATTTGTCGTGCAACAGCTCTACTAGGCTTACCTGTATCAGTTAACGGGAGTGTATCTATTCGTATGATTTGCTTTGGACGCCGATAAGGAGGAAGTTTTTTTATGGATTCGTTTATTTGTTCGTGGTTTATATGAACCGCTTCTATTAATAAAACTATCCGCTCTCCAAATTTAGGATCAGGTACGGAGGTTATCATAAATGGACAATCGAGTAAGGGCTTGAGTTCTTTTTCTACTTGCTCGATTTGTACTTTAACTCCTCCTGTATTGATTGTGTTATCTTTTCTTCCTAAAATACGAAATAGTCCGTGTTGATTAAATTCTGCAATATCATTGGTTCTCAAAAGTTCTGAACATACTGAAGGTGCATGAATTATCAATGTATTTTCTTCTGATAAGCTGAGGCTGACATTATCAAATGGAGTGTACCAATCTGAGTGGTCACTTCCATTCAGTCGGCGTAGGGCAATGTGTGAAAGTGTTTCTGTCATTCCGTATGTGCTCCATACTGCGTGAGGAAACTCTTGCAGAGCTTTTCCAAGTGCATCATCTATAGCTCCTCCACCAATAATAAGATGTTGTATCTGCATGAGTAACTTTCGTTCAGACGGAACTTGTAGCGAATTGAATACTTGCATGGGAATCATGGCAGAAAATACCGGAGGAGTTTCTATGTTTTGCATCGGATGACCGCATGGAGGAATGGGAATGAGATTTAATCCCGCTACGAGTGAACGTACCACAACCATTTTCCCTGCTATGTATTGTAAAGGCATGCAGAGCATAGCACTATCGCCTTGATGTAGTTTGAGGAAAGAAATTGTTAGTATGGCACTATTCATCATTTTTCTTTTCTCTACCCAAAGCTCTTTAGGCTGTCCTGTTGAGCCAGATGTATGAACTTTTAGCGTGTTGCTGTCGTCAAACCATTCTGCCAGAAAATCAGCAAGGGAAGAATAGAAACTATCCTTTCCATATAGGTCATAGAATTTTTTCTGTAGAAGGCTTTTTCCGTCAGAAGCAGAAATCTTTGCTTCCGAAGCGGTATAACGTTCACCATTAATGGTAATAGTTTGTTGAGCTCTTTGAGTGATAAATGTTGTCATGGGCAATGTCATAATAGGAATTTGTTGAAGTCTGGTTCTTTTTCTTCTGGATGAAACCATAACCAATCTCCTTGTATATGAAGCGGATAATCGATATTATCAGTGAAAAGCATACCAGTTCCTAATCCTTGAGGTATATCCGGACTTAATGTTGCACACCATTGTGCGATGGCATTTAGTCCGATGTTAGATTCAAGTGCTGAAGTAACCCATGAACCAATTCCCCGTTCCTTGGCTAGTTTTATCCATTCAGTAGCCCCTTGTATTCCTCCATGAAGAGAGGGTTTTAATATGATATATTGTGGTCGGATTGTTTCGAGTAATTCTATTTTGCGTGCAATAGTGTTTATGCCTATAAGTTCTTCATCCAGAGCTATTGGAAAAGGAGATTGTTGGCATAGTGTTGCCATTTCTTTCCATTGACCTGCACGAATAGGTTGTTCGATGGAGTGTATGTGGAATGCATGTAAGCTTTCCAATTTGAAAGGGGCATCAGCGGGAGAGAACGCCCCATTGGCATCCACACGTAGTTCTATCTGCTCGGGAGAGAAATGCTGTCTTATATGCTCCAGTAGTTCAAGTTCTTTATTGAAATCGATTGCGCCGATTTTGACTTTAATACATCTGAAGCCCAATTTCATTTTTTCTTCTATGCGGGAATACATTTCATCGAAATTTCCCATCCATATGAGTCCATTGATGGGTATTTCTTTTTCTCCCTTTGAGAAAGGAGTGTCCCAAAACTGTAAATTGCCAGCTTTCAGGTGAGCAAATGCGGTCTCTAATCCAAACAGCATAGATGGATAAGGGCGAAGGGCTTCGTAATCAAGATAGCCATTTAACTCTGTCTGATGGCAGTGATAAGCCAGAATTTCACTATAGTCTGGTAAGTCGTCACAACTTAATGCTGGAAGTGGTGCACATTCTCCTACGCCATATTTTCCTGTTTGGGTGTCAGTGAGCAGTACATACCATACTTTACGTGTATGATAAACTCCTCTAGATGTTCCGGCAGGCTGCTTGAAGTGTAATGTTTTGGGGATGATTTTTATTGTATACATAGGCGTTTGATCTTGATCTGATTTAAAAAGGTACTTAGAAAGAAAAAACTTTCTGACGATATGTGCAGAAAGTTTTTTCGATATTGTTTATGGCATTTTAGGGAATTTGCTCCAGTCTGGTTTGCGTTTTTCCAAAAATGCTCGTCCTCCTTCTTGTGCCTCTTCTGTCATATAATAAAGCATAGTGGCATCTCCGGCAAGTTCTTGTATGCCGGCTTGTCCATCTAATTCTGCATTCAGTCCGGCCTTAATCATACGTAGGGCAAGAGGGCTATGTTGCATCATGGTTTCCGCCCATTCTACTACTTCATCCTCCAATGAATCGAATGGAACTACCTTGTTTACTAATCCCATTTCAAGAGCTTCTTGTGCTGAATACTGACGGCAGAGGAACCAGATTTCTCTGGCTTTCTTTTGACCGACGATACGTGCCAGATAAGAAGAGCCGAACCCTGCATCAAAACTACCTACTCTTGGTCCTGTCTGTCCGAATATAGCATTTTCGGAAGCTATTGTCAAATCGCAGACTACGTGCAGGACATGTCCTCCTCCAATGGCGTAACCATTTACCATAGCAATTACCGGCTTAGGTATGGAACGAATTTGTTTTTGCACATCTAGCACATTCAGTCGAGGAACTCCATCTGTACCGATATATCCTCCATGACCTTTCACATGCATATCTCCGCCAGAACAGAATGCTTTATCTCCAGCTCCAGTCAGAACAATGACGTTTATATCTTGACACTCACGGCAATAATATAGCGCATCACTTATTTCGGATGTAGTTGTCGGAGTAAATGCATTGCGGTAACGTGGACGGTTAATTGTAATTTTGGCAATTCCGTTATAAAATTCAAAAAGAATATCTTGATACTCTTTTATCGTTTTCCATTCTCTCTTTTGTGACATAGTGGATTTATTTTTGTTTTAGGTTATGGTAATATTCTTTGAGTAATTCGATATCTAATGCTTTGTCTGTAAATACTTCCAGAAGAATCGGATGGGTAGTTACATCAGGTTGGGTAAAGGCATTTATGGCAGTATGTAGTTCATTTCCATTATGTGCTGAAAGATATTCGAATCCTCTGTCTTCTGCCCATGCACGTGCAGATGTTGTATGGGTAGCGGTGACAAAGCGTCGTGCATTTTCATGTAATTCCAAGCCTGGAAGTGCATGAAAAATTTCTCCTCCTGCATTGTTTAGAAGCAGAATACGTATGTTTGTGCCATAATTAGAATTCCAAAGGGCATTCATATCATAGAAGAAGCTTAAATCGCCTATGAAGATAAAGTTCAGTTTATCAGAAGCTGTTGCATATCCTAGTGCGGTAGACAGTGATCCTTCTATACCATTAGTACCTCTGTTGGACAAAATTTCCACTTCTTCAGGCAAATCGAACAGTTGTGCATAGCGTACTACGGAGCTATTGGCCAGATGTAAAGAACATGGAACAGGAAGATGTTGGATGACTTCACCAATGGCACTCATTTCCGAATATGCAAAACTAGCCTGTGGGATAGCTTTTGACCGTGTTTCCCAAATCTTTGGGTACTCTGGTGTACGGCTATCTAACATTGGGGCTATCTTCTCCAAAAATTCGAAAGGATCCATTTCTATGATAGTGCTCAGTGAACCAAACAAATCGACGACTTCTCCATCAACAGATACATGCCAATGCTCCATCGGGGGATGCTTACGCAGAAATTTTTTTAAGCGTTTTGAGATAATATGTCCTCCGTATGTGATGAGTAATTCAGGACGCATTTTTTCTTGTTCTTCATTGTTCATCGAGCAAAGTAGAGGCTCTATATTTCGTATAGGCATTCCGGGGATGGTACGATTACTTATATTTTCGGTGAACCATGCGAAATGCTTGTACAGCATTTTGGTATATTTTTTGTCGAACAGATAAATCAGATTCATTTGTCCGACCACGATCATGCGTCGCTGGTATTTGTTTAATCGTTCAATGAGCGGTTGGTAATCTTTATCATAAATATTTAGTCCCTGGTAACGTGTAATTACTCGTGCACTAGGTAACTCTTTTTCAGGAAGTAAAAAGAACGGCTCACTGATCGGAACGTTGATATGTACTGGCCCCTTACCGTGATGGTTGAGCTCCAGCAGGGCTTCATTGATAAGTCGGTTGCAGAACCATTCACTTTCTTCGTTTGTTACTTCGGGTAAATTTACCGATTTTTTTACTAATGTACCGAATACTCCCGGTTGTGGTAATGTCTGCCCATCCATTTGTCCAATCCAAGCCGCTGGGCGATCAGCTGAAATTATTACTAATGGAACTTGCTGGTAAAAGGCTTCTGCTACAGCTGGGTGTAAATTTAATAATGCTGTACCTGATGTACAACACACAGCAACAGGAGTTCCCCCATGCAAGGCGAGTCCAAGTGCAAAGAAACCAGCACTTCGTTCGTCTGTCATCGGATAACATGTAGAGTCTGGTATATTGGCAAACGTTTGAACTATTGGAATGTTTCTACTTCCTGGACACAAAACGATGCGCTTTATTCCAAATGATCGAAGCAAAGAGGCTAGTTGTAATATGCTTTTTTTATCAGTATACATAGCTTTATTTTTATAAAATATTCCTCATGGTATTCATTTTCTGCTGTGTTTCTTCCCATTCTGTTTCAACGGTAGAGGAGGGAAGTATTCCGCCTCCGGCATAGAATGTTGCAGTTTTATCAGTAATATTCATACAGCGTAGATTGACATAAAGTGTTGTTTCACCTTGAGGATCTAGCCATCCGATAATTCCTGTATAATAAGCCCGGTTATATCCTTCGTTATTCAAAATGAAGTAGTATGCTTCTTCTTTGGGAAGGCCGCATACTGCTGGAGTGGGATGAAGCTCCTGTAAAATGTCACCTAAATGAGCTGTATCTTTTAGTTCAAAATGAAAATCAGTTTTTAAATGGACTAATTGTCCGGCTCGTGCCGTATAAGGACCTTTTTCCTTTAATTTGTTTCCGAAACGTTTTACAGTTTGCCGGATGTATTCACTGACAAATGCCTGTTCGTTCTGATTCTTTTCACTCCATTCCGTAGGCATTATTTCACCTTGCATAGGCATAGTGCCTGCAAGAGCTACTGTATGCCATTCTGTATCTTGTCCGCTTAAAATAATTTCAGGAGTACTTCCTATCCAGGTTCCAGTCTGTGGAGTGTGACATAAAGAAATCATCATACGTGGATAGTTATTACATGCACGTATAAATGCCGTAAGAGGAGAAAAATCTCCTTCTAATGCTTGAGTATAATTGCGTGACAGGACTAACTTTTTGAAAGTATTATCTTCTAGTGATGAAATGAAACGGGAGAAAACCTGTTCATATTTTTCTTTTGCTTCCTGAGTATTAGTGCTTCTTTTTTCTTTTGAATTGAAGGATGAGGAAAATTCAAATGATATTGATGAGGCAAATGCTTCGAGAGTCTGACTGATATTTTCCCATTCGTGTGCAACTTTATCCGGGCGTATAAGGACTGCCGGATATTCTTCTGTTTGATGAAAAGGAGTCATGACAAATCCTCTTTTACCGTTTAAAGCTGCCGGGCTGTTTAGTACTTCTACATCTTCTTCTTCCTGTAAAACCAATATTGGCTCATCTGTCCAAGGCAGACGATATAGAGCAAAACTGAAAGGACTACGTGTAAGATTATCTATCAGCTTGTGAATTGTTGTTCCGGGAAGATTCATAATCGTTTTTTTACTATTAAATTAACAATGCGTGCAGTAGAAACTAATTTACCTTCAGGAGTGGTTATATCGACATTCCATACGTGTGAAGTACGTCCTCTGTGTACAAGTTTTCCCACAGCTTCGACGTAAGTACCTATTGGAACCATGTGTACATGGTTAGCACTTATCTGTATGCCGCAAGGCATTTGTCCAGGTTCACATAAAGGGATTGAACCGTATCCTGCAACAGTTTCTGCTAATGCAAGAGAGGCTCCTCCATTTAAAATGTCTACAGGCTCACATGGGCGTGAAGTGCGTTCGTCGACAGGCATTGTTGCTTTTACATAACCTTCTTCAACGGAGATAAGTTGAATTCCGAGATTTTTTGCTAATGACTCCGGAAGTTCATAACATTTCTTTTCGCTCGTTTGCATAAGTCTTATATTCGTAAACTTTTGCAAAGTTACAATTTTCCATTCAAAAGCTGGAATAAGGTGTGAGAAATTACCATATGTTAATCTTTCTGTCATGCCATTGTCGTACTTTTGCACCCGGATTCAAATATAAAATAATATATGAGAGATAGCATTGATTTTAAAACGATGAATATACCGAAGCTTTTTCGGAAACTTCTTATTCCTACTGTATTAGGAATGATATTTAATGCGATATTTATTATAACAGATGGTATATTTGTAGGTAAAGGTATCGGAAGTGATGCGCTGGCTGCTGTTAATATTACGGCTCCCTTGTTTCTGATTAATACAGGAGTTGCTTTAATGTTTGGAATAGGTGCTTCAGTTGTTGCTTCTGTCCATTTATCACAAGGAAAAGCAAAGGTTGCACGTATTAATGTGACTCAGGCGATTATTGTATCATCTGTTTTATTATTGATTTATGCAATAGGAATCGTTTCGAATGTAGAGCGAGTTGCTGTCTGGTTGGGAAGTTCTGAACGTTTATTGCCTTTGGCTGTGGAGTATATGTACTGGTTTGTTCCTTTTTTGGTCTTTAGTGCTTTACTCTGTTCTGGTATGTTTTTTGTCCGTTTGGATGGGGCACCTAATTATGCAATGGTGTGTAATATCATTCCTGCTATAATAAATATTGTGCTGGATTATGTGTTTATCTTTATTCTTAAATGGGGAATGTTTGGTGCCGCTCTTGCTACTAGTTTGGGCTATATAGTTGGTGCTGTTATAATCTTGGCTTATTTGTTTCATCCTGAAAGGATACTGCATGTATGCCGAGTAAAATTGAGTAAAAAGAGTTTGTATCTTACCATAAGAAATGTAGGATATATGTGTCGCTTGGGATTTTCTTCTTTTTTATGTGAAACAGCTATTGCAACTATGATGTTTGTTGGAAATTATGTTTTTATCCGTTATTTAGGAGAAGATGGTGTAGCTGCATATAGTATTGCGTGTTATTTTTTCCCTATTGTTTTTATGGTATATAATGCCATTGCCCAGTCTGCACAACCTATATTGAGCTATAATTATGGAGCAAAATGTACAGCTCGTGTTCGTGAAACGTTTCGTTTGGCACTGACTACTGCGATATTGTGCGGAGCTGGTGTTTTTTTGCTTACATGGATATTTTCTCATCAGATTGTTGGCATGTTTCTTGATAGTTCTTATCCGGCATATAATATAGCAGTGAAAGGTTTGCCCTTATTTGCTTCGGGATTTGTATTCTTTGGAATAAATATTGTTTCTATTGGGTATTTTCAGAGCCTGGAACGTGATTGTCTGGCGATGATCATAACATTGTTACGTGGTTTTGTTTTAATCCTTTTGTGTTTCTGGATTCTGCCGATTATTTGGGGATCCTGGGGAATTTGGCTGGCTGTTCCGATGTCGGAGTTATTGACTTTCTTATTTGTTTTGGTTATTTATTGGTTGGAGAATCGGAGAAATTAGTGAGGATTGTTACATTTGTACAAAGAAAATATAAAAGATATGGATTCATTTATAGAAAGATTTTGGGGTCAGTAGAAATTTAGTGGGGATACGCATATAGCTTCGCAATGCGGAATAAAAAGAACTTCTTATCAGCTACTCCTCTTAGATTTGCTCTGAACAGTTTAATTTTTGCATTGAACGATTCTGCCATCGCATTTGAAGAACGATGGTTGTAGAAATTCAGTATTTCATCATAGTGCTCATAGAAAGTAGCAGCAATGACATTAAAAGAATGCATCCCTGCTTCTTCTACTTTATTATACCATCGTGCCATAGCCAGACGTGCAGCGTCCTTTATGGTGTTCTTAGAGAAAATCATCCGCAGGGAATGGCACAAACCGTATGCCTTTTTGATGTCAGGGTATTCCTCAAATAGGATTGCTGCCCTTTGCTTCTGTTTTTCTGTCCATTTATCAGCTGACTTGAAAAGCAGATACCGGGAGCGTATAAGTAATTCCCTACGGGTATCGCCATTGGAATATCGGTATGGGACATAATCTTCGTTCTTCCGCTTAGCTTCTTCCATTTCCTCATTGGCCTGCTGTATGGCATCCCAACGGTGTTTGATGCGTAATTCCTGCACAGCATCACAAGCTAATCTCTGAATGTGAAAACGGTCTATCACACGGCTGGCTTCAGGAAATGCAGTCCGTACAATCTTGCGCATGGAGTCTGAAAGGTCAAGTGTCACTTCTTTAACGGCATAACGGCTTTCCTCGTCAATTCGTTGCAGTACAGCTATTACATCCTCTGATTTAGTTCCTGCCACGACAGCTACCAGGGAGCACTCTCTCGTACAGGCATCACGGTTGGTTACAAAGGTGTAAAGTTCACCGTTGGAGAGTGAGGTCTCGTCAATCGCCAGATACGGTCCCATATTTTCCGGAAACAGCATCCATTCACCGGCATGGGATAACTGTTCCCAATTACGATATCCGCTGAGAACCTCCTTGTACTGTTTTTCAAATGTATGACCATCTATATGATAGAATTCCTCAAGCGTACGGCAGGTCACTGGGGATGTCTCCATACGTTTCTTTTAAAAAAGCCCCAAATTCTTTGGAGTATCTGGTTCCCTTGGCTACAACATCGAGGTCGATGGGAATACTGAAACTTTTACCTGTGCGCAAGTCCGTCCAACGACGACGTCTGATCTTGAGGATTACCTTATGGTCCCGTATGGGAAAGTCTGTCACATTAACAGCTTCCATAAAACCTTTGGATTCAAAATGTTCGTCATTGCTTAACTTGGAATTCATCTTTTCATCCAGACTAATATGAATCTCTTGAGAGGTTTGTTCAACTCCAGAGATAAGAAAGTAATCTAATATCTGAGCCGGCAACACGAGGCTGGCTAGCATATTCAAATAATCGTTTTTCATAATGCGAAGTAAGCAATACTTTACGAGTATAAAAAATAATCCCCACTAAATTTCTACTGACCCAGATTTTGTGCAAAATATTATTTTCCTTATGCTGAAGGAAGACAATTGATTGAGGGTATGGAATATAAGACTTATCGTAAAGGTGATTGTCTGGTACGTGAGGGAGAACGTGACACGTCTTTCTATATAATTGCTCGTGGTATTTGGCGAGGGCATTATTTACGTGATGGGCAGGAGGTATCTGTCTGGTTTGCTTCTGAAGGAGAAGCTTTATTTTCTACATGGGGATATGTCGATAATGCTGTTTCGAGAATAACTATTGAGGCAATGAGTGAAGCTGCATTGTATTGTATGCCAAAGCAGAAATTGGAAAAGTTGTTTGCTTCATCAGTTGATTTTGCCAATTTAGGAAGAAAACTTTTTGAGCGTGAATTTCTTAATGTAGAAACATGGCTTATTAATGGTGGGGCTTCCCAGGCTAGGGAACGTTATTTGGCATTACTTGAAGATAACCCGGAGCTTCTCCGTCATGTCCCATTAAAATATATAGCTTCATATTTATATATAACCCCACAATCGTTGAGCCGTATTCGTGCAGAATTGGCTAAAAGTGGTAACCATTCTATTTTCCGCCACGACAATTTTATCGGCTGTTTTTCAGCCGATAAAATAAAAATGTCCGCAAGAAAATAGTTTAGTTTTAACATTCCGATTTATAAAAACATGGCAGAAGGACCTTCTTGTCGCAGTCCTTACCATGAAGAATACATTCAAACAAGTGCTTCAGGTAATCCTGAGGATCTATGTCATTAAGTTTGCAGCTTTCTATCAGAGAAAAGATGAATGCCGAGTTTCCTGCTGCATCCTCACTGCCGATGTTCATACAGTTCTTGAGCAGCAGCTTTACAGGTTTCATCCTTTGCTCACAGAGGTTGTTCGATATTTCCGCAGAACCGTCCTTGAGGATATTTTTCAAGGATTTCCACTGGTTTATCGTATAGTTCACAGCCTTTCTCATCAGTTCGTTTGCCATGAGTTTAGTATCCTGCATCATCATGACCACCTTATGATGGATACGTTCAAGAATAGGTCTCGTAAGCTTAAGTCTTTTTTCCTTAATCTGCTCACCACTGAGTTTCATTGTGCGGAACAAGTCTTCATTTCTGAACATATCACCGATAGGGTCTATTATATCCATCGCAGTTCTGTCTGATGGCAAGGCATCGACCCACAGCCTCCTGCAGTGTGTCCAGCAGCCTATATGAAGCACCTTTGAGTCTTCTCCGTCGAACATCCTGTAAACCGTATATCCGTCTGTAGATAAAGATCCCATAAAATGTTCAAGGAAGGTCTTTGCTACATCAGAGGCTCTGCTGCCGTTATTGTAATGATAGTAAACCAACTTGACATGCTTTGCAAAAAAGCCCATAAATACTTTCTCCTGTAAGCCTTGCCTTCCGGTGTTTCAACTCCGACAAGTTCGGTCGTCTCGTCAACCATAAGGTATTTTGCCTGTTGTACAAACTCCTTGAAGACATCTTCCATAAACTCCCTAAGCCTGGAGATTCCGTTATGGATATAGCCGTTCAGCGTGGTATTGCTTATGTGGATGCCTTCTCTTGCAAGCAGTCTTATCTGTCTGTTCTCAGGCATACTGAAGTCATATTTCAGACAAAGCAGACGGGCAAGCAAATCAGGGGAAAAGATTCCTCCAAGGTTTTTCAAGGGATGCTCCATCGTGTTAGTGAAAGTGCCGTCTGCAAGCTTTACCCTTGCCACCTTGTACACATGTTCCACGTTATGAGCACGCACATGTTCTATAAACCTGTATTCCCACACATCAGCCATTCCGTTACGGTTCATAAGCCTTGCACCATCCGGGAGTTGGTAATAGTCTTCTATTTCATGAACAATTACCTTATCCACCTTCAGCCTGGTCTTTGCTGCACGGGGAGCAGTTTCCTTTTTCCTTGAAGGCCTGCAGTTCTGTGAAGATACGTTACCGGAAGAGGTATTGCTGCCGGTACCGTTACCATCGGTCTTATTATCATCATCACCTTTCTTGCCAGAACCGTCGTACTCGGACTTCTCCATTGCAGACTTGTCAATGTTACGGTTGTTCAGCAGCCTTCTTTGTTCTGAGGTACGGCCGAAACGGTGTTTCCTGCTGCCCTCAAGCTGAAGCCTGAGATTGGATATCTCATTTGCCAGCATCATGTTCACCTCGTCTTTTGCCTCAAGCTGCTTTCTCATAAGTTCCATCTCTTTCCTGTAATGTTCAACCGTACTCGATTGCTTTTCGAGGGATTCTTTGAGGTCATTGATTGTATCAACCATAGCCTTGGAGTTCTCTTTGTTTGATTCTTCAATAGCCTTAAGCCTCGCAATCAGTTCGTTTACCTGTTTGCGAAGCCCCGCCTTTTCCTCATTCGCCAGACCCAGCTGGCAGCAAAGTAACTCGTATGCTCTTTCATCAATCATGATATAAAGGTACGAAAAATCAGGCAGTTACGCAAACTTTTTATCGTTTATTCTTATATTATTTTTATTGATAATCAATGTATTAATATTAATCTTTCGGACTGACGTACATCTTGTCAACTACTATGCTTTCCGTAAGATAGGCCATGTCCGGCCATTGTATCCGGTAGCATTTGGAAACTTCATCAAACACAGGTTTCTTGAACTTTCCCATAACAGGACGTTTCTCGTAAAGCACATAAAAACCACGTTCGTAATGAAGTATCTTCACAACCTTCCGGTTCCTGGACATGAACATATATACATTGGATGCATCGCTCGGGTCAAGTGACATCTCTTCCCTTATACTCTCACACAGGCGGAAGATTCCTTTCCGCAAATCCACATTACCGTTAAACAGGTAATAGTTCAGGTTAGCGCTAAGTCCGAGCATATCATCCTATCATTTTATTAAGCAACAGGCTCAAATCAAGAACTGTGGTGTTTCTCAGGAACAGTGTGGCACCTGATGTCAATTGCAGTTTTACCCACTTAATCGGAGATTCACCTTCAGGTTGTTTCACCTCCAACTTTACGGTTGGACTGTTGCAAGGCTTGCCGGTTATCCGGACTTTGGCAACCTTGGGTTGCTCAACCTGGACTGTCTTGCCTAACTTTTCGCTCCATAGCTGATGACGCTGCCAGTTCATGAACTTGTCGTAATTTACTCCATAATCCGCACAGAACTCACGAAGATCCTTGGTCTCACTGCATAACTGATAGAGGTCATATACCTCCTGGTAGTTTACTTTTTCTTTTGCCATAATCATTGTTGTTTAAGGGTTACGGCGCAAAGGTAGGTTTAGGGAACATGCGTGTCAAGGCGGAAAATAGAATGGTTACCTAAAAGTGGTAGGTGTTGATTTTACTTTTGTATGTGAATTAAGTTTATTTGTTGGAGATGTTCTTTTCTGAAACTAGATGATGATATACAATTCCCGAAATATTTGCTATGATTTTTTCAGTATCAGCCATACTTTCTGTTGAATCTTTGACCAATACTGCTATTGTGTAGCGTTTCCCGTCTGGAAGAAGAATAAAACCAACATCATTGATACCAATTAATTCTCCCTGCACGTTCCGGTCGGAAGTTCCTGTTTTGTGACCTATTCGTGCTGTAGTATCCAACAAAGGAGCTGGTAACCTGTTAGTACCGGTTTGACAATTAAGCATTGTTTCTTTGAGGAAGTTTTGATATTCGGTTGGAAATAATTCTTTTGAAAATAACATATCGGTTAGGGAAGCTATTTCCAAAGGGGTACTCCAGTTCTCATAACAAGCTGCCAAATCCTCATGCATGTCATCTTCTGTCTTTGATATGGAAAAATTATTAATCCCCAAAGAACGTATATAGGAATCTGTATACGATACGCCGCCGGTATAATTGAATAATATATCGCAAGCATTATTATCACTCTTTTGAATGGTATAATCTAATAACTGAGCTATGGGCATGTAAATGTTTCCTTCCGGATATTTATCGCGTAAAGGGCTGTAAGTATCATCAAGCAGTGCTTCTTTAGGTATAAATATCTTGGTGGAAAGTGGTTGATTATGTTGGTGCAGATAATGGAGTACAGCTAAAGCTTGAGGGTATTTCATGACACTCATCAATGGATAATGACACTCATTGTTTACAGTTATGGTATCTTTCCCGTTAATGATTATTGCTACTCCAACCTGTGCAGGGACGTTTTCAATCGATTTTTTGATTTTTGATTCTAATAAAACTTCTTGTGCCTGTATCAGAGAGGTAGATAATATGAAAAGGAATAATATTAAAAAACGCATAAAAGGTAAGCCACAGTTGGCATACGAGATATATTCACCTTTTTCGAATAAAATGATTTCAGTTTTCTCTGTATTACGGCGGATACGTGCAGCGGCAGTTGCACCTCCGGCTACTCCTCCGATGATAATGTACTTCATATGTATATTCTTTTATGTTGTTATTATTTTCTAATGGAAAATTTTTGCAAAGAAAATAATTTATTCTTTATGGATAAATTTTTCATTGGAAAATATTTTTGTCTTTAATTGTTATTAACATGTTGTGGCTTTCATGAGCTGAAAGTAGAGGGAAAATTGTAGAATATGAGTTGGATTTGCTGTACAAGACGTATTTTTTGTTTATTTTTGACACATAAAACTTTTATATATAAAAACATACAGATGAAACCAATACATTACACACTGTCTGTCCTGTTACTTGCTTCGGCTTCACTTTGGGCAGAAAACAATGAAGGATATAAGTTCGAAACAGTAGTTAACCAAAAAGTCACTCCGGTGAAAGACCAGGCTTCTACCGGTACATGCTGGTGCTTTGCCACAACTTCTTTTGTAGAGGCAGAACTGTTGCGTCAGGGCAAGGGTGAATATGATTTGTCGGAGATGTTTATCGTACGTCAGAAATATATGAATCAGCTGAAAGATAATTTCTTGCGTCAGGGCAAAGGGAATATCGGCCAGGGAAGCATTACTACAAGCTGGATTACGGCATTCAATCAGGTCGGCATTGTACCGGAAGAAGTTTATATGGGTATTAATTATGACTCAAAATTACATAACCATTCGGAAATGGTGGAGTATATGACAGCTATAGCCAAAGAGGCAGTTAACATGAAAAAGTCATCTCCTCAGTATGAGCAGCTGATAAATAGTTTGTTCGATATTTATTTAGGAAAAGTACCTGAGAAGTTTACTTATAAAGGAAAGGAATATACCCCTAAAAGTTTTGCTGAAAGTTTGGGCATTTGTACGGATGATTATGTGATGCTGACAAGTTTTACTCATAAACCGTATTATGAGCCGTTTGAGATTGAGATTCCCGATAACTGGGAGCACGACCGTATGTATAATTTGCCGTTGGATGAGCTGATAGAGGCTACCGACCATGCGCTGACCAATGGTTATACTGTGTGCTGGGACGGTGATGTAAGCGAACGAGGCTTTTCTTTCTCGAATGGAATAGCCATTAATCCGGAGGTGGATGATGTAGACGAATATAAAGACAGTGACCGTGCTCGTTGGGGACAGATGACAAAGCGTGATCGTCTGGCAGAGGTGTTCCAGTTTAAGCATCCTTACCCGGAAGTGAATGTAACTCCGGAAGTTCGCCAGCAAGGATATGAATCGTTTGCTACAACCGATGATCATCTGATGCATCTTACTGGTATTGCTAAAGATCAGAACGGAACAAAATATTATATTACCAAAAACTCTTGGGCTGCCGACAGTAATAAATTTGGAGGTTATCTGAATATGTCGGAAAGTTATGTACGTGCCAAGACTATTTTTGTGATGATGCACAAGGATTCACTTCCCAAGGAATTGAAGAATAAGCTGGGAATTAAATAAAACGGATTTCCGGTTGAATCCATAGTAAAATGCAGACAAAAGAAATCTCTTAAATAGAAGTGTTGAAAGTATGAATGTTATGCTTCTGTTTGAGTTTGGATAAAATGAAATGAGGCTACTTTTTTAAGGTAGCCTCATTTCATTTTATTGTTTTGATATCATTCACCATTGTTCCGATATCCGTCAAAGAATTTTTTGAAAAACAGCCATTGATAGTCTATTGAATTATTCCAATAGGTGCTGCTATGTTTCCCGGGACGGATGATAAAATCGTGGAAAATACCTCGTTTTTCCAATTCTTCATGAAATTTCTGGTTGACTTCCAGGAAGAAATCTCCTGTGCCGCAATCGATAATTAATGCCAGATCACCATTTTGAATTTTATCCAGCTGTGTCATTACAGTGTGCTCATCCCATCGTTGACGGTTTTTGGATAGCTCTCCAAGTTGTTCTTTCATTTTCCATTCGTGAGGAAACGGACGAATGTCTACACCACCACTGGTACTGCCTCCTGCACCAAAAACATCTTTATGACGAATAGAAAGCCACATACCTCCATGACCACCCATGCTAAGTCCTGTTACAGCTCTTCCTTTCCGGTCCTTTATTGTTGAATAATGTGTATCTATATACTTTACCAGTTCAGAGGAAACGAATGTTTCATATTGGCTGTCGGCATGGGTAGGGCTGTCCCAGTACCAGCTGTTTTTCCCGTCCGGACATACTACGATAATTCCATCCCGATCTGCCATTTGAGGAAGTTCTGGCTTAATCCCCAACCAGGTAAGTGAGTTGCCTCCATATCCGTGCAGCAGATATAGGGTAGGGCATTTTTTCCCTTCTAAAGCTTGATCGGGCACAATGACTGCTACTTTGATCTCTTTTTTCATTTTAGGACTTTCTACCGATAATGTATCGATACGTGCAGCCATCGTATTGAGGGCAAATGATAAAATCCCCAAGCTGCATACTATAATTCTTTTGATAGTCATTTTTATTTTGTTTTTTGTTATACCATATCATCTCCTGTTTTGGCAAAGGTAACTCTAATTGTTTTATGGAAAGGTATAAAACGTGAAATAATAGCGATTATCAGAGTAATGATAAATAGCCACCCCAGTATCTCTTTTAATGCCAGCAGCAGACTCTGTTGCTGCAAAGTAGTATAGAGCGAGGTTGTTGCCAGTTGGGTAGCTTCACTATATTCGTGTCCCTGAGCCAGGCCGCTTGTAAGCGATTGTGAGAATTTCGAGGCAGCCAGAGGATCAGCCATCGTTATGGTCTCGGATAAAGAGTGCATGTATTTTTGCTGTAGCCTGTATAGCGTATTACTGTAAAAAGATGTAGCTATGATAGGAGCTAGTACAGAACGGAATATTATCAGAAAGAAAGCATTCGAAAGCAGGAACTTCGGATTCAAGTCTTCTACGGCAAACAGAGCGAAGGCTATAATCAGAGCCAGCATACCCAATCCACGCAGGAAGATGGGAAAGAACAACATTTCGTATGTACTTTCAGGCGAAATACCGAAATAAAGGATGCCGAAGAAAATAGCGAAGCATGCCATACCTCCAGCAATGAAAAAACGGAAACGCCAGCGTTGCCATCTGAACCACCAGAAACAGATGAATGCTCCTAGTATATATCCGGGTAAAAGCCAGATATAAAGTACATAAGAGTGTGTACTGTCTACTTTTAGAATAGATGTCATGTAGTTCGTCAGTAATGTGGTTGATGTACTGAAAAACATGATGAGCATCATGTAAAAATAGCCAACTATAGCTTTAGGTTGATATAAGGGAGCCAGATTGACATAAGGAGTTTCGGAATGATATTGCATCCAGACAAAAAAAGCTATCAGAATCGGTGCTATGGCAATGTAAGCGCAGATTTTGTAGGATGACATCCAGTCGAGTATTTTTCCGTAATTGATGACATACATCAGCATCAGCAGACCGATAGCGATTACGAACATCTCCCGCAGATGCAATTCTTCTATGGGAATTTTCTGTAACGGGCGGTTGTGGCGATAGCAGACTATTACCAGCAATATAGCCAATAACAACAGAAGCATCATAAAATAATACATGTACTTCCAGTTGTAATGATAGGCAAGTTCTGCTGTGAGCACCATAGATATCTGGCCACTTCCATATACTAATGGATAGAAGTATGAGTAGAATTCGCTACGGACATTTTTCGGACTGAATATCTTTTGTGCATGTCGGATAAACCAAAGCATGAGGAATCCTTTCAGAAAGCCTATGGCAAAACTGGCAACAATCAGAATATCCGCACTTTGCGAGCGGGCGCATATCCAGCTTAATATAAATTGCAAAGCCAGATCGGCGAGCAAAAGAAACTTGACTGAGAAAGCAGACAGGACTTTCGGTACGATGGGATAGGCTATTGCCATGCCTGCCGAAGCAGCGTAATATCCCATTGTTATATCTTCTGTATTGGTACCTAGTGTGCTGGATACCTCAAGCATACTTCCTGTATACGAACCGTTGAGCATCGTTATAGGAAGAATAATAATGAAAATACTTATCAATGCCAGCCAGTTGGGAACCCACTTACGTAAGGGTAATCCCAGTTCTCTCATATTTGTCATTTGCGTAATGCTTCTGTTTCTACCATCATTCCGGCACGCAGGTGTTGTGCATCTTCTTCACTGATATTGATAATATCGATACGGACTGGAATACGTTGTTGTACCTTTACAAAGTTGCCGGCAGAATTATCTGTGGGAACAAGCGAATATTTTGAGCCGGTTGCTTCTGATATAGCTGTAACCTTTCCTTCAAACACTTTTCCAGGCAAAGCGTCTACTTTAATGCGTACCGGTTGTCCGATGTAAATGTTTACAATCTGCGTTTCCTTATAGTTTGCAGTAATCCATTTATCTTTGTTGCGGACCAGGTACGAAATGGTTTGTCCTGCCTGTACAAACTGTCCGGGCTCCAAGGTACGTCGCCCCATATATCCATCGTAAGGAGCAGTCACAACAGTATACGAGAGATTCAGGCGTGCCAAGTCTAAGTCGGCTTCTTTGCGGAGGATAGCTGCTTCAGCGCTGGTATTCTTTTTGCTTGCTTCCGAATATTGTGACAATGCTACACGTTTTTGTTCGAGTAAAGCCTGATAGCGTGCTTGTGCTGCGTCGTAAGCAGCTTTGGCTTGTTCGTATTGCTGTTCGGGTACAGATTCCTCTTTAAAGTAACCGTTCGAAGCGATGATAGTCCTGTTCCAGTTGCCATAATTTGGCTTTTGCCTCGGCAATGTTTGCTTCCTGTACGGCAATGTTTGTATGTGAGGTTTCGATGCCTGAGTGGAGTGCATCCTTCGAACCTTGAGCGTCGAGTAGGGAAGCTTCTGCTTCTTTTACCTTTATTTGATACTCACGGTTGTCGAGAACTAACAGGGTATCTCCTTGATGGACAAATTGATGTTCCTTAAAGCGAACTTCTTTGATATATCCTGTTGCGCGGATATTCAAGGGTATGACGTATTGATCGACAAAAGCGTCGTTTGTTACTTCATAATTTATGTACCGTCAAAAATAAGTGGCAGTCCACCATAATCCCGAACAAGCCAGGATGATACAGATGGTATTCAAAATGAAATTGCGAATACGCAGTTTCTTTAGTTTTTTCTGTTTAATTTCTAGTTCAGACATAGTGCTTGGGATTAAGTTTGTGAATTACAAGCGTCCGCAGGCGCGTTCCAGTTGATAATAAGTATAAATAACCCGGGTACGGGCTGAAGTGAGCTGAAGTTCTGCATTCAGACGGACAGAGTTAGCATCCAGTAAATCTGTCAGTATGGCCAGCTGGTTCAGATAGCGGTTTTGCATGATACGATAGTTTTCTTCTGCCTGTTTGACAGAGAGTTTTAATGCTTCTACCTGTTGCAGTGCTTCATGATGACGAAGGTAGGCCGTACGTACATTAACTTTGATTTGCTGCACCCTTTGTTCTTCGATGTTCTGGCTAAGTCTTACCGCAAGTTAACTTTCTTTAGTCTTATGGTTGTTTTTGTCTAATGACGAAAGAGGGTATGATACAGACAAGCCTATGTTCCAATTATTATTATACATGTCGGCCATTGTTCTCGAGATAGGACGTGCCAGTGTATTCGCTGCATAAAGCGATATGTTTGGCAGGTATTCAGCTTTTGCCAGACGGACATCGTTTTGTGCAACTTCCGTTTGCTTGCGTAACAGTAATATTCCCGGATCATTCATACAAGCTTGTGCTACGTAGTCATCGTATTTTTCAAGGGCAATGGAACGGTAGAGCAAGGCTGTATCTGGCAATAACAAGCAGTTTTCGTTAATTCCTGGTAAGATATCCAGCTGTTGAGATACAAGTGCGATACTATTTTCCGTTTCTGTAAGTGAAAGGCGGTCGTTAGTAAGTTGCATTTCGCTTCGAAGTACATCATTATTTGTTATGAGTCCCTCCTTTTTCATCTGCTTGATATCTTTCAGCCGACGTTCTGATTCTTCAGTGTTTCGGGTTAATACGTCGTGCTGGCGGAATAAACTAAACAAGCTCATATATTGCTCCAAGAGATTGAGCTTTATATCAGCACGGTCTGTTACGGTCTGAAGAGAGGCTATCTCTTTTTTCAGATCTGCTTTATGTATAGCATATCGTATCTTACCTCCTTGATATAAAGGTTGAGTAAAATTTATGGCATAATTTTGTGACCAGTCGGGAGTATCTGGATAGGTTGCGTCTGATAAGCCATGCTGGAAAACAACGGGTTGTCCTATAACACCTCCGTTAAGCCCTATCTGTAAGTCGGGTAACAGTGAAGTACGTGCTGTCTTTCCCTGCTCGTGTGCCATTGATTCCTGTACTTTGTCCGCCTGGAGTTTCAAACTGTTTTCCACACCTAGACGGAACAGCTCATCCACGGTAAGAAACAATGAATCAGCTGGAGAAGCTATGCTTTTACAATAACTTCCTGAAAGTAGAAAGACAAGTAAGTATTTATATATTTTCGAGTACATCATATACGGATTTTAATTCGGACATCATGGTTCTGATGCTATCAAGCCCTATTATTTGTTCTGCATTTACATATACTTGATCCAATATGGGCCGAATCTGATTACGGAATTCTTCGCCTTCTTTTGTAAGGTAAACCAATTTGCTACGCCGGTCTGCGGGATCTTCTTTACGACATACGTATCCTTTTTTTTCCAGGTTATTCATCAGATTAGTCAGGCATGCTTTGTCTTTGGCTGTTCGTTCCGCTAAAACTTGCTGGGTGATACCTTGCTCGTGCCACAGGCTACTTAATATTTGTAGCATTTCGAATGTGATTCCTGCATTATTCCTTTTTAAAGTTCGTTGCATGGCTCTACGGAAAGACATGCGAGTGCGGAATACCTGCAGCATTAACTCTCTAAACTCTCCTCCTTCTCTCATGATTATCTTTTTACTTTTGAACTGCAAAAGTACGAATTTTAGTCTTATTAGTCAAATATTTGACTAATTATTCATTGCGTATGATTGGAGTATATGTAGAAAAGCTGCTTATTATGAGTGAGTTATGCTTTTTTGATTATCGAGATGTTATAGAGAGGGGGATTCCTCTTTACGCATGCTAAATTCGCATCCGCAATATTGCTGGTTGTAAAATCCATATTCTTTTATTATAGCAATACGCCGTTCGCTTAATCCTCCTTTTCTCCAGTTCTGATCCCACCAGATGACGTCCGGATAATTCTCTACTGCATATCTTCCTGCCTGATTAATCTGCTCTAAGCTTTTCCAACGTGAAGAAGCAAGTGTGGTAGTAATTACAGAAAATCCATTTTCGTGAGCATATCGTGCTGTATCGAGTAACCGCATTTTGAAACATTGCAGACAGCGTCCGCCCCGTTCTGGCTCTCCTTCGAGTCCTTGAACCGTGCATCGCCATGCCTCGTGATTGTAATCTGCATCGATGATATCCAGTCCTAACGACTGTGCATAACGCGAACATTCATTTTTGCGAATGTTATATTCTTCTAGTGGATAGATGTTTGGATTGCAATAGTAAATGGTAGGGCGTATGTCATGTTGCATCAGGCATTCGATGATAGCTGACGAGCAGGGGGCACAACATGTGTGAAGCAATATTTCTTTTGCATTTCCTGGAACTTCCAGTGTGAATTTCTTTTTTTTCATACGCTCAAATTGGAGATTTAGATGATTCTATATGCAAAAATAATCTTTTTGTGTGTGAGTGGAAAATGATTTTGCTCTGTTCCGGATAAAAACGGACGGACACCCTTTATGGTAAGGCATCCGTCCGCACTTCTTAGGATATTTATTTTTCCCTTTCTTGTATCAGAGTTATTTTATTTCGAACTCTTCTTTCATGTCAAGTTCATCGCCATGCATATCATAGAATTTATATTCCAGGAAAGCGAGGCTTTGATTAGGTATTATCTTTATACCAAATCCGAATTTCATTTGCCATTTACGTTTTAAGGAAACTATTCCTTGATTGATGTAAGCGGCAACATAGGGATGGATATGTAATGTAAATTTCTTGACCTTCAGTTTATTGACCAGGTAGTCAATTTTACTTTCCAATGTATCTGTAAATAATATGGAGGGCTTTATTTTCCCTTTTCCAAAACACGTCGGACAGTCTTCATCGGTATTGACGTCCATGGCAGGACGAACTCTCTGACGGGTAATCTGCATTAATCCGAATTTGCTGAGTGGCAATATGTTGTGTTTTGCTCGGTCTTTCTGCATGTTTTGGCACATGCGTTCATATAGTTTTTGTCGGTTCTCGGCAAGATTCATATCAATGAAATCGACAACGATGATACCTCCCATATCTCTCAGGCGGAGTTGTCGGGCAAGTTCGTCTGCTGCACCTAAATTTACGTCCAACGCATTGGCTTCCTGACCGTTGCCGGATTTGGACCGGTTGCCACTGTTTACATCTACCACATGCAAAGCTTCTGTATGTTCTATAATAAGATAAGCTCCGCTTTTGTATGAAACCGTTTTACCGAACGAAGATTTGATTTGCTTGGTTATTGCAAAATTGTCGAAAATGGGAAGTTGTCCTTTGTAAAGCTTCACGATTCCCGAACGTTCGGGAGCAATGAGCGTTACATAATCTTTTACTTCATTGTAAACGCTTTCATCGTTTACATAAATATTTTCATACGAAGGGTTGAATAAGTCGCGCAGCATGGCTACCGTGCGGCTTGTTTCCTCGTATACCAATGAAGGCAGTTTGGTTGCCTTTTGTACTTTTGAGATGGTATCTTCCCAATGCTTCAGTAATACTTTCAGTTCTGCATCCAGTTCTGCAACACGCTTTCCTTCTGCTACGGTACGTACTATTACTCCGAAGTTTTTCGGTTTGATGCTTTGCAATAATTGCTTTAAGCGTGCGCGTTCTTCGCTTGATTTGATTTTCTGGGAAACAGAAACTTTATCGTTGAACGGAATCAGGACAAGGTATCGTCCGGCGAAAGATAGTTCACATGTCAGTCGCGGTCCTTTGGTTGAGATAGGTTCTTTTACGATTTGTACGATGACTTCCTGTCCCTGCTGTAAAACGTTCGAAATGGTTCCATCCTTATCAATGTCGGGCAGTATCGATGCTTTCGACATTGGATAAAGTTTTTTTCTGTCGCTGATGACCTGCTTCAGATACTTTTGGTAAGAATTAAATTGAGGTCCGAGGTCTAAGTAGTGAAGGAAAGCGTCTTTTTCGAAACCTACATCCACAAAACAGGCATTCAGTCCAGGCATGAGCTTGCGTATCTTGCCTACGTACATATTGCCAACCGAGAAAGACAGATTTCGTTCTTCTTTCTGGAACTCTACCAGGTTCTTGTCTTCCAAGAGCGCAATAGAGATTTCTTTAGGCTGTACATCTACTACTAATTCGCTTGTCACTTGTTACTTAGTTTTTAGAATGTTAATAATGCTTTTCGAAATATACAGACGTAACATGTTTCGGTAAGATGAATAGTTTAGATTGGAAACTTGTCTGTAAAGTCTGTATTATCACATACACAAAGAACAAACCTGAAAGACTAGTAGGAGCTTTACAAGTTTGTTCTTTATTGAAGTCGGACAGACTAACAATTATTTTTTGCTTTTATGTCTGTTCTTTCTTAGTCTTTTTTTACGTTTGTGTGTAGACATTTTATGTCTTTTTCTTTTCTTTCCGCTAGGCATACTTTTAAAAATTTATAGGGTTAATACTAATGTTAATTTATTTCTTTACTGAAAGAGTAAATGTTTTAGCTGGCTTAAATGCCGGAATATTGTGCTCCGGAATAATAATAGTTGTATTCTTTGAAATGTTACGGGCAGTCTTCTGCGCTCTTTTCTTCACAATGAAACTACCGAAACCACGAAGGTATACGTTTTCATCGTTTGACAACGATTCTTTTACTGAATCCATAAACGCTTCAAGTGTGGTCAGGACTGTTGCCTTGTCAATACCTGTGTTTCTAGCAATTTCGTTTACAATATCTGCTTTAGTCATTTCGCTAATAATTATTGTTATACGTTATCTTAATTTTTTGGATTGCAAATATATAGCTTTTCTCGTTCTCAGAAAAATTTCTTTCGAACAAATTTTATAAAAAGTGGCTTGTGCTTTGCTAAAACCTTTATTTTTGCTGAAAATTTGACTGGTATAAATATTGAAAAAACATTTTGGATGAGTTTGCTGAGCGACAAGATTATAAATTGGTATAAAGAGAATAAACGTGATTTGCCTTGGAGAAATACGAAAAATCCTTATAAAATATGGATATCTGAAATTATTCTGCAACAAACGCGGGTAGCGCAAGGATATGACTACTACTGCCGGTTTATAGAACGTTTTCCCGATTTCCAGACCTTGGCAGATGCTGATGAAGATGAGGTGATGAAATATTGGCAGGGGCTGGGTTATTATTCCCGTGCCAGAAACTTGCATGAGGCTGCTCGTTCGATTGCCCGGGAGGGCGCATTCCCTGATACATATGCAGGAGTCAGGAAAATGAAAGGAGTAGGCGATTATACCGCAGCGGCTATTTGTTCCTTTGCCTATGATATGCCTTGTGCCGTTGTCGATGGCAATGTGTATAGAGTGATATCGCGTTGGATGGGAGTAGAAGAGCCGATTGATACAAATTCCGGTAAAAAACTATTTGCGGAGCTGGCTGATGAACTGCTGGATAAAGCACAGCCTGCATTGTATAATCAGGCTATTATGGATTTTGGAGCACTTCAGTGTGTGCCGTCTTCACCTTCGTGTTTATTTTGTCCTTTGTCTGACAGTTGTGTGGCTTTGCAGAAAGGCATAGTAGATGAGTTACCTTGCAAGAAGCATAAAACAAAAGTTTCTAATCGCTATTTTCATTATTTCTATGTACGTGCAGGGGCTTATACCTATATATATAAGCGCGGGGCAGGCGACATCTGGCATAATCTGTATGAATTTCCTTTGATAGAAACAGAGGCTCCACTTGACGGGCAACATATTCTTCAGATTCCGGAGTTTGAACGTTTGTTTGGAGGGTGTCAGATAGATAATATCAGGTTGGTGGCAGAAGGAGTGAAGCATGTGCTGTCGCATCGGATTATCTATGCTGATTGTTATGAAGTTGTATTGTCTGAAATAAGTATGCTGGGAAAAGAATATCAGAGAGTTTTGATTGACGACTTACATAAATTTCCCGTATCGCGCTTGACTTCTCGTTTTTTTTCTCTAATTTTGAAGCCAAATATTTAAAAGAAAGTAAATTATGTCATTAAATAAAGTTCAGTTGATAGGCAATGTGGGAAAGGATCCCGATGTACGTTATTTGGATAATGGTGTAGCGGTGGCAACATTCCCCTTGGCTACGACAGACCGTGCTTATACATTGGCGAACGGTACACAAGTTCCGGAGCGTACAGAATGGCACAATATTGTCTTGTGGCGTGGCCTTGCCGAAACAGCAGAAAAATATGTTCATAAAGGTGACAAACTGTATATTGAAGGAAAAATCCGTTCTCGTTCTTATGACGATCAGAACGGAATCAAGCGTTATATTGTAGAGATTTTTGCCGATAATATGGAGATGCTTACTCCGCGTACAACTCAGGCTGGCACGGCACAACAGCCAATGCAGCCGGGTGTCGCTCCTCAGCAGCCTTCATCGGCACAAGCGGTACAAACGGCTGACGCTTCCGATGATTTGCCGTTCTAAAGCCGAATGCTCTTTCTCCGTAAGCGGCATAGTCTGGTATATTACTTGTATAAGATATTTCAGACAGTACAGACTTGCGGCGAAAGAGAAAAAAGAAAATTGATGTTTAACTAAATATTTATTCCTTGGACCCTGACTCGTGTATATCCTACTTACAGGATTTATGTGACGGAGTGACCGTCGTTCCCCCTTCTATGGGGGCTATAATTGCATTGATTCTTGCAATTCTATTATTGTATGCTTCTGGTTTTGTTTCGGCATCCGAAATCGCTTTTTTTTCGTTGTCCCCTTCCGATCTGAGTAAGGTGGATGAAAATGAGCATCCTTCTGATTCACGCATTAGAGCTTTGCTTGATGATTCGGAACGTTTGCTTGCTACCATTCTTATTTCGAATAACTTTGTCAATGTAACAATAATCATGTTGTGCAATTTCTTTTTTGCCAGCGTGATAGATTTTGGCGATGCTCAGTTACTTGAGTTTTTGCTCATAACGGTTGTGCTTACTTTTCTGTTGTTGCTTTTCGGGGAAATCATGCCGAAAATATATTCTGCACAAAATACGTTGAAATTTTGCCGTAAAGCAGCACCGGTTGTTTATCTGTTGCGTTCTGTTTTTAAGCCCGTGTCGAATTTGCTGGTACATTCCACTTTTTTGATAAACAAGCTTACCAAAAAACGTAAGGTTCCCAATCTCTCGGTCGATGAACTGTCGCAGGCTTTAGAGCTGACCGACAAGAATGAAATATCCGAAGAAAGCAATATGCTGAAAGGCATTATTCGTTTTGGTGAGGAAACAGCAGAAGAAGTCATGACTTCAAGACTTGATATTGTAGATCTGGAAATAAACACTCCCTTTCCGGAGGTTATAAAATGCATCGTGGAAAATGCTTATTCCAGAATACCCGTATATGAAGAGTCGCGCGATAACATTAAAGGTGTTTTATATATCAAAGACTTGCTCCCTTATTTGGATAAAGGAGCCGACTTTAAATGGCAGAATTTGATACGTCCGGCGTTTTTTGTCCCTGAAACGAAGATGATAGACGATTTGCTTCGCGATTTTCAGGCCAACAAAATTCATATTGCCATCGTGGTAGATGAATTTGGAGGAACATCGGGCATTGTGACGATGGAAGATATTATCGAAGAAATCGTGGGTGAGATAAACGATGAGTACGATGAAGAAGAACGTACCTATGTGAAGATTTCGGAGAACGTATATATCTTTGAAGGAAAGACTTTGCTTTCCGACTTCTATAAACTGGCAGAAATCAATCCGGATGATTTTGAAGCAGTAGCTGGAGATGCCGATACATTGGCTGGACTGTTGCTGGAGTTGAAAGGAGAGTTTCCCGTTCTGCATGAAGTAATAAATTATGACCGTTACCGTTTTGAAATCCTCGAAATGGATGTTCGTCGTATAGTAAAGGTGAAAGTCACTGTAGGAATGAATACAAGTAAGGAAAAGAAAGATTGATCTATGCCTCTTCTTAAAAAGTGGATTGAAAACGGAGCTTTATTCGCTATCTGGCGCGTTGAGGAAACTGCCGAAGAGTTGAGAAAAATGCTGGTTGCTTCTTTGCCATACGATGAAGAATTGTCGCAGTTGAAGTCGGAGGCACGCCAGTTGGAATATCTTGCTGTGCGGGTATTGCTTCGTGCTGTTTGTGGAGAAGAAAAACATATTTCTCATTATTCTTCAGGAAAGCCATTTTTGACCGACGGAAGTTTTCATATTACAATCTCTCATACGCGAGGATATGTTGCTGTTGGGCTCCATGCTACATACGAAGTAGGAGTTGATATCGAGTATATTTCCAATCGTGTTCGGAAAGTTGCCGGTCGGTTTATGTATCCGGACGAACTTCGCCATTCATCCGATACTGCTTATCTGCTTGTCCAGTGGTCGGCAAAAGAAACCATGTATAAGTTGCTCGATGAACAAGGAGTTGATTTTCTGGAGCATCTTCGTATTGTTCCATTCCAGCTTCAGACGGACGGCAGATGTGAGGGGCACGAGTTGCGAACTTCCTCACAAATTCATTTTGATATACATTATATAGCTTCCCCTGATTTTGTTTGCACCTGGTGTGTGCTGGATTGTTAATTCTTATGATATATATGTCAGGAAGTTTCAGTAATTTTTCGTACAAATTTCTCTAACATTTGTACGATTTTTAGAAAAATATCGAGAAGTTTTGATGAAGATATGCTGAAGTTTTGAATAAAGAATAAGGCTGCTTTTAACTGTTTGATAATCAGTTGAAAGCGGCCTTAGTTTTTTAAATATAGATTGATATGTTTTCTTTGTTTTTATGCCTCTTTGTTTTTTTGTAGAGTAAAGACGAACTCAAGTCCACCATGAGGATTGTTCTTGGCGAAGATAGTTCCTCCGTGGAACAAGACGGCATTTTTAACGATGGCAAGTCCCAGTCCGGTTCCTCCCAGTTTTCTTGAACGTCCCTTGTCTACTCGGTAGAAGCGTTCGAACAAACGGTTCAGATGTTCTTCCGGAACTCCAACTCCCGTATCGGAAAAGCTGAAATAATAAAATTTTTCATCTTCACGGAAGCAGTTGATTGTAACTGTTATGTTCGTACCGGCATAAGCAATAGCATTATCCATCAGGTTACGGAAAATAGAATAAATCAGCGAGTTGTTTCCGGTCAGTATCAGGTTGAAAGGAAGTTTGTTTACAACTTTTATTTGTTTTTCTTCCAATCCCAATGCAACTTCATTCAACATGTTTTCTATCAACTTGCTCAGGTTGACTGTTTCTATTTCTACCAGATGTGGAGCTTCATCCATACGTGTCAGTACAGAAATATCCCGTAAAAGTATAGTAAGGCGGTTACTCTGTGCGTAACTTCGTTCCAAGAACGTATGCATGGTAGCCGGTGTTATGTTAGGGTTATTCAAAATTGTTTCCAGATATCCCTGTATACTGCTCACTGGAGTTTTCAGCTCATGAGCGATGTTTTGTGTAAGCTGGCGTTTCAGTCGAGCCTGTTCTTCTTCCTGCGTCACGTCTATGATGGAAATTTCGAAGGCGTGATCCTGAAAAATAATACATTCTACTGAAAACGAACGTGCGTTTTTGTCGATATGCAGTGAAAATCTTTTTTCTTCCTTATGAAAATTTCCTTCGTTTCGGTTCAGGAAATCCGTGATAGGAGCCAGTTCCGGAATGGAGAAAACTTCTTCGGTAGAAGTCAGGTTATGGTCGGATATCGTATTTGCATATTGAGTAAACAGGTTATTTACCAGAATTTCGTTTCGTTCGCGGGTAAATACTCCCAATCCCTCGTGTGATGTCTGTAAATGCGATATCAGTTTTTCACGTTCGATATACAGTGCTTCCTTAGCCCGGTGCAGTCGTTTATATATCTTGATGATATGTTGTGATATTTCTCCAAGTTCATTCTTTGGGAATGATTCCAGAATATCAAGATCTATCGGTTCGTTTCGGTCAGCCTTTAATGCAAATTGCTGCAACTGGGTGATAGAAGTTCCCAGTTTATGAGTAAAACGATAGAAGATAGACATCAGTATCAAACTGATGATAATAGTAAACCAGATGAATCCGGAATCAGCACGCAGATGTTCGCTCAGACTTACATTGTAAGGAAGGGCTGAGCGTATTATTATTTGTTTGGCCGGATAATAACGTGCCGAATAAAAAAATTCTTCTCCGTTCAGACTTTCTGAGTAACGGCTGATAGAATATCCACTGCCGTACATCAGGGCATCTTGTACTTCTTTGCGCGAGCTATGATTCTTAAACTGTCTGATTTCTTTTTGGGTATTGTCGTAAAGCACTTCACCTTCGGAAGTGATAAGTGTTACCCGCAGGTTAGGAATCATATGCGTAGTAACATAGTGTTGCAAAGTATCTACGCTGAAATTATCGTTTTCGCTGATAAAATCATATAATTGCGCATTATAGTTCTGCAACTGTGTATTCAGCAGTTCACTTTTGTATGACTTTTCGCGCTGATACTGAAACAGCATAAAGCAGACAGCAAAAGCGAGAAACAAAGTGATGACTGAAAGAAAAAGCCGTTTGTTGAATGGTAATAAACGATATGAAAGTTTAGTCATGATAGTTTTATAGAATTATTCACATTCGAAACAGTAACCATATCCTAAACGGGTTACTATGTATTTGCCGTAGCTGCCTATCTTTTTGCGTAAACGGGTGATATTTACGTCTATGGTACGATCGAGTACATACACTTCGTCATTCCATACTTTTGCCAGAATATCTTCGCGTGAAAATACTCGTCCCTGATTTTGTAGCAGCAGCAATAATATTTCAAATTCTTTTTTAGTCAACGAAGTTTCCTCTCCGTCTATCGTGACTTTCTTCTGAGGTATATTTATAACGAGCCCCTTGTATTGAAGCTGTTCTTCTTCTTTTATCTGTACACCTGCCGTGCGGCGTAATACCGCTTTCACACGCATGATTACCTCACGC
Source organism: Phocaeicola coprocola (assembly GCF_041333015.1). NCBI lineage: Bacteria > Pseudomonadati > Bacteroidota > Bacteroidia > Bacteroidales > Bacteroidaceae > Phocaeicola > Phocaeicola coprocola. The sequence goes on along the minus strand of NZ_JBGKGM010000004.1, from coordinate 744,221 downwards.
AATGAGAATGGTTTCGAGATATAGTCATCTGCTCCCAGGTTAAATCCTGTGATTGTATCGTTTTCAGTATCTTTTGCGGTAATGAAAATAATAGGAATTTCGGCTGTATCCTTATTAGCTTTCAACATGCGCGCCATTTTGAAACCAGATATTTCTCCCATCATCACATCTAGCAGCAACAAATTGTATTGTGTGATGTCTAGTTTCAATGCTTCTTCGGCAGAATAAGCTGTATCTACCGTATACCCTTCCATCTCAAGATTGAACTTCAGAATCTCGCAAAGGTCTTCTTCATCGTCTACAACAAGAATACGATAATCGTTCATAGTGCTTTTGTTATAATTAGTTGCTGCAAAAGTGATGCTTTTTTGTTTCGCCACGATGAAATAGGTATTACAAAAATATTACAATTCAGGACGCGTAAATTCTCCGGCAATGGAACGGTTCATTTCGTTCCGTACTTCTTTTGGGGTCAGGTTATGTCCGAACAGGAACATCAGTTTGGTTAGGACACTTTCTACAGTAGCATCAAATCCACTGATGACACCTGCATCTAAAAGATGAAGGCCGGTTTCATAACGTGCCATTTCTACCATACCTGCAGGACACTGTGAAATGTTCACAATGACAATACCTCGCTGGGTAGCTTCTTTCAACAAGCGGATAAACCAAGGTTTTTGCGGAGCATTTCCCGAACCATATGTTTTCAGTACCACTGCTTTTAATCCCGGTATACGGAAAACATTACTTACTACATTTTCTTGGATGCCGGGGAATATGGTGAGAATAAGCACATTTGTATCGAATACATAATGAGGATGCATCGGAAGATTCAAGTCTGCTTTCCGGATACGGTCGTATTCATACTTGATATGTATACCTGCTGTAGCCAGTGGGGGATAGTTGTACGAACGGAATGCATTGAAGTTTTCTGCATTGATTTTGGTTGTACGATTTCCTCGCAGCAGAAGATTTTCGAAGAAAATACACACTTCAGGAACTATTGCCCGTCCGTCCGGATACTTGGCAGCTGCTATTTCAATGGAAGTGATCAGATTTTCCTTACCGTCAGTACGTAACACTCCGATAGGCAATTGACTTCCGGTCAGAATAACAGGTTTGCTCAAGTTTTCCAGCATGAAGCTCAGTGCCGATGCCGTATAAGCCATGGTATCCGTTCCGTGCAGAATGACAAAGCCGTCGAAATTATCGTAATTATAATGAATGATTTTTACTAATTTGCTCCACAAAGCCGGTTCCATATCGGAAGAGTCAATAGGAGGGGTGAACTGGTAAGAGGATATACGATAATTAAAACGTTTTAGTTCCGGAACGTTTTCTTGAAGTTGGTCAAAATTGAAGGCTTCCAGTGCTCCTGTTTCCGGATTTTCAATCATTCCAATCGTACCTCCGGTATAGATTAGCAAAACGGAAGGATAATCTGGCTTTATCATGTTAGTGTATATTGCTTAATTTGTCACAAAGATAGTAAAAAGAGTTCTAACCATGCAACAGTTGGGGAAAGAAAACAACAAAATGATCACGGCTCTTTCATTTAAAACAACCTCTATAATCCTTGTTATTCTCCGAAAAACCATTATTTTTGCACACAGCGATGCAGGAAGCACCGCTTCCGGTGTTTCTTTTTATCGTTCATATAAAATTATTTTTGTAGGCGGAAATCAAATGCGACAGAGGTCGTTTTTTGATTTCCGCCTTAATTTTCGCTATGCGAAAATAAGATTTATTTTGCTGATATGCAACATTTTGCATATCTAATATATAAAAAAGAAACATGCATTCTGCCGTCGTGGCAGCATAATGAAACATCTGAAAGAATTTGTGAAATCAGTGCCGGATTACCGCAGGACAGACAAGGGAAACTACAAATACAAGCTGGAAGATATTCTTCTCCTTGTAATACTCGGACGGCTGGGCAAGTGTATGACAAGACCGGATATAATCAGATTCGGCGAGCGTAATCTGAAACGCTTCCGCTCTTTAGGAATTTTGTTGGACGGTGTGCCTTCTGAACCTACGCTCTGCCGTATATTCAAACATATTGATGATGAAGCCATGTCTGAGCGGATGTCTGAATTTACCTCCACCTTCCATGATGAGCTTGTCGGTTGTGCCGGAGACATCCTCTGTATTGACGGCAAGGCAATGAGAGGGACGGTACTTGAAAACGGACGCACCCCCGACATCGTATCCGCCTATTCCCTTGAAGGAGGTTTCACCCTTGCCACGGACATGTGTGAAGAAAAAAGCAACGAGATAACTTCCGTACCCAAACTGTTGGACAAGGTGGATGTGTCAGGATGCATAGTTACGGCAGACGCCATGTCCTTCCAGAAAGCCATCATAGATAAAATCCGGGAAAAAGGCGGTGATTTCCTTATCGAGCTGAAGGCAAACCAGAGAACTCTGCGATATGGGGTTGAGGACAATGTCGAACTTGCAGAGCCTGTGGATGTATATTCGGAAGGCCCTTTTCTTGAACATGGCAGAATAGAGACCAGAGTATGCCGTATCTTTCGTGGAAATGACCTGATTACGGACAGGAAAAAGTGGAATGGAAATCTGACGGTTGTCGAAATACGGACTGCAACGGAGAGAAAATCTGATGGTCAGAAATCTTCCGAGAGGAGGTTCTATGTCTCCAGTTTTCACGGAAGTGCCAGGCGGCTGAGTACAATAGCCAGAATGCATTGGGCAATAGAAAGCATGCACTGGGACCTTGACCGCAACCTGAGGCAGGACTTCATCAGGCGGAATAGTGCAAGGTCCGCCAGAAACCTTGACACGATACAGAGGATAGTACTGGCAATACTTTCTATATGGAAAGGTAAAAGGAAAAAGCTCTCCGACAAGGCTAAGGGAACGGCCGAACTTATTAGAGAACTTTCTTTGGACTTTACCGCAATGATACATATGCTGGATCAAAAATGAGATAATTTGTAATTTCAGAGGATTCGTAACGTTTTGGGTATCAATCATAACAAAATCCCTACTTCCCATAAGAAGTGGGTGGGGGAATTATGTGCCTTTATCTAAGCTTAAATGAAAGAGCCGTGCAAAATGATTGTTTTTATGTGATAAATCAATTAATTATCCCTTTTCATGGTTTCACTTTTATCATTTTAGGGGTTTGATGTCTTATAATTTTGTCGTCCTAATAAGTGCATCAAACGTTCGGTTGCTCGGTCTGCATTACCATGTTCTTCGTCGAGAAGAGTAATAAATTTACTTCCTATAATACATCCGGAGGCGTGTGAAGCAGCTGTTTTGTAGGTTTGTTTGTTCGATATGCCGAAACCTGCCATGCGTGGATTACGTAGCTGCATATTCTCGATACGGCAGAAATATGCTTGCCTTTCTTCATCGAAATTGGTTTGAGCTCCAGTTGTAGCAGCGGAAGAAACCATGTAGATGAACCCATCAGTGTGCTGGTCTATTTCTCGTACCCGTGCTTCACTGGTTTCGGGAGTAATGAGCATGATGATGCGCAAATCATACCGTTCTGCTATAGGGCGGAATTCTTCTACATAATCTTTAAATGGCAGGTCGGGAATGATTACGCCGTCTATGCCACAATTTTGACAACTTCTACAGAAGTTATCGAAACCATATTGCATGATGGGGTTCAGGTAGCCCATAAGAATAAGTGGAATACTTACTTCCTGACGAATTTCTTTCAGTTGGTCGAAGAGTTTTCTTAAAGTCATTCCATTTCGTAAAGCCTGGGTAGCTGCATTCTGAATGACGACTCCGTCTGCCATGGGATCACTGAACGGAATACCTATTTCTATCATGTCAATTCCCTTTTGTTCCAGAGTTTTGATTACTGTTGCTGTTCCTTCCAGTGTAGGACTTCCGGCACAGAAATATAAAGAAAGGATATCGTGGCGTTTTCTACTGAATAATTCATTAATACGGTTCATAGTGATATGTTTTTATTTGTTGGTTAATAGTCTGAATTGTTCGATAAAAGAAGCTAGTTGCTTTGCGTCTTTTTGTGCCGGAGCAGTTTCAAATCCACTGTTCAGGTCAATGCCGGTCCAGCGTGGATGATGGAAACCGGATAGGGCAGGCAAGCTTTCCGGACGTATGCCTCCGCTTAAGAGGAAAGGAGTGTCACCTTTGTAATTTCCCAATATACTCCAGTCGAAAGATTGTCCTGAACCTCCATATCCATGACAGGGAGTGTCGAAAAGGAAATAATCACAGTAAGGAGCATATGCATAGGTACACTCCAAATCGGATGCTTTTCGAAGGGCGAAAGCCTTGATAAGTCTGAAACCTTCTTCATGCAGCTTTTTACATAGCTCAGGTGTTTCTTTGCCATGCAGTTGCAGATAGTCAAGGCTCAGCTCGTGTGCACGATGTGTAATGCCTGCATAATCTTCATTGACAAAAACTCCTATACGTTTTGAGTGTTGCGGAAGATATGAAGGAACCGATGAAACAAAACGGGGCGAACGGTCGTAACAGATCAATCCTATCCAGTCGGCTCCTGCCTGTTCCACTGCTCTGATGTTTTCAGGCTGCCGCATGCCGCATACTTTTACTATCATAAGGCAGATTGAAGTTGGTTTATAAACTCATTTAAAGCTTTTCCGGGATTTTCGGTTTTCATAAAATTCTCTCCGATAAGGAAACCTCGGAAACCGGCTTCACGTAGCTTGATGACTGTTTCAGGGTTGGAAATGCCACTCTCCGAAACCAGAACTTTATCTTTGGGAAATTTCTCTGCAAGGCGAAAGGAGTTCTCCGTATCGGTATGAAACGTTCCCAGGTTGCGGTTGTTTACTCCTATCATGTCGACATATTCGTTTATATAGTCTGTTTCTTGTTCGGTATGGATTTCGAGTAATACTTCCAGTTGTAATGCATGTGCTTCTTTTGCCAAGCTCATACATTCGTCTTTGCTAAGTGCTGCGGCTATTAGCAGCACGGCGTCAGCTTGTGCCACTTTGGCTTGCAGTAACTGGTATCGGCTGATGATAAAGTCCTTGCGCAACACAGGGATATTTACCGTAGGACGGGCATTACGAATGTCTTTCAATGACCCACCGAAAAACAGTTCGTCTGTCAGAATAGACAATGCAGCAGCTCCTGCCAGTTCGTAGCTGTGAGGCACGATCGATGCGTCGGCTTCACGGTTTATCCATCCTTTCGATGGCGACCTGCGTTTGAACTCGGCAATGATGCCTGTGGATGAGGCTGTCAGACTTTGTTTCATGCTGCGTGTAACGGTAGTTCCTCCAATATGGTTCTCGAGGAACGAAGCCGAAACAGCAGCTTCCTGTATGGCGATTTCTTTTCTTTTATGGGCGATGATGTCGGTCAGTATATCTTGATTCATGGTGATGTTTATTATAAAATATGGTGATGTTTTTATAAAAATGTGCGGATGTTTTCAGCTGTTCATGCTGACGAATTTACAGAATGTGTTCCAAGCCCGTCCGCTTTCCAGTGATTCTCTGGCCATTGATACGCATTCTTCTATTTGCTTTTGTGGCTCGCGGGCTTGTATGGCGAACGAAGCATTTATCAGAACACAGTCTGTCTGGGCTTTTGTAGCACGGTTTTGCAGGACATTGTCGAATATGCTGGCAGCTTCTTCTGGAGTTCTTCCGCCGTATAATTCTTCCTTTCGTGAGATAGTAAATCCTAGGTCTGAGGGACGGTAAATTGTTTCATAACGATTGGTCATGACTTTAAATTCGTCGGTTAGGGAAATTTCATCATATCCGTCGAGATTGTTGACTACGGCAAAACCGATATTCAGACGCTGCAAGGTATTGGTGTATAACCGCATTTGGGGAAGATCGGCCACACCTAGCAGCTGAAAGGCCGGCAGACATGGGTTTACAAGCGGACCTAGCAGATTGAACAATGTTCGTACTTGCAGAGCTTTCCGTACCGGAGCAACCGTTTTCATGGCCGGATTGAAGAGAGGGGCATGCAGGTATGCCATGCCGCATGTTTCGATGGAACGGCGCAGTTTACTTTCATCGTTGGTAAATTTTACCCCGTGCTGTTCCATTACGTTGCTCGCTCCACTTACTGAGGTTGCACCGTAATTTCCGTGTTTGGCTACGGCATATCCGGCTCCGGCAACGATGAAACAGGCACAAGTAGAGATATTAAACGTATTTTTTCCGTCACCTCCTGTACCGACAATGTCTATTGGCTGGAAATCGGAGAAATCTACCGGAACACGTGTTGTCAGCAATGCCTCACGAAATCCGGTGAGTTCGTTTACTTTTACTCCACGCATCTGGAATACGGTGAGCAGCGAAGCAATCTGCGCTTCATTGTAGTCGCCACGTGTGATGCCTTTCATCAGGTTGCATGCCTCTTCGTGCGAGAGCTCTTCGTGAGCAAAAAGTCGTATGAGTATTTCTTTCATTGTAGTAGCTGTTTTTTAGTGGTTTAACCAGTTTTGTATCATTTGTTTGCCATCGGGAGTAAGTATAGATTCCGGATGAAACTGTATTCCGCAGATATCATACTGACGGTGGCGCAATGCCATGATATATCCTTCGCGACTTCTGGCTGTAATTTCCAGACAAGTGGGAAAATCTTTTGTGTCTACTACCCACGAGTGATAACGTCCGACGGGTATTTCATGGGGTAATCCGCAGAAGATATAGTCGTCTGCAACGATTTCTACCGGACTCTGTATGCCGTGGAATACTGTGTCAAGGTTTATCAGGCTGCCTCCGAAGACTTCTCCGATGGCTTGTTCACCAAGACAGACTCCTAGAATAGGCTTTCGGCCGGCATAATTTTTAATGACATCCAGCAGCAGACCTGCTTCACTGGGGATTCCCGGACCTGGGGAAAGCACTATCTTGTCGAATTTCTCTAAATCTTCTATATGGAAACAGTCGTTTCGTAGTACTGTTACTTCTGCTCCAAGCTCTTTTATCAGGTGACTCAGATTATAGGTAAACGAGTCGTAATTGTCTATGATAACTATTTTCATTGTCGGATGATTATAATTGTTCTGCCAGAAGAATTGCTTTTTTCAAAGCTCCCAGCTTGTTGTTTACTTCTTGTAATTCATTCTCTTCATTGCTTAATGCTGTAATGCCGCCTCCCGCCTGAAACCAAAGCTCATTATTGCGGCTTACAAAAGTACGTATGGTAATGGCCTGATTTAGCGCGCCGTTTAGTCCGATAAATCCGATACATCCTCCGTATACGCCACGATTATGTGGTTCTATTTCACTGATGAGTTGCATGGCACGCACCTTAGGAGCGCCACTCAATGTTCCGGCTGGAAAGGTATCGATGAACGTACGTACCGGATTGGTCGTTTTACTGAGTGTTCCGCTTACACGACTTACCAGGTGAATAACATGACTGTAATATTGAGGCTCTTTGAAAAACTCAATATGTGTGTTGTGGCAGTTGCGACTCAGGTCATTTCGTGCCAGATCGACCAGCATGACGTGTTCTGCATTCTCTTTCGGGTCGGCAAGCAGTGAAGCTGTCAGTTGGCTATCTGTTTCTTTATCTCCACTGCGTCGGGTAGTTCCGGCTATCGGATCGATAGTAGCCTGTCCGTTTTCTATTTTACAGTGTGTTTCTGGAGATGAACCGAAGATACGGAAGCCTCCGAAGTCAAAATAAAACAGATATGGTGACGGATTGATGCTTCTCAGTGCACGGTACAGCTTAAAATCGTCTCCCTGAAACTTTTGAATAAATCGCCGTGAGAGAACTACCTGAAAGACATCTCCCCGCATACAGTGTGCTATGCCTTTGCGGATATTGGCTTTATGTTCTTCATCGGTCAGTGTACTGGTTGTTTCACCTGTAGGATGAAAATCATAAGTCGTATAGTTTCGGTTGTTTATAGCTTTCTCTATTTCACCTATGTGACTTTTTTCCTGACTGTCCTGCATCTCGATCAATACCATTTCGCTTTTGAAATCATTGAAGACAATCAGGTATTTGTATACAATGTAAAGTATTTCCGGGGCATCATTTTTCGGTTCGTGGCTGTCTTTTACCGGTATGTCTTCGAAGTAACGTACGGCATTGAATGTGGTATATCCATATAATCCGCAATAATGAGAGTATTCTCCTTCTATACTGAAGCACGACAGAAAACCGTTGATGGCATCTTCTGCCGTAAAGTTTGTACCAAGTTCTTTTTCCACGCAGGTATCATCGGGGAAATTCATAGTTGCTGTTCCATGATTGATACTGATGCTTGCTATCGGATTGAAGGCAATAAACGAACGGTTGTTTTCGCTTCCGTGATAGTCGGAACTCTCCATGAGTGCGCTTTGAGGGAAGAGATCGCGTACCTTGAGATAGGTGCTTACCGGAGTATGTAAATCGCCTAACAATACTTTATGTGCTGTATGATATGTATATGTTTTCATTGTATTGTAACTTATAAAATTGTGACTTAGTCATTATAGGGTTGATTATCTAAATAAGTTTCGATATCCTTGTCACCTCTTCCTGAAACAGTCAGGACAACAATATCGCTGGGCTTGAATTTGATTTTGCTGAGAGCTCCCAGTGCATGTGCCGACTCTAGTGCGGGAATGATTCCTTCGAGTCTGGTCAGTTCGTAGGCAGCGCTAATTGCTTCATCGTCGTTGATAGCCAATACGGTGGCGCGATGTTGTGCGGCAAGATTGGCATGCATGGGACCAATGCCCGGATAGTCTAGTCCGGCAGATATGGAATAAGGTTCGATAATCTGTCCGTCTTCGTCCTGCATAAGCAATGTTTTTGAACCATGGATGATGCCTAAGCGCCCCAGCTGAATAGTTGCCGCTGACATACCGCTGTGTATACCCTTTCCACCGGCTTCTGCCAGAACGATTTTTACACGTTCATCATCGATGTAGTGATAAATTGTACCGGCAGCGTTGCTACCTCCTCCGACGCATGCTATCAGGTAATCCGGATAATCTCGCATTTCATGCTCCGAAAGTTGTTTTCTTATTTCTTCACTGATGACAGATTGCAAGCGGGCTACCATGTCGGGATAAGGATGAGGACCTACGGTTGAGCCAATGAGATAGTACGTATCATCCGGATGGCAACACCAGTCGCGGATTGCTTCGTTTGTAGCATCTTTCAATGTCATGTTGCCAGAAGTGACAGGGCGTACTGTTGCTCCCAGCATTTTCATTTTTTCTACGTTAATGTGCTGGCGCTCTACATCGGTTTTTCCCATGTATACAATACACTCCATATCCATTAGCGCACAGACAGTAGCAGTGGCTACACCATGTTGGCCAGCTCCGGTTTCGGCAATGATACGTTTTTTGCCCATGCGGCGTGCCAGAAGTACCTGCCCGATGGCATTGTTGATTTTATGTGCTCCTGTGTGATTCAGGTCTTCCCGTTTCAGATAAATTTTACATCCGTATTTATCGGAAAGCCGTTTTGCCAGATACAGGGGTGATGGACGTCCTACATAGTCGCGGAGAAGTTGAGCGAATTCCTGTTTGAACTCTTCTGTTTCCATGACTTTCAGGTATGCGTTTTTCAGATTCTGTACACACTGATGGAGGATTTCGGGAATATATGCTCCGCCGAAGTTTCCGTAAAAACCGTTTTTGTCTACTTGATAAGTTTTCATAAAATTATTCTGTTGGAAAGTGATAAAAAACAAAAAGGGCTGTCGTAAGTACGACAGCCCTTTGCTATATTTTTACTATATATTTATTATGGTATATATACACATGACTGATGTTCCCTTACGACTTTTTGAAGCTGCAAGAGGTGCCACCAGAAAAATGTATTTACCATTGTTTGTTTCATAACACGTGAACTATAACTTGTTTGTATGTTGCAAAAGTAGAGATAATTTGCGGATTTGCAAGTAAAAAACTACTTTTTTTATGAATTTAACAGAAGAAAACTATAAAATTTCCTGGTTACCTTACTGGCTGATGAGTGTAAAGAGTTCTGTTAATGGGGTATCAGAAGGACGAGAATAGACTTGCTTTAAAAAAGTGACAGTCTTTTAGGTAAATTGGTGTTTTTATTTGTTTATATAGATAGAATAAGATATATTCGTAATAGATAATAAATTAAAAGTGTATGAAATCATTGAATTATGCTGCGATAAGTAGCTTATGTGCATTGGCAATCGGAATTTTGCTAGTTGTATGGCCTGAAGCCGCTATTATTTATTTAGTAATAACGGTAGGAGTACTTTTCTTGTTACCAGGTTTGTTTGGGTTATTCTCTTACTATGCTGCTTCCCGACATAAGGATGTAGAAATGCGCAGGTCATTTCCTATTGTTGCATTGGGAAGTACTTTATTGGGATTTTGGCTGATGATAATGCCGGAATTTTTTGTAAATATCTTAATGTACTTGCTTGGAGCGCTGCTTGTGTTAGGAGGATTGTCACAGCTGATAAACTTTATATCTGTGCGTCAAGCGGTAAAGGTACCTCTTCTTTTCTATCTGGTTTCTGTGTTGATTCTGGCATCTGGTGTTGTTATTCTGTTCAATCCGTTCCAGGCAGCTACCGTTCCGTTTATTGTTTTGGGAGTAACAGCCATTGTATATGCGGTAAACGATCTGATTCGCTTGTTGTTCTATCACCGCAAACGGAATAAGAATATCACAGATGTAACAATTATAGAGGAATAGTTGGATTTTTCCAACTATTCCATATTCCGATATTGTTTGGGCGACATGCCTGTATATCGCTTAAAATATTTCCCGAAAAATGAGATATCGGGGAAATTGAGTGAATAGGCTATCTCTTGGATAGTGAGTTCGGTAGAACGGAGTTTTGCCTGAGCATCCCGTATGACGAAAGTCGAAATAATGTCAGTCAACGTTTTTCCCGTAGTTTTCTTTATGGTAGTGCTGAGATGCTGAGGTGAAAGATGCATTTTCTCGGCATAGAAAGATATATTACGTTCCGATCTGTAATTTTCTATCACAACGCGTACCAACTCTTTTACAATCTCCTGATTTCGGTTATAATGCGGACGTTCGTTGCTTTCTCCTTGCTTATAAATATTTCCTAATCCCATAATCAGCTGGCTGCAAATAAGATCTGCCTGTTCGTCCTTGATAAAACTGTTGGGCAGTCTCATCGCCTTTGTCAAGACTTTGAAGTATTCATAAAATATTTCTGCTACTTCAGGTCTTAGCTCTATTACCGGTTTCTCAAAAATGGAGGGGGTGTATTCTATCATTCGAGAGAATAAAGGAGGACTTTGGATTAACTTTTTTGAAAATCCGACAAATATAAAGCGACAGTCATTGCTTTCTTCCATGACTTGTACAAACTGATGCGGGAAAATTATAGCTATGGAATTTTTCTTCAGTTCATATTTGCTTAAATGTATAGTAATAGAACAGTTTCCTCGGATACACAACAAGAACAGGCATCCAGGCATCTGGGCAGGAGTCTTAAAAAGCCTTTTTATGTTGCCTATAAGGTCAATACCCGTCAATATATCTATGTTTTCTGGTAGAGACTCTAATGAGTTTATTCGTTTCATTTATCTTACCTTTATAATAATCCGAAGCAAATATAATTTTTTTGTGTGAGAGTTCCAAATGTTGCTTGTTGGTGCTTAGATTAGTTAAGAAACTATTATCTAATCTAAAGAAATATATCTGACAATGTGAAAAAGACTTAACGGAAGATACGATGAAAGAATAGATTTTGTATTTTCGTAGCCAGTACGAAAACTATAAATTTAATATCGTGAGAAACAGTAATTTGTATTTGGTTAGTTTGGTCTTAGTGGCCATTTTAGGCGGTCTTCTTTTCGGATATGATACCGCTGTAATTTCTGGAGCAGAACAGGCTCTTCAGAAACATTTGGGATTAAATGCTTTTTGGCATGGCGTTACAGCTTCCAGTGCTTTAATCGGGTGTGTAATTGGTGGAGCGATCTCAGGAGTGTGCGCTTCTCGTATGGGACGACGCAATTCTTTGCGTTTATCAGCCGTGCTGCTTTTTTTGTCTGCACTGGGGTCGTATTATCCGGAATTTATTTTCTTCGAAAAAGGAGATACTTCATTTTCTCTGATTCTGGCATTTAACTTCTACCGTATATTAGGTGGAGTAGGAGTAGGTCTGGCTTCTGCTATCAGTCCGATGTATATTGCCGAAGTAGCTCCATCGGAGATTCGTGGTAAGCTGGTTTCATGTAATCAGTTTGCGGTGATTTTCGGTATGCTGGTTGTGTATTTTGTAAATTACATGATTAAGGATGGTATGACCGAAGAAGTCCTGGTATCGGAAGGCTGGCGTAAGATGTTCGTTTCAGAAGCATATCCTGCTGCTGTATTCGGTATCTTATTGTTTTTTGTTCCTAAGACACCTCGTTATCTGGTGATGGAAGGAAACGATTCTAAGGCATTGTATGTATTGGAGCGTATTAATGGTCCTGAAAAGGCAAAGAAAATCTTCGCAGATATTAAGTCTGTTACAGCTGAAAAAACAGAAAAGCTCTTTACGTATGGTGTTGCTGTTATCGTTATTGGTATATTGCTTTCTGTATTCCAGCAGGCTATCGGTATTAATGCTGTGCTTTATTACGCTCCGCGTATCTTTGAAAAGATTGGAGGTGGAGGTGATGGCATGATGCAGACTGTTATTATGGGTATAGTTAACATTACCTTTACACTGGTTGCTATCTTTACTGTAGAGAAATTAGGTAGAAAGCCATTGCTTATTATTGGTTCTATTGGTATGGCTATCGGAGCATTGGGAACTGCTGCATGTGATGAATTCCATGTAAGTGGAATGATTGCTGTATTGTGTATCATTGTTTATTCTGCTGCTTTTATGATGTCATGGGGACCGATTACATGGGTTTTGATTGCAGAAATATTTCCTAACACAATTCGTGGTAAAGCTGTAGCTATTGCTGTTGCTTTCCAATGGATATTCAATTATCTGGTATCTTCTACCTTCCCTGCAATGTACGAAGTTAGTCCTTTCTTTGCATATTCACTCTATGGAGCGATATGTTTGATTGCTGCTTTCTTTGTATGGAAATGGGTTCCTGAAACCAAAGGAAAGACTTTGGAAGAGATGAATCAGCTTTGGCTTAGCAGAAAAGGTAAATAAACAGTATTTGTTAGTGTCATAAAATTCTTAGAGCAGGAAAATGGAGCTTATCCGTTTTCCTGCTTTTTTATGTGTGTTTTGTTTGCTATAGTTCACTTGAGATATCCTTAAGAACTTCCAGTAAGTTTGATTTTAAGATCATACGAATTTGTTTCCTAAGAAAAGAGCAGGGAGCTTGATAAATCTGTAATGTGGAGAAGAATAAGTTATATACGGGGTTATTCAAGCTATAGTGGCAAGTAAGGTGTATTATTCTTGTAACTTATTCGATCGAGTTACTTTAAGGATGGAAGAGCTTTCAATAATTGAATTGACTTTTATGAGGGTTGTAAGATCTACTATTTTAGCCTGAATTATTGCTTAATTTTCAGGAAAAATAACCTGAAGTTTTTATTAAAACATCTCGATGTTTTTTTTATTTTCGTACAAATTTGTGAGCTTCTTATACCCCGATTGAACTTGTTTGATCTCTCTAGTGAAAGAGAACTGTATTTTGTATCTCTGTCTTATGTTATGACAGTAAAATATGCTGTGTATAGGGAAGGAGGACTTTTGATATCCTTTATAAAAAACTGCCTCATATAAAGATATATGAGGCAGTAATAAGAATATTAATAATCAAAACTTATTGATTTTTCTTTAGAAGAACAAATAGCGTTGGTCTACAATTTCAGCTTTGTCACGCAATTCATAAATGCATTGTCCTGCATAACGTGCTGCCATATTAGATAATGCAGTTTCTTCTTTCTTAGCGTCAAACTTCTCAGCGCTCTTTTCTTGGTTGTATACCTGAATCATGTAAACTCCGGCATTACCCTTAATAGGTGCAGAAACCTTATTTAACTCAGTCTTAGAAGCGTAAGCACTGATGGCTGGTTCACTAGCACGAGTGACTGAGATAAATGCAGGTGCATTGAATGTTACGTGTTTTACAGTGTCGCTGATAGCATCTTTCATTCCCTTAACCTGTGCCAAAGAATTGAAACCTTTCATTTGTCCCATAATCTGTTCAGCCTTTTTGTTACGGAGAACTTCACTTCTCAGCATATCTGATACTTTATTGATGTTTACGTATCCAGCAGGGTTGATTGCTTCCAAAGCAACTACCAGCAGGTGGTCGTTTTCACCGCATTCATACAGAGGAGAAACTTCACCTGGTTTTGCATCAAATACCCATTTCAAAGCTTCACGAGTAGATTTTACACCACCTACATAGTGTTCATCGCTGCGGAAGTTAGAACGTGGAGTAAGGCTGTAACCAGCTTCTTCTGCATTCTTTTCGAGATTTTCAATAGTTGTGTTCTGAGCAACGAACTGGCTGAATTTATTGTAAGCATTGTTATATGTCTCTTTGCTGAATTCAACAGGACATTTTATAACAGCTACTTTATATTTATCCTTCATAGCCTTTTTGTTCATTACCTGCAAGATAAGATTTGCCTGACCAACTTTGACATTAGCAAGTTCATTTACAGGCTGAGAAATCAGTTTGTTGATGAATGTTGCATTTTCTGCGTCTAATGCAGCACCTTCCCAGCTTTGTGCATTTACCCAATTTGCTTCTCCTGTCTGACCATATTTTTTAGCCAACTCTGCAAAATCAGCTCCTTCTTTCAGTGCATTGTAGATGCTGTCTGCCAAACTTGCTGTCTTAGCTTCTGTATCAGCATATACCTGAATCTGACGGAACTGGATTGAATCTGGAGCTGTTGTCTTAGCAATGATTTTAAATGCATTGTAAGAGTCATCTGCCTGATTGTAATAAGGACCGTAAACTTCATTAACAGAAGTAGAGTCTAAACGGCTTGCAACATCTGAAGGCAATACTGTTTTGTTTACAGGTACGTCTGCAAATGGAATAACAGAACCTGTTGAACGGATAAATGCAGTATAGTCGTTGGTTGTAGTGATCAGCTGACTGCTGTATTCTGTTACTTCTTTCTGAACTTCCTGACGGTCTGCTTCTGAAGGCACAACGCGTACATCGATAAATTTGATATCACGTGTTTCTACAGGCTGTTTAAATGATTCTTTCTTTTCTTCATACAATTTTTTGATGTCATCATTAGAAACAGTAATTGTAGAGTCGCTGATACTAGAATAAGGAATTCCTGCTAAAAGCAAGTCTGACTGTGCTGTACGTCCGTTGAAAACATCTTCTGCTGCTACCGGGTTTGAAATCAATGATTTAGCAATCAGATTCTGGTATTTTTCAGCAAGAACAGATTGTTTCAATGTTCTTTCAACGAATTTCCAGAAATTACCCATTGTCTGGTAATATTCTACATATTGTGCAGGCATTTTGCTTGCATCCAGATTAGCGTAATCTACCAAGAATTTCTTCAACATATCTTTGTCGAAAGCGCCAGTCTGAGGATTACGGAACGGAGTCTGCATCAACAGTGGGTTTGTTCCTTCGTCGATGATTGCCTGAAGCTCTTTATCTGTTACTTTAAGACCCAGTTTTTTTGCTTCAGCAGCTATCAGTTCGTTTGTTACATATGTGTTCCAAACTTGATCCTTGATATTAGTCAGCTGATCTTCGCTTAATGAATTCAGTCCGTTAGTCAGTTTGATTACTTCACTGAATTCGTCTACCATTTTTTGATAATCTTGTGCAGAGAGTGTGTTTCCATTTACTTCTCCGGCGTCTTGTTTTCCCTGATGTGGCTGAAGTATTTTCCAAGCATCACCTGCAATAAATGCAAATAGGGCAAGACCGATTACAATGACCAAAAGAGGTCCTTTGCTTCTGATTGTTTGTAAAGTTGCCATTTAAAGTTATTATTTTTTGTTTATTGTTTTTTCTCTTTTTGTCTTTAGCGCACGAAGATACAAAAAATGTGCTTAGTAGGCTCTTTTTTACTGAAAATTTTTTATTTTAAGACGTTTTAGCTTACTTATTTGGTGACTTTTAGCTTGACTAACTCAATTTTTGTAGCTGTAACTTTTATAATTTTAAATTGAAATTCTCCTATTGTTATAGTTTCGTGTACTTTAGGGAAACTTTGGTATTCGTGTAAAATAAGTCCGCCTATTGTTTGGTATTCATCGCTTTCCGGTAATTTTAATCCAAATTCTTCATTGGCTTTTTCTATTTCCAAACGACCGGAGAAAATATATTCATTTTCCCCAATATTCTTAGCAATACTAGAGTTTGTATCATGTTCATCCTCTATGTCACCGAATATTTGTTCTACCAGATCCTCCATAGAAACCAATCCGGATGTTCCTCCGAATTCGTCTACGACTATTGCCAATGAACGTTTCTGCTGCATAAGCTGTTTCATCAGCTTATGCGCACTCATTGTTTCTGGTATGATAGGTATGGTACGTATATGCTTGCGCCAGTCGGTAAGTGGTTTGAACATTTCAGATGAGTGTATATAGCCGATGACATTGTCTATATCTTCTTTATATACAATTACTTTACTTATGCCATGTTCTATGAACTCTGCTTTTAGTTCATCAAGTGTTGCGTTCATTTCTACTGCAATAATTTCAGTTCGTGGAACCATGCAGTCGCGTACTCGAATATTCGAAAAGTCGAGGGCGTTTTGAAAAATCTTTATTTCGGTGTCTATTGCATCCTGATCTTGTACCTTTTCGATACTGCTTTGTATGAAATAATCCAGATCTATTTTCGTGAAAGCTTTTTCCTTGGTTTCCTTATTGATTTTTGTCCCAGTAAAATAAAGGAAACAAGTAGAAAGGAAGGATGCAAAACGGCTGATAGGATACAAAATAAGATAACAGATAAATGTTGGCACTGCAAATATACGCAGGGTACTGTTAGGGCTTATTTTGAATAGTGTTTTGGGAAGAAATTCTCCTGTAACGAGGATGATGGCTGTAGAAATCAGAGTTTCTATTGTAACCAGCATGGCTTGGTTGCTGATGATATTTATCAAGATGTATTGCTCTATCAGTTGTGCCATCCAGATTCCGTAAACAACAAGTGCTATGTTGTTCCCTACTAGCATGGTAGAGATAAAATTATTCGGGTTCCGATAAAAAATGGATAAAATACGTGCTTGCATACCACTTCCTTTTTCCATTTCGAACCGTAACTTGTTAGAAGAAACAAAGGCTATCTCCATTCCTGAAAAGAATGCAGAAAAAATCATTGATATAAGTAGTTTTATAATAAGTCCCATATATAAATTGGTACATCTTTTTCTAGTTCTTGGTCGTATCGGCAGGTGTTGTATCTTCTACTGTAAAAATTCCTGTATTATTGAATATCTGATATTCTGTCATTTGCTGGTTGGATTCGAATCCATATCCTGTCAGAACCTTGTCAGGTTGTTCGATACGTATGAATTGGTCGGAATATATTCTTTCCTTCCCCTGATCCCAATACATCAGTTGGGTATCAAATTTATCACCGCGCTGACTGCGGATGTGTACATTGCTGCGAAGTTCCCATAACTTCTTTGGTTCATAGTAATAGGCAGTGTCTGCCTTTATGCTAGCATCGATATGAAAAAGGGTATCGAACTTTTCTAGATAAATACCTTTTTCGAACGCCCAAAATGGCGTATCAACTTCACTGAAAATCAGCCATTCGGCTGTAATAATTTTATAACGGATCATACCAGAGTCGGATATAAATGTTGTAACTCCGGTAGTACGCATGTCTGGTAGAGAGTCTTCTTTGCTGACAGCTTCTGCCAATTCTTTCTTTTTGCTACATGCAGGCAATAAAATAAACATAACAGTTACCCAAATGGCAACTGTTATGTTTAAAATCATTATATGTTTTTTATTGGTCACTCTATATGACATATAAAGTTATTATCTGATAGTTGTTGTTTCACCAATCCATCCACCGATAGTTACTGAATCACCTTTCTTCAGACCCAGGAAGAACAAGTCTTCATCTTTCGGAGTATATGCTGAATAGCTACCGATCAGTTTGTTAGCTTCTTCTGCAACACTTGGATCTACGCTCTTTGCGCGTTGCAATTTGTCGATTGCTGCAAAGTAAGTACATTTATTCAAAGCTGCTTCATCGCCCCAGTTTGGACTTGCTGCATACATCTGAGCAATCAAGATATAAGCTTTACCCATGTTAGCGTTAAGAGAAAGAGCTTTGTTTGCATACTGTCTTGCTTTGCCATATAATTTCTGGCTCATAATAGCAACTGCTGCCTTGTAGCAGTTTTCTGCTTTTTCCATTGGATCTTGTTCCAATTCAATAGCTTGATCGAAATAGCCTACACTCTTATCGATGTCACCTTTCTTGTAATACATGTAACCACATCCCAAAGCTGTTGCTGCTGCCGGTTCGATAGCGTGAGCTGCTTCAGATGCTTCGAAGTAAGCTTCTTCGTTTGTACATTTCAATATCTGCATTACAGCGATAACCTGTTTCAAATAATCCAGATTTGATTTATTCTGTGCAACCTTCGGACCATAGATAGACTGCATGTCTTCACAAGTAGCAGTACCACTATTGATGAAGTAAGCATCTACGTTGTCTTTTGCTGTTTTTAAAAGCTTTTTAGTCTTTTCTGATTTAGTTGCTTTATATGCAGCATCAGCATAACCTGAAACAGCCAGATAATCCTGAATGAAATTTTCTTTGTGGTTTGTATCAGCTTTCAGCTTGCGCAAAGACAAGTCCATCATATCTTGGAACATGAAATAGTCTGCATTTTCTTTTTCCAGATCAACGGCTTCTTTTTCAATGCTATAAGCACTGTTCACGTCGAGATTCTTGCCTGAAAATACAATCATGTCGTGAGCTTTCATACCCAAAATAGATCCTTTTGTGGTCGGAGTACGTACCAGACCATTCAGTTGGTCAA
Source organism: Phocaeicola coprocola (assembly GCF_041333015.1). Lineage (NCBI taxonomy): Bacteria > Pseudomonadati > Bacteroidota > Bacteroidia > Bacteroidales > Bacteroidaceae > Phocaeicola > Phocaeicola coprocola. The sequence continues at coordinate 725,309 of NZ_JBGKGM010000004.1, read as the reverse complement.
GATATTTGATACGTTGATCGTGTACGGTCATTAACTCATTCAGATAAGTTTTTTGCTGAGCAGCATCTTTAGATTCAGCAATCAAGGCACGAAGAATTTTTGCACCGTTTGTATAAGTTCCTACCTGTGCCAATGGCGCTTCTGTGAATACAGCTTTCCAAGGAGTATATGCATCCTTGAAGTTGTTTGTTTTTACATATTCAGTATAAATACTGATGTTCTGGAGGCAACGGAGGCTGTCTTCTCCATGTCCAAAACGAGAACCATCTTCCACTCCTTTTTGAGCGAAAACTGCTGTTGCGCTCAATGAAAGCGCAGCCAACATTGTAAACATCTTCATTTTCATCGTATATAAATTTAGTTATTTTGTTAGTTAACTTTCCACTTCATGAACCAATGTTCATTGAATGTCAGACCGATTTTTATGACAAAACGGTTTTCTGACAGCATATTTGGAACAGATGGAGTAACATGAACATATTGACCTGTCACATTTAAGATGGTATTCCGCTGGAATAATTGGAGAGGAAGACCAAATCCTGCACTGATTCCATATTCAGAAGGTCCGTCGCATTGGGGGAGTTTCAGATATGAGCTCTTGTAGTAACCTCCTGCGCGATAACGTATACGTTTCAGATAACTTCTTCCTATAGGATTGGGCAAGTATTCTACACCTGCTGCTATTTTACTGCGATCATTATATGCATCTGTCGAATTTTCATATTTTACTTTCGACCATTTTTCGAGAGAGTAATCAACTCCAAAGGTAAGGCTTTGAGCATGGTTATATGCCAAACCTGCACCAAAGGTATGAGGAATACCATATGAATCATTGATTACATGTTCGTTTACAGAAGAGTAACTGGAGTTGTCTGTTACTTGTATACCTCTAGTATCAGTGGAGTTGAGTGTATGTCCTAATCCATAAACCAATCCGAGCGTCAACTTGTCAGACTTGTTAATCTTCTGAGTATATTGTAAACCAAAGTCAGCGACGTAGCTGTTCACCTTTATATTATTATATACATTAGTCTGGTCACTGCTTACACTAAAACCTTTGGTTGACTGATATTGCAATGTTCCATAGATATATCCGGCATTCACACCGATAGAAAGATTATCAAGCACTTTAAAGCCTAATCCTCCAGTTATTTGTTGCAAACCTCCGTCACCATAGAAAAGATTTGTAGCTGTTACATCTTCAGCACCTTCTACTGGTTGTGTAGTTGTAAAATTATAACCTAAAGTAGAATATGGGGTGAAAGCAATTGCCATACCTAGTCTTGGGTGCAATCGGAACTGCATTGCAATATAGTCAAAACTAGAGTTTTTGGCATTATTCTTTATTCCATTTTCCTGAAAGTTTGAACTTTTAAGGCTCATGCCTACATCAAACATGAATGAGAGGGAATCTACAGCTGTGAACGATGCCGGATTTAACATATTGATATGTCCGCTATTTCGGAGCGCATAGCCAACTCCTCCCATAGCGGCATTATTGGCAAAACCTCGGTCAGACAGTTCTCCCAATCCATATCGTGTATAGGGAGAATTAATGCTAGACTGAGCTAAAGCCGATAAAGAGCCGGCAAGCATCAGAGTGCCGATTAGTGCTTTCTTATTTAACATTGTAATTTAAAATTCTGTTTAAACCTTTCAATACTAAAAATCTATCTGCAAAGATGATACTTTTTAAGTTTGTATCAAAAGAAAATTTATCTCCGCCAGTTAAAAAAACCAAAAGGTCAGGATATTTCTTTTGCATTAGCGTTATGTAACCGCTTATTTCGAACTCCATTCCTTTAATTACACCGGCTCGTATAGCAGTTTCGGTGCTGTATCCGAATTCGGGTAAATCTCCTCCTTTCTCTATTAAAGGAAGTTTGTCGCAGCACGCGTTCAAGGCCTTGAAGCGAGTATATATACCCGGTGAAATGTTTCCTCCCCAATAACGTCCTTTTGCGTCGATGAATTCATACGTCAGGGCTGTTCCTGCATCAATAACTAGCAGATCTCTGTTTGGGCAAAGGTAATTGGCGCCAACTACGGCAGCCAGTCGGTCCATGCCTAGAGTTTCCGGTGTTTTGTATAAATTTTCTATCGGAACCGGAGTGCGATAGGTTAATTCAAGAAAGGGTACTGATTGTTTTGCCAGTTGCTTGCGTATTGTGTTACTTAAAGTAATAACGGAGGCTATAATCCCTTTTTCAATGGGATATTTATTGCACAGCATTGTCAAACAGTCTAAAGAGTGGTTTGATCCTCTCAGAACCTCTACCACTTCTTCCTTGTCGAATACAGCAAGCTTGGCTACTGTATTACCTATATCGATTACTAAATTCACTTCTTTATTCTGTTATTATGCTGCAAAGTAAAGTAAAAAATGAATAGGTATAGTAATAAAACGATGATTTTATTCAGAAGTTATCAATAATTAGCCGTATTTTTGTGCCCGAAACAGAATAAATGTTGTAAAAAATTGGGTTTTATTTTACTGAAATTTATGTCAAGGCTTAAATATTTCATCTTTTGTTTGTTTATGGGAGTGGCTTTTTCTGTGCAGAGTCAAAGTACGGATAGTATTCGTTTTAGCTTGCTGACTTGTGCTCCTGGAACCGAAATATATTCTTTATTTGGACATACGGCTATACGCTATGAAAATTATACGCGGCGTATAGATGTTGCATTCAATTATGGAATGTTTAGCTTTAATACACCAAATTTTATTTTCCGTTTTGTTGCCGGCGAAACAGATTACCAGTTGGGCATTACTCCTTATTCTTATTTTGAAGCAGAATATGCAATGCGTGGGTCTTCTGTCTACCAGCAAGTGCTAAACTTGACTCAATCGGAAAAGGAACGTTTGCTAACGATTCTGGAAAATAATTATTTACCTGAGAATCGTATATACCGTTATAACTATTTCTATGATAATTGTACTACTCGTGCACGTGACAAGATAGAGGAATGTATAGAAGGAAAGGTCGTTTATCCTGATTCTCTGTCGGGCAAGAGTTATCGTAGTATTGTACATGAATTTACTGCCGGTTCTCCGTGGAATGAATTTGGTATTGACTTATGTTTAGGGGCAGAAGCTGATAAGGAGATAAATAAACGTCAGCAGATGTTCTCTCCTTTTTATATGAAATATTATGCTTCGAATGCTTATATAGTAGATGCTGGAGGTACTCGTCGTCCTTTGATTCTTGATGAAACTAAAATTGTGGATGTTGAACCAGAGGAAGTTCAACCGGGTTTTATTTTATCACCGTTGATGTGTGGAGCTTTGTTTTTAGCATTATGTGTGGTGATGGCATGGGGGCAATGGAAAACTCAACGAATCTGGTGGGGATGGGATATTGTGCTTTATGGACTTCAAGGATTGGCTGGATGTATCATTGCATTCTTGTTTTTCTTTTCAGTTCACCCAACTGTAGGTTCTAACTGGCTGCTTATTTTATTCAATCCGATTCCCTTGTTGTATCTTCCTTTTATGGTTTATAAGGCTGTAAAACGCAAGAAAGACTATTATCATGTCGGAAATATGGTGTATTTAACACTTTTTATAACCATTCTTCCATTTTGTGGGCAAGAATTTAATTTAACAGTATTACCTTTGGCACTCGGTTTGCTAGTGACTTCTGCAAGCCATGTATTAGTTTGGAATAAAAAGTAATGAAAGAACGTATATTAACATCGCTGATAGCGGCATTTGTGATAACAAGTCTTCAGGCACAAACGACTCCTGCTGTGCCGAGGTTGGTTGTGGGCTTAACCATAGATCAACTTCGTTCTGACTATATTGAAGCTTTCTCGGCTTTATATGGTGAAAGGGGTTTTAAGCGTTTGATGAGAGAGGGGAGAGTTTATTGCAATGCAGAATATGATTTTATAAATATAGATCGTTCTTCGGCTGTAGCTTCTATATATACAGGTACTACTCCTTATTATAATGGAGTTGTCGGTAACCGTTGGATGGACCGTGCTTCTTTACGTATTATAAAAAGTGTGGATGATCCTGCTTATATGGGAGTATATACTTCTGAAAGCACTTCACCTCAGCATTTGTTGGTTTCAACTTTATCAGATGAGCTGATGGTAGCTACTTGTGGAAATGCAGAGGTATACTCTATTGCTCCTACCCGAGAAATGGCTGTGTTGGCAGCCGGGCATGCTGCTAAAGGGGCTTTTTGGTTGAATGATGAAACAGGAAAGTGGAGTGGCTCTACTTATTACGGCTCGTTTCCGGAGTGGGTGACTACATATAATGACCGCGACGGTTTGGATTTTCGCATCGGGAATCTTGTATGGGGGCCTTATCTGCCTGTTACGTCTTATAAATATGTCACTTCTGATGCAAAGCAGCTTACTTTCAAGCATGATTTTTCTGATGAGCGAACTGAAAAATATAAAAAGTTCAAAACCAGTCCTTATGCAAATGACGAGGTAAACAAACTGGTTGATGCTTGTCTGACATATACTAATGTCGGGAAAGATAATGTTCCTGACTTGCTTACATTGTCATATTACGCAGGAAATTATGCTCATATGTCCAACGCAGAGTATGCTATGGAAATTCAGGACATGTATGTTCGTTTGGATAACAGCATAGGTGACTTGTTGGATTTAATAGACCGTAAAGTAGGGCTGAACAATACGTTGTTTTTTATAACATCTACTGGTTATACTGACGTTGACCCTAAAGACCCTGAACAATATAAGATACCTGGCGGAGAGTTTCATATCAAGCGCTGTGGGGCTTTGTTGAATATGTATCTCATGGCTATTTATGGGCCGGGACAGTATGTTGAGACTTACTATGATCGTCAGATTTATTTGAATCATAAACTTATTGAAGATAAAAAGCTGAATCTTACAGAGATATTAAACCGCTCTTCCGACTTTATTGTACAGATGAGTGGAGTTCGTTCTGCTTATTCTTCACAACGTTTGTTGCTTGGTGCATGGACCCCTCGTATTGATAAGATCAGAAATACTTTCAATCCGCATCTTTCTGGTGATATTTATATAGAAGTAATGCCAGGATGGTCTGTTGTGGATGAGTATTCTCAAGTTACGAAGGTGGTGCGCGACAACTACTCGTCTGCTCCTTTGATTTTTATCGGTAATAACATAAAGCCGGAAATCCTTTACACTCCGGTGAAAATGGCGACTATTGCTCCTACAATAGCTCATTTTATGCGCATTCGGGCCCCCAATGCTGCAACAGCTGCCCCTCTGACGGGCATCCGTAAATAAATTATATACTCAGACAACAAAGAAAATCAGTAAATTAGTTATCTTTGTGCGTCGGAATACCGAATAAATAAATCAATTAGAAATAATAAAAATAACAATATACAATGGGATTTAATGAATTTATAAGCAAACTTTTTGGTAATAAGGCTACTCGCGATATGAAAGAAATTCAGCCGTGGGTGAATAAAGTAAAAGAAGTCTATCCGGAGATTGCTAAGTTGAGTCACGATGAATTACGTGCGAAAACAGAGGAGCTGAAAAAGTATATCAAAGAATCAGCTGTTGAAGAAAACAAGAAGATAGAAGAGCTGAAAGCTACTATCGAAACTACAGATATTGAAAAGCGTGAGCCTATCTTCTCACAGATAGACAAGCTGGAAAAAGAAGTTCTTGAAAAATATGAAAAAGCTTTGAATGATGTGCTTCCTACTGCTTTTGCAATAGTGAAAGATACAGCACGTCGTTTGAGTGAGAACGAAGAAATAGAAGTAACTGCTACTGAAATGGACCGTAATCTGGCTGCTCAGGGCAAAGACTTCGTTCGTATAGAAGGTGATAAGGCTATTTGGAAGAATCATTGGGTTGCAGGTGGTAATGAAATGACCTGGAACATGGTTCATTACGATGTACAGCTGTTTGGTGGTGTAGTTTTGCACCAGGGAAAAATTGCTGAAATGGCAACCGGTGAAGGTAAGACATTGGTAGCTACTCTTCCGGTATTCTTAAATGCATTGACAGGAAATGGTGTACATGTAGTCACAGTGAACGATTATTTGGCTAAGCGTGACTCTGAATGGATGGGACCGCTTTATATGTTCCATGGTTTGAGCGTAGACTGCATTGATAAGCACCAGCCTAACTCTGAGGCTCGTCGTCGTGCTTACATGGCAGATATTACATTTGGTACAAATAATGAATTTGGTTTCGACTACTTGCGTGATAATATGGCTGTCAGCCCTAGAGATCTTGTACAGCGTAAGCACAATTACGCAATTGTCGATGAGGTGGACTCTGTATTGATTGATGATGCACGTACTCCGTTGATTATTTCAGGTCCTGTTCCTAAGGGCGATGAACAGTTGTTCGAAGTACTTCGTCCGCTGGTAGAACGTCTGGTAGAGGCACAGCGTAAATTGGCTACTCAATATCTTGCTGATGCAAAACGTCTGATTGCTTCTGATAAGAAAGAAGATGTAGAGGCCGGTTTCCTTGCTCTGTTCCGTAGCCATAAAGCATTACCTAAGAATAAGCCACTTATTAAATACCTGAGTGAGCCGGGTATCAAGGCTGGTATGTTGAAGACAGAGGAAATCTACATGGAACAGAACAACAAGCGTATGCCGGAAGCGGTAGAGCCGTTGTACTTCGTAATCGACGAAAAACTGAAGAGTGTAGATTTGACAGATAAGGGTGTTGATTTGATTACTGGTAATTCGCAGGATCCTACTCTTTTCGTTTTGCCTGATATTGCAGGACAACTTTCTGCTTTGGAAAATGAAACAGGACTGAGCGATGAAGAAAAGCTTGCAAAGAAAGACGAACTGCTTACTAACTTTGCTATTAAGTCAGAACGTGTTCACACCATCAACCAGCTGTTGAAAGCATATACCATGTTCGAAAAGGATACTGACTACGTTGTAATGGACGGACAGGTTAAGATCGTTGACGAACAGACAGGACGTATTATGGATGGTCGTCGTTGGAGTGACGGTTTGCATCAGGCTGTAGAAGCGAAAGAAGGTGTTAAGATTGAAGCTGCTACTCAGACATTCGCTACTATCACCTTGCAGAACTACTTCCGTATGTATCACAAACTTTCTGGTATGACCGGTACTGCTGAAACAGAAGCAGGAGAGTTCTGGGATATCTATAAACTGGATGTTGTGGTAATTCCGACTAACCGTCCGATTGCACGTATTGACATGAACGACCGTGTATATAAGACTAAGCGTGAAAAATATAAAGCGGTCATCGAAGAAATCGAAAAGATGGTTCAGGCAGGACGTCCAGTACTGGTAGGTACTACTTCAGTCGAAATTTCTGAAATGTTGAGTAAGATGCTTACTTTGCGTAAGATTCAACATAATGTCCTGAATGCGAAGTTGCATCAGAAAGAAGCTGACATTGTAGCGAAGGCTGGTCAGAGTTCGACTGTAACTATCGCTACTAACATGGCAGGTCGTGGTACTGATATTAAGTTGAGTCCGGAAGTTAAAGCTGCCGGAGGTTTGGCTATCATTGGTACAGAACGTCATGAATCACGTCGTGTAGACCGTCAGTTGCGTGGTCGTGCAGGACGTCAGGGTGACCCGGGCTCTTCTGTATTCTTTGTATCTTTGGAAGATGATTTGATGCGTTTGTTTGCTTCCGATCGTCTTGCTAACTGGATGGATAAGATGGGATTCAAGGAAGGAGAAATGATCGAACACAGCATGATTTCCAAATCCATCGAACGTGCCCAGAAGAAAGTGGAAGAAAATAACTTCGGTATCCGTAAGCGTCTGCTTGAATACGATGATGTGATGAATAAGCAACGTACCGTAGTTTACACGAAGCGTCGTCATGCTTTGATGGGTGAACGTATCGGTATGGATATTGTCGACATGATTTGGGATCGTTGTGTCAATGCTGTTGAACAACCTGATTACGAAGATGTGAAGATGGAAATTCTTCAGACACTGGCTATGGAGACTCCGTTCAGTGAAGAAGACTTCCGTAACAAGAAGAAAGAGGATTTGGCAGAACAGACTTTCCAGGAAGCTATGACATTGTTTAAGCGTAAAACGGAACGTATGGCTGCTATAGCTAATCCGGTAATTAAGCAAGTGTACGAAGCACAGGGACATATGTATGAAAACATTATGATTCCTATCACCGATGGCAAGCGTATGTATAATATTTCTGTAAACTTGAAAGAAGCATACGAAACAGAATCTAAGGCTATCGTGAAGGCTTTTGAAAAAGCTATTTTGCTTCACACTATTGATGATGCATGGAAGGAAAATCTGCGTGAACTGGATGAATTGAAACATTCTGTACAGAACGCAAGCTACGAACAGAAGGATCCGCTGTTGATTTTCAAGCTTGAATCTGTTACTTTGTTCGATAATATGGTTGGCAAGATCAACAATAATACGATTTCTATCTTGATGCGCGGACAGATACCTGTTCAGGAACCACAGCAAGTGCGTGAAGCTGCTCCGGAACCAGAACGCCCTCGTCAGCAGTATCGTGAAGAAAAGCAGGATTTGAATGATCCAGACCAGCAGGCTGCAGCCGGACGTGATACACGCGAAGCAAAACAGGAACCATATCGTGCTGAAAAAACAGTAGGTCGTAATGATCCTTGTCCTTGCGGTAGTGGCTTGAAGTACAAAAACTGCCACGGACGTGATAAAGTGTAAGTTTTGACTGAGAAATAAATAAAGTTTGAGAATGTCATTCTTCGGGTGTGAACTCGTGGGATGACATTCTTTTTTTCTTTATACTCTCTACAATATTTTTCTTTGGTGCTGATAAATGCTTATTTATTTGTACAAAAATGATGAAAGTTTGTACAGAAAAAAATAAAATATCACGATGTTTTCTTGAAAAGATGATGAATTTTTTTTGTTTATTGGTATTGAATGTCATCTGTTAATGAGTGATGTTACAAATCTTAATATGTGTATCTAAATTTTTTCGTTTAAATTCTTTTTTATAGCTTTGTTTCGTTAGAGTTTTATTTAAATAGACTATGATGAAAATATATACTTTGTGTGCTGTTGCACTGATGTGCTGCCTTGCATCGTGTAGTTCGATACAAACTTTGACGTTCGATCAGTTGTGTCCGGCTACAGTGAATTTTCCCGAACGAGTTAGAAATGTTGCGGTCGTTAATAATATGCCTGCTACTCCAGAAGCCAAAAGGACTTTGCTGACATTGGGAGAAATGAATGGAAATGGTAAGAAATCGGCAGAAATGCTGGCTTCTTCATTGGCCGATTCCAAATATTTTAATCAGGTGATGATTTGTGATTCGGCTTTAAATGATACTCATTTTGCAGGTAGACGGATTCTTACTCAGAAAGAAGTGCAGCAACTCGCTGGTGAACTTGATGCTGACCTTATTTTTTCATTGGATCAGGTCGGTATCCAGACTGAGCGTGATGAACTTGTTTATCCGGGGATTGCTGCATCATGGCCGGTTATTAAAGCAAAAGTTACTCCTGTTTTAAGCATTTATCTACCGGAGCGTGAAAGACCGATACAGGTGATTGCTAAAACAGACAGTTTGCAGTGGGATGCAGGCTTGGCTCCTTCAGACAGGCAGATGCAGGAGGAAGCAGCTTCATATGCTGCATATATGCTTACCCAGATGCTGGTGCCTTACTGGAAACAAACAGAACGTATATATTATGACGGTGGTTGTGTAGAAATGCGTGATGCAGCTGTTTGTGTAAGAGAAAACGACTGGCAGGGTGCATACGATTTATGGAAATCACTGTTCGATCATAGCAAATCGAATAAGCTGAAAATAAAGTCAGCTTTTAATCTGGCTTTGGCTTCTGAAATGCAAGGTGACTTACCTCAAGCTGAAAAATGGATGAAAGAGGTTGAAAAACGAGTAACTGCCGGGTCAGACGAAGAAGCAGTGTGGAAGTTTTATGCCGCACAGTTGGCAGAAAGGTCGAAAGATTTTCCTTATTTAAATGCCCAAATGGGCCGTTTTGGAAACAAATTCTAGTATTATCTGTTGCGCGAAAGATTTTTTTTGTACATTTGAGGTAATAAAATTCGATAAACATGATGAACATTAGTGAACAGTCGCACGCTTCTATAGCTTCTGCTCTGGAAGAAGCTCTCAGCAGATATGCTGTGAAAAATGATAGTTCGGTAGTAACAGATATTCATTTGCAGCCAAAACAAGATAGCGGAGAACTAGTTGTCTTCAACGATGATGATGAAGAACTGGCACGTGCCGTTATTGCTGAATGGGTGGATTATGATGGAGAAGACTTTTATACAGAAGTCGAGCCATTGCTCCGTGCGGAAGTTACAGCATTGAAAAATGAAAAAGGTCTGGACAAGCTTTGCCTGATGAAGCCTTATTCGTTTGTACTAGTAGATGAAGAAAAGGAAACTGTTTCGGAACTTTTGCTTATAGACGATGAGGACACTTTATTGCTAAGCGATGAGTTGTTGAAAGGACTTGATGAAGAACTGGATGCCTTCTTGAAAGATTTGCTGGAAAAATAATCAGTAAATCTATCTGCTTCTAGAAAAAATATCGGTGACTTATCAAATTTAATACTATGGGGGAGCGCATTACCTTTCGTAAAAATGAGCGTCTGCATACGATTAATCCCCGTTGGAGAGGAAATCCAATTGTTAAGGGGAAGTTTTTCAATCGTCAGCATCGCTGGCGTCCGGGAATGGGTAGTGTGCTTAAATGGCGTTTTTCCCCCAATCCGCAGCGTAAGGAAAAAAGAACGATAAAATGGAATCCGAAGGTTCATTTTCTTCGTTCTTTGGATGCTGTAGTGGGTAATACATTGATATGGCTTGGTCATAACTCTTTTTTCCTGCAGGTAGGAGGAAAGCGTTTTATGATAGATCCTGTATATGGAAGTATTCCTTTCGTAAAGCGTAGAAGCCAGTTTCCTGCCAATCCTTCCATATTTACTAATATTGATTATCTGCTTATCAGCCACGATCATTTCGATCATTTGGACAAACCGAGTGTGGCTCGTCTTTTTGCCGATAATCCGCAGATGAAACTGTTTTGTGGTATTGGTACGGGTGCTTTGATAAAGAGCTGGTTCCCGACAATGGAAGTGATTGAGGCTGCGTGGTATCAACAGCATCGTGATGGCGACTTGCGATTGACGTTTCTGCCGGCACAGCATTGGAGCAAGCGTGGAGTAAACGATGGGGGAGAACGGTTGTGGGGGGCTTTTATGATAGAAGCCGATGGTATTACAATCTACAACAGTGGTGATACAGGATATGCCCGTCATTTCAGCGAACTTCCGGAACTGTTTCCACATATCGATTATTGCATGATAGGAATAGGTGCGTATAAGCCGCGTTGGTTTATGAAGCCTAATCATATATCACCCTATGATGCACTTACAGCTTCGACAGATATGAATGCCCGTATCACCGTACCGATGCATTACGGTACGTTCGATCTTTCAGACGAGCCTTTGTTCGATCCTCCTCATGTCTTTGCAGCAGAAGCTCGTAAGCGAGATATGCCCGTTCTGCTTCCTGAACTGGGAGAAATTGTCAAGCTCAGTCATCAGCGCTAATTCTGAGAGATTTTTATTTTCCCGTTTCTTTAGGTGCTATTATCAGATTATCTTTGGGTACGACGATGGTCCGTTGGGCTGTCGAGTCATTGTTTATGCTGGTTACTTCGCCTTTTGTGGTAAAGTATACATAATTTCCCATGTCATAAAAACGGTAAACTTTTACTCCATCGTGTTCGAACAGGTAACTTATAGTATATGTATCGTTATTCTGAGGTGCTTTGTTCTGAATAGGTATTCCTACGCCACAGGAGGAGAATATCATGGAACACAGAGAAATAAGGCCTGTATAAAATAAACTTGCTTTCATGCTTAAAAGTTTGGGGTTATTCGTTTTCACAAATATATCCAAAATTCTGATTATACAGGAGTTTATGGCTGGAATTTATTTTATAGCAGTATGCTGAAAGGAGTTTATCTGAGGAAATGAATGGGGAATAAAAAAACTTGAAGCAGGTTTGATGTATTCCTGCTTCAAGTTTATTATAGAGGGTATTTAATTTACTTTTTCAGTGCAGCAATGCTTTCTTTCAATGCGGCAATCTTAGTTTCAGCATCAGCTTGTTTTTTACGTTCCATTTCAATAACGTTTGCCGGTGCCTTGCTTACAAATTTTTCATTGTTCAGTTTCTTCAATACGCTCTGTAAGAATCCTTCCTGATACTTCAGGTCTGCTTCCAGCTTCTTCAGTTCTTCTTCTACGTCGATAAGATTACCCAGCGGTATGAAGTATTCTGTTGTACCTACCATGAATGAAGCAGCACCTTCTGGCTTACTTTCTACTACAGTTACAGCAGAGAGGTTTGCCATCTTCTTCACAACCTCTGCATATGCCATCAGCTGAGTGTTTTCTCCAAGTACGAGCATTTCGAGTACTTCTTTCTGTGCAATGTTTTTCTGCAAGCGGATGTTGCGGATACCTGAAATGATTTCTTTCAGCTGATCGAATGCATTGCAAAGTTCGTTGGCTGCCTGTAAGTCACGACCGCAGAAAGTTTCCAGCTGAGCAACCATGATACTTTCTCCCGGTTTGCGATCGTAAATATGCTGCCACAATTCTTCTGTAATGAATGGCATAAACGGATGAAGCTGACGCAACAGAACATCGAAGAAATGTAATGTAGATTCGTATGTCTTTTTGTCGATAGGCTGACCGTATGCAGGTTTTACCATTTCCAGATACCAGCTTGAGAATTCATCCCAGAACAGTTTGTAAACCAGCATCAGCGCTTCGCTCAAACGATATTTGCTAAACAAGTCGTCCATTTCGGCAGAAACCTTAACCAGCAGGTTATCGAACCATTCGGTTGCCAGCTTAGCATATTCCGGCTGTTCGATGTCGGCTACTTGCCAGCCTTTTACCAGACGGAAAGCATTCCATATCTTGTTGTTGAAGTTACGTCCTTGTTCACACAGTGCATCGTCGAACAAGATATCGTTTCCGGCAGGTGCAGAAAGCATCATTCCCATACGTACACCGTCAGCACCATATTGCTCTATCAAATCCAGCGGATCGGGTGAGTTACCCAATGATTTTGACATCTTGCGTCCAATCTTATCGCGTACGATACCGGTGAAATATACATTCTTAAACGGCATATCGCCCATGTATTCATAGCCGGCCATAATCATACGTGCTACCCAGAAGAAAATGATATCCGGACCAGTTACCAGGTCGGAGGTAGGATAGTAGTATTTGATTTCTTCATTACCCGGATTGTTGATACCGTCGAAGAGTGAGATAGGCCACAACCATGAAGAGAACCAAGTATCCAGACAGTCGTCATCCTGACGCAAGTCTTCTACTTTCAGATTTTGGTTGCCGGTTTTTTCTTTAGCCAGTTCCAAAGCCTTTTCAGGAGTTTCGGCTACTACAAAGCCACCTTCTGGCAAGTAATAAGCCGGAATACGGTGACCCCACCACAACTGACGGCTGATACACCAGTCTTTGATGTTTTCCAACCAGTTGCGATATGTATTTTTATATTTAGCAGGGTAGAACTTCAGTTCGTCGTTCATTACAGGAGGCAAAGCCATGTCTGCAAAGTGCTGCATGCGCAGGAACCACTGCATAGAAAGTTTCGGCTCGATAGCTACGTTGGTGCGTTCAGAGAAACCTACCTTATTGGTGTAAGCTTCTACCTTTTCCAGCAAGTCGGCAGCAGCCAGGTCTTTTTCAATCTGTTCACGAACATCAAAGCGATCCATGCCTACGTACATACCAGCAGCTTCGCTGATAGTTCCGTTGTCGTTGAAAATATCGATAGAAGGCAGGTTGTATTTTTCTCCCAGCATATAGTCGTTTACATCGTGTGCCGGAGTTACTTTCAGACAACCGGTACCAAACTCAATGTCTACATAGTCATCTTCGATAACCGGAATGACACGTCCAACCAGCGGAACGATTACTTTCTTACCTTTCAGCCACTGGTTTTTCGGGTCGTTTGGATTGATACACATTGCAGTATCACCCATAATTGTTTCAGGACGTGTAGTAGCTACTACTGCATATCTGCCTTCCGGATCGCCTTCTACTTTGTAGCGCAGATAGAAAAGTTTACTGTGTTCTTCTTTGTAAATAACTTCTTCATCGCTGAGGGCAGTCAAAGCTTTCGGGTCCCAGTTTACCATACGTACACCGCGGTAAATCAACCCTTTATTGTATAAGTCAGCGAAAACTTTAATAACACTTTCGCTACGTTTTTCATCCATTGTGAAAGCAGTGCGGTCCCAATCGCATGAAGCACCCAGTTTACGGAGCTGCTTCAAGATAATGCCTCCGTGTTCTTCGGTCCATGCCCATGCGTGTTTCAAGAACTCTTCGCGGGTAAGGTCGGTTTTCTTTATACCCTGTTGAGCCAGTTTGTTTACTACTTTAGCTTCTGTTGCAATAGAAGCGTGGTCTGTTCCCGGAACCCAGCAGGCATTTTTGCCAGTCATACGGGCGCGGCGTACCAGAATATCCTGAATGGTATTGTTAAGCATGTGTCCCATGTGGAGCACTCCGGTTACGTTTGGCGGCGGAATCACGACGGTATACGGTTGGCGTCCGTCGGGTTTAGAACTGAAAAGTTTATTGTCCAGCCAATACTGGTACCATTTCCCTTCCACATCAGCGGGATTGTACTTACTTGCTAATTCCATTTTTCTATATCGTTTTTAAATGTTTGTTTTTATACGTTTTAGGTTGCAAAATTAATAAAAGTAGTTGGATTTCTGATATTATGCCCTGAAAAACGTCTTTCTATGGCTGTATAAAATTTTACCCCTTCATACCAGTCAGCGTATGAAGGGGTAAAAACGGCTGCATACCTGGGTTAGTATGCAGTTTTTTATAAAGAATATAAACTTTTTTCTTAGTTACCTTCCGTTTTCTTAAATCAATTCGTCGGAAGTGTATCCCTGAGGCAATGTGCGGCAGTTATAGCCTGAAGCCATAATTTCACCGTAAGCTCCGGCAGAACGGAGTGCGATAAGATCGCCTCGTTTCACACGGTTCAGGTCGATAGCTTTGCCGAAAACATCAGATGATTCACAGATAGGACCTACTACATCATAAGTTTCGTTCGGTTCTTCGGAAGTAATGTTCTCTATCTTATGATAAGCCTGGTAGAGAGCCGGACGGATAAGGTCGGTCATACCTCCATCGACAATAGCAAACTGTTTGTTTGTTCCCTGTTTTACGTAGATAACTTTAGTGATAAGACTTCCGCACTGACCTACTACAGAACGTCCCAATTCGAAGTGTAATGTCTGTTGCGGACGCAGCTTCAGATGTTTATGATAAGTAGCGAAATAATCAGCAAAGTCGGGGATAGGCTGGCGGTTCGGATGAGCATAGTCTATACCAAGTCCACCACCGACATTGATATGTTCTACGATGATCTGGCGTGCGTAAAGTTTTTCCTGCAAATCGTTTATGCGATTACACAGAGCTACAAAGTCTCCCATATCCAGAATTTGTGAACCGATATGGAAGTGCAAGCCTACAAACTTCACATTGTTCATTTCGAGTGCACGGTCTATCACCTTATCCATGTCTTGCATGCTGATACCAAACTTGTTCTCTGCAAGTCCGGTGGTAATATTGGCATGGGTATGTGCGCCGACATCCGGATTGATGCGGAAAGCTACTCGGGCAATTTTTCCTTTTGCTGCTGCCAGTTCGTTGATTACTTCCAGTTCTGGAACAGACTCTACATTAAAGCAGAAAATGTCGTGATCTAGTCCCAGGTTTATTTCACGGTCGGTTTTCCCGACTCCTGCATACACAATTTTGCTTGCTGGGAATCCTGCTTTGATTGCTGCTGCAATTTCACCTCCACTTACACAGTCTGCTCCCAGTCCATGCTCACGGATAATGCTCAACACCTTTGGATTAGCATTAGCTTTAATTGCATAGTGCACACAAAACTTATTGTATTTGGCAGCCTCTGTACGGATTACGTTTAACGTATCTCTCAGCAGGTTTGCATCATAATAATAAAACGGGGTTTCCAGTTCGCGGAATTTATTGATGGGAAATGTTCCTTTCATATACTGTAAAGAATTAAGTTGTAAAAAAAACGGACGATGCGATTCGAATATAACCGTATCATCCGTTTTCTTTTGATGATTATTTATTATTAAATAAAACGTCGCTTAATGATTGCAGTGCTGTCTTCTTATCCGATTCTCGAATCAGGAACGAAATGTTGTAATTGCTTCCTCCAAACGAAATCATACGTACAGGAATGTTACGCATTGCCTGGATAGCTTTTGCTTCAAATCCGATATTTTCCCATTCCAGATCTCCCACAACGCAAACGATACACATGTCATGGTCTACGGTTACAGTACCATATTTCTTCAGGTCGTTTACGATTTCATTCAGATGTTTGGTATTGTCAATAGACATCGATACACCTACTTCAGAGGTACAAACCATATCGATGGGTGTCTGGTAGCTTTCGAAAATTTCGAATACTTTACGCAAGAAACCGTGAGCCAGTAACATACGGCTTGACTTGATCTTGATAGCAGTGATATTGTCTTTTGCTGCAACAGCTTTAATCTTACCTTTTTCAGTTTCGTTTGAGATAAGTGTACCCGGTGCACTTGGTTCCATTGTGTTGAGCAGACGTACCGGAATATTAGCATATTTGGCAGGTTGCACACAAGTCGGGTGCAGAATCTTAGCTCCGAAGTATGCCAGTTCTGCAGCTTCTTCGAAGTGAAGCTGACGTACCGGAGAAGTTTTGTCTACCACGCGCGGATCATTATCGTGCATTCCGTCAATATCAGTCCATATCTGGATTTCTGAAGCGTTTACAGCTGCACCGATAAGAGAAGCAGTATAATCACTACCTCCACGTTGCAAGTTGTCTATTTCTCCGTAAGCATTGCGGCAGATAAATCCTTGTGTAATATATATTTCCTGTCCAGGATTTGCTTCAAGCTGTAAAGCCAATTTCTCGCGGATGTAGTTTAAGTCGGGTTCGCTGTTTTTGTCTGTGCGCATAAATTCCAAAGCCGGAATCAAAACCGCTTTCACGCCTTGTTCGCAGAGATAATTAGTTACCATGTTGGTAGAAATGATTTCTCCCTGTGCAAGAATAACTTTTTCTTCGAACAGTGTAAATATATCCTTTGTGAAAGATCGGATGTAGTCGAATACCGATTTTACGAACTCCAGAGTCTTCTGTTTATACTCTTCGGTAGAGAAAAGTTCATCAATATGCTGTTTATATTTTGCTTCCAGCTTATTGACTACTTCGTTTGCTCCTTCGGGATTTTTCTTGTATAGATAATCCGAAATTTCAACCAGTGTGTTGGTTGTACCCGACATTGCAGACAATACTACTATTTTCTGCTCGCCATCAGTAATTAATTTGGCAACATCTTTCATTCTCTGTGCAGAGCCTACTGATGTTCCTCCAAACTTTAAGACTTTCATTTCTAGTTTCGAATTTTAATTGTTCTATAAAATACTCTTTCTTTTGGGCGCAAAGATACGAATATTTTATGGTTCTTTTTAATAATGATAATAAAATCTCTAACAATTTGTCTTTTTTAGTATTCACTTGCTTCGCGCAACTGATGTTGTCCGCAACAGTATACTTTTCCTGGAAACTCGCTTAAAAGGTTCAGGTTGTGGGTTGTCATGATGATAGCCGTACCCTGTGTACATATTTCCTGAAGCAATTTGACGATGTTTCTGCCTGTCTCTACATCCAGGTTTCCGGTAGGTTCATCAGCCAGGATTATTTCAGGCTTGTTCAATATTGCACGTGCTATGACGATACGCTGCTGTTCGCCGCCTGAGAGTTCATTTGGCATCTTGTAGCCTTTGTTTTCCATGCCTACCAGACGTAATACTTCTTCAATGCGACTTTCTCTTTCTGAAAATTGCTTCCAGCCTGTAGCACGCAGTACGAAATCCAGATTATCGTATACAGTACGGTCGGTCAGAAGCTGGAAATCCTGAAATACGATGCCCAGTTTCCGTCGTAGGCTGGCAATATTTTTTTGCTTGATGGTACGCATATCGTAACCCAATACAGTTGCTTCTCCTTCGCATATATCCAGTTCACCGTATATGGTTTTCAGGAAAGTCGACTTACCGGTACCCACTTTTCCTATCAGGTAGACGAACTCACCTTTTTTCAGTTCAAAGTTTACATTGTTCAGTATGCCTAGCTCCTGCTGGTTGATATCTACATTTTTATAACTTATGAGTGGTTGGTCTTCCATAAAATCAATGTTTCTTCCAGTTTTCGCTGTGGCGTTCTTTTAATTCGCGTGCTAAATCTTCAATGCGGTAACCTTTCGATGTCAGCAGTACGATAAGGTGATAAAGCAAGTCGGCTCCTTCATAAATCAGGCGTTCGTCTGTTCCGTTGCATGCTTCGATGATTGTTTCTACTGCTTCTTCGCCTACTTTCTGAGCCATTTTGTTGACTCCCGATTTGAAAAGACTTGTCGTATAAGATTTCTCAGGCATTTCTTCATGACGTTTGTCGATGAAGTCTTGCAACTCTTTCAGGAACATAATATCCTGTTCGTTCTTTTCACCCCAACAAGTATCTGCTCCTGTATGACAAACTGGTCCTGCAGGATTTACCTTTATCAGCAGCGTGTCATTGTCGCAGTCGGCCGCAATGGAAACTACATGCAGGAAATTACCGCTTTCTTCACCTTTTGTCCATAATCTGTTTTTGGTGCGGCTAAAGAATGTGACTTTTCCAGTTTCCACTGTTTTATTGTATGCTTCTTCATTCATGAATCCCAGCATCAGTACCTTTTGGGTATAATTATCTTGAATGATGGCAGGAACAAGTCCGTTCATCTTCTCAAAATCTAAATCCATATTTTATATATTTTAAAGTTAAACTCTAACGTTGATTCCTTCTTTGCAAAGGTATGCTTTTAATTCGGGAATAGGAATCTCACCGAAATGAAAAACGCTGGCGGCTAGTGCTGCATCCGCTTTTCCGATAGTAAAAGCATCTCTAAAGTGCTCCTTGCTTCCTGCTCCTCCCGAAGCGATGACGGGAATGGTCAGTATTTGGCTCAGTTGGGACAGGGCATCATTGGCGTAACCGTTTTTTACTCCATCATGGTCCATACTTGTGAACAATATTTCTCCTGCTCCGCGTTCATTGGCTTCCCGAGCCCATTCAAAAAGATTCCGGTCCGTTTCTTTCCTGCCGCCGTTCAGGTAACATTTCCACCCGTCTGCTGTTTGCTTGGCGTCGATTGCTACTACGCATACTTGAGAGCCAAAGTGAGAGGCTATGTCATCTATCAACTGTGGATTGCGGATAGCCGAAGAATTGATGGAGATTTTATCAGCTCCGGCGCTGAGCAGACAATCTACATCGCTTAATTCATGGATGCCTCCTCCCACCGTGAAAGGTATGCTGATATGTGCGGCAATACGTTTTACCAGGTCGGTAAAGGTTTTTCGTCCTTCGTGACTGGCTGTTATATCCAGATATACCAGTTCGTCAGCCCCTTGTTCGCTGTATATCTTTCCTAGCTCTACAGGATCACCGGCTTGTCGGAGATTTACAAAATTCGTTCCCTTTACGGTTTGTCCGTCTTTGATATCCAGACATGGGATAATTCGTTTTGCTAACATATATATTGTACTATTTTATTTAAAGATAACGGCTTAACTCTCTCAGTGAAATTTTACCTTCGTACAAAGCCTTTCCTACAACTACAGCAGGTATACCTGATTCGTGTAGCTTCAGAATATCATCAATATTGCTTACGCCTCCGCTTGCTATCAGATGTATATCGGGAAAGGCAGCCATAATATCTTTGTAAAGTGGAGTAGAGGGACCTTCCAGCATTCCATCGCGGCTAATGTCAGTACAGAGCACTTTGTTGATACCTTTTTCTATATAGTTTTTAAGAAACGGCATTAGTTCTTGAGTACTCTCTTCCTTCCATCCGCTAATAGCTATCTTGTTGTCTTTTACATCGGCTCCGAGTATTATTTTCTCTTCACCATATTTTTCTAACCACTGGCAAAATAATTCGGGTTGTTTTACGGCTATGCTTCCCAATGTAACCATCTGAGCTCCGTTGTCGAAAGCAATGACAAGATCTTCATCACTTTTTACACCTCCTCCGAAATCGATTATCAAAGATGTCTGACTTGCAATTCTGTCAAGAACTCGATAATTTACTACATGATGTGAAGCTGCTCCATCCAGATCGACTACATGCAAGCGGCTTATTCCGTAAGCTTCGAATTCCTTGGCAACTTCTACCGGATTTTCGTTATATACCTTTTGTGAGTCATACTTACCTTGTGAAAGACGTACACATTTTCCGTCAATGATATCTATGGCAGGAATAAATTCTATCATAATATTATTTATATCGTTGGAGAACAATGTTTATAAATCGAGAAAATTTGTGAGAATTCTTTCTCCGTTTTTACCACTTTTCTCAGGATGAAACTGTGTTGCATAAAAGTTATCTTTATGCAATGCAGAACTGTAAGGCAGAATGTAGTCTGTCTGAGCAGCCGTGCAGTCGTTCAGAGGAACGTAGTAACTATGTACGAAGTAGACATATTCTTCGCGGTTGAACCCCCGGAACAGATCACTATTGGTATGTGAAATTGTATTCCATCCCATGTGTGGAATTTTGTCCTCATGTTTTAGAGGTTGGAAACGTTTTACTTCAGCATCAAATATACCCAGACAGTCTACATTTCCTTCTTCCGAATGTTTACACATCAGCTGCATGCCCAGACAAATTCCCAATACAGGTTGTTTCAGTTCTTTTATAAGTCTGTCAAGTTGATTATCCCGTAAATATTGCATGGTATTGCGTGCTTCTCCTACTCCAGGAAAAATAATCTTGTCTGCCTTTAGCAGCAATTCCTTGTCTGCTGTTATGACAGGAGTTATTCCCAGACGGCGTAGGGCATAATCTACGGAAAATATATTGCCAGCATTGTATTTTATGATAGCTACATTCATTCTTTTATTTTATTTGTATTTTTGCAAAAGTAACGAAATATTGTGAACTTCCTAATATTTCTGACAAAAAGTTCATTGTATGCATCTGGTTGTAACAAGTTTTCTCTAAAATGTGCAATATTTAGGCTTTTAAGCATGTCTGTTGGTGAGAAAAAATAAAGAATTTACAAGCAAACTATTGCAGATTAAGGAAAATGTACTACCTTTGCAACCGCAATCGAGAGAGATAGCAAAATTAAGAATAAAAATAATGGTGCGTTAGTTCAGTTGGTTAGAATACATGCCTGTCACGCATGGGGTCACGGGTTCGAGTCCCGTACGCACCGCTGAGACTCAAGGACAACTGAGAGTCTGAAAGCGACAAAGTCCACAATTTCAATGAATTGTGGACTTTTTTGTATTCGTATGCTCGGCATGAGTATTAGCTAACGGGTGCAAGTCCCCAATGAGCCCTAATAGCGGGAATCATACAGCCAAAAGCAAGGGTGTCCATCGCGAGTTGGAATCTGAAAGAAGCTGGCGGCAAACATCTGGTCTGACGAACAGAAACTTCATATAAGGCATATGACCGTGGGTAAGGTTGCGAAACAAACTAAAGCCCTATAGCTATTCGGGACGGTTAGTGTAAATGGAGCAGACATAAGATTGAAAGTTAATACCCTTATCCGAGGAGGTCTCACGGACATATGGTGAGGATGAATGATTCGAAGTACCATGATGGAGTAAAGCTTGCCGTGAGAAGTCAGCAGAGGTCGTAGTACCCAAGGCATGTATGCCTATAGGGAAGGACCAAACTTTATTTAAACGGCATAACTGAAAACTACCGTTTGTTGGAACGAATGCATAAAACCAAAACAGAAGTATTGGGCTACCTTTAAAGAGATAGGACGGAATCCGAAGGGTATAAAGGAGCGCAGACCTACAAATGGATGGTTGAAGAAGATGTCGTGGAAGTGTCTTTCGAAGAATACGAAAGGCATCCATAGTAAAGAACCGCCGTATGCCGAACGGCACGTACGGTGGTGTGAGAGGTCGGAAAACGAAAGTAGGAAGAAAACTACTTCGTTTTCCTCCTACTCGATTGCAAGTGCCAATCCAAGGACATCAAATAGCCCACTTCGGACAAAGTTCCGTTACCAAATCGTTACAGAAAAATTGCCGTCTGATTATTGTAACGATTTTCATGCTAACTCACTGATTTGTCCGCTGTTGTCTCAATTTTGTCTGCTCATAATTCAATTAATAACCTTTCCTTTGTGACATTGTGTAACGATTGTAACGAAGGATATAAAACAGATACAGTTATGAGCAAAAGTACATTCAAAATTCTCTTCTATCTGAGAAAGAACTACGTGAACAAAGAAGGTAAGGCGAGCATTATGATTCGTATCACCGTAAACGGGGAAATGTCACAATTCAGTTCAAAACTGGATGTGGAGCCTCGTCTGTGGGACACCAAACTGGGACGTTTGTCAGGGAACGGAGCGAAAGCAAGGCAGGTGAACAACATGCTTGATGACATACGTACCGCATTGAACAACCACTACCGCTATATAGAATCAAGGGATTCCTTTGTGACTGCCGAGAAGGTAAGAAACGCTTTTCTCGGATATGAGGTGAAGCAACAGACCTTACTGGAGCTTTTCAAACAACACAATGAGGATGCAGAAAAACTTTGCGGCATCAGTAAAGCTCCTGCTACTCTTGTGAAATATGACCGAACTTACAGGCGGTTGGAAGAGTTCATGAAAGTAAAATATAGAATATCAGATATAGCGCTTCGGGAAATAGACCATAAGTTTGTGACAGATTTTGAGTTCTATCTAAGAACAGTGAGCCGATGTAATGAAAACACGACAGGAAAGTTCATGCAGATATTCCGTAAAATTGTTTTAATAGCCAAAAATAACGGATGGATAACAGTTGACCCGTTTGCCAATTATCATATCCACATGAAAGCTGTGGACCGCGGTTATCTGACGGAAGAAGAATTGGAACGCATTCTGAAAAAGGATTTTCAGTCACAAAGGCTGGAACAGGTACGGGACATATTTATATTCTCGTGCTTTACGGGGCTTGCTTACATTGATGTTTATAACCTGAAAAAAGAAAACATTTGTACATCATTTGACGGTAGCAAATGGTTGAAGCTACATCGTCAGAAAACTGCCACTCCGGTAAACCTTCCACTTCTGAAAATTCCGCTGGCGATATTGGAAAAATACGAAGGAAAGTTAAAAAACAATCGTGTGTTACCTGTATTGAGCAATCAGAAAGCAAACTCTTACCTGAAAGAGATTGCTGATTTGTGTGGAATTAAAAAAAATATTACCTTTCACCTGGCAAGACACACATTTGCGACAACAACCACATTGTCTAAAGGTGTGCCGATTGAAACGGTATCTAAATTATTAGGACATACGAATATAAAGACTACCCAAATATACGCGCGTGCGCCCAGAATGGTCGCTTAATAAATACTTCTTTAGCAAGAAGTTAGGATTGGGTTCGATATAATCCTATCGTCAATCAGTTTATCCAAAGGGGAAACCCGATGGGGAGTGTAGCATACTGATTAAAGCTCCAAGTCCACTAATAGTCAGGTGGCGACTGAGGGGCAAGACGAAAAGACATACATAAGGATGAAGCCTTGATTGGTTGAATGATAGTTCAGTGGTACCAAATCTTGCAACAACGGAAGACTATTATACATACGTTGTTTCATAGTACTCTGCCTATTTTGTGCGTTAGTGCAGAGCATAAAGAACCGACTATGACACAGCCGCAATAAGCGGACAAGAACGAAAGTCGCATCCGACAGTATGTCGTGCTAATAGTTATTAAGAGAACTAACTGGGGATTACCTAAGTCGGAACGCTGGAACAAACAGCTATAAAGAAAGCTTTTGAATATCCGATATGGTAACGGAACTTCCGTAGTAGTCCGAGCAAGGGAAAGCCTTGTACATGGCGAAGGGAAGTAGTCTGTAACTTTAATACAAACAACGGAAAACGTGAGAGACGTATGAGAAATCCAGAGCAAGTATTAAACATTTTAGCTGGACACAGCAATGAGCCCGAGTATAAATACGAAAGGCTTTACCGTATTCTATTCAATGAACAGATGTTCTTTGTCGCCTACCAACGTATGTGTGCAAAGCCGGGCAACATGACACCCGGCACAGATGGCAAAACTGAGGATGAAATGAGCATTGACAGGATAAACAAACTCATAGAGAGTATAAAGGATGAGACTTATAGTCCCAATCCTGCAAAGAGAACTTACATTCCGAAAAAGAATGGGAAGATGCGTCCGCTAGGAATACCGTCTTTTGAAGACAAATTGGTTCAAGAGGTAGTAAGAATGGTGCTTGAAGCCATATATGAGGGACACTTTGAGTGGACATCGCACGGTTTCAGACCCAACCGAAGCTGCCACACAGCACTGAAAAGTCTACAAAACAATTTCAACGGTGCAAAATGGTTCATTGAGGGAGATATAAAAGGCTTCTTTGACAACATAGACCATAATGTGCTGATAGAAATAATGAAAGGCAGAATAGCAGACGACAGATTTCTTCGTCTGATACGGAAATTCCTCAATGCAGGGTACATGGAAGAGTGGCAATTCAACAAGACTTATTCAGGGACACCGCAAGGTGGTATCATAAGCCCTATTTTGGCAAACATATACCTAGACAAGTTCGATAAGTACATGGATGAATATGCCAACAAATTCAATAAAGGGACAGCAAGAAGCCGCAACAAGGATATTTGCAAACTCAACAGCAGAGTACACTACCTAAAACGTAGGATAAATGAAGTAGAGGATGTAAACGTAAGAACAAGGATGGTAGAAGAACTGCACGAAAAGCAGAAGCTGATACTTACAATGCCAAGTGGCAATGATATGGATGTAAACTTTCGCAGGTTGAAATACGTGCGCTATGCCGATGATTTCCTTATCGGAGTTATCGGAACGAAAAACGAATGTGAGAGAATCAAAGCTGACATCACTAAGTTTATGCAGGAAAAGTTAAGACTGGAGATGTCACAGGAAAAGACTTTGATTACAAATGCACAAGACAGCGCAAAATTTTTGGGTTACGAAATATATGTCCGTAAAGACTATGCCACAAAGAGAAACAGTAACGGAACAGTGCGCAGATACTTCAATGGGAACGTGATATTGCACGTTTCAAGAGAAGTAATCAAGAACAAGCTGCTCAGCCTCGAAGCCATGAAAGTTGTCACCAAACACGGCAAGGAGACATGGGTGTCAAAAGGCAGGACTTATATGATTGACAATGAAGCGCACGAGATTGTATCTCAGTTTAATACCGAAATACGAGGGTTCTACAACTATTACTCAATAGCAAACAATGCATCGGCTTTGGGACGCTCTTTCGGCTGTATTATGAAGTTCTCCATGTACAAAACTCTTGCTCAAAAGCTGAATATGTCAGTGAGAAAAGTCATTGAAAGATACCGCAAGGACAATCTCTTTGCAGTGCCTTTTGTAAACAAGGGAGGAGAAACCAAGTACAGGGTATTCTATAATGAGGGGTATGCCCGTAAAACGGATTGTGAAACAGCCCCAAGTGACAATCTGCCGTACATGTTCAAAACGCCATCGTTGAGTCTGATAGAAAGGCTTACAACAAAAACGTGCGAACTATGTGGCAAGCACGGAGAAGTGGTAATGCACCATGTCCGCACACTCAAAGAGTTAAAAGGTAAAAATGACTGGGAACGCAAAATGCTCTACATGCACAGAAAGACTTTGGTTGTATGTGCGGAGTGTAACGCAAAAATCCAGAGATGTGTCAAGTAAGATGATGTTACAGATGGAGAGCCGTATACATGGAGACGTGTAAGTACGGTTCGGGGGCAGGCAAACGAAAACCTACCGCTGTAAAGCGGAAAGGCGTTGTTTGCCGAGCCTACGTATAACTAATGAAAAGATACGTGAAGATATGAAGGTTTTAGCAAGTAAACTTACCAGTATAGAAGATGTTGCATTGAAGAGTAATGTAATATAGACGATTGGTTGTTCTTGTTTCAAACATTCCTGATTAACGGTAAGAACAAAAGATATGCTATGATAAAGATTGGAAATTTTGAAATCGAATATGACCGCAATGCTCCGGAAAGGGTTGCCGTGAAAATAGAAACGGACAAGAACGGAGAAGTATGGCTTTCGAAATGTGACATCGCACGGGCATACGATGTGTTCGTACAGTCAGTGAATGCCGGACTGAAATCTCTGGCAAAAACAGGGGATTTTGACGAATACACGGATGTACGAGTGGAACATTTCATCTATAACGGAAAAAATTGCAGCACTGACCTTTACGGATTGAAGACTATCGTCGCACTGGGATTCCGCATGAAAGGACTGAAGTGCGAGGCGTTCAGAAAATGGGCGGCACGGAGGCTGGCGGAGTCATTTGAGGCAAAAAAGAATACGGTCATTCTCTGTATGACCGGTGAAAAGAGAAAGGGCTTGAACTGAAACCGCCGGATATGACGGATATGCGTGTCGGGGCAGTCTTTTTTGCAGGAGGCTGTCCCGACACGTGTTTGTATAAGCTAAAAAATGTGAAACTGCAAAACATACTTATCTGTAAACCGATAATAATGTGTAACTTATCTCCATCTTAAACCTGTAATTAAAGATAGAAACGGTATGGTGGAGGAATTTGACCTGCTTGAAGAGGTGGAAGTGCAGTTCTGCGATGAGGAATGCACGGAGTCGGTATGGCACGGAGTGGAATACAGCGAAAGCTTGTTTTGCCGGGAGAAACCGAAGTCGGAACTGACGGTAGTCATCAAAGAGGAAGGCATGATGTACTTCCTGACTACTGACATGAAGGAGTTTGCCGGCCTGTGCCGGAAACACGGGTGGTACATCGTCTCGCACCAGCGGTTCAGCGAGGCGATGGAAATCGGCATGTGCCTGATGGAAGCCGGGAAACATGCGGGATGGTACTCGCTGGGCAGGTCGAAGGAATGGAATGCCATGATGAGGGATGTGCTGAACTTCACGTTTGAAAGGGAGAAGAAAATGGACTTCTATCCGTACGAAACGATGTTCAAGGGAGAAGTTCTTATAGACGGATGCAGGTGCCACTACCTGCATGACTATTACCCAACGAAAATTGAAAAGACGGACGAACACCAGAAACGGGTAAGCAACCTGATTTTCCGTTTCAAGGAAGGAGGACACTGCGGCGAGCTGGTCGCACGGATACTGGTACTGTGTCTGAAACATGCGGGGTTCAACGGTACGAAGGAAGACACGGTACTGATACCTATACCCGCATCGACGAGGGAAAGACAGCGGAAACGCTTTCCGGTAGTGTGCTATTACCTGTCGGAATGGCTGGGCATTACGGACGGTTTCAAGGCCATCTGGATAGAGGAAGACCGCAAGCAGCTGAAAGGAAAGGGAAAGGATAAAGACATATTGCGGAACCTGCAATTCACACGGCGGTATATCAGAGGAAAGAATGTTGTCCTGCTGGATGATGTACTCACGACCGGGGAGAGCTTCAGACAGCTGCAACGAAAGATGAAACAACTGGGAGCATTGTCGGTTATCGGAGTGTTTCTGGGGAAAACAGTGTAGCTTGATTCTATTACATATTTAATGACTGACCGATTAGGCGGCTTCATCCGTGCTTCATGCCGGGCGGAGCCGCCTTTTTTTTGTGCCCGTATGTGAAGAAACAGGGCACTTGTGGAAAGAATTACAGGAAATTTCGGGAAAATCATTCCCTACTATGGAAATACTATGGATTGTGCCTGCACGGAGTTGCGCACCTTTGCAGCGTAACCAATACGGAATAATATGGAAATAGTAACAATGGACAACGAGGTCGTGAAAACGATGATGGAGAAGATAGACCGTATAGCGGACTATGTTTTCAAGAAAGACAACGTGCCGAAGGAAGAAGCGGAAATCCTGCTGACGAGCGAGGAGGCGGCGGACCTGCTGAAAATCAGCACGAGGACACTGCAACGGATGCGCAAGGACAAGACTATTCCCTACATGATGGTGAGAAGCAAATGCCGGTACAGACTGACGGATCTGGAGGAATGCGTGAGACGGAAAATCGTACACTGCAATCCCAAGACGCTGGAGGAGTTCAAGCATAACTACCTGATGACAAGAAAGGAGGCGGATGATGGAAGGGATTGGTAAGGAAATGTTCGAGGAATGGATGAAGCGCCTCATGGAACGGATTGACCGGCTGGACAGCATCATATCGGTACTGATAAACAAGGAAGCGGCGGGCGTGAAGTACATGGACGGAGAACGGCTGTATGATAATCAGGACCTGTGCGAGATGCTGAGAACGAGCAAACGGTCGCTACAGCGGTTCCGCAGCGAATACGGACTGCGCTACCAGAAAATCAGCCGCAAGACCTACTACAAGGAATCGGACGTGCTGGAGTTTATCAGCCGGAACATGGAAGAGGTGACGCTGGACGGCAAAAAGTTGCTGAAAGTGAAGGAAGGAACGGGAAAGAAAGCTCCGGGCAAAACGGCGAAAGGGAAAAAAGGAGGCAGAAGGAATACCGGGACTGACAAGCACACGTGAAACGGAGGCGAAAAGAGAAACCGGAAGTGGATGGTGAACCGGATGTAAACGGAAAGCTGAGGGCGAGCCTGATGCAAACCGGGACTGAAAAGCACACGTGAAACGAAGGCGAAAAGATAAACAGACCTGCACGGGAATACCGGCGGGACTATCATCAAACAATAAAAAAATCAATCAATGGAACAGAAAAAGAAAAAGCAAGAGAATGTACTGGTCGTCCGCGATGAGAAGACGGGCGAAATCAGTGTGGTTGCCGGACTGGATGCCAGGGGCTATCCTAAGAGGGCACAGGCAAAGGCGGAACACTCGCAGGAGTTTTTGCGCTTTGACCGCCACGGGGATGCGATAGATAATTTCTTCAAGAATTTCTACCGCCAGTGCAAGGAACCGACAAGATTCGGTTTCTACAGGGTGGCAGCGG
This sequence comes from Phocaeicola coprocola, assembly GCF_041333015.1. Lineage (NCBI taxonomy): Bacteria > Pseudomonadati > Bacteroidota > Bacteroidia > Bacteroidales > Bacteroidaceae > Phocaeicola > Phocaeicola coprocola. Next base: position 696,248 of record NZ_JBGKGM010000004.1, on the reverse strand, counting down.
ACATGGTGGAAGCACTGCTTCCGGTTATCAAGGACCTGCTGAGAGACCCTGCGGCAAATGCAGAACTGCTCGCTCCGCACAAGGTGGATACATCGGCGTACCAGCAAGCTGAGGAACAGCAGACTACAGAGGAGGCGAAAAAGGAAAATGCCGGGACGGAGACTGAGGAACAGCAGGCTGCGGAGGAGGTGAAAAGAGAAAATGCTGAAACGGAGACTGAGGAACAGCAGACTACGGAAGAGGTGAAAAGAGAAAATGCTGAAACGGAGACTGAGGAACAGCAGACTGCGGAAGAGGTGAAAAAAGAAAATGCTGAAACGGAGGCTGAGGAACAGCAGGTTGCGGAGGAGGTGAAAAGAGAAAATGCGGAAGAAAACAATGTGGAACAGAAAACAGACGAGAAAATGGAAAAAATGAAACTGAAAAATCAGGAACAGCAACCGCAGGCGGCAGAATCGCAGGCGGTACAGGGACAGCAGCCTGCACAGGAAGGGCAAGCGCAGGCAAAACCGGAGAAACCGAACCTGATAGCGGACGGCGACGTGGACTGGAAGGAACTGGAACGGTTCGGGGTGAAAAAAGATAATCTGTCTGAAAAGGACATGAAAGCCCTGATGAACTATGGCAAGACAAATCTGGTGACGGTGAACCCGACCTTCGGCGGAGATAGTTATGAGCTGCAAGCCCGACTATCGTTTCAGAAGACGGAAGACGGCAAAATGAAGCTCGCACCCCATTTCGTACGCCATGAGCCGAGGCTTGACATCCCCTACAACGGCTACACTTTCACGGACGAGGACAAGAAGAACCTGAAGCAGACGGGTAATCTGGGCAGGTTGGTGGATGTGGCAGATACGAAAACCGGTGAGATGCGTCCGTCGTACATCAGCATCGACCGCCTGACGAATGAAATCGTGGACATTCCGGCAAGCAAGGTACGCATCCCGGACAGAATCGGACTGACGGAACTGTTAAAACCGGAACAGGACATCCTGCGTGCAGGACTGGCACTGCCCAAGGAGGTAACGCTGAAGAACGGGCGCAAGTTTGAAGCCGTGTTGCAAGTGAGTGCGGAGAAACGCGACGTGGAGTTTGTGCCGGAGCATCTGTGGCAAGGACAGTCGCAACGACGCGGAAACGGACAGGAGAAAAAACAGAAAAGCCCGGAAGCCCCGGATGCTACCGGACAGCAGCAGAAGGAAGACGGGAGTCAGGAGAACGGACAGCGGCGCAACCGCTCGTGGACGAACGAGGACGGAAGCATACGTCCGATAGGCAAATGGAAGGACGACAAATTCACGGAACAGCAGAAAGCAGACTATGTGGCGGGGAAAGTTGTGGTACTTGCCAACGCAAAGGACGACCAGGGACAACCCTGCACGAAGTACCTGAAGTTCGACCGTGAGAAAGGCAGACCGCTGACCTATTCGGAAAACCCTGACCTGGCACAGACCGTTGCCCCGTCGAACGAGAGCCGCACACAGCTTGCGGTGAACAACGAGGGCAAGACGAACGAGGCCACCAGACATGTGAAGGAGCCGCTTCAGCAGGGACAGACCGCCCCGAAGGACGACACCCAGAAACAACAGCAGGAAAAACCGAAGAAAAGCAAAGGCATGAAGGTATCCTGAGTGCCACCACTAAATCCATTACAAGAGAATAAACAACGGATTGAAACGGGGCCTCATGCGCCATGTACCGCATATTCCACGGATAACCGGCGTACCCCGTTCCACTCCACAAGGAACAAAAGTATCAATGATTAAAACAGAAAATGTATGATTACCATATTGGCAGAAAAACCGAGTGTGGCGCGTGAGATAGCACGCATCGCCGGAGCAACAAGAAAGGAAGAAGGATTTTATACAGGAAACGGATACCATGTGACATGGGCACTGGGGCATCTGGTACAACCTGCCCTGCCTGAGGGCTACGGCTTCAAGGGCTTCCGCAGGGACAGCCTGCCGGTGATACCGAAGGAGTTCATGCTGATACCCCGCCAGGTAAAGACGGACAAGGGCTACAAGGCGGACGCGGCAGCGGTGAAACAGATAAAGGTGATAACGAAACTGTGGAACGAGAGCGACGGCATAATAGTGGCAACGGACTGCGCACGCGAAGGGGAACTGATATTCAGATACCTGTATGCCTATACGGGCTGTACGCTGCCCTTCCGCCGCCTGTGGATAAGCTCGCTTACGGATACCGCCATCCGCAAGGGATTGAAGGAACTGAAGGACGGGCATGAATATGACGACCTGTATCTGGCGGCAAAGGCACGCAGCGAGGCGGACTGGCTGGTGGGCATCAACGGCACGCAGGCGCTGACCGTCGCCGCCGGGCGGGGAACGTATTCCGTGGGACGCGTACAGACACCCACGCTGGCAATGGTCTGCAAGCGGTACCGGGAAAACAGACGCTTTACGCCGGAGCCGGTACACCAGCTGCATTTCTCCGTGCCATCGGCAAATGCGGGTACGGTGGTGAAATTCGCTTCCGTGAAGAAATGGCAGGACAAGAACGAGGCAGCTATACTATATAATAAGGTAAAGGCGAAGATGTGCGCCACCGTCACCAAGGTGGAAAAGAAGGAGAAGGTGGAGAACCCGCCGCTGCTGTACGACCTGACCACACTGCAAAAGGAAGCGAACACGAAGCACGGATTCACGGCGGAACAGACGCTGGAGCTGGTACAGAAGCTCTATGAAGCGAAGCTCGTCACCTATCCGAGAACATCGAGCCGCCATATTCCGGAAGATGTGTTTGCTGAAATACCGCTGCTGTTTGAACGGCTGGCAGGACACTCCACACTTTCGGATAAAATCGTGAACTTGGACGGACTGAACCGCCGGAGCGTGGACGCCTCGAAAGTAACCGACCACCATGCCCTGCTGGTGACGCCGAACCGACCGCTCGCCCTCTACAAGAACGAGCAGATTATCTACGACATGATTGCCGGACGCATGGTAGAGGCATTTTCGGAGGAATGTGTGAAGGATACGGCTACCGTAGTAGCGGAGGTGGTGCCGGACTCAGGCGAAAGATGCGAGGGCCTGACATTTGAGGCGAAAGGCTGCATCGTGCGCAAGGCAGGCTGGCGCGGCGTGTACGGAGAGTATGGTGAGGACAACGGGAATACGGCATTGCCGGACTGGACGGAAGGTGACACACTGGTGATGGCGGGATGCTCGATGAGTTCGGGCATGACCCGACCGAAACCGCTGCATACGGAAAGCTCGCTGCTGGCAGCGATGGAAACCGCCGGGCGTGATGATGTGGAGGATGAGGAGGCACGCCAGGCCCTGAAGGACTGCGGCATCGGCACACCCGCCACCCGTGCGGCCATCATCGAAACGCTGATCAGAAGGGAATACATGGTGCGTGTGAAGAAATCGCTGGTGCCGACGGAGAAAGGACTCGCCCTGTATTCCATTGTAAAAGACATGGACATCGCCAATGTGGAGATGACCGGACGCTGGGAAGCGGAACTGGCGGAGATTGAGAAAGGAAAGACCCCGCACGAGGCTTTCATGAGGGACATAGAAAGCTATACCCGCAAGATTACCACAGACCTGCTTGCGTGTGACCGTATTTTCGGACACAAGGCATCGGGCTGTACCTGCCCCAAATGCGGCAAGGGCACGATGCAGTTCTACGGCAAGGTGGTGCGCTGCGACAACCCGGACTGCTCCCTGCCCGTATTCCGCCAGATAGCCGGAAAGACACTTTCCGACGGGGAGATGACCGATTTGCTGGCAAAAGGAAAGACGGAAGTCCTCGGCGGCTTCAAGAGCAGGCAGGGCAAGCCGTTCAGCGCGGCGGTCGCTTTCGATGCGGATTTCAACACGAACTTCATCTTTCCCGAAGCCAAAGGCGCAAGAAAAGGCACGAACATGAAAGGAAAACGAAAATAATGCGTAACTTCGCCACTGGTTCATGTCATAATCTGTTTCAACCTGGTTGTACTTTTTATTTACATGGATTTAGTGGTGACTGATTGTCGGCTGCACTCGGCATAGTTCTGACAAGTCCGACTCTGCCCTCATTTGCACGACAATTAGTGGCGGCACCCGGAGGGATACCGGGTGCCTTTTTATTTCCTTTCCAAAATCATTCACCCACTAAATCCATAAGAAAATGAAACAGAACAAGAACATCGCTCCGGCGGAGCTGTCCTACTACGGGCTGTATCTGCTGGACTATCTGAGAAAATATCATCCCGACAAAGTATCCGACACCGGTCTTATCTCCGGGCGCGAGGAAGCCGCCGCCGAGACCTTCGAGAAGGCAAGGCTGGAGGGAAGCTCCACGGAAGCCGCACAGGAGGAAGCCATGCGCATCCTGCTTGAAGGGCTGCACTTCTCCCCCTATGCACTGCTGCTTGAGGTGGTGGAAAACGAGTTTTCCGAAGAGGTGCAGGAACAGGAACGCGAGGCGTTCTGCCGGGAGATATTCCCGCATCTGAAAAACCTGTTTGCCGGCTATCCCACAACGGACGACACATTCGCCCTGTCGCCCGAACACGACCTGCTCTATACGGAGCTGACGGGTGCAATAATGCTTTATCTGGAGGCTTATGGCGTTTAACAAGAAGCAGAGGCTCAGGGAAAACATCGAGGCGATACGGACGGCATTCACGCTCGACCGGGAAGGGCGCACGCCCACCGCACGGGAACGGGCGCTGCTGGAGAGGTACTGCGGCTTCGGGGGACTGAAGTGCATACTGAACCCGGCACGGGAACTGACGGATGCCGTACACTGGGCGAAATCAGACCTCGAACTGTTTGCCCCGACGGTGGAGCTGCACCGTCTGATACGGGAGAACAGCCGGGACGAAACGGAGTACAAGCGTTATACGGACTCGCTGAAAGCCTCGGTGCTGACGGCGTTCTACACCCCGCAAGCCATAACGGACACCATAGCGGATGTGCTGCACGACCGCAAGGTGCGCCCGAGGCTGGTGCTGGAGCCGTCGGCAGGCATGGGCGCGTTCATCAGCCCGGTGCTGTCGAACAACCCGCAGGCGGAGGTGACGGCATTCGAGAAAGACCTGCTGACGGGCAAGATGCTCGGACACCTGTACCCGCAGCAGAAAATACGCACGGAGGGCTTCGAGAAGATAGAGAAACCTTTCCTGAACCGTTTCGACCTTGCCATCTCCAACATACCCTTCGGGGACATCGCCGTGTTTGACGCGGAATACGAGAAAAAGTCGGTCATGCACCGGATAGCGGCGAAGAAAGTGCATACGTATTTCTTCCTGAAAGGGCTGGACGCGGTGCGCGACGGCGGTGTCGTGGCATTCATCACCTCGCAGAGCGTACTGAATACGGAAGGCAACGGAGGCACGCGCTACCTGATGATGAAGCAGGCGGACCTGTTGTCCGCCATACGTCTGCCGAACAACCTGTTCACGGAAAACGCCAACACGGAAGTGGGTTGTGACCTGATAATCCTACAAAAGAACATCAACAAAATGGATTTGTCCGAAGAGGACATGCGGTTTACCCGGACAGTCAGAAGCAACCATACCGGAGTCGTTACCAATGAATATTTCCTTGACCACCCGGAACGCATCATCCATACCGAAGCGAAAAAGGATACCGACCCCTACGGCAAGCCCGCCATGATATACACGCACAGCGGCGGTGTGGAAGGTATTGCGATGGATTTGTATAAAATGCTGTCGGAAGACCTGTCGGTACGGCTGGACTTGGAACGCTACAACGGCATCAAGGGCGAAAGACAGGAAGCACGGCAAGAGATGCGGCAGAACATTGCCGTACAGACCGAGGGTATTGAGACGAAAAGAGAAAATATCCATTCGGCTGCGGGTGAACCGGCGAAGGCGAAAAGAGAAAACTCCGCTTCGGTTGCGGAAGAACGGACGGAGGTGAAAAAAGAAAGCGGATTGCCGGATGCAGGTGCAGCGGACCGGACAAAAAGGGAAGCAAACAGTGTGCAGCCGAAAGTACAAGCTATGACCGGCGTGTCGCAAGAAGCGCAAAGCAGACAGCCGGAAGCCCCGGTGATGGATTTGTATGACCTGTTCGGCTACACGCAGGAGGAAAGGCGGCTGGCGGAGCGCGGACTGAAACCGGAGCGGAAGAAGGGCAGCAAGTCCAAGCCGAAGAAACCGGTACAGGCATCGCTGTTCGTGCTGCCGGAGGACGGTACGGGAATGGAAGCGGACAAAGGAAAGACGGAGGCAGGTGCCGCCATTACCCCGGAAGAGGCAAAGGAAATGGAGGAAATCATCCGTGTCACAGCAGAGGTGGAAGCTGCCCCAGTGGAAACGACCGCACCGAAAGCAGAGGACACGGCATCTCCACAAGAGGACGACGACCCGGAGGACGCCGTTTACCGCAGCCTCGACTGGGAAACAAATCCGCCCATCAACGGATTCTATGAAACGATGATGTCGCTTACGCCGGAACAACGGGCGGAACTGCGCCGGCTGGGAAAGACGAAGATGGAAGCCAATGCCGTCAAACGGACAGTCGGGACATCGGAGGCGCAAAGAGAAAAAGTCCATGTGGGGAAAACGGAAGAACCGCAAGGTACTGCTGCCACGGTGGTCTATCCGATAGAAAACGGATTCGAGGCGGAACGCGACAGACGGATAGCGGAAGTGGAGAAAGCCCTACGCGCGGAGGAAGCCGCCCTGACACCGGAAGAGAGGCAGCGCAAGCGGGAGGAGGAAATGATGCCCTGCCCGTACAGCCGACCGCTGGAGCCGCACCTGAAGGACGGCTCGCTGGCATGGGTACACACGCAGGGCGTGCGCTATCAGGTGGGCGTGTTGAAGGACGTGACCCGCTACGGGGCAACCTTCCATCCGCTGGACATGGAGGGTATGCAGAAGGAGAAAGCGCAGCTGTACATCTCGATGCGCGACACCTACGAGCGGCTCTACGCACAGGAGGCGGAACGGCAGGAGGCAAACGACATGCTCCGCCGCCACCTGAACACCTACTATGACGAGTTCGTGATGCGCTACGGCTGCCTGAACGCCAGACAGAACGTGAAACTGCTGATGATGGACGCCTCCGGGCGCAACATGCTGGCACTGGAACGCAGCGAGGGCGGTACGATGGTGAAGGCGGACATATTCGACCATCCCGTTTCCTTTTCGCAGGAAACGACCGTCATGGCGGAATCGCCGGAAGAAGCCCTATCCGCCTCGCTCAACCGCTACGGCGGGGTGAACCTGCCGTATATGGAATCCCTGTGCGACATGGCACAGGCGGACATGCTGGAAGCACTGAAAGGCAGGGTGTACTACAACCCGCTGGCGGGGAACTACGAGATAGCCGACCGCTTCATCGCCGGGAACGTGGTGGTAAAAGCGAAGGAGGTGGAGGAATGGGTAAAGGGACACGAGGGGCACGGGATGCTGCCGCAGGCACGGGAGGCTCTGGAGGCTTTACGCGAGAACATACCCGAACAAATCCCGTTTGAAGACCTGGACTTCAACTTCGGGGAACGGTGGATACCCACGGGCGTGTATGCCGCCTACATGAGCCGCCTGTTTGAAACGGACGTGCGGATAAGCTACTCGGAGAGCCTCGACGAGTATTCGGTGGCGTGCAGCCACAGGACGATGAAAATCACCGACGAGTTTCTGGTGAAGGGATACTACCGCCACTATGACGGGATGCATCTGCTGAAGCACGCCCTGCACAACACCTGCCCGGACATGATGAAGAAGGTCGGCGAGGACGAGCACGGGAAAGACATCAAGGCACGCGACAGCGAGGGCATACAGCTGGCGAACGCGAAGATTGACGAAATCCGGGGTGGCTTCACCGAATGGCTGGAAGAACAGTCGCCGGAGTTCAAGAAACGGCTGACGGACATGTACAACAACAAGTTCAACTGCTTCGTACGCCCGAAGTACGACGGCTCGCACCAGACCTTTCCCGGACTTGACCTGAAAGGGCTGGGAATCACCGATCTGTACCCCAGCCAGAAGGACTGCATCTGGATGCTGAAACAGAACGGCGGAGGAATAGCCGACCACGAGGTGGGCACCGGCAAGACGCTGATCATGTGCGTGTCAGCACACGAGATGAAGCGGCTGGGGCTGGTACACAAACCGATGATAATCGGTCTGAAAGCCAATGTGCGCGAGATAGCGGAGACCTACCGCAAGGCATACCCCAACGCCCGCGTACTGTACGCATCGGAGAAGGACTTCGAGGCGGCCAACCGCGTGCGCTTCTTCAACGACATACGTAACAATGACTGGGATTGCGTCATCATGAGCCACGACCAGTTCGGGAAGATACCGCAGTCGCCGGAGCTGCAGCAGCGGATATTGCAGGCGGAGCTGGATACGGTGGAGGAAAATCTGGAGGTGCTCCGCTCGCAGGGCAAGGACGTGTCACGCGCCATGCTGAGGGGATTGGAGAAGCGCAAGTTCAACCTGACGGCCAAGCTGGAGAAGGTGGAGCACGCGATAAAGTCGAGGACGGACGACGTGGCGGACTTCAGGCAGATGGGCATCGACCATATTTTCATAGACGAATCGCACCAGTTCAAGAACCTGACATTCAACACCCGGCACGACCGCGTGGCGGGTCTGGGCAACTCGGAAGGCAGCCAGAAGGCACTGAACCTGCTGTTTGCCATCCGCACCATCCAGGAGCGGACGGGAAAAGATCTGGGGGCGACGTTCCTGTCGGGCACGACCATCAGCAACTCGCTGACGGAGCTGTATTTGCTTTTCAAGTATCTGCGTCCGAAGGAACTGGAAAGACAGGACATCCGATGCTTTGACGCATGGGCGGCGATCTTCGCCAAGAAGACGACGGATTTCGAGTTCAATGTGACGAACAACATCGTGCAGAAGGAGCGTTTCCGCTACTTCATCAAGGTACCGGAGCTGGCGGCGTTTTACAACGAGATAACGGACTACCGCACGGCGGAGGATGTGGGTGTGGACAGGCCGGACAAGAACGAGATACTACACCACATATCCCCCACACCCGACCAAGAATATTTCATCAAGCAACTGATGGAATTTGCCAAGACGGGCGATGCGACATTGCTGGGCAGGCTGTCGCTGTCGGAAACGGAGGAAAAGGCGAAGATGCTCATCGCCACGGACTACGCGCGGAAGATGGCACTGGATATGCGCATGATAGACCCGGAATACGAAGACCACCCGGACAACAAGGCAAGCCACTGCGCCAAGATGATAGCGGAGTATTACCACAGATACGACGCACAGAAAGGCACGCAGTTCGTATTCTCCGACTTGGGTACTTACCAGCCGGGCGGGTGGAACGTATATACCGAAATCAAGCGCAAGCTGGTGGAAGATCACGGCATACCGGCACACGAGATACGCTTCATACAGGAATGCAAGAGCGAGAAGTCAAGGAAAGCGGTGATCGAAGCGATGAACGAGGGATATGTGCGCGTACTGTTCGGCTCGACCTCGATGCTTGGCACGGGCGTGAACGCCCAGCGCAGGGCGGTGGCCATCCACCACCTGGACACGCCGTGGCGTCCGTCCGACCTCGCCCAACGTGACGGACGGGCGGTGAGAAAGGGCAACGAGATAGCGAAGCTGTATGCCGGAAACCGGGTGGATGTCATCATCTATGCGGTGGAGAAGTCGCTGGACTCGTACAAGTTCAACCTGCTGCACTGCAAGCAGACGTTCATCAGTCAGCTGAAGAGCGGCGCGATGGGCGCGAGAACCATAGACCAGGGAGCGATGGACGAGAAATCAGGCATGAATTTTTCGGAATACATGGCTATCCTGTCAGGGAACACCGACCTGCTGGAGAAGGCGAAGCTCGAAAAGAGGATAGCCTCGCTGGAGGGAGAGCGCAAGTCGTTCCACAAGGGCAAGCGCGAGTCGGAGCTCAAACTGGAGACCAAGACCGGGGAACTGAACGGGAACACGGCGGCCATTGAAGCCATGACAGAGGACTGGAACAGGTTCCTTGCCGCTGCCCGGACAGACAAGGATGGCAACCGACTGAATGGGGTCAGGGTGGACGGCGTGGACTCCACCGACGAGAAGGTTATCGGGAAGCGTTTGCAGGAGATAGCCAGGAACGCCACTACGGGCGGACTGTACAAACCGATTGGGGAACTGTACGGCTTCCCTGTCAAGGTGGTCAGCGAAAGGACGCTCAAAGAGGGACTGGAGTTTACAGACAACCGCTTCGTGGTGGAGGGAAACTACAAGTACACCTACAACAACGGGCATCTGGCAATGGCTGACCCGGTAGCCGCCGCGCGCAATTTCCTGAACGCGATGGAGAAGATACCTTCCACCATTGACCAGTACAAGGCGAAGAACGAGGTGCTGGAAAAGGAGGTTCCGCAGTTGCAGGAGATAGCCAGCAAGGTGTGGAAGAAGGAAGACGAACTGAAACAGCTGAAATCCGAACTTGCCGCACTTGACCGCAAGATACAGCTGGAACTGGCTCCTCCCGCAACGGAAACCGCCGAAAAGGAAACGGAGGGTCAGCAACAGGCCCGACCGACATTGGGAGATGTTACGCAGGTACGCGGTACGGCTGACGGGCAGCATCCTGCCGGTGAAAACATTGCAGACCGGTTCTCTGCCGTACGGCCGGGATTTCAGCCCAAGGATGAGCCCCGGATGAAAGGGATAAAGATGTAGGCCCGATTCTTGCAAGCCGGTCGCACTGCCATGCAGAACGTGATCGGCTTGCCTGTCGTAAAAGCGGAAAAATACGGGAGGAAACTATGACAAAACAAAAAACAGACCGACCTGTCGGTTTTTCCGTTTCTTTGTGTATATTTGCGACCGGACGGCATCCTGACCGGGAATACGGACACTGAAGAAAGAATGAGATTCAAAGAATAGAAATAACCCTAAAGACAATTGAAGTATGAAACGAATGAACTGTTATTTTCTGCTGTTGGCAGCCTCACTGTGCGTTTTACCGCTCCATGCACAGAAAGAATACCCGATAGACCGTATCACAGCCATAAATCTGGGAGACGGCCGTATTCTCCACCGGGAAATTTCGGGCGACAAGCCTCTTGACGGAGAGCACCGCATTATCGACGGCTACCATTCCGCCTATATCCTTGCCCGTTTCAAGGACGGTCTTTACAATGGCGATTACGAAGAATACATCTACAACAAGCTGAAATCCAAGGGTTCCTACAAGGAGGGTTGGAAGGACGGAACCTTCAGGAAATATGACGACGAAGGCAGGGTGACGGAAGAGAAATCCTACAAATCCGGCAAACTGGACGGTGCCCACCGCACATTCTACACAAACGGGAAACTGGAAATGGAACGCTTCTACAAAGAAGGAAAGCAAGACGGAAAGGACGTGTACTACGAGTTTGACGGTACGCTGCGAAGGGAACACAACTATAAGGACGGGAAGCAGACCGGCAAGCAGTATTCCTACATCAAGGGCACATTCGAGCTGAAAGAGACCTCTTACTACAACGAGCAGGGGCTGCTTGACGGCGACTTTGAACAGCTTTACCTGTTCGGCCAGCCCCGCACAACCGGCCATTACAAAAACGGGCAGAAGGATGGAACCTGGGTGCAGATAGCGGAGAGCGGCGACACCCTGCACATCACAACCTATCGTGAAGGGAATGAAGAAGGGCTTCAGGTCCGTTTTGACAGAGAGACCGGTTCGCGGCTCAAGGAATATTACAAAAAGAACAACCGGTATGACGGCCTTTACAGGGAATACGACCCGGCAACCGGAGAACTTGTCTATGAGGCAACCTACGAGTTTGGACGGCTCAACGGCAAGGCGAGGTCACTGGTGCGTGACAACCGGTTCGACTATTGGGAAACCAGCACTTACGTCAACGGACGCCAAACCGGTCCCTTCGAGTCGCGCTACGTGAAGAACGACAAGGTAAGGGAAACCGGAACCTACCGCAACGGTCACCGCACGGGACGGTGGAAACGCTATGACATCAACGGGAAGCTGGAAATGGAATGGGAAGAATAGAAGCTGCGGGTGTCCATAGCGGGCAGTCCTGACAGCAGGGTCTGGGTATGCAGAAATCCGGGGGGATGAAAATAATCGGTACGGAGAAGGGAAATCCCCCCGAAATCACTATCTTCGCAGAAGAAAACCAATGGATATAAAAATATGTTTACCAACAGGGATGAAGTACTGGAAAAGGCTTTGCGGATATTCGCAAAAATGAATTACGAGAAGGCAAGTCAGATGGAGATTGCCAGAACCTGCGGACTGTCGAAAGCGGGACTGACCTATTATTTCCCGTTCAAACTGGACCTGTTCACGGCTGTGGCAGACAGGTACGTGTTCGATACCCAGCATACTAAAAACAAGTTCAACTTTACGGCAAACTCGCTGGAGGAATTTATTGACCAGTATGTAGCCGGAGTGGAGAACACGAGGCAGAGGCTCGTACGACTGCTGGACGACGGGGACAATTCCGGCGGATGCAGTGTCAACTTCTATTATTACCACCTGCTGATGCAGGTAAGGATGTACTATCCTGACGTGGAGCAAAAGATTGCTGCCATATTCAGTCAGAACCTTGAACTGTGGAAAGCTGCTATTGGAAAGGCGAAAGAAAGCGGGGAAATCAGGCAGGATGTGGATGTGGATGAAGCGGCTTCGATGTTCTGGCAGATGTTCTTCGGAACCTCCTATGAGCTGTCCTTCTTTCAGGGGCTTGACACCCGGAAACTCTCACGCAGCCTGCACTTCCTCTATTCGCTGCTGAAAGCCTAAAGTACAGGTTGCAGGCTGTACGGAACGGCGGACGATACCCAAGCGAGGGACTTTAACAAAATAAAACCGACCAACCTGTTGGTTTTTCTGTTTCTTTGTGTATATTTGCATCTGTATGACATCACATTCAGTACTATGGATCATGTTCGGAAACAGAGAGGAAGCATCGTGCTGTATAAGGAAAAACGCAACGGTGCGGATTACATACGGATAGAGTATGCTGACAGCGAAGCTGTTGGCATACTGCTCTCGCAAGATGCGGAAAAGACAGGCGAGAATTCCGCCTGCATCCCTGCTGCCGCTTTCAGGCTGCCTGATTTCTACGACCGCTATTCGCCCCACGCCTACATCGATTACAGCAGGGTTTATGTGAGGCATCCCAAGCCCCAAAGGGAATACACACTGCCGGAAGGCTATCTGGAACTGCTGGAGCAGAAGCGTTACAGCCCCTCGACCATTAAAACCTATCGTGCCTATTTCAGCGACTTTATGGAATACCATAAAGGACGCAACATCGACCGCCTGAAAGTGGCGGACATCAACAAATACATCCTCTATCTTGTAAACGAAAAGAAAATCTCGGTATCGCAGCAGAACATGCGCATCAACGCCATCAAGTTCTACTACGAGCAGGTGAAGGGCGGAAAGCGGCAATACTACGGCGGCATCACCCGCGCCAAAGAGTACAAGAGCCTGCCCGAAGTGCTGAGCCGTAATGAGGTATGCCGTATCCTCTCGTGCCTATCGAACCGGAAGCACCGCTGCATGATTTCATTGATATACTCAGCCGGATTACGGCGGAGCGAGCTGCTGAACCTCACCCCGAAGGACATCATAAGCGAAAGGATGCTTGTGCGTATCATGGGCAAAGGACGGAAATGCCGGTATTCGCTGCTGTCGGAAAAGCTGCTGAAGGAACTGAGGGAATATTTCAAGGAGTACCGTCCGCAGAAATGGCTGTTCGAGGGAGAGACACCCGGAGAACAGTATTCCGCAAGTGCGCTGGTAAAGGTACTGAAAGAAGCCGCCAGCCGTGCCGGAATCAAGCACCGGGTACATGTACACATGCTTCGCCATTCGTTTGCCACCCACCTGCTGGAGCAAGGAACAGACCTGAGAACCATACAGGAACTGCTGGGGCATAATGACATCAAGACAACCTCAATCTATCTTCATGTGACGAGCGCACACAAGTCAAGCATACCCAATCCGCTTGATTCACTGGATGATTCATAGGGTGCAGCTATTAGAGATTAGGAAACACACCTGCCGGGTGTCGGTTATCGAAATATCCTACACCTAAAGGTGTATTTATAAACAAATTATAAACAGTATTGATTGAAATATGACGAAATCCAAATTCTTTTATATCATTCTCTGTATTCATCTATTATCTGGAATAATAGGATTGATAACTTTGAATTTGTCAAGTAATTGTGACCGGTTACGCTGGAATATTGGTGATATTCTTCGGTTATTGTTTTTCCTTACTCCTTTCGTCATGATGTTCTGCGTTCCTAAAAAACTACCTACATGGAGCAAAGTCTGTATGCGCATTTATTTTGGAGTATATATATTTCCATTCGTCATTTTTCCTCCATTATGGTGGTTTCTATTCAAATTTGACACTGCTGTAGCTGAAAACAATCAATATATAATCCGTCAATATAGATATGGAGGACGTGATTATTACGAACAAAAAAGTATATATAAAAAAAGTGGAATCTTAGAGAAATATGTAGGGCTTTTTGACAGCTCTGACTCTTATAGTGAGTTAAACCAGTTGGATTATGTAATAAAAGAATTTAAGATTGATAACATGACATTTACAGGAAATGTGCTCTTGAAACGAAATGAAAATGGGCAAGTTGTAACTAAAGACACGCTTATTGTTTACCCGATATACGAAAAAGAAGCACCTATGTAATTCAGTTTATAACAAGGTCGAGATAACAGCTTAAGGCTGTTCCTCACCAAATCATTACAGACAACTTAATACAGAAATATATGGAATATATACCGGATTATCTAAAACCATTCATTATACACAAAGATTATTTTCCTGAGTTGATAGAAGATTCATGGTTTAATAATCCTGTGTATTGGAAAGGTCGGTTAATATCACCACAACATGAAACAAAATTCAGACTTTATTTTTGTGGTGAATTAATTGATAATTACATGGCAAACAAGCAAAATTTCCCTTTGGCAATATATGCGTATTCAGTAAATTCAGGAGAAAAGATTACTCTTTTCGATGAAAGGTATAATGGATATGAAGCATTACTAATAGAGAATAAGAGAGAACTACCATTATCTCATGAAATTCAGTTCGTAGATAAAGATGCTGAAACTGAATTTGAAATTATCATTCTTGGATGCAGTAATACCGATTTTGATGATGAATACCCAGCCACCGAACAAGTACAACTAATCAATGGCGACTGGGTAAACAAAGAGTATCTAAAATGTAATGCTTTTGATTTCATTTCCATACTTATTCGCAATGCCAAAGGTCAGGTATATACGATATTGGAAATGGAATTAAGTTAATAAAATCGTCTGTAACAAGGTCGAGATAACAGCTTAACGCTGTTCCTCACCAAACCATTAATAATAATTAAGTTCGTAACAAGATTCATATATAATCAACTACATATAATACTCAATATGGAAAATATAAAAACAATAGCTTTTAGAGGTAGCAGTGACTTAATAGGTAATTTACAGTTATGTATAGACCATATAAGCTATGCTATACCTAATATTATGAATAGTGTATCGGGTCAATATAATGTTAGATGTGTGTTTGAGAAAGTTGAAAATCAATTAACATTTAGTGATTCTATATTAGGTGAACTGATAAATCAAGAAGTTTTAGGGAAGGTATATATGAACGATAAGTCGGATATAAGATTGTTCTCTTCAAATAGAAATTTACCTGAATATAGAATTAATTTTGATTTACAAGGAGAGTTTAATTTAGGAGTCAAGATTTTCAAAGACAAGCCAGTTCAAACATTACCAGTCATAGATGTTCTTCCAATACCTGTTGAAATCGTCACTATTTACTTTTATTTTTCAGAAACGAAAGTAAATGGGAAATCGGATTCTTTTATATTTGACAAATATTTTGATTCTTATGATTATCTCGGTTTCTGTCTTGTGGACTTACCGAAGATGAATGAAATAATAACTCGAAAGTATGGCAATCAGAAATTGGATTTAATCGACGAATTTTCAAACACAGAGCTAATCGACGAACTATTTGAAGAAGAAATAATCATAATAACTTGGGGCATTCATCCATATTCATATCCAATTTACAGTACTGAAGATACAGACTCTATCCGTCCTTTATTGGGACGGAAGTTCAGCCAAGAAGGTTGCTTTCGCATAAAAGAAGACATAAAAGAATTGAGCTTAATTCCAGGATATGCACTAAGAAAGTGGCCGGAATTTACACAAAAAGAATGGACAAAAATTTCATTATATGGCAAAGGTGAAATAGTACACTTAACACCTTATATTCTTGAAGATTCTGAATTTGAAACAGTATCAGTTTCATTCTTAATTCATAGAAGTAAGGGAGATTTGAAAGAGAGTATTCCTCTACTGAATGTGAATCTTTTATACGAATAACAACATTGAAAATCGTAGTTGTTGGATGATAATTATTATTAATATGCCAAGTTAGCTGCTAACGCAGCTCCTTGTCAAGCCATTACAGACAACTTAATACAGAAATATATGGAATATATACCGGATTATCTAAAACCATTCATTATACACAAAGATTATTTTCCTGAGTTGATAGAAGATTCATGGTTTAATAATCCTGTGTATTGGAAAGGTCGGTTAATATCACCACAACATGAAACAAAATTCAGACTTTATTTTTGTGGTGAATTAATTGATAATTACATGGCAAACAAGCAAAATTTCCCTTTGGCAATATATGCGTATTCAGTAAATTCAGGAGAAAAGATTACTCTTTTCGATGAAAGGTATAATGGATATGAAGCATTACTAATAGAGAATAAGAGAGAACTACCATTATCTCATGAAATTCAGTTCGTAGATAAAGATGCTGAAACTGAATTTGAAATTATCATTCTTGGATGCAGTAATACCGATTTTGATGATGAATACCCAGCCACCGAACAAGTACAACTAATCAATGGCGACTGGGTAAACAAAGAGTATCTAAAATGTAATGCTTTTGATTTCATTTCCATACTTATTCGCAATGCCAAAGGTCAGGTATATACGATATTGGAAATGGAATTAAGTTAATAAAATCGTCTGTAACAAGGTCGAGATAACAGCTTAACGCTGTTCCTCACCAAACCATTAGATATAATTGATTCATGCGATATACAGTTAATATAATAGTGAGTATAAAGGACGTTATTAAAAAGATGGATATTGAAATACCAGAGTACATTTCAAATATCCAGTCTTTCTATTTATATCTTAAAGAGAAATGTGATTTACCACAGGTTAATCAAGGTGAAGTCTGTATTTGCAGTAAGGATAAGAATAGAGATATAACTTTATTTGTCATAACTGATACCGAATCAGTTCTTTACTCTCCCTTTGAAGATATAAGTATGTTTGCTTCTATTTTTCCTCTTTATATTTCTTATTGTAGCACTATTGCACGAGCAGAAGAAATATTTCTCGCAAATGAAGGTTCTCACTATTATATGTGGCATGAAGGTTATGAAGATGAGTATTCAAAGTATGGAATCGCTAAAGAATTGGAAGAAGAATGGCTTCAAGAATACTGTTTATCTCCCAAGATTCCTTAAATATATCTAACAAGGTCGAGATAACAGCTAACGCTGTTTCTCACCAAACCATTATCAACCATAAAACGTAGAAATATGTACGAAGAATTTTTAGAAAAAAGCCTCAATAGCAAGAGGCAAGCAGTAGATGATACTTTTATTGCTAAATATGCTGATTTGTCTTATCCCGAACTGAATACTTTATGGCAGGAGGTCGGGTTAGGAAGTTTTTGTAATGGGCTGTTTAAGCTCATCAATCCATCCGATTATCAGGATGTGATAAACTCCTGTTTTGAAAAGGAGGATGACCAATCATTTCTACCATTCATGTGTACGGCTTTCGGCGATCTCTTTGCCTATGTAAAGAATCCGAGACTGAATAATTACGTCGTTTATCTGAATGTCAGATACGGAACATATTTAATACTTCCTGCCAATCTTCGTGCGATTTTTAATAAGGTAATGGTAAATGAAAGTTTCTTGAAAGGCTGGTTTGATTTAGAAAATTATCCTATAATACAAGAAAAACTCGGAACTCCAGATTATGACGAGTGTTTTGGATATTCTCTACTTTTGGCTTTGGGAGGAAGTGAAGATATTGAAAACATCAAGATAGTCAAGACTATTCCGTACATTGACATTTGTACCCAAACAATCGGCGAATTTGAAATTGCAGATAAATGGTGAATATAGAATAGGTTGATAACAACGCAGGATAACGGCAAGCCGTTCCCTGCTGAACCATTAACATCAATTTGGTAATGCAATTCATCAAATTTATGGAAATAAATCTCTCTAAAAAGAAAAAATGGATACTTAGGATTATTTGCATTTGTGTTTTATTACAATTGCCGATAGTTTACTTTATGGATAAGTTCTATTATTTTAATGACAATAATATTCGTTATACAATCGGAACTTATTATAAAGATGGGATTATTATCAATTCGAGTTCGAGTAAAGAAAAAGGATTTATTTATTATGTTGATAGTATTAAACATGTTGTAACAACAAGTAAATTTAATAATACAGATATGTCTCATACACATGTATTGATAATGTTCTCAGCGGTATTTCATGGCAATGCAAATGTCTTAAATATCATTGTTCCTAAATGGGTGCTTGCACCACCCAAAGGCGGATGGAAACAGTTCCCTCCTGACATAAACTGGAAAGGAGCTGAATTAGATACTGCATATATGAAGAAGATGAATTTGGAAATACCATAATTTGATGAGAATAAAAATAGAATGTTAACAAGGTCGAGATAACAGCTGAACGCTGTTCCTCACCAAACCATTATAAACAATTAGAATTGAAATAGGATGGTAGTCATTGTATTGCTTCTTATGCTAATTATAGCCTTCTTTGGATGCATCGTTCGAAAGGATTTTAGACATTCCTTGATATTTGCATTTCCGATTATCATCATTATTGGAATGTATGTATGGCTATTTACATTATATCCAGTTCAATGGGGATTAAAAAAACTACCTTTCGTTGAACAAGCATGTATAAGAGAAATATCGGCAAGTGATTACAGTAACATAAATTACAGGCACCTCAAATACGATGGTGTGATAGAATTTATAACAGATAAAGAACTTGATGGTCGTCAAAATATTTTACGAGGCAGCTATAAAAGGAATTTAAGCTACAATGATTTTATAACTAATGATAGTCTTGCCATATTAATCTCTTATGATGTGGTTTTTGTCAAAAAAATGAACGATAAGTTTTTTTATAAAGCATTGTTTATTTCGAATCAACCCAATGATAACATACTATGTGATAGTATATATTGCAAGATTTTTATGATACGAATGTTTGCTCCTATTTATGAAACGAACGAGTTTGCAATACCAACTATTTCAAATGGCAAATAGAGTTTATAACGAGGTCGAGACAACAGCTAAACGCTGTTGCTCACCAAACCATTAACATTATAATCTTCAAATTATGCGATTAAACAATAGGAAAATAATAATTTATACAGGAACAACAATTTTATTGATTATAATAATTGCCACTCGCTGTCTGGATTTTTTCTTCTTTTTTAATGAGGATAATAGAAGATATACAATAGGCACGTTTTCTGACATAGGATATTATCGTGGTTCAATCTGCAAATTTAATTACAAAGTGGGTGATTCAATTTATATTGTTGATACAAGGTTTGGACTACATGATAAAGATTTGAAAAATCTAAGATTGGTTGTCAAATATTCAAATAAATGGGTTGAACATTCAGAGCTACTTTTAGAGGTTGTTCCTAAATGGGTGCTTGCACCACCCAAAGGCGGATGGGAACAGTTCCCTCCTGACATAAACTGGAAAGGAGCTGAATTAGATACTGCATATATGAAGAAGATGAATTTGGAAATACCATAATTTGATGAGAATAAAAATAGAATGTTAACAAGGTCGAGATAACAGCTAAACGCTGTTGCTCACCAAACCATTAACGATAATAAATTCAGCAATTATGAATACGGAAGAACTTTATATTTGGCGATATGGGATAGATAAACTGCCTAAAGGATTATTGGAGTATGGCAAATCTGATGTTTGTGATATCTACGATGAAAGTAAAAGGCAGAAGTTTCAGAATCTCGGGCAATGGATGTGGCAAAATAATGACGGATGGCGCGAGAATTTACCTCCCATCTTATACCTTGTATGCAACAAGAAACCAGGAATCCTGAAATTTGATTTTCTTGATAAAAGCAGTATAGAACTCAAAATCGTGTCGGAAGAGTTTTTGTCTTTACTTCAAGAAAATGGGTTCGTTGATAAATATGATATTGCAACCGTCAAGGTCGTAAACAAGAAAAACGAAACTCTAACGGATAAAAAATACTACGCTTTACGTATAAATCATTTTGATAATGATTCTTTTCTTTTCGGGAAAGGCATAACATATCAAAGTGACCTACAGAAAGAACGAGGTACTTGTTTTACAGTATATCCTAATATGAAACTGAAAGACAATTCTATCAAACAGAATTTCTTTGTTTTGAATAGTCTAGAATATGGAGATGGTATAATATTCCGAGAGAGAGTTTTGGATAAGGTATTAAATCTGTATAAACCTGAAATTTACAAATTATCTGACTACTCAAAAATATGGAGAGATAAAGGCTTTTATCCATATGGGAATGAGTTTATGATTGTGAAATAAAATCGTTAACAAGATCGAGATAACAGCTAAACGCTGTTGCTCACCAAACCATTATCAGTAATTAAATAGTATGACATTATGAAAATATATGAAATTGGACAAGACTTTGATAATTATAAGTTCTTCGTATTCAAGGAAAATGATGAATTGAATAAAGGTATATGGGATTTTAGAGGTCAATCACTCATTAGTGGATGGAAAGGTCTTAACTTAGAATTATTTAGAGATAAAAGAAAAAGAAAGACAAGCGAAGTGAAGACTTTGATGCTTCTTGTTTTTTTTCAGGTCATCTGATAGTAAATAAAAGAACCTCTTTATTGCTCTCTGAAAAGCTGAAAGACCAGATAGAAGTTTTACCAGTCAATGTGGTTGGAAACACTTCAGAATATTATTTTATAAATGTACTAAATACAATAAAATCCTTAAATACAGAGTCTAAAAGCAATGAAGAAATCTTGATGATGGTGAGAGAAAATAACTGTGTCTTTAATAAAAAAAATATCGGACCATATATCATATTTCGAGATAGTATATTTGATGATGGTTATTATTGTACAGATGAATTTATAGATTTTGTGAAACAAAATTCAATTACTGGATTAAAATTTACCTGTGCAGGTATTGCTGAATAAATCACTGATAACAAGCCAAGTTAGCTGCTAAACGCAGCTTCTTGTCAAAACATTACTAACAATAGTACGATGAATAAAACTGTCCAATCCATAGTATCATTGACTGCTTTCAGTGCTTTATTGATAGTCATAACATTATTTTGTGGTGGCTTAGGTTTTGGTCGTTTGTTCGAGATATATGGCATTATGGAATATTGTTTTTTAGGTTTACTTCTAATTATAGATGTATTGCTAATCTACAAGGTCTATAAACTATATGCAATGCAACCTACAGCGATAGTGTTATTGTTGGGCTTGGAATGTTGCTCTATTCTTTTGTGGATTGCCTTTATCTGTATAGACCAAAGTTTATTAGATTGGCAAATTACAAACTGCATATTGCAAGCTGTCAATTTAGACGGCTTCGAGGGGGATGAACGAGGATTGAATATGCTCGCAGTCTTATGCGGCATTGTTTATCCTCTTATTGGGATTGGGTGTTTATTCACCGGATTGGGATTTATAAATAAGTTAGTAACAACGAAAGATAGCATCTAACGATGCTCCTTTCTAACCATTAACATCAAAAACAGTGTACCATAATGGAAACAAGAGATAAACTTTTTACCGAAGAACAGTATATAAAGCAATTGGCTAAGTATACTACCAGAATAGAAAAACTTAATAGTATGATAGAACAATCAGAAAAAGATGGTGATGAGATTAGCCCTGATTTGTATGGACGTTTATTTGATTGTAGAGTTTATACTATCGTAACTATGTATTCTATGGGGGAGAATTTAGAATCTATAAAATCCAATTATATTTTAACAATCAATGTTTTAGAAAAATGCTGGACTCCGTATGGCTATTATGTTCAGATGTTATGGTTGCTTTCAATAGGAATCATGTTGGAGTATGATAATAATGTTATTGATAAACTCCGCGTACTTATAGACATGAAAGAAGTTAAAGACCGTGTTTATGATGTATTGCTGAATTACCGTTTCCCGGAACGGAAGGAAATGGCGGATTGTGTGTTTGATGCTGTGCCTTATCGGGCAATCTTGGAAGTGTCGGATTTGGCTAAAACAAACAAGCTTCAAGCGACGAAGCGATTGGAAAAGTATCTAAAAAGGGAATGGTATCGAGGACATTCCGATTGTGCTTGGCATGACGACCACAAATATGGTATAATACATGATGGATATTGGAGTTTTGAGAGCGGTGCATTGGTCAAGGTTTTGGGGCTGGATGATAGCAGCCTGAAAGGGTTGCCATATTATCCATACGATATGGTACACTGGAACGACAACATAAAATAAAGATAAGTATGAGTTACTCTGTTTGTGCATATTTGACAGAAGCCGATAAGGTAAAGTCTGTTTATGGAGCTCGTGATAATCTGCTGCTTAACCAATTAAAGGCAGCACTGAAGCCGGGACTTGACAGTTTGAACGATTATTTCAGCGATAGTCTGAACACGGATATGGATGCTTATGCTGTATTGGCTGATATTGTGAACGGAGAAGTCCGTTATCCCGAAATCGCTTCCATGTACGGGTATGTATATGAAAAGATTTGCAATCATTTCGGAACGCAAATCTATTGTGCGGAAAACCTTTGGCAACTGGATAGCCAAAGCACATTCATACCTATTCCATTGAGTGATGATTTTCCCTATATCATTAGCATACCTGTTTCTGAATTGGAGAGCAAGAGGATGGAATACAATTCGCTGGAAGAAGGCAATGATGAGCAGGAAATGGACGATTTGAACTTCATTTTCGATGAAGCCGTTGAAGCACAAAAGGACCTTGTGATTATGGTGTATTAATATGGTACACTGGAATGGAAATTAAATATGATGTTAACGAAGCAGGATAACGGACAAGCCGTTCCCTGCTTAACCATTAATAATAAAGATAATTAAAGTATGGATGATATTACAAAAAAAACGATTGAAAAACTTGTCCTAAACTTTATTTCAGAAATGAATGAATGGGAGAAGTATTGTAACGAGTTAGACCAAAATAGTCAGTTGGCATGGGACGAAGCAGATCGTATGATGGAACAAAGGGTAGCTTCTATAATAAACAAATACTGCACAGATAAGGAACGCAAAATGAGTCGTCCAAATGCTATCTCATGGGGAGTTGAAGGAAGTTATGTCTATGATCCGAATAAGGAAAAAATAATAGATATGCAAGAAAGCAGGAAAAATAGATTTTTTGTGACAACACGAACTGACAACAAATACCTACAGTATATTGTCGTCAAAAAAAATAATAAGTATTTGATAGATAGTAAAAAAAGAAGATTCTTAAACGAAGATAAATGGTACGTGGATTATTTATAAGTCTAACAACCAACTTTAATGTTTACTTTAATAAACTCTATTATTAACGAGGTCGAGATAACAGCTTAACGCTGTTGCTCACCAAACCATTAACGATAATAATTATGAATACAGAAGAACTCTATATTTGGAACTATGGAATTGATAAACTGCCTAAAGGATTATTGGAGTTTGGTAGATCTGATGTCTGTGATACTTACGATGAAAGCAAAAGGCAGAAGTTCCAAAACCACGGGCAATGGATGTGGAAAAACAAGAATGGATGGAGAGAAAATTTACCACCAGTCTTATACCTCGTATGCAACAAAAAACCGGGAATCTTGCAATTTGATTTTCTTGATAAATACAGTATAAAACTCAAAATCGTATCGGAAGAGTTTTTATCTTTACTTCAAGAAAATGGATTCATTGATAAATATGATATTGCAACTATCAAGGTAGTAAACAAGAAAAACGAATCTCTAACGGATAAAAAATACTACGCTTTACGTATAAATCATTATGACAATGATTCTTTTCATTTCGGGAAAGGCATAACATATCAGAGTGACTTTCAGAAAAAACTAGGTACTTGTTTTACAGTATATCCTGATATGAAACTGAAAGACAATTCTATCAAACAGAATTTCTTTGTTTTGAATAGCATAGAATATGGAGATGGAATAATATTCCGAGAGAGAGTTTTGGATAAAGTGTTGAATCTGTATAAACCCGAAATTTACAAATTATCAGACTACTCAAAAATATGGAATAAAAGAGGCTGTTATCTGTATGGGAATGAACTAATGATTGTGAAATAAAATCGTTAACAAGGTCGAGATAACAGCATAATGCTGTTCCTCACCAAACCATTAACATTAACAAAAACAGAAAGTCTATGAACAAAGAATACTATGTATCAGAAGTAGAGGACAAAAGTTCTGTTGAGTATAGTAAAAAGAGGAGTGTTTAAACACCATGTAAACAGTATTAAATTATGATTGGTATGAGTTGTATGTTCAATCTTTCTGAACCTTTGGTCATTCCACGAAAGAAAATCAGTACATTTGTGGAAGCCGGATTGTGTACCGCCTATATATGGATCTGTCGGGACATGCTGTCCGAAAGACTGATTTTTTGGATTCCCGTAGGCCTATTTTTTTATTTCATGGTGAAGGGTATCAGGCATTGGCACCGTGTTATCCGAATCAGTGAACAGGGAATCACTACTCCCAAAGGAAAGCTGTTGCTTTGGAATAAAATCTTGTATTGCCAGTATGTGGTAGTGCATGGTAGATATACGCATGTAGATCTGTTTCTCCGTACTAACCATAACTACAACGAGAGAATCCATCTGAATGATTATTTTTGTAACCATCGGGAGTTGAGGGCTGCCATTGCATTTTACTCCAGAGGAAAGGTGGAATTGGAAAGTAAAGAAGAATTTTAGTATGAAATTACATTACTGGAATAATGTTTTCAATTCCGGGTAACAGACAGTATCTTGTTCATAAATCTAACCCAATATTAGAATGGGTATAATATTTTGTTAACAAGGTCGAGCCAACAGCTAAACGCTGTTGCTCACCAAACCATTAGCATTAATGTTCGACTTAAAAAAGTAAATATGAAGATAATAAATTGGACATTACTTTTTCTTGCAGCGTTTTTTTGTTGCTTTGATAGCGTGAAAGCAAATCCATTGCGGCAAGATACTATACGGGATGTACCCTATCAACTTTATCCGTTGGGGGTTGCCTGCCGTGACAATGATATGGCAACCATAAAACGGTTGCTGGCTGGAAAAGATGAACCTATGGCAATGGGTAACGATTTTTATGAGTTTGACATATTCTATACGGCGATTTACTTTGATAAAGAGGATGTACTGAAATATGCCCTTACCAGGTATAAGGACATTAATAACAGATTATATAGTGACGAATACGGGCTGACGCTCCTGACATACGCTTGTAAATTGTCTAATGTGAAGTTAGCCCGTATATTGCTGGAGCATGGCATTGACGTAAACGGTTACCAAAGTCCATACGATACATATAAAGTATATCCGATTATGGAAGCCATTGCCAATAATAACATTGAACTGGTTAAATTGCTTTTAGAATATCATGCAGATCTTAATATAAAAGATAGTAACGGCAACACCCCTCTTGCTTTAGCAAAGGAAATAGGTGCAAAAGAAGTAGAAGATTTGCTTTTGCAATGGAAGGAACAACAAAAAAATAATGCTAACAACGCAGGATAACGGACAAGCCGTTCCCTGCTTAACCATTATGAACAGTAGCAATATATGATACATAGAATATTAGGATATTTATGGTATAAGACAGAATACTTAATCCGACATTCAGATTCTTGGCATGTCCCAGATGTGTTAAGTATTGTAATTATGTTTTACGGAGTAGATATAGCTTTGATATATTGGGCAGCTACAAGTGTTAATCCGGGACCACTTTTTCTGCTTGCCTTTCCTCTTGTATGGATTATTCTGTATATTTATTATCATTATAAACGACGGTATTTGAAAATTCGAGAGGACGAATCGTATAAGAAATATTCCAATATATGGGCTATTCTATTTTTAATATTACCGTTTATTATTCTAATTGTATTGCTGTTTATGGCAGATAAATTTTATATGCCATATTAATCTTTTATAATAAAATAAGTTCATAACAAGGTTGAGATAACAGCTAACGCTGTTTCTCACCAAACCATTAGCGAAAACATATTAAGATGAAACGGATAGAATTGTTTTTTAATATGCTATACTATTGTAATTATATGATTTTTCATAAGGTACAAAAAGGTATTGATTGGCTTCTCCTCTCTATACTGGACAATACATGTACACGAAAGTTTTGCAAAAGCAATGGTTACTGGGAATATGTAAACAGCGTTAAACAGATATATAATAATTTGATGTGGTCTTCAGAAAATAAAAAGAGACCTCCGTTTAAAATTCTTAGCATGGCAGACACAGGAATTATTTTATTTATTTGCATTAACTCATTTACAATACTGATTATCTTACTTACTATACTGGATGCTATAGCCCTAAAAACAGGTATAGGAGTATATGATTTTTTCAATAATAAAATGGTATTGGGATTACTAATAATTATTCTTTGTATAATGATATATTTTACTTATCATGTTTTTATAGATAAGAACGATAAATATGTTTCTTATTTTAAGAAATTCAGGAAACAGAAAATTTGGAAACTATTTATATGGTATATACTATCTTATAGTATGTCTATAGCTTGTCTTTGTATAACTTTAAGGTTTATTCTGACAAAATAATAACAGAAAGAATATTTCACTAACAACGCAGGATAACGGACAAGCCGTTCCCTGCTGAACCATTAGTAACAATTATATTGAAAATGAAAAAAAGAAAAGAGACGATAAGTCGTTTTGAGTTAAATAACTTGATACGAGAGGGTAAGAAATACAGGTATTATTTTTTTGATTATCTGTATTATCGGTTGTATGTTGGTTATCGGAGACATAATGAACCTGCACGTATCAGTTCCTGTCTCTTTTTAGGGATGATTTGTATAATACTGTTTGGCTTTTTAGGTCTTTTCTTTAACATAGTACTGACTTATGATTGGTTATTAGACAACTTTACCCCCATTCAGGTGAAAGGAATATTTGTGGGGTTAGGAATTTTTTTCCCTATTGCATTTTTTATTCGATACAATCGTAAAAGGACTACCGCTATACTTTTGAAATACAAAGGCAATATATGGAATAAGATAATTCCTGCATGGATAATATATTTGTCTCCTATATTAATATTCTTTATATGCATATTGATGTGTAAAATATTATTTCATCTAAAAATGATTTGATGTTTAAGAGATTAAATATAAAAATCCGTTAACATGGTAAAACCAACAGCAGAACACTGTTGCTCACCAACTTATTACTGACAAAAATAAATCAAGATTTAGAAACAACAGCTTATGGAAAAGATTATTGATTACCTGTTTTACAGGTATTATCTGATTTCCATCAAGAATGAGGAATTTCCTCGTTTTGGGGCAACATGTGTATTGGCTGAAGTTGTTACAATGGTTTATTTGTTTGCTGCGCTAATATTGTCGTTTCTTTTAACTGGAGATTTCTTTTTACCCAGTACATCCGGGAGAACAAGAATAATAATAGGGATAATCGGCTGTTTTCTGCCCTGGCCTATCATCTATCTACATTACAACAAAAAAAGAATAAACGCTTTATTGGAAAAATATCAAAACAATAGATACAATACCAAATATTCAGACAAGGCGGTGTTAAGCCTCAGTTATATAGTACCAACAGTAGGGCTTATTCTGATGCTGTTACTTTATCAGTTCAGATAACTGCGGATTACGGGGCAAATTAAATATCCGATATTCAGTCTTGCCCATAAGACAATATGATATATGTATTCCGAATAGAAACCGTGCATTGATTTTTGTCAGGATTTGGAACAATAGTCCAGCGACTCCACGCTACTTTTGCCGGAAAACCATTATAAACCATTAAAACAGAGAAAGATGAAGCTGAGAATTACAGAAGCGGTGCTTGCGGAGGCATACAGGGCAAAAGTGTGCAGGGAACGGATGGAAGAACTGGCGGAGAGCATACGGAAGTCGGTGAAGGAACGGCATTCGCTGCCGAAGATGAGAATACGGCTGGCGGAGTACGGCAATGACACGGAGCTGATGCTGGCGGCAGTGAGCGCACTGCGGAAGGATAAGGAAGCACCGTCGGCAAGGGACAGGGATTTCAGGGCATGGATGCTCATGCTGTGCCGCTCACGCGAGCATGAAGTGATCTGCTACATGTGCAATGAACTGACGGATGCATGGGAACGGAAATACCGGACACGGGAAATGCTGGTGCTATGCGACGTGCTGCATACACTGAAAGGCCATGCACGTACGAACGAGATGACTAACAGGGTATGCGACTATTTCTTCAGGGAAAGACGCAACAAGCTGTATGGCAAGATTTTCCGCATAGAGGAAAAGGATATGGCATACGCCGAGAGCAGGCTGCCGGAACTGGACAAGGCGGTATTCCGCATGACAGTGAACCACTACAGCCACCGCACATTTGTGGCGGAAGAACTTGCCGGACTGTGCGGCATGGGCTATTCGCTGATGCGGCGCAAGTTCAAAACATACTACGGTATGGGGCCATCGGAGTGGCTGCGCCGGGAGCGGATAAGGCGCATAGAGGAGGATATGGAATACCGGGTGGAACTGCCGCTGAAGGAAGTGGCCGAGCGCAACGCCTTCGGCTCGGCAAGCAATTTTGCGGACTTCTGCCAGAAGCAGACCGGAATGAGTCCGTGCGAACTGAAAGCCATAGGATATGAGAAATGGGAGAAGCGCAGGATGGATTTCTGGAACCAATAAAAACGCGCACTGATTATTGTCAGGATCTGGAACATCCCTTCGGGAAGGTTCCACTAACTTACCGCCTAAAAAACAATCCGAAAATACATGAACAACAATACATTTTCAAGATGGAAGGAATCCCTCCACCTGAAAATCCTGTCGGGCTATCTCATACTGGGACTGCTCGTACTGGGCATTATCACAGCTGTATGGTACGAAAAGCAGGTATTTGAGCAGGCGGAGGCTGAGGAACGCAGCTTGCTCATGCAGCGTACCGCCGCCAGCGAAGCATACCGGGGACTGATCACACTGTTTCTGGACAATGACCGCGCGATGCTGTGGGATGACTCGGACATGGATACATACGACCGGCGGGAATCGCACACGATGGAGGTGATAGACCGACTGAAAGGCTACTACGGAGAACCGGCGCAGACGGCAAGGATAGACACGGTAGTAAGGCTGCTGCACGAGAAACGCAGGCTGATCGGGCGGATGGTGGATATGCCGACCACGGCATTCCGCATGGACAGTCTGCTGGAACGCCACCTGCCCGGACTGGAGCAGACGGCATCGGTACGGACAACGACAGTGACGGAACGCACCGAACCGGAAGAGGAAAAGAAACGGGGCGGGCTGTTCGGCCTGTTCCGCAAGAAAAAGAAAGAAGAACCGGCACGCACGACCACACGGGTGAGCACGACGCCCAACACCCGGCACATTGCGGAGATGCGTCGGTTTGAGGAAGAGATGCGTACGGCACTGGCAGAGCAGGAACAGGCATTCTCCCATCTGTCGGACTCACTGAAAATACGCAACAGCATACTGAACCGGAACCTTTCGCGGCTGATACGGGAAATCGGACAGGACGAGACGGAACGCATGGAAGAAAGGCACATGCGGGTGGCGGAACTGAGAGAGACGGCATTCGCACTGATATGCTACATATCGGCGGCAGGTGTCCTGTGTGCGGTGCTGCTGTATGCAGTAGTCCATAGGGACATCCGCCGCCGCACCAGAGACAGGAAACAGCGGGAGGAACTGATAGAGAGCCTGCGCCGGTCGGTCCGGGAGAATGAAGAGCTGATAAAAAGCAGACAGAACATCATGCAGACGGTGACGCACGACCTGCGCTCACCGCTGACCGCCATCCGCGGCAATGCGGAACTGATACTGAAGGACGGGAACCGGGAGACAACGGCGCTGCACGCGGAGCATATACGGCAGTCGGCAGAGCGTATGGGGGCACTGATGGAGAACCTGCTGGACTACTACCGCATAGACAACGGAAAGGAGACCGTCAGGGTGAAGCCGTTCAGACTGGCGGGAGTGGCGGAAACGCTGGAAACGGAGTTTGCCGCACGGATGGAAGAGAAACGGCTGGAGTTCAGGGTGAACAACGCCGCTGACGAGGTGGTCATGGGCGACAGGAACCTGATACTGCGTATCGGCAGCAACCTGCTGTCGAACGCACTGAAGTTTACGGAACGCGGGGGCGTGACACTGACCGCCCTGTATGCCGGAGGGAAATTCACGCTTGCGGTGGAAGATACCGGAGGAGGAATAGACAAGGACAAACGGG
This sequence comes from Phocaeicola coprocola, assembly GCF_041333015.1. Taxonomy (NCBI): domain Bacteria; kingdom Pseudomonadati; phylum Bacteroidota; class Bacteroidia; order Bacteroidales; family Bacteroidaceae; genus Phocaeicola; species Phocaeicola coprocola. The sequence continues at coordinate 665,592 of NZ_JBGKGM010000004.1, read as the reverse complement.
AACAGATATTCAAGCCGTTCGAGCGGCTGAGCAATGCCGCCACGCAGGACGGCTTCGGGCTGGGACTGTCGATAGTGAAAAGCCTTGCGGAACTGATGGAGGGCAGCATATCGGTGGAGAACATACGGAACACGGGCAGCCGCTTCAGCGTGGTGCTGCCGCTGCCCCAGGCGGAGAAAGCCGATGAGACAGACCGCAAGGCAGCAGCGAAGCGGACAAGACTGGGCGGATGTTCGGTGTTGTCGCTGGACAACGACAGCATCATACTGGGGATGATACACGACATATTCGTGCAGAACGGGGTGCACTGCGACACCTGCACGAGCACGGGGGAAATGGCGGAGAAGCTGCGCGAGGGACACTATGACCTGCTGACCACGGACCTGAAGATGCAGGACGCAAGCGGCTACGAGGTGCTGGAACTGCTCCGCACGTCGGACATAGGCAACTCACGCACCATCCCCGTGATGGTGGTGACCGGCTCGAAAAGCATCACGAAAGAGGAGCTGGCAGGTGCGGGCTTCGGCTCGGTGCTGTACAAGCCGTTCTCCATCGACGAACTGCTGGCAGCCGCGGAAGAATGTATCGGCGAGGACAGTACCCCACGCATAGACCTCGGCCCGCTGTTCGCATACGGCGACAAGAGGCAGAGGCTGGAATGTCTGGTCAGGGAAACGGAGAAGGAAATGGCCGCCATACGGGAGGAAGCGGAAAGGTGTGACAGGGACAGGCTGGACTACTGGGTACACCATATCCGCAGCTCGTGGATGCTGATACATGCCGAAGGACCGCTGCAGGAGCTGTATGACGTGCTCCACGGAAACGGGACGGCAGAAGAAATCAGGGAGTATGCCGGAAAAGTAACCGGTCAGGGCGAAACCATCATCCGGCTCGCCCGAAAGGAAATGGAGAGAACGGTATGGGAAGAATAATAGTGATAGAAGACAATCCGGTATTCCGCGACCATGTCTGCGGAATGCTGGAGAAGGCAGGCTACGAGACCCGCACGGCATACGACTGCGCCGGGGCACGGAGGCTGCTGGCAGAACTGGACGAAGAGGACATCATCCTGTCGGACCTGCGTCTGCCTGACGGAGAATGTACGGAAGTGCTGGAGCGGATGCGGGAAGCAGGTATCAGAAACCCGTTTGTCATCATGACCGACTATGCGCAGGTCGCGTCGGCGGTCAGCTCCATGAGGCTGGGAGCCGAGGACTATATCCCCAAGACCCTGCTGCAGGAAAAGCTGCTTCCGAGGATAAGGGAGCTGGTACGCAAAACGGAAAGAAGGCATACCATGCCCATACTGGAACGCAGAAGTGCCGCATTCCGGACCATCGACCGGCGCATCTCACTGGTAGCCCCGACGGACATAGGGGTGCTGATACTTGGAGAGAACGGCACGGGCAAGGAACACATTGCAGAAAAGATACATGCGCAGAGTACCCGACAGAAAGGTCCGTTTGTCGCGATAGACTGCGGCATGCTGACACGGGAGCTGGCGGCATCCGAACTGTTCGGATACGAGAAAGGCGCGTTTACGGGAGCCACAACCGGAAAGAAGGGCTGCATGGCAGAGGCTGACGGCGGCACGCTGTTTCTGGACGAGGTGGGCAACCTGCCCGCTGAGGTACAGCAGAAATTGCTACGTGCGCTGCAGACCAAATGCTACCGTCCGACGGGCTGCACCCGCGAACGGAAAGCGGACGTGCGCATCGTGGCGGCTACCAACGAGAATCTGGAGAAGGCAGTGGAGGAAGGACGTTTCCGGCGGGACCTGTATCACCGCCTGAAGGAGTTCGTCATCAAGATACCGCCGCTGCGGGAGTGCCGGGAGGACATACTGCCCCTTGCGGAGTTTTTCCGGGAGCTTGCCAACGAGGAACTGGGACGGCATACGGAAGGATTCGACAAGGAGGCGGAAAAGGAACTCATGAGGCGGATGTGGGCAGGAAATGTGAGGGAACTGAAACAGACGGTGCGTTCCGCCGTCCTGCTGACGGAAGGAAGGCTGATAGGAGCCGACAGACTGGAAGTGGAAAGTACGGCACAGGCAGGCAGCTCCCTGCTGCTGAAAGACGGGAATGAGGAAAGGGAACGCATCGTGCGGGCACTGGCACAGGCGGACGGGAACCGCGAAGTGACTGCCGGACTGCTGGGTATCAGCCGCACGACCCTGTACAACAAGATGAAAGAATACGGTATCATGCAGAAAAAGAGCGAAAAATGAGAATTATCTCAATGAAAAAAACTATATTTGCATGAAGATAGGACAAAACGGCACATACAAACATGTTTTGGATGTGCTGATGGAAAACACCCCGCCAACGGGTGGTGACGTTCGGAAAATGAACGCCCGGGGCGTTCAAAAAGTGAACGTACGTTCAGATTCTGAACAAAAAATGAGGCGTCGGGAAAAGCTCCAAAAAATATTTTCAGCAAATATTTCGCTGAATATCAGTGTGATATATCCATACTTAAAGAAAAACACTCCCGCAGGACCGCTATTTGTCCCATAGTTTTATGTGCGCACACTTCAAACCAAGTGTAATAACATAAAACTGAAAGAGATATGAAATACCTCATATTGACAGAAACCGAATTTTTCGGTCTTATAGACGGGAACGATGAAACAGTTAATCTGAATGCCGCATACAACCGTTTTGTTAGGGCGGTTGTGGAACTGATGCATGACGGCGATACGGACGGGGCGAAGATTGCGCTGGCGTATGCCGAAAACGAACTGCAATACCACCACACGCAGTACATTGCGGGTGTGAGAAGCCATACCGCCCTGTTTGTCCGTAAAGCCCTGTCTTTCATACGTAAGATGCAGAAACATATCCCTTCCAACCGCCCGCAGGTGTCGCCACTATCCACAACCATCCACTCCGAATGTGAAAAGAGAAATAAAGACACAGGCAATATTCCTGCCATGCGTTGGACGGGCAGTATGGCTGAGTTGGTGGAACTGATTTACGGGCTGGATTCCATGAAGCTGGTAAACGCGGGTGAACCGGGCATCAAGGAACTGCTGGAAGGTTTCTGCAAGGTGTTCGGCATGGAAATAAAGGAAAGCCAGTGCTACAACACCTATGCGGACATCAAGCGGCGGAAAAACGATAGCCGCACCTATTTCTTCGACAAGGCTGCGGAGAAGCTGAACCGCAGGATGCAGGAGGATGAGGAACGGGAACGGATGCGGAAAAGATAACGAGAAAATGAGGCATGGGTGTCATAGTCTGCGAAAAATTGCTTACCTTTGCAGAAACAATTATAATACAATAGATTATGGCATTAGAAATTAAACCTATTCCGGTACTTCGCGGCAAGGCGGCGGAGCGTTTCGTGGAAGAAGCGGACAGGAACGCCAGAGAAAGGCGCGGTTCCATAGACTTCACGAAGCAGGTGGAAAAGATGCGTGCTATCCTGAAACGCTCCAGACTGTACAATATAGATAAGGAGGGATAGGACGGTATGCTGGAGTATTGTGAGTTCTGTGAGCTGAATGAAGACGTGCTGCGCGAATGCGGCGGCTTCTTGTGCAAGGACAGGGATATAACCGAGTTCTTCACGAGAGAGTATGCGGATTATGCCTACCAGCTTTTGGGAAAGTCCTACTGCTTCGTGGAGCAAGACAAGCATCGCATCGTCGGAGCTTTCACCGTAGCCAATTCGAGTATCCGTGCAGACCTGCTCCCGAGCAGCCGGCGTAACAGGCTCAACCGTAACATCCCCAACGAGAAACGCCGTCCCCAATATCCTGCGGTGCTGGTGGGGCAGCTTGCCGTCAGTGACGGCTATATGGGACAGCATATCGGCGATGAGATACTGGATGCCATCAAGTCATGGTTCATCGAGCCATTGAACAAAACCGGATGCCGCTATATAGTGGTGGATGCCCTGAACAATCCGAAGATATTTGATTTTTATCAGCGGAACGGCTTCAAGTTCCTGTTTTCCACAGAGGAAGAGGAATGGACTTTCCTGCACGGCAGGAGAACGGCAGAAGAACAATCAGTCATGCAGCCCATGCACACCCGGCTGATGTATTTCGACCTGATACTGCTGCGAACACAATAAACATAATGATATAGAAAAGAAAATCCGTAATCCGGCTGAATGTTCAACCGTGTTACGGATTTTCCTTTTTTCGTCTGCGACGCGTTACTTGTTCTGCAAGAGGTATTGCAGTTCGGGGTCGGACTGTATGCGCTGCAACTCGTCGGCGACAATCTGCCGGACCTCGGCACGGATGCGGTTGTAGTTCTCCTGAATCATCTCCTTCATGCGGTCGTTGCCGCCGGCATCGGTAAAGTCCGTGATGACGGGAATAGGCTTGTAAGCCTGTTCCTCACGCTTGACCTTCTCGGCATCGACTACAATCTCGCAATGGAAAATCTTCTGTTCAATGCGCTCGCTGAAATTGTCGGCAACCGCCCCCACGAACATGCCCTGCGTGAGCGTGGAAATCTTGCTCGCCGGGATAAGGCTCTCCATCTGCGTGTTGATGGAGGTGGACTTGTCCTCGCGGTTGATGGTGATGCTCTGCCGCTTCTGCAAGATTTTTCCGAAACGTTCGGACAGGTTCTTGGCAGTCTCACCCACGACCTGCCCGGAAAAGATGTTGCCGACGGTGTTCATCACCACAGCGGCTTCCTTGTCGCCGTAGTCGCGCTTGAGCTGCGAAAAGTCCTGAAAGCCCAGCAGGGTGGAAACCTTGTTGCTCCGGGCGGTGGCAATCAGGTTGTCCAGCCCCTTGAAGTAAATCGTGGGCAGCTCGTCGATGATGATGGAGGACTTGAGTCTGCCCTTCTTGTTCACGAGCTTGACGATGCGCGAGTTGTACAGCCCCAATGCCGCCCCGTAGATGTTCTGGCGGTCGGGATTGTTGCCGACACAGAGAATCTTCGGCTCGTCGGGGTTGTTTATGTCGAGCGTGAACTCGCTGTCGGACATGACCCAGTAGAGCTGCGGGGAAATCATGCGCGAGAGCGGAATCTTCGCCGAGGCTATCTGCCCGGCGAGCTGCTCCATCGCTCCGCCCTGCCATGCGTCCATGAACGGGGAAAGGTAGTTCTCCAGTTCGGGATAGCTGGTCAGCATGGGAAACACGTCCTCGTAACGGCGGTTGAGCAGTTCGATGGCATGGGGAAAGGTGCAATACTTTCCGTCCTGATAGATGCGCAAAAACCATATCACTGCGGCGAACAGGATAATCGGCGACTCCACGAAGAAGTCGCCTTGTTTCTGCACCCACGTCTTGTTCAAATTGAGCATTATCGTGTAGGCACTCTCGTAGGCATCGGTGATGTCCTCCATGAAATCCGGATGGATTGGATTGCAGCGGTGCGAACGGCGCGGGTCGTCGAAGTTGATCACGTAGAACTTCGGCCTGACCTTGTATCCGTCCGGATGATTCAACAGGTGGTTGTAGGCGATGGTGGACAAGTCGCTGAATTTGAAGTCATAGATATAGAGTGCGAAACCCTTTTCAATCTGTTGCTTGATGAAAGAATTTACCACAGCATACGACTTGCCGCTACCCGGCGTACCCAGCACGATGGAAGCACGGAACGGGTTTACCACGTTGATAAATCCGTCGTTCCACTTCTTCTTGTAATAAAAGCGGGTGGGCAGATTGACGGAATACTCGTTCTCCATGAGGCGGGTTTCCTGCATGAAGCTCTCGTTTTCCACATTGAACACGTCTTCCATAAGGTTGGTACGCAAGAGGCGGCTCATCCATGTGCCTGCCATAAGCAGGCAGACATAGCCCGCCGCCATCGAAGCGGTGTAAAAACCGGCGACCGCCTCCACCGGGAGCGGCAGGGACAATATCCACCAGTTCAGAAAGAACAGCACAAGCCCGGCGGCAAGCACTGCCCAAATCCTGCGCCAAGTGATTTTCTGCTCCTTGACACCCTTCGTGCCGAGGCACGAGAGCGCGAGCAGCAGAAGGGCAAAGAGTTTCGTGTAGAGAATGTGATGGAACAGCCCGGCAGTGCGGTTGAAGTTCATCAGCACCCTGTCCACGACACCGATTTCGATGCCCCACAGCCTTACGGCTTCATAACAATACCAGTAGAGGTGGATGACCACCAGAATAATGCTCACGGCACGGAGAAAGTCCATGATTTTCGCCAGTGCCCTCAAATCGTCTTCCTGTTGTGACATAATCTGTTTCTGTTTTTAAGTGTGAATGACTGAATTATAATCCCTGTCCCTTGCGGCGTTTCTTCCGCCTGCGCTTGAGGTCGCGCTCGAAGGCGGCTTCCTCCGCCTGTGCGCCCGAAGCGTCGCCACCGAGCAAGCCCAAGCCGGAGGAATACCCCTCGTCGCGTTCCACGACGGGACGGTCTTCGGGCTGCTGCACGTCCACCGCAACAGTGAAAGGCATGGGCGGAGTACCGGCATACGGCAGGGTGAAATGCTCCTGCAAGGCGTTGGCGGAAAACTCCTTGCCCAAACGCGAGCCGTTGAGAACACAGCCCGTGCGGTGGTCGATGAAGGTTGCCCCGTAGATGCGCCCCTCGTCGGTGTAGCGGAACACCACATCCACGCCTTTCGCTTTGAGGAGGGCGACAAACTCCTCGCGGCGGTATGTCCGGGCAAGGGCGGCGGCGACGGTACGGCGGGTCGTCTCCGCCAGACGCCTGTCGCGGATCTGCCCTTTGGAAAATTCGAACCTGCGCTGCACGGCTTCGTAGCCGACGGACTTGCCGATGCGGGAAGCCTTGAAAGGATTACCGGTCTTGTTCCCGGCACCGTTGGTGGCGGATGAGTTGTCGGGCGATAGCGGAAAATAGACCAGCCCGTGATACTCGCGCCCGTCCACCATGCCGCGGGCTTCCTCCACGGTGACGTTGTAGAGCGAGAGCAGGGCACGGTATTCGCCCATTGTCCGGAACTTGTAGGTTGCCATGACCGCCTTTACGACATTCGAGACCTGCCGCTTCACGTCGCCCTGCGATACGTCCACCCTGCGGAGCGGGTTGTCGGTACGAAGCTGGCAGCGGTTAGCCGGGTGCAGCCCGTACTTCTTTTCCAGCTCGGAGGTGATGCGCTTGCTGCGACGGTGGATGAAGTCACGGTTAAGCCGCCTGCCCCGTTCGTCCACATTGACGGAAACGATGTGCAGGTGGTGGCGGCTGATGTCCTCGTGCTTAAAGACAAGGTAAGGCTGGTCGCCGTAACCCAGCCTGTCGAGATACTCGCGTGCGAGCTGTTCCAGCTCCGTGTCGGTCAGGCGGTCGTCGGGATGCGGATTGAGCGAAATATGGATGACCCTGTTGCGCGTGCGCACCTGCTCCGGCATGAACCGCTTGAAATCCTGTTCGGTACGTGCCACGTCCACCCGTCCGCTGCCGTCGTCGAAGACCCTGTTCACGGCAAGGAGCCTGCCTTCGCCCTCGTTCACCTTCAGACCGTTGTAGGCGAGTGCGCCGTACAACGATGTCCCCATGCTTATCTTCGCGACCATCTCTCCTCAAACTCCCTTGAAAGTTCCACGACCTGCCGCGTCAGGGCGACCAGTTCCTCCGTGCATTTTTCCAGACGGTAGAGCAATGCCATCGCCTTCTTTTCCGAGAAATGGCAGCGAAGCTCCCTGACCGTCTGGTTGTAGTTGTTGCCGACCATGCGGTACTGCGCATGGAAAGCGGAAAGCTTCGTGCAGTAGTCCAGCAGCGTCCTGTCCGTGACCAGCACACGGAAGGGTTGCCCGAAGAAGTGCGCTTTCAGGAACACCGCCCTCGCGTACACGCCGGATTTCTCATACATGGCGAGAAACTTCTGCCATTCCTCATTGTCGAAGCGCACCATCACGCAGTGCGACTTGCGGCTCTCTTTCGGATGCCGCCCCCATTTGAGGGACGCTTCATCCACGTTCTTTTTCTTGTTCATCTTTATTATGGATTTAGTGGTTCGTTTCACGGCACAAGCGCAGCTTCCGGCACGCATACCGCAGGTAGGAAACAGGCTTCCCGACTTCGGAGGGAAAGCCCTCCCCCGCAAGGGGCAAGGTCGTTTCCGGGAGTAACCGGAAACCCTTTGAGTAACTCAAAGGACACCTTGCTGTGTCTTTAAGGACACAAGAATCCGTACACGACGGATTGGGGATAGACCTGCCTGTTACCAACCCCAAAGGTATCGGGCGACCGATACCTTCCTGCTGCCCAAAAGAAGGACGGAGCCGGGGTGCGGTGTGCGCATCGGGAGCGTTGCCCTGCCGCTTGGGTGCAAAGGTACGGGGTAAAAATGCACTGGGAAGGGGCTGAAGTACGCCACAAGCTACCGGAACGAAGCCAAATGCTGCCACGCAAGGGGGAAACGATACAGACCGGCGGATTTGTATATTCCTTTGCGGACAGAAACGATGAAGCAACAAGGCAAATAAATGAACATGGACGGAAACAGACATTTGAAAAGGCAAGTCCGCACGGACGGACAGACACACAGCTCCGCTGACGTACTGACATACATACGTACTGATGCATTGACGTACATACGTGCTGACGTATTGACGTATCGGCGTACGACCGCACACCGGTGGGGAACCAAACCAAGACCTCCGTAAAAATGCGGGTATGCAAGAAAGTGCGTCTGCGCATATATGCGGAAGCGGAGAAACGAACAGGCGGGGAAACACACCGCCACAGTCATAAACCAACAACGATTAAAACATACAGAAAAATGAACAAGGAAACATTCGTTGCATTCGCAACACAGAAAGGCGGGGTCGGCAAATCGACCGTTACCGCGCTCGTAGCCAACTATATCCACAACGTGATGGGGATTGACGTCGCCGTGATAGACTGCGACGAGCCGCAGCACAGCATCGCCGGGCTGCGCGACAAGGAAACGGCACTCATCGAAAAGAACGACAGCCTGAAGTCCGTCGCTTATGAACATTTCCGCAAGTCGGGACGCAAGGGATTCCCCATTGTCCGAAGCAACGCCGTGCAAGCGTTGGACGATGCGGACAGCCTGCTCTCGGAGAAAGGGTACCGGCCGGAAATCGTGTTCTTCGACCTGCCCGGCACGCTGAAAAGCGACGGGGTGATAAAGACGCTGTCGCAGATGGACTACATCTTCACGCCCGTCAGCGCCGACCGCTTCGTGGTGGAAAGCGCGTTGCAGTTCGTAATGATGTTCAACGACAACCTCGTCACCACCGGGCTTGCCAAGACAAAGGACATCTCCCTGTTCTGGACGATGGTGGACGGACGGGAGAAAACCGGGCTGTACGACCTGTACGGCAAACTGTTCGCCGAAAACAACTTCCGTGTCCTTGACACGAGGCTACCCGACAGCAAGCGTTTCCGCCGCGAGCCGTCGGACGACCGCAAGTCGGTGTTCCGCTCGACCATCCTGCCGCCGGACGCCTCCATGCTGAAAGGAAGCCGTATCCGCGAGCTGTCGGAAGAGATATGTTCCATCATCAACGGATAAACCTCATGGCAAGCCGAAAGTTGAATACGGAGGGCATAGACGAAAGCCTGCTGCTTGCCTCCATAGGAAAATCCCGTCAGATGGGCGGACCTCCGGCGAGGGAAGGAACGGACGAACCCGATGCCGGCAACGCACCGGAAGATGCGGTACAGCCCACGGAAGCGAGAGCACGGAGCGAACCCGCGAAAAGAAAGAAGCCTGACTACGGCTCGACCTTCCTCAAACGGAACGAGGTGAAACTCCGGCACTGCGTGTACATCAGCAAGGAGGCGCACAGCATCGTTTCCAAGATAGTGAACACCATCGCCGGCAAGGAAATAACCGTGGGCGGCTACATCGACACGGTGCTGATGCGCCATTTTGAAGAGAACAAGGACGAAATCAACGACCTGTACCGCCGCAACAGGGACAACCTGATTTGAAGAAAACATTGTATCACATAAAAAAGTAAGGACAGAATGAAACTGAACATCCACTTTTTCAGAAGAAAACAGAATGAGGAAGCCTATAAGGGCAAGTACCACAAGCCGGAAGGCACCGAACACCTTGCACGCCACAGTACGGAGCAGGAAAACCCATGCAGGGAGAAAAAACATGATGTCGTCGAACCGGTAACGATCAGACAATGGTGACGCTGCTGTTGATCCTGATGATGGTGTGCAACCTGTGGATTCTGTTTTATCTGACATGGGAACACAAAGAGGCACGGAAGGCGGACAACAGGAAAGATGCCTGGAACGCGCATCAAAGACCGCCCGATGATATGATGGGCAAGAGCCGGTTCAGCATGCCGGAAACGAAGCCACAGGCTACCGCACCGATGCCAAATGCGGCCACGGAAAAGCAAAGCGAGGCGGTGGACGAGAAGGACGTTACCTTTGCTGACGAAATGGAAACCGCCGGCAGCCACACAGCGGAAACAAAGCCGTCGCGCCAAGTGCCCGATGAAGATCTGGACGAGGTTTTCAGGGACAACCGCGTCCACGACACGGACGGGGAGTTTGACGGGGAACCGCCAGAGGCAAGCGGAAGTACCTTTGACGAAATTGACCGTGCGGCAAGGGCGGTGAAGGACCCGAAGGCAAGGGAATCCGATGTCCTGCAGGCGGGCAAGGTATTCCACGAGCTGGAAGGGACGGAGTTCTACAACATGTTCCGGCGAAACAATGCCCGCTACGAGGCAAGGGTGTCGGAAATGGTGGAAACCTATCTTGCAAGCATCCAGCCCGCAGAGAAGAAAACAAGAATGAAAGCGGCTGTACGGAAGGAATACGAGAACTTCAACATCCGTGACTATGTATGAAAATCCGTAAGCCGGCTTTATCCGAAGCCGCAAGAATAAAAAAAGTATCAACCGCCGAAGGGAATATCCGACCCGGAGGCACAAAAACAAGAAAAGATTATGACAGAAACATCGAAGAAAAAACAAATCATTCTGGCAGTCCTTCTGACGGCTGCCAACATCTCCGCCTTCGCTCAGGGCAACGGCATGGCGGGCATCACCGAAGCAACCAGTATGGTGACCTCGTATTTTGAACCGGCTACGAAACTCATCTACGCCATCGGTGCAGTGGTGGGCCTTATCGGGGGCATCAAGGTCTATAGCAAGTTCTCGTCGGGCGACCCGGACACGAGCAAGACCGCCGCAAGCTGGTTCGGAGCCTGCATCTTCCTGATAGTAAGTGCGACCATCCTGCGCTCGTTTTTCCTCTAAACAGGCGTTTCCCATACATATATAATATAAGGTATAAGGACAATGACTGACGAATTGTTGAGCGCTAAGCGCGAAAAATACCCGGTAAACAAGGGCATCGGTCGTCCGGTGGAGTTCAAGGGGCTGAAGGCACAATATCTGTTCCTGTTTGCAGGCGGGCTGCTCGCCGCCTTCATCCTGTTTGTCATCCTGTACACGGCTGGTGCTGGCCAGTGGCTCTGCATCGGCTTCGGCATCACAGCGGCTTCCGCCGTGGTGTGGCTCACGTTCCGGCTGAATGCGAAGTACGGGGAACACGGGCTGATGAAACTGGGTGCGGCACGGATGCGCCCCCGCTACCTGATCCACCGCAGACGGGTGTCCCATCTGTTGAGACGGAAAAAGAAAGGAGGAAAAACATGAGAAACGTAATGAAAGCAACCACACTGGAAAGCCGTTTCCCGCTGCTGGCGGTGGAACACGGCTGCATCATCTCGAAGGACGCGGACATCACCGCCGCCTTCGAGGTGGAACTGCCGGAAGTCTATACCGTGACGGCGGAGGAATACGAGGGCATCCACGCCACGTGGTGCAAGGCAATCAAGGTGCTGCCCGACTACTCGGTGCTGCACAAGCAGGACTGGTATGTAAAGGAGGAATACCGCCCCGACTGGAAGAAGACGGGCACGGGCTTCCTGGCACGGAGCAACGGGATGCACTTCAACGAGCGTCCCTTCCTCAATCACCGGTGCTACCTGTTCCTGACCAAGACGACAGGAGAGCGCATGAGGCGGCAGAGCAACTGGAGCACGCTGTGCCGCGGACATATCATCCCGAAGGAGATACAGGACCGGGAGACGGCGGTGAAGTTCATGGAGGCGGTGGAACAGTTCGCCCGCATCCTGAACGATTCGGGTCGCATCCGGCTGCGCCGGCTCTCCGATGACGAGCTTGCCGGCACGGAGAAGGAAACGGGCATCATAGGAAGATACCTCGCCCTGTCACCCGGCAACACGGACTGTCTGGAAGACATCGCCATGAGCGCGGAGGAGATGCGCGTGGGCAGCAACCGCCTGTGCCTGCACACGCTCTCGGACACGGAAGACCTGCCGGCGGCGGTGGAAACGGATTACCGCTACGAACGGCTCTCGACCGACCGCTCGGACTGTCGCCTGTCGTTCGCCGCCCCGCTGGGACTGCTGCTTCCCTGCAACCATATCTACAACCAGTACGTGTTTGTCGGCAACAGCGACGAGGAGCTGCGCCGCTTCGAGAAGTCGGCGAGGAACATGCAGTCGCTCTCGCGCTACAGCCGCCAGAACGCCATCAACTGCGAGTGGATCGAGGAATACCTGAACGAGGCTCACTCGCAGGGACTGAAATCCGTCCGCGCCCACTTCAACGTGATGGCGTGGAGCGACGACGGGGAGGAGCTGAAACGGATACGGAACGACGTGGGGAGCCAGCTGGCAAGCATGGGATGCGTGCCCCGCCACAACACGACGGACTGCCCGACGCTGTTCTGGGCGGGCATACCGGGCAATGCGGCGGACTTTCCGGCGGAAGAATCGTTCCACACGTTCGTCGAGCAGTCGGTGTGCCTCTTCACCGGGGAGACCAACTACCGGGATTCGCCCTCGGCTTTCGGCATCCGCATGGCGGACCGCATCAGCGGCAAGCCGCTGCATATCGACATCTCCGACCTGCCGATGAAGCGCGGCATCATCACCAACCGCAACAAGTTCGTGCTGGGACCGAGCGGCAGCGGGAAGTCGTTCTTCATGAACCATCTGGTCAGACAATATTATGAACAGGGCACGCATGTGGTACTGGTGGACACGGGAAACTCCTATCAGGGACTGTGCGAGATGATACACCGCCGCACGCACGGGCAGGACGGCATCTACTTCACCTACACGGAGGAGAAGCCCATCTCGTTCAACCCGTTCTACACGGACGACGGGGTGTTCGACGTGGAGAAGAAGGACAGTATCAAGACACTGCTGCTGACGCTGTGGAAAAGCGAGAACGAACCCGCCACGAAGACGGAGACGGCGGAGCTGGGAAGCGCGGTGAACGCCTACATCCTGAAACTCCAACAGGACAGGAGCATCGCACCGTCGTTCAACACGTTCTATGAGTACCTGCGGGACGTGTACCGCAAGGAAATGGAGGAACGCTACATCAAGGTGGAGAAGTCGGACTTCAACATCGACAATCTGCTGACCACGCTCCGGCAGTATTACCGGGGCGGACGCTACGACTTCCTGCTCAACTCGGCGGAGAACATCGACCTGCTGCACAAGCGGTTCGTGGTCTTCGAAATTGATGCCGTGAAGGACAATGCCGAGCTTTTCCCGGTGGTGACGATTATCATCATGGAGGCATTCATCAACAAGATGCGGCGGCTGAAAGGCGTGCGCAAGCAGCTGATATGCGAGGAGGCATGGAAAGCCCTGTCATCGGCGAACATGGCATCCTATCTCCAGTACCTCTACAAGACAGTGAGAAAGTATTTCGGGGAGGCAATCGTGGTGACGCAGGAGGTGGACGACATCATTTCATCGCCCATCGTGAAGGAGAGCATCATCAACAACTCGGACTGCAAGATACTGCTTGACCAGAGAAAATACATGAACCGCTTTGACCAGATACAGTCGCTCCTGGGTCTGACGGAAAAGGAGAAGTCGCAGATACTCTCGATCAACCAGTCCAACGACCCGGCAAGGCGGTACAAGGAAGTCTGGATCGGACTTGGGGGCACGCACTCGGCGGTGTATGCCACGGAGGTGTCGATGCACGAGTACCTCGCCTATACGACGGAGGAGACGGAGAAGATGGAAGTGCGCGGGCTGGCGGAGAAACTGGGTGGCGACATGGAAGCCGCCATCCGGCAGGTGGCAGAGCGACGGAAGGAAGAAGGCTGAAATGCCGGAAAGGTGAAAAGAAAAATGACTCATAAACAAAAGAAGTATGACCGATTAAGAAAACAAGAATTAAAGAATCATGAACATCAAACTGACAAAGACGGAAAGGCTGCTGCTGTGCGGCGGTCTGATAGGCATGGCATCGCTGATGCTGCAAGCCTGTGAGACGGTAATGAAAGAAAACGAAGATGAGCGCGAGAAGATTTGCGGCAACTGGGAAAGCGCGGAGGGAAAGCCCGACATACTGGTGTACCGGGAGGGTACACTTTACAAGGTGACGCTGTTCCGACGGTCGGGCGTGCGCCGCAGGCTGAAGCCGGAGACCTACCTGCTCGAACGGGAGGAGAACGGCAACCTCTACATGAACACGGGCTTCCGCATCGATGTGGCGTACAACGAGGAAACGGACGTGCTGACCTTCTCGCCGAACGGCGACTACATCCGGGTGGACACGGATGACACTTCGGACGGCGAAAAGAAAGAAGAACAATAAAGATGTACCATTCAATCCAACGTGAAAATGAAAATGAAACGAAAACTGAAAATGCCGCTGATTGCGGTCTGCCTGTGCCTGATGGGCACAGGCAGGGCACACGCCCAATGGGTGGTGTCTGACCCCGGAAATCTTGCGCAGAGCATCATCAACTCCGCCAAGGAGATGGTGGAGACAGCCGGGACGAAAGCCAACACCCTGAACGGCTTTCTGGAAACGAAGAAGGTGTTCGAGCAGGGAAAGGCCTATTATGACGCGCTGAAATCGGTGCACGACGTGGTGAAAGGCGGCGCGAAGGTGGCGAAGAGCATCTCCCTGGTAATGGAAATCTCGGAAACCTATGTGGACAACTACCAGAAGATGCTCTCGGACGGGAACTACACGCCGGAGGAGCTTGCCGCCATCTCGTCGGGCTATGCGATGCTGATTGACGAAAGTTCGGACGTGCTGCAGGACCTGAAGAACGTGGTGAACGTGACGGGGATGTCACTGACGGACGCGGAACGGCTCGCCATGATCGAGAATGCCTACCGCAACCTGCTGAACTACCGCAACCTCGTGCGTTACTATACGAACAAGACCATTTCGGTATCCTACCTGCGGGCAAGGAAGAAGAACGACATGGACCGGGTGATGGCGCTTTACGGGAACTCCAACGAAAAATACTGGTAGCCTATGGGAGAGTTCGATAACCTGCACCGGATACTCCTCTCGCTGTATGAGGAGATGATGCCGCTCTGCTCGGACATGGCAGGAGTGGCAAAGGGGCTTGCCGGACTGGGCGCCCTGTTCTATGTGGCGGTGCGCGTGTGGCAGTCGCTCGCCCGTGCCGAGGCGATAGACGTGTACCCGCTGCTGCGGCCGTTTGCCATCGGGCTGTGCATCCTCTTCTTCCCGACCATCGTGCTGGGAACGATGAACTCCGTTCTGGGAGTAATCGTACAGGGGACGCACTCGATACTGGAGGAACAGACCTTTGACATGGAGAAGTACAGGGAACAGAAAGACAGGCTGGAATACGAGGCGATGATGCGCAACCCGGAGACCGCCTATCTCGCCTCGGACGAGGAGTTCGACCGCCAGATAGACGAGCTGGGCTGGTCGCCGTCGGACATGATCACCATGACGGGCATGTACATGGACCGTGCGTCGTACAACATCAAGAAGAGCGTGCGCGACTGGTTCCGCGAGCTGCTGGAACTGATGTTCTCCGCTGCCGCACTGATAATCGACACGCTCCGGACGTTTTTCCTGGTGGTGCTCAGTATACTGGGACCTGTAGCCTTCGCCTTTTCAGTATGGGACGGCTTCCACTCCACGCTTTCGGCATGGTTCAGCCGCTACATACAGATTTACCTGTGGCTGCCCGTCAGCGACCTGTTCAGCACGGTACTGGCGAAGATACAGATACTGATGCTCCAGAATGACATCGAAGCGATGCAGGCTGACCCGAATTTCTCGGTGGAGGCGAGCAACGGGGTGTACATCGTGTTCCTCATCATCGGCATCGTGGGCTACTTCACTATCCCGACGGTGGCAGGTTGGATTATCCAAGCCGGTGGCGGTATAGGCAGTTACAACAAAAACATCGGTACAGCCGGAGCCTTGGGCGGCAGTCTGGCGGGTGCAACCGCAGGAAATGCGGCGGGACGCACGGGCAGATTCATCAAGGGAACGGCGGGCAGGCTGTTCAGGAGATAGGCGTTCCGCCTTTCACGAGTCGCCGACTTGTGCCCCTCTTGTCGCTAACTTGGCATCCACCAGTCGGCGACAAGGAAAAGGGGATGTGAAAAGGCAAAGAAATTCATGAACTAAAAGACGAAAAGAAGAAAATGGAATTCAAATCACTCAAGAACATTGAAACGAGTTTCCGGCAGATACGCCTGTTCGGAATCATCTACACGGCGGCGTGCGCCCTCGTGGTGGTCTGCTCGGTGGTGTGTGCCTTCCGCTTCGCTGAAGCGCAGAGGCAGAAGATATACGTCCTTGACGGAGGCAAGAGCCTGATGCTCGCGCTCTCGCAGGACCTGTCGCAGAACCGCCCGGCGGAAGCGAGGGAACACGTGCGCCGCTTTCACGAGCTGTTCTTCACCCTCTCGCCGGAGAAAAGCGCAATCGAGCACAACGTGAAGCGCGCCCTGCTGCTGGCAGACAAGAGCGCGTACAACTACTATGCCGACTTTGCGGAAAAAGGTTTTTATAACCGCATCATTGCGGGGAACATCAACCAGGTGCTCCAGGTGGACAGCGTGGTCTGCAACTTCGACCGCTATCCCTATGAGGCGCGGACATACGCAAGGCAGATGATCATCCGTGAGAGCAACGTGACAGAACGCACGCTGGTGACATCGTGCCGGCTGCTGAATGCGAGCCGCTCGGACGACAACCCGAACGGGTTCACCATCGAGGGGTTCACCATACTGGAGAACAGGGACATCAGAAGCGTGGAGAGATAGGCGTATGGGAAAGGTGAGAATAATCATTGAAAAGTGCGCCACCCGTTTCCGGACGGAACTGCGCAGAAAGCTGGACACGCTGCCGCCGAAGGCAAGGCTGGCGGTCATTGCCGGGATGCTTGTCCCCTTTGCCGCCGGGTGCCTCCATACGACAGTTGCCTCCATTGCCGGCTTCGGAGAAAGAGGTGGCACGATGAAGATGCGGCATATCGAGAAACCGGACCTGCCTGTGCAGGAGAGTATGAAATTATATAATAATGTGTATGGAAAAGGAACAGAAGAAAATTGAAACAAAAGAGAAGAGACCGCTGACGGAGGAACAGCGCCTGTTGAGAAGGAAGATGCTGGTCTTTCCGCTGATGGGGCTGACCTTTCTGGGCTGCATGTGGCTCATCTTTGCCCCCTCGCAGGAGGACAGGGAGAAGGAACGGCAGGGGCAGGGATTCAATACAGATATGCCCCAGCCGGAAGATTCCAAAATCATCGGCGACAAGGCGAAAGCCTATGAGCAACAGCTGCTGGAGAAAAGGCAGAAGCAGCGCCGGGGCATGGTGGGCGACCTGTCCTCGTTCTGGGACGACACGGACGTGAAACCAGATGCGGCGGATGCACCGGAAGACTGCCGCCTGACACCGGTGGCGACACCCCGAAAGGAAACGGATAGCCGGCAACATGCGGGTATCCGCTCCTCGGCTGCCGCCAACAAGCGGCTGAACACCTCGCTGGGCACGTTCTACGAGCCGCCGAAGGAGGATGCCGAGAAGAAGGAGCTCAGGCAGCGCATCGACGAACTGGAGCGCATGGTCATGGAACAGGAGAAGCAGCCTGCAAGGATGGAGGAACAGGTCGCCCTGCTGGAGAAGTCGTACGAGCTGGCGGCGAAGTATCAGAACGGGGGAAGCAATGCCGGACAGACCGCACGGACCGATGGGACGGAAATGACGGGAAGCAATGCCGGCGAAAAGGAAATGAAGGCTGAACCAGTGAGCGGCGTGCAGCAGCTGGTGGTGTCCGCCCTGCCGCAACCCCTGACAGATTCCGCCTTTATAGCGGACTACGGGGGCGAAAGGAACTACGGGTTCCATACTGCCATCGGCACGGCAGAGGCTGCCGGAAAGAACACCATCGCCGCCTGCGTGCAGGGCGACCAGACGATAACGGACGGTCAGACGGTAAGGCTGCGGCTGCTGGAGCCGATGCGGGTGTCTGGACGGACAATACCAAGGAATACGCCCCTTGTGGGGATGGCACGCTTGCAGGGCGAGCGTCTGGAAATCGGCA
The DNA here is from genome assembly GCF_041333015.1 of Phocaeicola coprocola. Taxonomy (NCBI): domain Bacteria; kingdom Pseudomonadati; phylum Bacteroidota; class Bacteroidia; order Bacteroidales; family Bacteroidaceae; genus Phocaeicola; species Phocaeicola coprocola. The sequence goes on along the minus strand of NZ_JBGKGM010000004.1, from coordinate 647,289 downwards.
TCATCTCGCTGGAACATCAGGGGAACATCATTCCGGTGGAACTGGCGGTGTACGACAGCGACGGACAGGCGGGCATCTTTGTGCCCGGCTCGATGGAAACGGACGCGGCAAAGGAAATCGGGGCGAACATGGGCAGTTCGCTGGGGAGCAGCATCAACATTTCGACAGATGCGGGGGCGCAGCTTGCCTCCGATCTGGGAAAGGGAGTGATACAGGGAGTCTCGCAGTATATATCGAAGAAGATGCGCACCGTCAGGGTACATCTGAAGTCGGGATACAGGGTGTTGCTGTATCAGGAAAAATAGACAGCAAGAGACGAAAGGAAAAAACAGCAAGAGGCGAAAGAAAAAAACAGTCAAATTTTATCAACCACTAAATCCAACGTAAAAATGAGTATCAGAAAAGTAATGATGATGTTTGCCCTTATGACGGGCATTGTCTGTGCAGGACACGCACAGGAAGTGAAAAACGACAGCACCGCCACCACGAAGGCGGAGGAGCTGAAACTGGTAAAGGACGTCTATCCGCAGACGGAGGAGGACGGCGACCTGTACCACGGACTGACCAGGAAGCTGATGTTCGATCGCATGATACCGCCGCACGGTCTGGAGGTCACGTATGACAAGACGGTGCATATCCTGTTTCCCTCGGCTGTGCGCTATGTGGATCTCGGCTCGCCCAACCTCATAGCGGGCAAGGCGGACGGCGCGGAGAACGTCATCCGCGTGAAGGCGACGGTAAGGAACTTCCGCACGGAGACGAACATGAGCGTCATCACGGAGGACGGGTCCTATTATTCGTTCAACGTGAAATACGCCGATGAACCGCTGCTGCTCAATGTGGAGATGAAGGACTTCATCCATGACGGCAGCACGGTGAACCGCCCGAACAACGCGCAGGAAATCTATCTGAAGGAACTGGGAAGCGAAAGCCCCATGCTGGTGCATCTCATCATGAAGTCGCTGCACAAGGAGAACAAGCGCAAGGTGAAGCACATCGGCTGCAAGCGTTTCGGCATCCAGTATCTGCTGAAAGGGATATATGTCCACAACGACCTGCTGTACCTGCACACGGAGATAAAGAACCAGAGCAACGTGCCGTTTGACGTGGACTACATCACGTTCAAGATTGTGGACAAGAAGGTGGCGAAACGAACCGCCATCCAGGAACAGGTGCTGTTTCCGCTCCGTGCGTACAACTATGCGGTACGTGTGGCCGGGAAAAAGTCAGAGCGCACGGTGTTCTGCCTGCAGAAGTTCACCATCCCCGACGGCAAGCAGCTGGTGGTGGAGATGAACGAGAAGAACGGCGGTCGCCACCAGACGTTCACCGTGGAGAACGAAGACCTGGTACAGGCTGAAACCATCAACGAACTGTGTGTGCGATGAAAGGGAAGGCGGTGTTTTGGGCAATGCTTCTGTCCGTCCTTCTTGCAGGACGGGCGGAAGCCCAGCGATGCCTGCCGAAGATGCGGGGCATTGAGATGAAAGCCGGAATGACCGGGGCGGACGGCTACTGGCTGAGAGCCGCACTGTCGAGCTATGCAAGGGGCGGCAACAAATGGGTGTACGGAGCGGAATACCTGCAGACCAACCATCCGTACAGAAACGTGAATGTTCCCGTGGCACAGTTCACGGCGGAGGGCGGTTTCCACTACAACTTCCTGTCGGATGTGAAAAAGACGGTGTTCTTCTACGCGGGGGCGTCAGCCCTTGCCGGATACGAGACGGTAAACTGGGGAGAAAGGACGCTGTATGACGGGGCAAGGCTGAACAACAGGGACGGCTTCGTCTATGGCTGCGCCGCCACGCTGGACATGGAGCTGTATCTGGCGGACTTCATCGCACTGACGGCTTCGGTAAGGGAGCGTTTCCTATGGGGCGGCAGTACGGGCGTGTGCCGTACGGAGTACGGGATAGGTATAAAGTTCATCATCAACTGATGTATGAGCCTATGGAAACGGAAATAGACAGAATGAAGAGGATACCGATTGAGGACTTTCTCGCACGGCTGGGACATTCGCCCGTGCAGCGCAGGACAAACGCGCTGTGGTACAAGGCTCCGTACAGGGAGGAACGCACGGCATCGTTCAAGGTGAACATGGAGCGAAACCTGTGGTATGACTACGGGCTGGGCAAGGGCGGCAATATCTTCGCCCTTGCCGGGGAGTTCATCCATTGTGCCGATTTCCTCTCGCAGGTAAGGTATGTGGCGGAAGTGGCGGGTATGCCGCTGCCGGAAAAGAAGGTGTACCACCCATGCGAAGTGAGGCGGCCGGTAGAGCCGTCCTTCGAGGACGTGGAGCTGATGCCGCTCCAGAACCGGACGCTGCTCTGCTACATGCAGGAAAGGGGCATATCGTCGGGGGTGGCCATCGGCGGATGCAGGGAGATACACTACACCACACACGGGAAGCGGTATTTTGCCGTGGCATTCGGTAACGGAGGGGGCGGCTATGAGATACGCAACCGCTTCTTCAAGGGATGCCTGCCGCCCAAGGATGTGACACTGCTGGCTTACGGTTCGGCAAGCTGCAACCTGTACGAGGGTTTCATGGACTATCTGTCGGCACGTGTGCTTGGAATTGGAAACGGTGAAGACCACCTCGTGCTGAACTCGGTGGCGAACCTAACGAAGGCATACAGGCATCTGGACGGTTACGGGAAACTGCAATGTCACTTTGACAATGATGAAGCCGGACGGAGGACGCTGGAAGCCCTGCGTGCACGGTACGGCGGAAAGGTGACGGACTGCTCCGGACTGTACGGCGGCTGCAAGGACCTGAACGACTATCTGCAAAAGACGCTTGCCGAAAGGCAGGCATGGCGGGAAAACGAAAAGAAAGGAAAAAACAACGGAATAAAATTATAATGATTATGGACATGAACAGACTTAAAAATGGAATAAGGGAAAAGGTAAATACAGTAAAAATGCTGGCAGTCTTCTGTGCCGGAGTGCTTTCTATCGGCATGACGGCCTGTGATGATGGGCTGGATGTGACGCAGGCTTATCCGTTTACGGTGGAAACGATGCCCGTACCGAAGGAGCTGGCAAAGGGTGAAACGGCGGAAATCCGCTGCGAGCTGGTGCGTGAGGGCGAGTTTGACGGAGCAGTCTATACCATCCGTTATTTCCAGTTTGACGGCAAAGGTACGCTGAAGCTCGACAACGGGCTGGTGTTCCAGCCCAACGACCGTTACCTGCTGGAGAACGAGAAGTTCCGCCTGTGCTACACATCGGAGTGTGACGAGTCACAGAGCCTGACCATTACGGTGGAGGACAATTTCGGGAACTCTTTTGAATGGGAAACGGATTTCAACAACGATTCGGATGCGGAAAAGGTTCCGTCCGGGGCTGATGCTTCGGTTATGATGAAAGGAGGTGTCTATCAGTAAGGGGGTAATGAAACGGTTGTTGGTATGGGCGGTGCTGGCGGTCTTGTTCACCGTCAGCCTGCCCGCACAAAATACGAATGAAACGGCTGCATCGTTCCACGATGAGCCGAAAGCGGAACTGGCTGTTGAGCTGATTAAAAAATACGAAGGACTCCATGACCGTTCTGATTATCCGTACTACGGTTACGGACATTGTAAACTTCCGGGAGAGGAACTGTCCTATGATATGATGGAGGCGGAAGCGGAAAAACTGCTGATAAGGGATTTGGAGAAGCGTTACAGGTTGTTCAGCAAGTATGGGAAAGATGCCCTGATCCTGACCGTACTCAGCTACAATGTGGGTCACGGAACTCTGCTCGGATATGGGAAACACCCGAAAAGCCGTCTGCTGAAGAAGCTGGAAGCCGGTGACAGGGACATCTATAAGGAGTATATATCCTACTGCCACTACAAGGGGCGGAAAATCCGCTCGATAGAGCGGCGACGGAAAATGGAGTTTTTGCTGCTGTATGAGAAGTAACGCAAAGGGAGAGCTTCACACGAATGGTGGGGTCTCCTTTTGTCATTTTCCGGAAAGGTTTTGCTTTGCTCCGGGAAAAGACCTAATTTTGTACCACTTTTTTTGAAACAGAAAAAACAATCATGGAAAAATATATGGCAAAAGCGGCGTATGCCTTTCTGATTGGGCGTCCGTATGGCATACGTCTGGACTTCAAACATAAGGGCTTCGCTCTTTTCAATCACAACATGAACGAGCTTGGCAACCATCTTCCCGGCAGACTGGAAACGCTCCCGCTGGAGGATTTTGACGTGGAGGATATTCCACAGTGTGGGGAGCATATTGTCCGAAAGGAAAACATAACGGACATCTTCTTCTATGACGAGAAGAGCAACCCGTATTCGGACAACCGGGTGGATATGGAAAAACTAAGGGCATACAACAAATATATCTATCCGCTTTCACTTATTCTGAACCGTAATTTGTAAGCTGTGAAAAGAAAAAGACTTCTGTCAGTGGAAGTCTTTGGAACAGCGGTTTCTTTGCTACTTTCTTTGTCCGCCTTCTGCTCACCGAAAGAAAGTAGGGCGGCTCTCGCCTAAAGTCGGGTGTAAAGTCCCGTTACATCCGTGAAAATCTGCTGTAACATATCAAAGTACACTCCCTCGTATTTGGCTATCTTCTTGACTTTGATGTCCGCATACTTCGTCAGTGTCTGACGATAGAAATACATGGTGTATGTATCCGTATCCTCGTCCAAGATGATTTTCAGTCTGTTGGCTGACGTTTTGTTCCTTGCAAGGCTCATTTGTAGTCCGTTGCCCAAATTGATATAGTTACGGCCTCCCGTCATGACAGTAAATCCATGACCGCCCAACTGCTGTAAGATTGTATTCGCTATCATCTGTAAATGAATTTAAGTTATTGTCAATGGGTGGCTTTTGCCACCCGATTTTTTATACGTTCATGCTCTGCCTTATATGTTCCAATGTGCGCTCGGCAATGGGTCGTGTTTCCTCCGTCCAAAGGTCATAGTCATGTACGGATATTCCCACACTCTGCAAGTCACGGATATAGCCGGATACATAATCTCCCGTAGGGAGGTAAACGAACTGCATCCATGCGTCCCTGCTGTCTGTCAATATAAAATAGTATTTCATGCTCTTTCTGTTTTATGGGTTATCTGTTTCGGGTGCGGGCGGTATTGTGTACCGCCACACCTTTAGTATTCTTTCATTTCGGCAATGGGGGTATATTTTCTGAGCCATTCCACCACATGCACCATGTTGTATTCGGAAGTAATGACTGCCGTATGTTCGTTTATCGGGGTCATTCTTGTACTTTCGTAGCTCTCTATCCACTCCTTTAGTGTTGCCACATCACAAGTATCGGTACACATCATATCCAAAATTCTGATAGGGTCGCTGAATGTCACAATCAAAGTATCATAGTATGCTGTCATAATCTGTCCTCCTTTCCTTTTATCCATTCGTCACGCAGGTGTCTGCACTCCTCCAATGTCGGTCTCACACAAGAGAAAAGTTCTCCGTCCGTGTGTCGGTAGTCATACTGGAAAAGGGTTGTTCTTTTCCGTCTGATAGTCGTTTGGTACTTTTCGTACTTTTCAGTACCTGCCGTCTGGCAGGTACTCACTCCGTTGATGGTCATTCTTGTTGTCATGGTAGTCATTTATTAAAATTCAACAATCAGCAGTCGGTTCTCCATTACCTTTTCGGGGTCGGTTATCATCCTTTGGGCTACCCAAAGGTGATGCGCTTCGAAGCCGTAGGCGAACAGCCTTCCGAAGTTCTCGTTTTCTGAAAGTTTCGCCATTGAATTGCGGATTTCCTTTTCACTGAAACTCAAGGACAAGGTGTTTATCAGACTGACAAAGATGTCGGTAACTTTCTCGTCCCATAATATCAGTATGTTTTCTATCTTTATTTCCATATCATGTATATTTTGAAGTCTATAAATCAAGCACTCATCCGTTTGCGGATAAGTTCGGCATTGCTCTCTACAAGGCTGATGATGCGGTCGTGGTATTCGGTATTGGAATTGCATACACCTCTGCTCTGTACCACCTTGAATGTTGTCAGTGAAACCTCTACCGTTTCAATGCGTTTGCCGTCAATGGTTGCGGATAGTATAAGAGAGTCTGTCCTCTTGTGATAGCTTCCCACACAATGGTGCATCAGTTTACCTTCAAGTTGCATTTCCGCCACACTCTCAATGACCTTTACAAGAATAAGGTTGTCGGTAAACACAAGTCCGAAGAACTTACCTTTGGACTTCAGATAATTCTTTTCGTCCTTGACCAACTGCTCCCTGCGTTGCTCCGCTCTTTCCCTTTCAATCTGTTCTTCGTGTTTTCTGACAAGTCGGTCATGTGCCTTTTTCAAGTCTGTCGGACAAACATATTTTGGGCAGTGGGTGTCTTTCCCGAAATGTCGGAGCAGTCTTACAAGGTCACACCACATGGAGGCATCTGCAATATGATAGCCGTTTCGGATACAGATTTTTATGGAGTTCCAATATTCATGTAAATTGATATTTGATATGACGGTATATCTGAACATTTCTGTCTGTCCCGCTTTAAGCAATGTTTCTTTTTTGCTGTCCGTCAGAATGGCGGTAAAAAAATCGTATGGGGTCAGTTTGTGGAATGCTCCCTTGAAGCCGTTTCGTTTTAATTCGGGAATGATGCGCATTGCCGGATAGGTCTTGTATGCGTCTATGTTGTATGCTTTCAGCATCTTGTTGCTGCGCAAATCCATATCGCTCCATTCAGTCCAAAGGTCATAGTACATCGTGTGCATGGCTCTCAGTCGGGCAATAACTTCGGTCTTTCCGTTTGGGGCAATCCACCATTGCACCACCTCCCTTATGGAATACTCTGCCTTCTGTCCCACCTTGTATGTTGCTCCTACCATAAAGTAGCGCAACACTTGATAGCCTTTTCGGGTCGTAATGATTTCATAATATGCGCTGCCTCTGAAAACTCTCTTTCGGGTATCAAGTATTTCAAGTCCCTTTCCGCAATGGGGACAGCTACAGCCACATATAGTTTCCGCAAGAGTGTGTCCGCCTTTCCAGCGGTGTCCACATTCCGAACAAGTGATAGTTCCGCCTTTTGTGCGGTAGGCATGATGCTTGAAGCAATGTTCAAAAGCGTATGCTTTCTGCTTGTCTGTCAGTTCGGGCAGTCCGCTTGACAAACGGACTACCTCTTTCTGTATGCGTGTTCTCGGTTTCATATCAAAAATCAAATAATGAGGGTTGGACTTGTGTTTCTTTTTTCGCTGTCGGCTTGTTGCGGTTCTGTAGCTTTTGGAGTTCCATCTGCTGATATTGGGCAACCGCCTTTCTCCTTGCTTCCTGCTTTTCCTCTTCTGTCAGTTCCACCACATGGTTTACAACTACTTGACATTGTATAGGCTTGCCTACTTCAATCTTGTTTTCATCGTAATAGTGAATGGCTTGTCCGTAAATCTCTCCGTCTGAAAAGCCGTTGCAACCGCTTTTCTGCACATAGTTCAGAATGTATGTGACACAATCGTCTATGTTCTTGGCTGGGTTGCGGTGGCTTTTGGCGAATAGTTCATCTTCCGCTGCTCTCTGCTCCAAAAACATCTGTATGGTTCGTTTGAAATGGTCTGTTCCTTTCATCATAATCTCAAATTTTAGTCGGGTTGTCGTTCAAATAAAGTATCTCGCAATCTTCCACTTCTGTGGGAAGTCCGAAAAGGGGGTAATGGGTGAAATAAGGCTGTGCGTTCCCTTCTTCATCTGTGAGGGGTGAAACATCTTGTACTTGCCATTGCTTCATCCATCTGTCTATTGTCTGAACTTCATCGTCTGTGAGTGCGCTTGCATCGCCATTGATGATGTAGGCTAAACTCCATGTGGGTATCTTTTCCGTTGTCCTGTTCATCTCCGTTTCTTTATGGGGTCAGACAATCTCTTGTAAAATCTCCGTGTGGTATTGTGGAGGACATTCCACCAAAAGAAAACCGATAAAGTCCTTTCTCGCTTCCTTGTTGAGTTCGTGGTATAGCCTTCTTAGAGTTGAATGGTTGCCGTTGATGTAGGTTTCCACCATATACTCAAAGATGTTGTCCACCTCGTAAAACCTGCATTGCTGTGCTGCTGTTCTGCTGTATCTTCTTGCCATATCTTTATTTGTTAAATAGTTAATAACCAAATGAAAAAGCCGATTGCCGCCATTACTGAAAATAGGGAGATTAGGATGCCGAACATGATGCTCAACATGCCGAATAGGATTTCTCCTATGATACCTACTACCAAACCGCCAGCACAAAAGGCTATGTTTGATGTTGCCGTTACTACTGCGGATAATGCTTTCCACAATACCTTTCCGATGTCACTCAATATCATTCTCATATTTTCCGATTTTAGATTGTTGATTACCTTGTTCGGATTTGGAGTGGGCGGTTTCTTTTTCTTTTCGCCTCTCTGTATGTCCGATGTTTTCTTGTGACGTCTTCCGACCGCATTGGTCGTTTTCGTTTCGGGGGCTTCTCAAAGGTTAGGGAGTAGGATTAGCAAATTTTTTAGATAAAATACTACCCCTGAAAGGGCGTGGAGATTTTTCGACAAAAAATTTGAGTTCCTAATCCCGTCTTTACCTTTGCCCCATGCAACGAAAATGACACCTGATGCCGTCCTGGATGGCGGCATGGAAACAGAGGCATACGCATAGAGAGGCGGAAAGGAAAAGGGAACAGAGGTATTGGCGTGCAGCGCCATGTGGATGGATTAAGGGCGGTGCTACAACTAAGGGGAAAGTTGGCTTTCCGACCACCGTGTGGAAATCCTGTAACCGTCATTGTCATGCGTGCATGGCTTGCGGTTACTGGTGTTCCTCCGGTGGTACATTGTCGTAAAAACGGGATTGTCTGCTGTTGCTTTGTCTGCAATGGAAGGCAAACTGGTTTTACGACACGGGGCTTTGTAGCCGAAAATGGTCACAAGAACAGATCCACGCTTGGCGTGTCCTGTAGAAGTGGCATTTTCGGCTACTTGTATATGGATGAAATAATGACTGTAAGAACGGTTTTACCGTTTTAGTACAAGCATATAAAAGAAGTGCCCACGGCGATGGCAGTGTCATTTATGACATTGTGGTCGCTGTTGGCTTTTCTTTTGCTTGTACTGTTTCTGAAATCGGCTTTTAGTAGGCAGAAAGCGTTTTTGGAATTTTATGAAGAAAATGGGTTTCTGACTACGATAAATAAAGCAAAAATAGGTTGTGCGATAAAAAGGAGGTGAAACCTTCTTCATCGTTGAGTAACTTCTGTAATAAGCATTAGTCATGGAATAGCATGGCTTGCGGTTATAGGTGTTACTCCGGTGTATTGCCTTAAAATGGACTTTGGAGATTTACAGAAAAGTCGGTTTTAAGGCAGTGGTCTTTCTGAAAAATGAAACAACAAATTGAAATACAATGTATAAGACGTTATTAGAGAACTAATTAGAGGTCTGAACTTTAATCCATACCGATTTGATTTTGAAAAAAATAGGATAAAAGTTTGCTGTTACAGAAAAAGTGTGTATCTTTGCAACCGTAATGATAAAACGCGCAGATATTGTTAAGTCACATTAGGACATAATCAGTCAAATGTTCGTTACATATTCGTTACAGAAAAGATATACGGTCGTTGTAACAATTTGAAAATCAAATTGTGGACATTTTCGGGTCCGAGTCCCGTACGCACCGCAGAAGTCTGCAAATCATTTTGATTTGTAGACTTTTTTTATGTTATAAACTGTAGTCTTGACATTTTTCATTACCGAATCATTGCAGAATTTCTAACCGTTGCAACGGCTTATGTACAAACTCGTAGATTTTATCTTTTCCTATTTGCTTATATTATTTAGTTGACAAGTTTTTTGTTGTAGATCTTACTGACGAACATTGTCATTCGAAAAAGGATAGAAAAAGAGAAGTTTATGGTTATAAGAAAGGGTAAAAAAAGTACCATATCAGTAAGCAAATAATCCGAAACAGAGTGAATAGATCTTAAATTTGACAGATATTAGATAATAAAGTATCAAACGCTCTTGGGTTAGATGTGCTATATTTGCAGAAAATACTATGATATATGAAAAACAAAAACTATTTGTATGGTTTATTGCTGTACGGATTCATAGCCGGATTTACTTCTCCGGTTTCAGCCGAAATCCGTCAGTGTGATAAAGAATTTATATCCTCAGATGATTCACGCATCGTTTATATGGGAAGAATTAGCCGGAGTATTCCTCATATTGTCCGTTTTACTTATCCGGGAGTCAGTATACTGGCAAACTTTGAAGGAACATCCTTACAGATGAAAGCAAAACCGGGAAGCGGAGCGTTTATGGTAGAAGTTGACGATGAATTGCCTTATCGGATTAACTTCGCTGAAAACGATTCGATCCAGACGTTAGCAGAAGGATTACCGGAAGGAACACACCGTGTTCGCATTATGTATGCCATAGAAGGATATGAACTGAAGCCAGCATTCAAGGGCTTTTATTTAGATAAAGGATGCAGACTGGCCGAGGCTCCGGTGTTACCTGAACGTCGAATTGAATTTATCGGTAATTCCATTACTTGCGGTTATGGAGTAGAATCAGAAAATCCTTCTGATCCGTTTACCTATGAAACAGAAAATCATTTTTATACATATGCAGCCCGTACGGCAAGAGCATTGAAAGCCCAGCATCTGGTAGTGGCCCGTTCCGGAATCGGTGTATACCGTAACTACGGTGCACCTCGTTCGGGCAGTAAGGACTGTATGCCTGCCATGTACGAACAGGTCCTTTTTACAGACTCTACAGAGTTATGGGATCATACGCTTTATACACCGGATGTGGTATGTATTAATTTGGGAACAAATGATACAAGTCTCGACAATTATGACATGAATCTGCTGACTGAGGGATATCGCAGTTTTGTGAAAAAGCTCCGTGCTGTCTATCCTCATGCTAAACTGGTATTGCTGACAGGTTCCATGATGAATGGAAAACCATTGGATGATGTAAAGAAAGCAATGGATACCGTAGTGGGTGAAATGAACAGTCAGGGAGATAAAGAGGTATATCGTTTTGATATGTCGCCTCAAACAGGTTCGCTGGGGATAGGTGCTAGTTACCACCCTTCCATGCGACAGCATCAGAAGATGGCTTCAGAGCTGACCGCCTTCCTTAAAAAACTGATGAAATGGTAAACTGAAAGAATTACTTTAAAATATTGAAGATATGAAAAAATGGATTATCAGTGCCTGTCTGCTGATGATGCAGGCTGGGGCATGGGCAAAAGTTACATTGCCTGATATTATGAGTGACAATATGGTTTTGCAGCAACAGACGGAAGCCTGTTTGTGGGGAAAAGCCAATGCAAATGCCGAAGTTACAATCCGTCCGTCGTGGAATCGTGAAACATACAAGGTTACTGCCGGTGCAGACGGAAAGTGGATTGCAAAGATTAAGACTCCTACGGCAAGTTACAACGCTTACACCATTTCTATTTCCGATGGTGAAGAAATCATTTTGAATAATGTACTGGTAGGAGAAGTATGGTTCTGTTCTGGTCAGTCGAATATGGAGATGCCGTTGAGAGGCTTCTGGAATTGTCCGATAGCAGGAGCTAATGAAACGATCGCTACTTCATCAAAGTGGAAAGGAATCCGTGTAGCTACTGTTGAAAAGAACGGACAATTGCAGCCTGTCGACGAATGTAAAGGAAGCTGGAAAGTTAGTAATCCGGAAAATGCTCCGGCATTCAGCGCGACAGCCTTTAACTTTGCGATGATGATGAATCAGGTACTGGATATTCCAATTGGTATTATCAACTGTAGCTGGGGAGGTTCGATGGTAGAAGGATGGTTGCCTCGTGAGATTGTTTCTCAATATCCCGATATTGACTTGAAACGTGATATCCGTAAGGAAGACGGACACGACTGGTGGCATTATCTGAGTCCGACATTGATGTACAACGGTATGCTGAAACCTTTGCAGAATTATACTATTAAGGGATTTTTGTGGTACCAGGGAGAATCGAACGTAGGTAAACATAAGACGTATGCTGAACGTTTGAAAACAATGGTCGAACTCTGGCGTAAAGAGTGGGGATTGGGTGAGTTGCCGTTCTATTATGTAGAGATAGCTCCATTCAATTCTACAGAAACTACAGGATGTGCATTGCTTCGCGAAGCACAGTTCCAGGCACAGTCTATCATTCCAAACAGTGGAATGATTTCTACAAACGATTTGGTAGAACCTTATGAAATAAAAAATGTTCATCCTAAAAATAAAACTGATGTAGGAAAACGTCTTGCCTATATGGCACTGAATAAGACTTATCATGTTCCGGGTATAGAAGCTTACGGACCGGTTTACAAATCGATGGAGGTAAAGGATGGTGCAGCTATCTTGTCATTCGATCATGCAGAAGAAGGATTTAACCGTTTGTCTGATATGGAAGGATTTGAGGTTGCAGGAAGTGACAAGGTCTTTTATCCGGCAAAAGCTGAGGTCTTTAATAATTTGCAGATAAAGGTGACTTGTGATAAGGTTGCACAGCCCGTTGCTGTACGTTATTGTTTCCGAGATTCCCAGCCGGGAAATGTTGCAAATCTTCGTGAACTTCCTTTATATCCGTTCCGCACAGATAATTGGGAATAAATTATAAAACTTATTTATTCTAAAAGAGCCATGTCAATATTCCGAAATGGAGTTTGATATGGCTCTTTTATTGTTTTCTATGTCATATATGTTTTTTGGGTTTAAATGAACATTGACAGGTCATTGGACATATACGACAACTATGGGTTATGGCTGAGGGCTGTTATAGAAAATAATCTGTTGGATTGTATTATTTCCACAGTGTGAAGAACTTAAAATGATTAGATCTTTGAGGTTGGGAACCGGCATATGAAAAAATATGCTGTACATTTTGTCTGTTGAGTAAATGAAAGGTCCTGGATAGCATATCAGATTGGAAATTCTGATGAACGAAAAAGGCTGTTTCAGACCTAAAACCTCTGAAACAGCCTTTATTTTTACTTAATTTACAGACTTATTTTACTTCTTCCAAATACAAGACTCTGCTGGAATAATCATTCTGTTTGTGATAATCAACGATATGGTTGTAAGGTATTTCCAGTCCGTTCGCCATCAGATAAGCACCACTGTATACCTTCCCTTCAAAGGCAAGCGGTTGATTGTCTATGCGGTTCAGTTCTGTGATGCGGTACTTTTTGTCAGGATTAAGTCCTGCCATTGTCACGCGAGGCAAATGCTGGTTGACGAAATGTTCTGTTTTCCACCAGTAGAATACGGCCTTATCTTTTTCAGGGCTGGTATACATCAGCGAAGCTACTCCCAAACGGTCGTAAGGTGAGATGAGGCGGTAAATATCTCCCAACTGTACAATCGGGCGAATCTTCTTGTAGTCAGCTATAGCCTTGCGGCACAAGTCCTTTTCTTCATCGGTCATATTCTTGGGCTGAATTTCCATACCCAGTCGTCCGCTCATTGCCACATCAATACGGTATTTTAATGGAATGGTACGGAAAGTCTGATGATTAGGAGCTGCGCTGATGTGTGAAGCCATGGCAATAGCAGGGAAGAAGTACGATGTTCCCCATTGCATATATACGCGCTGAAGTGCATCGGTATTGTCGCTCACCCAAAATTCATCAAAATAGGGAAGAATACCATAGTTGGCACGTCCGCCACCGCTTGCACATGCTTGAATAGTCAAATCTGGGTATTTGGCACGGATGCGCTGGCATATTTTTTCGAATCCTTTGTGGAATTCTATATACATATGGCTTTGTTTATCCGCAGGCAGATAGTTGGAGCCATGATTCATGATTGGCATGTTTGCATCCCATTTGATATAAGCTATTTCAGGGTAATTTGTCATCAAGTCGTCTACAACTTTAAATACAAAATCTTGTACTTCCGGATTAGCCAGGTCAAGTACTACTTGTGTACCTCCACGTCCTAGTACCGGATCACGCTGAGGGGCTTTCAGTATCCATTCAGGATGCTTTTCATACAGTTCGCTGGTTGTGTTTGCCATTTCAGGCTCAATCCAGATACCAAACTTGATTCCGTGTTTCTTGGCGTCTCTTATCAATCCCTCAATGCCTTCAGGCAGCTTGTTCTTGTCTACTACCCAGTCACCTAGTGAAGAACTGTCGTTCTTACGCGGATATTTGTCGCCGAACCATCCGTCGTCCATTACGAAAAGTTCACCTCCCATTGAAGCAATGTCACCCATCATCTGGTCCATGCCCTTCTGGTTAATATCGAAATATACACCTTCCCAGCTGTTCAGCAGAATGTCGCGTACGGTGTTACCATGTGCCAGCTTATACGTTCTTCCCCATTTATGGAAGTTACGGCTCGCACCGCTCAGACCTTCGTTGCTGTATGTAAGAGCAACGGCAGGAGTCTGAAATACAGTTCCTTTAGGAAGTGTATACGAAGAGTTCTCTTCGTTGATACCTGCATAAAACTGATGGTAGTCGCTGTCGTCAGTATCTATTCTCAGTTTGTAGTTTCCCGAGTAACAAAGTGCAGCTCCGATAACACGTCCTTTATTTTCCTGAGGAGCGCCATCGAGTGAAAACATCACTTCCGCGTGCGATGTGTGTGAATTGCGTGCACCGTCTTTGTTCTTGATAATTGTCATGCCCGGTTGTAAAGGCTCTTGGGTAAGCTGACCTTCGTTAGCCCATGAACCTGATAAATGTGAAAGCCATACGTTTCCTCTGCGGATTGGCAAGTAGGCAGATGCAAATTGTGTCAGGTAAACAGGTTTTTTCTCTGTGTGGCTTATTTCAGTCCATGTTTCTATCATGTCTACATCTTCGTAGGCTTTATAGCGTACATCTATATAGAAAGGATATACCTTATCTTTCAGACGTACAGTGGTTAGTGTAGCCTGATTCTCTTTATCAGTACTTACGCTTACCACTTCCATTTGTGTTGACATGTTTCCATCACCATGTCTGACAGCCAGTGCAGTTTCTCCAGGGCAGTTCATACCATAAGTCGGATAAGCTGTATGGTCGCAGTTCTTGCCCCCGTTGATATTCTGTAAATCAGTTTCATTTAACTTGTTTCCATAATAAAGATACTTCAGCTCACCACCGGTTGGTGCATTCAGAACAAGCGAAGTGTTTGGGGTAGAAATGCAAATGTTTTGTGCCCACATGTTTCCAGCAAGTAAAGAGAATCCTGCCAGCAGATAGATTTTGTTTTTTACTTTCATGCTTTTCATCTTTTTGATAATCGGTTTATGCAGTTATTAACTCATTTGCAAAAATAGTAATTATTTTATGAACAGACTGATATGGTTTTATCTTATTTTGATAGAAAGGTGGAAGTAAGATAAAATATTATCGGGAACAGGTGATAAAAGTTTGTACAGAAAATAAAAAAATATCAGCATGTTTTTCTGAAGATATCAGCATATTTCTTTGAAAATATCAGCATGTTTTTCTATAAACGTGAACACGTTTTTTCTTCGGTTTTATGGTTTTGTCATTTTATTATGTATATTTGTGATAATGAAAACAAATGCTATGGAAAAACTGGTAAATGAAAATTTTATACGCGAAATAACTCCACTTTCGGACAAGGACTGTTTTTATATAGCCGACCGGCATAAGAAAGAGTTTACCTATCCGATGCATTCGCATAAAGAGTTTGAATTGAATTTTGTAGAACATGCGCCTGGAGTGCGCCGTGTGGTGGGTGATTCGGCAGAGGTTATAGGCGATTACGATTTAGTGCTGATAACAAGTCCGGACCTGGAACACGTTTGGGAGCAAAATACCTGTTCGTCATCAAATATCCGGGAAATAACCATTCAGTTTGTACCCGCTTTTTTGAGTGGACTGATAGATGCCAATCAGTTTGATATGATTCGAAAGATGCTCGACAAGGCGCAATACGGCTTATGTTTTCCAATGGATGCGGTGATGAAAGTGTATGCACTGATAGACAAGCTTCCGGAAATGAAAGGTTTTTATGCAGTAGTGCATTTTCTGACCTTGCTGTATGAACTTTCCCTTTTTACAGATCAGGCACGTACGTTGTCTAGTTCTTCGTTTGCAAAAATCGAAGTGCACTCAGACAGCCGGAGAGTACAGAAAGTACAGGATTATATTGGAAAACATTATCAGGAGGAAATCAGACTAGGTCTGCTTGCTGATATGGTAGGTATGACAGAAGTTTCGTTCAGCCGTTTTTTCAAGTTGCGTACCGGAAAGAACCTGTCAGATTACATTATTGATTTACGTTTGGGGCATGCTACCCGTTTACTGGTAGATTCTACGATGGCGATTGCTGAAATCTGCTATGAGTGCGGTTTCAACAATCTTTCCAACTTTAACCGTATCTTTAAGAAAAAGAAGAATTGTTCTCCGAAAGAGTTCAGGGATGATTATCGGAAGAAACGTACAATTATTTGATAAAACTAGTATGGTAAGTAAAGCGGTGTTTCCTTTCAAGACTAATGTCTGTAAAAGAAACATCGCTTTTTTATTGTCAATGTTATGGTAAGATGAACTATCGCTGTTAGCGTATATAAATAAGGTAATAAAAAGCGGTTTGTGATAGAAATGCAACAATCAGATAAAATAGTATTGCTTTTTTATTTTATGATAGTCTACTTTTGCAAGTGTTAATCGAATGGATTTTTAATTTGAAATGCTATGGACCGAAACATGATTAAAAGCGTCTTTTCTATTCTGCAAGTTTGTGTATTGTGCTGCCTGATGTTTTTATATGGTAGTGTAAATGCTAGTGCAGCTGTGGAACGTTTGTCTGTAAAAGGAACCTTTCTTGTAAACGAAAAAGGCGAAAAGGTCGTATTGAAAGGAGTCAGTATGGGCTGGCATAACTGGTGGCCTCGCTTTTATAATGCTTCGGCTGTGAAAACGCTGAAAGAGCAATGGAATTGTACGCTGATTCGTGCCGCTATGGGAGTAGAGCCCGAAGGGGCTTATCTAAGCAATCCGGAGAAGGCGTTGAAATGTGTGACGGCTGTTGCCGATGCTGCTATCGCTAATGATGTGTATGTCATTATAGACTGGCATAGCCATGGGTTACATACAGAAGAGGCGAAAGAGTTTTTTAGTCAGATAACCGCTCGCTATAAAGGTGTTCCCAATGTTATTTATGAAATATTCAACGAACCGGTAAAGGATACCTGGGCTGATGTGAAAAAATATTCAGAGGACGTTATTGCTTGTATTCGTGCCGTCGATAAGGAGGCATTGATTCTGGTGGGTACTCCTCATTGGGATCAGGATGTACATCTGGCTGCTGATGATCCAATAAAGAATGTACATAATATAATGTATACACTGCATTTTTATGCTGCTACTCATAAAACTTCGTTGCGTGAGCGTGCCGATTATGCGTTGGAAAAAGGACTTCCTCTTTTTGTTTCCGAATGTGCCGGCATGGAAGCAAGCGGAGATGGAAATATAGATTTGGAGGAATGGAATAAATGGCAGGCGTGGATGAAAGAACATGCTGTCAGCTGGGCTGCCTGGTCAATAGCTGACAAAGACGAAACTTGCTCGATGCTTTATCCTTCAGCACCTGATACTGGGTGGAAAAGTGAGGATTTGAAGGAGTGGGGGCGTATTGTAAAAGAAGTGTTATTGGTAAAATAAGATATGTTGTTTATAGATAAAGTGTTTTTTTAGGTAAGGTTGAAAGGATAATGGTTTTTGTGCCGGTAATTCTCTGAATTATCGGCACTATTTATTTGAAAGTATTCGGGAGATTTATAGGACATAGAGTAGATGTAAGTAATTAGACTATCTGCAATGTTGTGAATTATTGGATAAAATTATATCATATTTCTAGATAGTTTCTTCTTACTTTTGCATTGTTGAAATAAATCTAATAGATATGCGGAAGCAGAACTTTTTTTTGTTGTTAATGTCACTTGTGGTTATTGTGTCGTGTACCACAATGTCGAAAAATCAGAAAGAGAATAATTTTGTACGAGTAGAGAACGGACAGTTTATCCGTAATGGAAAGCCTTATTATTACATTGGTACTAACTTTTGGTATGGTGCAATATTAGGCTCAGAAGGCGAAGGAGGTAACCGTGTGCGTCTATGTCGCGAGCTTGATTCATTAAAAAGTATTGGCATTGATAATTTACGTATACTGGTTGGTTCTGATGGCGAGCGAGGAGTAGCTGCTAAAGTAGAACCTACGCTTCAGGTTGCTCCAGGAGTTTACAATGATACTATTTTTGCAGGACTTGACTATCTGCTTGCTGAAATGGCAAAGCGTGATATGCTGGCTGTGCTTTATCTGAATAATTCATGGGAATGGAGTGGAGGATATGGACAGTATCTGCAATGGGCTGGTTATGGAAAAGCACCACAGCCAGCAGTTGATGGGTATGCGGCTTATATGAATTTTGCCGGTCAGTTTGTATGCTCGGACAGTGCCCAAGCTCTTTATGCAAATTATGTAAAGGATGTAATAACCCGTACCAACCGTTATACAAATGTGCGTTATATAGACGATCCGACTATTATGTCATGGCAGATAGGTAATGAACCTCGCGCTTTCTTACCAGAATATAAACAGAATTTTGCCAATTGGATGGGTAAGGCTGCTGCCTTGATCAAATCTCTTGATCCCAATCACCTGGTTTCTACCGGAAGCGAAGGTAAATGGGGCTGTGAGATGGATATGGACTTATTCGAAAAAATTCATGCAGATGCTAATGTGGATTATATGAATATTCATATCTGGCCATACAATTGGGGATGGGCTCCGAAAGATAGTTTGCAGGAGAATCTGGAAAAAGCAAAACAGAATTCGAAAGTGTATATCGACGAACATCTTGCAGTTGCAAAGAAGTATCAGAAGCCTTTGGTAATGGAAGAATTTGGATATCCTAGAGATAATTTTCAATTCAGTAAATCGTCGTCAGTGAAAGCACGAGATGCTTATTATAAATATATATTCGATTTGGTATTAGATAATGCTTCATCTCACACTTTGTTTGCGGGTTGTAATTTCTGGGGATGGGGAGGCTTTGCTAATCCTTCTGAAGAATATGAATATTGGAAACCTGGAGACGATTATACTGGCGATCCTGCTCAGGAGCAGCAGGGGCTGAATTCTGTATTTGCATCGGATAGTACAACTATCACTTTAATAAAACAGGCTAATAGAGTATTAGGTAACAATTGAAATCTGAAAAATATATCATAATCAGGTAGTATTTATACAAACTATACCCTGATTGAAAACATATTTACCCCTTTTGTTCTAATGTAAATGCCTATTTTTGCTTCGTATTTTTTATGCAAAACTAATTTATAATTGAAGAAATAAAATTGTAACAAGTTATAATTTTATGATAAAATTATATCGGAATATAGATTGCGTATTCTGTAACTTTGCATTGAAGATATATGATACAAGTCTTTATATAGAGTAATAAAAATACTTGAAAACTTTAAAAAATATGATGTTATGAACAAACATGCAAAAAGAACTGTATTGGTTGCAGGAACTTGCTTATCAGTAATGGTTGCAGGTTTTCCAGGGACATTGTCTGCATCAACAGGAACTATGATTGCTGCTCAACAGACAAAGTCTATTTCTGGTACGATTGTTGATTCTAATGGAATTCCAGTGATCGGTGCTAATGTCTTGGTAAAAGGAACAACGAATGGTACAATTACTGACATTGATGGTAATTTTACTTTAACTGTTCCTGCTGGTGCTATATTACAAATCTCTTTTATTGGTTATAATAGTCAAGAGGTAACTGTTGGAGAACAGACATCTTTCAATGTTGTATTGAAGGAAGATACAGAAACTTTGGAAGAAGTTGTCGTAGTTGGTTATGGTGTTCAGAAAAAGAAACTCGTAACAGGTGCTACTGTTGAAGTAAAGGGTGATGATGTAGCAAAAAGAAATACGATTAGTGCATTGGGAGCTTTGCAGAACCAAAGCCCTGGTGTAAATATTCAGGCTACTTCAGGTAAACCGGGTGATGGGTATAAAATCAGTATTCGTGGTGCTGGTACTAATAGTTCTACTAATCCGCTTTATATTATTGATGGTGTTGCCGGAGGTGATATTAATGCGTTAAACCCTGCTGATATTGAACGTATTGATGTCTTGAAAGATGCAGCTTCGTGTGCTATTTATGGAGCTCGTGCAGCTAATGGTGTTATCATGGTTACTACTAAGCAGGGTAAAGCTGGAAAGGTTACTGTGACTTATGATGCAAATGTAGGTTGGCAGAATGTATATAAAAAACCAGACTTGCTGAATGCTAAAGAATATATGGCTGTTCAGGGTCAGGTAGCTTATAATAATGGAGGTAATCCTTATGACTGGTCAAAATATATAGATGCTGATTTATTGGCAGATTATCAAAGTGGAGCAAATGAAGGAACAAACTGGTTGGATCAGATTATCAATGACAATGCAATAACTACTTCTCATGCATTGAATATCTCAGGTGGTTCTGAACTTTCAAAATTCTCTACAGGATTTGGTTATCAGTATCAGGACGGTGTCATAGGAAATATAGCAAAATCTGATTATCGTCGTTTTACTTTTCGTTTAAATTCTGAGCACATTATTTATAAAACAGATGATAGAGATGTGATCAAGTTTGGTCAGAACCTGTATTATCAGCATGCTCAGACACAAGGTATTCAGATTGGTAATCAATATAGTAATGCCATATCTACTATGTTACGTGCAAATCCGTGCGTACCTGTATATAATGCAAATGGTGATTACTTTATGTATGATGATTTGAAGAACTCAGGTACAGATGGTTGGTTTGCTTATAACTCATATACAAGCAATCCTGTTGCTGAAATAGTCAATACTCAAAGTGGAAACAACAAGAGTAAAAACTTCAACTTGAATGCGGTTGCTTATTTTGAAGTACAACCAATTAAAAATTTGACTTATAGATCACAGGCGTATTATAAACAGTATTCAAGTTTGTGGAAAGGATATACTGGTGAATACAAGATAAATGATCAAGGTAATGCTGCTGACCAAAGTACATTGTCTGAAAATATGACAATAGGATGGAACTGGGGAGTTACCAATACCTTGAACTATAAATTTGATCTTCCAAAAGAACACCACTTTGATGTATTGGTTGGTACAGAGTACTCTCGTGAAGGTAATAATATGGCTGAAACATTGGAGGCAATAGCTAAAGGTAATGTCTTCACAGATTTTTCTCATGCTTATTTTGATAACTTTACAGGACGTACAGGACTTGCAACAGTAGGAGGCTATCCGGTAGACGATCACTCTATATTGTCATACTTCGGTCGTGTCAACTACGATTATAAAGAACGGTATATGTTTACCGCAATTATGCGTGGTGATGGTTCTTCTAACTTTGCGGATGGACACCGCTGGGGATATTTCCCTTCTTTCTCTGCTGGTTGGGTTATCTCGAACGAACAGTTTATGCAAAGTACAACAAACTGGCTTGATTTCTTGAAGTTGCGTGCAAGCTGGGGACAGAATGGTAATGAGAATATTGGTGCTTTCCAGTATCTGGCAACTTATTCGTTCGGTGACTTAGGACAGTATCCGTTTGGTAGTGATAAGAACTCTGCTACTCAGGGAGGTTATCCTACTCGTCTTTCGAACACTGATTTGACTTGGGAAACTTCTGAACAGACCAATATTGGTGTTGATACTCGTTTCTTGGGCGGAAAATTGAGCTTTACATTTGATTGGTATAGTAAGAAAACAAAAGACTTGTTGATCAATGTTCCGGTTTCTTCTATCAATGGATTTACAACAAAAGCAGCAAATGCCGGTAGTATCGAGAATAAAGGTATTGAGATCTCTTTAGGTTGGAACGATAGTGTTGGTGATGATTTTACTTATGGAGCAAACTTTAATTTGTCACATAACAAAAATGAAGTTATAGAGGTTAATAATGGTTCTGGCTATGTAGAAGGAGGTAATGATAACCTTTCTCAGAATACTGGTTTTATGGCCCGTATGAAAGAAGGACATCCAATCGGATACTTCTATGGATATAAGACTGACGGTGTAATGCAAAATATGGATGACGTTCAGGCTTATTTGAACCAGAATTGTGGAGGAAATGTTGCTAATTCTTTGCAGGGAACTTCAATTAAACCGGGTGATTTGAAATTTGTGGATGTAAATGGTGATGGAGTTATCAACTCAGATGATAAGACAGATTTGGGAAATCCGCATCCAGATATTACAATGGGATTGAATTTAAATGCTGCATATAAAGGTTTTGATCTTTCAATTTCTGCTTATGGAGCTTTCGGACAGCAGGTTGCTCGCTCTTATCGTAAATTTACAGATGGTCAATATGAAAATTATACTACAGAGGTATATGATTACTGGCATGGCGAAGGAACATCTGATCGCTATCCACTTTTGACTCCGGGTAATGCAGGTCCAAACTGGCAGAATATTTCAGATATTTATGTAGAAGATGCAGATTATGTGCGTTTGCAGAATTTGACAATAGGATATGATGTGAAACGTGTTTGGAAAACTTGTCCACTTCAGCAGTTACGAGTTTACTTTACAGCCCAGAATTTATTTACTATTACTGGATATAAAGGTATGGATCCAGAAAATGGTATGGCTTTAAATAGTAATGAGCCTTGGGTTACAGGAGTTGATGTTGGTAACTATCCTCAGCCTAGAACTTATATGTTTGGTGTTAATGTTAAATTTTAATTATGAATAATACGATGAAAAAGTTTATAAATATATTAGCTGCAGCGCTCCTAGGTTTGGGAGGAGTAACATCGTGTACTCTTGATGCTGTGAACTATGTGGAGAAAACACCTGAAAATTTCCCTGTTACATCTAGTGATGCTTCTCAGGCACTTGCGGGTATTTATCAAAACTTAAGTTTGGTTTGTGCTAATCCACAAATGTCATTCTTCTATTTGTCAATGTTGGCAAGTGATGATAATTTAGGTGGTGGTGGTACAAATGATAAATTAATGCAAGCAATGGATTTGCTTTTGAACTACCAAACAGATATGACACATCAGTTCTGGAGTGATCGTTATCAGGGTATCAACCGTGCCAATGCATTATTGGAAGGTGTGGAAAATATGGAGCTAGAGGAAAGTGAGAGAAATCAGGTAGTAGGTGAAGCTAAATTTATGCGTGCTTTCTTCTATTATGAGCTGGCTTCTCAGTATGGTCGTGTACCTTTGGTTCTTTCAACAGAAGAGGCTGAGCCGTCTCAACCAGCAGCTGCTGCTTTGTGGGGACAGATTCTGATGGATTTACGAGATGCTGCTGCAACAATGCCTGCTGTTCGTAAGACTGATGGACATGTGGATAAATATGCGGCTGAGGCTATGTTAGGACGTGCATGGTTGTTTTATACCGGAATGTATGGTAATGGTGACGACTTAGCTGCACTGACTAGTACCACATATAATCCTCTTTCAGAAGTGGCTTTGCCTGACGGTACTGCATTGACAAAGAATGAAGTAATTGGTTATATCGATGACTGTGTTGATAATTCTGGATATTCATTAGTCCCAGATTATCGTAATTTATGGGCCTATACCAACCGTTGTACAGTAGAAGATTATAATTATACGAAAGGACAGGGATTAAAGTGGGTTGAAGACGATGCTGCTGTAAACCCTGAGTCTATGTTTGCTATCAAATTTAATAAACTTGCTAGTTGGCAGACTACAATCGGTTATGCAAATGGATATGCATTGCATTTTGGTATGCGAGGTGGACAGGATTATTCGAAAACATTCCCATTTGGTCAAGGATGGGGAGCTGGTCCTGTTGCTCCAAATTTAGTGAACGACTGGAGTTCAGCAGAGTCGGATGATATGCGTCGTGAAGCTTCTGTTCAGAATGTAAAAGATTTGCCGGCTTACACATATGGTGGATGGGCTGATTTTGTTCAAGAAACAGATTACTATGAAAAGAAGCAATCGTCAGTGTCAGCACAATATACAGATGAAAGTGGAACTCTTCAATATACTCCTGTTTTTGAATATTTAATGTATGGTGAAAATGGATGGCAGAACGATAACTTGATGCAAACAGGTAATATTCATGATTTAGTTTTGATTCGTTTTGCTGATGTTCTGTTGATGCAATCTGAGTTAAAAGAGGATGTGTCGGGTATTAATAGAGTACGAGAACGTGCAGGCTTGGATCCTATAGGTTCTTATTCTTTGGAAGCCTTACAGAATGAACGCCGTTGGGAGTTAGCTTTTGAAGGTGTAAGATGGAATGATATACGTCGTTGGCACATTGCTGCTGCTGCCCTTGAAAAACAGACAAATCAGCCTGTTTATTATTTAGGATCATCTGCTAAAAATACACCACATGCTGGTGGATATGCAGCCCGATACAATGCTACTGCAGGTTTCTTTAAGATACCAGAGACTGAAGTTTCTTTGTCTAATGGTGGATTGGTTCAGAATGAAGGTTGGACGGATGCAAGCAGTGAATATAGTGGTTGGTAATAATTAACTAATAACAAAGCGAAAATAATTATGAAAAAGATACTATTTGCGTTGCCATTTTTATTTGCAATTCTTTTGGTTGCATGTGATGCTTCGGTTGATGATAAACAACCCGGAGCAAGTGTAACGGTTGATGAGTTGACTAATAGTTTTCAACTAGTAGCTCGTAGTGAAGGTAATAACAACATTACAGTAAAATTATCTCCTGTACGTTACGTTAAAGTATATTCTGCAGATAATGATGCACTGTTAGCTGAAGGTACAAATCCTACTTTCCAGGTAACACCTCCTACAACAGAATTAGATGTGTATATAACAGCTATTAATCAAGATGGTAGCATTACAAAATCATCAACGAAAAGTATAACTGTTAGTGAATACACAGATTTGCCTGCTATTTATGAGCAGATATTTGGTCTGGAAAATGGAGAATATGGTACAACTAAATGGACTTGGGACGATACTTTGACTCGTTACTGGGGAAATGGAGGCTGGGGAAGTGATACAACTCCTTCTTGGTGGGGAGCTCCCGATGGTGCCGATATTAATGAAGAATGTGAAGGCAAAGGCTTACCTAACGATGGTATTGGGGCATGGTTCTCTTTAAGTCTTACAGGAGTACAGACAAGTCGTGGTGAAACAGGTAGTGTAAAAGTTACCGAAGAACAACTTGTTGCAGGATGGGGAGTCGGTACAATGACTTTCTCTGGTACAGTTCCTTTGTTAGGAGTATTACCTAATGATGGCAATCAGCGTTGCTATACTTATCAGATTATATCTGCAGATGGTGATCATTTGGTTTTAGCTGCTCAGACTTTGTCTAATTCTTCAGAAGGTTGGTTCTTCTGTTATAAACGTATTGAATGATACAAAGACTGTAATTGATAAGTAATGTATATAAAAGAGAGGTGTTTTAGGATAGTCCTATTACATCTCTCTTTTCTTATTATAGATAAAATTCTATAAAATGTTAAGATAGTATCATTTCTATAAGCTAAAGGTGTG
Organism: Phocaeicola coprocola; assembly: GCF_041333015.1. NCBI lineage: Bacteria > Pseudomonadati > Bacteroidota > Bacteroidia > Bacteroidales > Bacteroidaceae > Phocaeicola > Phocaeicola coprocola. The sequence goes on along the minus strand of NZ_JBGKGM010000004.1, from coordinate 621,823 downwards.
TAACTTTGAACATGCAAATAAACCTAATATAATCCAATGTCTATGCAGAACAATATAAGAGCATTTTTGTCTATTCTCTTTGTGGGTATTGCTTTTTTGTTTTGGGCAATATACTATCCTTTTCATTTGTTGTATCAGGAACAATATTTATTGTTTTTGTATATTCCTTCATATTTTTTCGATAAGCTATCTTATCCCGGTGGGGTTGGAGAATATATAGCTGAATTTTTAACTCAGTTTTATTACTATCCCTACCTTGGAGCTTTGATTGTGGCTTTATTGCTAGGAGGAATACAGAGGCTTATGTACAGGATTATGCTGAAAATGCAAAAGAACTCTATTGATTGGTATGTTTTGTCGTTTATTCCATCACTGGGAGCTTGGGCATTTTTATGCGATGAAAATAGTCTGTTGGCAGGTATAGTTTCATTGCTTCTTTCTATGGGAATATCCTATGGTTATATGTCATTATCTCGTCAATGGGTAAAATATGTGTATGTATTGGGGGTATTTCCATTGCTTTATTGGTGTGTTGGAGGAGTATGTATAGTAACTCTATGTCTGATTTTAGCTTATGAGTGGTTGGTTGATTCTATATCGATTAAACATAAGAGTGCTATTAGTTTACTTATGGTGATAGCATGGGGGATAAGTGTGGGATATGCTATACTTCATTTGCAATATCCGGTTTCTAGATTGATTACAGGAATTGGTTATTATCGCTTTCCTACACTTATTCCTTTTTCTGGAGTCTTGACCTGTGTTATAGTTGTATTATTGGCAGGAGGTGTAGTTTTTCTACCTCTGTATCAAAAGTATCGTTCCTTATATTGGTCTATACAAAGTATTGTTGTATTGACTCTTGGAGCTGGATGGATTTATAGTGCAACGAGTATGAAAAAGGAACGTGATATGGCTTATGATTATTGGGCGAGTACATGTCAATGGCAGCAGATTATCCAGTCTGCAGAACAAAATAATCCAGATACACCTTTGTCTGTCGTTTGTTTGAATCTGGCTTTAGGGAAAACTGGGCAATTAGGCGAACGTATGTTTCAATTCTTTCAAAATGGTACAGATGGGCTGATTCCTGATTTTGTTCGGGACTATACGATTCCACTTACAGTCAATGAAGTTTATTTTCATTTGGGAATGATTAATACTAGTCAGCGATATGTGTTTGAAGCAATGGAGGCCAATCCGTCTTATCATAAAAGTACACGTTGTATTCGTCGTCTTGCAGAAACAAACTTGTTGAACGGAGAATATAAGGTAGCTGCAAAATATCTGAATCTGTTGAAACATACACTTTTTTATAAAAAATGGGCTGAAGAAACAGAAACATATCTTTATGAAGAAGATAAAATAAACTCTCATCCGGAGTGGGGAAGGCTACGAAAAATGCGCTATACTGAAGATTTCTTATTCAGTGAAAATGAAAAAGATATGATGTTAGGATTGCTTTTAGTGCATAATAAAAATAATCGTCTTGCCTTTGAATATTTATTGGCCTATACACTTTTAAATCGTGATATAGCGTCATTTTTAAAATATTATCCAATAGGGAAAAATATGGGATATGCTGTTATTCCACGTTCCTATCAGGAAGCATTGGTATATGTTTGGACACAATCTCATCCGAATTTTCAAGGAATGCCTTGGAGTATTTCTCCTGTCGTAATGAAGGAAGTAACAGAGTTTGCTACTCATTATGTACGCGCTCCGAAGGATGAAGCATTTTTTCTTAATCGTTTTGGAAAAAGTTATTGGTATTATTTATTATTCAGAAAGTAGCTTATGAAATTAATTGTAAAGTGGATAGGATGTCTTGCTCTTTGCTTGTGTATGTCTTGTGCTGAGCAAGTTGAATCACCTGAAATGGTTGATACTTTTCCTGATATTTATCCAGATTATATAGCTGTAACTGTACCGGTTGGTATAGCTCCTCTTAATTTTACTATGAAAGATGACTGTGAAAGAATCGATATCAGAATGCAAGGAGTGGGCGGAAAGGAGTTGCACATGAATGATACAGATGTAGATATAGATATAGAGGAATGGAAACAGTTGTTGAAAGCTAGTAAAGGCGATAGTATAATTGTAACTGTATCTGCAAAATATGATGGAAAATGGAAACAATATAAGCCTTTCCCTTTTTATGTTAGCAACTATTCTATCGACTATGGATTGGCATATAGATTGATAGCTCCTGGTTATGAGGTATATAGTAAGATGGGTATTTATCAGCGTGAGCTAGGTAGTTTTCAGGAACAGGCAGTGATCGAAAATACTTTGATACCGGGAATGTGTATAAACTGTCATGCTAGTAATCGAACAAATTCAGATCGTTTAAGTTTGCATGTACGAGGAGATCATGGAGCTACTCTGATGCAGTTAGAAGGGCGGTTAGAAGTTCTTGATACAAAAACTGATAGTACAATTTCAGCATGTGTGTATCCTTATTGGCATCCGTCAGGTGATTATATTGCATATTCTGTTAATGATACAAAACAGGCTTTTCATGTAGTTCATGATGAGCGTATAGAAGTAATGGATAATGCTTCTGATATAGTGGTTTATCATCCAGAAACTCATCGTTTGCTTACTAGTCCTTTGCTTAGTAAAAAGGAATCATTTGAAACGTTTCCTGTATTTTCTGCAGATGGAAGAAAACTCTATTTTTGTAGTGCAGAAGCGCAAGCTATGCCTGAAGATTATAAAAAAGTAAGATATAGTTTATGTTCTATTGATTTCGACTCATCTCGTGGAACTTTTGGAAATAAAATAGATACTTTAGTATCTGCGAGCTCTTTGGGAAAAAGTGTTTCATTCCCTCGTCCGTCTTATGATGGGAAATATATTATGTATACTCTTTCCGATTATGGAAACTTTTCTATCTGGCATCGGGAAGCTGATTTGTGGCTGCTTGATTTAAAGAGCGGTGAAAGTCGTAATATTACTGAAGTGAATAGTCCGGAAACTGAAAGTTATCATAATTGGAGCAGTAATTCTCATTGGTTTGTTTTTAGCTCCCGGCGGGATGATGGACTTTATACACGTTTGTATTTAGCTTCTATAGATGATAACGGAAATGTTAGTAAACCTTTTATGCTTCCTCAACAGTATCCGGCAGAATATTATACAGAATTGTTATATTCATATAATGTGCCTGATTTCATTAGCAAACCTATTCGCATGGATAAGCAAGAAGTTGAAAAGGGCTTGATGTCGAAGGAAAGGATAAAGATAAAATATCAGTAAAAATTACTGTGATAACTGGCATATACCTTCTATTTCTACTAATAACTCTTCTCTGCATATATCAGTGAAAAGATATATTGCTGGTATTAGGGGAAATCGGGTCTCAACAGTTTTACGTATGACCTGATAGTGGTTTCTATTTTTTATGTATACTCGTAAGTTACATATTTTTAATGATGTATCTGGGCAAGAATTATATTGTAGATTTTTCAATGATATTAAATATTCTATGTTGTCTAAAGTTAGTTCTGTTTGTTTCTGGGGAGATTGTATATGAGTGCTATATTCTCCTCTGATAGCTGCGGTACCAGATATGAAACAAAATATATTATTGGCGAAATCTATAAGTTTAGCTCGCTCAAACTTTGGCGTTTCTTTTAAAGAGGTTGTTGATGATCCTATTAAAACTTCTTTAGAATAAGAATGGGCGGCTATTTGCAGAGGATTGTTTAATGGGTAAATTCTTTTATGTTTGTTGTTTGTGCTTTTGAATGCAATACAACTGATGATGAGTCCGTTGAATTGAGCGCCTATACCGGTTGCTGCAGGATATCCGTAGGGCCATGAAGTCTTCTGGTAGAATTGAGTTCGGGAGTTGTTGTATATTTGGTAGTTCTGTTCATTATTATGATACCCTGTAATATTTCCGATATAATTCCATTGGCGTACTATATCTCCGATGGTAAAATTATGTTTGTAAAGTATTGATTCAAGCTTGGTAAATATATCGATACTTTGTTGAGATATTGATAAGAAATGACTCGAAGATGGAATACCTTCGATACATAACATTTCGCTTTGCTGGTCTTTTATATATAAATAATGAATGTTGTTAGTCGTTTCATGGGATATAGATATTGTATTATCTGAATTATATTCCCAAACCTCTACCCAGAGTTCTTGAGAAGAAATAGTTTGTTCTGGAATAAATGTAATAAGAATTTTTTTACTTAGTATTGTATATACAGCTTGTTTTATGTTGTGTAAAATTGTATGATAAGTCTGATCAATACATGTTCCAAAAAATGTCAGACTTAAGATTTTGTCTTGCTGGGTATGTTTTAGCAAATTGTGGATGGTTGTAAATATGTTAGAATCTATTGGAGCATGTAAATAATAGGTATTAGTAAGCATATTTGTTCCTTTCTTTTGTTTAATATGTTTTTCATGTATACAAAAATATATTGTTTTTTTGATGTATAGGAATATTTGCAAGAGAAAATTCCGTGTGTCGGTGCTTGATTTTTATTACTCTTGTATAGATTAAATCTGGTATTAAGTAAAAAGAAAAAACGTATATGCATATGTTAAGATTGTATCATTCTGTGGTATAAAATTTCTCTATCTTTGCTGATGTTAAATAGTAAAACTAATTATTATGAAATTCTCGAAAGCTATTGTTTCAACTATGATTATCGGTACTTGTCTGACTGCTTGCGGCAATCAGCAAAAAAAACAATCAGAAATGGATAAAACACCTGAAGCATACTCTATGCTAAATGTGCTTGAGAAGCTTCCTCAGCATAAAATGTTCATGTTTGGACATCACGATGATCCGGTTTATGGTATCGGCTGGGACGGAGATGAGAACCGAAGCGATGTGAAAAGTGTTTGCGGGGACTATCCGGCAATGATGTCTTTTGATTTGGGAAGAATGGAGATCTACGGTGATAAAACACTAGATAATGTATCACTCGACCGTATCAGAAAGGAAGTTATTGCTCAGTATGAGCGTGGGGGTATGTCATCTTTCAGCTGGCACGTAGATAATCCTTTGACAGGAAAGGATTCATGGGATGTGAGTGACTCTACTGTGGTAAAGTCGGTTTTGCCGGGAGGAGTTAATCATGATAAGTTTATAGGTTGGCTGGATAAAGTAGCAGATTATCTTAATTCAATTCAGACTTCAGAAGGAGTAAAGGTTCCTGTGCTGTTCCGTCCTTGGCATGAACATACGGGAAGTTGGTTCTGGTGGGGAAAGAATTTGTGCTCAACTGAAGATTATAAAGCGCTTTGGAGAATGACTTATGACCGTTTGCAAGAAAAAGGGGCTACTCAGTTGCTGTATGCATATTCTCCGGGTACGGAACCCAAAGACTCTACCGAATATCTGGAACGCTATCCGGGAGATGATATTGTTGACCTGATAGGAGTAGATGCATATCAGTTTGATAAAGATGCTTATGTGAAGAGCCTGGATAATGCACTTACCATTATGTCACAGGTAAGCAAGGCGCATAAAAAACTGATGGCCGTAACCGAAACAGGCTATGAAACAATTCCTGATTCGCTTTGGTGGACACAAACATTGATGCCTGTAATTGAAAAATATCCGATCAGTTATGTGCTGGTATGGAGAAATGCGCGTGAAAGAGAAAATCACTACTATGCTCCTTATCCGGGACATCCGTCGGCTGCCGATTTTGTGAACTTCTATAATGATCTGCGGACATTGTTTGCCGGAGATATGAAAACAATAAAGTAAATTGATATAAAACTTATTATAATGAATACTACATTTGAAGACAAAGTAAAAAGATTGTTTGCTCAGCATGAAGAGTTGATTACTCGTAAGAATGAGCCTGTTGAAACAACCAACGGAGTATATACTCGTTATAAGTATCCAGTTGTAACGGCTGCTCATACTCCTGTGTTCTGGCGTTACGATTTGGATGAAAAGACAAATCCTTATCTGATGGAACGCATTGGAATGAATGCTGCAATGAATTCCGGAGCTATTAAATGGAACGGAAAATATTTGCTGGTAGTGCGTGTCGAAGGAGCTGACCGCAAGTCGTTCTTTGCTGTTGCTGAAAGCCCGAATGGAGTAGATAATTTCCGTTTCTGGGATTATCCTATTACCATGCCCGACGATGTAATACCGGCTACCAATATTTATGATATGCGTCTGACAGCTCACGAAGATGGTTGGATCTACGGTATTTTCTGTGCTGAACGTCACGATGATAATGCGCCTGCTGGTGATCTGTCTTCTGCAACAGCTACAGCAGCAATTGCTCGTACTAAAGACCTGAAGACATGGGAACGTTTGCCGGATTTGAAATCGAAGAGCCAGCAACGTAATGTTGTTCTTCACCCGGAATTTGTGGATGGAAAATATGCATTCTATACTCGTCCGCAAGATGGATTTATCGATGCCGGAAGTGGCGGTGGTATCGGATGGGCACTGGTTGACGATATAACTCATGCCGAAGTAAAAGAAGAAAAGATTATTGACTGCCGTTATTATCATACAATAAAAGAAGTGAAGAACGGTGAAGGTCCACATCCTATCAAGACTCCGAAGGGATGGTTGCACCTGGCTCATGGAGTACGTGGTTGTGCTGCTGGTTTACGTTATGTACTTTATATGTATATGACTTCACTCGAAGATCCTAGCAAGCTGATTGCTGCTCCTGGAGGCTATTTTATGGCTCCTGAAGGAGAAGAACGTATCGGTGACGTTTCAAACGTGTTGTTTACAAACGGTTGGATTGCCGACGAAGATGGGAAAGTATTTATTTATTATGCTTCTTCAGACACACGTATGCATGTAGCTGTTTCTACTATCGACAAACTGGTAGATTACTGTATGAATACTCCGCAAGACGGCCTGACAACTACTGCATCAGTAGAAACGTTGAAAAAACTGATTGATAAGAACCTGAAATTGATAAAATAATAAAAATAAGAAAGTAAGTACTGCTATGATAAAACTCACGGAAAAAATAGGTTATGGTTTCGGAGATATGGCTTCCTCTATGTTTTGGAAGTTGTTCGGGGCTTATTTGATGATATTCTATACGGATGTATTTGGCTTGCCTGCTGCTATGGTGGGAACAATGTTCTTGGTTACTCGTATATGGGATTCTGTATTCGATCCGATTGTTGGAGTTGTAGCCGACCGTACTTCCAGCCGATGGGGTAAGTTCCGCCCGTACTTGTTATATCTGGCTATTCCGTTTGCTTTGATAGGAGTACTTACTTTTTATACGCCACCTTTCGGCGATATGGGTAAATTGGTTTATGCCTATATAACCTATTCGCTGATGATGATGGTTTATTCGGCCATTAATGTTCCTTACGCATCCTTGTTAGGAGTGATGAGTCCCGATCCGTCAGAACGCAATACACTGTCTACTTATCGTATGATGTTTGCTTATCTGGGCAGTTTTATTGCACTTCTGTTGTTCATGCCTATGGTCAATGCCTTTAGTGGGCATAGCAAGGAAGTTGCTGACCAGCAGTTCGGATGGCTGATGGCTGTGGTTGTAATTGCAATCATGTGTGCAGTCTTGTTCTTTGGTTGTTTTGCATGGACAAAAGAACGGGTGAAGCCTATCAATGATAAAAAGACTTCTCTGAAAGATGATATCAAAGATCTCTTCCATAATAAACCGTGGTGGATATTGTTTGGTGCCGGAGTAGCCACTTTGGTATTTAACTCTATCCGTGACGGAGCGGCGGTATATTACTTCAAGTATTTTATTATAGAAGACGAGTACCGTACTATTTCGCTGATGGGCGTATCGTTTGTGTTGAGTGGATTGTATCTTTCTATCGGTCAGATTGCCAATATTGTAGGAGTTATTCTGGCTGCTCCCATGAGTAATAAGATTGGAAAGAAAAGAACTTTCGCATTGTCTATGCTGGTAGCTTCAGCCTTAAGTGTGGTATTCTTCTGGTTCGATAAGGATGATCTGGTTCTGATTTTTGTATTCCAATGTCTGATAAGCATATGTGCCGGAAGTATTTTCCCTTTGCTTTGGTCAATGTATGCCGACTGTGCCGATTTCTCGGAACTGAAAACAGGTAATCGTGCGACAGGTTTGATATTCAGTGCGTCATCAATGAGTCAGAAGTTTGGCTGGGCCATTGGTACAGCTGTAACCGGATGGCTGTTGTCTTTCTTCGGTTTCCAGGCTAATGCAGTGCAAAGTGAAGAAACTATTAATGGTATTAAGATGTTCTTAAGTCTGCTTCCCGCAATTGCGGCATTTATTTCGGTAGTATTTGTTTGCTTCTATCCATTGGGAGAACAGAAAATGAAGGGTATAATGGAACAGTTAAACTTAAAACGACAATCAAAAAATGTATAACGAAATAGTATCACAGCTCTGTTCTGAGGTAAAGGCTGAGCTGGAAAACAATATTCTTCCTTTTTGGATGACAAAAATGACCGACCATGAGCATGGTGGATTCTATGGCCGTATCACAGGCAATGACGTGTTGGAGGCATCAGCTTCGAAAGGAGCAATTCTCAATGCACGTATTTTGTGGACTTTCTCTGCTGCTTATCGCTTGTTTAGAAAAAAAGAATATCTTGAAACTGCTACACGTGCAAAGCGTTATCTGATTGATTTCTTCTATGACAGTGATTTTGGAGGTATTTATTGGGAACTTGATTATAAAGGAAATCCTGTCGATACAAAAAAACAGATTTATGCCATAGGCTTTGCTATTTACGGTTTGAGTGAATATACGCGTGCTACAGGTGATGCTGAGGCTTTGGATTATGCCAAACGTTTGTTTGAAGTTATCGAGAAGTATAGCTTTGATGCAGAAAAGAATGGTTATCTGGAAGCTCTTACCCGCAACTGGTGTCCAATAGAAGATATGCGTCTGAGTGATAAAGATGAAAACGAGAAGAAAACCATGAATACGCATTTGCATATTCTGGAACCTTATACCAATCTGTATCGCGTGTGGAAGGATGAACGTCTGGGAAAACAAATCTATAATCTGGTAAACTTGTTTTTGGATAAAATATTGGATGCTGAAACTTATCATCTGAATTTATTTTTTGAAGATGACTGGACCAACAAATATCAGATTGTATCATACGGACATGATATTGAGGCGTCGTGGCTGATTCATGAAGCTGCTTTGGTATTAGGTGATAAAGGTCTGTTGCAGAAGGTGGAACCTGCCATTATAAAAATAGCTGAGGCTGCTGATGAAGGACTAAATCCAGATGGCAGCATGATTTATGAAAACTTTGTGAGCAAAGGAAAAATAGATCGTGAGTTGCATTGGTGGGTACAAGCTGAGAATGTTGTCGGTCATCTTAATCTTTATCAGCATTTTGGTGATAAGTCGGCCTTGGAAAAGGCATTGAAGTGCTGGACATTTATCAAGTCAAAATTAGTAGACACGGAGCAGGGTGAATGGCATTGGAGCTTGTATCCTGACGGAACAGTTAATACCAAAGATGATAAAGCTGGATTCTGGAAATGTCCTTATCATAATGGTCGTATGTGTATGGAAATATTGGAACATTTTTCTTGAAAAACGATAGAGAACAGCTTTCATCATTATTAGACGAATAATAGTAATGATGAAGGCTGTTTTTTGTTGCTTAACCCCGGATTACTAATAATATTATGAGAAAACTATTATCTGTTTTACTGCTTATACAGTTTATGGCTTGTTTGTCTGTCAGTGCACAACAAATAAGAGAGTCGATATTGCTGAATAATGGATGGAAATTTGCGTATGGACATGCTGGTGACATGAAAAAAGATTTTACTCATGGAACTGAATATTTTACTTATTTCGCAAAGGCCAAGTCTTTTAATCAGAACCAAGGTCCAAGTTCCGAGCAGTTTAATGACTCTTTGTGGCAAACAGTCAGTTTACCGCACGATTGGGCAGTTGATCTTCCTTATTCAGAAGAAGCAAGTCATAGTCATGGATATAAAACCATCGGATGGAAATATCCTGAAACAAGTGTTGGATGGTATCGGCGTAAGTTTTATATTGCAGCAGAGGATTCAGGCAAACACATTGCTGTCAGATTTGATGGAATCTTTCGTAATGCACAAGTATTCTGCAACGGTTTTTATTTAGGACATGAACCGAGCGGATATGCTACTCAGGTTTATGATTTGACGGAATACTTGAATTACGGCGCAGAGAATCTGCTTACAGTCCGTGTAGATGCCAGTACGGAAGAAGGCTGGTATTACGAAGGAGCAGGAATTTATCGCGATGTGTGGTTGGAAAAGATGTCATTAGTTCATGTTGCTCCTTTTGGCACGTTCGTTACTTCTCGCATAACCGATTCTTATAAGGCTGCCGATGTGAATATAGAAGTTCGTTTATCGAATAAGGGATTGGAACCGGCGAATTGTACAGTGCTCAATCGTGTCCTTGATGCTACAGGACGCGAAGTAGTCAGTACGCAGAAATCAGATATTACTTTAGCTCCTAAACAGGAAGAGGTGAAGCTATTGCAGTCGGTAAAGATGAATGATATTCATTTGTGGAATCTGGAACAGCCTTATTTATATACCTTATATACAGATGTATATGTCGGCGAGAAGTTGGTTGATACATATTCTACCAATTTTGGAATCCGGAAAATCGAGTTTGATCCACAGAAAGGATTTATGCTAAATGGTTGTCCGGTTAAATTGAAAGGAACTAACTTACATCAGGATCATGCCGGAGTAGGGACTGGAATCCCCGACCGGTTGTGGGAGTATCGCATAAAGAAGATGAAAACGATAGGAAGTAATGCCATACGCACGTCGCACAATCCGATGTCGCCTGTCTTTCTGGATTTATGCGACCGCCTGGGAATGCTTGTTATTGAAGAAAATCGTCTGATGGGTATCAATCGTGAGCATATCGGTCTTTTGGAACATATGATCAAGCGTGACCGGAATCATCCATGTATTATTTTGTGGAGTATCGGAAATGAAGAGTGGGCACTCGAAGGTAATGAACGTGGATTGCGTATTACTAAATCGATGAGTGAATATGTACATCAGCTGGACTCAACTCGCCTGTCGACACAAGGAACGGCCGGTGGACGGGTTTCTCTCTTCGGAGTCGATGTGAAAGGATATAATTATCTCCGCCAGAACCCGATAGATGAATTCCATCAGAAACATCCTGAGTGGTATTCGCCGGTTGGTTCGGAGGAAACATCAGGATGTGGTACACGTAACGTTTATTATACCGATTCATTACGTGGTTGGATGGCTCCTATCAATCGTACGGCTCAAGATGATAATCATATTATTAATCCGATGGCAAGAGGCTGGCAGTTCTATCATGACCGTCCTTGGCTGGCCGGACTTTTCTATTGGACAGGACTTGATTATAGAGGTGAACCGAATCCGATGCTTTATCCGGCTACAGGCTCACAGTTTGGCATATTTGATTATTGCGGATTCCCTAAAGATGAAGCCTTTTATCTGAAATCTTGGTGGACTGACGAACCGGTTCTGCATTTGTCACCGCATTGGAATTTGTCTGGTCATGAAGGAGATAGTATTAATGTATGGGCATATAGCAATTGTGACGAAGTTGAACTGTTTGTCAACGGAAAAAGCTTAGGACGGAAGTCTATGCCGGTCAATGGATATATCGAATGGAAAACAATCTATCGTCCGGGTAGTTTACTGGCCAAAGGCTATAAGGCTGGCAAGAAAGTTATGGTAGAGAAAATAGAAACTACAGGTAAGGCTGCCCGTATCTCAATAGAACCATATAATACAACTTTGAAGGCGGACGGTCAGGATATTGCAATTGTAGATCTGACATTGAAAGATGAAAAAAATCGTGAAGTACCCGATGCCATGAATGAAATGATTGTTACCTTGACTGGTCCTGCAACGATATTGGGATACGGGAACGGTGATCCGGGATTCAAGGAAATAGAACGTCCTGTAAATGGTGAAACATCTTTCCGCATCAAAGCTTTTTCTGGAAAGGCACAGGTAATAATCCGTTCGCAGGAAGGAAAGAAAGGAAATGTCCAATTGGAAGTTTCTGGTACGGGATTGAAAAAAGCAACTCAACAATTTATAATAGATTAATATCATGAATAATATTCGAAATTTGGCGATGGCTTCTATGGTATGTGCCGGAAGCCTTGCAGGAATGGCTCAGCCGGCTCCTGCGATTTCTGCTGATCCGGTAATCGAGGCACATATTCAGGAATGGCTGAAAAAAATGACACTCGAAGAGAAAATCGGACAGATGTGTGAGATAACAGTCGATGTAGTTACTGATTTTCCAGGAAGCAAAGATGGGTTTAAGTTGAGCGAGGCTATGCTCGATACGGTGATAGGTAAGTATAAAGTTGGTTCTATCCTGAATGTTCCTTTAAGCGTAGCCCAGAAAAAAGAAGTGTGGGCGGCTGCCATTAAGCAAATTCAGGAGAAGTCGATGAAAGAAATAGGCATTCCATGTATTTATGGAGTGGACCAGATTCATGGAACCACCTATACACTCGATGGTACATTATTCCCTCAAGGTGTCAACATGGGAGCTACTTTCAATCGCAGCCTGGTTCGTCGTGGAGCAGAAATATCTGCTTACGAAACAAAGGCTGGCTGTATTCCCTGGACCTATGCTCCGGTTGTCGATTTAGGACGTGACCCGCGCTGGCCGCGTATGTGGGAGAACTACGGAGAAGACTGTTATGTGAATGCAGAAATGGGTGTTGAGGCTGTCAAAGGTTTTCAGGGAGATGATCCGAATCATATTGGCGAATATAATGTGGCAGCCTGCATGAAACATTACATGGGGTATGGTGTTCCAGTTTCGGGTAAAGACCGTACACCTTCTTCTATTTCACGAAGCGATATGCGTGAAAAACATTTTGCTCCGTTTTTGGCAGCAGTGAGAGCCGGTGCGCTGTCGGTTATGGTAAACTCAGGTGTAGACAATGGTATGCCTTTCCATGCTAATCGTGAACTGCTTACCGAATGGTTGAAGGAGGACTTGAACTGGGACGGTATGATTGTGACCGACTGGGCGGATATCAACAATCTGTGTACACGCGACCACATTGCAGCAACCAAGAAAGAAGCTGTCAAGATTGCCATCAATGCCGGAATCGACATGTCGATGGTTCCCTACGAAGTAAGCTTCTGCGACTACTTGAAAGAACTGGTACAGGAAGGTGAAGTTCCCATGAGCCGCATTGATGATGCCGTAGCCCGCGTATTACGTCTGAAATACCGTCTAGGGCTGTTCGAAAATCCATATTGGGATATTAAGAAATACGATAAGTTTGGTTCGAAGGAATTTGCAGCCGAAGCTTTGCAGGCCGCCGAAGAATCAGAAGTGCTGTTGAAGAATGAAGGCAATATCCTGCCGCTTGCCAAAGGAACAAAAATCCTGCTTGCCGGTCCGAATGCCAACTCCATGCGCTGCCTGAACGGAGGGTGGTCGTATAGCTGGCAGGGACATCGTGCCGACGAATTTGCAGGAGCATATAATACGATTTACGAAGCATTGTGCAACAAATACGGTAAAGAGAACATCATCTACGAACCGGGTGTGACTTACGCTCCTTATAAAAACGATAACTGGTGGGAAGAAAACCAGCCGGAAATCGAAAAATCAGTTGCCGCAGCCAGTCGTGCCGATGTGATTATTGCCTGCATCGGAGAAAACTCTTACTGCGAAACTCCGGGTAATTTGAGCAATCTGACCATGTCGGAAAACCAACGCAATCTGGTAAAAGCCCTTGCTGCAACCGGAAAGCCAGTCATTCTGATCTTGAATCAAGGTCGTCCGCGTATCATCAACGACATTGTTCCACTGGCAAAAGCCGTAATTAACGTGATGCTTCCGGGCAATTATGGTGGCGATGCCCTTGCCAACCTGCTAGCCGGTGATGCCAACTTCAGCGGAAAGATGCCTTTCACCTATCCTAAATATATCAACGCATTGGCAAACTACGACTATAAGCCTTGCGAAAACATGGGACAGATGGGCGGAAATTACAACTACGACTCGGTAATGGATGTACAGTGGAATTTTGGTGATGGCTTGAGTTATACAACTTACAATTATTCAAATCTGAAAATTGACAAAACTTCATTTACTGCTGATGATGTCCTGACAGTCAGCGTCGATGTTACCAATACAGGAAAGGTAGCCGGAAAAGAAAGCGTACTGCTTTATTCAAAAGATTTGGTGGCAAGCAGCACTCCTGATAACATCCGTCTGCGTAACTTCGAAAAAGTGGCACTCAACCCGGGTGAAACCAAAACCGTAACCATGCAACTGAAAGGCAGTGATCTGGCATTTGTTGGTTACGACGGTAAATGGCGCCTGGAAAAAGGAGACTTTACAATAAAGTGTGGCGGACAGACATTAGATATTAATTGCACAGAAACAAAAGTATGGGATACTCCTAATCGTTGAGTATAATAAGTGTTTATAGAAAATCCCCGGCTGTTGTGGATAAATGATTCCCGAAGCCAGGGATTTTTTATGCCTTTAAGTCTGCATTGCCGAAGATTAAAGCTGCTTGTAGTATTATGCTGAAATACAGTGTTTTGAATAATATGCTGCGACGTATGAAAAAATATGCTGAAGTTTTCTCTAAAATATCAGCATGTTTTAGAGAAAATTTGTACAAAAAATAAAAAAACATCGAGATGTTTTTAGGGAGATTTCTTGTATCTTATTCCTTAATTGCCCCATATATGTAAAAAACTTGCAATCTTTCTCCTTATTGTGTTTAAGAAAAAGCTATCTTTGTCATCAGAACTTTTTTCCGGAAGACTTATGAATTATGATCTGATAACTATACTTGGTCCTACCGCTTCGGGCAAAACCCCTTTAGCTGCCGCTTTGGCTGTACAACTGCATGCTGAAATCATCAGTGGTGACAGTCGTCAGGTATATCGGCGTATGGACCTGGGTACAGGGAAAGATCTGGCAGATTATGTTGTAGACGGCTATCGTGTGCCTTATCATCTGATAGACATTGCAGAACCGGGATATAAATATAATGTATTCGAGTTTCAACGCGATTTTCTGAAAGCTTACGATGATATTCGTTCACGTAATATCCTTCCGATATTATGTGGAGGAACGGGTATGTATCTGGAATCGGTCCTGAAAGGTTATAAGCTTTTGCCTGTACCCGAAAATCCGGAATTGAGAGTCAGACTGGCCGATAAATCACTCGAAGAACTTACTGCCATCTTGTCTTCTTATAAGAAACTGCATAATTCAACCGATGTAGATACAGCCAAACGGGCTATCCGTGCTATCGAAATAGAAGAATATTATTTGCATCAGCCGGTAGAGGCGCGTAAGTTTCCTGAAATTCACAGCCTGATAATCGGTGTGGATATAGACCGTGAGTTGAGAAGAGAAAAAATCTCCAGAAGGTTGAAGCAGCGTCTGGATGAAGGTATGGTTGACGAGGTGCGTGCTCTGATAGACGGGAGAATTGGTCCGGACGATCTGATATATTATGGGTTGGAATATAAATACCTTACGCTGTACGTTACCGGACAACTGACGTTTGATGAAATGTATCATCAACTGGAAATAGCCATTCATCAGTTTGCCAAACGGCAAATGACATGGTTCAGAGGCATGGAACGGCGTGGCTTTACTATACATTGGATAGATGCAACCCGCCCGATGGAGGAAAAAGTAAATGAAATAATCGGATTACTCAATAAAGAATAAGAAAATGGCAGTGGAACCTACTCGTTGGGGAGTGATATATAACCCAAAAGCTGGAAGTCGGAAAGCGCAGAAGCGCTGGAAGGAGATTCGCGGTTATATGGAAAGTCGCGGAGTCTTGTTCGATTACGTGCAGTCGGATGGATTCGGTTCGGTTGAGAGATTGTCCCGTGCATTGGCAAACAATGGCTATCGCACGATTGTCATCGTGGGTGGTGACGGAGCCATAAACGATGCTGTAAACGGCATTATGCTTTCGGATGTTCCCGATAAGCACGATATCGCGTTTGGAATTATTCCGAATGGTATCGGAAACGATTTTGCAAAATATTGGGGGCTTGATTCTGATGATTATAAAGGAGCGGTAGATGTACTGATAAACCGCCGTCTTAGAAAGGTTGATGTGGGAGTGTTCAGTTATTTTGATGGAGAAAAGCATCAGATACGGCATTTCCTGAATGCTGTTTATATCGGGTTGGGGGCACGTATTGTACTTATTACTAACGAAACACGTCGTTTTTGGGGAATACCTCTCTTTTCGTATCTTGCTTCACTGTTCCTTGTTGCTTTCGAACGTAAGTTGTATCGTATGCACCTGAAAGTAAACGATGAACATATACGGGGACGTTTGATGGCAGTAGCTATCGGAAGTGGACGTGGTTACGGACTGACACCTAGCGCTGTACCATATAACGGCTGGCTTGATGTATCACTGGTTTATCGTCCGGAACTTCGTCAGCTGATTTCTGGTCTGTGGATGATGCAGCAGGGGCGTTTGCTTAATCATAAGATCGTAAAGCCGTACCGAACCCGTAAAGTAAAGATATTGCGTGCCCAGAATGCTGAAATCAGCCTTGACGGACGTATCTGGTTCGACCGTCATTTCCCGATTGAGATAACCATTGCTCCCGAAGCACTGACATTAATAATACCAAACTGATTTAAAGATTTATGATACATACTATTTCTGATTTAAAGAAAAGCGATAATTTCTTTTTGCTGGCAGGACCTTGTGTGATAGAAGGAGAAGACATGGCTTTGCGTATTGCAGAACGTGTGGTAAAGATAACCGATAAGCTGGGTATACCTTATATATTTAAGGGATCGTACCGTAAAGCTAACCGCTCACGCTTGGATTCGTTTATGGGAATCGGCGATGAAAAGGCTTTGAAGATTCTTGCCAAGGTGCGTGATACATTCGATGTCCCGGTGGTAACAGATATACATGCAGCAGATGAAGCAGCTATGGCTGCCGAATATGTTGATGTGTTGCAGATTCCGGCCTTCTTGTGTCGTCAGACAGATTTGCTTGTTGCTGCCGCAAAAACCGGAAAGATTGTAAATATCAAGAAAGGACAGTTCCTTTCTCCCGGGGCCATGCGATTTGCAGCCGATAAAGTGGTAGAGGCGGGAAACAATGAGGTAATGCTGACTGAACGCGGAACAACTTTCGGTTATCAGGATTTGGTGGTCGATTATCGCGGAATACCGGAAATGCAAACATTCGGACATCCTGTAATATTGGATGTGACTCATTCATTGCAGCAACCAAACCAGACTTCCGGAGTAACAGGAGGAATGCCTCAGCTGATAGAAACAGTTGCAAAAGCGGGTGTCGCTGTAGGAGTAGATGGTTTGTTTATGGAAACACACGAAGATCCTTCGGTTGCGAAAAGTGATGGAGCAAATATGTTGAAGCTCGATTTGCTGGAAGATTTATTGGTGAAATTGGTACGTATTCGTCAGGCTTGCCGATAATGTAAAATTTATATCGGAAT
The DNA here is from genome assembly GCF_041333015.1 of Phocaeicola coprocola. Classification (NCBI taxonomy): domain Bacteria; kingdom Pseudomonadati; phylum Bacteroidota; class Bacteroidia; order Bacteroidales; family Bacteroidaceae; genus Phocaeicola; species Phocaeicola coprocola. The sequence goes on along the minus strand of NZ_JBGKGM010000004.1, from coordinate 604,331 downwards.
GTATGTTGCATGTTTTCCGATAAAAAACTATATCTTTGCACAACCAAAAAATAGAGTTCAAAAAGTAAAAAAGATATGCTTACTATTAAACAAATTACAGAAGATACCGATAAGGTAATTCGCGGATTGGAAAAGAAACACTTTGCCAATGCAAAAGAAACCATTGCGCAAGTGATTGAATTGAATGACAAAAGACGTAATGCGCAAAATCAATTAGATAGAAATCTTGCTGAAGTAAATTCAATATCGAAGAATATCGGTTTACTGATGAAAGAAGGCAAGAAAGAAGAAGCTGAAACAGCTAAAGCTCGTGTAGCAGAAATAAAGGAAGTGAGCAAGAGTTTGCAGGCTGAGATGGATCAGGCTGCTGAAGATATGCAGAACCTGTTGTATACTATTCCTAATGTTCCTTACGATGAAGTGCCTGAAGGCGTTGGTGCTGAAGACAATGAAGTTGTGAAGATGGGAGGAATGGAAACCGAACTTCCTAAAGATGCACTGCCTCACTGGGAACTGGCAAAGAAATATGATTTAATAGATTTTGACCTGGGTGTAAAGATTACAGGTGCTGGATTCCCGGTTTATAAAGGACAGGGAGCTCGTTTGCAGCGTGCTTTGATTAACTTCTTCCTTGATGAAGCGCGTGCTGCCGGATATGAAGAAATCATGCCGCCTACAGTAGTAAATGCTGCTTCTGGTTATGGCACCGGACAGTTGCCTGATAAGGAAGGCCAGATGTATCACTGCAATCTGGATGATTTGTATCTGATTCCTACAGCAGAGGTTCCTGTAACAAATATTTATCGCGACGTGATTTTGGATGAGAAACAGTTGCCTATTAAGAACTGTGCTTATACCCAGTGTTTCCGTCGTGAAGCCGGTTCTTATGGAAAAGATGTACGTGGCTTGAACCGTTTGCATGAATTCTCTAAAGTGGAACTGGTACGCATTGACAAACCGGAACACTCTAAACAATCTCATCAGGAAATGTTGGATCATGTAGAAGGTTTGTTGCAGAAGCTGGAATTACCTTATCGTATCCTTCGTCTGTGTGGAGGTGATATGAGCTTTACAGCTGCTTTGTGCTTCGACTTTGAAGTTTATTCTGAAGCTCAGAAGCGTTGGTTGGAAGTCAGCTCAGTTTCTAACTTCGATACTTATCAGGCAAATCGTTTGAAATGTCGTTACCGCACTGCAGATAAGAAGACTGAACTTTGTCATACATTAAACGGATCTGCTTTGGCTTTGCCGCGTATAGTTGCTGCTTTGTTGGAAAATAATCAGACTCCTGAAGGTATTCGCATACCGAAGGCTTTGGTTCCATATTGTGGCTTTGACATGATAAAATAATTTTAAAAAGAATATAATAATGAAGAGGGGCTATCGGGATTTTACCGGATAGCCCCTCTCTTTTAGACTTTCATCAGATGTGCTAGAAACAACTTTGACTCCAATTAGTTGCAAATGGAATTTTTTTTGCACAAAAGAGAAAAAATAACCGTTTATTTTTTTTCTTTATTTCATTTAATTACTATTTTTGAGGAGGCAATAAAATAACATTTTTTATAGAATTATTAATTATAACCTTAATATAACAGCTATGAGTTATTTACGATTCGACAAAACGCTAATGACGAATTTGGAAGAATCTCTTACGCGTGAGATTTTACGTACAAATCGTTCTGGTGCGTACCACTGTTCTACTATTGTAGATTGTAATACTCGCAAATATCATGGTTTGTTGGTCATTCCAGTACCAGAACTGGATGATGAAAACCATGTTTTGCTTTCTTCATTGGATGAAACAGTCGTACAGCACGGAGCTGAATTTAATTTAGGGCTCCATAAATATCATGGGGATAATTTTAGTCCTCGTGGACATAAGTATATCCGTGAATTTGAATGTGAAAAGGTTCCTACTACAATATATAGAGTAGGGGGTGTAGTCCTGAAAAAGGAAAAATTATTCGTACACCATGAAAATAGAATATTAATTCGTTATACCTTGCTGGAAGCTCATTCAAAAACGACTCTTCGTCTGCGTCCATATTTGGCTTTCCGTAGTGTTCGCCAGTATACGCATGAGAATGCGCAGGCAAGCCGCCATTACGATGAAGTTAAAAATGGTTTGAAAACTTGCATGTATCCGGGATATCCCGATTTGTACATGCAGATGAGTAAAAATAATGATTTTCATTTCCAGCCCGACTGGTACAGAGGTATAGAATATACAAAAGAGCAGGAACGCGGGTATGATTTTAACGAAGACTTGTATGTTCCTGGATATTTTGAAATGGAAATCACCAAGGATGAGCCGATTGTGTTCTCTGGTGGTATCTCTGAAATTGAACCGGAAAGACTGAACGAACTGTTTGCACAGGAAGCAGACAGACGTACTCCTCGTGATAGCTTTAAAAACTGTTTGGTAAACGCTGCTCATCAGTTCTTGAACAAGCAAGGTGATGAATATTATATTTTGGCAGGTTACCCATGGTTTAAATGTCGTGCACGTGATATGTTTATCTCTTTGCCGGGATTGACTCTTGCCATTAATGAACTTGATAAGTTCGATATGGTAATGAATACTGCGGTAAAAGCTATCTATGCTTTCATGAAAGGAGAGGATACTTCTTTGATAGTGTACGAAATGGAACATCCTGATGTGCTTTTGTGGGCTATATGGACTGTTCAGCAGTTTGGTAAAGCTGTTTCTAGAAAGGATGCTTATCAGAAGTATGGAAACCTGTTGAAGGATATAATGACATATCTTGTTGATGGTAAACATCCTAATTTGGCACTTCATGACAACGGCTTGGTTTACTCTGATGGTAAAGATAAAGCGGTGACATGGATGAATGCAACTGTCAACGGTCGTCCTGTAACTCCTCGTTCGGGCTATATTGTTGAGTTTAATACATTGTGGTACAATGCACTGATGTATGTATCAGAGTTGTTGGCCGAAAATGAAGGTGCATCAGAGCTTTCTTCTCGACTGGCAGGTATAGCCGAAAAGACAGCCAAGTCATTTGTCGATACATTCTTGAACGAATATGGTTATTTACTTGATTATGTAGATGGCGATATGCTCGACTGGAGTGTTCGTCCTAATATGATTTTTGCAGCCTCATTCGATTATTCTCCTCTGGATGCCAAACAGAAGAAGGGTATCGTAGATATTGCAACTAGAGAATTGCTTACTCCGAAGGGATTACGTTCGTTAAGCCCGAAGAGCGGAGGATATAATCCTAATTATGTAGGTCCTCAGTTGCAGCGTGATTATGCATATCATCAGGGTACAGCATGGCCTTGGCTGGAAGGCTTCTATCTGGAAGCTTACTTGCGCTTGTATAAGCGTAGTGCTATTTCATTCGTTGAACGTCAGATGATTGGCTATGAAGACGAAATGAGTTTGCACTGTCTGGGTGCTATTCCTGAATTGTTTGACGGTAATCCACCGTTTAAAGGTAGAGGAGCCGTTTCGTTTGCAATGAACGTTGCACAAATTTTGAGAACTTTAAATCTATTGGAAAAATATGATAATCAATAAAAAGGAGGAAAGCATATGAAGGTTTTAATGTTTGGTTGGGAATTTCCTCCTCATATCTTAGGAGGTTTAGGTACTGCCAGTTACGGTTTGACTAAAGGTATGTCGCAACAGCCGGATATGGATATTACTTTCTGTATTCCGAAACCGTGGGGAGATGAAGACCAAAGTTTCCTGAAAATTATTGGAATGAACAGTGTTCCTATTGTATGGCGCGATGTACAGTGGGATTATGTAAATAGTCGTGTAGGGCATTATATGGATCCGCAACTTTATTATGACTTGCGTGAACATATTTATGCTGACTTCAATTATATGCATACAAACGATTTGGGTTGTATGGAATTCTCAGGACGTTATCCTGATAATTTGCATGAGGAAATTAATAACTATTCTATTGTTGCCGGTGTGGTAGCACGTCAACAGCAATTTGATATCATCCATTCACACGATTGGTTGACTTATCCGGCCGGAATTCATGCAAAACAGATTTCGGGAAAACCGTTGGTTATTCATGTGCATGCAACTGATTTCGACCGTAGCCGTGGTAATGTGAACCCAACCGTATATTCAATCGAAAAGAACGGTATGGACCATGCAGATTGTATTATGTGCGTAAGTGAACTTACCCGTCAGACGGTTATTCATAAATATTATCAGGATCCGCGTAAGGTATTTACTATGCATAATGCTGTATCTCCGTTGCCAAAAGAAATACAGGAGATTGTACCGCGTAAGAATCCGAAAGAAAAGATCGTAACATTCTTGGGACGTATCACTATGCAGAAAGGACCTGAATATTTCGTTGAGGCTGCTGCTATGGTACTGAAACGTACTCGTAATATTCGTTTCGTGATGGCGGGAAGCGGTGATATGATGAATGCAATGATTCGTCTGGCTGCTGAACGTGGTATCGCAGATCGTTTCCATTTCCCGGGATTTATGAAAGGGAAACAGGTATATGAGGTATTGAAAGCTAGTGATGTGTATATCATGCCTTCTGTATCAGAACCTTTTGGTATCTCTCCGCTTGAGGCAATGCAGTGTAGTGTTCCGACTATCATCTCTAAACAGTCGGGATGTGCCGAAATCCTCGATAAGTGTATAAAAACCGATTATTGGGATATTCACGCAATGGCAGATGCTATTCATTCTATTTGTACCAACCAGTCGCTTTATGAATATCTGCGCGATGAAGGTAAGAAAGAAGTGGATGGTATCGTATGGGAAAAAGTTGGTTTGAAAGTACGCGCATTGTACGATCAGGTTTTAAAAAATTATGGTAAATAATAAATGCTAAGTTAGTTATGAAAACAATCTGTCTTTACTTTGAAATACACCAGATTATACATTTGAAACGTTATCGTTTCTTCGAAATAGGAACAGACCACTATTATTATGATGATTATGCCAATGAACAAGGCATTAACGAAGTGGTTGAACGCTCTTATATTCCAGCTCTGAAAACTCTTATTGAAATGGCAAAGGAAAATGAAGGCATGTTTAAGGTTGCCCTTTCTATTTCCGGAGTTGCATTGGAACAGTTGGAGATACATGCACCGGCTGTAATTGAGCTGTTACACGAACTGAATGCTACAGGATGTTGTGAGTTTATCTGTGAACCTTATTCACATGGACTTTCATCATTGGCAAATGAAGATTGCTTCCGCGAGGAGGTAGAACAAATGCGTCGTAAGGTAAAAGACTATTTCGGTCAGGAACCAAAAGTATTCCGTAACTCTAGCTTGATTTACGATAATGAAATAGGTGGCATTGTTGCAAGCATGGGCTTCAAGGGTATGTTGGTAGAAGGTGCAAAACACGTATTGGGTTGGAAGAGTGCTCACTATTTGTACCACTGCGCAGAAAATCCGAATCTGAAGCTTTTGATGCGTGACTTTAAGTTGTCAGACGATATCAGCCTTCGTTTCTCTAACAGCGAATGGAGTGAATATCCGTTGTTTGCTGATAAATATATTGACTGGATTGCTTCTCTTCCAGAAAATGAACAGGTTATCAATATCTTCATGGAATTGTCAGCACTGGGTATAGCACAGCCATTGTCTTCTAATATATTGGAATTCCTGAAGGCTTTGCCGGTATGTGCAAAACAAAGAGGTATCACTTTCTCTACACCGACTGAAATCGTTACTAAGCTGAAATCAGTGGATATGGTAGATGTACCTTATCCGATGTCATGGGCAGACGAAGAAAGAGATATCAGTCCGTGGTTGGGTAATGTAATGCAGCGTGAAGCTTTCAACAAGCTTTATAGTGTAGCCGAACGTGTTCATTTGTGTGATGACCGTCGCATCAAGCAAGACTGGTATTATTTGCAGGCTAGTAACAACTTCCGTTTCATGACTACTAAGGATACAGGTGTAGGATTGAACAGAGGTATTTACGATTCTCCTTATGATGCCTTTACTAACTATATGAATATCTTGGGTGATTTCTTGGGACGAGTTAATGCTCTTTATCCTGTAGATATGGATAATGAAGAATTAAGTTCACTGTTGACAACAATTAAGAATCAGGGAGAAGAACTGGTACAGTTGACAAGTGAAGTAAATAAACTTCAGGCAGCATTGAAGAAAGCGGAAGGTGCCAAGAAAACAACTACCAAGAAAACAGCTGAAGGTACTGAAAAGAAATCGACAGCTAAGAAAACAACAAAGAAAGAGGCTTAATTGATTTTCTCTGAGATCTTTGATCGTTGGAGTTTCAACGGATATAAAGATACTCAGAAAATTCAGATTGATTATAGCTGATAAAAAAATTGCCCTATCATTCTCTTGTATGGAGTTTGATAGGGCTTTTTGTATTAAGATCCTATGATTGGTAGTGTTGTGAGTGTGTTTGGTTAGTTTGTTGATGAGTGTAGTCAATCAGTCCCTGATATGTAAAAGAATTTATATGTGCTTTATGGCGTATCCTAATATAAACACTAGTGAACTGAAAGAAGTATTCAGCAGCAATCTCTGTCTTTACATAAAGAGTCGGGAGTTTCACATTCGATAGTCGTGTGTTGAATACCCTTTTTTCGTAATTCGTTTTTCAGATTCCATTTTATCTCTTCCATTTGTAATAGATTACTGATGACGATGTGTACAGTTGCTGCATTTTCAGTAGTGCTGACTGCCCATATATGTAAGTGATGCCATCCTTCTATGCCCGGAGCCTGTGTTAGAATTTGTTCGATAGTCTTAATGTCAATGTTTTCCGGAACAGCATCCAATGAAAGAAAGAGACTTTCCTTCAGTAACCTCCATGTAGAGAGTAAGATAATGGCGGCAATTACCAGGCTGATTATAGTATCGATGATTGTAAAACCTGTATAAATAATAATGATACCCGATATGACAACACCCACAGAAACGAGTGTGTCCATAACCATATGCAGGAATGCCCCACGTACATTCAAATCGTGTTTCTGATTCTTCATTAAAAGCCATGCCGTTATTCCGTTCACAAGAATACCTATACCGGCTGTCCATGATATTGCTTCACCTGATGTCGCTTCCGGATGTTTCAGTTTGTAAAAGCTTTCAATAACGATGGCTCCTACCGCTATCAGTAGGATAATTGCATTGACCAGTGAAACTAACACCGTACTTTTTTTGTATCCGTAAGTGAAATGCCGGTTGCTGTGATATTGTGACATACGGAATGCGAATAAAGAAAGCAGCAAACTGAATACATCGCTGAGATTATGTCCGGCATCGGATAAAAGTCCTAATGAGTTATAGATAAAACCTACTCCTGCTTCGATAAAAACAAAAGCAAGATTGATTACTATGCATGCAATAAATATTGAATTAAGTGAGGATATTGCATGGTGATGTTCATGATGATGTTTGTGATGATGTGTCATTTGATTAGTTTTTTTATCAGGAAACAAAAATACATACGTTATATCATAAATTCAATATATGCGTAGTCTGATTTCATCTGCGCTAACTTTATTTGCAACCGAGTTGCATTGAAAAACAGTGTTTTATATTAAATAATGTAAAAAAGAAAGACAAAGATATCTGTTATTGAGTTATTTGTATTTACTTTGAGTGGTTTAAAATAAAAAATACAGGAGATTATGAACGAATTAATTGCAAAGATTAAGGAATTGAATGCAGCTTTGGTTGCTGATGCAGAATTGCAGGTTGCTAAAGGAAATAAGGCAGCTGGAACTCGTGCTCGCAAGGCTTCATTGGAACTGGAAAAAGTATTGAAAGAATTTAGAAAAGTTTCTCTGGAAGAGTCAAAGAAATAATCTTTTTTCACTTTGTCCATAAGAGGCTATATCATTTCGTACAGACGATGTGATATGGCCTCTTTTATTTTTTTATCATCTTCTCTGCCGTTTCTTCGCAATGAACTTTGTACTTTTGTAGTAAATCGTATGTTTCCTTATGAGAGTAGTAATGTGTATATTGATAATAAGCTTCACAGTCATCTTTGGAATGTCGTGTGAAAGGCACATAGAGCAGCAAGTTTCTTATACAGAAGCCGATTCTCTGAATCATCTTGCTTATGATATGCGCTATAAAGACTTGTCTGTTGCTATGAAAGCAGCCAAGCGCGCATGTCAGTTGGCTGAAGGAAATTCCGATTTGCGTGCAGAGGCTTTAAATAACATGGGCTTTTGTGCCTTTATGCGCATGGATTTTGAAAAGGCTTCTTCTTTGTATCTACAGGCTTTGAAAGAAGGAGGTAATGAAATAGAACATTTGATTTCGGATGTAGGTATGATGAAAATATGTCAGCGTACATCAATGAATAAAGAGTTTTACGATTACCGGAATAGCGCTTTACAACGTTTGAAGCGTATTCGTGAAGATGAGGCCCTTATTTCTGATGCTCACGAGAAACAAAGACTAAATTATGCTGTTTCCGAGTTTCATATTGTATCGGGTATTTATTTCTATTATCTGGAACAGCACGATGAATCATTGCGTTCCATTAATTCTATTACACCCGATGTGTTGCAGGGAGATACAGCACAGTGGTTGTACTATGAATATATGAGAGGTTCTGGAGGAATGTATGAGGCTCCCGCTCGCGAGGAAATTACTATTGGAGAGTTTGGCTGCCTGACGAGTTGTCTACTTCAGAGTCGTAAGGGAGGATATATTTATTTTGAGGCTAATGCCATGCAGGCTATGGCAGAATTGCTGAATTTTCGCAGTAATCGGAAAATATTGGAAGAAAAGCATTCGGGGCTTCTCCGTTTGGTCAATAAAGAAGACTTACCAGTTGACAGCTTGCCGCTGTATTATGCACGTCAGGCGCTGGATTTGTTTAAGAAATATGGTGACGGTTATCAGATTTCGGGAACTTATCGGACGATTGCTACGTATTATAATTACTCGGGACAGCCGGAAAAGGCTTTGGAGAACCTGAAAGCTGCATTGCAATATGTTAACTGGCATCATGAAAAATATTATCACTGTACAGATACAACCGATCGCTTGCAGGCCTATGCTCCTGATGAAGTACGGTCTACTGAACTGAAATGGATTGCGGATGAAGGCATCAAAACTGTACCGGAATGGATACTGCGCTTGCGTGAGCAATTGAGTAGGACGTATGCAGCAATGGGGTGTAAGCTGGAATCCGATTACAATCGGAATGTTTATTTGGACTTACTGGACTATACCCGGCAGGACAAAGCTTTGGAGAGTCGTTATGCAGCTTTGGAGAAAGAATCAAGACAGATTAATGCGTTATTATTGCTGGTAGTGATAGGGATTTTTCTGCTTATTGTATTATTCGTTATGCTGAATAGGCGTTGGCGCAAGAGAAATAAGCTTTATATATCCATACTGAAGGAAGTATTTGATTTGTGTCGCAAGATAACTTCGTCTGTTCCGGAAAATGTAACAGAAGTAGAAGAAATTACTGATACTGTCTGTCATACGATAAAAACCGATTTTGAGCATATCTTTGGAGCTACGGATGTAAAAATTGTATTAGAAGCGTGTTCATCGGAAGATGAGCGTGAAGAAATTGAAGCCGGCTTTTATGCCTTCGAGCTCTTTTCTCCTGATAAAAGCAAGAATATAGGGAAATTATTATTGGAATTACCTCATCCGCTTCGTAAAGAGAAACAGACATTACTCCAGCTGGTCTTGCCTTATCTGGCATGGACATTGGAAAATGGAATGAATCTTGTTTCTTTAGACGACGAGCGGCGGCGTCTGGAAAAGGAACAGTATATTCATGAACAGCATGTAGCCGAGAACAAACGTCAGAACATGGTAAAAAAAGCTTGTCTTTCTATTGTGACAGGTATATTTCCATATATAGACCGAGTAGCTAATGAAGTGCATAAGCTGCAATCTGTACCTTATGCCAGTCGGGCTGACATTAAGAAAGGAAAGTTTGAATATATCGACGAACTAATTACCCGGATTAATGAGTACAATGAAATATTAGCAATATGGATCAAGATGCGTCAAGGGGTATTAAGTTTGAACATTGAGAGCTTTGCCTTAAAAGAACTTTTTGGGATTATTGCTAAAGGTAGACGTTCTTTTGAAATAAAACATCAGGAGTTGCAGGTCGATCCGACCGAAGCTGTTGTAAAAGCCGATAAGGCACTTACTCTTTTTATGATAAATACCTTGACCGAAAATGCACGTAAGTATACTCCCGAGTATGGACATATTACACTATCGACAAAAGAAACGGATGAGTATGTAGAGATTTCAGTGTCGGATGACGGTCCTGGTCTGTCGGAAGAGGATGTAAACCGTATCTTAGGTGAGAAGGTCTATGATTCTGGAGCTATTGGAATGGGAACAGCTGCTGATACGGAGGAATTGCGCCGGCAGAAGGGATCTGGTTTTGGCTTGATGAATTGTAAAGGGATTATTGAGAAGTACCGTAAGACTAATGCTGTATTCAGCGTTTGTTGTTTCTCGATAGACAGTACATTGGGAAAAGGAAGTCGTTTTTATTTCAGATTGCCTAAAGGAGTAAAAAGAACTCTTTCTATATGTCTGATATTCGCCATGAGTATTTTAGGCCTGGGTAGCTGTCAGTCGTCGGTATACAAACAGCCTGAAGAAAAGAACAGAGTTGCTTACGACAGTTTGCTGTCGATTGCTAATGATTATGCAAACTGGGTGTACGATTGCAATGTAAATGCTCGCTATCAGGAGGCGCTGGTATATGCCGACAGTGTTTTATATTACATGAATCTGCACTATCTGAAATATTCCAAGCGAAAATATCCGTTGCTGAAATTATATCGCGATGATTATGAAGCAGCAGAACAGACATGGTTGGCCCAAGGATTTGATACCGATTATTATATTCTGCTTGATGTTCGTAATGAAGCAGCTGTAGCCGGACTTGCAGTAAAGGATTTCCGTACATATTATTATAATAATCGTGCTTATACTACCTTGTACAAGCAGATTAGTAAAGACCGTTCGCTGGAAGAATATTGTGTGCGGATGCAGCAGTCTGCCAATAATAAGCTGATAGCCTTAGGAATTTTTCTTTTACTGGTTGTGGTCTGTCTGGCCGGTTATTATATACTATACTTACGTCATCGTTTGCATTATCGCTATAATATGGAGCAGGTATTCGAGATAAACCAGTCTATCTTCTCTGTTGCGCAGCCGGGAGACGAAGAAGAAAGTAATGTAGCAGAAGACATTCTTAAAAAGCTTTCCGAGGAAATGAATGAACTGTTCCCCGTTGCGGATATGGCTTTAGCCTTATACGATGAAGAAACCTCATCTTTGCATTATATTTTCGGTGAAGAAGGAGAGAACGAAGATTTGTGTAACCGGATGGAACGCTGTTTTGAAAAGAAACTAGTATCGTGGACGAATGAAGCTTCCTGGAATTATTTTCCGCTGAATGTAGATATTAATGAAGAGAATTATTGTGCAGGTGTACTTGCCGTGAAGGCCGCACTTCCTTGTGTGCGCGAAAAAGACAGATTGCTGGTAGAGCTGATTGTAAGTTATCTTGCTGTTGTGTTGCATAATGCGGTGGTCTGTGTCAGACGTAAACATTACGACATAGAATTGGCTCAGGATGATGCAAGGCGAGCTTCTTATGAAGAAAATATGCTGCATGTGCAGAATATGGTACTCGATAATTGTTTGTCTACCATAAAGCATGAAACAATCTATTATCCTAACCGGATAAAGCAGATAGTCGATCGTCTGAACAGGCAGGATAATATCTCTTTACAGGAGGAGAAACAGCAGCTGCAAACCATTTCTGAACTGGTGAGCTATTATAAAGATATATTTACTTTACTTAGTTCGTGTGCCTCCCGTCAGCTTGACGATATAACGTTCCGACGGGCAGAGGTCAATGTAGCTGTATTGATTGGACAAGTAGAAAAATATTTGCGTAAAATATCTCGTAAACTGTCATATTCGCTGAAGTTGGAAGTCGAGCAGGAAGCAGGCTTGTCAGTAGCAGGAGATGGTGTTTTGCTTTTATTTCTCTTCGAAAATTTACTCGATGAGGCTGTACGTTTCCCGCAGACGGGTGTTCTGAAGTTATCAGTTTTTCAGGAAAACGGCTTTGCACATTTCAACTTTACGGATACCCGACGGAATCATACACAGGCAGAACTGAACGATTTGTTTTATCCGGCATTGTCTCGTTTTCATGAAGGCGGCACAGCTGGCCTGCAGGGTACAGAGTTTCTGGTCTGTAAGCAGATAATTCGCGAACATGATGAGTTTGCCGGACGTCGTGGATGCCGGATCAATGCTTGTCCGTCTTCAGAGGGAGGATATACCGTATGGTTTACCATACCGCTTATTGTGAAAAAGTAAAAAGACTGAATATATGGAAAAGTTTAAAGTTATCATTGTAGAAGATGTTAAGTTGGAATTAAAAGGGACGGAAGAAATCTTTCGTCACGAGATACCTAATGCAGAAGTTATAGGTACGGCTATGACTGAAGCTGAATTTTGGCCGTTGCTGGAACAGCATACTCCCGATTTGATTTTGCTTGATTTAGGTTTGGGAGGTTCTACTACTATCGGTGTTGATATTTGTGCCCGTTTGCATCGTGAACGTCCGGAACTGAAAGTTTTGATTTTTACCGGTGAAGTATTGAATGAAAAATTATGGGTTGATGCTTTGAATGCAGGTGCTGACGGGATCATTCTGAAAACAGGTGAGCTGTTGACTGCTACGGATGTAGAGGCTGTCATGGCAGGAAAGAAATTAGTGTTCAACTATCCGATACTGGAAAAAATTGTGGAACGCTTCAAGCAGTCGGTAGAAGTGGAGATGCGGCGTCAGGAAGCGATCATTGATTATGATATCGATGAATATGACGAACGTTTGCTTCGCCATTTGGCTTTGGGGTATACTAAGGAAATGATCACCAACCTGAAGGCTATGCCTTTCGGAGTGAAATCGATAGAAAAACGTCAGAATGAATTGGTAAACCGCTTGTTCCGTCCTGAGGAGCGTACCGGAGTAAATGCTTGCCGATTGGTAACACGGGCTTTTGAACTGAGGATATTGGATATCGACAATCTGGAACCTGATGATGAATAGACACTTCCTTCATCCTGCTACGCTTTTCTTTCTGCTTACGTTGGTAGTGGCCCTCCTTTCATGGGTTGGGAGCATATATGGCTGGTCGGGCGTTCAGAGTCTGCTCAGTGCGGAAGGGTTACGCTGGCAACTCAGAAATGTTGGCGACGGCTTTTTTTCCGCTCCTTTTTTTAGCGATATCTTGTTGTTGGCTTTCGGGGTGGGACTCTGTATGCATTCAGGTTTTTGGGAGGCTGTCCGACGAGCAATCTTTCATGGCAGAAAACTTTCCCGAAAAGAAAAGCGTTCGTTGTTGTTGAGTCTGACCGTTGGGGCAGTTTATATACTGGCAGTTTTGTGTCTGGCTTTAGGTCCATGGGGGATAGTACGCAGTATTACAGGAGGGTTGAAGAATTCACCCTTGTCAGAAGGTGTCAGTTATCTCCTTTCGTTGGGGCTGGGAATAATGGCGATAATTTACGGATACAGTATAGATTTATACCGTACGGATAGAGATATAATAAAGGGTATGTCGTATAGCTTTGTCCGTTTTTCTGGCTATTGTGTTACACTGTTTTTTGTGATACAGCTGTTTACATCCCTGCACTATACAGGATTGGATTCTTTTTTCGGGCTTTCCTCCGACGGATTTACTATACTTTATGCCTTGTGCTCTATTCTTCCACTATTTGTTGGAGGAAATAAACTGAAGTGATAAGCGGAAGAATATACATTAATTTGTTTGCCTTTCTGATTTAAAGGGCTATCTTTGCCGCCATTAAACTATTTTATTATTACACATTTATTATGAAGAAAATTTTATTGATGGCAACTGCCGGATTATTGGCATTTGCTTCTTGTCAGGAAAAGGCTGGGTACACGATTAAGGGTACTATTGAAGGAGTAGCAGAAGGGGATACTGTGTATTTGCAGAATTTTGTAGACGGATCACTCGTTAAAATGGATTCTGCTGTTGTAAAAGGTGGTGCATTCGAATTTAAGGGCACTCCCGATTCTGTAACAGTAAGCCGTTATGTAACCTATAGAAAGAACGGTATGCGCATGACTGCGATGGTATTCATTGAAAAAGGAGATATCACGCTGAACATGGGCGCTGAAGCCAATAAGGTTGCTGGTACAATGTGTAATGATGCTTACCAGCAGTTTATGGATAAATTTGTTGCTATCAATAAGGAAATGTCTGAAATATATCAGAAATCAAAGACTGATACTACATTGACTGACGATCAGCGCAAAGATTTGGAAAAGCAGTTGGCTGAAAAAGATAGCTTGGGAACTGAAATGGTTTACAACTGCATTAATGAAAACATCAACAACCTTGTAGGTGTACAGTTGCTGACTTCATATGCTAATGCATTCGAAACAGCTAAAGTAAAAGCATTATTGGATAAAGTTCCAGCTGCTTACAGCGCAGATAAAGATATTGTTGCTTTGAAAGAACACATTGCTACAATAGAAAAAACAGAAGTAGGTCAGAAGTTCATTGATTTTGCAATGAATACTCCAGAAGGTAAGGAAGTAAAACTGTCTGACTTTATTTCTCAGAATAAATATACTTTGATTGATTTCTGGGCTAGCTGGTGTGGTCCTTGCCGTGCAGAAATGCCAAATGTAGTAGCTGCATACAATGCATTCAAGGCTAAAGGTTTTGGTATTGTCGGTGTTTCTTTGGACAACAATGCAGAAGCATGGAAAAAGGCTATTAAAGACCTGAATATTACATGGGCACAGATGTCAGACTTGAAAGGCTGGAGCTGTGAGGGTGCGAAACTTTATGGTGTTCGTGCTATCCCTGCAACTGTTCTGGTTGACCAGGAAGGTACTATCGTTGCTCGTAACTTGCGTGGTGAAGAACTGGCTGCTAAACTTGGAGAACTTTTGAAATAAAAGAATAATTTTTTACCCCTTTTGCAGACTTTTATAGCCGATCTTTACGGGGCTTGGCAGATAAAAAACAAGAAAACTGCAAGAGGGGTAAATTATATCCTGATATTTGTCGTAAAACTTGCTGATAAAATAAAAAAAGATGCTGAATTTTTCATCAAAAATTCAGCATCTTTTTTTGCTTCGTGCAGAACTGCTGCTTATGCTATTCCGTGAGCATTAGCTTCTTTATCGATCTTTTTAATAAGTCCCTGTAAAACAGCACCCGGACCACATTCTGTAAAGTCTGTTGCTCCGTCTGCAATCATGTTCTGAACTGTCTGAGTCCAACGTACAGAAGCAGTCAGCTGAGCTACCAGATTAGTCTTGATTTCAGCAGGGTCTGTATGTGGTTTAGCGTCTACGTTCTGATAAATCGGGCATTTCGGAGTGTGGAATTCAGTTGCATTGATTGCTGCTTCCAGCTCAACTTTAGCAGGATCCATCAGTGGAGAATGGAAAGCACCACCTACTTTCAGCGGCAATGCACGTTTAGCTCCTGCTGCTTTCATCAGTTCGCAAGCTTTGTTGATGCCTTCGATAGATCCTGAGATAACGATCTGTCCCGGGCAGTTGAAGTTAGCTGCGACACAAACTTCGCCTTCTGCACTTACCTGAGCACAAATTTCTTCTACTTTTTCATCAGGCAGGGCGATGATAGCAGCCATTGTAGAAGGCTGCATTTCGCATGCTTTCTGCATAGCCATAGCACGTGCGTACACCAGTTTCAAACCGTCTTCGAACGACAGAGCACCGGCTGCAACAAGAGCAGAAAACTCTCCAAGTGAGTGTCCGGCAGTCATTTCAGGTTTGAAGTCATCGCCCATGCAAAGAGCAGAGATAACAGAGTGAAGGAATACGGCAGGCTGAGTAACTTTAGTCTGACGCAGGTCTTCGTCTGTGCCGTTGAACATGATATCGGTGATACGATAGCCCAAAATATCGTTTGCTTTCTCGAATAATTCTTTTGCCAGTGCTGAGTTTTCGTAGAGGTCTTTACCCATTCCTACGAATTGTGCGCCCTGTCCGGGGAATACAAATGCTTTCATAAATTTATTTTTGAGTTAAGTTATTGATGACAAAGGTAATGAATTATTTTAGATTTCTGATTTTTTTGATTTAATCTTCATCGGAAATATGCATCGGTACGGGAGAGTGGAAGTGATTCAGCGGTCCGTGTCCTTCTCCTATGTGTACATCTTTACCGGATAGAATACCTTGATATACATATTCTTTAGCTTGTTTTACCGCCTCGGGCATACTGTTGCCTAAAGCAAGGAAAGTAGCAATGGCAGACGAAAGTGTACACCCGGTGCCGTGTGTATTATGACTTTCTACTTTTTGTGCCATGAATAAATGAGGTTCGCTCTCATCCTTCAGTTGCAGTACGTCGCACATGTTTCCGTCTTCCAGATGGCCTCCTTTAACCAGTACGGCACGGCATCCGTAGTTCAGCAGTTCACGCGAAGCAGTTTTCATCATTTCGATGTTGCGAATCTGCTTTCCCGTCAGCACTTCCGTTTCACTCAGATTGGGAGTTATAATACTGGCAAGCGGCATAAGAAGTGTGGTGATAGCTTCAATTGCATCATCCTCCATAAGTTTGCATCCGCTTGTTGATACCATAACCGGATCGAACACGACAAACTCCGGCTTGAATTTTTTCAGAGATTCGGCTATAACCTGCACAATCTCTACATCGTTTATCATGCCAATCTTGACCGCACGTGGACGGATATCCGTCATAACAGCTTCTATCTGTCCCTTTACGTAGCTGGGAGGTACAGGATGAATACCTGTTACTCCACAAGTATTTTGTACTGTGATTGCTGTAATGGCACTGGCAGCATAAGCTCCCAATGCTGATATAGTCTTTATGTCGGCCTGAATGCCGGCTCCTCCACTGCAATCCGATCCGGCAATAGTGAGCACGCAAGGATAATGTTTCATAACTTCATTATTAGGATTGTTTTATGCAAAGATAAAAAACTAATTTTAAAGTACTTTTTGTTGCAGTGTAATTTGCTTGAATCTCTTTTCGTATTACCTACAATAATACATTAATTATATATCGTATGAAGTATGAAATCTATATACTTGTAGAATAATGTTTTATAACATGATAAATATTCTGATATTTTTGAATAACGAATTGAAAAAGTCTTTATATTTGCAGTGTTGAAAGAAAATAAAGATATGGAAACTCAGACCGGAAATAACCTTATAATCGATGTACACGTTTCAGTGGACTGTGTGCTGATTGGCTTCGATGGAGAACAGTTTCGCGTTTTGCTTGTACGCCAGATAGGAAAACAAACGGATGGTGAATTTAATGACCTGAAGCTTCCCGGTAGCTTGATTTATGCCGATGAAGACTTGGATGAAGCTGCTAAGCGTGTGCTTAATGAACTTACCGGTTTGAAAAATATCAAGATGAGCCAGTTTAAAGCTTATGGCTCCAAAGATCGTACGGCTAATCCGAAAGATGTGTTGTGGCTGGAACGCTTTCATCGCATTACGGATAACAAAGTCGGCAGGATTGTTACGATCGCTTATCTTTCTTTATTGAAAATTGACCAGCGAAACCGGCAGCTGACTGATACGTATGATGCTTGCTGGACTCCGCTGTCGGAAGTGAAAGCCTTGGCGTTCGACCATATTCAGATATATCGCGACGCGCTTGCTTTTATACGTCATTATGTGGAAACAAATCCATCGGTAATGTTCGATCTCTTGCCTAGAAAGTTTACTGCGGCACAGCTTCGTGTATTGTATCAGTTGGTATACGATAAAGAGTTTGATGTGCGTAATTTCCACAAGAAGATAGCACTGATGCCTTATGTCGTACCGATGGAGGAAAAAGAAAAAGGTGTGCGACATCGTGCTGCACGCTATTATAGATTCGACAGAACGATTTATAACAAACTAAAGAAATAAAATATATTAGAGTTATGTATTTGTTAGGTTATGATATAGGTAGTTCTTCGGTTAAGGCCAGTTTGGTAAATTCGGAGACAGGTAAATGTGTAGCTTCTGCTTTCTACCCTAAGACAGAGGCAGAGATTATAGCTGTGCATCCCGGTTGGGCTGAACAGAAACCGGAAATGTGGTGGGCAAACCTGAAGCTTGCAACTGAAGCTGTTATGAATGAAAGCGGAGTACGCAAGGAAGATATTGCTGCTATCGGTATTTCTTATCAGATGCATGGTCTGGTATGTGTGGACAAGAATCAGCAGGTGCTCCGTCCGGCTATTATCTGGTGCGATTCTCGTGCGGTTCCGTATGGAGAGAAGGCTTTCAATACATTGGGTGAAGAGCTGTGTCTTTCTCATTTGCTTAACTCTCCGGGTAATTTTACCGCTTCCAAGCTTGCCTGGATTAAAGAGAATGAACCGGATGTCTATGCCAGAATAGATAAAATTATGCTTCCGGGCGACTATATCGCTATGAAGCTGACTGGTGAGGTTTGCACCACTGTATCCGGACTTTCAGAAGGTATGTTCTGGGATTTCAAGAATAATGAAGTCGCAAAATTCCTGATGAAATATTACGGATTCGACAATTCACTGATAGCCGATATCAAACCGACTTTTTCAGAACAGGGACGTGTAACCGCTATTGCAGCAGCCGAACTAGGATTGAAAGAGGGTACACCTGTGACTTATCGTGCGGGCGACCAGCCGAACAATGCGTTGTCGCTGAATGTTTTCAATCCGGGCGAAATCGCGTCTACAGCCGGAACGTCGGGTGTAGTGTATGGTGTAAACGGTGCAGTCAACTATGATCCGAAATCACGTGTCAATACATTTGCGCATGTCAATCATACGGCAGACCAGACTCGTCTGGGAGTGTTGCTCTGCATTAATGGAACAGGTATTTTGAATTCATGGGTAAAACGTACCGTTGTACCTGCAGGCGTTTCGTATGCCGAAATGAATGATATGGCTGCTCAGGCTCCTATCGGTGCGGGAGGAATCAGTATCTTGCCTTTTGGAAATGGTGCAGAACGTATGTTGCAGAATCGTGAAACAGGATGTTCTATCAATGGAATAAACTTTAATCTGCATACGCGCAATCATATTATTCGTGCTGCTCAAGAGGGTATCGTATTCTCGTTCAAATATGGAATAGATATTATGGAAGGCATGGGAATGGATGTACATAAGATACATGCCGGACATGCAAATATGTTCCTGAGTCCGATATTCCGCGATACGCTGGCCGGTGTGACTGGAGCTACCATCGAACTGTATGATACTGACGGTTCAGTTGGAGCTGCAAAAGGAGCTGGTATCGGAGCAGGTATCTATAAAGACAATAATGAAGCTTTTGCTACGCTGGATAAGTTGGCTGTTATCGAACCGGATATGGCAAACAAGGCTGCATACGAAGATGCATATCAGCGCTGGCTTTCATATATGAATAAAATCTAATTTACTTGTTTTGCTGTCTGGAAATAACTCCGGACGCAGGACAATTTCCTGAAATAAATAAAAATAATTAACTTTTAAATAGAATATAACTATGGCAACAAAAGAGTATTTTCCCGGTATTGGTAAAATTAAATTCGAAGGTGTAGAAAGCAAAAACCCGATGGCTTTCCGTTATTATGATGCAGAAAAAGTAGTAATGGGTAAGAAGATGAAAGACTGGTTGAAATTTTCTATGGCTTGGTGGCACACATTGTGCGCTGAAGGAGCTGACCAGTTTGGTGGCGGTACTAAGAACTTCCCATGGAAAGGAAATCCTGACAAGGTACAGGCTGCTAAAGACAAAATGGATGCAGGCTTCGAATTTATGCAGAAAATGGGTATTGAATACTACTGTTTCCACGATGTAGACTTGTGTGATGAGGCTGACACAATCGAAGAATATGAAGCAAATCTGAAAGAAATAGTAGCTTATGCAAAACAGAAACAGGCTGAAACTGGTATCAAACTGTTGTGGGGTACTGCAAATGTATTCGGTCATGCTCGTTATATGAACGGTGCTGCTACAAACCCTGATTTCGATGTTGTAGCTCGTGCTGCTGTTCAGATTAAGAATGCTATTGATGCAACAATCGAACTGGGTGGTTCAAACTATGTATTCTGGGGCGGACGTGAAGGTTATATGTCACTGTTGAACACAGACCAGAAACGTGAAAAAGAACACTTGGCACAGATGTTGACTATTGCTCGTGACTATGCTCGTGCAAAAGGCTTTACTGGTACATTCCTGATCGAACCGAAACCGATGGAACCGACAAAACATCAGTATGACGTAGATACTGAAACTGTTATCGGCTTCCTGAAAGCTCATAATCTGGACAAGGACTTCAAAGTTAATATTGAAGTAAACCATGCAACTTTGGCTGGTCACACTTTCGAACACGAACTGGCTGTTGCTGTTGACAATGGCATGTTGGGTTCTATCGATGCAAACCGTGGTGACTATCAGAACGGATGGGATACAGACCAGTTCCCTATCGACAATTATGAACTCATCCAGGCTATGATGCAGATTATCCGTGGCGGAGGTCTGGGTAATGGTGGTACTAACTTCGATGCTAAGACCCGTCGTAACTCAACAGACTTGGAAGATATCTTTATCGCTCACATTGCAGGTATGGATGCTATGGCTCGTGCATTGCTGAGTGCTGCTAAGTTGCTGGAAGAATCTCCATATAAGAAAATGTTGGCTGAACGTTATGCTTCATTCGATTCTGGTAAAGGTAAAGAATTTGAAGAAGGTAAGCTGACTTTGGAAGATGTTGTTGCTTATGCTAAGGCAAACGGCGAACCAAAACAGACTAGCGGTAAGCAAGAATTGTATGAGGCTATTGTAAATATGTATTGCTAATAGGTTTTTATAAGAACCAATCTCTATCCCGGCTGATTTTTATCAGTCGGGATATTTTATTTTGTCAAAATAAAGCTATATTTGCAAAACATCTAAAAATGAATCGTGGTTATGGCTTTAAACAACAATCATATAGTTATCATGGCGGGAGGTATAGGAAGTCGTTTCTGGCCTATGAGTACCCCCCAGATGCCGAAGCAGTTTATTGATGTTTTGGGATGCGGACGAACATTGCTTCAGCTTACGGTAGACCGCTTTCAGGATATTTGTCCTTCTGAGAATATATGGGTGGTAACATCAGTCGACTGTGCAGATGTCGTAAAAGAGCAGTTGCCGTCTATTCCAGTAGATCATATTCTGCTTGAGCCTTGTCGCCGTAATACCGCTCCGTGTATTGCTTATGTAAGCTGGAAAATAAAAGCTAAAAATCCGAAGGCCAATATCGTAGTGACTCCAAGTGATCATGTGGTGATGGATGTGAGGGAATTTGCACGTGTCATTAACTCTGCTATGAAATTTACAGCCGATTCGGATGCTATCGTTACATTGGGAATGAAGGCAAACCGTCCGGAAACGGGATATGGCTATATAGAAGCGGACTTGTCGATGGCATGTCCTTCCAATAAGGAAATTTATAGAGTTGATGCTTTTAAGGAAAAACCGGATTTGGAAGTTGCACGTCGCTACATTCAGCGGAAAAATTATTTTTGGAATGCAGGGATTTTTATATGGAATGTCAATACGATAGTTAATGCCCTGCGTGTTTATCAGCCTCCAATGGCAGAGGTTTTTGAGCGCATGCTTCCATATTTTTATACAGACAAAGAGCAGGAAATGCTGAATGAGTTATTTCCTACCTGTGAAAACATATCTGTAGACTATGCTATCATGGAAAAGGCAGAGGAGATTTATGTCTTTCCGGCATCATTTGGATGGAGTGATCTGGGAACCTGGGGTTCTTTGCATGAAAACTCAAAAAAGGATGCGCATAACAATGCCTGCATCGGAAATAATATCAAACTGTATGAAACCAGAAACTGTATAATTCATACTACTCAGGAAAAGAAAGTGGTAGTACAGGGATTGGACGGTTATATTGTTGCCGAGAAAAATGATAAGCTGTTGATTTGTCGCCTGACCGAAGAACAACGTATCAAAGACTTTGCTGAAGAGTAAGGTGACTGTATATTTCAGATAGCAAAATGGCGGAAAGAGAATTTTATGTAAGTTTCTCTTCCCGCCATTATTGTTAGTTGGTTTAGTTATTATAAGAGGGGTAGCAATTATCGTTGTTCTTTAAGTGCTGCTAAAGCAGAATCGTAGTTGGGTTCCTGAGTTATTTCCGGTACGAGTTCTGTATAGATAACTTTTCCTTCCGGGTTAATAATTACTACGGCACGCGCCAACAGTCCGCATAATACGCCGTCAGTCATCAATACACCATATTTTTCTCCAAAATCAGAAGTATATCGGTAGTCTGAAAGTGGAATAACATTTTCAATTCCTTCAGTTGTACAGAAACGTCCCTGCGCAAAAGGAAGGTCTTTCGAAATTGCCAGAACAACGGTATTTTCCATTTCGGCTGCCAGCTTGTTGAATTTGCGTACTGAAGTTGCACATACACCCGTATCCATACTAGGGAATATATTCAGGAGTGCGTATTTCCCTTTAATATCATTTTGAGTGAAAGAACTTAAATTTCCTTTTACCAGTGAAAACTCTGGAGCTTGAGCTCCAACTTTAATAAACTCGCCTGCCAGTGAAACTGGGGCTCCTTGAAATGCTGTTTTTGCCATGATTATTTTTATTAAATATTTCTGTGAATATAACAAACAATCGGATATAATGTTTGTCCTGTGATGCCTTTTTTATCTTTTTAATAGATACATTTCTTTTTTTTCTGTTACTTTGCAAACCATAAAATTCTTAGGAAAACAGATAAAATTTAAGATGAAACGAAGTTTTAAAGACTACGCCTTGCTTGCCTTAAAAGGTATGGGTATGGGGGCGGCCGATGTAGTACCTGGTGTGTCAGGAGGAACAATTGCTTTTATTGTAGGTATTTATGATGAATTGATTGATTCCATTAAGAGTATCAATGCACAAAGTTTGAAAATGTTTTTTACCGGGAAGTGGGGAACTTTCTGGAAGATGATAAACGGTAACTTTTTGCTATTTCTTTTAGCCGGTATTGGAATCAGTGTCTTCTCATTGGCAAAAGTAATAACTTGGTTGCTTACCGATCATCCGGTTCTTGTATGGTCTTTTTTCTTTGGCCTTGTTCTTGCCTCTACTTGGTTTGTTGGGAAAGACATTAAGGAATGGAACTGGAAAACGATTTTAGGGTTCATTGTCGGTGTTGCTGTAGCTTTTTACATTACAGTCGCTACTCCGGCAGAAACTCCTTCTAATTTATTGTTTATCTTTTTATGTGGGGCTATTGCGATTTGTGCCATGATTCTTCCGGGGATATCGGGAAGTTTTATATTGGTATTGCTGGGAAAATACTTTTTTATCATGGAAGCAGTAAAGACATTCGATATAAAGGTTATACTTGTATTCGGTGCTGGGGCATGCATTGGTATAACCAGTTTCTCACGTGTCTTATCGTATGCATTAAAGCATTTTCGTAATATAACCCTGGCTGTACTGACAGGTTTCATGTTAGGGTCACTCAATAAAGTATGGCCATGGAAAGAAACTATTGAAACATTTATAGACAGTCATGGAGTGGAAAAGCCGTTGATAGAAAGTAATATCCTGCCTAATCAATACATATGGGAGGCTGTTGTTTTAATGCTGGCGGGCTTTTTCCTAGTATATTTTCTGGAAAAGCTTTCTACCAGAAAGGGCAATGAATAAAAACTGACTTGGGATATTCAGTAAACGTCTATACAAAATATAATGGCATATGAAGATGATATATAATAATCGCTCCATATGCCATTTTTATTGTATGTAAGACCTCTTTCTGTTTTTAACTTAATCCATCATAATATGAAGCTGATAGTAGAGGTCTTCTTTTTTAATTCAGATTCTATTTATATCAGGAACCAATTATTCGCCTTCCGTTTTGCATTCATGAAAGTGCATATCTTGTAGTGCTTTCTCGCGTGAGAAAGTAAAATAAGTACAAACAGCTTGAGTGCATATTTCTCCTGCTTCATTGAACAAAGAAGCATCGATCGTAACAATGTTTCGCCGTTGTTCACGAATAGATGCTCGCAGGGTTAACATATTATCTGTAGTATGTACAGGTTTTAAATAGCGGGTTTCCATTTTTGAAGTAACTCCGGCCGTTTGAAGCTTTCGCATGATTACCCATCCGCATATTTCGTCTAGCAATACAGCCTGAATGCCTCCGTGCAGCGTATTAAGCCAGCCTTGGTATTTGCCGTCCGGATGCCAGAAGCTTACGATATCATCGCCATCCTCGTAAAACTCCATGTGTAGTCCTGACGGATTTTGAGGAGCACATCCAAAACAGTTGTAACCTTCTATTTCGCCCCAAGGATTGATTATCTTTTTCATATCTGCTTGAAATTCTAGAAAATATAATCTGTACAGGCACGGTCTTGTTTGGCTTCCTTTAAAATGCCGGCTGCTGCTACATGTGCCGGATGAACTGCATATGCTTTAACATCTTCTAATGTATCAAACTCACTTTCCAGACAAATATCCCATTTCTCGTCAGCATTGATATTTTGTCCGACAAAGATTTTCCGAATACTTGGTATGACAGGCGGCAAAGCTTCTATTGCTGCTTTAAATTTGTCTATAACAGCCTGTTTTTCTTCTGTTGACAGGTTTTCTTTCAGTTTAAATAAAACAATGTGCTTGACCATAGTTGTTTATATTATGATTTATCGTAAATTTGTATAGATGCAAATATATAACTAATTATTGGATTTTAGCTTATGATAATCATTGGAATTGCAGGAGGTACAGGCTCCGGTAAAACAACTGTAGTGAAAAGTATTGTTGATAGTCTGTCGGCCGATGAAGTGGCTTTGCTTCCGTTGGATTCTTATTATAATGACAGCAGTCATGTACCAGTGGAACTGCGTCAAAGTATTAATTTCGATCATCCGAATGCTTTCGACTGGGAGTTGTTGTCGCAGCATGTGGCTATGCTTCGCAGAGGAGAAGCGATAGAACAGCCTATATATGATTTCCTTACTTGTACGCGACAGAAGGAAACGTTGCATGTAGAACCTCGTAAAGTGATTATTATAGAGGGTATATTGGCGTTGAGTGATAAGGAGCTGTGTAAGTTGATGGACCTGAAAATATTTGTCGATGCTGATCCGGATGAGCGATTGATTCGCGTAATGCAGCGTGATGTAGTAGAACGAGGACGTACGGCAGAGGCTGTTATGGAACGATATATGAGGGTGCTGAAACCTATGCATCTTGAATTTATCGAACCTGCAAAACGGTATGCTGACCTGATTATTCCTCAAGGAGGATATAATAAGAAAGCGATAGAGATATTGAAGATGTATATTGAAAAAATAGTGGGACGATGAAGCTCTCCTATGTCTTCTGGAGCGTACTATGCCTGAGTCTGCTGTTTTATTCGTGTCAGTCACGAAAAGGAACTGTAAATGGAGAAGCAGCAATTGATTTACCCGAAATTATGGAGAGGGGAGAGTTGGTTGTTCTTACAGCCAATAGCTCTACATCATACTTTAACTATCGTGGTGAACCGATGGGATTTCAATATGAATTAGCACAACAGTTTGCACGTTCCCTTGGGCTCAAATTAAAGTTGAAGGTCGTAAATAATCCTTCTGAAATGGTGCGTTGCCTGATAAGAGGAGAAGGCGACCTGGTTGCATATAATCTTGATATCACAAATGCATGGAAGGACAGTCTGATCTATTGTGGTGAAGAAAATATCACTCATCAAGTGATTGTGCAGCGCAGAGGAAAAGATGCACTGAAAGACGTAACACAATTGCCTGGAAAAGAGGTTTATACTACTTCAGGAAAATACTATGACCGGCTGATGAACTTGAATAGTGAGCTGGGGGGAGGTATCAACGTGCATAAAGTAGAGACCGACAGCGTATCGGAAGAAAATTTGATTACTTGGGTGGCGGAAGGTAAAATAGATTATACAGTTGCTACTAATGAAATTGCTAAGATAAACCGTACGTATTATCCTAATCTTGATATCGGTCTGGTAATCAGTTTCGACCAGCGCTCTTCATGGGCTGTACGTAAAACATCTCCTTTGCTGGCTGAAGCTGCCGACAAGTGGCATAAAGAAAATATCAATTCATCGGAATTCAAGGCAAGTGCCCGGCGTTATTTTGAGCTGAATAAACGTCCTACCCATGGATCTATACTTTCAGTTAAGGATGGAAAGATTTCACATTACGATGATTTGTTCAAGAAATATGCAAAAGAAATAGGCTGGGACTGGCGTATGCTGGCGTCGCTGGCATATACAGAATCGAATTTCGATCCGAATGTCATATCTTGGGCAGGCGCTCGGGGGTTGATGCAATTAATGCCAGCTACGGCACGTGCTATGGGGATACCTGCAGGAAAAGAAAGTGATCCGGAGGAAAGTATAAAAGCTGGAGTGAAATATATCGCCCGTCTACAGAATATTTTCTCTAAAGTTCCCGATAAAGGTGAGCAGACTAAGTTTGTGCTTGCTGCATATAATGCAGGAGTGGGGCACATTACTGATGCCATGGCATTAGCGGAAAAATATGGTAAGAACCGTTATCTATGGGATCATCATGTTGATCATTACATCTTATTGAAGAGTAACGAAGACTATTATCAGGATCCTGTGTGTAAAAATGGATATTTCAGAGGAACAGAAACATATAACTTTGTGCGTGAAGTTGTAGAACGTGCCGAGGTTTATAAGAAAAAGATTAAAGGCTGATAAACAGTAAAAAAGCTGACCTTTTTCGTAAAAAGACAAGTGGGTTTTGTCTTTTTGCGGTAGAGGTCAGCTTATGCTACGTGAAAATGAATATGTTGCTTTACTTAAACATTTCAACAATTTTATTTAGTTCGTTTGCTTCTATTACTCCACTTTGCCGCCATAACTGTTTTCCGTTTTTGAAAATCATGAGTGTAGGCACAGAGGATATTGCATAATGTTGTGCAATATTCATATTTTTATCTATGTCGATTTTTATGATTCGCAGCGAGTCACCTTGTGTTTCTTTTACTTTCTTTAAAATTCCAGCCATTATTTTACAAGGCGCACACCATTCTGCGAAAACATCCACCAGAACAGGAGTGGGCGATGATATCAAGTCAGCAAACGTTTCCATAAAAACTCCTTTTTAATACATTGTAAATTTCTTCCAACCTTTATAATATAACAAATCCATATATTATTTTGTTCGGGAAAGTTTGATAAAAAAGAGTATTTTATATCGAAAGTTTTTTGTCTGAGAAAAAGAAAGCCCTGCTGCTCTTTTTTAAGCAACAGGGCTTGAATATAATACAAGGTTTAAATTATTTTTTGCTTGATGCTGGGTTATAGCGAGCATTCAGTCCGTCTACGATTTCCTGAGTAATATTGAATGCAGGATCAGCATACAGTAAGTTGTCGAAACCAGTGTTGCTGATAATCAGGCTATATCCTTTATCCTTATTATATATTTTCAAGAATGAGTTGATAGAATCGCGGAGCTGCAAGCTTATTTTCTGGTTTTCTGCTTGTAATTCACTAGTCAATTTTTCCTGCAACTGCTGCAAGTCACGTTGTTTTTGGCTGATGCGTAAGTTTTCCTGTTCAGCACGTTCACGGCTGGCAAAACCATTATTTTCCAGTTTGCGCTGGAATTCTCTCATTTCTTTATCCAGATCTTTTGCTTTTTCGTTCAGTGTAGTACGGATGTTTTCTTCTTTCTGAATCATCATCTCGTTCAAGTCATTCCAATAACGATATTTTGTCAGCAGAGAGTCAATCTCTACATAAGCTATCTTCATGTTTACCGGACCGCCTACTACAGCAGGAGTTGAAGCTCCTTGTTCGTTAGCTTTGTTGTCAGTACATTGAGTAAACATCAGCACCATAGCCAGTGCGATAAATCCGTTCAGGATATGCTTCATTCTTTTCATAATGGTTTTTGTCTCTTAGTTATTAATTGTTTTTTCTGTTTCTGTTTCTGGACGCCTCCGCTCTGCTATGGCATGAGGATTCACTTTTTGTGCTTCTCTGTCTTGAGATTGCACACATCCGATACCTCTTTTTCTCATGGCTTTGCTGCCGCTAACGTGTGTGTTAGGGAAACGTCCGTTCTTCTGAAAGAGTATCTTTACCGATAATAGTGCTATGCAGATAGCAACTATTAACATTGTTATAAGGATAGTCTTAAGCATTTCTATTATTTTTGTGGTGCAAATATAAATCTTTTGTTACCGATTTACTCTTTTCGGTACGGAAAAAAGAGGGTACTTGCCTTATTAATCTATGTTTTTAACTTATTTTTACTGATAACTGAACAAATAAATAGACTATTTATGGAGAAAAAAGATTTGAAACCGGCTATTGTCTTCCGTTATTTTGAAGAAGTATGTCAGGTTCCGCGTCCTTCCAAGAAGGAAGAAAAGATACGAGCTTATTTGCTCGATTTCGCTCAGAAGCATAATCTGGCTTGTAAAACAGATGAGGCCGGAAATGTGTTAATGTCTAAACCGGCTACAGCAGGTAAGGAAAATCTGAAAACTGTCATATTGCAGTCGCATATGGATATGGTATGCGAGAAGAATAAAGATACACAACATAACTTCGATACTGATCCGATTGAAACCTATATCGATGGTGAGTGGCTGAAAGCGAAAGGTACTACACTGGGGGCCGACAATGGAATTGGTGTGGCGACTCAGCTTGCAGTCTTGGCGTCAGACGATATCGAGCATGGACCGATACAGTGTTTGTTTACTGTTGATGAAGAAACCGGACTGACAGGTGCTTTTGCTTTGAAGGAAGGCTTTATGGATGGCGATATCTTGATCAACCTTGATTCAGAAGATGAAGGTGAATTGTTTATCGGTTGTGCAGGTGGAGCAGGAACTACAGCTCAGTTCCCGTGTCCGATGACTGCTGCTCCCGAAGGCTATTTTTTCTTCCGTGTAGCTGTAAAGGGACTTACAGGCGGACATTCGGGTGATGATATCAATAAGAACCGTGCCAATGCCAATAAGTTGCTGAATCGTTTCCTGGTCCAGCTGATGCAGAAATACGACTTGCATTTGTGTGAAATAGATGGAGGAAACCTGCATAATGCCATTCCACGTGAAGCACATGCTGTTTGTGCTGTACCGATGAAAGATAAAGAATCAGTACGTGTTGACTTGAATATATATTTGTCGGAAGTAGAAAACGAGTTTGCTGTAACAGAACCAAATCTTGTGATGGAGCTGGAATCGGAAAGCCCTTGTGCAGAAGTTATGCAGCAGGATGCCATGAAAAACTTCCTTCATTCCATTTATGCTGTACATAATGGCGTATATGCCATGAGCCAGGATATTCCGGGACTGGTAGAAACTTCTTCCAACCTTGCTTCAATCAAGCAGCGTGATGGAAAACTCGTTGTTGTAACCAGTCAGCGCAGTTCTATTCTGTCTTCTCGCAAGGATATGTCGCAGATGGTAAGTTCAGCTTTCCTGTTGGGAGGAGCGGAAGTAACGACTGGCGACGGTTATCCGGGATGGAAACCTAATCCGTCTTCCGAAATATTGCAAGTATCGGTAGAAAGCTATAAGCGTCTGTTTGCTGCCGAGCCTAAGATTAAAGCTATCCATGCCGGATTGGAATGTGGTTTGTTCCTCGAAAAATATCCTTCACTCGATATGGTTTCGTTCGGTCCTACACTCCGTGGTGTTCATTCACCCGACGAACGCATGCTTATCCCTACAGTCGATAAGTTCTGGCGTCATTTATTGGATGTCTTGGCTCATATTCCTGCAAAGGCATAATGAAATTATTTCCTGAAATATTGCTAGGGTTTGCTGCCTGCCTCACGGCTTCTGTATGTGAGGCGCAGCAAACCCTTCGTGTTATGGAATACAATGTAGAGAATCTGTTCGATTGTCGTCATGATTCACTGAAGAACGATTCGGAATATCTTCCTCATTCCGTTCGGGGATGGAGCTGGAAACGTTATCATGAAAAACTGAACCGCATTGCAAAAGTCATACTCGCTGCCAGTAGAGAGCAAGTGCCCGATCTGGTAGGACTTTGTGAAGTGGAAAATGCATATTGTCTGGACGGACTGGTGAAATACTCTCCGCTCCGAGATGCCGCCTATCGCTATGTGATGACTGATTCGCCCGACGAACGGGGAATTGATGTGGCATTTCTCTACCAGCCTTCCTCGTTCCGGCTGATAAGCGACCAGCATATTCGTATTCCTTCCTATAAAATAGGGCGTAAGCCTACACGCGATATCCTGCATGTTACCGGTCGGGTAGTTTCCGGTGATACACTCGATGTCTTTATCTGTCACATGCCTTCACGTTCGGGAGGCGAAAAACAAAGTGAACCTTACCGCCTGCTTACTGCACGTGTATTGCGTCATGCAGCAGATTCTGTTATGAAAATTCGCCAGACTCCATACCTCATTATCATAGGTGACTTTAATGATTATCCTGAAAGTCGTTCTGTTTGTCGGACCTTAGGAGCAGGGAAGCCAGAGAAAGATATCGATTCATACCGGCTGTATAACTTGATGAACGGCAGGCAGGGAGGCACATACCGCTATCGTGGTGAATGGGGCATTCTGGATCAGCTCATTCTGAACGGTACTTTTCTGAATCATACGGGTAATCTTACAACGGAGTATAATCGCGCCCGTATTCTTACTTTCCCGTTTCTTTTGGAGGAAGACGAAAACTATGGAGGCGACAAGCCTTTCCGTACCTATAACGGCATGAAATATCACGGTGGTTATAGCGATCACCTGCCTGTCTGTGTCGATATAGACATTAAATATCCAGCCCCATAATATAATCGTTCATGTAATAGCCGTTTCCAATGGGAAAATCTCCTTCGCGTACTTTTTTCATTCCCATATGTTCGTAAAATCCCAATGCCGGATTATTACGGTTTACATTCAGTTCCATACGGCAGGGAGCCGGATGAATTTCCTTGATACCTTTTATAGCCTGCTGGAAAAGCTGTTTGCCCAGATGATACTTTTGATAATAAGGAATGACATAGATTTTCTCGAGATGAAATAAATCTGTGTCCTCCTGACGGATGGAAACATATCCTGCCGCTTCACATTCCTCATAAGCTATATAATAAATGTGTCCTTCTTCTTCCATCTGCTTGTGCAGGTTCTCTATGGAATACATCCAGTCCATCATATATTCTATCTGTTCGTGACTGAGGATATTTTTATATGTTTCAGGAAAAACATTCCAAGCCAGTTTGTTTATCAGTGGAATGTCGGCTGTAGTTGCTTGTTTTATTACGAACATAGTTTTGAGTATTTAATATTTTGTTATGTAATGTCTGAGAGCGTATCACGGTGGCTTACCGTGAAAAAGTTTATGCAAAAATAAGGCTTTCCGCCTGTCGTTTTCCGTATATCTGGTTGTATTTCGTTAAAAATGGTAAATTAATAGTTCTATGTAATGCAAGGTATTGATATAATACATATATTTGTGCTATACAAAACAAGAGGATAGAAAACATGAATGTCGATAACGTAAAATCTCAAATGCGCAAAGGGATGCTTGAATACTGCATCCTGTTGTTGCTGCACCGTGAGCCTTCGTATGCTTCAGACATTATACAGAATCTGAAAGAAGCGAAGTTGATAGTAGTGGAGGGTACGCTTTATCCGTTGCTTACCCGTCTGAAGAACGACGATTTGCTATCGTATGAGTGGGTGGAATCTACTCAGGGACCTCCCAGAAAGTATTACAGTCTGACTCCGAAAGGGGAGGAATTTCTGGCAGGACTGCAACTGGCATGGGACGAATTGTCGGATACGGTAAATCATTTAAGAACAAAATTATTAATTTCAAAATCACATGAAAAAGACACTGACTGTTAATTTGGGAGGCACTGTATATCATATTGATGAAGATGCCTATAACCTGCTCGATAATTATCTGAATAATCTCCGCTATCATTTCCGCAAGGAAGAAGGAGCCGACGAGATTGTACGTGATATGGAAACCCGCATTGCAGAACTGTTCGATGAGTATATTCGTACCGGACAGCAGGTTATCACCATAGAGCAGGTAGAAGCTGTTATTGCCCGTATGGGGAAACCTGAGGAGTTGAATACAGACGATAATGATGAGAAGAAAGAAGAAAAAACTAACCATACATATGGCAATGGAACTGCCCGCCGTCTGTTCCGTAATCCTGACGACCGTATATTGGGTGGTGTGCTTTCCGGATTGTCTGCTTACTTCGGATGGGATGTAACGTGGATACGTATCGGAGTACTGGTAGCCGGATGTTTTGTCCAGGGATTGATTCTGGCTTATCTGATCGCATGGATTATTGTTCCGCTGGCAAAAACAGCAACGGAAAAGTTACAGATGCGTGGTGAACCTATCAATATGGAGAATATAGGACGTACCGTGACTGAGGGGTTCGATAAAGTGAACGATTATGTACATTCCGAGAAGCCTCGTTCCTTTCTGCATCAGTTGGGAAATATGATTGTAAAGATTGCAGGTTTCATCATCAAGTTCTTCCTTGTACTGCTGGCTATCTGTCTTACACCGGTTCTGCTTGTCGGTCTTGTCGTACTGTTTGCCTTGCTGCTGGCTGCTACCGGTATACTTGCCAGTGTACCTGCCGTGTTGTATTATTCTATGCCTGATGTAGACTGGAGTCTGATTGCTTCCTCTCCGGCTGCGGTGACCGGACTGTTGGTGTGCGGACTGTTCATCGTGGGCATTCCGGTGATAGGCCTGTTGCAGTTGCTTTTGCAGAGTTTCAATGTATGGAAACCGATGTCTACTGTAACCAAGGTTATCCTTACCTTGATATGGTTTATTTCGCTGGTTGCCGGATTTATCTTTTTGTTTAATACTTCCTTCATCGAGGGACCAATATTCTGGATGTAAAAAATATGATTGTTATGAAAACTGTTTTTGCAAGAGTTATCACTGCGTTGGTTATGATCGCGGGTTTTACTTCCTGCATTTGGGCTGGAAGTAAAGGTGAACATGTTACAGAGAAACGTCATGTGGCGGATTTTACCTCTATTGATATAAAGAGTGTGGGAAGTGTTTATTTTACACAATCATCCGATTTCTCGTGTACGATAGAAGGGGAAGAGAGCCAGGTAAAGAATATTACAACTAGTGTTGAAGGCAATGAGCTGAAAATTGGTTATATCAAGAAACTGAAAAACAACAAGAATGGGGCTGTTATCCGTATCTCTGCTCCCGATTTGCAGGAGCTGGAATTTAAAGGAGTAGGTTCGTTTAATATCGACGGTAAGGTAACACTTCAGGACTTGGATGTAGATTTCAGCGGAGTCGGAGAATTAAATATAAAAGACCTGCAATGCCGTAAAGCAAATTTCGATCTGAAAGGTATAGGAGAGGTAAATATACATATCAATTGTGAAGAAGTAAAAGCTGATGTCAGTGGTATAGGTGCTGCTACATTTACAGGAACGGCACAAATGGCTTCTTTTCATAAAGGTGGTATAGGAGAGCTCAATACGCAGGGAATGGAAGTAAGCAAATAACTCATTCATAGTGTCTTAAATTTATCTTGTGACACGGCATGCCCAGGGTTGGAAAAAACATGGGCATGTTTATCTTAATTCATGCTGATGTTTTGCCAAATTCATCAGCATGTTTTTTTATTTTTTGTACGAAAGAATTGTGTTCTTTCAAAATGTTATTATTTATCATATTCGTATAATCTCTCAACAGAAATCGTTATCTTTGCTGAAAAGAAAAAAGGATTAACTGTTAAGATATGACTAAGAAAATACTTTTGCTGGGTTCCGGCGAATTAGGAAAAGAGTTTGTGATTGCTGCCCAACGTCTGGGTCAGTACGTTATCGCATGTGATTCGTATGCAGGTGCTCCCGCCATGCAGGTAGCAGATGCTTGTGAAGTATTTAGTATGCTGGATGGCGATGCGCTCGACCGTGTGGTAGAAAAATATCATCCCGATATTATTGTGCCTGAAATTGAGGCTATCCGCACCGAACGTCTTTATCATCTGGAAAAAGAAGGTATTCAGGTTGTACCGAGTGCACGTGCCGTAAACTTTACGATGAACCGTAAAGCAATCCGCGACCTTGCTGCTAAGGAACTGGGCTTGAAGACGGCGAAATATTATTATGCAAAGTCGTTCGATGAACTGAAGGAAGCTGCTGAAAAGATTGGTTATCCGTGCGTTATCAAACCGTTGATGTCATCATCTGGTAAGGGACAATCGGTAGCCAAAGGTCCTGAAGATTTGGAATACTCTTGGGCATACGGATGTGAAGGCAGCCGTGGTGATATTAAGGAGCTGATCGTGGAAGAGTTTGTTAAGTTCGACAGCGAAATCACGTTGCTGACAGTTACACAGAAAAATGGTCCGACACTGTTCTGTCCGCCTATCGGACACGTACAGAAAGGTGGTGACTATCGCGAAAGCTTCCAGCCTGCTCACATTGCTCCGGAACATCTTGCTGAGGCTCAGAAGATGGCGGCAAAAGTTACTGAAGCGTTGACTGGTTATGGTCTTTGGGGAGTTGAATTTTTCCTGAGTCACGACAATGGAGTTTATTTCTCTGAACTTTCTCCTCGTCCGCATGATACAGGTATGGTAACACTTGCCAATACACAGAACCTGAACGAGTTCGAACTTCATCTGTATGCTGTATTGGGATTGCCTATTCCGGGTATTACTCAGGAACATATCGGTGCCAGTGCCGTTATTCTTTCTCCTATTGCCAGCAAGGACACTCCGCGCTACCGGGGAGAAGAACTGGTTTGCTCGCAGCCTAACACATATCTCCGTATTTTCGGAAAACCGTATACGAAGCTGAATCGCCGTATGGGTGTAGTAGTATGCTACGATAAGAATGACGGTGACCTGGATGCTTTGCGCGATAAATGTAAAGCTTTGGCAAGCAAAGTAGAAGTTTATTGATAAAATAAATAGAGAATAGTTAGTTTTTCCTGCGGGAGCAGGTAAATAAATCATGGAGGCCGATGCATCACGCACTGGCCTCCATTTTTCATTCTTAAAACAGAATGACAAGTAAAAACGAATAATGTTTTCTTATGCGTAGCTGTGCATACCTCCCATAATAAAGTTGACACCAAAGTATGTGACAAGTACACTTAAAAAAGCGATTACTGCAAACCTGTGGAAGAACATCGGGCGTCGGAAAGAGGAAAGTGATGCAGGATGTAGAGCGGCTGCATATACCAGCATGGTGATGAGTGCCCATACTTCTTTGGGATCCCATCCCCAGTATCTTCCCCATGATACGTTTGCCCAGATTGCTCCAATAAAGATACCTGCTGCCATGAGGAATACAGCGGGATATAAAATGATGTGGCTGATGATTTGTAAGCGAATGATTTGCTCATGGCAGTCTGTGCGTGTGTATCGTAAGATGATTGCCGTGATACCATTCAGCATGACGAATGCCAGTAGTGAATACGAGAGCATAATTGTTACTACGTGAATACTTAGCAGAGGGGAGGAGAGTACTGGCATGAGCTGGGTAACGGAGGGATTGGATTCACCGAACATCGAAACAAGCAAGATCAGTCCGCATAGTATGTAGCCGAATGAAATAGCGGCTTCAAACTTTCGATAGAGTAAGAAAGTCAGCAGTATGGCACATACGGACATGAGTTGCATCGTTTCGTAACCATTTGACATAGGGAGGTGTCCGCCTATAAATCCTCTTAGCCCGATAAGTATCATAAGATAAATGAATACGATACCTAGCATTGCAAGCAGTATGCTGTTCTGTTTTTTACTGCTGTTGCGTTGTTTCGCCATTTTCCAGCAGTATAAAAAGAATGATAGTATGCCGATTGTGAGGCTGAACATAGCAAGTGGGCGGGTAAAGTTCATACGATTGTATAACATCTCAGCGCCGAAACGTGTGTCTGAAGGCAAGAAACTTCTTGCTTCTTTCTGTTGATATTTTTTTGTTTTATCGAGTAGTATTCTGACTTCATTGTATGCTTGATGGGCTACTTTCTCGGCTATAAGATTCATACTGTAACGTATAAATGCCCATTGCTCATGAGGCATGGATACTGGCAGGTCGTCAGTCAGTGAATACCATATTGGCTGTGCATTGTTTTTATCAAAGTAAGGATATATCTTCAATAAGTTTCCTGTGCATAGCATGCTTGCCAGACTGAACTTTTCATTTGCTTCTTCTATGGCCCGTGTGGTTTTTGCGTTCATATCGGAAGGTGATATTTGTTCCAGTTTATATCCGGTAGAGCCTGCAAAGTCGGCAAGACGGACATATTTTCCCTTTGCTCCCAGCAGCTTTTGTACTTCTTTGTCTTTGATAAAAATCATTGGTTCTTGTTTCCATTGCTCGTAAAAGAAAAGCCATCCGGTCAGCACCTGTTCCGGTGTTAATCCCTTGTAATTGGATTTGCCGTAAAGTTTGGTTGTAAACTCTTTTGCCAATGTCTGAAGCGGGCAGATACGGTCGTTGTAATAGACGTATAGCTTTCCAAACTCGTTGGCTGTTTCTTTAGGTAAGGAAGGGGGGACAGATGCTCCGAACATAGTAATCACACTTGTAGAGAGTAGTATACATACGGTAATTTTCTTTAAGGCAGGATGATTTAATAATTTCCGAAAATAGCTGTGTTTGTCAAAAAAGAACAGGATAAACGAGAGCAACAGGAAAGCATATCCCGTATATGCAAGGGCTATTCCGTAAGGATCGTATGCAATGGATAGCGTACTACCTTTTTTATCGGCATCATATGTCGATTGATAAAAACGGTAATTGCGGTAAGTATAGATGTGATTCATGGAAACACTTCCTTCGTGCATCTGAGGACCGTCATAAACGTTTAGTATGCTGATGAAATCCATTGGTGCGAATGTTCCCTGATAGTACGTTAACTGGAACTGTTTTAATGAAACAGAAAATGGCAAATCGGCTTTTTGTCCGTCATTTTTATTGAAAGTAGTGACTGGAGTTTCTCCTTGTCGAAGGTGTATGTTTCCTTGTATTCCCCAGATGTGTGTAGTAAGTGCTCCCGATAAAATAAGAATGAAAGACAGGTGGAGCAAGTATACTATTTTATTCCTTATGATATGGCGCTTGATGATATAGAGTAATGAAAGTAATGTTGTGGCTATCCAAAGACCTATAAAGAAAGGAGAGCCGTAAAAGTATGTTGACGAAACGGTGGTTCCATATAGCTTTTCGATAATGGTGGCTGCAATCATCATGATGAGCAGAAATATCCATAATCCAAAAGTCGCTTTTTTTAATATATTAGTCATTCTGTTTGTTGTTTTTACTTGTATAAAGGAAGAGATACGGAGATTAAATATTACCACGGACTATACAAATCTTTTTACTTATAATAAGTCTGTTGATACCTTGTATAGGAATATCTATATCAGTTTGTGTAATCCGTGGTAGAATCTGTTTTTTATATTAGTGTCCGATAAACATATTAAATAGGATGATTATCAGTGTTGTTTTTATGGATAGGCCCCTTTTTAAGTTAATGCTTATTGATGACTTAAAAGTTTTATCGGACAGCAATAGTTTTTTAGATTCGTTTCTTTTGGAGAGAGTTCAGACCTTTTTTGTTGCATGAAAGCCCTCGTTCTCCCTCAAATGTATGATCAGATTGAGTCAATGAATTTTACAATTGCATCGCGCTCGGCTTTCGACAGGTTACGGAACTTTTCGACAGTCATTCGTGCATCACTTTTAGCATTTCCATGCCACATAATGGCTTCGATGACGTTTCGTGCGCGGTTATCGTGCAGACGGTCGGCTGTGGTCGAACCGGTACACATCTGATGCAATCCTCGTCCCCATAGCGGAGTGGTACGGCACCAGCCGGTCCGGATGTCGTTTTCCATATGTAACTTATGTTGTACGAGGTCGGAGTAAGGCCAGATTGTCTGGTTGGGATATCTTGGCAACCGGCTGTCGCCTTTGGTAAAGAATCCGTTCGGATCGTAAAAGTTATCATCTCCTGTTGTCCATGATGGACGATGGCAATAAGCACATCCTATCTGTTCGAACAGTTCCTTGCCTTTTATCACGTCTGGATCATCCACATTACGTGCGGCAGGAACGGCTAATCCACGATGCCATACCATGAAATCGATAAAATCTTCATCATCCATTTCTACATCCAGCTCTTGAGAAGTGAGATATGCGGCAATGGCTCTGGCTACCTGCGTCTTGTCTGTATAATCATCTGCATGCCAGGTCGGGTGATTTTTATCAGGATCGACTTCTTCAATGTATGATTGATAACCAGCCTGTACTTCCGGATCATTGGCTGAGGCTTTTACCCATGAACTTCCTCCGTAAACCGTTTTATCCTCTCCGCTGGCACTGGCAAAATAAGTATCCAGATAATGATAGCGGCGGTTGCTGCGTGTTACGTTTGTGATATTCCACATAGCGTTCGCTCCGGCAGCGTCTTGCAGTGGTCCTCTGCTCAGGGCATAAGTAAATCTGAAAGGATGTTGTTCTCCTTTATCGCTAAAGTCAGGATTGACATCTGTGACTTTCGTATTGCTGTATTGCTTCACCCATTCTCCATTTTTGAAGAAAGCTTCGTTTAGACCGTTTTGCATGTATCCGTCTTGCTCTTCTTTGGCATATTGTGCTTTCAGATCATCATCGCTGATGGCATCCAGCAGTCCGGTTCCGTAAATACCGATGGTAGATTCCAAGAGCACTTTATAGTTGCCCAGACTGCTGATTACTCCTTCATT
Source organism: Phocaeicola coprocola (assembly GCF_041333015.1). NCBI lineage: Bacteria > Pseudomonadati > Bacteroidota > Bacteroidia > Bacteroidales > Bacteroidaceae > Phocaeicola > Phocaeicola coprocola. The sequence continues at coordinate 565,545 of NZ_JBGKGM010000004.1, read as the reverse complement.
TTTTGCATATACAGCATCAGCAGCAAGTGTAACTTCCGGATATTCCAGGTCATAACTTTCTCCGTCAGGAAATTTATTTCCCCACTCGTCGGTATATTTCTTCCATTCAATGATGACCTTGCTTTCATCCAGCGGAGCTTTAAAAGGCTGAGTTGCGTGTCCCTGAGGCATTCCTGTAAGCCAACTTACATATCCGTCTGTATCAGGATTGTAAACGACAAGCAGACATCCGTTTCCTATTGATGTAGTTTGAAAAACACCGGCAGGATTACGTTTCCCGTGACCATATCCGGGGTGACAATGGATACACGAACTGCGTACATATGCCGGCCCTAATCCTTTACGTACTCCGGAATGATTGTTCATATACATTTTTTCGAAAAGTTGTTCACCATTTTTAAAGCGCTGGCTCATCTCTTCATTAGCTTCGATGGGTTCTGTTGGCTGTTCCAGGGCATTCGATGTTGTCAGGTATGCAGTACCTAGTTGGCCTCCGGTGTAATACCATTCGGGCTTTTCGTTATTTTCGGGATTGTCGGACGGTACATGCTGGTTCTCATTGTCACTACATGCTGTTATGGCACTGGCAACGAACAATGAATTTATCAGATATAAGAACTTTGTTTTCATAAGTAAAATTTTTGTTCCTAAGCTGCTACAGCCATCTTGAATCGGAATTTAGGGGTCTTTACCTCAATTCAAGATGACTGTTTAAAGCTATTTTATTCTACGAGAAATTTGTATTGCTCTTATTTCAAAAGAGCTTTGTTGGCTTTGTTCAATGCTGTAGATAACTTGCTTAAAGATGCTATGGCTGCATCAGCTTCGGCTCCTGTTGCATTTTTTGCAAACGGTTCTGGTATAGCCTGTATTTTGGTAATGGATTCATCTATCAGCGCTTTTACTTCTGTATCTGTAGCCTGGTTGACTGTTGAAACGTAAGCGCTGACAGATGTTGCATTGTTCTTGCCATCGTAGCTGATTCCTTCGTATGCATTTTTTACACTTTTGATATTATCGACAAAGTCGACAACCGAGTTTAGTGCATAAGGTGATTCGATATAATTTTTGTCGTCGGCACTCTGACCTGAGTTAGGACGTCCGATTTTTTGCGTACATACTTCATCTACGATATCGATACATCCTTGAATCAATTCTTGTGCGGCAACGGTATAACTGGTATATTTGCTTCCGCCTTGTCCGGCTGTTTTCATACTCGTACCGTAATTGAAAGTCGGCTCTTGTTCTGTTTCGGTAAGGATTTCCTGTTTTTGTGTACTGATATTATTCATACCGGCCCATGAAGCCTCCAGACGGATACACTGATTGCGTAAATCTTCGGCAACTCCTGCCATGTAAATCAGATGATTGTTCGTTATATTTACTACCTGTCCGCTGTAGCTATAAGTCTTCTCAAAGTTTCTTGGTTCTCTATGTGAGTCGTCAGTAAGCTGGAACAGGATGTATTCCAAGGCATGATAACCTAGCAGACCGTAACCTAGATTGGTTGTGATATAATCGAAATCACCTTCACCGATGGCATCCATCATTTTCTGATTATTCAGCAAATTATCTAGTGCAACCTGATCGAGAGGCCATGAATCGATATGAGGGTCGATATTGTAATCGGCAGCTGCACCAAACAGAAATGCTTCGCTCAACTCCCATGCCTTACGTGATTCTGTCCAGTGCTCGCATGCTTCTGCCACATATTCGGTTGCTTTACTCTTATCGCCACCGAGGTAAGCTTCTTTGGCTTTTGTGCATGCTTCACTCATTAGAATAGCTTCGTCTGCCATAGCCGTGTAAGTAGGGATAACGGTATTGTCTACGTATGGAACGATAGCTTCTTTCAATGCTTGTTCTTCGTCTGATAAACCGTTGGATGTATTACTCCCGTTATTGTTATCACTACATGAAATCATACTTGTTGCCATAATGGTAACAACTGTCATACAAAGAGGAAATTTAAAAAACATGTTCATCTTTTTTGAATTTTAAGTTGTGGTTAATAAAATTTGCTTTCTTGTTGTTTTTATTTGGTGAAGAATCCTGCATATGCTACGCCAACCGATATGGCGGGTTCATTGTTGTAAGGTGTTCGCATCAGACCGATGGAATATTCACCTTTTACTACGATATCGTGGATAGGATAATAATTTACTCCGGCTGCTATGCGATTGCGTCCACAGAATTTATAAATGGGCGTACTGGTCTTATGCATAGAGTCGTAATAATCGTAACGTCCGAAAACATATAGCTTCTGTCCTTTGTCATTCAATTTATTGATTTGTGAGAATACATTGTATCCAGCTTCTATACCGGTGGCAATAGCCGCTTCTGCAACATTCTGTTGTGGGGAAGGAGAGTTGTTGCTCATCTTTTTATTGACTTCCGTAATTTTATCGGCATCACTCAAATGACCGTAATCGAAGTTCCCGCGTACTATCCAGTTGTGGTCGTTGTAATTAAAATCGAAAGCCCCAATCATGACAGTTCCTTTTACGTCTTTATACTTTTCGCTGTCTTTATAGTCATTCAGTGAGTTGTTGAAAGAATTGCCGGCATACCCACTGAGAGAGAGGCGCAGTCCCTTAATGGAATAATTATCGATGCGGAAAGCTCCTGCTACGGAGTTACCGATTTTAAATTCATATGGACTGCCTGCACCGCCTTGAATCCAGTTCAGTCGGTTGAAACGGTCAGAATCGAGACCCGGAACCAATAAAGCTTCGTAGCGCCAGTCACCTACACGTCCCCACAAGCTGATACCTGTTTCATGCCAGGTACAAGGCAGGATGGTATTTTCTCCTTCAGGACGATAGACTCCAAAGAACTCCGTCGGCAGATGGTTTTGGTTTGTTCCACCTACCGGAACAATAATGTGCCCCAGTTTGATGTTGAATTCCGGACAGATAGATTTCTGGATCCAGAACTGTTCGAGAGCAACTTCTCCGCCACGTTCTATTTCACTTTCATATTCTCCGGCTTCCTCTTCCTCTATTTCAATGGCACTTTCCGTTCCACCGTGCTCAAACTCTATTTCACTTCCCATTGACCATCCATGACCAAAATTATAATTCAGGAAAAGTACCACATGTGGCAAGTCGAAACGTCCGTGCGACTGTCCCTTGTATACGCTGGGGTCTTTTGCCGTATAGCGTATATATTTGTCCGAATAAAAGTTATGGCTATATACAGCCTCTCCGTATCCTCCTATGGTCAACCCTTTACCGTTTTCTTTCGTTTTTAAGATAGAACGTTTCTGGGCTTTCATTTCTGTCACAGCCTCTTCGCTGCTTTTGCTTGTTTTCTCGGCTTCGTTTGCAGCAAATGCGTGTGTACTTATTGCTGCGATACAAAGTGAAAACAGGAACATTTTACTTTTCATTTGTTTTCTAATTTTGTTGGTTCTTAACAAACGCAAAGGTATTCCACATGCTTTAGGGCATCAATACCTATTAATTGGTAAAAAAAGTTGTTAAATACCTACTACTAGGTATGCTTGTTCTTATCTTTGCGGGAAGATAGTTTTAACAGTGTATAAAGATGAAAGAATACCGATTGGATAACCTGACCATAAAGGAACATTTACTGGAGTTGGCAGAAAGAGGAAATAAGTCTTTTGCTGAGAGTCTGAATCCGGGTGTAGAACATGTGTTGGGAATAAGAATTCCTGATTTGCGTAAACTTGCAGTACGGATTTCGCATACGGATTGGGAGGAGTATCTGCTTACTGCCGATACTTTCTATATGGAAGAACGTATGTTGCAGGGGATGGTATTAGGCTGTATCAAACCTGATGCGGATGTTGAATTCTACTTGCAGCGCGTTACTCGCTTTGTATGGATAATAAACAGCTGGTCGGTTTGTGATACTTTTAAATTCGGAGGAGGGAAAAGATTCATCGCCGAAAACAAGGAGCGGTTGTGGCATTATTTAGTTGGCTGGATGCACGCACAGGGAGAGTATGAAATTCGATTTGGGGTTGTGATGAGTATGCAACTTTTTATTGATGACGAACATATCGGACAACTGCTGGAAGAATATGATGCTATCCGTCACGATGGGTATTACGTGAAAATGGCAGTGGCATGGGCGCTGTCAGTCTGCTTTGTAAAGTTCCCTGAAATTACCATGCAATACCTGAAGCAGAATACATTAGATGATTTTACGTACAACAAAACGTTGCAGAAAATAATCGAATCGTATCGGGTAGATACCGAAACCAAGAAGCTGATCAAGCAGATGAAAAGACCTGCTACCCGATAGACGGGAGCAGATAACAGTCGCACGAGTGTGTCTTACAGTACCAAAGGACGGATTGATTTATTTATAATTTTATAGGTTAAAGTACAAAATCCCCTGCTTTTAAGCACTTAATCGGAATGGATTAAGGCTAAAGCAGGGGATTTTTGTTTGAAAGTATCGGTTATTTTACTTAAGTAATTCTATTTTAGTCCAGCCTTATACGATGTGTGATATGATGTTTTCATTCGTGGTGATACGGACCGTTGTTCAGGATAGTCATGGCACGATAGAGCTGTTCCACAAATATCAACCGAATCATCTGGTGTGAGAATGTCATTTTCGAAAGGGAAATTTTTTCTTGGGCGACTGCATATACGGCAGGAGAAAATCCATAAGGTCCGCCGATAATGAATACCAGCCGTTTGCTGACTGTATGCATTTTTCGTTCTACCCAAGAAGCGAACTCTACTGAGCGGAACTCCTTGCCATGTTCATCGAGCAACACAGGTACATCGCCCGGCTGTAGGGCTTTCAGAATCAGTTCTCCTTCTTTTTCCTTCTGCTGCTCCATGCTCAGACTTTTGGTGTTCTTAAGCTCCGGGATGACTTCTATGTCGAAAGAGATATAATGTTTCGTACGCTCTGCATAATCGTTAATGGCGGTGATGTAATGTTTCTCGACTGTCCGTCCGACAACTAGTAACGTAAATTTCATTTTCTGTCTTGTTTTAATTTATTCTTTTTGCAAAGATAAGGATTATCCTTACCTTTGCCAGTAAGAAAACGTATTTAAAACAAGAAATAAAATGGACGAAAAAGTTGTTAAGGATTTAATCGACCGCTTGATTGATTTATCGTTTGCAGAAGATATCGGCGATGGCGACCATACCACATTATCGTGTATCCCTGCCGATGCTATGGGAAAATCAAAACTTCTGATAAAGGAAGAAGGTATTCTTGCCGGTATTGAAGTGGCAAAAGAAGTATTCCACCGTTTTGATCCTGAAATGAAAGTGGAAGTTTTCATTGAAGACGGTACACATGTAAAGCCGGGTGACGTAGCTATGGTGGTAGAAGGAAAGATCCAGTCATTGCTTCAGACCGAACGACTGATGCTGAACATTATGCAGCGTATGAGTGGTATTGCTACGATGACACACCGTTATGTAGAACGTCTGCAAGGAACCAAGACTCGTGTGCTCGACACTAGAAAGACAACACCGGGTATGCGTATTCTTGAAAAAATGGCTGTTAAAATCGGTGGTGGTGTAAATCATCGTATCGGTCTGTTTGACATGATTCTGTTGAAAGACAATCATGTGGATTTTGCCGGTGGTATTGATAAGGCTATCACGCGTGCCCGTGAATACTGCAAGGCTAAAGGTAAGGATCTGAAAATTGAAATTGAGGTACGTAACTTCGACGAATTGCAGCAGGTTCTCGATTTGGGTGGAGTTGACCGTATCATGCTTGACAACTTTACTCCGGCAGATACACGTAAGGCTGTAGAAATGGTAAACGGACGTGTAGAGCTTGAGTCATCGGGTGGTATTACTTTCGATACACTACGCGATTACGCAGAATGTGGTGTTGATTTCATTTCCGTAGGTGCTTTGACACATTCTGTAAAAGGTCTTGATATGAGCTTTAAAGCATGCTGATAAAGTGTGATTAATTTGTACAAGGTTTCAGAAATGCCTTCCAAGTCTTTTTGAAGTTTTGTACTGAAAAATTTTTCTGCTGATGTTTTTTCAGAAATATGCTGACATTATTCTGAAAGAACAGGACGTTTCCTCCTTTTCCCGCTTTTGTCTTTTATATATGATATGAAAAGAATTAAAGCAGGAAAAGGGGGATTTTTTCTATTTTTTAAACCATTGATTCTGATTCCTTTTTCTGTATCTTTGATTGTTGTTCTAAATCGAAGATTATGAGTCACGACACCTATCAATTCCTTCTTTATGCTATGTCTGTGGCAGGCGCGGTAGTATTTGTGGCACTTTATTTTGTGAGGGCAGGATATGGTATGTTCCGTACATCCTCGTGGGGAATCTCTTTGCCTAATAAGTTAGCTTGGATGCTGATGGAGGCTCCGGCTTTCGTTATTATGCTGTGGGGGTGGCTGTCTAGTGATATTGACGTTTTTGCTCCTCAGTTTGTCTTTGCCTGCCTGTTTTTGTTGCATTATTTTCAGCGCTCGTTTGTTTTCCCGCTGCTGATGAGAGGCAAAAGTCGTATGCCGGTTGCCATTGTAGCTATGGGGATTGTCTTTAATATACTGAACGGTATGCTGCTCATAACAAGTTTCTTTTCTTATCCGTCTGCTGAAGATTTGTATGCTGAAGGCTGCGGCTATTGGATGCACTCTTTCCCTTGGATAGGGCTGGCACTGTTTATCGCCGGAATGAGTATCAATCTTCATTCGGATTATGTAATCCGTCATTTGCGGAAGCCAGGCGATACGAAACATTATCTGCCGCAGAAAGGGTTTTACCGTTATGTTACGTCTGCCAATTATTTGGGTGAACTGATTGAGTGGACAGGTTTTGCCTTGTTGACAGCTTCGCCTGCTGCATGGGTTTTTGTGTGGTGGACAGCTGCCAATTTAGTACCTCGTGCTGATGCCATCTATCGGCGTTATCGTGAAGAGTTTGGATGTGAAGCCCTTAAAGACAAAAAGAGAATTATTCCTTATATATATTGAGAGTTCGCCTTAGAATTCTTGTTCATACGTTGAAAGATGAGCAGATCTCTTGAGATTTTATGAGGGCTTTCTCATCTGTGATGTTTATTTTAATCAGATTGTTATGAATTCAAAACTATTTACTCCGGTGAAATTGGGACCATTGACGTTGCGCAATCGTACCATCCGTTCAGCAGCTTTCGAAAGTATGTGCCCTGGAAATAAACCGTCGGAACAGCTACTCGATTATCATCGTTCGGTAGCTGCCGGAGGAGTGGGTATGACGACTGTAGCCTATGCAGCTGTTACTCGTAGTGGCTTGTCGTTCGACCGCCAGCTATGGATGCGTCCGGAGATTGTATCTGGTCTCCGTCGGCTCACCGATGCGGTTCATGTAGAAGGAGCAGCTGCCAGCATTCAGCTGGGGCATTGCGGAAATATGTCGCATAAAAGCATTTGTGGTTGTCTGCCCGTAGGAGCCAGCAGTGGGTTCAATCTTTATTCGCCCACGTTTGTGCGCGGGCTTCGTGCCGATGAGTTGCCGGAAATGGCTCGTGCGTATGGCAGAGCTGTTTGTCTGGCACGCGAGTCCGGATTCGATGCTGTGGAAATACATGCCGGACATGGCTACCTGATCAGTCAGTTTCTTTCTCCTGCCACCAATCATCGTAAGGATATCTTCGGAGGTTCACTGGAAAATCGGATGCGCTTTATGGATATGGTAATGGATGAAGTGATGACAGCTGCTGGTAATGACATGGCTGTACTGGTGAAGATGAACATGCGCGACGGTTTCCGTGGCGGAATGGAGTTGGAGGAATCGCTACAGGTGGCACGCAGATTACAGCAGTCGGGAGCCCATGCTCTGGTCTTGAGTGGCGGTTTTGTAAGTAAAGCGCCGATGTATGTAATGAGGGGAGAAATGCCTATCCGTAGCATGACACATTATATGACTTGCTGGTGGCTGAAATATGGTGTTCGTCTGGTGGGGAAATGGATGATTCCTTCAGTGCCTTTCCGCGAAGCTTATTTTCTGGATGATGCGTTGAAATTTAGAAAAGCGCTGGATATGCCGTTGGTATATGTGGGTGGTCTGGTTACCCGTCGGAAGATTGATGAGGTACTTAACGATGGTTTTGAAGCCGTACAAATGGGTCGTGCATTGCTTAATGAACCAGGATTTGTAAACCGTATGCGCATGGAAGAAAATGCCCGTTGCAGTTGTAAACATAGTAATTATTGCATAGCCCGTATGTATACACTTGATATGGCATGTCATCAACACCTGCAGGAAGAATTGCCGGATTGCTTGAAAAAAGAAATTGAACGCATAGAGAGTAGAGGTTGATATGAGAAAAGGACTAGCGATAATAACAGGAGCAGACGGTGGTATGGGAACGGAAATAACCCGTGCGGTAGCTTTGGCTGGATATTGTGTGGTAATGGCATGTTATAATGCTGAAAAAGCTGAGGTTAAGCGGAAGCTTTTGATAGAGGAAACAGGTAATGCTGATATTATGGTGATGTCGATAGATTTGTCCTCGCTGGCTTCTGTAAACGCTTTTGCCTGCCGGATGCTGGAGCGTGGAGACAGGCTGGATTTGCTGATGAATAATGCCGGGACGATGGAAACCGGACTCCATATAACGGAAGATGGGCTGGAGCGTACGGTAAGTGTTAATTATGTGGGACATTATTTACTGACTCGCAAATTATTGCCGCTGATGGGCAAGGGGAGCCGTATCCTCAATATGGTGTCTTGTACGTATGCGATAGGGAAACTGGATTTTCCTGATTTTTTCATAAAGGGGAAGAAGGGCAGCTTTTGGCGGATTCCTGTATATAGCAATACGAAACTGGCGCTTACACTCTTTACCTTCGATTTGGCTGAACGTCTGAAAGAGCGGGGAGTTGTAGTCAATGCTGCTGATCCGGGTATCGTTTCGACAGACATTATCACCATGCATATGTGGTTCGATCTGTTGACTGATATTTTCTTCCGCCCTTTTATCCGTACACCTCGGCAAGGAGCTGCTACAGCAATCTGCCTTTTACTCGATGAAGAGGCCGGTAAACGTACTGGTACGTTGAATGTCAGCTGTCGACCTAAGGTTTTATCGGAAAAGTACACTCATCATAGTCAGTCGCAGGAGCTTTGGAATCGGACGGAGGAGATTGTTGCAAAATGGTTATAACCGGATATTCAGAAGAAAGGGAGTGCTTCGATTTTTCATGCTGAGTATGGTTATTTTTATTTAGAGTAGAACTTATATTGTCTAGTAGAATTTTTCATTTGTTTATGTATGTCTGAAGGAGCGTGTTTTGTATTGTCGTACCAACCTGTTTTTTGCGTGATGGTTTTTTATAATCAAGTGATTAGGTGTATCTGTCAGACGCTAATAAATAAAAAAGGGATGTGGTGAAGTTAGAACTGTTTGCGTATATCATGCTTTGATTATAATTTACAGAAATAAAAAAGCCGAATCAAATTTTGTTTGAACAGAAGTGCCCTCAAAAGTTTTGTGTTTAACTTTTGAGGGCACTTCTGTTTCACTTTGATACGGCTTTAATGTTATAAGGTTTATTGTTAATATGCATTCTTTTCGCCATGAATAGCATTTCTGACAGTTTTATATATGATATAGATATCAAGCCAGAAACTCCAGTGCTCAATATACCAGATATCTCCTATTACACGGCCTTCCATATCTTTCAGCTCTTTTGTTTCTCCGCGATATCCTGTAACCTGACTCCAACCGGTAATTCCTGGTTTTACGAAGTGGCGTACCATGTATTTGTTTATCAGTTTAGAGTACTCTTCGGTATGTTTTAGCATATGAGGGCGTGGTCCTACTACACTCATGTCTCCCAGCAGTACATTAATAAACTGAGGAAGTTCATCGATGTTTGTCTTACGCATAATATTTCCCCAGCGTGTTTTTCGGGGGTCATCTTTTGTAGCTTGTAGTGTATCTGCTTCGGCATTGGCTTTCATCGAACGGAATTTATAGCAATAGAATTCTTTATCATTTAATCCGTTACGTTTTTGACGGAAGAAGATTGGTCCCGGCATGGTTAATTTTGTAATGATTGTTACAATAATTAATATGATTGGGAATAAAGTGCATAAGAATAACAGTGAGAAAACAATATCAAATGTACGTTTCAGTAATTTATTTTCCGTACGGCTTAATGGATCTTGACGTAAACTAAGATAAGGTACATTCCCCATCATATTAAAATATACACGATTATGTAAGTAATTATGTAGATTTGGTACGCTATAAAAATGTACTAAATGGTTTTCACAATAATTGATAATTGGTACAATAATTTCGCTACGGTGTGATGGAAGACAACAGAATAGATAATGTATATATGAGTTTTTTTTCAAATAATTTTGGACTTCCTCTGGACGTCCTAGATAGCAGCATTGTGAGGGCATTTCTGGATTCGGCTTATCATCGAAATATCCATTAACTTTATAACCTGTAGATGGATCATCCGATAATTCATGATACATTTCAATATTATTAGAAGTGCTTCCAACTAATACGACATAACGTATATTCTTTCCTTGACTACGAAAACGTTTTAAGATATCTCTAAATGTAAGTCGGAAAAGGCTTAGCAGAAGAAATAATGTTGAAATATAGGCTGGAAAAAACAGAGAACATATATTCATGAATTTACCAACACTTAAAACTGTACCTGTCAATATTGAAAAATAAAAAACATTACGGAATACACGCATGATTATCTGATATGGATATATTTTGCGCAGGTGTAAGACTACTCCTCCTTGAATGCTACATATTAGATAGCATAATATAATTATGATTAAAACTTGAGGTAGTGTAGCTGTTAGTTCAGTATATTTCCCCCTATAAATGGTCCATAGGTAAAAGATATAAAATAATCCACTACAAATACATAATTCCCCTAAAAGAACACACGCTTTTATTATGCTATTGTAGCGTACCATATTATTTGTATAATTCTCCATAACTAAATTGTAATAGGTTAAACTTAATATTGTATTTTTTATCTATGTAATGTATTATGCATAAAAAATTTCAACAAATATATGTTTTGTCTATTTAATAAACAAATAAATCTAATTAAATTACAATATAAAAAAGAAAAGTATTAAATATAGTTAATAAATGGGGCTTTTGTTGATTTTATTATGTTGTATAACATAAAACCTATATCTTTGCATCGTGTTTTTCATGGTATTAGATTTAAGGTTAATGAAGATTGGGAGTCTGGGAAGATTCCCTTTTTTATTTTAGTACGCCCAGCATGGGCGTGCGCTATAGGGTGTAAGTCCCGAACGAGCCCTGATAGTGGGAATCGTTAGCCCAAGGCAAGGGTGTCCTTCGCGAGGAGGAATCTGAAGGAAGCTGGCGGCAAACTCTCGGCTCTACGAACAGAAACTGATTATAAGGCTACATTTGGAGGACAAGTTTGCTAAACAAAATAAAGTCCTATAACTATCCGAATCCCTATGTAGTAGAATCAGAGGGTATATGAGATGAAAGCGTACGTTCTTATCTGGGGAGGTCTCACGTACAGATGCACCACAACTGTATCTGGTTGAAACAAGATTTGTCGTGAGAAGTCAGCCGAAGCCATAGTACCTGTTACTCACCATAATGGGGAAGGGCTGAACCATAATTATGTAAGATACCTGAATGTTACCTTATGATGGGAAGAAAGCAGAACATAGAAACTCTATCCGACCGATCGGCGCAGAGGGTGGAACCTGAAGTGCTGATTGGTATGCAGACTTTCATTGGGATAACTGAAAATCATCTTACAGCCATTAAACAGGAAAAAGGAGAGTTATTGGAATACATTCTTTCCCCTTCTAATCTAAACCTTGCTTATAAACAGGTAAAGAGTAACAAGGGTAGTGGCGGCATTGACCGTATGGAAGTGGACGAGTTGCTTCCTTATCTTCGTTGCCACAAGGATAAGCTAATAACTTCCATTTATGATGGTAACTACCATCCGAACCCCGTGCGTCGTGTGGAGATTCCCAAGTCGAATGGGAAGACACGTAACTTGGGTATCCCCACGGTTGTTGACCGTTTGATTCAGCAAGCCATCTCACAAGTGCTTCAACCTCTTTATGAACCTCAATTTTCACCAGCCAGCTATGGTTTCCGCCCTCATCGTAGTGCTCATGATGCGTTATTAAAATGTGGCGAATATATCTCTGCCGGTTATGTGTTCACGGTCGATATGGATTTGGAGAAATTCTTTGATACATTCTGCCATAGTAAGTTGATAGCAATCCTGTCACGTACCATCAAAGACGGTCGTGTCATTTCTCTGATTCATAAATATCTGAACTCCGGTGTACTTATAGGAGGCAAGAAAGAGGACAGTCCGGTCGGAGTTCCTCAAGGTGGTCCATTGAGCCCCTTATTAAGCAATATAATGCTTAATGAGTTGGACAAGGAACTGGAGAGACGTGGGCATTTGTTCGTTCGGTATGCTGATGACTTGGTCATCTTTTGTAAAAGCCGTCGTTCCGCCCAACGCACATTGGATAATCTGCTTCCCTTTATTGAAACGAAACTTTTTCTAAAGGTGAATAAGGATAAGACCCATGTTGCTTATATGCGTGACATCAAATTCCTATCCTATGCCTTTGGTCGTAGAAATGGCAAATGCCAATTCTACATCCATGTCGATAGTATCAAGAAGATGAAGATTAAGATACGTGAACTCACCAGCCGTAATAACGGCTGGAGCTACGAATATCGTAAACAACGTTTGACTTGGTATATCCGTGGTTGGCTCAACTATTTTAAGCTTGCAGGTCTCAAAAGTAGGATAAAGGAATGGGACGGCTGGCTCCGTCATCGCATACGGATGTGTATTTGGAAGTCTTGGAAACGAGTCCGAACCCGGTATCGAAATCTGAAGAAGCTTATTCCCGATGAGAGCCGTGTGCGAATGGCTGCCTTTTGTCGTAAGAAATACTGGCGAATGGCAAGTCATCCCACTGTACAAGCGGCTTTGTCGGATGAGCGTTTGCTTCGGGCTGGTTACCCTACTTTTAAGATGTACTATCATCCTGTGTTTAAAGGTTAATTAGGGAACCGCCGTATGCCGAACGGCACGTACGGTGGTGTGAGAGGTCGGAACGGGAATTAATCCCGTTCCTCCTACTCGATTTTATTTTGGTATCCGAAAATGGTATTGAATCAGTTCGCTTATCGGGTTCTTTATAAAAATTCCTAATGGAATATTATAAGAGTTTGCAGTTTCTGTAAGCTCATCGTGGAAGAACCATGCTATGGATCCCACAAATGATACAGGTAATGACCGGTGATAGGGCATAACATTACGCCGGAAGAATTCCCCAAAACAATCTAGTAAGAATGTATGTACTTGAGGCATATCTTTATGCTCATGAATGTAGGTTGTTAAAGAGGCGAGGAAGCGATTGGCTTCTGGTTGCCGATAAACTTTATCTAATATTTCAGGAACAGTAAGATTGAGTTTTTCCAATAATCCATTTCGTAATATTTCCGGCAACTGTCCTTTTAGGCAGTCACTGATAAAACGTTTTCCTAAATATGCACCGCTACCTTCATCTCCCAAAATATATCCAAGTGGAGATATATTCTGTATTATTTGCTTGCCATCGTATAAGCATGAATTTGATCCTGTTCCTAATATACAGGCGATTCCTGCATTGTCTTTACACAAAGCACGTGCTGCTCCCAGTAAATCTGTATCTACAGCGATGTCGGCTTCAGGAAAGTTGTTTTGTAAGACATGTATGATACTTTCTGTTTTAGGCGGCAGGCATCCTGCACCATAGAAATAGATGGCAGTACAACGTTCAAGAGGAAAACCCAGTTGAGGAATGAGTCCTTGGCAGATTATAGACTCTATCTTTTCTGCGGATTGATGAAATGGATTGATTCCTTCTGTCTGGATAATTTTGCAGTTGCTTATTTCTGTGCCGTAGCACCAATCGGTTTTTGTGGATCCACTGTCGGCAATAAGTATCATAAAGGAATGTGTTTTATGGTGAAAAGCACAATGTAATCATGTTACACTGTGCTTTTTATTTAGATGAAATTTAATAGATTTAATGGCAGTGTCCGCATCCGCCTCCACAGCATCCATCATCGTGGTGGTGATGTTCGTGGTCTCCGCATCCGCCTCCGCAGCTGTCACATCCACAATCACATCCTTCTCCACTCATCATGTTTACCATTCCTTCGATTTCCTTATTGGTTGCAGGACGCATTTCGGTAACAGTTCCTTCGAAAATCAGGTCTTTACCAGCATGAGGATGATTGAGATCGAGTACAACTTTGTCTTCTGTTATTTCACCTACATTTGCATAAAACTGATGACCTTCTGCATCGTTCAGCATAATGATGTTTCCTGGGAAAATGTTTTCGCTGTCGAAGTTTCCGTCCGGATCACAGAACATTTTCTTTGATACCTGACGTACATTGTCTTCGTTACGTTCGCCATAAGCTTCTGCACATGGGATAGTAAAATTAAAATTATCCCCTTTGCTTAAAGCTGTAATTTCTTTTTCAAATTTATCGAGTGTATATCCGATACCTGAAATAAACTGGAACGGATGTTCTACAGTTGCTTCTTCCAGCAATTCTTTTTTACCGTCAGCAATAGCATACAGACGATATGCTACGGTGATGTATTTATTTTCCATACTTAATAATTTGTTTGAATAATTGAATTTTCGCAAAGGTACGAATAAAAAATGATATTCAGAAATACGGTCTGTCTTCTCTTTCTGTTTATATCTATATGTTATAAATGTGGTAATATGTATTGTTTAAAAAGAAATTGGATATAAAAACCTAGGGAAACTTACTAATGATTATTTTTTATCGAAAAAATCTTTCATTTTATTTGTTTGTTTCGAAAAAGCCTTTACCTTTGCAAGCGTAAACAAAACAAGATAATATGAAAATGATAACTGATATACGAATTAACTTGGCAGTCCTGCATATTATTCGCGTCGTGGTGAAAGAACCAAGAGGTGAGTAAAGTTTTCGTGTATATAGTTCACATAAGAAATATGTATGAAAGCCTTTCTCGCCAGTGTTGAGAAAGGCTTTTTACTTAATGAAAAGGAGATAATGTAATGAAACATCAGTTACGCAGTTCGATGAGTACCGAAGGTCGCCGTATGGCAGGAGCAAGAGCTTTATGGGTTGCTAACGGTATGAAAAAAGAAATGTTTGGGAAGCCCATTATTGCTATTGTAAATTCGTTTACACAATTTGTTCCGGGACATACTCATTTGCATGAAATAGGTCAGCAGGTAAAAGCCGAAATTGAGAAGCTGGGATGCTTTGCTGCCGAATTTAATACGATAGCTATTGACGATGGTATCGCTATGGGACACGACGGAATGTTATATTCATTGCCTTCCCGCGATATTATAGCCGACAGTGTGGAGTATATGGTAAATGCTCACAAGGCAGATGCTATGGTATGTATTTCGAATTGCGACAAGATTACTCCGGGTATGCTTATGGCTGCCATGCGATTGAATATTCCTACAGTGTTTGTTTCTGGTGGACCTATGGAAGCCGGGGAGTGGGGAGGCATGCATCTCGATTTGATAGATGCGATGATTAAATCGGCTGACCCGACTGTAAGTGACGAGGATGTAGCCGAAATTGAATGTCATGCTTGCCCAGGATGCGGCAGTTGCTCGGGAATGTTCACGGCTAATTCTATGAATTGCTTAAATGAAGCCATCGGATTGGCTCTGCCTGGAAATGGAACAATCGTAGCCACACACGAAAATCGTAAACGCTTATTCCGTGATGCTGCCGAACTTATTGTAAAAAATGCATATAAGTATTATGAAGAAGGTGATGACAGCGTTTTGCCTCGCAGTATCGCTACTCGTCAGGCTTTCTTGAATGCCATGACACTGGATATTGCAATGGGAGGATCTACCAATACAGTACTTCATCTGCTTGCAGTAGCTCATGAAGCTGAAGTTGATTTCAAGATGGATGATATTGAAATGTTGTCCCGCCGTGTACCTTGTCTGTGTAAAGTTGCTCCAAATACTCAAAAATATCATATTCAGGATGTCAATCGTGCCGGTGGTATTCTTAATATTTTAGGAGAGCTGGCAAAAGGAGGTTTGCTTGATACCAGTGTACATCGTGTTGACGGTTCTACACTCGAGGAAGCTATTTCCAAGTATAATATTTGTAAGGCTGATGTAGATGCAGAAGCCATGCGTATATATACAAGTGCTCCGGGCGGAAAATTCAATATTGAGTTAGGTTCTCAGAACAATGTTTATAAAGAACTTGATACAGACCGTGCTGCTGGCTGTATTCGTGATTTACAGCATGCATACAGCAAAGACGGAGGACTGGCGGTATTGAAAGGAAATATTGCTCAGGACGGTTGTGTAGTAAAAACAGCAGGAGTGGATGAGAGCATCTGGAAATTCTCAGGACCGGCTAAGGTCTTTGATTCTCAGGAGTCAGCTTGCGAAGGCATTCTTGGTGGTAAGGTTGTGAGCGGAGATGTAGTCGTTATTACTCACGAAGGGCCGAAAGGAGGTCCTGGTATGCAGGAAATGCTTTATCCCACCTCATATATCAAATCAAAACATTTGGGTAAAGAATGTGCTTTGATTACAGACGGACGTTTTAGTGGAGGTACTTCCGGATTAAGTATCGGACACATTTCTCCTGAAGCTGCGGCTGGTGGAAATATCGGTAAGATTGTTGATGGAGATATTATCGAGATAGATATCCCCAATCGTACTATTAATGTAAAACTCACTGATGAAGAGCTGGCAGCACGTCCTATGGCGCCTGTGACTCGCAATCGTCAGGTGTCGAAAGCTCTGAAAGCTTATGCCAGCATGGTAAGCTCGGCCGACAAGGGTGGAGTAAGAATTGTATAAAGAACTATTTATTCTTCATTTGACTTATGGCTAAAGAAAGAATTACAGGATCGGAAGCTTTAATGCGTTCGTTGGAACATCAGGGGGTAAAGACTCTCTTTGGATATCCGGGGGGAGCTATTATGCCTGTATTTGATGCTTTATATGATCATAGAGATAAATTAAACCATATATTGGTTCGTCATGAACAAGGTGCGGCTCATGCAGCACAAGGATTTGCACGCGTTTCGGGTGAAGTAGGTGTCTGTCTGGTAACCAGTGGACCGGGAGCTACGAATACCATTACAGGTATAGCTGACGCAATGATAGACAGCACCCCGATTGTTGTGATAGCTGGACAGGTCGGTGTCGGATTATTGGGTACGGATGCCTTTCAGGAAGTTGACTTGGTGGGTATAACTCAGCCAATTTCGAAATGGAGTTATCAGATACGCCGTGCGGAAGATGTAGCCTGGGCTGTTTCGAGAGCTTTCTATATAGCACGAAGCGGACGTCCCGGACCGGTTGTCCTCGATTTTGCAAAGAATGCTCAGATAGAAATGACTGATTACGAACCGGTAGATGTTGATTTTATCCGTAGCTACGATCCGGATCCGGAAACTGACATGGATGAAATAAACAAGGCTGTGGAACTGATAAATGCCTCTCAGAGGCCATTAGTCTTGGTAGGACAAGGAGTAGAACTTGGAGGTGCTCAGGAAGAGCTTCGTAAGTTTGTTGAAAAGGCAGATTTACCTTGTGGATGTACCCTGCTGGGTCTTTCAGCTTTACCGTCCAAGCATCCGTTGAATAAAGGAATGCTCGGCATGCATGGTAATCTTGGTCCTAATGTAAAAACCAATGAATGTGATGTCCTGATTGCTGTAGGTATGCGTTTTGACGACCGTGTAACAGGTGATTTGTCTACATATGCCCGTCAGGCAAAAGTCATTCATCTGGATATTGATCCGTCTGAAATTGGGAAAAATGTACCGGTAGATGTTCCTGTACTTGGAAATTGCAAGCGTACACTGTCGTTACTTACCGAGCGGATTGTTGCCCAAAAACATACAGAATGGATAGAAAGCTTCCAGCCGTATGAAGAAAAAGAATACACTCAAGTAATAAAACCGGAAGTATTTCCTGAAGACGGACCACTGAATATGGGTGAAGTGGTAAATGCCGTAAGCGAAGCAACGGATAACGAAGCTATTCTCGTAACCGATGTCGGTCAGAATCAGATGCTGGCTTGCCGTTATTTCAAGTTTGCAAAGAAGCGCAGTGTTGTAACTTCCGGTGGTATGGGTACAATGGGATTCTGTCTGCCGGCTGCCATTGGAGCTACTTTCGGCGCTCCAGAACGTACGGTCTGTGCATTTATGGGTGATGGAGGTTTGCAGATGACTATGCAGGAGCTGGGAACTGTTATGGAACAAAAAGCTCCGGTAAAAATCATTCTTATGAATAATAATTATCTGGGAAATGTACGTCAGTGGCAAGCCATGTTCTTCAATCGCCGTTATTCGTTTACTCCGATGATGAACCCCGACTACATGCAGATTGCAGCGGCATATGGTATTCCTTCACGCAGGGTGATGGATCGTTTAGAATTGAACGATGCTATTCGTGAGATGCTGAAAACCGACGGACCGTTCCTGTTGGAAACCTGTGTGGTAGAAGAAGGAAAGGTATTGCCTATGACTCCTCCGGGAAGTCCCGTAAACTATATGCTGTTGGACTGTTAATATAAAAGTAACTATGGATAATAATAAGACATTATATACAATAATCGTTCATTCGGAAAATATAGCCGGTTTGTTGAATCAGGTAACTGCTGTATTTACACGTCGTCAGATTAATATTGAAAGTTTGAACGTGTCTGCCTCTTCCATTAAGGGAGTACATAAGTACACTATTACTTGCTGGACCACTCCCGATATCGTAGAAAAGGTGGTGCGTCAGATAGAAAAAAAGATGGACGTTATACAAGCACATTATTTTACCGATAAGGAAATCTTCCAGCGTGAAGTTGCCATGTATAAGGTTTCTACACCAGAGTTTCAGTCAACTGCAGAAGCATCAAAAGTCGTACGTCGTTATGGAGCACATATAGTAGAAGTAAATCCTACTTATTCTATAGTCGAAATGACAGGTATGAGCGATGATATTACTAACCTGTATCAGGAGTTGAGAAATCTGAACTGTGTGCTTCAGTTTGTACGTTCTGGAAGAATTGCTGTTTCCACCAGTTGCTTTGAGCGTGTCAATGAATATCTGGCACATCGTGAGGAACGATATAGAAATGAAAAACAGTAAAGTCAGTTATTATGATGAGTGAGGATAATAAAGTTAGTACTTATCAGTTCGTTGCAGAACCCTTTCATGTAGATTTTACCGAAAAGCTTACAATGGGTGTTTTAGGTAATCATTTGCTGAACTGTGCCGGATTTCATGCGGCAGAACGCGGATTCGGTATTGCTACATTGAATGAAAACCATTATACATGGGTGCTTTCTCGTCTGGCGGTAGAAATGGAGGAAATGCCCCGTGCTTACGAAAAGTTCAGCATTCAGACATGGGTGGAAAATGTATACCGTCTGTTTACCGACCGTAATTTTGCCATTCTGAACCAGGAAGGTAAACCAATAGGATATGCACGTTCTATTTGGGCGATGATCAGCATGGAAACCCGTAAGCCTGCCGACTTGCTTGCTCTGCATGGAGGCAAGATTACAGATTACATCTGCAAGAAAGAGTGTCCTATTGACAAGGCCGGCCGTGTGAAGATTACGGAACAGACTCCTTGTTTTGAATATCAGGTAAAATATGGTGATATCGATCTCAACGGGCATGTAAACAGTATTAAATATATCGAGCATTCACTCAACTTGTTCCCGCTCGAAATGTTCCGTGAAAAATCACTTCGCCGTTTCGAAGTAGCTTATGTAGCCGAAAGTTATTATGGCGATAAGCTGAGTTTCTATCGGGAGCAGATAAACGAAAACGAATTTGATATAGAAATAAAAAAGAACGACGCTGAAGTTGTTGTTCGAAGTAAAGTGATATTTAATTGATTTTTAATAAAAAGATTGTAATTATGGCACAAATGAATTTTGGCGGTGTTACAGAAAATGTAGTAATCCGCGATGAGTTTCCTTTGGAAAAAGCACGTGAGGTAATGAAAAATGAAACGATAGCTGTCATCGGTTATGGTGTGCAGGGACCTGGACAGTCACTGAATTTGCGTGACAATGGTTTCAATGTCATCGTAGGACAGCGTCAGGGAAAAACATACGATAAAGCTGTTGCCGACGGATGGGTTCCGGGAGAAACTCTGTTCAGCATCGAAGAAGCATGCCAGAAAGCTACTGTTATCATGTGCTTGCTTTCGGATGCAGCCGTAATCTCTGTATGGCCTACTATCAAACCGCATCTTACTGCTGGAAAAGCATTGTATTTCTCTCACGGATTTGCTATTACCTGGAACGATCGTACCGGTGTAGTTCCTCCAAAAGATATCGATGTTATCATGGTCGCTCCTAAAGGTTCTGGTACATCTTTGCGTACTATGTTCCTCGAAGGTCGTGGCTTGAACTCATCATATGCAATTTATCAGGATGCAACAGGCAAGGCTTACGAACGTACTATTGCATTGGGTATTGGTATTGGCTCTGGTTATTTGTTCGAAACAACTTTCCAGCGTGAAGCTACTTCTGACTTGACCGGTGAACGTGGTACATTGATGGGTGCAATCCAAGGTCTGTTGCTGGCACAGTATGAAACATTGCGTGAACACGGACACAGCCCATCTGAAGCATTCAATGAAACAGTTGAGGAGCTTACTCAGTCATTGATGCCGTTGTTTGCTGCCAAAGGTATGGACTGGATGTATGCCAACTGTTCTACTACTGCTCAGCGCGGTGCTTTGGACTGGATGACTCCGTTCCACGATGCAACTAAACCGGTATTCGAAAAACTGTACAAATCGGTTGCTGAAGGACACGAAGCACAGCGTTCTATCGATTCAAATTCTCAGCCGGATTATCGTGAAAAACTGAATGAAGAACTTCGTCAGTTGCGCGAAAGCGAAATGTGGCAGACTGCTGTAACTGTCCGTAAGTTGCGTCCGGAAAATAATTGATAAAAGTTATTTCTGTTAGATGAATCACACTCCTTTTCTGCTGGATATTGCAGAAAAGGAGTTTTTTTATGCTGTATTGTATGGATGCTGTACTATTCGTCTGAACTTTAATTTGGTGATAACTTATTGATAATGAAAGATGTACATGTTTCTAGTGAAACGCCTGCATATTTACCTGTTTTTTTGTACGAAAATGAGAATTTATTGTACAATTTTTGTCAAAAACATGCTGAATTTTTAGGAAAGATTTCAGCATGTTTTCTGATTTATATCACGTTCTTTTTGTATCTGTTGCAATAAAAAAATATTTATTTATCCGTCAATCGGAATAAAATACGTATTTTTGACTTCAACTTAATAATACCTATACAATTATTAGCAAGTTATGGAAACAGATTTTTTACAGATTATCAAAACACGGCGCAGCTGCCGTAAATATAAAAAAGAACAGATAACCGATGAAGAACTGAAGGCAGTGCTCGAAGCCGGAACATATGCTCCTACTTCACGAGGCATGCAGTCGCCTTATATTGTGGCAGTACAGAACGAAGAGCTGCGTAAACAGTTGGCAAGCATGAACGCTCATGTGATGGGAGTAACCTCGAATCCGTATTACGATGCACCTACTTATGTGTTGGTACTTGTTCCTGCTGATGCAAACAATCCTATCCAGGATGGAAGTTGTGTATTGGAAAACATGATGCTCGCTGCTCATGCTATCGGATTAGGAAGCTGCTGGATTCATCGTGAACGGGAAATGTTTTCTACTTCCGAAGGCAAAGAACTGATGAAGTCGTGGGGACTGCCCGAAGGTCTGGTAGGTATAGGCGCTCTGGCACTGGGATATCCGGCAGAAGAACCGGCACAGCCTAAGCCACGCAAGCAGGATTATTATCGTGTCATTAAATAATAAAGATTTTATTTACACCTGAATATATGGCAGACGGAAAATATCATATCGGATTCGCCTTGAGCGGAGGATTTATCAGAGGCATAGCCCATTTGGGAATGTTGCAGGCATTGTTCGAGCATAACATTCGCCCTGATATTCTTTCGGGAACCAGTGCGGGAGCTATTGTAAGCGTATTCATAGCCGATGGCAGACAGCCGTTTGAAATAATGGAGATGTTTTCCGACCGTTCGTTTACAGAGCTTGCCAAGATACGTTTCGGTAAAGACAGTTTGTTTCAGATGGACTACTTTATCGATTTTATGAGAAGCAATTTGCGGACACGTAATCTGGAAGATCTGGAAATACCAGTAGTAGTGACAGCTACCGATTTCGACCATGGACAGTGTGTACATTTTACACGTGGGGAAATAGCGCGTCGGGTAGCTGCTTCGTGTTGTATTCCCGTACTTTTTGCTCCGGTCAAGATCGGGGGAACATATTATGTCGACGGGGGAGTATTCATGAATGTACCAGTGACACCGATACGTGATATGTGCGATAAGGTTTTGGCACTGAATGTCTACAAGCTGGTAGCCGATGAATATAGTAAGAACTTGGCAGCTATTGCTCTTCGGGCTTATCATTTCATGTTTCAGGCGAATACGTTTACCGAACTGGAAAAGGCTGATCTGGTTATAGCTCCCGATGGCTTGGGATCATATTCGAACTATGAGCTGGAAAAAGCAGAGGAGATTTTCAGTGCCGGATATTTTGCAGCTTCAAAAGTGTTGGAAGGACTGGAAGAAGACGAAAAGGAAAGATATTTTTCATTCAGGTGATATGAAATGAAGACAAAATACAATAATGATATGGAGCAAAGTGAGAAAATAATTATTTATCAGGTATTTACCCGCCTGTTTGGTAATGAAGAGGTACGCAATGCCTACAATGGCAGCCTGCAGGAAAACGGATGTGGTAAGATGGCCGGATTTACAAACCAGGCTTTGAATGAGATAAAAAAGCTTGGGGCAACACATATTTGGTATACAGGGGTTATTGCCCATGCTTCTCAGACAGACTATTCAGCTTACAATATACCTCGCAACCATCCTGCTGTTATAAAGGGTAAGGCAGGTTCTCCATACGCTATCCGCGATTATTATGATATAGACCCTGATTTGGCTGTTGATGTAAACCGCCGTATGGAAGAGTTTGAACTGCTGGTAAAACGTTCGCACGACAATGGATTGAAAGTGATAATTGATTTTGTGCCAAACCATGTGGCACGTCAGTATCATTCGTATGCCAAGCCGGACGGAGTGAAGGATTTGGGAGAAGATGATGATAGCTCGAAAGCTTTCGATGTAAACAATAATTTTTATTATATCCCCGGAACTAGTTTAGGCGGAGAAATTGATTTTTATGATGAACAGGCTGGTATGTACGAAGAACAGCCGGCTAAAGCTACGGGAAACAACCGCTTCGACGCTTATCCGAACAAAAACGACTGGTATGAAACAGTAAAACTGAATTATGGAGTCGATTACATGGGAAACACCGGCAACCATTTTTCTCCTGTTCCCGATACCTGGTATAAGATGAGAGATATCCTGCTGTTCTGGGCAGCAAAGGGTATAGACGGTTTCCGTTGCGATATGGCAGAGATGGTTCCCTGTGAATTTTGGGGATGGGCTATTCCTCAGGTGAAAGAACAGCATCCGGAACTTATATTTATCGCTGAGGTTTATAATCCGAACGAATACCGTAATTATATATTCAACGGGCATTTTGATTATCTTTACGATAAGGTGGGACTGTATGATACCCTTCGTGCCGTAACTTGTGGATATGGATCGGCTACTGCCATTACAAATTGCTGGCAGAGTGTGGACGATATACAGCCGCACATGCTGAACTTCCTGGAAAATCACGATGAACAGCGTATTGCTTCCGATTTCTTTGCAGGCGATGCACGTAAGGCTCTTCCTGCTTTGCTGGTTTCGGCTTGTATGAACACCAATCCTATGATGATTTATTTTGGTCAGGAACTGGGAGAAAGAGGAATGGATAGCGAAGGATTCAGTGGCCGTGACGGACGAACTACTATTTTTGATTACTGGAGTGTGGATACTATCCGCCGGTGGAGTAATCACGGACGTTATAATTTGCATTTACTGAATGATAAGGAAAAGGAGCTTCGCAGTTTTTATCAGCATGTCCTGAATTTATGCCGTGAGGAAAAGGCTATATCACATGGAGCATTTTTCGATCTGATGTATGCGAATAAAGGAAACTGGCTGATGAATGAGCACCGTCAGTATGTATTTATCCGTAAGTATGAAAATGAAGTATTGCTGGTTTTGGTGAATTTCGACAATATGCCCGTCCATCTGTCTGTGAACATTCCTTATCATGCTTTCGAATATTTGCAGATACCGGAATATAAAACAGTTCAGGCAACGGATCTGTTGTCGGGAAAAGCCGAAACGATCTCATTCGCAAGTGATAAGCCTGTTGCTGTTGACTTACCGGAATGGGGTGGTAAGATTCTTAAAATGACTATCTGATTCTGAATATTACGATACAAAATCCCCTTCCTCGGTTTTCCATGTATTGAGCAAAACTGAAGAAGGGGATTTTTGTGTTAGAGCATATCTGGAACCAGATAAATATTTTCTTCTGATATGCCTTGTTGCAGCAAGGCTTCCTTGTCTGCTAAGTAAAGCTGTATGAATTCATCGTGACTTTGGCAATGATTTTCTGCCTGTCTGTAGCATTCCAGTGCTTTGGGTATATTGTTTTGTGCCAGATATACGTGTCCGGCATTCAGCCAGTCGGAAGTCAGCACTTCGTCAGCCTGTTGCAGTTTATCGAAGAAACGGGCAGCTTCAGCATATTTTCCTGTCATGAAATAACACCATCCGATGGCTCTTTGTGCATTTGCCGGAGCAGTTTCCATATATTCCACTTTGAAGAAATAAGACAAAGCTTTGTCGTACATGTGCAGGCTGGCAAGACATTGTCCTATTTGCAGAAGCAAATTCAAGTTGTCGGGTTGCATTGTTTCTACTTTGTACAGACAGTCGAGTGCTTCTTGATAATGATGTAATTTCTTATGGCATTGTGCCATTTGCTTTAACGTCCATATATGTTCAGGTTTCAATAAATCTGCCTGAGCGTAAGCCTGCAATGCTTCGGTGTATTTTTTCATTTTCTGAAGGCAGAATCCGGCCTTTTGCCAGGAGTCGGCATCGCCTTTTCCCTTGTTGCATAATTCGTCATAATATATCGTGCATGCTTCCTGAAAATAGTCTTTAGAAAATAAATAGTCGGCTATTTGTTTCAGGTTTTCCGGAGTATGCATCAACGGTTTCAGAGCTTCACATTTCCAGAGTGACAAATCGTCTGTAAAGATATCGTGCATTTCACTGCGATACATCCATAACTTGAAGAAGCGGTACAGGTCGTGTATGTACTGACGGCTGATATTGCTTGGCTTTTTTTCTCCTTTTATTGTTTCTGCAAATTGTTCGCTTCCTTCTTTCAGTATTTGGTTTTGTTCGGTAGCTTCTGCCGTAAACATCTCTAATTGCTGTTTGGGAATATCCTTTAAAGCAAGACAGAAAGAATATTTATCCGAATTGCAGAACATGGTTGATTCCATAAGCAGATTTATAAGCGATTTGCCTTCTGTAGACTTGTGATTGGTGAATAGTTTCACAATGTCGGGATGCTGGCGGTCGAATGGATAAAACCAGTGTGCTGCCTGACGGAAAAACGGATACGATTTCAGTTGGGCAAAGGCACTCAGGTAGGTATCTGCTCCTTCCAGCTGTAACTCTCCCAGTTCGCGTATACTTTCTTCGACACGTTTCATCTCTTTCTCCCATTCAGGATTCTTGTCTTCCAAATCCTCCAGATCAATGATTTTCTGATTTTGGTTCAGCATTTCCGGAGAAATCTTCATGTTGGGTATAATTTCTTCACGCAGTTTCTTTTCTATCTTTTCCGTTTCACGGGAAAGGAGCAGGAGGGTCTGAAGTTTGTTCAGTTCCTTAATGATCGGGGTAGAGTCGCTTAGTAATGATAAGGCTGCTTGCAGATCCGGATATAGCTTTAACCTTTTTTCTTGATAATAGGCTGTCAGAGCAATTCCAATCAAAGCACGTTGGACAACTATTGTTTCGCTGTGTGTCTGATATGCCTTAATAAGGAATTGGAACTTCCGGCTGTCGAATACTTGTATCAGGCTTAAAGTGACTGCACTTATCATTACAGCTACATCGTTGGCAGGAACGAGCAGTGATTCCAATATGGAATTTGTACCCGACAAGTCTTCATCTGTCCAATGTGTAGAAATCCATATTATATCGAATAACTCAGTAACATACTTTTCATGCTCGATATATAGCTTGTTAACTGTTTCACTACGCCGTTCTTCGTCCATGACTGTTATCTGAGCCATTCCCAGATTTTCGCTGAAAGCTTCAAGACTGAGACAGATTTCCTGATAAGAATGTGGTGGAATTTGCTGAAAACTGTAATATTTTCCATGCATATATCCTGTTCCAGTACGATATTTACGTGTGGCTTCGGTGCGGTCGGCAAGTTCGTATGCTGTACGGAGTAACTGATGGTATAATTTGTTGCGTTCCGGATCTTCCATACCCTGTGCCGCATATTGCAGCATATAACTGTAAGTAGTCTGCAAACTTTCTATTTCAGAACTTAATTGCCAGTTGTCTGCTTCATGCGCCAAAGCTGTAAGTTGTACAAGAGCTTCTTTAAGCCGTTTGTTATCAAGAAATTCAATGATGTCGTTGTACATATAGTTGATTGGTCGAATAATATTAAAGTATTATTTATTATTGGCTGATGCCGTAAGGTAAGACTCTATGTTGGCCAAAGCTTTTTGTGAAAGTCTTTCGACACTTTGTATGGACTTTCCTGAAATATAGGGCGTATATAAAAGATTACTGCATGATTTCAGTTCTTCGTATACGTTGCCCATTCCTGTCGCGTCACAAAGATAATAATTGTCGGGTGACTCATTCAGCCAATCTTTCATGGCAGCAACATCGAATGTCGGTCCTACTGAAGTATTCACTACAATTTTGTTATTGCCTAAAATGGAAAATTCTCTTTTTCCCAGCAGATAATTGTTACGAGGAATACATGTGCAGATTATTTCATTTTTATCCAACAGTTCATCGAGTGGCATGTACACAAATCCGGCGTTGTCTGCATCTGCTTTTCTGTGGCGGCTGAAGTAGCTGACTTCTGCTCCGAAAAACTTCAGCGCATCGGCAACCATTCGTCCGGTTTTACCCATTCCGATGATTCCTATCTTCCGTCTGGTCAGTTCAGTACTTTCCTTACGCCAGCGTATGCCTCCAAATCCGTGTAATAATCGTACCAGTTCGCTTATTACATACTCTACAACTCCTTCGTCGCCATAATCTTTTACTCCGAGCACGGTAATTCCTCTTCGTTGGGCTTCTATAACATCCACGTTACAGCTTTCCGGGTTATAGAGTGTGCAGCACATGCCTATGTATTGTATATTGCGGCAGGCATCGAGTACACTTTTTCTGATAGGTGTACGGAATGATACTAACAGGCAGTCGGCATCACCGATACGCTCGGTTACGATATGTTCGTCTTGTGGAAAATCATGATATACCACTACTTCTTCTCCCAGCTTTTGCAGCTGTTGTAGGGCTTCTTCATTAAGCAGCGTTTCGTCTACCGCTACTATTTTCTTAAACCTTGTCATTTCCTTTATTTATCTTTTTGTTGTTAAGATATTGGTTTTTCTGCAAAGTTATTCATTCTTTCCGTTTTTATGGATAAAATTTCTTATTTTGAAAATCTAAAAAAGCTTTTGTTTTTCTTCAAGCTCGGGTTTATATTCTTCTGTACTGAAATTATTTTATAATTTTGCATTGTTTATTATATGAGTAATCTTCTGCCGGC
Organism: Phocaeicola coprocola; assembly: GCF_041333015.1. NCBI lineage: Bacteria > Pseudomonadati > Bacteroidota > Bacteroidia > Bacteroidales > Bacteroidaceae > Phocaeicola > Phocaeicola coprocola. Next base: position 537,671 of record NZ_JBGKGM010000004.1, on the reverse strand, counting down.
GAGGTCAGGAAGATGTGACTATACTATTGATGATAACAATGGGAATAACAGAACTTCAATCGCGTTATACTCGTCATCCGGCCTTGGAAGGATTGGCGAATACTTTAAAAAATAATGATATCCGTACTGTATTTTTAGAGGGAACACATGCTTCGTGCGCATCGTTGTTTGCTTCCTGCTTTATCAAGTCGGTACCGGGCGTATATCTTTTTGTCTTGAATGATCAGGAGGAAGCCGGATATTTTTATCATGATATGGTGCAGGTGAACGGTGATGAACAGATTTTATTTTTCCCTTCATCTTATCGCAGGGCTATTAAATACGGTCAAAAAGATGCAGCCAATGAAATACTCCGTACTGAAGTGTTGAGCAGGCTGGAAAAGAATGAACCAGTAACAGTTGTAACTTATCCCGATGCGCTTGCCGAGAAGGTCGTTTCACCGAATATACTGAGTGACAGAACACTGAAGCTGACTGTCGGACAGCACATTGATACGGATGAAATTACCAAAACACTTTCGGATTATGGCTTCGAGCATGTTGACTATGTATATGAACCGGGACAGTTCGCTACACGCGGTAGTATCATCGACGTCTATTCTTTCGCTTCTGAATATCCTTACCGAGTAGACTTTTTCGGTGATGAGATAGATAGTATACGTACCTTTGAGGTAGAAAGCCAGTTGTCGCGTGAGAAAAAAGATTCGGTAAGTATTGTTCCGGAACTGGCACAGGCTATGGATGGCGATATCAGTTTCCTGAGCTTTATTCCACGTGAAACTGTTTTATGGGTAAAAGATTTATTGTGGGTACGCGAACGTATCCAGATAATTCATGATGAGGCTCTCTCGCCTCAGGCACTGACCGCATATGAGGGAGAGCAGACTGAGTTGATGAACCTGGAGCGGAAGCTGATAGACGGTGCTGAGTTTACGGTAGAATCACTGGAGTTCCGGCGGATTGATTTCGGACACAAGGCAACGGGGACACCTCAGGCTACACTGAAGTTCAATACGTCTGTACAGCCTATTTTCCATAAGAATTTCGATTTGGTAGCAAGTTCATTGACAGATTATTTACAGCGGGGATATTCCATTTATATATGTTCTGACAGTGTAAAACAGACGGACCGACTGGCAGATATCTTTCGTGAGCGTGGTGATAAAATAGATTTTACAGCTGTAGACCGTACTTTGCATGAAGGATTTGTCGATCACACGTTGCATTGCTGTATTTTTACCGATCATCAGATATTCGACCGTTTTCATAAATATAATCTGCGCAGTGATAAGGCAAGAAGTGGTAAGGTTGCACTTTCTTTGAAAGAGCTTAACATGTTCGAACCGGGTGATTATGTGGTGCATATTGATCATGGAATCGGAAAGTTTGCCGGACTTGTGCGTATCCCGAACGGGAATACAACGCAGGAAGTTATTAAGCTGGTTTATCAGAACGATGATGTGGTATTTGTTTCTATTCATTCTCTGCATAAGATTTCCAAATATAAGGGCAAAGAAGGTGAACAGCCTCGTATCAGTAAATTGGGTACGGGAGCATGGGAAAAGATCAAGGAACGTACCAAGACTAAGATTAAGGATATTGCCCGTGATTTGATTAAACTTTATTCACAGCGTAAGCAGGAAAAAGGGTTTAAATATAGTCCGGACAGTTTTATGCAGCATGAACTGGAGGCAAGCTTTATCTATGAGGACACTCCCGACCAGTTGAAAGCTACTCAGGAAGTAAAAGCCGATATGGAGAGCGATCGTCCGATGGATCGCCTTGTGTGTGGTGATGTGGGCTTCGGAAAAACAGAAGTTGCCATACGTGCCGCTTTTAAAGCCGTGGCCGACAATAAGCAGGTTGCTGTGCTTGTTCCTACTACTGTATTGGCTTATCAGCACTACCAGACTTTCTGTAAACGTCTGGAAGGGATGCCTTGTAAGGTAGAATATCTGAGCCGTGCCCGTACAGCTAAAGATACATCCCGTATTCTGAAGGAGCTGGAAGCTGGTACTGTCAATATTTTGATAGGTACGCATAAGATTATCGGTAAAAGTGTAAAGTTCCATGATCTGGGTTTGCTGATTATCGATGAAGAACAAAAGTTTGGAGTAAGTGTAAAAGAAAAATTGCGTCAGATAAAGGTCAATGTAGATACACTGACCATGACAGCAACACCCATTCCGCGTACACTGCAGTTTTCGTTGATGGGGGCTCGTGATCTGTCGGTTATACAGACACCGCCGCCCAACCGCTATCCGATACAGACGGAGGTGCATACGTTTAACGAAGAGATAATAACGGAAGCGATAAACTTCGAGATGAGCCGGAACGGACAGGTATTTTTTGTGAACAACCGCATTCAGAACCTGATGGAACTAAAAGCAATGATTGTGCGCAATATTCCTGATTGCCGTGTATGTATCGGACATGGACAGATGCAGCCTGAAGAGCTGGAAAAGATAATCTTCGGTTTTGTAAACTATGATTATGATGTGTTGCTTGCAACTACTATCATCGAAAGTGGAATTGATATTCCGAACGCCAATACGATTATCATTAATCAGGCACAGAACTTTGGGTTGAGTGACTTGCACCAGATGCGCGGACGTGTAGGACGAAGCAACAAAAAAGCTTTCTGTTATTTGCTGGCTCCTCCGTTGTCATCGCTTACCCCCGAAGCCAAACGCCGTCTTCAAGCCATCGAAAACTTTAGCGATTTGGGAAGCGGTATACACATTGCCATGCAGGATTTGGATATTCGTGGTGCTGGTAATATGCTGGGAGCTGAACAAAGTGGTTTTATAGCAGACTTGGGATATGAAACCTATCAGAAGATTCTGTCGGAAGCTGTAACCGAATTGAAGAATGATGAGTTTGCAGAACTTTATGCCGACGAGATAAAAGCAGGAGAAGAAAAAATCAGTGGCGAAGATTTTGTGGACGAATGTACCGTAGAAAGCGATTTGGAATTATTGTTCCCTAACGAATATATTCCGAGCAGCAGTGAACGAATGTTGCTTTATCGTGAACTGGACAAACTGGAACTCGACCGTGATGTGGAGGCTTTCAAGGAACGTCTGATTGACCGATTTGGAAAGATTCCGCCTGAAGGAGAAGAGTTGATTCGTATTGTGCCTCTTCGTCGCCTGGCAAAACGTTTGGGAGTGGAAAAAGCTGTACTGAAAGGTGGCAAGATGATTCTTTATTTTGTAAGCAATCCGGACAGTCCGTATTATCAGAGTGCTGCTTTTGGAAAGATAATCGACTATATGGCAAAGTATCCGAGAGTATGCAACCTGCGTGAACAGAACGGACGCCGCAGCATGATTGTGAAAGATATTACTGATGTGAATTCAGCAGTCCGGATTTTACAGGAAATAGTCAGTCTGGGGTAATTGTGCGCCGGAAAGCATTGTAGCGGAAAACCTGTTGTCAGTGAAAATGGTTTCTTTAAAGGGACTGGCCCTCGGACAATTGAAAAATCCGGTCGGGCAGTTTCGGCTTTTGAGATAGATGATATAATTTTATATACTAATACGTAATATTTTATGATTTCAGTAGATGGACTTACCGTCGAATTTGGCGGAACCACCTTATTTAGTGACATTAGTTTTCAGATTAATGAAAAAGACCGTATCGCCCTGATGGGAAAGAACGGAGCAGGGAAATCAACCTTATTGAAAATATTGGCAGGGGTACGTCAGCCTACCCGTGGAAAGGTGACGGCTCCTAAAGACTGCGTAGTTGCTTATCTGCCTCAGCATCTGATGACGGAGGATGGACGTACGGTGTTCGAGGAAGCATCGCAGGCTTTTGCTCATCTTCGTGAAATGGAAGAAGAGATAGAACGCATGAACAACGAGCTGGCTACCCGTACCGATTACGAAAGCGATTCGTATATGGAGCTGATAGAAAAGGTTGCGGCAATGAGCGAGAAGTTTTATGCCATCGATATGACTCACTTTGAAGAGGACGTAGAGAAGGCTTTGCTCGGACTGGGTTTCATGCGTGAGGATTTTAACCGTCCTACCAGTGATTTCAGTGGAGGATGGCGCATGCGTATCGAACTGGCCAAACTGCTGTTGCAGAACCCGGATGTATTATTGCTGGACGAGCCGACTAATCACCTGGATATTGAATCTATCGGCTGGTTGGAAGAATTTCTGATTAACAGTGCCAAGGCTGTGGTGGTTATCAGTCACGACCGTAAGTTTGTCGACAATATTACTACACGTACCATTGAAGTGACGATGGGACGTATTTACGACTATAAGGTAAACTATTCGCAGTATCTTGTATTGCGTAAGGAACGTCGTGAACAGCAGATGAAGCAATACGAAGAACAGCAGAAGATGATTCAGGAAACGAAAGACTTTATTGAGCGTTTCAAAGGAACATACAGTAAGACACTTCAGGTACAGAGTCGCGTAAAGATGCTGGAGAAACTGGAACTTATTGAAGTTGATGAAGAAGATACTTCGGCACTCCGACTCAAATTCCCTCCTTCACCCCGAAGCGGAAGTTATCCGGTTATTATGGAAGGAGTAGGCAAAACTTATGGTGATCATGTGGTGTTCCATAATGCAAATCTTACCATAGAACGTGGCGATAAAGTTGCTTTTGTGGGAAAGAATGGAGAAGGTAAGTCTACGCTTGTGAAATGTATTATGGGAGAGATAGAGCACGAGGGAACACTTACATTGGGACACAATGTGCAGATTGGTTACTTCGCTCAGAATCAGGCATCGTTGCTGGATGAAAACCTGACTGTCTTCCAGACTATCGATGATGTGGCAAAAGGGGAAATCCGAAACAAGATACGCGACTTGCTGGGAGCGTTTATGTTTGGCGGGCCGGAAGAGTCGATGAAGAAAGTAAAGGTACTTTCAGGAGGAGAACGTACGCGTCTGGCTATGATTAAATTGCTGCTGGAGCCGGTTAACCTGCTTATTCTGGACGAGCCGACTAACCATCTTGACATGAAGACAAAAGATATTCTGAAACAGGCTCTGATGGATTTTGATGGAACACTGATTGTTGTTTCGCACGACCGTGACTTCCTTGACGGATTGGTTACCAAGGTATACGAGTTCGGTAATCAGCGTGTGAAAGAACACTTGTGTGGCATCTATGAATTCTTGGAGACTAAGAAAATGGAAAACCTGCGGGAGCTGGAAAAGAAGAATTGATGACTTTATAAGTACATGGTATGTATTTGTCACCATGAATGAGAAAAAACGTCACCGGAAATTCGATAATTTCCGGTGACGTTTTTTCTCATTTGTCGGTGTGTATTGAAGTCGTTTATTCGGTCTGTTTTTTCCCAAATTCAGGATCTATTTTCAGTAGAGCTGTTACACCAAAGGTTGCGGCACAGCATACCATGATCCAGAGGAAGAAGTGCTGGTATCCCAGAAGCTCCTGCATCCATCCGGCTATCATGCCTGGAAGCATCATTCCCAGTGCCATGAAAGCTGTACAAATGGCATAATGTGCGGTACTGTGAGTCCCTCGGGAAAAATAAATGAGGTAAAGCATGTAAGCAGTGAAACCGAATCCATAGCCAAACTGCTCAATAAAGATGCATATGTTTATCCATAAGGGATTCGTTTCGGGGAAGTAGCTTAAAAATACATATACAATGTCGGGCAGTGAGATAGCCCATACCATATACCATAGCCATTGTTTCAGTCCGTGCCGTGCGACTGCCATACCTCCCAATATACCTCCTAACATCAGTCCGATAATGCCGACTGTACCTTGTGTAAATCCTATTTGTTCGGTCGTCATGCCTAATCCGCCTTCAGAAACCGGATCAAGCAGGAAAGGAATGCTCATCTTAGTCAGTTGTGCTTCCGGTAACCGGTACAGAAGCATGAATAATATAGCAATACCAGCCTGCTCTTTTCGGAAAAACGAGCGGAATGTCAGCAAAAACTCTTTAAGTAGTCCAGAGGCTGATGTTTCTACTGCTGCCTTGTCATTTGCAGGACGTGGCAAAATAAAGGCATGATAGAGCCATAGCGCAAGAAATATTCCTGCCATGATGAGGAACGTGATGCTCCATGAGTAGGGAATGCTTCCGGTTGTTTTTTCCAGATATCCGGCTATCATGACCAACAAACCTTGTCCGGCAATGGTTGCTATACGGTAAAAAGTGCTTCTGATTCCGACAAACAAAGCCTGTTCATGAGTCGTTAAGCCGAGCATGTAAAATCCGTCTGCTGCAATATCATGAGTTGCGGAACTAAAAGCCATGAGCCAGAATATGGCAAGTGTAGTCTGGAAAAAATGTTCGGTAGGTATAGTAAAGGCAATACCTGCAAGACCTGCTCCGATAAATAGCTGCATGAGAGTTACCCACCAGCGTTTGGTACGGAGCAAATCGACAAACGGGCTCCATAATGGTTTGATGACCCATGGCAGGTTCAGCCAACTCGTATAAAGAGCTACTTCTGTATTTGAAATTCCCATGCGCTTATACATGACAAGCGACAGAGTCATGACTGCTATATAAGGTAATCCCTCAGCAAAGTAAAGCGTTGGAACCCACGACCAGGGAGATTGTTTTTTCATATTGAAAATATTAATACAGTTTTCTTATATCTGCCCCTTTATAGTAATGAAGCAAAATTTCGTTGTAATTATAGCCCTGCTCACCCATGACGGCTGCACCGATTTGGCAAAGGCCTACACCATGTCCCCATCCGGCACCAGTAAGTTCGAACCATGCAGGTATTCCTTCGGCATCCGTTTCTCCTTTTTCTACGATAAATGCAGAACTGAATAAGTGAGTAGGAGAGAGTGTACGGCGTATTTCCAGTTCTTTGCCTATGATAAGTGTCTTTTCTGTACCTACTATTTTCAGCTTGCAGATACGTCCTGATTTTCCTCGTTCAACGGGAATGAGATCGACAATCTTTCCATAATCGTTCTTTGTATTGCTGCGAATCAGTTCTGCAAGCTCTTCCTGAGTATAGCGAACTTTCCAGCGATAGAAATTGGTTGTTTCCTGATCGTAGTTGTTAAGTATCTGTGAAATGATATTTTTATCATGAGTGTAGCAAAAACTGTCAGGGGTACTTTTAATCCATTTCTCAGCTTCACTTTCTTGAGTCAAGTCAGGAAAACTTCTCTCCTCTTTTGTATCACGTATAGCACTGAGATAAGGGTAGTTTTTCTCTTCCCAGCAGGTATCGAAAACCTCACTGACTCCTCCACAGCATTTAGAGAAACGTGCATCACAAATACAGTTTTTGTACATTAATACTTGGCCTTGAGTTGCTTTGACCGCTTCTACAACATTCTTATTGGATGCCTTCGTAATGCCTTGGTAACGCTGGCAATGATCGTCTGCACAGACATCAAAAATAGTATGATCTTCGCGGTCGTACCAGCGGATGTATTCAGTGTCAGTCTTTATAAAGGAGAAAAAACCGTTATCGTGTTTGCTCATTGCTTTGCGTTTTTCAATTTGCGCCAATAGCCAACTTCTTGAAATTACAGCATGAGCTTTTAAAAACTCGGGAGAGGATGTAGCATTCATCTCAGAAGAAATCACACTTATCAGGTAATCTTCTGCCGGTAAAATATTGATAGCTGTGATTTTTCCTTCATCTACAACCAACTTCAAAGTTCCGTTGAAATGCTGCGTTTCCTGACGCTCCCAATGGAAATTGATGCCAATCGTTACGTCGTATAAGGAGAAAGAGGCTTCATCTTCTACAGGAGTGAATGTAAGTTCTCGATATACATTGCCATTCCATAGGATTCCTCCTTCACTAAAAGATACGACTTGGTTACCGGTTACAGTTTCACCTTTTGCCAGGAAATGAGAATTAAGGGTAAAATGTATCTCTTGGGCATTGACGATACCCACACTTATTTCTGGTTCTTTCATTATGCTCTATGTGTTTAATTATGGTATGCTACTTCTTTGTATATCTTTGTAATATCTGATTCGGTTATTCTATCAAAATCCTCTTTACGCGGAGTTACTAATAAACCTGCCATGTCAAGTGCTCCAGGGCTGACTAACAGTTGCTCTCCTCTTGTTGCTGTATAGCAGGCCGGGCGATGTTCTTCTCGTGGAAAATAAGCCATCGTGAACCCTCTTTGTTTGTCCTGCCATGCAAATAAATTGTATCTGGGTTCGCTTTCTCCCTCGTGCAAAGGAAGTGATTCTAAGTATTGGTTAATCATTTCAGGTAATATATCTGCTGAATGATTACAGATAAATACTTGGATCGGACAGATGTAACTGGTTATTTGGAAAGAAGAATAAGTGTTACCGTTTTCTGTTTTTATTTCTTTTTCTCTGACAGCTGTTTCCATGAGTCTTTCCCATTGCTGGATGACCGGCACATCGCTTTGTTTTACTGCCTGAAAATGGAAATGATCCGGAGCTGAGGCTCCACATTTAGCCCCATTGTAAAATAGGACATAACCGGATGCAAAATATTCTTCCAGCCAGCTGATCAGTTTTCCTGGAAGCTGACGTATCGTTTTATCTGCCAATACCTGATCCTGATGTTTTAAACTGGAAATGGTAAGGTGTCCGGGAAGTATCGGGTATGGATTGATCCGTAAGCTGAACGGTTCGTCTAATGAAATGATTATTTCATCTTGTTCGTTGGGCTTGTTTTCCGGACAAAGAAAGCATTTTCGTGCTTCTATAGATGATTTATCGACTTTTGCGCATGTAGAAACAGCACGTGCTGGATTGAATTGTACAGTTATCGTATTTCCTGCTAACTCGAACCGACGCGTTTCTATTTGATTGAGTGCTTCGTGGTTAGTGCGTGCTGTCTGCCATTTTGCTAATTGGTTTTCGATAAAGAGGTCCCCTGCTTGTCTTTTTTTATTCATTGCTTGACGCAACTTAATTTCCAGTGTACGGAGACTGTCTTTATAATTATTGTTCTGATTTATTTTTTCGATGCTTAAGGCTGCATCAGAGTTTCCTTCCCAACGACGGCATAGATAAAGAACATCATAGATACGTCCAATGCGATATTGGCGTGAAAATGCAAGTCCTAGAGCGTAGTCTTCTCCGTAACTGGTGTTTGGTACACGAATTTTCCTCAGTAATGGGGTGAAGAATGCTCGGGGAGCTCCTAATCCATTGATGCGTAACGCATTATTATGTCCGTTCTCATCTGTCCATTCTTTATGGTCGATTACTCCGGGAGGCAAGGCTTGCAGCGTAAAGTCGGTCATGCGGTATGAACCAATAACCATTGCACATTGTTCCTTGTAGAACTTGTCAACGATGGTTTGTAGGGTATGCGGACTGCTGTACAAATCATCGCTGTCTAGCTGTATAGCAAAACGACCGCACTGTGGGTGGTTAATACCTAGATTCCAGCATCCACCAATACCTAAATCGGTTCGTTCGGGAATCAGGTGTATAACTCTATTGTCATTTTTATATTGTTCTATGATTTCACTGGTTCCGTCGGTAGAATGATTGTCTATGATAATCAGATTGAAAGGAAAGCTAGTTTCCTGTTCTAAGACAGAACGTATGGCATCGTTTATTGTGCGTGCACGGTTGCGCACCGGAATGATTATTGATGCTTCATGAGAGAATTCTCCTTCTTTTAAATCAACTGTCATCATGCTGGGTTTAAGATAAGCTCCGATTTTTTTTAGATGCCGGGTAAAAACCTCTTCACGTTCGATTTGTACCTGACGGTTACGCGGGTCTACATAATCAAACTGTTTTTCACCTGACTTTCGTAAGTCTATCTCGGTTTCTGTATAAAGAAACTCTCGTATGTGTGTAAGTTCTCCGTATCTTGAAAGAGCTAATCGCAAAGCATATAATGCGGAATGTTGGTACTCTTTTTCAGCCTCAATTTCGTTGATTGCTCTTTTAAGATAATCGGTACGGAACATGAGTAAGGAGCCGAAGTCAAAATCATCCCGCACACTTCCAAGTTGGTAGTCGATAACCGGATGAGGTGTCCGTTCTCCTTTTATAGTTTTGTAATGGTCTGCATATACCATACTGCATTGAGGTGCTGAAAGGTAGTCGCACATACGTTCTAATGCCATGTAGCCAAATTCCAAATCTTGTACCTGTGTGCAGATAAGGGTAAAAGGAGTATTTGCATAAAGAGCAACTTGCTTGTATCTTTCAACAGATTCGGGAGCTGAGGACGGCAATATATAGCATTTATCGGGTAAGCTCAAATTGGGAACAGGAGATGTTGGCAGTAAGAATATCCTGTCTACTGTAGAACATTCCTGTAGGTGTCTTATTGTTTTATTAATTTGATTTTCACTTCCGTATGGAATGAAACATGTGATTGTTTTATTCATATTTAATACATTTATAGTGGCAAAGATAGAGAATATATCTTATTTTTGTCTAACTTTGTACGCTAATTGTATAGAATGGAGAATCCTTTTGTACAGATTATTTGTAGAACGTGTGCAAAAACAAAGAAAGAATGGCTGATGTAAAAATTCCCTTGTTGGGGAAAACACTGAGCGAAATACAAGGTATTGTGCATGGTTTGGGTATGCCTGGATTTACGGCAAAACAAATTGTTGCATGGTTATACGATAAGAAAGTCTTTTCAATAGATGATATGACAAACTTATCGCTGAAAAATCGTGAAAGGCTGAAAGAAAACTATGAGATAGGGGTTACCGCTCCGATTCATGAGATGCGTTCTGTAGACGGGACTGTAAAATATTTGTTTTGTACTCCTGAAGGTGATTACATTGAATCTGTGTATATTCCTGACGAAGACCGTGCTACATTATGTGTTTCCTCGCAGGTAGGATGTAAAATGAATTGTAAGTTTTGCATGACAGGCAAGCAGGGATATACGAATAGTTTGACACCTACTCAAATACTGAATCAGATTTATTCTATTCCGGAACGTGATAAGCTTACGAATATCGTTTTTATGGGAATGGGAGAACCATTTGATAATCTGGATGCGGTATTACGTTCACTTGAAATTCTTACAGCTGATTATGGATATGCTTGGAGTCCGAAACGTATAACTGTTTCTACTGTAGGTTTGCGTAAAGGCTTAGAGCGTTTCTTGGAAGAAAGTGACTGTCATTTGGCTGTGAGCCTGCATTCTCCGTTCCCTGCACAGCGAAGAGAACTGATGCCTGCCGAGAAAGCATTTTCTATTACTGAAATTATTGATATTCTCAGGCACTATGATTTTAGCAAACAGCGTCGTTTGTCTTTTGAATACATCGTTTTCAAGGGAGTAAATGACAGTATGCTGTATGCTAAAGAATTGATAAAGCTTTTACGAGGGTTGGATTGCCGTATCAATTTGATACGTTTCCATGCTATCCCAAATGTAGATTTGGAAGGTACGGATATGGAGTCTATGCTTGCGTTCCGTGATTATTTGACACAGCATGGAGTTTTTGCAACAATTCGCGCATCGAGAGGAGAGGATATTTTTGCTGCTTGTGGCATGCTGTCTACGGCGAAACGGCAAGCTGAAAAAAATAAAGAAACTAACTAAAAGAAAAAAATATGAAGCGTTTAGCCTTTTATCTGAGTTTGGCACTTGTTGTGCTAGCATTAGCTTCTTGTAAAGGGGAAGGAAAAAGTCTGATAACTCCGGCTTCCAGTGGTCGTCCTTATGAAATTTTGGTTGTTGCCGATGATGACTGTTGGATGAGTCCGGATAGTGCTCTTTTTCATGTGTTGGACACGGATGTTCCAGGATTGCCTCAGCCGGAACGCTCTTTCCGTATCTCAAGAGTGCGAACTGCGTATTATGACCGGACAATGCGTCTGTTCCGTAATATAATTATGGTAGACATCAATCCGCAGCTGTATACTCAGGTAAAGTTCAAATACTCGCGTGATGTATATGCTTCACCTCAGATGATTATGGTCATTCAGGCCCCAAATCAGGAAGAATTTGCAAACTATGTTTCTCAAAATGGAAATGTGATTATCGATTTCTTTACTCGGGCAGAAATGAACCGTGAGATAAAGACATTAGAGAAAAAACATAATCAGGCTATTTCTGCTAAGGTAGGAAGTCTTTTCGACTGTGATATCTGGATGCCTGTTGAAATGGAATCATATAAAGAAGGTAAAGATTTCTTTTGGTCTTCTACCAACCTTAATGATATGAATTTTGTGATGTATACTTTCCCGTTCAGAGATGAAAATACTTTCACCAAAGCATACTTCATACACAAACGTGATTCTGTAATGAAAGTGAATATCCCGGGAGAGCGTGAAGGTATGTATATGGAAACTGCTGATTCTGCATTTGTTGAAGTTAGAAATATAGCAGTAAAGGGAGATTATGCTTTTGAGGCCCGTGGACTATGGGAAATGAAAAATGATGCAATGGGTGGCCCGTTTGTATCGCATATGAGAGTTGACCGTGCAAATGCTCGTGTAGTAGTTGTAGAAGGGTTTGTCTATAATCCGGGTAAATTGAAACGAGATCAGATCCGTCGGTTGAATGCAGCATTGTATACATTGAAGTTACCTTCAGAACAGGCTGTTTCAGAACTGCCGGTTGATAGTACGTTAACCGAAGAAAAAGTAGAACATAAAGCTGAACAAACAAGCAATAAATAAGAAGCATGGAAGAACGTAAGATAATTGTGGGAATCACCCACGGAGATATAAATGGAGTAGGGTATGAAGTAATACTGAAAGCCTTTTCTGATCCCACTATGTTGGATTTGTGTACTCCAGTAATTTACGGATCGCCTAAAGTTGCTGCATACCATCGTAAAGCGATGGATATTCAGACAAACTTTAGTATTATCAATTCTGCATCCGAAGCTCAGGAAGGACGTGTCAATATTGTAAATTGTACCGAAGATGAACTGAAGGTGGAATTAGCTAAGCCTACTCAGGAAGCAGGACGTGCTGCATTAGCTGCACTGGAAATGTCTTTGAAGGAATATCGTGAAGGATTGTTTGATGTATTGGTAACAGCTCCAATCAACAAACACACGATACAGTCGGAGAATTTTCATTTTCCCGGTCATACTGAATATATAGAAGAACGTGTAGGAAATGGACAGAAGGCTCTGATGATTTTATTAAAAGATGATTTCAGAGTAGCTTTGGTTACTGGACATGTGCCTGTCAGCGAGATTTCAAAAGATTTGACTCAGGAATTAATCATGGAAAAAATGACTATTTTCCATCGTTCCTTAAAACAGGATTTCGGCATTGACAATCCTCGTATAGCAGTCTTTTCACTGAATCCTCATGCTGGTGACTGTGGACTGATTGGAAGTGAAGAGCAAACGGTTATCATTCCAGCGATGGAAGAAATGATAAAACGTGGTGTACAGTGTTTTGGCCCTTATCCGGCAGACGGTTTTATGGGTTCTGGAAACTATCGCTATTTTGATGGTATTTTAGCAATGTATCACGATCAAGGCCTGGCTCCGTTTAAGGCTTTGGCTATGGATGAGGGGGTCAATTTTACAGCGGGTCTTCCTGTTGTGCGTACTTCTCCTGCTCATGGAACAGCCTATGATATTGCGGGTCAGGGAGTTGCTTCAGAGGATTCATTCCGTCAAGCAATATATGTAGCGCTGGATGTTTTCCGTAATCGTTGTATAGAAAAAGAAATCAGTGCACATCCGTTGCGCAAGCAATATTATGAAAAGCGTGACGATAGCGATAAACTGAAACTGGATACGGTAGATGAAGAGCAAATATAGGAATCTGTTTCTGCTTTTTGGCATAGTTGCCATAGCCGTCATGCTTCTTACGTTTGACGTGTCCTATGCAGAACTGACAGATAGCCTCCGGAAAGCAGGTCTTTGTTTTCCGGTGGTTATCTTTTTATGGGTTTTAATTTATTTGCTTAATGCTGGAGCCTGGTATATCATTATACACGATGGTTTTAGAGGTGATAAAATACCTTATTGGCGTGTATATAAATATACGGTAACGGGCTTTGCGTTGAATGCAACTACTCCCGTTGGGCTGATGGGGGGGGAACCTTATCGCATTATGGAGTTAGCTCCTTATGTTGGAGTAGAAAAAGCCACCTCTAGTGTGATATTATATGTAATGATGCATATTTTTTCTCACTTTTGTTTTTGGCTTTTCTCTATCCTTCTCTATCTCGTTTTATACTTTCATCACCTTCAATGGAGTCTGTCATTGTTTTTGGCATTTTCCGGCATCTTTTGTTTAATGGGAGTTTATTTCTTTATGAAAGGTTATCGGCAGGGGTTGGCGATGCGTTGTATCCGATTGTTGCAAAGGGTGTTTTTTTTGAAGCGTTGGGCTATAAATTTTGCTGAAAAGAAGCAAGAAACACTTCAACGAATTGATGATCAGATAGCGGAATTACATAGCAAACATCGTGTAACTTTTTATACATCTTTGGGAGCTGAGTTTTTTGCGCGGGTTTTATCATGTGCTGAGATTTATTTTATATTATCGATTTTTACAGATACGATTAGCTATTGGGATTGTATTCTAATATTGGCTTTTACCTCTTTGTTTGCTAATGCTTTGTTCTTTTTACCGATGCAGTTAGGAGGTCGGGAGGGCGGTTTTGCTTTGGCTGTAGGTGGATTGTCAATGCCATATGCTTACGGTGTGTATATGGGGCTGATAATGCGGCTTCGTGAATTGGTCTGGATAATTTTAGGTATCGGATTAATGAAATTTGGTAATAAGAATAGTCTGAAAAGTAAACGTATTTAGAAGCTTAAATAAATCATGTGGTTTAGTTCTTTGGTACAAGGTATAAAGTCTACATTAAAGTCGGAAGATACAGAAGGTTTTTTTGAAATATATGTAACTCGTTCTTGCGGCTATTTGTGGGCATTGTTTTTTAAGCAATTACATATACATCCTAATGTAGTGACAATCGTTTCTATCATATTAGGGGCCTTGTCGGGGTATATGTTTTATTATGATGATTTATCTCATACTCTGTGGGGGATTTTTTTACTGATATGGGCAAATTGGTATGATTGTGCAGATGGGCAACTTGCTCGTATGACGGGAAAGAAAAGTCTTTTGGGACGTATCCTTGACGGATTTGCCGGAGATGTATGGTTTTTCTCAATTTATTTCTTTATCAGTTTACGGCTTACGCCATCTTGGGGTATATGGATTTGGCTGTTGTCAGCCTTTGCCGGATTTATTTGTCATAGTAAACAGTGTGCTTTGGCCGACTATTATCGTAATGTACATATGTTTTTTCAAAAAGGAGCTGATAAATGTGAGTTGGATTCTTCAGAAGAACAATATCGTAAAATGAAGGCCTTGAAATGGAGTAAAGACTGGTTTGAAAAGATCTATTTATTTTTTTATGCTCGTTATACACATAGTCAGGAGAAAATGTCGCCTTCATGCCAGCATTTATTACTTACACTAAAAAAGAAATATGGAAATCAAATTCCAACAGAACTCCGTCAACACTTTAGGGTAGGAAGTAAGCCTTTGATGAAATATACTAATATCTTGACATTTGATATGCGTGCAGGTGTCTTATTTATATCAGTATTAATAAAAGAACCATGGTTGTATATGGTTTTCGAAGTAACTGTAATGAATGTAATCTTCTTTTATATGCGTAGCAGGCATGAGAAACTCTGTAAGGAGATAGAATTAGAAGCTTATAAATAAAGATATGGAAAGTATTATAAAAAGGCACCGTATCGCTTTGGTTCTGGCTGGGGGATATGGAGGGCGAATGCATATGGAAACTCCAAAACAGTTTTTATTGTTGCAAGGTATGCCTGTCATAGCACATACATTAAAAGCTTTTGAAAATCATCCTGAAATAGATGTGATTGCTGTTGTGTGTCTTTCTGGATGGGAAGAATATGTAGAACGGGTGAAACATGATTTTCATATAACTAAATTGCAGCATATCTTTTCTGGTGGTAGCAATAGCCATATTTCTATCGGTAATGGTATAAAAGGACTTTCTCATTATTACACAAGGGATGATATTGTATTAGTTCATGAGGCTGTACGGCCTTTGCTATCGGCAAAGATTATTTCTGAGAATATCCGGATATGTGAATTGTATGGAAATGCAATTACTGCTGTCCGGGACAACGAAGCTGTTATGTATACTGAAGATGGAGTTTCTTCGTATCGTTGTTTTCCTCGTGAACAAATGTATAAGGCGCAGACTCCTCATACTTTTGTTTTAAGAGATTTGGAGATAGCTTACCAGGAAGCAGAACAAAAATCTATTTGTGCACAATCTTTATATACTCTGATGGCAGAACTGAAGCGCTTTCCTTTATATATAGCAGAAGGAGAGCGAAGAAATATCAAATTGACACACCCTGAGGATATACGGATTGCCGAAGCTTTGCTGTCTACTGAAATGATATAGTAATAATAATTGAAAAATATGGAAACAAAACGCATTTCATTGGTAAGTAAACAATATACTCTTCCTTTTATATTGGTTACTTCATTATTCTTTTTGTGGGGATTTGCGCATGCCATTCTGGATGTGTTGAATAAACATTTTCAGGAAGTTTTGAATAT
This sequence comes from Phocaeicola coprocola, assembly GCF_041333015.1. Taxonomy (NCBI): domain Bacteria; kingdom Pseudomonadati; phylum Bacteroidota; class Bacteroidia; order Bacteroidales; family Bacteroidaceae; genus Phocaeicola; species Phocaeicola coprocola. Next base: position 521,158 of record NZ_JBGKGM010000004.1, on the reverse strand, counting down.
AACTAAAACCCATTCAGCCTTTATTCAGGTAACGATGTATATGGGATATTTTATCATGGCAATTCCTGCGGGTCTCTTTATTAATCGTTTTGGATATAGAAAAGGAGTTGTCTTTGGTTTGTTGTTATATGGACTAGGAGCATTTCTGTTTATTCCAGGGCAATATTACGTTTCATTCAATGCATTTTTATTTGCACTTTTTGTAATAGGGTGTGGACTTACTTTTTTAGAAACTGCTGCCAATCCATATGTTACTGAACTAGGTGCAAAGGAAACTGCTGCTAGCCGTTTGAATTTCGCTCAGTCTTTCAATGGATTGGGGTGTATTTGTGCTCCTATTCTGACGGGACTTTTACTTTTCTCAGATGATTCTCAACCTACAGGAAACGTAGCTTTACCATATGCATGTATGGGAGTGGTTGTATTGTTGGTTGCCATTGTTTTTATGCGTGTAAGGTTGCCTGAAATCGAGCACCAGACAGAAGTTGATTCTCAAGGGCATCGTGTTGGGCTTTGGTCGCATAAATTATTTATTTTCGGACTGATTGCCCTTTTTGCCTATGAGGTAAGTGAAATTTCAATCAATAGCTTTTTTATCAATTATGTAGTAGAGCAAGGATGGATGAATGCACGGCGCGCATCTTTGATTCTTTCTTTCGGGGGACTAAGCTTATTTATGGCTGGGCGTTTTATTGGCAGCTGGATAATGCAACGTATCTCTGCAGAGAGAATGTTACTCTATTGTTCTATAGGAACCGTTTTGACAACGACTTTAATCTTATGTGACTTAGGCATTATTTCATTGATTGCTTTGCTGTGTGGTTATGCTTTTGAGGCTATTATGTTTCCTACTATATTTGCTCTTTCTTTAAGAGGGTTGGGAGGCCATACTAAACGTGCCTCTTCTTACTTGATGATGTCGCCAGTGGGAGGCGTCGTGGGTCCTTTACTGATGGGCTATGTGGCAGATATCACTTCTTCTATGGTTATGTCTTTCATCGTTCCTTGGATTGCTTATGCTGTCGTATTGATGTATGCATGTAGGATTGTTTTGGGCAAAGAATGATATTATAATGCCTGCTCAAGGTATTTAAAATGTAATCTGTTAAATAAGAAAATCAAGAGATTAAAACTTTATATCTCTTATTACCTTTGGTGATAACATTAAAAACAAAAGGCTGCTTCATTTTTTTGAGGCAGCCTTTTGTTTTAATATTGTTAGTTTTCTTATATAAAGGATTAGTCAATTTCTTCGTCAGCTTCGTATCCACCCATTTCGCGAATAGCATTTTTCAGCATAACATACTGTTGGAATAAGTGGTTAACTGGTACTTCGTTTTCAGTATAGTCATGCATTGGGCTCTTCAGGAAGAAACTCAAGAAGCGCTGTATACCATAACGACCTGCACGTGCTGCCAAATCACTTAACAGAACCAAATCAAGACATAATGGTGCTGCTAAAATAGAGTCACGGCACAAGAAGTTGATTTTGATCTGCATTGGATATCCCATCCATCCGAAGATATCAATATTATCCCAACCTTCTTTATTATCATTGCGAGGAGGATAATAGTTAATTCTCACTTTATGATAATAGTCTGTATATAAATCAGGTTGTTCTTCCGGTACGAGGATTGATTCAAGTGTAGAGAGTTTACTAACTTCTTTTGTATGGAAGTTGGCAGGTTCATCCAGAACCAAGCCATCACGGTTTCCTAAAATATTAGTAGAGAACCACCCTGATAATCCTAAGCAACGAGTTCCAATAATCGGAGCAAATCCAGATTTTACTAATGTTTGTCCAGTTTTGAAGTCCTTTCCAGCGATAGGCATCTTAGTTTTTTCTGCCATTTCCCACATAGCAGGAATATCAACAGTTGTGTTCGGAGCTCCCATGATAAACGGTGCACCTTCTGCCAGAGCTGCATAAGCGTAACACATAGAAGGTGCTACATGCTCACGGTCATCGTTTTTCATAGCTTGTTCAAGTGCTGCCAATGTACCGTGTACTTCTTCGCATACTGGTACATAAATTTCTGTAGAAGCAGCCCAAAGAACAACAATACGGCTACATCCATTTTTTTCTTTGAAGTTGCGGATATCTTTACGCAATTCTTCTACCATGTCCCAGCGTGTTTCGCAGTCTTTTACATTATTTCCATCCAGACGTTTTGCATAGTTATGGTCGAAGGCTGCCTTCATAGGAACGATATTTTCCAGCTCATCTTTTACCGGATTAATATCTTTTTCTTTCAAGACTTCGCAATTTATAGCTGATTCGTAAGCGTTAGCAGGATATACATCCCATGCACCGAATACGATATCATTTAAATCTGCGATAGGTGCAATCTCATTGTAGTGAAGATATTTTTTGTTGGCTCCACGTCCGACACGTATTTTATCGTATTGAGTCATTGAACCGACAGGTTTTGCTAATCCTTTGCGGACCATCAATACACCAGTCATAAAAGTAGTTGCTACCGCACCCAAACCTACACACAGCACTCCTAGTTTGCCGTTTGCCGGTTGTACATTCATTTTTTCCATTTCTAATTTGTTTTTCTAGTTTGTCAAATAACAAAGTAATATTACATGCCGTAAAGTTATACTTTTGTTTTTAACCACAAGCATAAACTTATTTTTTTTATTTCTTGCTTGGAGAAATTGAACAATATTTCGTATAAAATGACAATAAAATCATTGTTCTAGACAGATAAAAAAAGAATTGGGACAACTTTCTTAAGTTCAAAAATGCTATCTTTGCACCCGTTTTTTATAATGAAATAGTTATTAATAATGAATGATATTTGTTGCATCGGGCATATAACATTAGATAAAATTATTACTCCTAAACAAACTATTTATATGCCGGGAGGTACTTCCTATTATTTTTCTCATGGTATTTCTCATTTGAATGATTGGAAAAATTATAAATTAGTAACTTCGCTCGCTCCTAGTGAGTATTCGTCTGTGGATGAATTGACGGGGAAAGGTCTTAATGTAGAAATAATACCTAGTAAGAAAACTGTTTATTTTGAAAATTCGTATGGGATAAATCAAAATAATCGTACTCAGCGTGTTTTAGCTAAAGCAGATCCCTTTACTGTTGAAAAAATACAACATATAGAGGCTAAAATCTTTCATCTTGGAAGTCTGCTGTCAGATGATTTCTCTTTGGATGTGATTAAATATTTATCTAAGAAAGGTATATTGTCTGTAGATGCGCAGGGATATTTACGTGAAGTGAGAGGTGAAAATGTATATCCCATTGATTGGTGTGAAAAGAAAGAAGCTTTGAAGTATGTTCATATTTTGAAAGTAAATGAGCATGAGGCAAAAGTTCTGACAGGGCTGGATGATTATCAGGCTGCAGCTCGGCAATTGGCAGAGTGGGGAGTAAAAGAAGTTTTGCTTACATTAGGTAGTGAAGGCTCTATTATTTATGCCGAAAATAGTTTCTATTATATTCCTGCCTATCCTCCAAAAGAGGTAGTTGATGCTACTGGATGTGGTGATACTTACATGTTAGGATATCTTTATATGCGTAATAAAGGTGTATCGTATGAGGAAGCTGGATGTTTTGCTGCTGCACTTTCTACTGTTAAGCTAGAAAAATCAGGACCATTTAGTGGTACAGAGGAAGATGCATGGAAAATTATAAAAGATAGTAACTTGAAGGTTATAAAAAAGTAAATCATAACATACGTAAGTTAACTTCATACATAAATGGCATGTACAAATGAATATTCCTTTTGTACATGCCATTTGATTTTTATCAGACCCTATTGGGCCTAAGGAGATAGTTCTTTATTATTCAATATATTTTGTGTAACGTTCTATGAAGCTACGGAATTTAGGTATACGCATTAATACATATTCAAAGCAACATATGCCTAATAATGCACATAGAATACCAAGTGTTACATCTATAATATAGTGATGTCCGGAATATACAGCCGTAAACCAAATACCTACCATGATGATTGCAAATATTGCTCGTAGCCAGTTGTAGCAGCGTGCCCGGAAAGAATAAAACAATGCAACAACCATGTAGGCTGAATGCAGGGACGGTACTGCTGCAAATACGTTTGCATTTCGTCCATATAATCCCTGAAAAATTGTTAGTCCCGTCATTGCATCAAATCTTCCTAATCCTGCAACGTCTCCAGGTGTATTTAAAATTGGCTCAAAGCCGTAATTCATAACATACCAGGGTGGAGCTGCCGGATGTATATAGTATCCTACAAATCCTATCAAATTGACAAAAAGGAATACAAGAGCAAATCGCAAATATATTTTGCGCTGTCGGCTAAAATACAGTCCTAATCCGAATAAAATAGGGACTGGAACCCAGCAGAGGTAAAAGATTCCTGCCATGAAATCCATGACTGCACAATGATGAATGTGGAAGAACTCATTGGGAGTAAGAACTCCTTGGGCAGTAATAATTCCAAAAAGATTTTTTTCAGCTTCATATAAACCTTTTACATCGATAGGGTTTACTTCATAGTTGGGAACAATACGCATCCAGTCATATGAAATCGCGAATATAGCGAAAGGAAGTAACGCTACAATCAGCTTTTTTGTTTCCTTGCTGATCAGAAATAACAATGCGATAAGGACTCCCATCCCTATATGCTCAGGACGTATACCGATGAAGGTTGCCGTTACACTGATCCATGCTACAAGAGAAATGACTAATATACTTATTTCTCTTGTAGAAGGTTTATCTGTCATTATCTTCATACGTGATCTATTATTTTTTCATAAGTTGTCTGCGGCTATACTCAATGCGTGCAAAAGCTGTGATATTAGCAAAAATGGCGATAAAGCCCATAGGAACAATTAAAATAAGCATTGGATCGAAAGATAAATCTGGATTTTGTGTAGCAACAATGCCGCATATCAGTAATCCTAGGCTTGTTAATACCACTCGTTCTGGACGTTGCATAAAGCCGATTTTACACTCTAAACCGAGGCCTTCAGCACGGGCACGTACATAGCTTACCATTAATGAGCCGACGAGGGCAGCAAATGTAATAATAGCTCCTAATAGGTAGTCATGTCCAATTAAGCAAAAGCAAATACCTCCCAGTGTTACTAATTCACTGTATCGGTCTAGTACAGAATCGTACATTGCTCCAAATGTTGAAGACATACCTCCGATACGAGCCACCTGACCGTCCATCATATCAAATAGTGATGACAGTAGAATAACTCCACCTGCCCATCCTATTAAACTATAATGATTCATATCTTGGTTTATACCTGCATAAACCAGAATACAAGCTCCTGCTAGGTTCCCGAGGAATCCGATTGTTGTAACCAGATTAGGAGTTATCCCGATCTTAATCATTCCATGAACCAAAGGATTAATGATTTTGTAAATTAATTGCTGAAGTGAATCACGCAATTTTTTAGCTTGTTTTTTTATTTCCATGTTGGTTTGTGATTTGTTTTATTTTATTTTTGAGTTTTTCATTGATATGTGCATCTTTAAAGACAAATGTCTTGTGTAGATTATAGTTCCATAATATCGCAACTATAATAGATACGCTGACCTTGGCGATAATGAAAGCTGTTGATTGATTTATTGAGATAAAACTATTTTGTAACGTAAGAAATTCAGTTAATAGATAAGTCCCCCATAAATTTAGTCCAATGCTTCCTATCCATACCAAAGTGTACTTTATGATGACAGGAATAGGGCTACAGTCTTCTGTCTGGAAAGTCCACTTATAATTAATAGCACAGTTAGTTAATCCTCCGCTGATAGAACCGATTAGTGTCGCATATACATAGTATACATTTGCACATTGATTCAATAAAATGCTTATCAGAAAGTCGACAAAAGTAGCAATCTGTGCAGAGAGCTGCGCTCTGATGAACATAAATAGCCCTCCCTTTTTGCAAATAGATATGAATAAATTTTTCACGCGCACACGAATCGATACAAAAGAATGACTATGCCTCCATATATTCCCGACAGGATATCATCCGCCATGATACCGTATCCGGAAGGTAATTTTTCAGCCTGTTTGATACCTAATGGTTTAAGTATATCGAAAAAACGAAACAAAATAAATGCTGCAAACATATATCCGATATAATTGTCTGCCGGTACAGCAAGTAGAGCAATCCATGTTCCAACCATTTCATCGATTACTACGCGCGATGGATCTTTGCCCCAATATTTTTCAGAAACCCCCGATGACCAGATGCCTAAAAAAGTAAATATGCAAACAAGTAAAAATGTACATTGTAATGTTTGGTAGTAATCATTAAATAAAGATGCATATCCCCACCAGATAAGTGTGGCAAGCAATGCCCCAGCTGTACCCGGTGCGATAGGACTGTACCCTGAGCCAAAGCCACTTGCTATCAGGTTATGGAATAATGGTATTTTAGACATGTTTATTAATCTTGAAAATTATACGAATCTTTTTTTGTTTGAGTGCACAAAATTACGCTTTTTCTCTGAATTGACTTTCCTAAAAATCTAAATTAATAATAGTTAATACTGCATAAAAGACGGTCTATTTATCGTTTTTGTTACTACTTGACTTGTCTAAAACAATAAAGAGCAGTAATTTCGCCTCTGTTTTTATGAATATCGAAAAAAGCGTATTGAAATTTTTTATGGTAAAACGATTACTCCTAATAATGACATTTTGCATTTGGGCTGTAGGTCTGTGTGCTCAAATTCACGGAGTTGTTATTGATTCCGATACAGGAGATCCAATTCCTTATTTGAATGTTTATTATGATGGGAAAGGTGTAGGTACAATCACAGATATCGATGGAAAATATTCGATAGATTATCATCCGGGGTGGACAAAGTTAACATTTTCGATGGTGGGATATGCTACACAAGTGATAACAGTTTCTTCTAAGACAACCGAACTGAATATAAGTATGAAGTCGGATTTGGTTCTCGATGAAGTTATTGTAAAGCCCAAGCGTGAAAAGTATTCACGTAAAAATAATCCGGCAGTAGAACTTATGAAGAAAGTAGTTGCTTCAAAAGAGAAAACAAATTTGGAGCAAAACGACTATTATCATTATAATAAGTATCAGAAGATTACTTTTGCGATGAATAATATTACCACAGATTCATTGCGAGAGTCGTGGCTGTTTAAGAAGTATCCTTTTTTTCGGGATCAGGTAGAAACTTGTGATGTAACGGGAAAAAATATCCTGCCGCTTTCTGTTGATGAAACTGTTTCGGAGAAAATCTTTAGAAAAAATCCACGTTCGGAGAAGACAATTATTCAGGGAATAAATTCAACCGGAGTCAATGAACTGTTTAGTACAGGTGATATGCTGACTACGGTTTTGAAGGATGTTTTTCAGGATATAGATATTTATGAAGATCGTTTCCGCTTTTTGCAGTATCCGTTCGATAGCCCTGTTTCGGACGCAGGTATTCGTTTTTATAAGTTCTATATAATGGATACGGTATATGTAGAGCGGGATAAATGCTTCCATTTATCTTTTGTCCCTAATAACTCTCAGGATTTTGGTTTTACTGGACATCTGTATATTTTGGCAGACTCAACTTATCGTGTAAAAGAATGTCAGTTGAACTTGCCTAAAAAAACGGATATTAATTTCGTTGATAATATGATCATCGACCAAAAATTTGGTGAACTTCCTACTGGTGAATGGGCTTTATTGGAAGATGACATGTTGTGCGAACTGTCATATCTAAAGAAAGTATTGGGCTCTTATCTTGTAAGGCGTACTACCCGCTATTTTGATTTTACTTTTGATCCTTTGCCTGATAAGCTTTTTAAGAAGAAAGGTGATGAGATAAAAGATGTCAATGCAATGATGCGTGATGACAAATATTGGAGTCAGTACAGGCAAGAAGATTTGACTCAGTCGGAAAACAGAATGAGCAGTTTTGTTGACGACTTGACCAAAATAAAAGGATTCAAGTATATCATGTTCGTATTGAAAGCTTTTATTGAAAACTTCGTGGAGACCAGTACGCCGGATAGTAAGGTAGATATAGGTCCCATCAATACCATGATTACTTCAAATTATATTGATGGACTTCGTTTGCGTGCTTCGGCCCAGACTACGGCAAACCTGAATCCGCATTTGTTTTTGAAAGGGTATTATGCATATGGTTTTAAAGACCAGAAATCCAAATATATGGGTGAGGTAGAGTATTCATTCGACAAGAAGGAATATTTGCCGCGTGAATTCCCTAAACATTCACTCACGTTTACTTATCAATATGATAATATGTTGCCTTCTGATAAGTTTATTAATACAGATAAGGATAATGTATTTACTTCATTGAAGGTTTGTACTGTCGATCAGTATAATTATGAGCGTAAGGCTACCATAAAATATGAACGTGAACGGGAGTTTGGCTTTAAAACGACTGCAATGATTCGCTATGCTAACTATGAGCCATGCGGAGAATTGTTCTATCGTACGATGGCCGGTGAAAGCTCATTGCAGACGTTTATTGCTGAACAGCAGTTGTCTGGACAAAAATGGGTACATTCTCCATTCAATACTCATGACATTACGGTAGCTGAAGCATCTGTTGCATTCCGCTATGCTCCTGGTGAAACATTTGTCAACACCAAACAGCGGCGTCTTCCTATCAATCTGGATGCTCCGGTGTTTACTTTGCAGCATACATTGGCTTTGAAAGGTGTATTGGGAGGCGATTATACGTATAATGTAACGGAAGCAAGTGTCTATAAACGTTTCTGGTTTAGTTCATGGGGAAATGTTGATGCCCGTTTGAAAGGAGGTATTCAGTGGAATAAAGTACCATTCCCGCTGTTGATTATGCCCGCTGCCAATCTTTCTTATATCATTCAGGATGAGACATTCAATTTGATTAACAATATGGAGTTCTTAAACGACCGTTATGCTTCATTGGATGTTTCATGGAATATGCAAGGTAAATTGTTCAATCGTATTCCATTGTTGAAAAAACTGAAATGGCGTGAGTTTATTGGCGTAAAATGTTTGTGGGGAACGTTGACCGATAAAAATAATCCGTTCCTGGAGCAAAACCGTAATGACGATATACTGATGAAGTTCCCGGGACATTATGATTATAATGGAGAATACCGCTATTCAAGCAATGTGATGGATCCCAAGAAGCCTTATGTGGAGATTACCGCTGGTATACATAATATCTTCAAGCTTTTGCATGTAGAGTATGTACGCCGTTTGAATTATAACAATCTTCCAACTGCAAACAAGTGGGGTATTCGCTTTATGATTCGTACCGTATTTTAAAATTTCTGCCAAAATTGCCTGATGTATTAAACTTTTTGTAATTTTGTCATATATTGAATGTAGAATATGGTAAAGTCAGAAATACAGAATATAAAGTTGCGATTTGGCATTATTGGTAATGCCGAAGGCTTAAATCGGGCTATTGACATTGCAATACAGGTTGCTCCTACAGATTTGTCTGTACTGGTAACAGGAGAAAGTGGTGTCGGTAAAGAAAGCTTTCCGCAAATTATTCACCAGTTCAGTCGCCGCAAACACGGTCCCTATATCGCAGTCAACTGTGGTGCAATACCTGAAGGAACTATTGATTCAGAGCTTTTCGGGCATGAGAAAGGGGCTTTTACCGGAGCTATCAGTGACCGTAACGGATATTTTGCTGAAGCCAATGGGGGAACGATTTTTTTGGATGAGGTGGGCGAACTACCATTATCCACACAAGCTCGTTTGTTGCGTGTCCTTGAGTCTGGCGAATATATTAAGGTAGGTTCTTCTAAAGTTCAGAAGACGGATGTGCGTATTGTTGCTGCTACAAACGTGAATTTTGCAGATGCAATAGCGGAAGGACGTTTCCGTGAAGACTTGTATTATCGTTTGAATACAGTTCCAATCAAAATACCTCCTTTGCGTGAGCGTCCGGATGATATTGCTTTGCTGTTCCGTAAGTTTGCTGCTGACTTTGCTGAAAAATATCGTATGCCTGCCATTCAGTTGACTGACGATGCCAGACATATGCTTGTATCATATTCCTGGCCTGGCAATATTCGTCAGTTGAAAAATATAACAGAACAGATTTCTATTATAGAAACCAACCGCGATATTACAGCAGACATTTTACAGGGGTATTTGCCTGCGCAACCGGTATCTCGTCTGCCGGCTTTATTGGGAGTGAAGAATACTTCCGGAGGAAAAGGCTTTGAAAGCGAGCGTGAAATTCTTTATCAGGTTTTGTTTGATATGCGTCGCGATGTAACCGAGCTGAAAAAACTGGTTCACGATATTATGTCCGAACGTGCCGGAACTCCGATAAATCATTCTACGGAAACTGCGACTGTACATTATTTACAGAATCCGGTAGGAATGGTACAAGACCCCCCAGTAGTGGTCGCTCCGGTTTCTGTGCCTGTTGTAAAGCCTTCTGTTTCGTCTGTAAATACTATATCTCCAGTAAAGGTTTCTTCGGATGAAGTAGCAGAAGTTCAAGATACAGAAGAATATGTAGAAGAAAATCTTTCTTTGGATGAAGTGGAGAAAGAAATGATTCGGAAAGCATTGGAACGCCATCACGGCAAACGCAAGAATGCGGCGAATGATTTAAAAATATCAGAGCGTACGCTCTATCGAAAAATAAAAGAATATGGGCTTGATTAAAAAATATTATAAGTTAGTTTCTGTTTTGTCTGTTGCTGTCTGTATAATGGCGGCATGTACTGTGTCATATAAGTTTAATGGTGCATCCATTAATTATGATAAGGTAAAAACAATTTCTTTCGAAAATTTCCCGAACCGTTCTGCAGCGTTTGTATGGGGACCTATGGAGTCGATGTTTAATACGGCTTTGCAGGATATATACATGCAGCAAACTCGCTTGAAACAGGTTAGACAAGGGGGAGATTTGGAATTGTCAGGTGAGATTACAAACTACGATGCTTATAATAAGGGTGTAGGTTCCGACGGTTATTCTACTATGGCTGAGTTGAGAATGACTGTTAATGTACGTTTCGTGAATAACACAAATCATGCTGAAGATTTTGAACAGCAATTTTCTGCGAGCCGTGAGTATAATGCAAGCCAGCAGTTGTCTTCTGTTCAGGAAGATCTGGTTAACCAGATGATCGATGAAATAGTGGAACAAATATTTAATGCAACAGTAGCGAACTGGTAATTCATTCAAATGATGCAGCAACGTTTATATGAGTGGATATTGCATCCGGAATATTTGAATAAGGATAGCTTGTTTGAGTTGAGAAATTTATTGGCTCGCTATCCTTATTTTCAGACAGTCCGGTTACTTTATCTGAAAAATCTCTTCTTGCTTCAGGATGCTGATTTCAAGGATGAATTAAGGAAAAGTGCATTGTATATAGCCGATTTAAGTGTTCTTTTCTATTACATCGAAGGAGAGCGTCTGGTAATAAAGAAACACCCCTCTGAAAAAAACGTATCAAGTGATTCCTCTACTGACCGGACTTTAGATTTGATAGACCGTTTCTTGTCGGATTTATCGGAGGAAACTTCTATGGAACTGCCATTGCCAGCAGAAGTTAATGTAGATTATACTTCCATTTTGATGCAGGAACCTGATGCAGAGCCTGCTTCTTCTGCCATGTTGAAAGGCCAGGATTTGATTGATAACTTTATTGAACAGTCAGCAGGTTCTGAAACCTTGGCTGTGGTGGAAGAGGATGACTTGATGCAAGAATCAGATACGACAGATGAAGTTCCGGAGGAAACAGATATACAAGAGCAAGAAGATGAGGTAGCGAGAGTAGAAGAAAGTTCGGATGAAAATTATTTTACTGAAACTTTGGCTAAGATCTATGTAAAACAGCAACGATATGACAAAGCTCTTGAAATAATTAAAAAATTAAATTTGAAATATCCAAAAAAAAATGCTTACTTTGCAGACCAAATAAGATTTTTGGAAAAATTGATTATTAACGCTAAATCAAAATAAAAGAAAATGTATTCATTGTATTTATTATTTGTAGGATTAATCGTACTTGCAGCTGTGTTGATGTGTTTTGTCGTGTTGATACAGAATTCTAAGGGAGGAGGTCTCTCTTCTAGTTTTGCTGCTTCAAACCAGATTATGGGAGTTCGCAAAACAACAGATTTTATTGAAAAACTTACTTGGGGATTGGCTATTTTTATGGTTGTAGTGAGTGTTGCTACAGCTTATGTTATTCCTACCACAAGCGAAGCTTCATCTGTTATTATGGATCAGGCAGTAAAAGAACAGAAAACTAACCCTCTGAATGCTCCTGCAGGATTTGCTGCTCCTCAGTCTGATGCAGCAACCGATCAGCCTGTTGCTGCTCCTGCAGCTAAAGATTCTGCTGCTAATTAATAAAAAAGATATATTGCAGAATGAGCGACCCTCGAAAAAGGGTCGCTTTTTTATTGTCTATAAAAACTAGCTATTCCTTGATTTGAGTTACTGCAAGGTTTATTTATTGGGTTGGAGCTAGCTAGATCAGGACTATTATTGTCTAAAGTTATTGAACGGGTGTATTTCGTGTTGGAAGAGTGATGACAAAAGAGTTATACTGATTGCTATTAATATGGTATAGTTGGGAGTAAATAAAAAAAGAGACTGCTTTGAATAAGCAGCCTCTTTCTACCTTAATTATTGGAAGGATTTATTATTTCTTGAAATATCTGTTGTACAGACCTTCGAAACCTTTACCATGACGAGCTTCGTCTTTTGCCATTTCGTGAACTGTATCGTGGATTGCATCCAAGTTCAGCTGTTTAGCACGAGTAGCGATACGTTTCTTGTCTTCGCAAGCACCGCATTCAGCGTTCATACGTTTTTCCAAGTTAGTTTTTGTATCCCATACGCAGTCACCCAGCAATTCTGCGAATTTTGCAGCGTGTTCTGCTTCTTCCCAAGCGTAACGCTTGAAAGCTTCAGCTACTTCAGGATAGCCTTCACGGTCTGCCTGACGGCTCATTGCCAAGTACATACCAACTTCTGTACATTCGCCCATGAAGTGGTTGTTCAAATCCTTAATCATTTCGTCGTCGCAACCTTTAGCTACACCGATAACGTGTTCGTCAACAAACTGCAAGCCACCTTCTGCTGTTTCTTCCATTTCTTTAAATTTAGAAGCTGGAGCTTTACACAAAGGGCATTTTTCAGGAGCTGTTTCACCTTCATAGATGTAACCACATACAGTACAGATAAATTTTTTCATAAGTCAAAAAGTTTTAGTTATTAGTAATATTTTATTTGCCATTTACAGGCATTAATTTTCATTTTTCTCGTTTAGACATTCAGGACAGATACCTTTATAATAATGATGTATTTCCTCTATTTGAAATCCATCTTTATGTAAGAGGTCTGCCTCTTCGCTTTCCGTTTTCATTGGAATGTCATATATTTTTCCGCAAGTTTTGCATTGGAAATGTGCATGCATAGAAGTATCTCCGTCAAAACATGCATTGCGTTCGTCAATAGTTAACATGCGTGCTGCACCATGCTCAATAAACAGCTTCAATGTATTGTATACAGTTGTTTTCGACAGGGTGGGTATATCTTTGCATAATGCTAAATAAATTTCATCTATACACGGGTGTGTATGATGCTTTAGCAAGTAGTCCATAATAGCAATGCGTTGTACGGATGGCTTGATGTTATAGCTAAGCAGATATTCGTAAACGTTCATGTTATTCTTTTTATTTTGTAATTGTTACAATTTTAATTCTTTGGCAAAGATATAAAGATTTTCTTAAAATCCAAAGCAAAGTTAGTTTTTTTATTTTTCTCATAGTGAACAATAAATAATTCCTATCTTTGCAGTAATGCACTATTTATATAACAATTTATATGAAATATGGTTTTGTAAAAGTGGCAGCTGCTATACCTTTAGTGAAGGTGGCCGATTGCCAGTTTAATGCTCAGCAGACAAGTAAACTGATTGTCGAAGCTGATTCGAAAGGCGTACAGGTTATTATTTTTCCGGAATTAAATCTAACTGGATATTCGTGTGGCGATTTGTTCGGGCAGACTTTATTGCTTGAGCAGGCAGAAATAGCTTTGATGCAGGTTATGAATGAAACTCGTCAGTTGGATATCATATCTATTGTGGGCATGCCTGTTGTTGTCAATTCTACCTTGATGAACTGTGCTGTGGTCTGCCAGCGTGGAAAAATATTGGGAATTGTTCCTAAAACATATTTGCCTAACTATAAAGAATTTTACGAGCAGCGTTGGTTTGCTCCATCAACGGCACATGCAGATGATGAGATGGTTCGTATATGTGGGCAGCATGTTCCTGTCAGTTCCGATTTGATATTTGAATCAACAGATTTATGTTTTGGCGTAGAAATTTGTGAAGATGTATGGGCTACCATCCCTCCAAGTTCTCATTTGGCATTGAAAGGAGCTGATGTAATATTCAATATGTCTGCTGATACCGAAAATATCAGTAAGCATCAGTATTTGCGTTCTTTGCTGGCACAGCAGTCTGCTCGTTGTCTGGCTGGATATGTTTTTGCTTCTTCTGGATTTGGAGAGTCTACTACTGATGTCGTTTTTGCAGGAAACGCTCTTATTTATGAGAACGGAACACTACTGGCTGCTTCCGAACGCTTCTCATTTGAGGAACAGTTGGTTGTCAGTGAAATTGATATCGAACGTTTGAGAGGAGAGCGAATGGTGAATACGACTTTTGCTGCTAGCGTACGGACATATAAAGACTATCCGGTAAAGCGTATTCCAATTGAAATGACTAAAGCGAATGAAGATTTTACATTGACACGTGCGGTGGAACCTCATCCTTTTGTTCCGGCAGGAGGTAAGTTGCTTGATGAACGCTGTGAGGAAATCTTTTCAATTCAGGTAGCGGGATTGGCTAAGCGTTTGGTACATACGGGATGTAAAACGGTAGTTGTCGGCATTTCCGGTGGATTGGATTCTACACTGGCTTTGCTGGTATGTGTAAAAACGTTCGATAAACTTGGATTGTCCCGAAAGGGTATTGTCGGCATTACGATGCCGGGATTTGGAACAACCGACCGTACTTATCATAATGCTTTGGATTTGATGAGTTCATTGCAGGTAACGACGAAAGAAATCAGTATACGCGATGCTTGCATCCAGCATTTTAAAGATATTGATCATGACATATCTGTTCATGATGTAACTTATGAAAATGGTCAGGCTCGTGAGCGTACTCAGATTCTGATGGACTATGCAAATAAGGTAGGAGGACTGGTAATTGGTACAGGCGATCTTTCCGAACTGGCACTGGGCTGGGCTACATACAATGGTGATCATATGTCTATGTATGGAGTAAATGCAAGTATACCGAAAACACTGGTTCGGTATTTGGTTACTTGGGTAGCAGAAACCGGAGTGGATGAAAAATCACGTGCAACGCTTCTCGATATTATCGATACCCCGATCAGTCCCGAACTGATTCCTGCAG
Organism: Phocaeicola coprocola; assembly: GCF_041333015.1. Taxonomy (NCBI): domain Bacteria; kingdom Pseudomonadati; phylum Bacteroidota; class Bacteroidia; order Bacteroidales; family Bacteroidaceae; genus Phocaeicola; species Phocaeicola coprocola. Next base: position 505,733 of record NZ_JBGKGM010000004.1, on the reverse strand, counting down.
ATGAAAATGGAAATATCAAGCAGAAAACAGAAGATTTGGTCGGACCTTACGAATTGCATGATTTCTTCCTTTTCCATTTCTTGCGTTTCGGTTCTCGTCCGGCAAAGATTTTCTATTTGGCAGAGATTGCTTTCCGTGATGTGTACGATAAAGAAACAATAAAGAAGTGGCTTGTAAATTTCTGCCGTCGTTTCTTTAATCAACAGTTCAAACGCTCTTGTTTGCCTGACGGTCCTAAGGTGGGATCTGTTTCTTTAAGTCCTCGTGGTGATTGGCGTATGCCGAGCGATGCTAGTTCAGCATTGTGGTTACAGGAATGTGAACAGCTATAATGATATTGAAGAAAATGACATGCCGGAAGCAACTGTTTGGCTTTTGGCATGTCATTTTATTTTTTAGGCATCTTTCCCTGAAATCATCAGAAAAACATCAGCATCTTTTCTTGAAAACATCAGCATCTTTTTTTATTTTTTCAGCAATTTTTCATCCTTTCTTCTGCATCTTTTTAAACGTACATTCTCTGGTATGCAGATTAGTCTATAATCCAAATCTTTGAGTGTCTATTTCTTTCACTTCTTTTTTTTTGAATCCTTTGAACTTATAGCTGAAAGACAGGGTCAAACTGCGCTGGTTTCGTTTGACGCTCATGTCTGCAATTTGAACTCCGTTGCGTATGGTTGTATATGGATTCATCGAATTGAATATGTCATTTAGGCGCAGCTGTATGGAAGCTGCTTGATTAAGAAATGTATATCGGATAGCGGCATCTGTCTTTCCCATAGGCTTTATCGTATAACTTCCCTGTATTCCTTTGGTTTGTCCGAAGGCACTGAGTTCTATTTTTATATCCGGTTTTTGGGATAGTGTAAATGTGTTATTCCAAATACCTATTCCTGTCCATTGTTTTCGGTCGAAAGGAGCATCAAAATAATGGCTGGCTTTGTCGTGTTTCAGGATTGCGCTTAGCGATAGTCGGCTACTCCACCATTTCCCGATTTTAAAGGGGAGGATGGAAGAAAATGTAAGTTGATTCATATAGTCCCAGTTCTGATAATTATATATGGACTTCAGTTCGTTGGGAGGCAGGTACATCATTTGCGTAAAGTAATGAGGTCTGTGGCTGTAGCGCATCTGAAAAATATATTTGCGTTTTAATATATAGCTAAGATGGGCGGAATAATCGGTGTACGGCTTGAGGTAAGTGTTGCCTATTGTTACTTGGTAATTGTCGATATGGTTTATGGCTCCACTCATTACCCAATAGCTTGGATATGTCTTGTCGGAGTTGAATGAAAATTGTAACAAATGGAAAGGGGAAATAATGTATCCAAGTTGTAGGGTAGGGTATATGGCCCATTTTTTATAATTCATCATTGTGTAAAACTCCAGCGAAACGGATGCGCTTAAACTTAGTTTCTTGTTGAATTTATATTCGGAGCCTGCATATAAATTATAGGTGTATTCCTTTATTCGGGAGTCCAGATTCTGTTTGCTCATTGTTGGGGCATCGTATTGTTGCCGGTTACTGTTGGTTACATACGAAAAGGAAGTGCCATAGTCCAATTGCCATGCCTGATTGAGAATATGATGTTGGTCTGCGTATATTTTGCAACGGTTAATCACTTGCCTGGACGAGCTGAGAAATTTCTGCAAAGCTTCAACCGGTTGAAGTGTTTGAAAATGTTGATCCTCTATATTCCGGTAGTAAGTATAATCTGCGCCGGTTTTTAATCCGGAAGCTGAAGTCAGGTATAGTGAGAGATTGTGTACCTGGATTTGACTGTTGGAAATGTTTTCAGATGCAAACTGATTGCCGGAAGCTGTCAGGGTGTTTTGATCGTCAGGAGTAAGACTGGTTGTATAATCCAGACTTAGGCTGCTTTGAGAAGTAAATTTATAGGTGCTGCCAATTTTCAGCAGATGCGTGTTGCTTCGACCTTCTCCGGAGAAGTTTTGGCAGACATGGTGTTGGTTGCCATCGACTGTATGGAGAGTTTCCAGACTATTACCCTGACGGCTGTATTCATTAGTAAAATGATAGGTAAAATCTGCATCAAACTTTTTGGAGGTATAGGCTAGCGTAATACCACCTTCTCCGTCGCTTTGCTGCTTTTGGCTGTAGGATCCGTTGATTTCTCCTTGTAATTTGCCTTCATCTGTTTTATGCTTTGGGGTATGAATATTTATGGATGCACCACGAACATGGTATTGTGGGGGAGTGGTGTACATGATTTCGACTTTCTCCACTCGTGAGGCTGGCATGCTTTTCAGGAGTGTAAGAATTTGCTCGTAAGTCATGGAAGATACCTTGTCGTTTAATAAGATATTAACCGAACCACTTCCTGCGAGTGTCAGAGTTCCATTATATTCCATAATTCCGGGAAGGTTTTTGATAACTTCATAGGCATTGGTTACAAGCTTGGTGTTTGTCAGCTGGGTAATGTCATATATCAGTTTGCTTCCTTCCATTTTTAGCAGAGGTTTTTCTCCTTCGATTATTATTTCACGAAGCTGATTGTCTTTAGGATGCATGATGATGTGGTGTCGGATATTGTTTTCCTGAAAACATTTTCTTATTGTCTGGAATAGCAGGTGTTGTACGGTCAGACAGTAATTTTCCCGTTTTTGACGGAAATGGAAGTTTCCTTCCTTGTCGGTTATCGTTGCCTCGATAAATACAGAGTCGGCCGACTGGAGTATAACTGTTGCTCCGTCTATTCCTTGTTGTGAAGCATCTGTTACCTTACCTTCTATAACTTGTGCAGACAGGTGGGTACAAAGAGTTCCCGCACATATCACAATGCCTAATATGATCAGTCGTTTCATACGTTTGGGTTATTTGTTTGTTTTCCCTTGAAAAAATCTCTCTACGTTGAGTTCTTTTATATAGCTTTCGGCATCTTGAAGCATATTTGTATATTTCTTCGGCTTTCCGGCCTGCTCGACCGCTTTGATGAATTTTTCGTAATAGACGGCCTCTTGTTCAGGCTGTTGCAATTTGCCGTATAAGAAGGCCGTCTGGTATAGCATATGCAGCTTCTCTGGGTTTTCTTTTAAAATCTTGTCGTAGCAGGCAATGGCATCCTTGTATTGATGGAGTTGAATGTGGTTTGTTGCTGCTGTTTCATACAGAGAAATAACCAGTTGCTTGTCGGGCTGTAAGAGATCAAGTGCATCTTTTATGTCCTGCTGGCTTTCTTTTATCATGCCTATTTTACTTCCTATTACACCCAGTTGAGATAAAATGTAAGCATTTTTCCTCTCTGATAGATTATTGGCACGGACCAGACAATCGTATGCTTGGCTGAGGCTGTCTGTGTATGCATACGATAGTCCGAGATAATATTCCGTACTGGCCTGTCTGTCACCGGATTGTCTGATTTTCTGGTACAGTTTGATAGCATCTTGGTGCAATCCTGCCTGATTGTATGCGTATGCTTTCAGTCTGTTTATGTTTAAGTCGGTAGAGTCAATGGAGGTGTATCGGCATAGATATGTCAGCGCAGAATCAGGTTGCTCCATGCTTAAAAAATTTTGGGCAAGTGCGATAGTGTTATTCTGATTCTCTATATCTTGCATTGCAATTATTTTGCGGTATATAAGCGCAGAGTCTGGTTTTTCTAGTTTGTCGTAGCATTTGGCGATAGTATTCAGTTTGATTTCCGAAGAGTCTTCTTTTATAAATGTATTATATAGCTCAATACTTTGCTGGTAGTACCCCCTTTGGTAATAACAATTGGCCAGTGCATGTACGATCGTATCAGAAACATGTATGCTGAGTGCTTTTTTGTAGTTCGATAAAGATTTTTGCAGCTTCCCTTTTCGATGGTATTCTTCTCCTTGCATGTAATAGACTTTCCAGTTGGTTGAATCGCTTGGAAGTTGATAGATTGAAGTTCTTGCATAACAAAATACAGTCATCATCAGGCTGATAAAACAAATGATAGAATGCTTCATAGTGGTTATTTTTCAGGTTTAAACGAAACGGGTAGGGTGAACTCCATGTTGACTTTGGTGCCGTCTGTGAGTTCGGCAGGTGCCCATTGTGGAGATTCTTTCAGAAGACTTATTACTGCTTGTTCGAAAGCTTTCTCTTTTGGGGATTCAAGAATCTGAAATTTTTCCAGCTTGCCGGCTGTATTTACTGTAAACTTGATGACGACTTTTGCATCTTTATTTTCAAGTCCTTTGGGATATTTCAAATTTTGGGCTATCCATGAATAAAAGGCTGTAATGTCTTTATCTTTATCAAAACGAGGACGCTTGAGTATTGTCTTCTTAGGATGAATGGATACGGTTTGTAACATTTCAGTATTATCTGTTTTTTTTATTGTGCTTTTATAATATATCCATCCACTTATTCCAAGTATAGCTAATGATATGAGTGTATATAGATATATACGCTTACTATGCTGTTCGGGTTTACTCTTTCCTAAGAAATAAACTTCATTATCTTCTTTATTCATAATTATTTAATATTTTAAATGATTGATTTTTCAACTAATGATTTCAATACTTTCAGGGCTTCTTTCGAAACATGCAAAATGAACTTTGCAGAAGTTTTTGTATCAGCAAGTATAAGTTCTTGTTTGTTGATATTTATTACATATATGAAGTTGCTGTTTATCACAAGGCTTCTGCCTACTCGAATAAATATACTGGCATGGTCTTTTAATTGTTGTTCTATGATTTTTTCAAAAGCTGATAGGTTGAAGGAAAATGTATATTCTTCACCATTTATTAATTTCATAGTTGTGTAGCTGCCGTCTGAACTGATGTAGACAATTCCGGTATCTAAGACTCTTACCAATATGGTATTGTTGGAAACTGTTAGGTAATTTGGCATAACATTAAATGTATTCATTAAATGTGTTTCTATAATTGTATCAAACAAAGGAAGAAATTTTTGGTCAGATAGTGTAATTCTCATTTTGCTTTTTTGTGAAATCCCTTTTTCATTTTATGAATTTATCTAGAATCGTTTTTTGATATTCTTTTGTAGCGGTATTCTTTTATATGTTCTGATTATTTTACGAGGATTTATTTTGTACACAGTAAAATGTTCTTTGGAATGTTGATGACGAGTTGGGAGATGTACTAATAGTATTAGTTATTATGTGGTGTATTTCAGGTAAAAACATGCCGTTGTTTTGATGAAGAGAAGGCGTTGTTTTTCCATTGTGCCGCTTTTTGCGGATAATGCGGTGTGTTTTCCTTCGCGCACATGCGCCCGCCCGCGCAATAAATATTATTGTGCATGTTTTCCTCCTCCTTCTGCATATGCTGAAAAAATATGCCGCGTAACATATCTGTTTTCCAGTGTCTTACGAAAAAACTTTGGAAAACGGTCAAAAAAAAGTCGTGTAAAAGTTGGAGTTTGAAAAAAAGTGCGTAATTTTGCACCCGCTTTCGAGAGAGAAACGCGCTGAAGCATTGACAGAGTGAACGTGAGGTTTCCGGTTTTTCGGTTGTTGCCTTGTATCTTACCTTAGCGGTGCTAAGGGAGCGAGAAGGGCTTGCGGTTCCGGTTTCTGACCGCTGGAAAATTTTTTCGAAAAAAAACTTCGAAAAAATTTGGTGGTTAAGAAAAAAACTCTTACCTTTGCAAACGCTTTCGCTAACAAACGGAAGCTTAGAAATAAGAGATAGTTCTTTGAAAGACTTTAGATAAACAAACGAAATGTAGTACAAGCAGTAGTCATGTGATATATATATAATGTGTATCCGTAATGAAGTGATAAAACCGTCAATCTGATTAAATAATCAAGAAACATTCGGTCACCTGAACAGAGATAAAAAGTACTCGCAAGAGTAAAAAGATATTTTACAATGAAGAGTTTGATCCTGGCTCAGGATGAACGCTAGCTACAGGCTTAACACATGCAAGTCGAGGGGCAGCATGAACTTAGCTTGCTAAGTTTGATGGCGACCGGCGCACGGGTGAGTAACACGTATCCAACCTTCCGTTTACTCAGGGATAGCCTTTCGAAAGAAAGATTAATACCTGATAGTATGGTGAGATTGCATGATGGCACCATTAAAGATTTATTGGTAAACGATGGGGATGCGTTCCATTAGGTAGTAGGCGGGGTAACGGCCCACCTAGCCTGCGATGGATAGGGGTTCTGAGAGGAAGGTCCCCCACATTGGAACTGAGACACGGTCCAAACTCCTACGGGAGGCAGCAGTGAGGAATATTGGTCAATGGGCGAGAGCCTGAACCAGCCAAGTAGCGTGAAGGATGAAGGTCCTACGGATTGTAAACTTCTTTTATACGGGAATAAAGTTTCCTACGTGTAGGATTTTGTATGTACCGTATGAATAAGCATCGGCTAACTCCGTGCCAGCAGCCGCGGTAATACGGAGGATGCGAGCGTTATCCGGATTTATTGGGTTTAAAGGGAGCGCAGACGGGAGATTAAGTCAGTTGTGAAAGTTTGCGGCTCAACCGTAAAATTGCAGTTGATACTGGTTTCCTTGAGTGCAGTTGAGGCAGGCGGAATTCGTGGTGTAGCGGTGAAATGCTTAGATATCACGAAGAACCCCGATTGCGAAGGCAGCTTGCTAAACTGTAACTGACGTTCATGCTCGAAAGTGTGGGTATCAAACAGGATTAGATACCCTGGTAGTCCACACGGTAAACGATGGATACTCGCTGTTGGCGATATACTGTCAGCGGCCAAGCGAAAGCATTAAGTATCCCACCTGGGGAGTACGCCGGCAACGGTGAAACTCAAAGGAATTGACGGGGGCCCGCACAAGCGGAGGAACATGTGGTTTAATTCGATGATACGCGAGGAACCTTACCCGGGCTTAAATTGCAGACGAATTACGAGGAAACTTGTAAGCCGCAAGGCGTCTGTGAAGGTGCTGCATGGTTGTCGTCAGCTCGTGCCGTGAGGTGTCGGCTTAAGTGCCATAACGAGCGCAACCCTCGTGGTCAGTTACTAACAGGTTAAGCTGAGGACTCTGGCCAGACTGCCATCGTAAGATGTGAGGAAGGTGGGGATGACGTCAAATCAGCACGGCCCTTACGTCCGGGGCTACACACGTGTTACAATGGGAGGTACAGAAGGCTGCTACCCGGCAACGGGATGCCAATCCCCAAAACCTCTCTCAGTTCGGACTGGAGTCTGCAACCCGACTCCACGAAGCTGGATTCGCTAGTAATCGCGCATCAGCCACGGCGCGGTGAATACGTTCCCGGGCCTTGTACACACCGCCCGTCAAGCCATGAAAGCCGGGGGTACCTGAAGTGCGTAACCGCAAGGAGCGCCCTAGGGTAAAACCGGTAATTGGGGCTAAGTCGTAACAAGGTAGCCGTACCGGAAGGTGCGGCTGGAACACCTCCTTTCTGGAGCGTGACCTGAATAAGGGTTTTGTCCCTTGTGCTGCATGGGAGTTTGTTTAACGATATAGAAGAGAGAAAGATGAAGCCGAGTCGGTAACAGACTAGGTTGAACTGAATCACAAAAGCTAGTCCTATAGCTCAGTTGGTTAGAGCGCTACACTGATAATGTAGAGGTCGGCAGTTCAACTCTGCCTGGGACTACCCGAAAAAAAAAGGAAGAAAAAACTTCCTTAAAAATTTGCAGTAACGAAGGAAAACGCTTACCTTTGCAGCTGCAAAAAAACGGGGGATTAGCTCAGCTGGCTAGAGCACCTGCTTTGCACGCAGGGGGTCAACGGTTCGAATCCGTTATTCTCCACCATAAAGATAGGTCTATGACATGATGTAACAAGCAAAAAGTAATTTTAGTACGAAAGCTAAAAGTATATATCATCCCGCACTATAATATATAGTGTGCACGTGATAAGGAAAGTAGGAAAGGGCGCATGGCGGATGCCTTGGCTCTCGGAGGCGATGAAGGACGTGATAAGCTGCGATAAGTCACGGGGAGGTGCAAATAACCCTTGATCCGTGAATCTCCGAATGGGACAACCCGTTACCTTGAAGAGGTAACATCCATCAATGATGGAGGCTAACGCAGGGAACTGAAACATCTTAGTACCTGCAGGAAAAGAAAATAACAATGATTCCCCCAGTAGTGGCGAGCGAACGGGGAAGAGCCCAAACCGTTCATGTTACGGCATGGACGGGGTTGTAGGACCGCGTCGTTGCAAGAAATTTTGCGAGAAGAACGATCTGGAAAGTTCGGCCGAAGACGGTGACAGCCCGGTATTCTAAGCAAGACGAAGCATAGCGGTATCCTGAGTAGCGCGGAACACGAGGAATTCTGCGTGAATCTGCCGGGACCATCCGGTAAGGCTAAATACTCCCGAGAGACCGATAGTGGACCAGTACCGTGAGGGAAAGGTGAAAAGCACTTCGAACAGAAGAGTGAAATAGTACCTGAAACCGTGCGCCTACAAGCGGTCGGAGCACGAAAGTGTGACGGCGTGCCTTTTGCATAATGAACCTACGAGTTGCCGTCTTTGGCAAGGTTAAGGGACATGAGTCCCGCAGCCGAAGCGAAAGCGAGTCTGAACAGGGCGTCAAGTCAGCGGCGGCAGACGCGAAACCAAGTGATCTACCCTTGGCCAGGATGAAGTCTGGGTAACACCAGATGGAGGTCCGCACCAATAAGCGTTGAAAAGCTTCTGGATGAGCTGAGGGTAGGGGTGAAAGGCTAATCAAACTTGGAGATAGCTCGTACTCCCCGAAATGCATTTAGGTGCAGCCTTGCGGGTTACTGATGTGAGGTAGAGCGACTGATTGGATGCGAGGGCTTCACCGCCTATCAAGTCCTGACAAACTCCGAATGCGCATCAGTTCTACCGCAGGAGTGAGGGCATGGGTGCTAAGGTCCGTGCCCGAGAGGAGAAGAATCCGGACCACCGGCTAAGGTCCCGAAATGACAGCTAAGTTAAACTAACGAAGTCTGATTGCTAAGACAGCTAGGATGTTGGCTTGGAAGCAGCCATTCATTTAAAGAGTGCGTAACAGCTCACTAGTCGAGGAATCGGGCGTGGATAATAATCGGGTATGAAGTTGTCTACCGAAGCCGTGGGATCAGCAATGATCGGTAGGGGAGCATTCCATTCCGCGTCGAAGGCGTGGCGTGAGCCATTCTGGAGCGTATGGAAAAGCAAATGTAGGTATAAGTAACGATAAAGGGGGTGAGAAACCCCCTCGCCGAAAGACTAAGGTTTCCTGATCAACGCTAATCGGATCAGGGTCAGTCGGGTCCTAAGGCTCAGCCGAACGGCGAGGCCGATGGCAGAAACGGTTAATATTCCGTTACTACCTTTGAGGGTGACGTGGGGAAGCAGTAGTGACACTGCCGCGGGCTGACGGAATAGCCCGTTAAAGAGTGTAGGCGTTGATTTCCGCAGGCAAATCCACGGAAAGAGCCGAACTTGACAGTATGGAGCGTCCTTCGGGACAATCCAACAGCGCAGGTAATCAGACTGCCGAGAAAATCCGCTAAACATAACTTCAGAGGTACCCGTACCGCAAACGGACACACGTAGTCGGGTTGAATATACTAAGGCGCTTGGGTGAATCACGGTTAAGGAACTAGGCAAACTGACCCTGTAACTTCGGGATAAAGGGTCCCTCCTCGCAAGAGAGGGCGCAGAGAATAGGTCCAGGCAACTGTTTAACAAAAACACAGGGCTGTGCGAATATGAAAGTAGAAGTATACAGCCTGACACCTGCCCGGTGCTGGAAGGTTAAGAGGAGATGTCATCGCAAGAGAAGCATTGAATTGAAGCCCCAGTAAACGGCGGCCGTAACTATAACGGTCCTAAGGTAGCGAAATTCCTTGTCGGGTAAGTTCCGACCTGCACGAATGGTGTAATGATCCGGACGCTGTCTCAACCGTGAGCCCAGTGAAATTGTAGTATCGGTGAAGATGCCGATTACCCGCGATGGGACGAAAAGACCCCGTGAACCTTTACTATAGCTTAGCATTGAATTTGGGCACGCGATGTGTAGGATAGGTCGGAGGCTTTGAAGCAGTCACGCCAGTGTTTGTGGAGCCGCTGTTGAAATACGACCCTTTGTTTGTTTGAATTCTAACTCTTGGTAAGAGGACATTGCTTGGTGGGTAGTTTGACTGGGGTGGTCGCCTCCAAAAGCGTAACGGAGGCTTCTAAAGGTGCCCTCAGGACGATCGGTAACCGTCCGCAGAGTGTAATGGCAGAAGGGCGCTTGACTGGGAGACAGACAAGTCGAGCAGGTAGGAAACTAGAGCATAGTGATCCGGTGTTTCCGTATGGAAGGGACATCGCTCAAAGGATAAAAGGTACTCCGGGGATAACAGGCTGATCCCTCCCAAGAGCTCATATCGACGGAGTGGTTTGGCACCTCGATGTCGGCTCGTCACATCCTGGGGCTGGAGAAGGTCCCAAGGGTTGGGCTGTTCGCCCATTAAAGTGGCACGCGAGCTGGGTTCAGAACGTCGTGAGACAGTTCGGTCTCTATCTATCGTGGGCGTATGAAATTTGCGTGGCTCTGACACTAGTACGAGAGGACCGTGTTGGACCGACCTCTGGTTTACCGGTTGTGCCGCCAGGTGCATCGCCGGGTATCTAAGTCGGGATCGGATAAGTGCTGAAAGCATCTAAGTACGAAGCCGGTCACAAGATTAGATTTCTCAGGGTCGTCAAAGACGATGACGTTGATAGGATGCAGGTGTAAAGGTAGAGATACCAAAGCCGAGCATTACTAATTGCCCGTATGCTTTCCTTGTCAGGAAGGATGGGTGATATATACTTTCAGCTTCTTGAGAAGTGCTTGAATTACCTGCTTGTTAGTCATGAATACATAAAGGATATTCAGGTGACTATTGCACGAAGGTTCCACCTCTTCCCATTCCGAACAGAGAAGTTAAGCTTCGTCACGCCGATGGTACTGCGCAAGTGGGAGAGTAGGTAGTCGCCGTCTTAGGAGAAGCCCTGCAGCATCACAAGTGCCGCGGGGCTTTCTTTTTTGTATGCTCGGCATGAGTATTAGCTAACGGGTGCAAGTCCCCAATGAGCCCTAATAGCGGGTCAGTAGAAATTTAGTGGGGATACGCATATAGCTTCGCAATGCGGAATAAAAAGAACTTCTTATCAGCTACTCCTCTTAGATTTGCTCTGAACAGTTTAATTTTTGCATTGAACGATTCTGCCATCGCATTTGAAGAACGATGGTTGTAGAAATTCAGTATTTCATCATAGTGCTCATAGAAAGTAGCAGCAATGACATTAAAAGAATGCATCCCTGCTTCTTCTACTTTATTATACCATCGTGCCATAGCCAGACGTGCAGCGTCCTTTATGGTGTTCTTAGAGAAAATCATCCGCAGGGAATGGCACAAACCGTATGCCTTTTTGATGTCAGGGTATTCCTCAAATAGGATTGCTGCCCTTTGCTTCTGTTTTTCCGTCCATTTATCAGCTGACTTGAAAAGCAGATACCGGGAGCGTATAAGTAATTCCCTACGGGTGTCGCCATTGGAATATCGGTATGGGACATAATCTTCGTTCTTCCGCTTAGCTTCTTCCATTTCCTCATTGGCCTGCTGTATGGCATCCCAACGGTGTTTGATGCGTAATTCCTGCACGGCATCACAAGCTAATTTCTGAATGTGAAAACGGTCTATTACACGGCTGGCTTCAGGAAATGCAGTCCGTACAATCTTGCGCATGGAGTCTGAAAGGTCAAGTGTCACTTCTTTAACGGCATAACGGCTTTCCTCGTCAATTCGTTGCAGCACAGCTATTACATCCTCTGATTTAGTTCCTGCCACGACAGCTACCAGGGAGCACTCTCTCGTACAGGCATCACGGTTGGTTACAAAGGTGTAAAGTTCACCGTTGGAGAGTGAGGTCTCGTCAATCGCCAGATACGGTCCCATATTTTCCGGAAACAGCATCCATTCACCGGCATGGGATAACTGTTCCCAATTACGATATCCGCTGAGAACCTCCTTGTACTGTTTTTCAAATGTATGACCATCTATATGATAGAATTCCTCAAGCGTACGGCAGGTCACTGGGGATGTCTCCATACGTTTCTTTTAAAAAAGCCCCAAATTCTTTGGAGTATCTGGTTCCCTTGGCTACAACATCGAGGTCGATGGGAATACTGAAACTTTTACCTGCGCGCAAGTCCGTCCAACGACGACGTCTGATCTTGAGGATTACCTTATGGTCCCGTATGGGAAAGTCTGTCACATTAACAGCTTCCATAAAACCTTTGGATTCAAAATGTTCGTCATTGCTTAACTTGGAATTCATCTTTTCATCCAGACTAATATGAATCTCTTGAGAGGTTTGTTCAACTCCAGAGATAAGAAAGTAATCTAATATCTGAGCCGGCAACACGAGGCTGGCTAGCATGTTCAAATAATCGTTTTTCATAATGCGAAGTAAGCAATACCTTACGAGTATAAAAAATAATCCCCACGAAATTTCTACTGACCCCTAATAGCGGGAATCATACAGCCAAAAGCAAGGGTGTCCATCGCGAGTTGGAATCTGAAAGAAGCTGGCGGCAAACATCTGGTCTGACGAACAGAAACTTCATATAAGGCATATGACCGTGGGTAAGGTTGCGAAACAAACTAAAGCCCTATAGCTATTCGGGACGGTTAGTGTAAATGGAGCAGACATAAGATTGAAAGTTAATACCCTTATCCGAGGAGGTCTCACGGACATATGGTGAGGATGAATGATTCGAAGTACCATGATGGAGTAAAGCTTGCCGTGAGAAGTCAGCAGAGGTCGTAGTACCCAAGGCATGCATGCCTATAGGGAAGGACCAAACTTTATTTAAACGGCATAACTGAAAACTACCGTTTGTTGGAACGAATGCATAAAACCAAAACAGAAGTATTGGGCTACCTTTAAAGAGATAGGACGGAATCCGAAGGGTATAAAGGAGCGCAGACCTACAAATGGATGGTTGAAGAAGATGTCGTGGAAGTGTCTTTCGAAGAATACGAAAGGCATCCATAGTAAAGAACCGCCGTATGCCGAACGGCACGTACGGTGGTGTGAGAGGTCGGAAAACGAAAGTAGGAAGAAAACTACTTCGTTTTCCTCCTACTCGATTGCATGAGGGCAGAAAAAACGCCGCCGGCTCCGGGAGTACGGCGGCGGAAGCGTCTCAATGTACCAGGGTGTTCATACCTTCCACGGTCCTGCCGCAGGAGAAAACGCGGGTCAGTAGAAATTTCGTGGGGATTATTTTTTATACTCGTAAAGTATTGCTTACTTCGCATTATGAAAAACGATTATTTGAATATGCTAGCCAGCCTCGTGTTGCCGGCTCAGATATTAGATTACTTTCTTATCTCTGGAGTTGAACAAACCTCTCAAGAGATTCATATTAGTCTGGATGAAAAGATGAATTCCAAGTTAAGCAATGACGAACATTTTGAATCCAAAGGTTTTATGGAAGCTGTTAATGTGACAGACTTTCCCATACGGGACCATAAGGTAATCCTCAAGATCAGACGTCGTCGTTGGACGGACTTGCGCACAGGTAAAAGTTTCAGTATTCCCATCGACCTCGATGTTGTAGCCAAGGGAACCAGATACTCCAAAGAATTTGGGGCTTTTTAAAAGAAACGTATGGAGACATCCCCAGTGACCTGCCGTACGCTTGAGGAATTCTATCATATAGATGGTCATACATTTGAAAAACAGTACAAGGAGGTTCTCAGCGGATATCGTAATTGGGAACAGTTATCCCATGCCGGTGAATGGATGCTGTTTCCGGAAAATATGGGACCGTATCTGGCGATTGACGAGACCTCACTCTCCAACGGTGAACTTTACACCTTTGTAACCAACCGTGATGCCTGTACGAGAGAGTGCTCCCTGGTAGCTGTCGTGGCAGGAACTAAATCAGAGGATGTAATAGCTGTACTGCAACGAATTGACGAGGAAAGCCGTTATGCCGTTAAAGAAGTGACACTTGACCTTTCAGACTCCATGCGCAAGATTGTACGGACTGCATTTCCTGAAGCCAGCCGTGTGATAGATCGTTTTCACATTCAGAGATTAGCTTGTGATGCTGTGCAGGAATTACGCATCAAACACCGTTGGGATGCCATACAGCAGGCCAATGAGGAAATGGAAGAAGCTAAGCGGAAGAACGAAGATTATGTCCCATACCGATATTCCAATGGCGATACCCGTAGGGAATTACTTATACGCTCCCGGTATCTGCTTTTCAAGTCAGCTGATAAATGGACAGAAAAACAGAAGCAAAGGGCAGCAATCCTATTTGAGGAATACCCTGACATCAAAAAGGCATACGGTTTGTGCCATTCCCTGCGGATGATTTTCTCTAAGAACACCATAAAGGACGCTGCACGTCTGGCTATGGCACGATGGTATAATAAAGTAGAAGAAGCAGGGATGCATTCTTTTAATGTCATTGCTGCTACTTTCTATGAGCACTATGATGAAATACTGAATTTCTACAACCATCGTTCTTCAAATGCGATGGCAGAATCGTTCAATGCAAAAATTAAACTGTTCAGAGCAAATCTAAGAGGAGTAGCTGATAAGAAGTTCTTTTTATTCCGCATTGCGAAGCTATATGCGTATCCCCACTAAATTTCTACTGACCCGAAAACGCACCTGATGCTGATGTCCTTGTCTATGATGAGAATGTCCGCATCCTTGCCCTTCTGGAGCGTGCCCTTGGACGAGCCGATGCCGATAAGCTTTGACAATCCTTTTTCTAATTTTATGTTGAAGAACATGTTGCTTATTCGATATATTACATTCTTATTATTCTTTATTTAAAATCTTTGCTTATTGGTGGAAATATTTCTTTCGAAATAGTAGGTGATTAAGGCTTATTTAGTATATTTGACTCAGAAATTGTAATAATTACAATTGATAAAATTGTAAGTCTTATAACTAAGTTAAAGTTTAATAATCATTATGGAAAACAAGATTCAGGAGCTCACTGATAAGATTTATCGTGAAGGGGTGGAAAAGGGTAATGAAGAAGCACAACGACTTATCGATGAAGCTCAGAAAAAGGCTCAAAAGTTGATTGCAGATGCCCAGAAAGAGGCGGAAGGAATTATAGCCAATGCCCGTAAATCGGCAGATGAATTAACTGAAAATACGAAATCTGAGTTGAAGTTGTTCGCTGGACAGGCCCTGAATGCTCTGAAAACCGAAATTACTAACCTACTGACAAATGAAACAGTTTCGGATGCTGTAAAAGGATTTATCGCTGACAAGGATTTTTTCAACAAGTTTATTGTAACATTGGCTACTCAATGGTCGGCAAACGAACCGATTGTTATTTCTGTGAAGGATGCAGAGTCTCTGAAAAAATATTTTGCCTCAAATGCGAAAAATCTTTTAGATAAAGGTGTAAAGATAGAGGAAGTAAACGGAGCGAAGGCTCTTTTCTCTGTTTCACCTGCTGATGGTTCGTATAAAGTGAATTTTGGTGAAGAGGAATTTGAAAACTATTTCAAGGAATTCCTTCGTCCTCAGCTAGTCAAAATGTTGTTTTAACCAGAAACTATGAGTACGTATTATTGTCTGGTGGCCGGTTTGCCGGATATATCTTTGGATGACGGCAAATTAAGCTATTCTGTGTCTGATTTTAAGGCTGAATTGTATCCGGATTTATCTGCTCAAGATCGAAAATTAATAGATTTATTTTATCTGAAGTTTGATAATACGGCTATCTTGAAGTTACTGAAAAATAAAGATACAGTAATAGAAGATAAGGGTAATTTTTCAGCAGAAGAGTTACTTCAGTTGATTGAAGCTGTACGTGAAGGAGATACTCCGGATAAAAAATATCCTTCTTACCTGGTTAACTTTGTTTCTCAATATTTGCAACTTTCACAAGATGAATTATATCGTGCCTATGATCTGTTGGCAGCATTGTATTATTCTTATGGAATGTCATCCAATAATGCTTTTATTGCTTCTTGGTTTGAATTTAATCTGAATTTAAATAATATTCTTGCGGCTTTGGCGGCGCGTAAGTATAAACTGGAAGTCTCTAGTGTGATTGTTGGAGCAACGAGTATCTGTGAGCAGTTGCGTACCTCAAATGCACGTGATTTTGGATTGAACGAAACACTTAAATATTTTGAAGCATTACAGCGTATTGCTGATATTGAAGAACTGGTGGAACGTGAGAAGAAGGTAAATATGCTGAAATGGAAATGGTTGGAAGATGAATCCTTCTTCCACTATTTTACTATCGAGCGTATTTTTGTATTTTTAATGCAGCTGGAAATGATTGAACGTTGGATTTCATTGGATAAGGAAAAAGGTAATGAACTTTTCCGAAAGATGATTCAAGACCTGAAAAATGAAGTTCAAATACCAGAAGAATTTAGAAAATAATAAAAAAAGATAAGAATGGCAACAAAAGGAACTGTTTTGGGCGTTATCGCCAATATGGTTACGCTGACTGTTGACGGTCCTGTAGCACAAAATGAAATCTGCTACATCACTACGGGAGGGGATCGTTTGATGGCCGAAGTTATCAAAGTAGTAGGCAAGAATGTATATGTGCAGGTGTTTGAAAGTACACGTGGACTGAAAGTTGGTGCTGAAGCAGAATTTACAGGTCATATGTTGGAAGTAACCTTAGGCCCAGGTATGCTGTCGAAAAACTATGATGGTTTGCAGAATGACCTGGACAAGATGGAAGGGGTGTTCTTGAAGCGTGGTCAGTATACTTACCCGCTTGACAAGGAAAGAAAATGGCACTTTAAACCAATTGTAAAAGTTGGAGATGAAGTTGGTCCTTCTGCATGGCTGGGAGAGGTTGAAGAAAACCATCAGCCGCTGAAGATTATGGTACCCTTCCAGCTGACAGGTACATATAAGGTTAAATCAGTTGTACCTGAAGGAGATTATACTATAGAAGATACTGTAGCTGTTTTGTCAGATAAAGGAGGAGAGGATATTAAAGTTAATATGATTCAGAAGTGGCCGGTGAAAAAGGCTATGACGAATTATGTAGAGAAACCTCGTCCTTATAAATTATTAGAAACAGGAGTACGAGTTATTGATACAATGAATCCGATTGTAGAAGGTGGTACAGGATTTATTCCTGGTCCGTTCGGAACGGGTAAGACCGTACTTCAGCATGCTATTTCTAAACAGGCAGAAGCCGATATCGTTATTATTGCAGCCTGTGGTGAGCGTGCAAATGAGGTCGTTGAAATCTTTACAGAGTTCCCGGAACTGGTGGACCCTCATACAGGACGTAAATTGATGGAGCGTACCATTATTGTAGCCAATACTTCAAACATGCCGGTTGCAGCACGTGAAGCATCTGTATATACAGCAATGACAATGGCTGAATTTTATCGTGCTATGGGACTGAAGGTATTGCTGATGGCAGACTCTACTTCTCGTTGGGCACAAGCTTTGCGTGAAATGTCTAACCGTATGGAGGAACTTCCTGGTCCTGATGCATTCCCGATGGATATTTCAGCTATTATTTCTAACTTCTATGGACGCGCTGGTTTCGTACATTTGTATAATGGAGCAACAGGTTCTATTACCTTTATCGGAACAGTATCTCCGGCTGGAGGTAACTTAAAAGAACCGGTTACAGAAAATACAAAGAAAGTAGCTCGATGCTTTTATGCTCTAGAACAGGAACGTGCAGACCGTAAACGTTATCCGGCTGTGAATCCGATTGATTCTTATTCTAAATATCTGGAATATCCGGAATTTGAAGACTACATAACAGAACGTATCAATAACCAGTGGACAGGAAAAGTCAATGAATTGAAGACGAGATTGTTACGTGGTAAGGAAATTGCAGAACAGATCAATATCTTGGGTGATGACGGTGTACCAGTTGAATATCATGTGATATTCTGGAAATCGGAATTGATAGACTTTGTGATTTTACAGCAAGATGCTTTTGATGAAGTCGACTCAGTTACTCCGATGGAGCGTCAGGAAGATATCGTAAATATGGTTATTGATATTTGTCATACAAACTTCAAGTTTGAAACCTTTGTGGAAGTTATGGATTACTTCAAGAAAATGATTAATATTTGTAAGCAGATGAACTACTCTAAGTATAAATCTGAACAGTATGAAGATTTCCGTAAGCAGCTTGCTACACTGGTTGCCGAAAGAAGCGTGAAGTAATAAAATACTTATAAAGTAATCGGAAGAAAATGGCAACAAAAGCTTTTCAAAAAATATATACTAAGATTAGCCAGATAACTAAAGCTACTTGCTCGTTGAAAGCAACAGAAGTAGGTTACGATGAATTGGCTATGGTAAACGGCAAACTTGCACAGGTCGTGAAGATTGCCGGAGATGAAGTGACACTTCAGGTATTTGAAGGTACGGAAGGTATTCCTACTAATGCTGAAGTTGTATTCTTGGGAAAATCTCCTACACTGAAGGTTAGCGAACAACTTGCTGGTCGCTTCTTTAATGCCTTTGGTGATTCTATTGACGGAGGACCTGAAATAGAAGGGGTAGAAGTGGAAATTGGTGGTCCGTCTGTAAACCCTGTTCGTCGTAAGCAGCCGTCTGAACTTATTGCTACAGGTATTGCAGGTATTGACTTGAATAATACATTGGTTTCTGGACAGAAAATCCCGTTTTTTGCTGATCCTGACCAGCCTTTCAACCAGGTAATGGCGAATGTTGCGTTACGTGCGGAAACAGACAAGATTATCTTGGGTGGTATGGGTATGACAAATGATGACTACTTGTATTTTAAGAATGTGTTCTCGAATGCAGGTGCATTGGATCGTATCATCAGTTTTGTAAATACTACAGAAAACCCTCCGGTAGAACGTTTGCTTATTCCTGATATGGCACTGACTGCTGCTGAATATTTTGCAGTGGAACATAATCAGAAGGTTCTGGTTCTGTTGACTGATATGACTTCTTACGCAGATGCTCTTGCCATCGTATCTAACCGTATGGACCAGATTCCGTCTAAAGATTCTATGCCTGGATCTCTGTATTCAGATTTGGCTAAGATTTATGAAAAAGCGGTACAGTTCCCAAGTGGTGGTTCTATTACGATTATTGCCGTAACTACTTTGTCAGGTGGTGATATTACTCATGCAGTGCCCGATAATACGGGTTATATTACTGAGGGACAGTTGTTCTTACGTCGTGATAGCGATATTGGTAAAGTTATTGTAGACCCGTTCCGTTCTTTGTCACGTTTGAAACAGCTTGTTAGTGGTAAGAAGACTCGTAAAGACCATCCTCAGGTGATGAATGCAGCTGTCCGTTTGTATGCTGATGCTGCTAATGCCAAAACGAAGATGGAAAATGGTTTCGATCTGACTAATTACGATGAACGTGCATTAGCTTTTGCGAAAGATTACGCAAATCAGTTATTGGCTATTGATGTAAACTTGAATACCACAGAAATGCTTGATGTAACATGGGGATTATTCAGTAAATACTTTAAACCTGAAGAAGTAAACATCAAGAAAGAGTTTGTAGACCAGTACTGGAGAAAGTAATTTATTAATTCACAGAGAAATGGCTATAAAGTTTCAATATAATAAAACTTCGTTGCAACAGCTTGAGAAACAGCTCAAGATTCGTGTGCGCACCTTGCCTATTATAAAAAATAAGGAGAGTGCGTTGCGACTGGAAGTGAAGCGCTGTAAAACTGAAGCTGTGGAACTGGAAGGAAGTCTGGAAAAACAAATTCAGGCTTATGAAGCCATGTTCGCACTCTGGAATGAATTTGATGCTTCATTGATTAAAGTGAAGGATGTTCATTTGGGCGTACGTAAAATAGCTGGTGTACGTGTACCACTCTTAGAAGATGTTGATTTCGATGTTCGTCCGTTTAGCTTGTTTTGTAGTCCTAAATGGTATGCAGATGGAATACATCTATTAAAGAATTTAGCTCGTACCGCTATTGAAAGAGAATTTACGCTCGCTAAATTGAGCTTGTTGGAACATGCGCGTAAAAAGACCACTCAAAAGGTTAATCTTTTTGAGAAGGTGCAGATACCCGGTTATCAGGATGCTTTGAGAAAGATTAAGCGCTTTATGGAAGATGAAGAAAACTTGTCTAAATCTTCACAGAAAATCCTGAAATCGATTCAAGAAAAAAGAAAGGAGGCTGAAGTATGATTGCTAAGATGAAGAAACTTACGTTTCTAGTTTATCATAAAGAATATGATGCCTTTTTAAAGAGTATACGTGATTTAGGGGTAGTTCATGTAGCCACCAAGGCACAGGGAAGTGCTGAGGATGCAGGTTTACAAGAAAGTATTCGCTTATCTACACGCTATGCAGCAGCTATCAAATTGCTGCAAGGTATGAATGTTCAGCCTGTAGACAATCATGCGGGAAATGCTGATAGAGGAATGGATGTCCTGACAGAAATGGAAGATTTACAGCAGCAAATACAACAAGTTGCTCATAAACTCCAATCTGTTGAGAAGGAAGTTGCTCAATTGGAACCATGGGGAGATTTTGATCCTCATAGCTTGGAGCGCCTGCATGATGCGGGATATCAGATTGATTTTTATATTTGTTCTGATAAACAGTTTAAGGATGAATGGGCAGACTTGTATAATGCAACAGTCATAAATCGCGTTGGATCGAAGTTGTATTTTGTAACAGTTATTCCAAATCATGTTTGTGCTGATTTGGAAGTGGAATCTGCAAAATTACCTGAAATTTCTTTGTCAGATCTTCAGGTTAAGAGAGAAGGTTTGATAAAGCAGAATGAAACATTGCAGAAACAGATGGAGGATCTGGCTGCTTCAGCAATCCCTGATTTACAGGCTGCTCAAGCAAAAGTTCATTCTCAAATAGAATTTTCTAAGGTAGTGCTGAATACAAATTCGTTGGCAGATAATAAATTGATGTTGCTGCAAGGCTGGACACCGGTAGAACGTATAGATGAGATTAAACATTTTCTGGAAACAGAGGAGGTTTATTATGAAATATCCGATCCGTCTCCGGAAGACGATGTACCTATATTGTTGAACAATAAAGGTTTCTTCCGATTGTTTGAGCCGATTATGCGCCTGTATATGTTGCCGAAATATAATGAATTGGACTTGACTCCGTTCTTTGCTCCATTCTTTATGTTATTTTTCGGACTATGTTTGGGTGACTCCGGATATGGATTGTTTATGCTTCTTGCTGTTACGGTATATCGTCTGGTAGCGAAAAACATAGCTGCATCGATGAAGTCTATTCTTACGTTGGTACAGTTATTGGGAGCTTCTACGATGGTGTGTGGTTTGTTGACTGGTACTTGTTTTGGCTTTAATTTGTATGACATTCAAGTTCCTTTCTTCCAAAGCTTGAAAGAGGCTATATCTTTAGATAATCAGCAGATGTTCAACCTGTCTCTGATTTTAGGTGGAGTACAGATTATCTTTGGTATGATTCTCAAAGCTGTAAACCAGACCATTCAATTTGGCTTCAAATATGCAGTAGCAACAATCGGATGGATACTTGTTTTAGTCAGTTCAGCTATAGCATTCGCCGCTCCGGGTGTAATGCCAATGGGTGGAGCCGTTCATCTGGTATTTCTTGTAGCTGGTTTGTTGATGGCTTATTTATACAATAGTCCTGATAAAAATATCTTTGTAAATATAGGATTAGGACTTTGGGATAGTTATAATATGGCTACAGGATTACTGGGAGATATCCTTTCATATGTACGTTTGTTTGCGTTAGGATTATCAGGAGGTATATTGGCTAGTGTGTTTAATAGTCTGGCTGTAGGTATGAGTCCTGATAATGTGATTGCCGGTCCGATAGTTATGGTTTTGATTTTTGTAATCGGACATGCTATCAATATGTTTATGAACGTGCTGGGAGCTATGGTGCATCCTATGCGTTTGACCTTCGTAGAGTTCTTTAAGAATTCGGGATATGAAGGTGGAGGAAAGGAATATAAACCTTTTAAAAACTAATAAAATTAAAGTAAAAACTAAAAATTAAATCTTATAAAATTATGGAAATGAATCTTTTGATTGCCTACATTGGCATCGCAATTATGGTTGGTTTATCTGGAATTGGTAGTGCTTATGGTGTAACAATCGCAGGTAATGCATCAATTGGTGCTTTGAAGAAAAACGATGGTGCTTTCGGTAACTTCTTGGTTCTTACAGCGCTTCCTGGTACTCAGGGTTTGTACGGTTTTGCAGGTTACTTTATGTTCCAGAGTATTTTTAATGTACTGACTCCTGAAATTTCAGCAATTCAAGCTTGTGCTGTGTTAGGTTCAGGAATTGGTTTGGGACTGGTTGCATTATTCTCTGCTATTCGTCAGGGACAAGTTTGTGCAAACGGTATTGCAGCTATCGGACAAGGACATAATGTATTTGGTAATACTTTGATTTTAGCTGTATTCCCTGAATTGTATGCAATCGTTGCTCTTGCTGCAACATTCTTGATGGGATCTGCACTTGCTGCATAATTGTGCGAATGAAAACGGCTTAATATCAGATTATTTTAAGAGAAATTCCTGATATTTTCATAAGATACCTTGGTGTTACTGAATAATACCAAGGTATTTTTTTGTCTGTAGGATATGAAAAAGGAATAAAAAACTTTTATTTCTTCGCCCAATTAAATGTTTTTTGTAAATTCGTGCCTGATTTAGAAAATATTAAAGATGATGATGAAACAGCTATTAACACCTGATTACATTTTCGAATCGAGTTGGGAGGTGTGCAATAAAGTAGGAGGTATTTATACCGTACTTTCTACGAGGGCAAAAACCCTTCAGGGTGTATTTCCCGACCGGATTTTCTTTATTGGTCCGGATGTTTGGCTAGGGAAAGAGAATCCTTTGTTTACCGAAGATGTAAAAATGTTACAAGCATGGCGTAAGCATGCTTTAGAAAAAGATGACTTAAAAATACGTATAGGACGTTGGAATATACCGGGAAATCCTATTGCTATTTTAGTCGATTTTACTCCGTTTTATACTCAAAAGAATGATATTTATACTCAGGCATGGATTGATTTTCAAGTAGATTCGCTTCACGCTTATGGAGACTATGATGAAGCTTCCATGTTTTCTTACGCTGCAGGGAAAGTTGTAGAAAGCTATTATCGTTATAATTTGACTGCTAGTGATAAGGTCGTTTATCAAGCACATGAGTGGATGACTGGATTGGGAGCTTTGTATATACAGAAAGCCGTTCCTGAAATAGCAACAATTTTTACTACTCATGCAACTTCTATCGGACGTTCGATTGCCGGAAATAATAAACCTCTTTACGATTATTTATTTGCTTATAATGGCGATCAGATGGCTCAGGAGCTTAATATGGAGTCAAAACATTCTATTGAAAAGCAGACTGCACATCATGTGGACTGTTTTACAACAGTAAGTGAAATTACGAATCATGAATGTTGTGAATTATTGAATAAATCTGCGGATGTAGTTCTGATGAATGGCTTTGAAGATGATTTTGTTCCTAAAGGTGCAGCATTTACTCGGAAACGTAAACATGCACGTGCTGTATTATTGAATATGGCAAATAAATTAATGGGCACTCAACTTGATGATGATACGATGATTATCGGAACAAGTGGACGATATGAGTTTAAGAATAAAGGAATAAACGTTTATCTGGAGGCTCTTAACAGATTAACTCGTGATAAGAATCTGAAAAAAGACGTACTGGCTTTCATCAATGTCCCTGGATGGGTAGGTGAGGTCCGTGAGGATTTACGCGAACGTTTGGATAGTGGTAAAGATTATGATACTCCATTAGAATGTCCTTTCATTACTCATTGGTTACATAATATGAGTCATGATCAAGTTCTGGATATGTTGAAGTATCTTAATATGTCAAATTCTGTTGATACAAAGGTGAAGGTTGTATTTGTGCCTTGCTATTTGGATGGAAAAGATGGCATATTAAATGAACTTTATTATGATTTGTTGATAGGAACTGATTTAAGTGTATATCCATCATACTACGAACCATGGGGATACACTCCATTGGAGAGTATTGCATTTAAAGTACCTACGATTACGACAGATTTGGCTGGGTTTGGATTGTGGGTTAACTCTTTGACAGGTAAGAATGCCACTTTACAGGATGGAGTAAAGGTTATCCATCGTACAGATTATAATTATTCGGAAGTTGCAGATACTATAAAAGATACAATTTCTGAATTCTCATCATTGACAAGTACAGAAATCAATAAAATACGGAAGAATGCGGCAAATATTGCTGAAAAGGCACTGTGGAAACATTTTATACAGTACTATTATGAAGCTTACGACATTGCTTTGCGTAATGCCGCCAAGCGTCTTTCTTTAAATTAACTTGAATTCTTATACTAATTTTAAACAATATGAAAGTCAAAACGAATTATGCTAACGCTCCGGTGTGGAGAGAAGTAAATGTAAAATCTCGTATTCCCGAGCCATTGAAAATGCTGGGAAAAATGGCTCGTAATATTTGGTGGGCATGGAATGATGAGGCAACTGAAATGTTCAGAGAACTGGATCCTGAATTATGGCAGGTTGTTGGACAGAACCCGGTCGCTTTACTGGAACGTTTAAGCTACGAAAAATTGGAGGCTTTGTCTGCAGATAGCAATGTCCTGAAGAAAATTAATGATATTTATAGTAAGTTTGAAGCATACATGAACGAGAAGCCAGATTCTTCTCGTCCTTCTGTAGCTTATTTCTGTATGGAATATGGTCTGACTCACGTATTGAAGATCTATTCCGGAGGTTTGGGTATCTTGGCTGGTGATTATCTGAAAGAAGCATCAGATAGTAACGTAGACATGTGCGGTATCGGATTCTTGTATCGTTATGGCTATTTTAGCCAGAGTTTGTCTATGGATGGTCAGCAGATCGCTAATTATGAAGCACAAAACTTTGGTAGCTTGCCATTGGAACGTGTAACAGATGAAGATGGTCATCCTATGGTACTTGATGTTCCATACCTGAACTATTATGTACACGCTTATGTATGGAGAGTAAATGTCGGTCGTGTTCCTCTGTATTTGTTGGATACAGATAATGAAATGAATAGTGAATTTGACCGTCCTATTACTTATCAGCTTTATGGTGGGGACTGGGAAAACCGTTTGAAGCAAGAAATCTTGTTAGGTATCGGTGGCGTTTTGCTGTTGAAGAAGCTGGATATCAAAAAGGATGTATATCATTGCAATGAAGGACATGCTGCTTTGTGTAATGTTCAGCGTTTGTGTGATTATGTAGAAGGCGGAATGTCATTCAATGAAGCACTGGAAGTTGTTCGTGCATCTTCTTTGTATACAGTTCATACTCCGGTTCCTGCAGGTCACGACTATTTCGATGAAGGTCTGTTTGGTAAATATATGGGAGGTTACCCTCAACGTATGGGTATCTCTTGGGATGACTTGATGGACTTGGGACGTATTAATCCGGGTGATCACAATGAACGCTTCTGCATGTCTACATTTGCATGTAATACTTGCCAGGAAGTAAACGGTGTAAGCTGGTTGCACGGAAAAGTTTCTCAGGAAATGTTCTCTGGTATTTGGAAAGGCTATTTCCCAGAAGAAAATCATGTTGGTTATGTAACTAATGGTGTTCACTTCCCAACTTGGTGCGCTTCTGAATGGAAACAGTTGTATGCTAAATATTTTGATAAAAACTTCTTGAAGGATCAGTCAAATCCGCAAATCTGGGAGAAAATCTACAGTGTACCTGATGAAGAGGTTTGGAAAACTCGTATAGCACTGAAGAATAAACTGATCAATTATATTCGTAATCAGTTCCGTGATACATGGTTGAAGAACCAGGGTGATCCTTCTCGTGTTGTATCATTGATGGATAAGATTAATCCGAATGCATTGTTGATCGGTTTTGCTCGTCGTTTCGCAACTTATAAACGTGCACATTTGCTGTTTACTGATTTGGATCGTTTGTCTAAGATTGTCAATAATCCTGACTATCCAGTACAGTTCCTGTTTGCAGGAAAAGCTCACCCGCACGATGGCGCAGGACAAGGATTGATTAAGAAAATTGTAGAAATTTCTCAGCGTCCTGAATTCTTGGGTAAGATTATCTTCCTCGAAAATTATGATATGAAGCTGGCACGTCGCCTTGTTTCTGGTGTTGATATTTGGATGAATACTCCGACTCGTCCATTGGAAGCATCTGGTACTTCTGGTGAAAAGGCTTTGATGAATGGTGTAGTAAACTTCTCTGTTCTTGATGGATGGTGGCTTGAAGGCTATCGTGAAGGTGCTGGTTGGGCTTTGACTGAAAAACGTACTTATCAGAATCAGGAATATCAAGATAAGTTGGATGCTGCAACTATCTATAGTATCCTTGAAACAGAAATCCTGCCATTGTATTATGCTCGTAACAAGAAGGGATATTCTGAAGGTTGGGTTAAGACTATCAAGAACTCTATCGCACAGATTGCTCCTCACTATACAATGAAGCGTCAGTTGGATGACTATTTCAGCAAGTTCTATGGTAAAGAAGCTAAGCGTTTCCATGCTTTAGCTGAAAATAACTATGCTAAGGTTAAGGAAATAGCTAAATGGAAAGAAGAAGTAGCTGAAAAATGGGATTCTATCCAGATCGTATCAATGGATAAGTGTGCAGAACTTCGTCAAGGTAATGTAGAAAGCGGTAAAGATTACACTATTACATGCGTAGTTGACGAAAAGGGACTGAACGATGCTATCGGCATTGAAATGGTAGTAACTTATACAAATGTAGAAGGAAAAGAATACATTTATTGCGTTGCTCCTATGGAAATGGTTAAACGTGAAGGTGATTTATATACGTTCCAGGTAACTCATAGCTTGTCTAATGCAGGAAGCTTTAAAGTTGCTTACCGTATGTTCCCTAAACATCCAGAATTGCCATATCGTCAGGACTTCTGCTATGTTCGTTGGTTCAATGAATAAAATGACTTATTTTATTTCTTAATATGAGAGGCTGTGGAATTTTTCACAGCCTCTTAATTTTTATTAATACATGCAGTATTCTCGTGTTTTTTAATTTCTAATAATAGAAACAAAAAGATTTATCTATGAAGAAATTGAAAAAATATTGGATAGCTGCATTCTTTGTTTTTGCCGGATTGCTACAATCCTGTGATGACGATGAAGGATATTCCATTGGTGATATAGCTAATGACTGGGTAACTATACGGGTTGAAGGAGAAGGAGTATACAGTTTCACAGGTGACACTTGGGGAACAATGTATCCTGCTGCTAATGCTGTCTGGAACTATTCTCTTGTAGAAGGACAGCGTGCTTTTCTTGTTTTTAATCCGTTGTTCGATAACTATTATGGTTATGATGTCGGTATAAAACCTGAACGGATATATCCATTTCTAACAAAATCTGTTGAGGAATTAACAGATGAGAATGAAGAAGAATTTGCAGATCATCCGGCTTATTTGGAAAATATGTGGATTGCAGGAGGTTATCTGAATGTTATTTTTAACCAAAAGTTACCTACTACTCATAAACATCGAGTTAGTTTGGTAAAGAAAGCAGGAGAGCCGGATATTGCAGATGACGGATACATACATTTAGAATATCGCTATAATACCTATGGTGATACATTAGATGTTTTCAATCCTAGTGTTGGAGTTGTATGCTATAACTTGAATACTCTTCCGCTTGAAGAGGCAAAAGGCATTAAATTGAAGATTAATGAGGCATATTACGGAGAGAGAATTCTAAGTTTTGAAAATATGAATGAGCCGACTCCTGACGATGCAAAAGAATTGCATTCTATAGCCAGATTGGAAGTAGAGTAAATTATATCTCTTATAGAGGAAGCATGTTTTTATTCTGTTTTTTTATGGGATGAAGACATGCTTTTTTATTTGTCGATATTTTCAGATTTAGGTAAATGATTTACTTGCATATATCTCTTAAAGTCTTATTTTTGCCGTAAAAACTAATTATTTATGAAAATATTAATAGTAGAAGACGATAACGATTTAAGAGAAATAACAACTCATTCTCTTGAGAAAGAAAGATATGTGGTATCCCAAGCTCCTGATTACCGTACTGCATTACAGAAAATTGAGGATTATGACTACGATTGTATTTTGCTTGATATAATGCTTCCGGATGGAAACGGACTTGATTTGTTGGCAGAACTTCATGCACTAGGAAAACATACAAACGTTATCATTCTTTCAGCTAAAGACTCTTTAGAGGATAAGGTAAATGGTCTGGATTTAGGTGCAGATGATTATTTGCCCAAACCATTCCATCTGGCAGAACTTCATGCACGTATTAAGAGTTTGCTCCGTCGTAAGTTACGTGAAGGGGAACGCAAATTACAAGTAGGAAATGTTGAACTTTTCCCTGATGATTTTCGTGTTATGGTTCAAGGAAAAGAAATTGAACTAAACCGGAAAGAGTATGATATATTGAATTATTTTATGTCGCGTCCTGGCAGGTTGGTAAATAAAAATACGCTGGCCGAATCTGTGTGGGGAGATCATATCGATCAGGTTGATAATTTTGATTTTATATATGCTCAGATAAAAAATCTTCGTAAACGTTTGAAAGATGCAGGAGCTACTCCCGAGTTGAAATCAGTTTATGGTTTTGGATATAAATTTGTTGTAGAATGAAACTCTTTCATTTAGTTCTGTGGCGTATCTCTTTAGCATTGATCGTTGTTCTGACGGTATGGGCTGGATTTTTTTATATGGCAGTCGTAGAGGAAGTGAACGATGAGGTAGATGATACGCTTGAAGATTATTCGGAAGGACTTATAATTCGTGCTCTGTCTGGAGAGGATATGCCAACAGCCAGTAACGGTTCGAATAATCAATATTATTTATATGAAGTGAGCGAATCATATGCAGCTTCTCATCCTCAGATTACGTATCGTGATGAGATGGTATTTATCACAGAAAAGAGTGAAACAGAGCCGGCTCGCGTTTTGATAACAATTTTCCGAACGGAAGATGAACGCTATATGGAGTTGGTCGTTTATACGCCAACTATTGAAAAGCTTGATTTGCTTAGAGCTATCTTAGGCTGGATTATCTTTTTATATGTTTTGTTGTTGCTGATTATTCTATCAATTAATATATGGGTATTCCGTAAAAATATGAAGCCATTGTACGTATTGCTCAAATGGCTGGATACTAGTCAGCTGGGAAAGAAAAATGAGCCATTGGAGAATACTACTAAAATTACGGAGTTTCGTAAGCTGAATGCGGCAACCATGGCATTTGCCGAGCGAGGTGAGAAACTTTTTGAGCAGCAAAAGACATTTATAGGTAACGCTTCCCACGAGATGCAGACTCCTCTTGCCATTTGTCGTAATCGATTGGAAATGCTGATGGAGGATGAGACTTTGACTGAACATCAACTGAATGAATTGATAAAGACTCATCAGACACTGGAAAATCTGACTCGTATGAATCGTTCTTTGTTACTGCTGTGTAAAATAGAGAACGGGCAGTTTGCAGATACACGTTCTGTTTGTCTGAATGATATTCTTGCTCATTATTTGGACGACTATAAGGAGGTATATGCTTATCGTAACATTACGGTTACAGTAACAACAGACTCTTCATTTTGTGTTGAGATGAATGATTCATTGGTTTCTGTATTAGTGACAAATCTGCTGAAAAATTCTTTTGTACATAATATAGATGGTGGGTTTATATATATAAAAATCACTGCAAATACTTTTGAAATAAGCAATACTGGAGAAAAGCCATTGGATAGGGAGCGTATTTTTGAGCGCTTTTATCAAGGTCAGAAAAAAGAAGGATCAACAGGGCTTGGACTGGCTTTAGTGGATTCTATCTGTAAAGCGAATCATTTGAAGATTGATTATACTTATGTAGAAAACAGACATATCTTTACGATAAGTAAGCAGAATTCAGAATAAAAAGAGAAATATCCTTTTTGATTTCAATTTCTTTTCAGATTCCTTTTGCATCTTTGCAATACGATAATGAGAATTTGATAAAATAACACTAAAAAGCAGATCGATATGAAAAAGTTAGTTTTTTTACTTGTATGTCTTTTTTCTATACAGACAATGTTGTGGGCAGACAACGATAAGCCAATTCATGTAGGACAATTACCGACGAAAGCACAGACTTTAATAACCACTTATTTTAAAAACCATAAAATCGCTTTGGCTAAGATGGAGTCAGGTCTTTTAAATAAAAGTTATGACGTAATTTTTACTAATGGAGAAAAATTGGAGTTTAACAAGTCAGGTGATTGGACCGAAGTTAAATGTACGAAATCAGAAGTTCCTTCTGCCATTGTTCCAGAACCTATCCGGACTTTCTTGAAAAATAACTATCCGGATGGAAAAATAATACAGATAGAGCGAAAAGATAAAGGATATGAAGTGAAGCTTTCTACTCGCTGGGAAATAACCTTTGACAGTAAATATCAAGTTGTAGATATAGACGATTAATTTCTAAAGAAAATGCCCCCAAAAGTTTAACTTTTGGGGGCATTTTTAATATGTTCCGATTCCAGAGTTTTTGGGGCTGATATTTTATTAGAATTTATAGCTTAAGGAAATTGTTAGATTTCTATTTCTTAAAGTAGGTGTTTCATAAATGCTTGTATTATTTTTATCTGTATCGGAGGTATATTCGTCTATTAATCCCCAGTCATATCCTAAAGATACAGAATATCTTTTTTGTAGTTCTGCTCCTATTCTGAATCCTAATCCAAAGTCGAAGCGTTTTAGTCCATTACTGCCGAATACATTCTCTGTATAGTCTTCTTTTACGATATTGGGGTCACTGCCTCCATCTGCTGTAGCTGATATTTGTTCTATCTTGTGTTTGCCGAATAGGCCAATACTGAAGTATGGACCGGCTTCGGCGAATACTGAAACTTTTCTCGTGATGGAATGTCTATAGCCGAAATGAATAGGGATATCCAAATAATAAGGATTTGTTTTTATACTTCCCAAAATTCTATGATCTTGAGAACAGCCTTTTAAAGACAAAATTGTTCCTGCATTTATATATGTCTTTTCATTCATTGCGAAAATGGGAATCTCAAATCTTGCTCCGATATGAAATCCTGTACGAGAACCTAAACCTCCAAGATCAGAAACATTCAATCCCAATGTAGTTTCCCATCTAAACGGGGCACCGATACTTTGTGCTTTCATTTCCCACACCGTGGCAAATAAAGCTATGAATAAAAACAACCTTTTCATAACATGAGGAGTTTTAAGATTTTATATGAACAATTGCGTGGATGCTGTTACTACAAATATATAAAAATCTTATGGAATCTCTATATTTACTGTTAGATAAAGTATGTCGTTTTTTCTGGTTTTAGTGATGAAAAAAGGGCTGTATCATTCGATACAGCCCTGAACGTTTCTATATAACAATACTTCGGTAAATTTTTACCGAAAGATTAAAAGTTAAACAACAGAACCGGCAAAAGCTGGTTCGGAAACACTAAAGAGGTCATTGAAATGTTGTCAAAAACGAATGGTTAAGCATGAAGAAATGTGCTGAAAAAAGAGAGCTAACCTGCTGATAATAAAGGAGGAAAGTATTGCATAATTCGTTATTTCTTAGTAAATTAGAAGTCTCTGAACTCTTCTGATTATGACTAAAGAAACACTCCTTATGCAATACCAATCCGAGTGCCTGTCGGCTCTCAAATCAGTAGCGAATATACACAAACCTTTTGAAAAAGCATTCATGGACACCATGAAATTATTCATGGCCATCCCGGATCGTATAAATTTCCTTCAATTGGGCAGATATGGCTGTTTCTCAGAACAGACTTATCGCAACCTTTTTGAGCATGAAACTTTCGACTGGTTTGCGTTCAACGGATCTATCATCAGCAAGTATCTCACAGGCAAAAGAAAAGCCATCGCCATCGATCCTTCCTATATTCCCAAATCAGGCAAGAAGACACCTTGGATAGGTTACTTCTGGTCCGGTTGTGCAGGAGAATACAAGCGTGGACTGGAAATCATGGGCATCGGTGTCATTGACATCGACAACCATGAATGCATGACTTTAGGTTCCATTCAGACGCCGGATTGTAAGACCTTGGATAATATGGACAAGAACCTTGTTGACTGGTACAGCTGCTATCTTATCAGCAGAAAAGACAAGCTGCAAAGCATATCCAAAACGGTGGTTGCAGACGCATTCTTTTCCAAGGAAACTTTCGTAACACCTATGTGTGAGAACGATTTCCATGTCATCAGCCGCTTTCGGAATGACGTAATCCTGTACTATCCGACATTGGAACAGAAAACAGGAAAACGTGGCCATCCCAAGTGGTTTGACGGCAGGATTGACTTTGCCAATCTGGATTTGACCCGGTGCAAGGAATACGAGGTGAACAAGGGAAAGCTATACGGATTGAGGGTATATGCAAAAGCTCTCAAAAGGTATGTTTCCTTAGCCATCTGGTATCCGATGGACGGGAGGACAGACAAGTGGCAGCTTTACTTCTCTACAGACGATTCCATGGATGGACGTGAGGTGCTGGATTATTACAGAACCAGGTTCCAACTGGAATTTTGCTTTAGAGATGGCAAGCAGCATGCAGGAATCACCAGCTGCCAGTCTACCGACTTCAGGAAATTGGATTTTCACTTCAATGCATCGCTTGCTGCTGTCAACTTGGCCAAAGCGGCATGTAAGAGGCTCGGAATAACCTATTCCATATCCTCCTGCAAGTCTTTCATACACAATGCTTATATGCTTGAACGATTTATTTGCGTGTTTGGGATTAGCCCAGACCCGCAAGTTATTGACAAACTTTTCAAAGAACTCATTTTATTTACTGCCAGAGCCGCTTAGGCTTGGCGAATTTTTAACGAACTATTGATATAACAGTTTTGTTAAGAATTCATGCTCATAAGAAACTCTTCATTGTCTTTGGCTCTTTCCAGACGTTCCTTTACAAAATCCATAGCTTCTATTGGATTCATATCGGCAAGATATTTACGTAAAATCCACATGCGGTCTAATGTTGTCTTGTCAAGCAATAAGTCGTCACGGCGTGTACTTGATGCTGTGATGTTGACTGCTGGGAAAATACGCTTGTTGCTCAAATTGCGATCGAGCTGAAGTTCCATATTACCTGTTCCCTTGAATTCTTCAAAAATTACTTCATCCATCTTCGATCCGGTATCAATCAGAGCAGTAGCAATGATGGTCAGTGAACCGCCACCTTCGATATTGCGCGCAGCACCGAAGAAACGTTTCGGTTTATGAAGGGCATTTGCATCAACACCACCCGACAAAACTTTACCAGATGCAGGAGATACTGTATTGTAGGCACGAGCCAGACGAGTAATAGAGTCCAGGAAAATAACTACGTCATGTCCGCATTCTACCATGCGTTTTGCTTTTTCCAGTACGATACCAGCAATCTTTACGTGACGTTCTGCAGGTTCGTCGAATGTTGAGGCTATAACTTCTGCATTTACGCTACGAGCCATGTCTGTAACTTCTTCCGGACGTTCATCGATGAGCAGCATAATCATGTATACTTCCGGATGATTGGCAGCTATTGCATTGGCTATATCTTTCATCAATATAGTTTTACCCGTTTTAGGTTGTGCAACGATAAGTGCACGCTGTCCTTTTCCGATTGGAGCAAAAAGATCAACTACACGGGCTGATAAATTGTCATCATATCCTTTGCAAAGTTTGAATTTCTCATCAGGGAAGAGTGGAGTCAGATGGTCGAATGGAACACGGTCACGTACCAATCCGGGGTCCAGTCCGTTTATTTTTGAAACTTTGACCAAAGGGAAATATTTTTCTCCTTCTTTGGGTGGACGGATCGTACCTTCTACTACGTCACCAGTCTTCAGTCCGAATAATTTGATTTGCGACTGAGATACATAAACGTCATCAGGAGAAGAAAGATAATTATAGTCTGAAGAACGGAGGAAGCCATATCCATCAGGCATGATTTCCAGCACTCCGGTTCCCGATAAAATATCATCAAATTCATAAGGCTTCTCAACCGGTTTTGGCTGTTGGACAACCTGTTCTGCTACGACTGACTGTGGAGCAGGAAGATTAGCGGTTGTATTCTGAGGAGCTGGATGATTGGTATTTTGATGTTGTTGCTGTTGACGTCCTGCCTGATTGTTATTGTTGTTGCGGTTGTTATTGTTGTTATAACGCTGCTGACGGGCTTGATACTTATTGTTGTTAGGCTTGTTTTCCTTTTCAGGTTTTTCGGCAGGTACAGGTGCAGCTGTATCCATTTTTGTAGCTTCAAATTTACCCAGCAATTCAGTAGGAAGTTCTATTTTTTCTGAAGGAAGATCTTCGATTGGAATAAAATCATCACCACCTGTGAGATTTAATGCTGGAAGTTCCATATCATCGTTTTCCATAGGTACAGGAACGGGAGCTGGAACTGCCGGAGTCTGTTTTTCTGTTTCTTTAGGAGCTGATAGTTGTTCTTTTTCTAATGTCGTCTTGTTTTTGCTGCCGGGCTTACGGCCACGTTTTGCTTTAGGCTTTTCTGCAACAGTATCAGCATTTGTTGTTTCTGTTTGAACTTCTGCGGGTTGAGATATTTCGTCTTTGAATATTGGAGCAGGTGCAGGCAAAGGAGGAGTGTTTGCTTCTAGTTTTTGTGCTTTGTCTTTAGTTGCTGTGTACACTTTGTCGCCTTCTTTTTTTACGCTGATGCGTGAGCGTTTGCGCGGCTGTCCTTCTTTGCGTTCTTCGTTTGTTTTGGCAGCTGCCGCCTTTTTGGTTGCACCGACGATAGCTTGTTCGTCCAGAATGCGGTATACCAGTTCCTCCTTGCGTAACGTACTGGTTTTTTTCAGTCCCAACTCTTTGGCAATCTGCTGCAATTCAGACAAATCTTTGTCATTTAGTTGAATGATGTTATACATAAATATGTTGTAATGAATTTTGTAAGTATCTGAAAGCGCAGCACGCAGGATTGCGCACAGGCAAATAATCGGGATATGCCGTTATCTATGCGTCTATCAGTAATTACAGATTATAATGATTGTTTTTAGTTTGATGTAAGTAAAAAGAAGTTTTTACATTGACAAAATTACGTCTTTTTCTGATATTATCCAATAGACTTGCCTTTTTTTTTATTTTTTTCTTCAGTTTGTAAGAAAAGTGTTATTTTAGCGTTGAATTTGATTCATTGAGTTATTATACTAAAAACTAAACAAAACAACATGAAGAAAGTAATTTTTACAGAAAAAGCTCCTGTTGCTATCGGTCCGTATAGCCAGGCTATCGAGGCAAACGGTATGGTATTCTTGTCAGGTCAGCTTCCTGTTGATCCTGCAACTGGTGAATTTGCTCCTGGTGGGGTAGCAGAACAGACTGCTCAGTCATTCGAGAATATTAAGAATATTTTAGCAGAAGCTGGTTTGACTACTGCAAATATTGTAAAGACTACTGTTTTTTTGGCAGATATGTCATTGTTTGCAGAAATGAATGGAGTATATGCTAAATATTTTGACGGTGATTTCCCTGCTCGTTCTGCTGTTGCTGTAAAGGCTTTGCCGAAGGGAGCTTTAGTGGAAATTGAATGTATTGCTGTCAGATAATCTGAGTATTTACATTGAATGTATTGTCATTCAGGATGTTGCTGATGCTTCTCCTGGATGACATTATTTTAAATATAGTAATATGATTGGAGTAAAATTCTTTTCTCATATTGGCAACAAGTGGAAATTTTCTACCTATCTGTTGGCGGTAGTGATATTATTGGTTACGGGAATATATATTTATCGGTATGAACCATTTCGTTCTGGTTTTGAGATTTCCGACGAATTGGGAGGGAATATATTTCCTGTAACGATTTTGTCAACGGCAACAACCGATGCGAATCTCATTCTTCCGGCTGATACCAATTATTTGGGTAATCCCAAATCGTGCATCGCTGTTCGTGTGAAAAGTGCTTATACCAATAGCAAGCTAAGAATAGAGGTCGACGAAACACCTTTTTTTTCACGTTCCGTATCTGAGTTTATTTTACCCGAATCGGGAAAGGAATATTTGGTTTTCCCGGATATTGTATGGAATTATAACGCTTTGCGTGAAAACGAACAGGCTGTTCCAGTCAGTGTTTCTGTGCATTTAAAACTGAATAAACGCGAATTGGGTAGCAGGGTGCACACATTTTCGGTGCGGAGCATAAATGAATGCCTATTGGGATATATAGACAGCCGCATGAAATTTCACGATACAGGAGATTTTTTTGCCGCTTATGTGAATGAAGATAATCCTAAAATAGACCAGATTTTACGTGAAGCGTTGAACGCTCGTATCGTCAATCGTTTTTGGGGGTATCAAGGCAAGAGCGAAGAGGTTGTCGACAAGCAGGTATATGCATTGTGGTATGTTTTGCAGAAAAGAAACTTCAAATATAGCTCCATCAGTAACAGTAGTTTGTCTTCGAATGTTGTTTTTACTCAACGTGTCCGCACTTTTGATGATGCTTTGCAGTCGGCGCAAATTAATTGTGTAGATGGCAGTGTGCTTTTTGCATCTTTACTGAAAGCAATCAATATAAATCCGATACTGGTGCGTGTCCCCGGACATATGTTTGTAGGATATTATACTGATCGCATGCATAAAAATATTCATTTTCTGGAAACTTCGATGATAGGTGATGTGAACCTGGATGATTTCTTTCCGGAAGAAAAACTGGATTCCACTGTAGCCGGAAAATCGCAGGAAAGTATTTCCCGGTTTATGTTTGACAAGTCGAAGGAATATGCTACCCGTATCTATAAAGAAAATGAAGAACTGATACATTCGGGAAAGGTAAACTATATGTTTTTGGAGATAGATAAGGCTACCCGTGCATATATACAGCCTATCGGAAAGTAAATCTTTATATTTATGAAGCTTATATACTTATATCATAGTGGATTTGCCTTATTAGGTGAAGGATATACCATTATTTTCGATTACTTTGAAGATTCTGCCTCTCCGTCAAGTGGCATCGTACATAATGAATTGTTGCAGCGTCCCGGCAGATTATATGTACTTTCCAGTCACAGTCATGCGGATCATTTTAATAAAGAGGTACTAACCTTTCGTGAAAAACATCCTGATATAGTGTATATATTCTCGCAGGATATTTTGCATGAGGAGAAACTTCTTTCAACGGATGCTGTATGGTTGAAGAAGGGAGATTGCTATGCAGATGATGTGTTGCGGGTGCATGCTTTCGGGTCTACAGATGTGGGTATATCTTTTCTTGTTGAGGCGGAAGGCAAAAAAATATTTCATGCCGGTGACTTGAATAATTGGCACTGGATGGATGAAAGCAGTGAAGCTGAATGGAAAGGATATGAGCGGGATTATCTTTTTGAACTGGATTGTATCTGTAGTTATACTCGCAATATGGATGTCGTGATGTTTCCTGTTGATCCTCGTTTGGGTACAGAATATATGCGTGGTGCGCGTCAGTTTGTAGAACAGATAAAAACGTCTATCTTTGTACCGATGCATTTTGATGAAGCATACGATAAGGCAGCAGCTTTCCTGCCGATAGCTCAGAAAAACGGCGCTTCTATGCCTATGCTTCGTTCGAGAGGGCGAGAAATAGATTTATAGTTTAATAAAAAATATATACAATATGCAAGTAAAAGGAAGATTTGACCATTTTAATATCAATGTAACTGATCTGGAAAAGAGTATCAAGTTTTATGAAACAGCATTGGGATTACACGAATCACATCGTAAGGAAGCAAGTGACGGTTCATTCATTTTAGTGTACATGGCTGATGACCATTCGAACTTCTTGCTCGAGCTTACTTGGTTGCGCGACCATACAGAAGCTTATGAGTTAGGAGAAAATGAAAGCCATCTTTGCCTGCGTGTAGAAGGTGATTACGATGAAGTACGCAAATTCCATAAAGAGATGGGTTGTGTATGTTTCGAAAATGAAAAAATGGGACTTTACTTTATCAATGATCCGGATGATTATTGGATTGAAATTCTGCCGGTAAAGTAATTCCGAGATAAAACCTCACAGCGAAAATTATACGTAGTACAGTAAAAATAGCAAACAGTTATGATGAAATATATATCCCCCGGTTCATGGTTCTCATTGGAGTATCCGTCCGATTGGCGTGAGTTTGAAGACACAGAAGATAGCTTCTTGTTTTATAATCCTGATAAATGGATGGGAAATTTCCGTATATCAGCTTATCAGGGAGAAAGTCATACATATGCACAAGAGTGTATTGATTATGAAATGCAGCAAAGCCGTGGAGTGAAATTGGTCAAGGTAGGCAAATGGAGTTGTGCATATCTGACGGAAAGTTTTCAGGAGAACGGTGTGTGGTATACTTCCCACATTTGGGTGACGGGTAAAGAAAATATTTCGATTGAATGTTCGTTTACTGTGCCTAAAGGAGAAAATATCAAAGTCGCAGAGCAGATAATAGCTTCGCTGAATGTACGTGGTGCAAAGGATAAACCATGGAAAGAAATTATTCCGGTACGTGTACTCGAGATTAATGCGATCAATGAAGCATACGACTGGGCTGTATCTACCATAAAAAAACAGCTGACTAAAGATTTTACTTCCAGTGAGGCTGATATAGAAAGCATACAGAAAGTGATAGATAGCGGACGCTTTAATGCAAATCAGCGCTCGGCGTGGGAGAATTTCGGTTTTGCTTTCGGTGCTATTCTTGTGAATGAAATGGACGGAATGGACTGGGTAACTGTAATAGACGGCAAAGAAGAGTATCCGGCTTTGCGTTTTGCCCAGACTGATGTGATGGTGTATCCTTCCCGACTGATTTGGAATAAGGTGAAAAATGGTCAGCCGTGCAACCTGAAAGCTGAGTATGAACGGATTCGCTCTGAAGTAGAAGCTGTACTTTGGTAATTAAATTATACAATTAATATTTTAGAAGAAAAAGAATGATTCCATATTTACAAGTCGAAAATCTGACAAAGTCGTTTGGAGATTTGGTGTTGTTTCATGAAATATCATTTGGTATTGCACAGGGACAGCGTATCGGACTTATTGCTAAGAATGGAAGTGGAAAAACAACATTGTTGAATATTCTGGCAGGCAAGGAAGGGCACGATGAAGGGAATATTACGTTTCGTCGTGATCTTCGTGTAGGATATCTGGAGCAGAGCCCTTCTTATCCCGAAGAACTTACTGTTCTGGAGGCTTGTTTTCATCATGGCAATAGTACGGTAGAGCTGATAAAAGAATACGAAAAGTGCATGGAAACTCCCGGCAATCCGGGATTGGAGGATTTGCTGGCCCGCATGGAGCATGAAAAGGCGTGGGACTATGAGCGCCGTGCCAAGCAGATTCTCTCACAGCTGAAAATCCGTCATTTCGATCAGAAAATCAAACATCTTTCCGGAGGGCAGCTGAAACGTGTAGCTTTGGCAAATGTGCTGATAAATGAACCCGATTTGCTGATATTGGACGAGCCGACCAACCATCTTGATCTGGATATGACTGAGTGGCTGGAGGAATACCTGAATCGTGCCAACCTGAGTTTGCTGATGGTAACACACGACCGTTATTTCCTCGACCGTGTCTGTTCGGAAATCATTGAAATAGACAATAAGCAGATTTATTCATATAAGGGAAATTACAGTTATTATCTGGAAAAACGTCAGGAACGTATTGATGCTACTAATGCCGAAATAGCACGTGCCAATAATCTGTATCGTACCGAGCTGGAGTGGATGCGCCGGATGCCTCAGGCACGTGGCCATAAGGCCCGCTATCGTGAGGAAGCTTTTTATGAGCTGGAGAAGGTAG
This sequence comes from Phocaeicola coprocola, assembly GCF_041333015.1. Taxonomy (NCBI): domain Bacteria; kingdom Pseudomonadati; phylum Bacteroidota; class Bacteroidia; order Bacteroidales; family Bacteroidaceae; genus Phocaeicola; species Phocaeicola coprocola. Next base: position 466,022 of record NZ_JBGKGM010000004.1, on the reverse strand, counting down.
CCAAACAGCGTTCTTATGATGCGAATGTAAAGCTTGATGTGAAAGCTTCGTACATTGGTTCGAAGATTTTTGAAGCAGACCATTTGTGCAAGAGCTTTGGCGATATCAAGATTCTGGACGATTTCTCGTATATCTTTGCCCGTTATGAGAAGATGGGTATTGTGGGTAATAACGGAACAGGAAAATCTACTTTTATAAAAATCCTGATGGGACTGGAAAAGCCGGACAGTGGTACGCTCGATATTGGTGAAACCGTCCGCTTTGGTTATTATTCGCAGGAGGGACTGCAGTTTGATGAACAGATGAAGGTAATAGATGTGATAACAGATATTGCTGAGGTTATCGAACTAGGCAACGGAAAGCGTTTGACGGCATCTCAGTTCTTGCAGCATTTCCTGTTTACTCCCGAAACGCAGCATAGTTATGTTTATAAACTGAGTGGAGGAGAACGCCGCCGTTTGTATCTGTGTACTGTGCTGATGAAAAATCCTAATTTCCTGGTGCTGGACGAGCCTACCAATGACTTGGATATAGTAACGCTTCAGGTGCTGGAGGAATATTTACAAAGCTTTAAGGGCTGCGTAATTGTAGTCAGTCACGACCGCTATTTTATGGATAAGGTTGTAGACCATCTGTTAGTATTTAAGGGACAGGGAGATATACGTGATTTCCCGGGAAACTATTCAGACTATCGCGACTGGAAACTGGCTAAGGCTGAGCACGAAAAAGAAGCTGTAAAACCGAAAGAAGAAAAGACGCAGCGTGTGCGCTTGAACGACAAGCGTAGAATGACTTTTAAGGAAAGAAAAGAGTTTGAACAGCTGGAGAAAGAAATTGCCGATCTGGAAGCAGAAAAGAAACAACTGGAGGAGGCTTTATGCAGCGGTTCACTTAGTGTGGAGGAACTGACAGAAAAGTCAAAACGTCTTCCGATGCTGAATGATGAACTTGACGAGAAAACAATGCGTTGGCTTGAATTGAGTGAAATAGAGGCATAGCTTTCTATATATACTTGTAAATCAGTGAGATAATTTTGTCTTTATGCTTAGCCAAATAAAAGGTGAAAAGTAGAAAAAAATTCTCGATATTTTTCTAAAATTCGTACAAATTTTAAAAAAACATCGAGAATTTTTTTTGTAAACATGCAGACAAATTTAGTACTATCTGAAGGTATGTTTTTCGGAACTTATTTTTGCAGTGAATTATTAATAGACTCTATATAATCCAGAATTTCTTTTCGTCCGGTTTTCTTTTCCGATGAAGATATGAAATACGGTGGAAGCTCTTCCCATTGTTCTTTTAAAACCTCCATATATCGGTTGACATTGAATTTGGTTTTGCCACTGCTTTGTTTGTCGGATTTAGTAAAAATGATAGCAAAAGGTACACCGTTTTCACCCAGCCACTCCATAAATTCCAGATCGATTTTCTGAGGCTCCAGACGGCTGTCTACCAGTACAAACAGACAGGTCATCTGTTCACGTTCAAGCACATAATATTCTATAAGCTTTTGTATCTTGTCCATCATTTTTTTACCCCGCTGTGCGTAGCCGTATCCTGGGAGGTCTACCAAATACCATTCCTTATTGACTAAAAAATGGTTGATGAGCAATGTCTTTCCGGGTGTTGCAGATGTCATAGCCAATTTTGGCTGTTTGGTCAGCATGTTGATGAGGCTGGACTTTCCTACGTTAGAGCGTCCTATAAAGGCATATTCCGGCAGATTAGTCTGAGGGCACATGTCTGCTCTTGAATTACTGACTACAAATTCGGCACTGGTTATTTCCATATTAATTTGTTTTTTTACTCTCTGCAAAGATAGAATAAAAAGAAGCAAAATGAAAATATAGATGTATTTAGTCGTCTTTTCAGTGAAATATGCCGCATTCTCCGTATATTTGTACAATGAAATATATTTATGTTGCCATTGGTTCCATATCTTTAGTGCTGGGAGTTATAGGAATATTTCTTCCAATACTGCCTACTACGCCTTTCTTGCTGCTTTCTGCCGCATTGTTTTTCAGAGGCTCGCCACGTTTATACACCTGGCTGCTGGAACATAAGTATTTGGGACCGTATATCCGCAGTTTTCGTGAGGACAGAGCCATTCCGCTCCGGGCTAAAATTATCTCTGTTTCATTACTTTGGATTACAGCTATTCACTGTGTGCTTTTTTTATTTCCATATTGGTGGCTCAAAGGAATAATGGCCGTAGTGACTATTGGTGTTACTATTTATATTTTGTCTTTTAAAACCCGTTCTCCCCGATGAACAAATTAACTTTTTGTAACCGCAATGAGGCTATAGCCCGCATGAACCGGTTGGGAAAGGAAAGAACCCGATTTTTCTTTCTGATTAATTTTGATGAAACGGAATGTCTGGTCTCAAAACTGGATGATATCCCTGCCGGGCAACTGGCTTTTATTTTTCCTGAGGTAGCGAATGTATGTTCTGTATCAGAATTGAAACCTGAAAATATTTTATGGAAAGCTTATCCGCAATCGTATGAAGAATACTTGCGTTCATTTGATATTGTACATCGTAATTTGTATGCGGGAAATTCATTTCTGACAAATTTAACGTGTGCCACTCCGGTTGAAACGAATCTTTCTTTATATCAAGTATTTCTTCACGCTACGGCACGATATAAGCTTTGGTATGATGATCGCTTTGTTGTGTTTTCACCTGAAACTTTTGTCCGTATAAAAGAGGGCTATATTTATTCGTTCCCGATGAAAGGAACAATTGACGCTTCGTTGCCCGATGCGAAGGAAGTATTGCTGAGGGATGAAAAAGAAGCGGCAGAGCATGCTACGATTACAGATCTGATACGAAACGATTTGAGCCGGGTGGCTAGTGAAGTGACGGTTACGCGCTACCGCTATCTGGACGAACTGCATACTCATTGTGGAAGGTTGCTTCAGATGAGTTCTGAAATCAGAGGGCGTTTACCTGAAAACTATCACGAAAAGTTGGGGTCGTTGTTCTTCGAACTCCTTCCTGCCGGTTCTATTACCGGTGCTCCCAAGAAGAAAACGGTGGAGATAATCCGTGAGGCAGAAACATACGACAGAGGTTTTTATACCGGAGTCATGGGATATTTTGATGGTAAGAATCTGGATAGTGCTGTCATGATCCGTTTTCTGGAACACACAGATGGTGGATTCGTGTATAAAAGTGGGGGAGGAATTACATTCCGCAGTACGGCCCGAAGTGAATATGAAGAAATGATACAGAAAATATATGTGCCGATTTATTGAAACAATTCGTATAGAAGGTGGAAAGGTGTGGAATCTGTCCTATCATAATGCCCGTATGAATACAACCCGAAAAAGGGTGTGGGGCAATTGTCCCGCACTTTCTTTGGAGGATATTCTGAAGCCAGAACCTTGGCAGGAACGGACACGCTGCCGGGTAGTATATGGAGAGAACATAGAGGAGGTCGTATATATTCCATATACGATAAGGCAGGTTTCTAGCTTGAAACTGGTACCTTGTGATGACATCGCATACGAACTGAAAAGTGCAGACCGTAGCATGCTGGACAAACTTTTTGCCTTGCGTGGGGAGAAAGATGATATACTGATTGTGAAGAATGGCAGGATTACCGATACATCGATTGCCAATGTCGCCCTTTGGAACGGAACAGAATGGCATACTCCTTCTTTTCCGTTGCTGAAAGGAACGCAGCGTCAGTTTTTACTTGACAGAAAGCAGATAATAGAAACAGACATATCCGTAGAAAACCTTTCTTCGTATTCCCGGATATGTCTGTTTAACGCCATGATTCCCTTTGGAGAGATAACGCTCGGTTGTGAGGAGTTGGACTATTAGATAGGCCAACCTTCTTCTTTCAGCGCTTCTTTCAGTTGTAAAAATCTTTCGGCTTCCACATCGTTGTCGATAAATTTATCGAAGTTTGCGATGTTCATAGCAGCCCAAGTCTTGCCTTTTTCCACTTCTGTGTCTGGAGCAAACGAAAGATATAATTTCATCGCTTTCTGATAGTTACCTTCCAGCATCCAGTAATGTGCCCGGTAACTGATAACGGCAGGCAGCTTCTTAAACTGTTCGGGCAGACATTTATAAATCATATCGGCAGCTTCCGACTGCGAAGCCAGTACGGCATAATACATACCGTCTATTTGTGTATCAATTCCCTTGCGTGTCGTGACAAAAGCATCATAAATCTGAATGCTTAATATCTGGTTGATAATAAATATCCGTGGAACGGGAGTGTGTGCGCACATGGCCATGATGTGGTCAGTATCTATTTCACCATCGAACATATCACGGAATATTTTTTCATAAGGCAGTCTGACACTGGATATGCCTTGCGGTTGGAAGCAAATCCAGTATAAATTGCGTTCTGAGATTCGTCCGTTTTTGTCCCGATATGTGATGTGAATAGGGTGATAGCAGCAAATAGCCATAAGCAATGCTTCTGCAACTTCTTCTCCATTACCTTCTTCCGAGAAATCGCATGTCATGACGTCTGTAGCGAAAGGTGTTTCCAGACCTTCTATTTTTGCTATCTCGTTGTATGGGATAAAGTGATTTTCTTCTAGCACCACTTCTTTCCCTTCTACTCCCCAGATGAACAACTCTGCTTTTAATTGCAGCGTACGTGATTCGTAAATATACTGACAACCGTTTGTTTCTGAAGTGATTCGAGTATATGGATAGTGCAAGGTACTTTCTTCCAGCCGTGCTTTCATTTCCTGATAAGCTTCCAGTATATCCGAAGAATGAGGCTGTTGCTCTTCTTCCTTTTGAGGAGTTTCCGGTTCGGCCGTTACTTTTTCATTCTCAGGTTGAGGAAGAGGTTGTTCTTCCTTGTCTGATTCTGGCTGAGCGGTTTGCATCTGTTCCTTTTCATGAATCAGTTGCTCTTTTTCCTCTAGTAAAAGATGCATCTTTTTCTGCAATTCTGAAAGGTTGGCTTTCAAAGTTGAATTCTCAGATTGGATAGCATCTAATTTTTCCTGAGTTTCGGAAAGTTCTCTTTGCAAGGCTGTATAGTTTTTTGCAAGATCTTGTGAAGATTTTTCAGATTGTTCTTCCAGTTCCTTTTTATTAGCCTCGAGGATTTCTTTTTGTTTTTCTACTTCAGCCAGTTTTTCTTCCAGCTCTTTCTTGCTGGCAGCAATAGTTTCTTTTTGCTTTTCCGCTTCAGTTAGTCTTGCTTCCAGTTCTTTCTTACTGGCAGCAATAGTCTCTTTCTGTTTTTCCGCTTCAGTCAGCTTGGCCTCTAGTTCTTTCTTGCTGGCAGTGATGGTTTCTTTCAGCTTTTCTGCTTCAGTCAGTTTTTCTTCCAGCTCTTTCTTGCTGGCAGCGATGGTTTCTTTCTGCTTTTCTGCTTCGGTCAGTTTTTCTTCCAGCTCTTTCTTGCTGGCAGTGATAATTTCTTTCTGTTTTTCTGCTTCAGTCAGTTTTTCTTCCAGTTCTTTCTTACCGGCAGCAATAGTCTCTTTCTGTTTATCTGATTCAGCCAGTTTTGCTTCCAGTTCTTTCTTATCAGTAGCTAGAACTTCTTTCTGTCTTTCAGAATCGGCTAGCTGATTTTTTAATTGTTGAATATCATTATCTCGTGAAACAATTTCCTGTTCAGAATATTGCATTTTCTCCAATCCGGTTGCTTTGTCGGATTGAAGTCTGGATATTTCAGTTTGGAGAAGTGAAATCTCTTTCTGATGTTCTGCAATTGAGGTTTGTAATTGGGTGAGTTCAGTTTGTGCAAGTGATAACTCTTCCTGTGTTTCGGTTAGCTGAGTACGTTTATAAGTTGCCTCTTTATTAGCATCTTTGACTTCAAATGAAAGTTGCTGATTCTTTATTAATAAAGCTTCGTTGTCGTTTTGTAATTGTTCAATATCAATGCCTGTCAGCTTTTTGATCAGATGAAAAGTGAATTTACCCATAACTGTGTAAAAAGATAATTTGGTTAATGAATGTTGCAAATTACGTAAATATTTCTGAATGTTCAGTATAAATGCGGTTTAAATTGTATCTTTTTGCATGAAAAATCCAATCTATTTCAATCTTTATCATTAGTTTTGTACTTCATTTTAGAAAAATAAGAAAAATGCAAGACTTTATAACACACAATGAATATTTAACTGGAAATCGGGCGAATAGTTTGATTAATCGCAAAATGATATTCCGTATATTGGGTATTTTATTGTTTATAGAAGGTGGGCTGTTTTTATTATGTGCAGGTGTTTCCCTGTGCTATCAGGAACATAGTTATATTTATTTTCTTTATTCAACCTTATTGGCCGCAGCTGTCGGTTGCGTGCTGTTGTTCCTTGGTCGTAATGCAGAAAATAAGCTTTCTCGTCGTGATGGCTACTGTATTGTTGCATTTACATGGCTTTTATTTACTACGTTTGGAATGCTTCCTTTCTACCTTAGTGGCGAAATACCTTCTGTTACCGATGCTTTCTTTGAAACGATGTCAGGGTTTACAACCACAGGTGCGACGATTCTTGATGATATTGAGTCACTGTCGTATGGAATGCTTTTCTGGCGTAGCTTTTCTCAGTGGATTGGAGGTTTAGGAATTGTCTTTTTTACGATAGCGGTATTACCGATATTCGGAGTCGGAAATCAGGTTCTGTTTTCTGCTGAAGCGACAGGGGTGACTCATGATAAGATTCATCCGAAAATCAGTATAATGGCTCAGTGGCTGTGGACTGTATATTTGCTTCTTACAATAACGGAAACGGTATTGTTGATGTTGGGAGGCATGAATTTGTTTGATGCAGTCTGTCATTCGTTTACAACTACTGCTACGGGAGGATATTCTACTAAACAAGATAGTGTGGCATATTGGAATTCTCCTTTTATAGAGTATGTGATAGCGATTTTTATGGTCCTGTCGGGAATAAACTTTTCATTATATTTTATGTGCCTGAAAGGAAAATTCTTCAATCTGTTCAAAGACGATGAATGTAGATGGTTCTTGATGTCTGTAGGTATAGTAACTTTACTTATCACAGTTCCTTTGGTCATGCAAAACCATTATGGATGGGAAGAAGCTTTTCGGAAGGCATTTTTTCAAGTAGCAAGTATTCATACATCTTGTGGGTTTGCTACTGATGATTATAATGTATGGCCTCATTTTACATGGATGCTTTTGATTTATACAATGTTTGCAGGAGGTTGTACTGGCTCTACTGGCGGGGGAATAAAGAATATGCGTTTGCTTATTCTTTTCCGTAATATGAAGAATGAGTTCAGCCGCCTGATTCATCCTCGTGCTGTATTACCCGTAAAGGTAAATCAGCAGGCACTTTCTCTTTCTACTATCTCTACTGTAAATACTTTTATTTTATTGTATTTGATTTGTATTTTTGTAGGCTGGGTAGCTTTAATGTTTATGGGGCTTGAACTTACAGAGTCTTTTGGACTGGTAGCTTCTAGTTTGGGTAATGTCGGACCTGGTTTAGGTGCATATGGTCCTGCCTTTTCGTGGAGTGCTCTTCCTGATCTTGCTAAATGGTTACTGTCTTTTATGATGTTAATAGGAAGATTGGAGCTATTTGGCATTCTGCTGATGTTCTCGCCTGGTTTTTGGCATAAACGTTGACCTTTCTGTTAGGTATCGAAAAGTCTTGTATAGAGAAGTTTAATACCGATTATTGCATAAGATAAATAGCCGTATCATTACTTAAATAAAGTTTGATACGGCTATTTTTTATTCTGAAAGTAACTATCCTATACTTTCTGGAATGCTCATTTAATTTTGAGGCACTCTCATGTTTGTATTAATTATAGTTCTAAAGCTAGAACGAAAATTTGTTAGTCGATAAAGCGTTTGGTCAGCTCATCAAATTCGTCTATTCTTCTATCACGCAAGAATGGCCACCAGCGACGAACATTTTCGCTTCGGTTCATATCTATCTCTACTACGAGATTTTCTTCTTTCAGATTGCTTGCTTGTGCAAGAATTTCTCCTTGTGGTCCGGCTACGAAGCTATTTCCCCAAAATTGGATGCCATTGGTTTGTCCGGAAGGATCAGGTTCAAGTCCTACTCGGTTTACGGCGATGACAGGAAGTCCGTTTGCAACAGCATGACCGCGCTGTACTGTTACCCATGCTCCAAGCTGACGCATCTTTTCATCTTGTGTATCACTGCTTTCCCATCCGATTGCTGTTGGATAAATAAGTAGTTCTGCACCTTTTAAAGCCATCAGTCTGGCTCCTTCTGGATACCATTGATCCCAGCATACTTGAACACCTAGTTTACCCAGACTTGTTTCTATTGGCTCAAATCCCAGATCACCTGGAGTGAAATAGAATTTTTCATAATAGGCAGGATCATCTGGTATATGCATTTTACGATATTTTCCCGCAATACTTCCGTCAGTGTCGAATACAACGGCTGTATTGTGATAAAGTCCGGGTGCACGACGCTCAAATAGTGAAGTAACCAATACTATATGATAAGCTGCTGCTATTTCACTATAAAATCCGGTTGACGGTCCGGGGATAGGCTCTGCCAGATCAAATAAAGATGTATCTTCTGTTTGACAGAAATAGGGAGTATTATGTAATTCCTGTAGAACAACAAGTTGTGCACCGGCTTGTGCAACAGAAGCAATATTACGGTGCAATTTTTCCAAATTTATTTTCAGGTCATTCGTACATGCTTGTTGTACAATACCTACTCGAATGGTTCTTTTCATATCGGTTAAAATTTTAATGTTTGCTGTTTTTTACACTTTCCGGATATTGCATGGTAACGCAATGCAATGAGCCATGCTGCTTAATTAGTGGGCAACAATCTATTCCTACAATATCTTTTTCAGGAAAAGCTTGTGCTAATATCTGAGCAGCCTTTTGATCGTTATCCGGTTGGTTGTATGTCGGATACAATATGGCATCATTCATTATCAGGAAATTGGCATATGTTGCAGGCAGACGTTCACCTTCTTCATCATAAATAGCTGTTGGCATAGGCAGAGGAAGCAAGCGGTATGGTGTATTCTCCAGTGTGCGGAACGTTTTCAGCTGTTCTTCCATTTTAATGAGTTCATCATAATGTTCATCTGCGCTATCTGTACATTGTACATAAACAATAGTGTTGTCCGGACAAAGTCTAGCCAATGTATCTATGTGGCTGTCAGTATCATCACCTGCAAGGAATCCGTGATCCAGCCATAAAACTTGTTGAAGATTAAATCTTTCTTTTAAGTATAGCTCTATATCCTCACGCGTCATTACGTCGTTCCGATTAGGAGCGAGGAGACAGGTAGAAGTTGTAAGCATGGTTCCTTTACCATCACTTTCGATAGATCCTCCTTCAAGTATAAAGTTACGACAGTTTGTATAACTCCCTTTTAACAGATTGCTCTGATATAAATTCCAGTTTATCAGATTATCTTTATTTGCTGCAAACTTCATTCCCCAACCATTAAAACAGAAATCTAACAGCAGGGGAGTCCCGTCATTTTGGAGCAATGTGATAAAGCCGTGATCGCGTGCCCAAGTATCGTTGGTCGGGCATTTTACAAAATGTATATTGTCTTTATATTTGAAGTCTTTTAATTTTTCTGGATATTCAGGGGCAATCAGTAAAAGAGGTTGCCGAGAAGCTATTTCACTGGCGAGGTTGAAAAAACATGTTTCTACTTCATCTAACATGTAGTTCCAGTCGGTTCCGCTATGCGCCCACGTCAGCTGGATGTAGCTTTGTGGATGCCATTCGGCGGGTAAGAAATAATTCTTTTCCATAATGAGATAGTTTGTTTTATAATGTTGTTGTTCTTTTCTTATTGGCTGTTGCGCTTGCTGCGACGTTTTAATAGAATCCAGTCAAATAATTCGCGCCAGTTCGTAAAATCTTTTTTATACATTAAACCTATTCCTTGTGTTGTCAGAGTAGATTTTGTAAAGTATCTGTCGTTGGTCTGATTATATCCTTTCAAGCGGAAATCACCGTTTTTAGTCAGTAGCCACATTGCTTCAAAATCTCCTACGAAGTTGGTGTTACGCATAGGGTTATCGCGGTAACCGAAATTACCATTAATAATTAATCGGTTGTTAAGCAGTCTTCCTGAAAGAATAGCTTCTGCCTCTACGTCAGTCCACCCTTTATCGCCTGTACTTAAATTGGTTCCCACGTTCCAGTTCTGGCTGTCTATTACTTGAGAAAGCATATTATTTAACTGTCCGGAAAGTGTGCTGAAAGCCAGTGAACTTGTTGCATCCGACTGATTGGCATTGTTGGCATAATCAAAGGTATAAAACTTTCCAATACTCAACAAATAAATGATTTGTGTATTCATTTGCTCTTCTGTACTGGTTAAACTTCGTACCAATTCCCGGTCTTCATCGCTAACGGTCGGCAAGTCCAGGTCGAATTTTAATGTAGGAGCCGTCAGGTTACCTCTCAGATTCAGTAAACAGTTTACCTTTACAGTTCCTTTGGTATTTGAAGCATCAGCCACTAAATCATTTAATGAAGCAGAGTTAACGGTATAAACAGCCTGTACATCCAGATTGGCTTCTCGTGGATTTCCGTTGAATGAAACTGTTCCTCCTGATTGCAGGATGAAATCTTTATGGATAACATTCTGCATGCTCATTTTGTATATTCCTTCTTCGATATTGTAGTTACCGAAAATCTGGAAATCTCCTTTATTATAATAGTTGATACGCAGGTTGCCGGTTCCGTTTGCAGAAATGTTATCTCTTGCTATAGGATCCATGACGATACGCATGGTAGCAGCCGGAGTTGCTTCTATCTGGAGATTAATGTGGGTATCAGTAGGAGTGTCTTCTTCCTCCTTATTATCTGTTTTGTTTAAATGATGATATAATTCAGTCTGAATGTTTTCTTGCTGTCTTCGGGGAGTCTTATCCACAAATTTTATAAATTGTGTATTGGTTGCTTCAGCTGCTGTGGCGGTTACGTATGTAAACTTTGTTTGTGGATCAGTTCGTAATGTCCCGTCCACAGTAAGTGTATTGTTTCCCCCGCGCAGCAACACTTCTCCAGTTGTATATATTTTACCATAGAAAGGGAATTCAGGTGTTTCCTTTTCCGTGTGATATACCAGCATATTGTTTGTGTTGAACCGGAAATCATACATCAGGTTCTTTAGTTTTGTATGTCTGAGTGCGCCATTAACTAACCCGGTATGTCCTTCGGGGTCTGTTACTTGTATGTTGTCGAAGGCAAAGTGCCCTGAGCTTATACGGAATGAGTCTGCATGAGCGGTGAATGATGTATTAAGGATATTTACTTTCATGCTGGCATCTGCTTGAGCACATCCCTCTAAGTCAAGTCCGGAGAAAGGACCGTATAATCGGACACGTCCAAAGACTCTTCCCTGCATATTTGTAAATATATTCTCTACAAAAGGTTGCAGGAAGGAAAGATTTGTACCTCCTGCCTGAATATTTATGTTTAATCCTTTTTCCTTAGGCGAAACATACCCGGTTACATTAGTGAAGTAATGATCATTCTCTTTTATGTCGGCATGTAAGCGTACTCCTCCTAATTCATTGTCCCATTCACCTCTTATATCTCCCTGACCTAATAACGCATCGTTCAGCGAAAAGTCTTTTACGTTGAGTCGGGTATACATCACCGGATTGTCAAGTACATTATGTAAGTGTACACGTCCAGTTACTAGACCATTGAATTTAACTGCATGAAACTGAATTATATCCATTACATATTGTAAGTTGATATTGCTCAAATCCACCAGACAAGAGTCTGTTGTTTCCTTTCCAATACGTCCGTTTGCACGTACATATTGGTTTTGATGCTCAAATAGAAAGTTGTCGATTTCTATCAGGTTTTTATCAATGGTTATTTGTGATGGATGTATTTTCCATATCGTATCATTTAAAATAATTTTGCTTGGACGCAGGTCTATCATCGTTGATAAGCGATTACTTTCTTCTGACTTACGGAAACTTGTAATAGCTTCTACCATACCGCTAAAAGTGGAAGGAACATTATTCCCCCAATGGATGGTCGTTTTTAATTTATCGTCGTTGACCCGAGAATTTACAGCCAAATTAATCATTGCACCTTTTTGCAGACGTTTGTTTATACGCACTTGGCATTGCAGTTCATCTGAAGTGTTATTACACAATAACGTTCCTGATTCGAAATATGAGTCGTTGTAAACAAATGCTGGAAGATAACCTCTAATTTGCAACCGTGTACGGTTATCATCAAAATATCCGTTTAATGTAGCCGGCATGTATAGTTCAACAGGGATTTTGAATACCTTTGAGAATAACTCTGTATCTTCCAACTGGAAATTGAACTGAAAATCATTGTTTGTTTCAGGTAATTCCTTGTTGAGAACGAGTAATGACGGAATGTACCGTTGCAATGTCTTCAATATACTTGCTGGAAGAGTACGGTAAGAATAGTTCCCTTTGACAAAGCCATTGAGGAAAGGAGAACGGATTTCTATTTGTTTTTCCTGACTATTACTTACGTTTCCGGCAAATATGCTTAAGTTTTTTAAGAAATAACATTGATCTTTTTCTGGAGCGTTGACCTGTACGCTGTCAATACTGATTTTTCCCTTCATGTCATCAATGGAGTGTCCGCTGAAGTCGGCAGTCAGATTCAGTGACATATCTGTATCTTTATATTGGTCTGTCAGATTCAGATCGTTAGGGCGGAAGTTACGTACCACAGCTTTTAGATTGAAATCAGGCACAGCTTGTCGTGTCGCAACATGTCCGTTTATCTCAATGTTTGCATTGCTGTCGTTCAAAGATAATTTTCCGTTAAATCCTCCTGGAGTATATTGTCCGTCAAGCATGATGTTGCGGTACTCATACTGCTTGTATGTAAACGAAGAAATTACTCCCTTAATATATGATTCAGCTTTGCCATCATGATATTTGAAACCTTGCAATTCTATGTCGAATGTTGTGCTTCCCAGTGTCTTTTCCTGGTTTAACAAGGTTCCTAATTGTAATTCCGGACTGATTATTTTTCCAGAATAAGAACGTAGATGGGTTAATGTATCGGAATGCATGGTTACATTGGCCCGAATACTTCCTACATCTGTAAGAAGTGTACCATGTGTTGTTAATTGATTCAGATAACCGGAAATATCTCCGTTGAAACTTATGCTCCCAATCCGTTTCAGAATATCGGGAACATTGTTCTTGCCACTTAGGTTATAAAGTAACCAGTTAATACCTTCTTTATCTACTTCCAGTTGCGACAGGTTACCGAAAAGGAACATATTATTTTTTTCGTTCCAGTGGTTTATCATAGCTTCTGCTTTCAGCAAAAGACTTTGAGTATTGTTTGATATATAAATGTCTGTACACTTGGTTTGATATCCTTTTCCGTCCAACGACATGCGCAGGTTTATAGCTTCATTGAAATGAGCTAGTGCAGGTACAAACATGGCAAAGTCAGCCAACGTAATACGAGCTCTCATATGAGCCATATACCGTGTGTCATTGTTTATTACAGGAGCAGATGAAGCACTGTCATATGTTGCAGCAAGCGTATCTATATTCAGCTCACTGTTAGGAAAAGAAACCTCAATATTGTTTGCCTGTAATCCATGGTGATTGGCTGTAATTTTCAGTGCCAGTTTCTTTAATTTGAATCCACTCTGTTCGTTGAAACTTATACGTTTGATTTGCGCATTGAGAGAATCAGGGGTTAAGGCTTTCAGTGAAAGTGTTGCTGAAAGATTCTGTATGCCTAAATGGTTTGAATTAAAACGTCCAGGAGTTTGAGCTTCGGAAAGTAAGTCATAGTAGACCTGTCCGCGACGAATCAATACGGAATTAATACGCAGATCGATGGTTGATTTTTTCTTGATTGTATCTTTTGAGGCAAATGCATCAAGTACAAACTGGAAATTTGTCTTACTGTCAGGGGTCGGACGGTTGAGGTGGGCGTTCAGACCAAAAAGCTGTACACTGCTGATGCGTATTTTGCCGTGTAATAAAGACGATAACTCCATCTTAGCAGATAAACGGTTTATTTTCAGCAGCTCCTTGCCAGACTTGTCTTCCAGATATACATTCTGTATAATGACACGGTTCAGCAGTCCTAAATCGATATTTCCGATTCTGACCTCAGTCTGCATGATACGGCTGAGCTCTTGAGCCGTAAAATCGGATAGCCGTTTTTGAATAAAAGGAATACTCAAAACGGCGATAATTCCGAAATAGCATACCAAAGCTAATATGATGGTAGATCGGACAATATGTTTTATACTTCTGAACTTGCTCATGGGTATGACTCAAAAATTAATCAAAATTACAAATATCGCTCGAAGTAATCTATATTTTACCTTCTTATTTTATTATTTTTAAAATACAAATTCGTACTTTTGGCACATTATTTAGAAACTAACACATTTAAGGTATATGAAGAAGAACATAATGTTAGCATGCCTGATGGCAATGGCATTGGGAGCACAGGCTCAACAGGGGGGGATTACACAAGACATGTTGAACCAAATCAAAAGCAGCTATAAGCATACGCCGGCAGATAAGGCTATTTATAATGCCATGGCTGAAACCAGTATAGCTGTACTTGCGAAAAATCATGAAAATCTGGCTAATTTCGATACTAACTTCACAAATAAAGTTGTTTCACATGGCATAACAGACCAGCAGCAGTCTGGACGTTGCTGGCTTTTTACCGGATTGAACGTATTGCGTGCTCAGATGATGGCTAAATATGGTCTGGACGAAATGGAGTTCTCTCAGAACTATTGCTTTTTCTACGACCAGCTAGAGAAAGCTAATCTTTTCTTGCAGGGAATTATTGACACGCGTGAAAAACCAATGGATGATAAGATGGTAGAGTGGTTATTCCGCAATCCTATAAGCGACGGAGGACAATTTACTGGTATTTCAGATGTTATAGGTAAGTATGGAGTAGTTCCATCTTCGGTTATGCCAGAAACCTATAGTAGTGAAAACACATCACAGATAGCTCGTCTGGTTGGCTTGAAGTTGAGAGAGTTCGGTCTGCAATTACGTGATGAGGCTGCAAAAGGAGTAAAGGTTTCTGCACTTGAAGCTAAAAAAACAGAAATGCTTTCTACCGTTTATCGTATGCTTGCCTTAGCATTCGGTGAACCTGTGGAACGTTTTACGTGGACTATGAACGGTGAAACGAAGGAGTATACTCCACAGTCTTTTTATCAGGAATATTTGGGAAATGACTTAACCAATAATTATGTCATGCTGATGAATGACCCCAGTCGTGAATATTATAAATGCTACGAAATAGATTTTGACCGTCATGTTTATGATGGAAAGAACTGGACTTACGTCAATTTACCTGTTGAGGATATAAAAGCAATGGCTATTGAATCAATAAAGGATAGTACAATGATGTATTTCTCTTGTGACGTCGCGAAATTCTTAGACAGTAAACGTGGTACTCTCGATTTAAAGAATTTTGATTATGAATCACTGATGGGTACTACGTTCGGAATGAATAAGAAACAGCGTGTCCAGACCTTTGCCAGTGGATCCAGCCATGCTATGACTTTGATGGCTGTAGATTTGGATAAAGACGGTAAGCCGAAGAAATGGATGGTTGAAAACAGTTGGGGAGCAGAGGCTGGTTATAAGGGACATCTGATTATGACCGATGAGTGGTTTGACGAATATATGTTCCGTCTGGTAGTAGAAAAGAAATATGTACCAGAAAAGGTACTGAATATTTTGAAGCAGAAGCCAATCCGTCTGCCGGCATGGGACCCAATGTTTGCTCCAGAAGAATGATGAGCAGATAAGTTTGTTTATATATTTTTGTAGACGTCCTGATGTTTATTCTGAAAACCTGTATTTTCAGAAAACATCAGGACGTTTATTTTGGGCTTTAGGGTTGTTTTTCTCTTCCTTTTTGCTTAATTTCGTAATTATCCTTAATTTAAAATCTGATTCTTATGAAGAAATATCGGAAAGCAAAATCGAAGTATATTGCTGTCTGTTCGTTAACCTTATGGTTATATCAGCCTGTAAATGCACAAATAGAGATTACAACTCTTCCGGATAGTGTGATAACGGTTGGATACGCTCGGGGTACACTGAAGAACATATCCGGTTCGGTAGAACAAATTACCGAACAGCAAATGAATAAAGAGCAAATAACTAATCCGCTGGAAGCTATTCAGGGACGAGTACCAGGATTGACTATCATGAAAAGCAGTAATGGTACAGCAGCTTTGGAATCTGTCCGAATGCGAGGAACCACTTCGTTGACAAGTGGTAATGATCCATTGATAATTGTAGATGGGGTGTTGGGCGATTTAAGTATGCTGACTTCGATTTATCCGACCGATATAGAAAGTTTTACAATCTTGAAAGATGCCTCAGAAACAGCGCAGTACGGTTCTCGTGGTGCCTCGGGTGTGATTAATATTACAACAAAAAAAGGAATCTCTGGTAAAACGCGTATTAATTACAACGGAAGCTTTGGCATTGCCCATGCTTATCGTCATCTGGATATGCTCTCTGGCGATGAATATCGGAAAGTAACAAGCGAAAATGGAATTTCTATTCTGGATAAAGGCTGTAATACTGATTTTCAAAAAGAAATAGAACAATTGGGCTTGCAGCAGAATCATAACATTGCTTTTTATGGTGGAGGAGATGCTTCCAACTATCGTGTTTCTTTGGGCTATCTGAACCGTGAGGGAGTGATACAGAATGAAAGCATGAAGCTTTTTACATCGAATATGAATATGTCGCAAGATATATTCGATAAATTTATCCAATGCGAACTTGGACTGTTTGGATCAGTCAAGAAAAACCGGAATTTGTTCGATTATCAGAAAACTTTTTATTCGGCAGCGGCTTTTAACCCTACTTTCCCTAACCATAAAGATTATACGACCGACGCTTGGGACCAGATAACTACTGCCAGCCAGATAACCAATCCTTTGGCTTGGATGGAGGTCAATGATCGTGATGATGTTTCTTATTTCAGTGCTCATGCCCGTTTGAATTTTAATTTGTCGCCCGACCTGAAATTTATACTTTTCGGCTCGTATACTTATAATGATACAGAGAACTCACAGTATTTGCCCACTATAGTCTGGGCAAACGGACAGGCGTATCGTGGAAACCGCCGTTCAGAATCTGTCTTAGGAAATGCAATGCTTACGTATCGGAAACAGTTGAAAAAGCATTTCATAGATGTATTGGGCTTGGCAGAGTTGGAAAAAAATACATATACCGGATTTTATACTACGGTAACAAACTTTTCTTCCGATCTTATGGGGTTCGACAATCTTCAGGCTGGAGCTCTGCGTCCCTGGGAAGGAACAGGTTCATATTATGAGGAACCTCATCTGGCATCTTTTCTGGGGCGAGTGAATTATACATATGACGACCGTTATGTACTGACAGTCAATGCTCGTACGGATGCATCTTCAAAGTTTGGAGCAAATCATAAATGGGGCTTTTTCCCATCTGTTTCTGCTGCATGGAATGTGTCAAATGAACAGTTTATGAAGCAGATTACCTGGATTGATAATTTGAAGTTGCGCCTGGGTTATGGACTTGCTGGAAATCAGGGAGGTATAGATTCGTATACGACGATGAATCTAGTCCGGCCCAATGGAGTCGCACCTGTCGGAAATTCTCCTGTAGTGACTTATGAAACATTACGCAATATCAATCCCGATCTGAAGTGGGAAGTAAAACATACTTTCAATGCCGGTTTCGATGTGGGCTTTTATGGCAACCGTTTGCTGTTGTCTGTCAATTATTACAACTCTAAGACAACCGATATGCTTTATAATTATCGGGTAAGTGTTCCTCCTTTTACCTACAATACATTGCTCGCCAATATTGGTTCTATGCGTAACAGCGGTACAGAAATCTCTGTTGGTATTACTCCATTGAAGACCAAGGATATGGAGCTGAATATCAATGCAAATATAACTTTCCAGAAGAACAAGTTGCTTTCGCTGAATGGTATGTATAATGGCGAATATATTTCGGCCTCGGAGTATACTGTTATAGCCGGACTTGACGGGGCAGGTTTTCATGGAGGATATAATAATATTGTATATCAGATTGTAGGACAGCCTTTGGGAGTTTTTTATCTTCCTCACTGTACCGGATTGGTTCCCGATGGTAATGTTGGATATAAATATGAAATCGCCGACTTGAATGGGGGAGGTGTAAATCTGGAAGACGGAGAAGACCGTTATGTGGCAGGTCAGGCTATGCCTAAGACCTTGCTTGGCTCAAACATTAGTTTCCGGTATAAACGTTTTGATGTATCGTTGCAGATAAACGGAGCTTTCGGACATAAAATATATAATGGAACTTCACTGACTTATATGAATATGAATATTCTTCCCGACTATAATGTAATGGAGGAAGCTCCCCGACAAATGATAAAAGATCAGACCGCAACTGATTATTGGCTGGAGGATGGAGATTATATTAATTTCGATTATCTGACAGTAGGGTATGATGTTCCTCTGAAAAATACGAAGTTTTTACATAACATGCGTCTGGCGTTCACTATCAACAACTTGGGAACAATAAGCGGCTATTCGGGATTAACCCCTCTTATAAACAGTATGACCGTAGACTCTACATTGGGAGTTGATGACAAACGGACTTATCCGTTGTCGCGTACCTATACTCTTAGTTTAAGTCTTAATTTTTAAATGTTTAGCCATGAAAAAAATATATATATTATTTTTGACTTGCACTTCATTGTTCAGTATATCGTGCAGCAGTTTCCTTGAAGAAGATCCTCGGGATGGTTTATTGGGAGATAATGCTTATTCTACACTGCCGGCTCTCTATCGGAATTGTGTAGCATCGCTTTATAACTGTGTAGGCAGTTATAAAGATAGTGAAGGATTGCAGGGAACAGGGAGAGGTATCTATGACCTGAATACTTTTACGACCGATGAGGCTATTATGCCCACCCGTGGAGGTGACTGGTATGATGGTGGATTCTGGCAAGGACTCTACCTGCATCAGTGGGGAGTAAATAGCGATGCCATATTGAATACTTGGGAGTACTTGTTCCAGAGTATTAAGCTATGTAATTATTCGTTGGAGCAGATTGAACATTTCTCAGCGACACATACTGATAAAGAACTTCCGGCTTATAAGGCAGAGGTACGTGCCCTTCGTGCTATGTTTTATTATTATGCGATGGATTTATTCGGACGCATTCCTCTGCTTGTTACTTCCGATGCGGCCGGTGCGGAAATGAAACAGGCAGAGCGTGATAAGATTTTTACTTTTATCGTAAATGAATTGCAGGAGGCTGTTCCTTTCCTGAGCGAAGAGAAAAGTAATATTCCTGGTGAATATTATGGCAGAATGACAAAGCCTGTTGCTTATTTTCTGTTGGCTAAGCTGATGCTGAATGCTGAAGTATATATGGATTCCGACTGGACAGATGATGTCTTTCCGGATGGCAGAAAAATCTTCTTTACTGTAAACGGAGAAGATCTCAATGCTTGGAAAGCTGCACAATATTACTGTACACAGATTTCTCAGATGGGTTATCAGTTAGAAAAAGATTATTCTTCAAATTTTGCCATATTCAATGAGTCTTCTCAGGAAAATATTTTTGTAATACCGATGAGCAAGACTTTATACACCAACCAGATGCAATATTTGTTCCGCTCCCGTCACTATAATCATGCAAAGGCCTATGGATTAGGAGGTGAAAATGGTTCAAGTGCAACGCTTGAGGTTTTGCAGACTTTTGGGTATGGCACAGACAAAGTTGATCCTCGTTTCGATTACTGCTATTTCGCCGATGAGGTGTACGATTTACAGGGAAATCCTATTCTGCTCGACGACGGCACTCCGCTGGTATATTATCCAGAGGCAATAGTCCTCGATGTTTCCAATTCGGTATATGAACAAACAGCTGGAGCACGTATGAAGAAATATGAAGTGGATAATACAGCATTAAAAGATGGAAAGTTGATGGATAATGATATTGTCTTGTTCCGTTATGCTGACGTGTTGCTGATGATGAGTGAGGCCAAAGTGAGAAATAACGAAAATGGAACAGGAGAATTGAATGAAGTCCGTGGCAGAGTAGGAGCTTCGTATCGTGAAGCAACTCTTGAAAACTTGCTGGATGAAAGGCAGATGGAGCTGGCGTGGGAAGGCTGGAGGCGTCAGGACTTGATTCGTTTCCGTCAATTCACTCGTCCGTATAGCTTCCGTCCACAGCTTCCCGGTGAAGAAAACGGTTATACAACTGTTTTCCCGATACCTGAAAAGGTAATAGTGATGAATGGGGTACTGAAACAAAATCCGGGGTATTGACAAATTATTTTATTGGATATTCCTTTTGGGGATTTTTTGTTGTTCTTTGCATTGATTATAAGTTGTTTACGTGGTCTTGGACCTGCCTTTGAAAAAGTATATGTTCTTTTCCCGAAGATATCTCGATATTTTCGGGAAAAGATGCTGAAGAATTTATACTTTTTTGAGGGAATGTTATTAAGACTATGCTGTTGTTTTTCTTTTGTAATAAAAAATCTTCGTGGATCAGTGTTTTTTCGTTTTCGCATGTCGTCCGGATGAAATAACTTCTTGAGCTGATTCCGCCCGATTCTGATAGAATGTTTTTTCAAGGAAAATAATAGGATAAAACGCAGAATAAAGCGAATTTGAGCATTCTCACTGACGGTCAGAGAGTTTGGCTTCTGGTGGCACGGAATGACATAAGGACGTAAAAACGGATTTAGGCGGATTGCAGTAAGAGATGCACTTCCAAACCATTACCCGACACCAATTGCACATTTAACGCTAACAGGCTCTATTTCTGCGTTCTGCGTAGGTTTACATTCTGCCCTTACAACTCCCATAAACTAATTTTGCACCAAACAAAAAGAATGATTATGCGGAGCACTTTCAAGACAGTCTTCTATGTAAACGGAAGCAAGGAAAAGAACGGAATTGTCCCCATCATGGGACGGGTTACAATCAACGGGACTATCGCACAGTTCAGTTGCAAACAGCACATTTCAAAGGAACTTTGGGATGCCAAAGGCAACAGGGCGAAAGGAAAGAGCCGTGAGGCGGTGGCAGTAAACTACGCCCTTGATAATATCAAGGCGCAGATAACGAAACACTACCAGCGGCTTTCCGACCGTGAGGCGTTTGTCACGGCAGAAATGGTGCGCAATGCCTACCAAGGCATCGGCACGGAGTATGAGACATTGTTGCGTGCCTTTGACAAGGAGAACGAGGCGTTTGCCAAACGGGTGGGCAAAGACCGCTCCAAGCGCACGTACCAAAAGTACCTGACCGTCCGCAAATACGTGGCAGAGTTCATAACAAGGCACTACAAGCGGACGGACATGGCGATGAACGAACTGACGGAGGATTTCATCCGTGACTACTGCCTGTACCTGCGAAACGAGGTCGGGCTGGCGCAGTCATCCGTGTGGATATACTCCATACCGTTGAAACACATCGTCACCACGGCGCACTACAACGGCAAGATACCGAGAAACCCGTTTGCGATGTACCACGTTGACCCCGACCACAAGGAACGTGGCTTTCTGACGGAGAATGAAATTCAAGCATTAAGTGCAATCAAGCTGGACAATCCCAACTTTGCATTGGCAAGGGATTTGTTCCTGTTCGGTTGTTGGACGGGCATCTCGTTCACGGACATCAAGAACCTGACCACTGACAACATTGTTGAAATGAACGGCACACCATGGATTGTGTCGAAACGCCAAAAGACGGGCGTACCGTTCCAAATCAAGCTGATGGACATCCCTATGCAGATAATCAGGCGTTACGAGCCGTTCAGAAGAGACAAGCGGCTTTTCAATATCGGCTCGCTTGACATGGTGAACAAGCGCATCAAGGCCGTGGCGAAGAAATGCGGGATAGAAAAGCCGATTTCATTCCACCTGAGCCGCCACTCCTTCGCTGTCTTGGCTCTCAATTACGGTATGCCGATAGAAAGCGTGAGCAAGATTTTGGGGCATACCAATATCACCACAACGCAAATTTACGCGCGTGCGCCCAGAATGGTCGCTTAATAAATACTTCTTTAGCAAGAAGTTAGGATTGGGTTCGATATAGTCCTATCGTCAATCAGTTTATCCAAAAGGGAAACCCGATGGAGAGTGTAGCATACTGATTAAAGCTCCAAGTCCACTAATAGTCAGGTGGCGACTGAGGGGCAAGACGAAAAGACATACATAAGGATGAAGCCTTGATTGGTTGAATGATAGTTCAGTGGTACCAAATCTTGTAACAACGGAAGACTATTATACATACGTTGTTTCATAGTACTCTGCCTATTTTGTGCGTTAGTGCAGAGCATAAAGAACCGACTATGACACAGCCGCAATAAGCGGACAAGAACGAAAGTCGCATCCGACAGTATGTCGTGCTAATAGTTATTAAGAGAACTAACTGGGGATTACCTAAGTCGGAACGCTGGAACAAACAGCTATAAAGAAAGCTTTTGAATATCCGATATGGTAACGGAACTTCCGTAGTAGTCCGAGCAGGGGAAAGCCTTGTACATGGCGAAGGGAAGTAGTCTGTAACTTTAATACAAACAACGGAAAACGTGAGAGACGTATGAGAAATCCAGAGCAAGTATTAAACATTTTAGCTGGACACAGCAATGAGCCCGAGTATAAATACGAAAGGCTTTACCGTATTCTATTCAATGAACAGATGTTCTTTGTCGCCTACCAACGTATGTATGCAAAGCCGGGCAACATGACACCCGGCACAGATGGCAAAACTGAGGATGAGATGAGCATTGATAGGATAAACAAACTCATAGAGAGTATAAAGGATGAGACTTATAGTCCCAATCCTGCAAAGAGAACTTACATTCCGAAAAAGAATGGGAAGATGCGTCCGCTAGGAATACCGTCTTTTGAAGACAAATTGGTTCAAGAGGTAGTAAGAATGGTGCTTGAAGCCATATATGAGGGACACTTTGAGTGGACATCGCACGGTTTCAGACCAAACCGAAGCTGCCACACAGCACTGAAAAGTCTACAAAACAATTTCAACGGTGCAAAATGGTTCATCGAGGGAGATATAAAAGGCTTCTTTGACAACATAGACCATAATGTGCTGATAGAAATAATGAAAGGCAGAATAGCAGACGACAGATTTCTTCGTCTGATACGGAAATTCCTCAATGCAGGGTACATGGAAGAGTGGCAATTCAACAAGACTTATTCAGGGACACCGCAAGGTGGTATCATAAGCCCTATTTTGGCAAACATATACCTAGACAAGTTCGATAAGTACATGGATGAATATGCCAACAAATTCAATAAAGGGACAGCAAGAAGCCGCAACAAGGATATTTGCAAACTCAACAGCAGAGTACACTACCTAAAACGTAGGATAAA
The DNA here is from genome assembly GCF_041333015.1 of Phocaeicola coprocola. Classification (NCBI taxonomy): domain Bacteria; kingdom Pseudomonadati; phylum Bacteroidota; class Bacteroidia; order Bacteroidales; family Bacteroidaceae; genus Phocaeicola; species Phocaeicola coprocola. The sequence continues at coordinate 442,646 of NZ_JBGKGM010000004.1, read as the reverse complement.
TGAAGTAGAGGATGTAAACGTAAGAACAAGGATGGTAGAAGAACTGCACGAAAAGCAGAAGCTGATACTTACAATGCCAAGTGGCAATGATATGGATGTAAACTTTCGCAGGTTGAAATACGTGCGCTATGCCGATGATTTCCTTATCGGAGTTATCGGAACGAAAAACGAATGTGAGACAATCAAAGCTGACATCACTAAGTTTATGCAGGAAAAGTTAAGGCTGGAGATGTCACAGGAAAAGACTTTGATTACAAATGCACAAGACAGCGCAAAATTTTTGGGTTACGAAATATATGTCCGTAAAGACTATGCCACAAAGAGAAACAGTAACGGAACAGTGCGCAGATACTTCAACGGGAATGTGATACTTAAGGCTGATATTACCCGTTCCGCTGCATTTTCTTGTTTGTCTGTTTCTTTTGCGCCGTTCTGCATCGTTTTACGTATCAAGGTTTTAGCCGTCCTTCCGTAGCTTTGTGCCCATGTTTGATCCGCTTGCCGACAAGGCGTCGGCAGCACTAAAATCTTATTGAAAACATGGAGAAAAAAGAAGAATTCATCCGAGTAGGCACCACGCTCTACAAGATTGTGGACCAGCCCCGCATCGACGGCGGCTATGTGAGGAAGCGCATCGCATGGAACTCCGAGACCCTGCGGCAGGACTACGGCAAGGACTACATGGCGGGCATCCCCAAGTATGACGGCTTCTGCACCGTACCCGACCATGTGGACTACAAGCCCGTAGTCGGCAAGTTCCTCAACCTATATGAGCCGATAAGCCACCGACCGCAGGAGGGGGATTTCCCCTGCATCCGCTCGTTGGTGGAACACATCTTCGGCGAACAGTACGAGCAGGGCATGGACTACCTGCAACTGCTCTACCTCTATCCCATTCAGAAGCAACCCATCCTGTTGCTCGTGTCCGAAGAAAGGAATACGGGCAAGAGCACGTTCCTGAACTTTCTGAAAGCCATCTACCAAAACAACGTGACGTTCAACACCAACGAGGACTTCCGCAGCCAGTTCAATTCCGACTGGGCGGGCAAACTGCTCATCATGGTGGACGAGGTGCTGCTTAACCGCCGTGAGGACAGCGAGCGGTTGAAGAACCTAAGTACCACGTTATCCTACAAGGTGGAGGCGAAAGGCAAAGACCGTGACGAGATAGGCTTCTTTGCCAAGTTCGTGCTTTGCTCCAACAACGAGCACCTGCCCGTCATCATCGACGCAGGGGAAACACGCTATTGGGTGCGGAAGATTGTGCCGCTCAAGAGTGACGACACTGACTTCCTGCAAAAGCTGAAAACGGAAATACCCGCTTTTCTCCATTTCCTGCAACACAGGCAGCTATCCACCGGGAAAGAAAGTCGTATGTGGTTCAACCCGAAGCTGCTGGAAACGGATGCCCTGCGGAAGATAATCCGAAGCAACCGCAACAGGTTGGAGATTGAGATGGCTGAACTGTTGCTCGACATCATGGCAAGTGTCGGCGTTGAATCTGTCTCGTTCTGTCTGAATGATATTGTTCCGTTGCTCGTCTGCTCGCAAGTCAAGGTGGAGAAGTCGCAGGTTCGGAAAGTGGTGCAGGAGTGCTGGAAGCTGACACCTGCATCCAACTCGCTTTCCTACACCACCTACCAATACGACTACAACCGTGAATGTCTTTACTCACCCGTAAGGAGGATTGGACGCTACTACACGGTAAGCAAAGCGCAATTGGAAACACTCTGATATTTTGATGAAATGATGAAAGCATATATAAACATAAAGAATAACAGCAACTTACATACTCATCAAACGCTCAACAAAAGTATTTGGCTGATGAAAAGAGAAAGCGGACGCAGCCCCATACATCACTTTTCTTTTGGCGAGCGGTTTGATGAAAAGATGTTGAGAGAACATCCATCTGGTGGTCAGTGTGTTATGTTATCCATTCATCATTTCATCAGATTTTCACCCCTCATCAAGTCCAACGGGAAAGCAACAGAGGTGAACACCGCCATCCGCAGGCTGGTCGGACGGACTTCCATCCTGCCGACCGACAGGGGAAAGCCGATGTTACAAGCGAAAAGAGAACAGCATCCGAAAACCGCCGACACCGCCGCAGGCTTTTGGAAAACAAAAAGCCATAGCTCATTAGGGCGTTTTCTTCACGCACCGCTTCGCTCATGCTAAAAACACCCCAATGAGCCAACGGGGTTACACCCCTCTGGACACCCCCGTTTGCCCGTGCGGTACGAACCGCAGACAGACGGATACCGACAAGCAAGTTTGTAGAACCTAACAAAACAAGAAACGAACATGGGATACATAAGCATCCAAATCAACAAGGCGAAAGGGTCGGCTGACACGGGCGCATCCGACCACATCGAACGCAAGACCACGCCCAAGAACGCAGACCCTACACGCACCCATCTCAACCGTGAGCTGGTGCAATTCCCCGACGGTGTGGCAGACCGCACCGAGGCGATAAGCCACCGCATCCGCACGGCTGGCATCAGGCGGAAGATAACACCCGACCAAGTACGGGCAATCCGCATCGTGCTTTCGGGCACGCACGAGGACATGGTGAGGGTGCAGGACGAGGCAGGCTGGACGAATGGTGCGGTGACAACCTGCAATGGCTGCACCGCACGTTCGGAAAAGAGAACACCGTTTCGGCAGTGCTGCACATGGACGAGCACGCACCGCACATCCACGCCACGGTAGTGCCGATAGTGACGGGCGAGCGCAGGAAAGCGAAGAAGCAGGCGGAGGGCAGACGCACCTACCGCAAGAAATCCAACGCCGTGCGCCTGTGCGCCGATGACCTGCTGACACGTGAGAAGCTGGTAGCCTACCACGACAGCTACGCCGCAACAATGGCGAAATACGGCTTGCAGCGTGGCATCCGTGGTTCGGAGGCACGGCACACCACCACCGCCCAATATTACCGTGACCTGAAACGGCAGACGGGAGAGCTTGAAACCAATGTCCGGCAGTTGCAGACCGAACGCCAACAGGCGAAGCAGGAACTTGACGAAGTACGGAAAGAAATCAAATCGGAGAAGCTGGAAGCCGCCAAGGCCGAAGTGAAAACGGCACTTGTGGCAAAGGTAGGTTCTCTTTTGGGCAGCGGCAAGCTGAAAGGACTGGAAGCCGACAACCGTACCCTGCAAGGCGAGGTTGCCGCCCGTGATGAAAGCATAGAACTGTTGCAGCAACAGATGGAGCGGCAACAGGAGGAACACCAACGGCAGCTTATGGAACTGCAAGTCAAGCACCGCAGGGAGATGTCGGACAAGGAAGCGGAACACCAAAAGGAAGTGTCATTCTTGAAATCCATCATCCAAAAAGCCAAGAAATGGTTTCCGCTGTTCCAAGAGTTGGTGTACATGGAGAAGTTCTGCCTCAAAGTCGGCTTCAACGAGCGGCAGACCGCCACGCTTATCAGCGGCAAGCCGTTGTTCTACGAGGGTGAACTCTACTCGGAGGAACACAGGCGGAAGTTCACGACCGAAAGGGCGGGCTTCCAAGTGGTGAAAGACCCAATAGACAAATCCAAACTTGCACTTGCCATTAACGGGCAACCGATTGGCGAATGGTTCAAGGAACAATTCGATAGGCTATTCTCGTCCATTAGGAGGACTGTCGAGCCGCTTAGGAGAGGCAAGGGCATGGGATTATAAACAATGCCAACGGGAGGGTAGCAAGTTTGTGTTTTGGGCAGACCAAAACCGCTTGCCGCTCTCCCCCGTTAATCAGCAATTTGTATTATATTACCATTTCACCGGTTCGTCCAAAATCACGCCATCGGTAGCATCTTCTGCGGTGAACGTGTTGCCACGATACTGTACGCAGAGCATTACAAGCGAAGCCGTTCCGTTGTTGCGTACGCTGCGTTTTCCGTTGGGAGCCACGCGCACTATGCTGCCTTCTTCAACGGGAAACACCTGTCCGTCCACCTGGAACTCGCCCTTTCCTGCAAGGAAGAAGTAAAGCTCCTCGTGGTTCTTATGGGTGTGGAGGAAGCCCGTTTCCGTGTTGGGTTGGAACATCTGGAAGGAAAATTCACTGCCCGTTGCCTGAAGTGCCGCACCTCCGAACACCTTTCCCGGAATCTTCACTTCGGGTGAAAGTTCTATCACATACTCACTCAGTTCACTTAGCTTGCCAACGCTTATTACACTGAAATTTTCGGCTGCTGCTATTTTTTTGATTTCTTTCATCTCTGCAATTTTTATAGGGCTTATAATTTGATGGTTTCTCCGTCTTCCGGGATAATCAGGCGGTTCATGTCCGCTCCGTGATGCCACGCTTCGTTGCGCAAGATTTCACGGGTGGTCTGGCAATGGTCAATAGCATCCATGTGGACGGCTATCAGCTTGATATGCGTGGGCAGTTCATCCAACATTTGCATTACCTCAGCTTCATCTGGGATGATGCAGCCGTCCACTTTGGAAAATTCCGGAAAGACTGCACCGCCGCTGTTCACCACGATGTAGTCGGGATTGAACCGTTCCACCGTTTCGCGGATGCACGCTTCCCATTTGCAATCGCCCATAATATAAACCGTAGGACAGTCCTCTGATGTCAGGACATAGCCCGACACAGGTCCCATTATCTCGCCAATCTTGCCGAAACCGTGATGACCGCTTACACGATGGATGGTCATTCCACCCATTGTTGTCTTGTCTTCGATTACTTCCACCCGTGTGAAGCCATCCTGTTCCACCGTCGCCTTGTCCTGCGGTTGGGTATAATAAAGGATGTCCTTCGACAGATGCCGCTTTACTGTTTCATCGTAATGGTCGGGGTGAATGTGCGTTTGCAATACAAAGTTCACCCCTTCTGTTATCTCACTGACGGGCATTACGAGATACACACGGGGACTTTTATACACACCAAGTGCCGACTGGATGGTTCCCTTGTCGGCAAAGAACGGGTCAACAAGGATGTTGTGTCCTGCATAATTGATTCTCAAAGTGGCATTGCGCACCAAGCGGATAGTCGTTGTCTTTTTCATCATTCTACTATTTTTAATTGTTTTATCGTTTACGGTTGCAAAGTTCGGAAGAATCTTCCCGTGACTCTATGCCTTAAACATGGGAATATGTACCATTTTGATAAAGTTCATTCTTCAATTCTTGGAGCGTCACGGCTATGTCGCCTGCCAGTCCGATGGACTTGTGGACAATGGCATCGGGAATGTACAATTCCGATGCCAAGTTCAGCGTGATGTAGATAGCATGAGGCTCGCTATTTGCCAGTTGCATCAAGGGCTGTTTGATAAGTCGATTGTACCGACCGATACCCAACTCAAAGATAACTACGTTCCTATTATGATAACGCCGAAGGAATTCGTTTGCCTGACAACTTTTATCCTTAAGTGGGCGGTGTTCCAATAAATCTTCGAAAGTACCTTCTACCTCAAAGACCTTTTCCGCATCGAAGCCGGACAGTTCCAGATGCGTATCGGCATTCGAAGTAAGGATAAAGTAATCCCTATGATTCACAACGGCAAGCAGGTCTTTCATCACCTGCGAGGGACGGTACTCTTTGACCCAGTGCTGCACAAGGCATTGCAGAAACTCTGCCCGTACGTTTTCCGTAGGGTAGTGAAAGAAACAACCTTCAATGACATTCCGTATGCCATACTGCTGTTGGAAATCCCCAAACTGGCAACGGAACATCTCGTTGTTGGCAAAGACGTGATAGCCTTCAGCGATAGAAAGCCCGTTGCTGGCTCCTATCAGCAGGGCATCGGCCCGGACGATGGCCTGGGCAGCTTGTTGTATTTCGTTCATGACCTTTATGCTAAGGGTTTCCAATAGATATAGGTCATGTAATCTGCTTCCTCGGTAGAGTAATGCGTATCACGATACCGGGAAGCCAAGGCAAAACCGTGGGCAGGATAATAATCGTGGTCGCACGAAGTGTCTGTCCATAGGAACATCCGTTTAGCGCCCATTGCGCTGAACTCCTGCATCATTGCGCGTAGCAGTTCCCTGCCGCATCCCTTCTGTATGCTAATGAATAGGGAGAGTTTTACGTCGCCATCGCCCATTTGCGCGATGGTGTTCCGGTCGGCTTCGTCCATATAGTCGTTGAGCCGTTCCAGCAACTCCTTCTCCTGCGGGTTCATCGTCTTGCATTGCTCGCCGACCCATACGGACAGGTCTGCCATCTTGCCTTTCCGTGTGCCGAAGATGATGCCTTTCACTTCTCCGTTACAGGTGATTTTGAATGCCAAATCCTCGTCCGTGTAATTATGACGGACGATACATTCTGCAATGCAACGGATGTATTCAGCCCGGAACTCATCGTAATATCCGTGCCAAGTTTGCCGTGCCATGCTTATTGCAGCATTCATATCTTTTTCTGAAAACTTTGTTATCTCCATAGTCATTTATATTATTTTAATAAATACGTGAGGGATTGAATGCTTCCTTTGCATTAAATTTTTTCATGCCTGCCGTGGACTTGCCAAGCAGTTTCTTCAACGTAACGGCAATATCATCACTGATGGCAAGACTTTTCTTCGCAATCTCTTTCGGCACAATGGCGTGTTGCGGATTGACGGTGGCATAAAAGGCATCGGGGAACTGATAAGTCATGTTCATAAACGGTTCCTTAATGAACATCGGGGTCATCATACCTACACCGAGTTCGAGGAACAGTACCTTGCGCCGTGAGTTGGCACGCAGGAAATCGAGGTACCTTTTCATTTCGCGCTGATAGTATTCACCTTCAAGGAATGTGTGCGAGCGTACCCACGGAGCCAGTTCTTCGCCGCAATGCGGGCAACGGGGAATCAGTTCGTCAGGCAATACATCTTCCACAATCTTATCGCTTAACTCGAAAACTTTCTCCTTATTATAATATATTTCATCGTGACACGGACGGCTGCATTGCCAGTAACGGTTATCTCCTTGAATCCGAGTAATCTTTTCATCCGGGAATACCCGGAAAAACTGTGCATCCTGATTGGTTGTGGCTATATAATAATTTTTTCCTTGAAGAAGTTTTGCCAAATCTTTGTAAGTTTCACCTGTATAACACTCATAAATATAACGGGTGGCACGTAACATGCTTGCCCAAAGTTCTCCGCGGCTGAGACGCCTGTCATAAAATAAGTCGAAATAATTATGGATATTATATTTCTCAGCCAATCCTCCTGCCAACATTTTATAGACGTCATCATCTTGATAATAAAAAACGAATCCGGAAGCGGCAGACATTCCCGATGCACCGCCCACTACAATGGCATCAGCTTCGTCTATTTTCTTCTTTAACAAGTCTATTTTTTCTTTTGCAACCATATCGTATGTTTCCATTTTTCCGGTTACAAAGTTCAGTAATATCATTCAATAGTTTTATGCCAAAAAATTGCAAATATATGCCATCTTGATAAATAAAAACATTACTTTTGCACAAACGGCAAGCGTATGAAAGAGATTATCAACCCCGAAAAGTTGGTCAGCGTTCCGTTCAGCAAGACGGATTGCGGTGTGGATTTTTACATCAATACCGCTACAAATAAGGATATTGGCTCCGTGCTGACCGAATACAGGAGGTTCAAGACGGACTTCTTCAGCTTCTACTTCTTTCGCAAAGCAAATGGTTACCTGTTGCTGAACTTTCGCAAGATAGAATTGCACGACGGCATGGTGCTGCTTCTCTCGCCACACCAGCAACAGGAGTGGCACGTGGACGAACCGGCATTGGACTACACCTTCCTCATCTTCCGAGAAGACTTCATGCGTACATTCATCACCGACAAATTCTTCGTCTATCGCCTGCTGTATTATTATCAGACCGATACGCCACCTTACCTATATGCCTCGCCCGAGGAATTGGCAGAGTATATGCGCCTGCTCGGGAAGATAAAACAAGAACTGCTGCATCCCCTTGCCGACACATACAATCTCATCGTGTCCGTGCTTTATTACCTCTTGCTGATTATCAATCGGGCCTACGCCGCCGCCTACCGCTTGCCCGTAGAAATCGCGAAGAACAATTATGCCTTTCAGTTCAAGGATTTGCTGGAGCAGCATATCCGTACCCTGCAACGGGTGCAGGAATACGCTGACAAGCTTCATATTAGCCGCATCACGCTGAATGCTTCCGTCATGGCACAATTCGGAGTGTCTGCCACCCATTTGCTGAAACAGCGCCTGCTGGAAGAATTAAAAAACGAATTTCTGTTTTCCAACCGTACCGTCAGCCAACTGGCAGATGATTTCCATTTCTCCGACCCCAGCCACCTGATGCGTTTCTTCAAACAACAGACGGGAAAGACGTTCACGCAATTTTTACAGGATTACCAAAATGGTATTTACGAATAAGGTATTAAATAAGAAAATCATCTTTTTATTTTCAAAATTTTTAGTACCTTTGCATTATCAGGAGTTGTTTGACAGAAGCGTCCTGCAAATTGCAGAATTTACGACTGTCGCCAAGTCATTACCTTACTCTTTGTAAAGAACTCATAAGCCGCTTATTTTTAATATATTCCTATTAAAATATCGTCTTTTCGGGGAAAAAACTGGCAGGAGAGCCCCGAAATCTCCCTCTAAGAGGTAAGTGCGAAATAGTAAAAATTGCTTTCTACATATTGCAAAATGAAGACATTTTGTTCGTTTTTGTCACTTGTACTCAATTATATAAAGAATTTTTTCCGTAATAACCCGCTTGAAATTGTTTATTTCCATTCTTTTTTATTTAATTTTGCAGTCAAATTTATAAAACCATTTTTTATAACCCAATATGGCTAATTTAATAAAACTGCGTAAAGGTCTTGACATTAACCTGAAAGGCAAGGCGGCTGCTGAGGTAGTAGCTGTAAAAGAGCCGGGATTCTATGCATTAGTACCCGATGATTTTACAGGTGTAACTCCTAAAGTGGTAGTGAAAGAACAGGAATATGTTATGGCCGGAGGACCCTTGTTTATCGACAAGAATCATCCTGAAGTGAAATTTGTTTCGCCTGTAAGTGGCGTAGTAACTAGTGTGGAGCGTGGAGCTCGCCGTAAAGTAATGAGTATTACGGTAGAAGCTGCAGCAGGACAGGACTATGAAGAATTTGGCAAGAAAGATGTTGCCAAGATGGATGCTGCTGCTGTAAAGGAATTGCTGCTGGCAAGTGGTATGTTTGCCTTCATCAAGCAGCGTCCTTACGATGTTATAGCAGATCCGACAATTGCTCCGAAAGCAATCTTTGTGTCTTCATTCGACAGCAATCCGCTTGCTCCGGAGTTTGAATTTGCCTTGAAAGGTGAAGAAGCAAATTTCCAGGCAGGACTTGATGCACTGGCAAAAATAGCCAAGACTTATTTAAGTATTAGTGTAAATCAGAAAGCTGCTGCTCTGACACAGGCTAAGAATGTTACTGTAACTGTATTCGACGGACCTCATCCGGCAGGAAACGTTGGTGTACAGATTAACCACATTTCTCCTATTAATAAAGGTGAAACTGTTTGGACAATCGATGCACAGGCTGTAATCTTTATTGGTCGTCTGCTGAATACCGGACGTGTGGATCTGACTCGCATGGTAGCAGTGACAGGTTCTGAAGTAAAGAAACCTGCTTATTGCAAGTTGAAAGTAGGTGCATGCCTGACAAATGTGTTTGCAGGTAATGTAAACAAGGAAAAAGAATTACGCTATATCAGCGGTAATGTGTTGACTGGTAAGCAAATTACAGCTAACGGCTTCTTGGGAGCATTCCACAGTCAGGTAACTGTAATTCCTGAAGGTAGTGATGTTCATGAAATGCTGGGATGGATTATGCCTCGTTTCAATCAGTTCAGTACTAGCCGTTCATATTTTAGCTGGCTGATGGGCAAGAAAGAATATACACTGGATGCTCGTGTAAAAGGTGGTGAACGCCACATGATTATGTCGAACGAGTATGACAAGGTGTTGCCGATGGATATCATGCCTGAATATTTGATCAAAGCAATAATCGCCGGAGATATCGACCGCATGGAACAGTTAGGTATCTATGAAGTTGCTCCTGAAGACTTTGCTTTGTGTGAATTCGTTTGCTCTTCTAAGATGGAATTACAGCGTATCGTTCGTGAAGGATTGGATATGCTCCGTCGTGAAATGTGCTAATACTAACCAAAAGAATTAATAGAATAAATGAAAGCGTTAAGAAATTATCTAGATAAGATAAAGCCTAACTTTGAAGAGGGAGGCAAATATCATGCTTTTCGTTCTGTATTCGATGGTTTCGAAACATTCTTGTTTGTTCCGAATACTACTTCGAAGACAGGTACGCACATCCACGATGCGATTGATAGCAAACGTATCATGTCACTCGTGGTTATTGCATTAATACCGGCTTTGTTGTTCGGTATGTATAATGTGGGCTATCAGCATTATCTGCATGCAGGCATCAGCGGTAGTTTTATTGAAATGTTTGGCTACGGTTTTCTGGCTGTATTGCCTAAAATCATTGTTTCTTATGTTGTAGGTTTGGGAATCGAATTCGTTGTTGCACAATGGAAGAAAGAAGAAATTCAGGAAGGTTTCCTGGTTTCTGGTATGTTGATTCCGATGATTGTACCTGTTGACTGTCCGTTATGGATGCTTGCTGTAGCAACTGCTTTCTCTGTAATCTTTGCAAAGGAAGTATTCGGTGGTACAGGTATGAACATCTTCAACCCTGCATTGATTACTCGTGCATTCTTGTTCTTTGCTTATCCTACTAAGATGTCTGGTGATGCCGTTTGGGTATCAGGTGACAGCATTTTCGGATTGGGTAAGACTGTTGACGGTTTGACTGCTGCAACTCCGCTGGGTGTTGCCAAGGTTGCTGAATGTCCTGAATTCTCTTGGGATATGGTTACTGGTCTGATTCCGGGTTCTATCGGTGAAACCAGTGTAATTGCTATTGCAATTGGTGCTGTTATCCTTTTATGGACTGGTGTAGCAAGCTGGAAGACAATGTTGTCTGTATTTGTAGGTGGAGCTGTCATGGGATGGATTTTCAATACAATTGGTCCTGATACAGGTGTAGCTCAAATGCCTTGGTACGAACACTTGTGCTTGGGTGGTTTCTGCTTTGGTGCTGTATTTATGGCAACTGATCCGGTAACTTCTTCACGTACAGAAAACGGTAAGTTTGTATATGGCTTCCTGATTGGTGCTATGGCAATCATTATTCGTGTGTTGAATCCGGGTTATCCAGAAGGTATGATGTTGGCTATCTTGCTGATGAATATCTTTGCACCGCTGATCGACTACGTTGTAGTTCAGAATAATATCTCTCGTCGTGCTAAACGTGCTATGTCTAACAAATAAAAACCGAATATACAATGAATACTAATAGTAACTCTTATACTATCATTTATGCTTCGGTAATGGTTGTTATCGTAGCATTCTTATTGGCTTTCGTGAACTCTTCTTTGCGTGATATTCAGGGAAAGAATGTAGAACTTGATACTAAGAAACAGATTCTTTCTTCTTTGGGTATTAAAGAGGTTCAGGATGCAGAAGCTGAATTTGCAAAAGTTGTGAAGTCTGATATGGTTGTAGCCGAAGACGGAACATTGACTCCGTATGAAGGTACTTTTGTTACCGGATATGAAAAAGAATACAAGGAAAACGGTCGCGCTCACTTGTTTGTTTGCGAAATAGACGGTCAGACTAAGTATGTTATTCCTGTTTACGGTGCTGGTCTTTGGGGCGCTATTTGGGGCTATGTTGCACTGAATGAAGACAAGAATACTGTTTATGGAACTTATTTCTCTCATGCATCAGAAACTCCGGGTTTGGGAGCTGAAATTGCTACCGACCATTTCCAGAATGAGTTCAAAGACAAGAACGTACTGGAAGAAGGTGCTATTGCATTGGGTGTTGTAAAGAATGGTAAGATTGAAAAACCTGAATATCAAGTTGACGGTATTTCAGGAGGTACAATTACTTCTCTTGCCGTAGATAAGATGCTGAAAGATTGTATGGGACAATATACCAAGTTTTTAACTACTAAAGAATAATTAAGGAGGAGATAATAATATGGGAAGTTTATTTTCAGCTAAAAACAAAGAAGTATTTTCTACTCCGTTGGGTTTGAATAACCCGGTGACCGTTCAGGTTTTGGGTATTTGTTCTGCATTGGCGGTTACATCTAAGTTGGAGCCTGCTATTGTAATGGGACTTTCTGTTACCATTATTACAGCTTTCTCTAATGTTGTAATTTCTTTGATCCGTAAGACAATTCCTAACCGTATCCGTATTATCGTACAGTTGGTTGTTGTTGCTGCTTTGGTTACTATCGTAAGTGAGTTGCTGAAAGCATTTGCCTATGATGTAAGCGTACAGTTGTCTGTATATGTTGGTCTGATCATCACTAACTGTATTCTGATGGGACGTCTGGAAGCATTTGCTATGGCAAACGGTCCATGGGAATCTTGTTTGGATGGTATTGGTAACGGTTTGGGATATGCAAAGATTTTGGTAATGGTTGCATTCATCCGTGAACTGTTGGGTTCTGGTACATTGCTTGGTTTTAACATTCTGAACTACGATGCAATAAAGAGCGCAGGCTATGTAAACAATGGTTTGATGCTGATGCCTCCTATGGCATTGATTATTGTAGCATGTATTATCTGGTATCAGCGTGCTAAACACAAAGAATTGCAAGAAAAAGAGTAATAATTCATTGAAGAACGGATATTGGAAAATGGTAATCCCGTTTGCCATAGAAGTTCTTAACTAAAACAAGATTATGGAACATTTTATAAGTTTATTAGTCCGCTCTATCTTTGTGGACAATATGATTTTTGCATTCTTCCTGGGTATGTGCTCTTACTTGGCTGTTTCGAAGAATGTAAAGACTGCACTGGGACTGGGTATCGCTGTTACCTTTGTGCTGGTGGTAACATTGCCTGTCAACTATCTGCTCCAGACTAAAGTGTTGGCTGCTGATGGTATTTTGGGTATCGATTTGAGCTTCTTGAGCTTTATCCTCTTTATTGCCGTAATTGCCGCAATTGTACAGTTGGTAGAAATGATCGTTGAACGTTTCAGCCCTTCGTTGTATGCCTCACTGGGTATTTTCTTGCCTTTGATTGCTGTAAACTGTGCGATTATGGGTGCTTCATTGTTCATGCAGCAGCGTATCAACCTTACTCCGTCTGATTCTAAGTTTATCGGTGATATCTGGGATTCAATCTCATATGCACTCGGATCAGGTATTGGTTGGTTGCTTGCTATTGTAGGTCTGGCAGCTATTCGTGAAAAAATGGCATATTCAGATGTTCCTGCTCCTTTGAGAGGATTGGGCATCACATTTATCACTGTAGGCCTGATGGCAATGGCGTTTATGTGTTTCTCTGGTTTGAACATCTAATAAAGAAAGGAATAAACAATGGATATGAATTTTATTTTAGCAAGCATTGGAGTATTCCTTGTGACTATTCTTGTGCTGGTAGTTATTCTGCTGGTAGCTAAGAAATTCTTGGTTGCTTCAGGAAATGTAAAGTTGACTATCAATGGCGAGAACCAATTAGAAGTTGAATCAGGTTCTACATTGTTGAATACATTGGCTGTAAATGGTGTATTCTTGCCTTCTGCTTGTGGTGGTAAGGGTTCTTGCGGACAGTGTAAATGTCAGGTTGTTGAAGGTGGTGGTGAAATATTGCCTTCTGAAGTGAGCCATTTCAGCCGTAAACAACAGAAAGATCACTGGCGTTTGGGTTGTCAGGTGAAAGTGAAAGGTGACTTGTCTATCAAGGTTCCTGAATCTGTAATGGGTGTAAAAGAATACGAATGTACAGTTATCTCTAACAAGAACGTGGCTACCTTTATTAAAGAATTTAAGGTACAGTTGCCTAAGGGAGCTCACATGGACTTCATTCCGGGTTCTTACGCTCAGATTAAGATTCCTAAATATGAAATGGATTATAACAAAGATATCGATAAATCACTTATTGGTGATGAATATCTTCCAGCATGGGAAAAATTCGGTTTGTTTAATCTGAAATGTAAAAATGAAGAAGAAACAATCCGTGCTTATTCTATGGCTAACTACCCGGCAGAAGGTGACGTATTCATGTTGACAGTACGTATCGCTACTCCGCCGTTTAAGCCAGACCGCAGTGGATTTATGGATGTAATGCCAGGTATCGCTTCATCTTATATCTTTACTTTGAAACCAGGTGACAAGGTATTGATGAGTGGTCCTTACGGTGATTTCCATCCTATCTTCGACTCTAAGAAAGAAATGATTTGGGTAGGTGGTGGTGCCGGTATGGCTCCGCTTCGTGCACAGATTATGCATATGACTCGTACATTGCATACTACTGACCGTGAATTGCACTATTTCTACGGTGCTCGTGCATTGAACGAAGTATTCTATCTGGAAGACTTCCAGCAGCTTGAAAAAGACTTCTCTAACTTCCACTTCCATCTGGCACTTGACCGTCCGGATCCTGCTGCTGATGCTGCAGGCGTGAAGTATACAGCTGGATTTGTTCATCAGGTAATGTATGAAACATATCTGAAGAATCATGAGGCTCCTGAAGATATCGAATACTACATGTGTGGTCCTGGTCCGATGTCGAAAGCTGTTGTTAACATGCTTGATAGTCTGGGCGTTGAAAGCTCTTCAATCATGTATGATAACTTCGGTGGATAATTTAATGAGTTTTCTAAACTATAATAAAAAAGCCTTTGATGTAAGTCAAAGGCTTTTTTATTATCTATTATATTCTGATCTGTCTGATTTTGTAATTTATTCCTTTTCCATTTCTATGTTATAAATAACAGGATCGTATTTGTTGATTTTTCCTGTTCCTAAATCAATCAGAAATCCTGGCCAGAATAATATATTCCACAATGCTTTGGCATTAAATGCCGATTCGATAACAAACGGGGTGTTCTTATATCCTTCTTTCTTGGCGATCACAGTCCTGTCGGAAAGTTTCTTTTTTAGTCTGAAGGTAGTAGATCCGCCTTCTTTGATTTCTGCTAATTTTACATTGTTTGCAGCATCGTAAAGTTTTGTTCCATTTTCTCCCGTAATGGTGATAGGTTGCTGTGTACTTGAAAAAATACTCATGCATGATGACAAGCCAAGGACTGGAATAGCCATCATTAATAGAATAAAATGCTTCTTCATCTTAGGTCTTTTGGGTTTATTTTTTTATAACTCTTGGGCCATTCGAAGAGTTTAGATAAGTAGCTTATATTAATATTATTTAGTAGATTCGTTGTTCTCTTTCTGTTTTTTTTCAATCAGCATATTCATAAAGGCTGAACTGATGATACCTGTAGGTATGGCAATCATGGCTATGCCAATCAGGCTGATGATGCTGCTCAGTAATCTGCCGAGGGGAGTAATGGGATAAATGTCACCGTATCCTACAGTTGTGAATGCTACGATAGCCCACCAGAAGCCATCACCTATATTCTCGAAAGCTTCAGGCTGTGCATTCCGTTCGATATAGTACATTAAGCTAACATAATGCCGCAGGCTGTATAAGCGGTAATCAGTTCTTCTCTGACAGTTTTTAGTGCGGTGCCAATCATCTGAAAAGAACGTGAATAGCGTATCAGTTTGAAAATGATCAGTACATAGGCCAGCACAACCAGATGTACGTGTGGCGTTTCTTTATATAGATAAATAACGACAAAGGGCAGAATCGCTACGCAGTCTATGATTCCATAAAAAGAGATGATATAGCGTAAGCGTGCCTTCCATGCGTGTTTGCAACTGGCATATTGTACTGGAGCCGCTGCGATTCGTAGCCCGTATTCAATGGTGAAAATAAAGGAAGCAAGATAGTTGAATGTATATAAATAGTTGTGGTAAGGAGCGGATTCCTCGAATGAACCATATATGATGGAGCAAATGGAGCCAATGATGAAGAACAGTACAAAGTATTGAAACCATTTTTTCATCAGCTGGAGATGAATCATTCGGTATAATTTTTCATGGCGGATGAAGTATGGAAATTTTTCTCGTAATGGATTCATGAGGTTGTGTGGATCTGTATTCATTTTTCCTATGATTTTTTTCGTTTAAACAAGGTGTAATTTGTCTTTTACAGCTTTTGGTAATAAAAGTCTTTACTGTATGACAAATATAGTTTTTTCTTCCACAATAATAGGAAAAATAGAAGGATAAAAATATAGATGTAAGCTTTTTGCAAGTATTTTAATAGAGAGCATTGCTTAAAGAGATATTTAAAACAGAATAGAACAATGTTTGTTTCTGCTCTTTCAGATTGTCGTTAATGTGTAGTATTTATTACCTTGATGTTACAAATATTATTCTATCTTATATGTTATGACATGCTTTATTTGATTTATATCAATAAATGATAGTTGTAATGCGCTTTTTTAGTAAATCATTTGTATGTTGTACAATATATTTTCTACCTTTGTTGCGGTAAAAAGATTGAGCTCAAACTAGACTAGGTTTAAAGATAATATTTTTAAGGTAACACAAGTTTTTAGGTAACATTAAAATTTAGGTATTATGAGAAAATTAGGATTTACATTAGTAGCAGCATTGGCATTTTCTGTTTCTGCATTTGCTAACAACGCAAATGATACGATTAACGTTGCTAGAAAATGGGATGGTACTATTAACAAAGCAAAATTGACAAAGTACTTGCAGCTTTCTTCTCAGCAGAATGAGCAGGTAGCAAGCATTTGCGATTATTTTCAAGAACAGATGAAAGTTGCGAACAGTTCAAAGAAAAATAGCGATCAGAAAGTGCGTAACGCAGTTTACGGTAATCTGAAACTGATGAAGAATACTTTGACTGAGAAACAATACAGCGACTATCTGCGCTTGATGGCATTGACGTTACGCAATAAAGGTATTGATATCCAGAAATAATAATACAAAGCGGTATAAAAGAGTCACCTCGGACAAGTGTAGTGTATTCTTGAAAAAAGAATAAACTTCATTGTGTCCGAGGTGATTTTTTATTATAGGCTAATTGGGTAACTATATGATAAAGTAAAAAAGGTTGTCTTAAATTTATTTTGAAGTCCCCCAAAAAAATGGAAGAGCTAAACATTATTCAGTTATAGAAGGAGTCCGATAGCGGAGTCTTTCTATAACTGAATGTTTTTTATACGTTTAGCTGCCAGATAACTATTTATTAGAATCTGATTTCCTTTTTCTCAGAATCTTATTTCTGTCAGCTGCATTTATGATTTATCCTTCAGCATATCTTCCAGACGGAGCAATTCATCTCTGTATTGTGCTGCTTCGATGAAATTGAGCTTTTTAGCGGCTTCCTGCATAAGTTTGCGTGTACGTTCCATACTTTTCTGCAACTGCTCTTTTGACATGTATTGAACAATCGGATCGGCTGCAGCTTGTATGTGCTCTGTATTTTCCACATATGCTTTGGGCTGTTTGGAAGATGTTTCTCCTGTTGTTTCCAGCAGGGCGTTGTTTCTGTTCTTTTTGATTTGCTGGGGAGTTATTCCGTGAGCTTCATTGTAAGCTAGCTGCTTTTCGCGTCGTCGGTTAGTTTCGTCGATAGTTTGTTTCATGCTGTCTGTTATTTTGTCGGCATACATGATAACTTTTCCATTGACATTACGTGCTGCACGTCCGGCTGTTTGGGTAAGAGAACGGTGTGAGCGCAAGAATCCTTCCTTATCAGCATCCAAGATAGCTACAAGCGAAACCTCAGGCAAGTCCAATCCTTCACGCAATAGGTTAACTCCGACTAAAACATCATATATGCCTTGTCGTAGATCCTCCATAATTTGTACACGTTCCAATGTGTCGACTTCACTGTGTATGTATGTGCAGCGTATGTTATGACGAAGGAGATATTCTGTAAGTTCTTCAGCCATACGTTTTGTTAAAGTCGTGACAAGAACTCGCTCCTTTAATTCAATGCGCTGCTGGATTTCTTCCATTAAATCGTCTACTTGATTCAAGCTTGGACGAACTTCAATAATAGGATCTAGCAATCCGGTTGGACGGATAACTTGTTCTACAACAACTCCTTCACTTTGAATTAGTTCGTAATCGGCAGGGGTGGCACTCACATAAATTACTTGTTTGGCCATCTCTTGGAATTCTTCAAACTTTAGCGGACGGTTATCCATGGCTGCCGGCAGACGGAATCCATATTCTACCAGATTCTCTTTACGGGCACGGTCTCCTCCATACATTGCACGTATTTGTGGTACACTCACATGGCTTTCATCTATGACAATCAAAAAGTCTTTGGGAAAGAAATCCAGCAAACAGTAAGGTCGGCTGCCTGGCTCTCTTCCATCAAAGTACCGGGAGTAATTTTCTATACCGGAGCAGTGTCCCAGTTCCCGGAGCATCTCCATATCGTATGTGACGCGTTCGTACAGTCTTTTAGCTTCATATGGCTTACCTTGTTCTTCAAAGAAAGCAACTTGCTTGGTCAAATCATCTTCAATCTGATGAATAGCTTTCAATGTGCTCTCTTTGGTAGTCATGAAAAGATTGGCAGGATATATTTTATATTCGTCAAAGCTGCCGGTCCGGTGTCCGCTGACAGGATCTATTTCTTCAATCGCATCGATTTCATCATCCCAAAATATGACACGGAGTAAATGATCGGTATAAGCCAGTGAGATGTCAACAGTATCACCTTTAACACGGAAGTTTCCTCGGTTTAGCTCAATATCGTTACGTACATACAAGCTGTCAACAAGTCGCCGCAGAAATACATTTCTGTCCAGCAGTTTGCCTTTTTTTATCTCTATGACATTGTTGTAAAAGTCAGCAGGATTTCCCATACCGTAAATACACGATACGGATGAGATGACTATCACATCGTTTCTACCAGAAAGTAGGGCAGAGGTAGCGGCAAGACGCAACTTGTCTATCTCCTCATTGATAGCTAAGTCTTTTTCTATATACGTATCGGTAGACGGCAGATAAGCTTCGGGCTGATAATAGTCGTAGTATGATACGTAGTATTCTACAGCATTATGTGGAAAAAAATTCTTGAATTCACCATATAATTGTGCTGCCAGTGTTTTGTTGTGGCTTAGGATCAGTGTCGGCTTGTTGATGTTTTTTATGACATTGGCAATTGTAAAAGTTTTACCTGATCCTGTTACACCCAATAATGTTTGGGCAGGAACTCCGGATTTTACACCTTCTGTCAGTTGTGCGATTGCTTCCGGCTGATCTCCTGTCGGCTGATAATCTGATACAAGTTCAAAATTCATTTTGCACATTTATTAAATGAGGTGTAAAAATACACAATATTTTTGTCAGAGATATTGCAAGTGCAAATTTTATATTAAAAAACATTGAGTTATTGCATTATTCGGTGGAAAAGAGTACTTTTGCACATCTATATTGATAAACATGAAAAAGTACATCGTTATGGCCATCCTTTCTGCTGGAGTATTATCTTCATGCGGAGAGTACAATAAAGTGCTGAAGAGCACAGACAACGAATATAAATACGAAGCTGCAAAGAGTTATTTTGCAAAGGGACAAAACAGTAAGGCTGCTACTCTTTTGGAAGACTTGGCATTGATCATGAAAGGAACGAGCAATGCGGAGGAGTCTGCATATATGTTAGCTATGACTTACTATAATCAAGGAGACTATATTACAGCTTCGCATTATTTCAATACTTATTATACAACTTATCCCCGGGGAACTTATACCGAGCTGGCACGTTTTTATAGCGGCAAGGCTTTATATTTGGATACTCCTGAACCTCGTTTGGATCAGAGCAGTACATATAAGGCTATCGAAGAGTTGCAGATGTTTATTGAATACTTCCCCGAAAGCGACCGTAAGGAACTGGCCCAGAATATGATTTTCGAATTACAGGATAAACTGGTTGAAAAGGAATTCTTATCAGCTTTATTGTATTATGATTTGGGATCGTATACCGGCAACACTGTATATAGCAGTACCGGAAATAATTATCAGGCTGCGGTAGTAACGGCACAGAATATTTTGCGTGAATATCCTTATACCAAAAGACGTGAAGATCTTTCTATTCTGATTTTGCGTGCGAAATATGATATGGCAAAAGAGAGTGTGCCTGAGAAGAAAGAAGATCGTATGCGTGAAACGATAGATGAGTATTACGCATTTATCAATGAGTTCCCTGAAAGTAAATATAAAAGCGAAGTGGAACGAATATTTAAAGATGCAAGTAAGTTTGTAAAAGACGAAGAAAATTAATCAAGGTTTATAATTAAATAAAAAATTATGGATTACAAAAAGACAAATGCTCCTACCAATACCGTAACTCGCGACTTGATGGAACTGTGTGAAGATACTGGTAATATCTACGAAACAGTAGCAATCATCGGCAAGCGAGCAAATCAGATTGCGGTAGAAATGAAGAATGACTTGTCAAAGAAACTGCAAGAGTTTGCTTCTTACAATGATAATTTGGAAGAAGTTTTCGAAAACAGAGAGCAAATTGAGATTTCACGCTATTATGAAAAATTGCCGAAACCAACTCTGATTGCTACTCAGGAATATATTGAAGGTAAGTTATATTACAGAAACCCTGCTAAAGAAAAGGAAAAGTTACAGTAAGAAAATATTAATTGAACACAGAAACGCATAATTGCAGGAAGTGATTTTATATCTCTGTGAGGATGCGCTTCTGTGTTCTTTTTTTGTTATATCCTCGTATTTCTAATATTATTTGATTATGATACAACGTATTCAGACTGTTTATTTGCTTATTGTTGCCATTTTTATGGTGCTGATGATGTCTTTTTCTGTGGGACATTTTTATACGGAAACAAGCGTGTCAGACATGACAAATCTGGCTGTTATTGCTCCGGATGGAACTATGAATTATGCTCCCTGGGCATTGTTTGCCATTCTTATGGTTGTAGCAATTCTTTCACTTGTTACAATATTTCTGTATAGAAAGCGTATGTTGCAGATCCGTCTGACATTGTTCAGCAGCATTATTCTTGTGGGATATTACGTAACACTGGCAGCGTTTGTGTGGGGAACACTGAAAGAATGTGGCAGTTTTACTCCATCATGGACTTTATGTCTGCCTCTGATTTCAATCATCCTGAACTGGTTGGCTATTCGTGCTATCGGAAAGGATGAAATGCTAGTAAAAGCATACGAGCGTTTACGCTAAAAATATTATTCTTTTTAAAAAGTAATATCCCGGCAAACAGGAAGTATCCATAGTTTGCCGGGATATTTTTTTGTGGGTTTCATTTGATGTTAACCTTCTTTGCAACATTGACTTCAGTGCAAAGAAGGTTAACTGTTTTTTTACAAGAGAAAAATTATTTGCTCCCTGCTGTTATTTTAAGCAGAAAATCAGCAAAAGCCAATGCTGATTTTTTCCGGTAACTTCCTTGAGGCCAGAATAAAAATCCACGTGATGTTAAATGGTCATTGCAGAGAATGGGTATTTGTACTAGTCCGGCTTCTCCGCGTATAGCTGCCTGTGTCAGTATGGTTGCCCATTGTCCACTTTTCAGTGCGTGAATAATTGTATGGACGTCGTCCATTTCTACACCTACAGTCAGTTCCAATTGATGTTTACGACAGAGTTCTTCGATTTTCTTTCTTGTCGCAAATCCTCGTTCGGGCAGTATCAGAGGAGTTTCTGAAAGTCGTTTCAGCGTAATGGAAGATAAGCCTGCCAGAGGATGAGAACTGTGAACAATGAACTGTAGACGAGAAGAAAAAAGTGGAATTGTTTCAAAATCATCGGTGAGATCTTCAGGCTTAAACGACAATACAAAATCAAGGCCACTTCCATCCAGTTGCTTCAAAAGTTCTTCGGAAGTTGCAAAAGTGATTTCTACTTTAATTTTGGGATAGGCCCGATTGAAAAGTTGTAATGCTGCTATCAGCAAGGGACTCATGCTATAAGTTACGCCTATGTGAAGCACGCCGGTTTCAATACCTTTCAAATCACGGATAATTTGTTTCCCGTCTTCAGCATCGTAGATAGCTCGTGCAGCATAAGGCAAGAAAGCTTGTCCGGCTTCAGTCAGTACGATACGTTTGCCGATACGGTCGAAAAGCAGAACATCCAGTTCTTCCTCCAACTGCTTGATTTGCTGGGAAAGTGTACTTTGGGAGATATGCAATATGCGTGCAGCTTCCGAGAAATTCTGCCGTTCACACGCTTCTTTGAAGTACTTCAGTTGTCGCAATTCCATGCATTAATCGTTTTTATCTATAAGACTTATCGGAAAATAGAATTTTGCAAATATATACAAATAATTTTCATTCCGCTATCTTTATACAAAACAAAAACAAACAAGATGAAAAAGATAATTGGTTCTGATTGGGGTTATTCAATTACTATCTTATCGATGATGAGGAGTTTGAAAGTGGATAAACGAAAAACTTTATATATCGAGTTACTATGAAAGCTGCCGTTTTGTATTATAGTCACAAAGGAAAGACTGCCGGATATGCCCGTGAAATAGCAATGTATCTCTGGTCGAAAGGTCTGAATGTCAGCCTGAGTTCTGTATCTGATGCTGTTCCGGAAAAACTGTCAGACTGTGATTTCCTTGTTTCCGGATGCTGGACCTGTGGATGGTTTGTGGTTGGACAGCACCCCCACAAGCGCTGGAAGGCTTTCAGCCGGCGAATTCGTGGACTTGTAAAAGCAGAACGTACGCTTTTCTTTACCACTTATAAGTTTCGGACGGGTAGCAGGTATACTTGTATGAAGCGTACGATGGGTGTTCCTGCCTCGTGTTCAGTCCCTTTCTTAAAATCCCGTACCGGATTTCTGACAGAATCGGATAAAAAACAATTGGACCAGTTTATCGCTATGTATTCTATTCATTAACTATTTTATAATGTAATATTGTATGGAAAATAAAAAACTTACAACTGCTTCAGGTGCGCCTGTAGCCGACAATCACAATGTTGCCACCGCTGGACGCCGTGGGCCGATGCTTTTACAAGATGTCTGGTTTCTGGAGAAACTGGCTCATTTCGATCGCGAAGTGATTCCAGAACGACGTATGCATGCCAAAGGTTCAGGAGCCTTCGGTAAGTTTACTGTAACTCATGATATTACTCCGTATACCAAAGCTGCTATCTTTTCTGAGATCGGAAAAGAAACAGAAGTTTTTGTCCGTTTTTCTACGGTAGCGGGCGAGCGCGGAGCCGCCGATGCAGAGCGTGATATTCGCGGATTTGCCATTAAATTTTATACTGAAGAGGGAAACTGGGATTTGGTAGGAAATAATACACCGGTATTCTTTTTGCGCGATCCATTAAAGTTCCCGGATTTGAACCATGCGGTGAAGCGTGATCCGCGTACCAACATGCGTAGTGCCCGCAATAACTGGGATTTCTGGACATTGTTGCCCGAAGCACTTCATCAGGCTACCATTACGATGAGCGACCGAGGCATTCCGGCTTCCTACCGTCATATGCACGGTTATGGCAGTCATACGTTTTCATTTATCAATGCTGAAGGAAAACGTACCTGGGTGAAGTTCCATCTGCACACACAGCAAGGTATCAAAAATCTGACCGATCAGGAAGCGGAAGCTATTATAGCCAAAGACCGTGAAAGCCATCAGCGGGATTTGTATGAAAGCATCGAAAGGGGAGATTTCCCTCGCTGGACAATGTACATCCAGTTGATGACTGAGGAACAAGCCAAAGAGTGTCCTTTCAATCCGTTCGATCTTACTAAAGTATGGTCACAGAAACAATATCCGCTGATTGAAGTGGGTGTGTTGGAATTGAACCGTAATCCCGAAAACTATTTTGCAGATGTTGAACAGGCTGCATTTAATCCGGCAAATGTCGTTCCGGGTATCAGCTTCTCACCCGACCGTATGCTTCAAGGTCGCCTCTTCTCTTATGGCGATACCCAGCGCTACCGTTTGGGAGTAAATCACTATCAGATTCCGGTAAACCGCAGCCGTTGCCCGTTCCTGAATATGTATCATCGGGATGGACAGATGCGTGTTGATGGCAACCATGGCTCTACATTAGGTTACGAGCCCAACAGTTATGGCGAATGGCAGCATCAGACAGAATACAAGGAATCTCCTTTGGAACTTGATGGAGCTGCATATCAGTGGGAGTATCGTGAAGATGACTCCGATTATTTCTTTCAAGCTGGCGATTTGTTCCGTTTGATGACTCCGGCCCAGCAACAAGTTTTGTTTGAAAATACAGCAAGAGCTATGGGAAATATTCCTGAAGAAATAAAACTGCGTCATATCCGTAATTGTATGAAAGCTGATGCAATTTATGGTAAGGGAATAGCAGAGGCATTGGGTATATCTCTGACACATCCGGGGCTAGCAGAAGCTTGACCGGCTTTCGCACAAAAAATAAATGAGGCAGATTCTCGTAATGAGATGTAAAAATGCCTTAAGCTATTGTAGATTATAGCAAAAGAATCCCTCTGTTACAACCTTGATTCATGACAGTATAAGGTAAGAACAGAGGGATTTTATCTTTTCACCAAGGCGAAGAGAATGTTTCACAGAAGTGAACATATCGTTTTACTTTAGTGAGGCGATGTGACCACGTTGGGTAAACTTCCAATTTTAGGGTATCCCCTTTTTGACGGGTGCCGACTGGCGCCCGTCTAAAAGGGGATACCCTAAAATTGGAAGTTTACGGATAAAATCCGTCAGCTCTCTTTTTTCTTACGACTACTTTAAATGTTGCTATATCAGATTGATTTATAAGTTATTAAATGGTGTATGCATTGGTGTATGCGCCACTGTTCAGAAGTGTATGCGTGGTGTATGCAAGTACCGTTTATTTGGCTCATTTTTTGCGGACAAATGCACGAACCGCCTAAAAACAACTTAGGCTGTAATGTCTGAAAAACAGTCCATTACAGCCTAAATCAATGATTATCTTATACTATTTATGCTTCCTCTATTGCAGCCTGCGCCGCAGCCAAACGAGCGATAGGCACGCGGAATGGAGAGCAACTTACGTAGTTCAGACCAACTTTATGGCAGAACTTAACAGAAGATGGTTCACCTCCATGTTCACCACAGATGCCACATTTCAGATCTGGACGTACTGAACGGCCTTTTTCAACTGCCATTTCTACTAATTGTCCAACACCGTTTTGGTCGAGAACTTGGAATGGGTCTACTTTCAGGATTTTCTTTTCCAGATATACAGGTAAGAAAGAGGCAATATCATCACGTGAATATCCGAATGTCATCTGAGTAAGGTCATTAGTTCCGAATGAGAAATACTCTGCGCGTGAAGCAATTCGGTTGGCCGTAAGGGCAGCACGTGGTATTTCAATCATTGTACCTACCTTGAACGGTACTTCTATGCCTTCTTCTTTGAACAATTCGGCAGCTGTACTGCGAATTACTTTTTCCTGTGCTTCGAATTCATAAAGAATACCGGTCAATGGAACCATGATTTCTGGATGTGGATCGTAACCTTCTTTTTTCAGTTCGCAGGCAGCACCCAAAATAGCACGTGTCTGCATTTCTGTAATTTCCGGATAAGTGTTACCCAGACGGCAACCGCGGTGTCCTAACATTGGGTTGTGTTCGCACAAACTTTCTACACGCTGGCGGATATATTCTACCGTAACGTTCATTGCTTTTGCCATTTCTTCCTGTCCCTTCAGATCGTGAGGTACGAATTCATGCAAAGGAGGATCGAGCAAACGTACGTTCACCGGACATCCGTCCATAGCCTTGAAGATACCTTTGAAGTCAGCTTTCTGATATGGAAGCAGTTTGGCAAGTGCTTTCTTGCGGCCTTCTACATCAGGAGCAAGAATCATTTCACGCATGGCAATAATCTTCTGGTTATCGAAGAACATATGTTCTGTACGGCAAAGTCCGATACCGGTAGCACCGAAGCTGCGTGCAACCTCTGCATCTCTTGGAGTATCAGCATTGGTACGTACTTTCAGGCGAGTATACTTATCACAAAGATCCATCAGTTTAGCGAAGTCGCCTGACAGTTCAGCTGCGCGGGTAGGAACTTCTCCTGCATAAACTTCACCGGTACTTCCGTTCAAAGAGATAAAATCACCTTCTTTCAGAACTGTACCGTCTATTTCTACTGTACGTGCTTTATAGTCTATGTTGATTGCGCCTGCACCTGATACACAGCATTTACCCATGCCTCGTGCTACAACTGCTGCATGAGAAGTCATACCTCCTCGTGCGGTTAAGATACCTTCAGCAGCAGTCATACCGGCAAGGTCTTCAGGAGAAGTTTCAATACGTACCAATACAACACGGTGTCCGTCTGCACGCCATTGTGCAGCATCTTCTGCAAAGAATACAATCTGACCGCATGCTGCTCCCGGAGATGCTGGAAGACCACGAGTTAAAACTTTTGCCTTACGCAGAGCTTCTTTGTCGAATACGGGGTGCAACAGTTCGTCCAGTTTGTTAGGTTCGCAACGTAAAATAGCAGTCTTTTCGTCAATCAGTCCCTGCTGAAGCATTTCCATTGCGATGCGGACCATAGCAGCGCCTGTACGTTTACCATTTCGTGTCTGGAGGAACCAGAGTTTACCTTCTTGAACGGTAAATTCCATGTCTTGCATATCATGGTAGTGGTTTTCCAGTTTTGTCTGTAATGCATCGAGTTCTTTATATATTTCCGGCATAGCTTCTTCCATTGACGGATATTTGCTAGCGCGTTCTTCTTCTGAAATACCCTGTAGGGCAGCCCAGCGTTGAGAACCTATTTTTGTAATTTGCTGAGGAGTACGGATACCTGCTACTACGTCTTCACCTTGTGCATTGATCAGGTATTCGCCGTTGAATAAATCTTCACCAGTTGCAGCATCACGAGAGAAGCAAACTCCGGTAGCTGATGTATCACCCATGTTACCGAATACCATGGCTTGTACGTTGACAGCTGTTCCCCATTCTGCAGGGATACCTTCCATCTTGCGGTAAAGAATGGCACGTTCGTTCATCCATGAATCGAATACTGCGCAGATAGCTCCCCAAAGTTGTTCGTAAGCATTTTCTGGGAAGTCTTGTCCGGTTTGAGCTTTTACAGCAGCTTTGAAGCGTACTACCAGTTCTTGCAGTTCGGCTACTCCCAGTTCGTTATCCAGGCGTACACCTTTTGCTTTCTTTACATCTTCTATGATAGCTTCGAACGGATCGATATCTTCCTTATTTGTTGGTTTCATGCCAAGTACGACATCACCGTACATTTGTATGAAACGTCTGTATGAATCCCATGCAAAGCGTTCGTTACCGGTTTTCTTTGCCAGGCCGACAACAACCTTGTCGTTGAGTCCAAGATTTAAGATTGTATCCATCATTCCTGGCATAGATGCTCTTGCACCAGAACGAACAGAAACAAGTAATGGATTTTCTACATCACCGAATTTAGATTTCATGAGTTCTTCCACTCCGGCGATAGATTTTTCTACATCGTTTTTCAGGAGAGCGACAACATCGTCTTTACCCTTTTCAAAATATTCATTGCAAACTTCTGTTGTAATTGTGAATCCGGGAGGAACAGGAACACCGATTAAGTTCATTTCTGCAAGGTTGGCTCCTTTGCCACCCAAAAGATTTCTCATATCTGCCTTACCTTCAGCATGTCCGTTTCCGAAAGTATAGATTCTTTTCTTTTCCATTTTATTAAAAGGTTTATTAAGGTTTATTTATGTTTTTCTAGTTGTAATGGTTCTTTGTAAAAGAATTTAACGCTCGCAAAACTATATATATTTTATGAATATCCAAATGAAAAGAGAGATTTTTATTGTATGTTTTGTAATATAGACTTTGCAAAATCAACTTCTTTCAAATTCGTGACAGATTATTGGGATTATTTTGTAACTTTGCTCCCAAATCGGATTTATATAAAATAGACGTGGCAAGAAAGAAAAAAGAACTTCCTTTACTGGAAAAAGTAACAATAACAGATGTAGCTGCCGAAGGGAAGGCAGTTGCTAAGGTAAACGATTTGGTTATATTCGTACCTTATGTAGTTCCTGGAGATGTAGTCGATTTACAGATAAAGCGTAAAAAAAATCATTACGCGGAAGCTGTTGCAGTAAAATTTTACGAAAAGTCGTCAATGCGTGCCGAACCGTTTTGCCAGCATTATGGTGTTTGTGGCGGATGTAAGTGGCAGTGTCTTTCTTATCAAGATCAGATTCGTTATAAGCAGAAGCAGGTGTATGATAACCTGACTCGTATCGGAAAGGTGGAATTACCTGAGTTTATGCCTATTCTTGGCTCAGAGAAAACAATGTTCTATCGTAACAAGCTGGAGTTTACTTTCTCTAATAAACGTTGGCTTACCGAAGAAGAAGTCAAGCAGGATGTGAAGTATGATCAGATGAATGCTGTCGGATTCCATATTCCGGGAGCTTTCGATAAGGTACTTGCTATCGAAAAGTGTTGGTTGCAGGATGATATTTCCAATCAGATCCGTAATGCAATCCGCGATTTTGCTTACGAACATAATTATGAGTTCTTCGATTTGCGCAGTCAGGAAGGTATGCTCCGTAATATGATGGTGCGTACTTCTTCCACAGGAGAACTTATGGTGTTGTTGCAATGTAAGATTACTTCGGATGCGGAACTGGATAAGATGAAAGTGTTGTTGCTGTTTGTTGCAGATAAGTTTCCTCAGATTACTTCATTGCTTTATGTCATCAATAATAAATGCAATGATACTATTGGCGATCTGGATGTCGAAGTATTTAAGGGCAATGACCATATCTTTGAGGAAATGGAAGGATTGCGCTTTAAGGTCGGTCCGAAATCTTTTTATCAGACAAACTCAGAACAGGCATATAATCTTTATAAAGTAGCTCGCAACTTCGCAGGGCTGACTGGCAACGAACTGGTGTACGACCTTTATACCGGTACGGGTACGATTGCAAACTTTGTTTCCCGCCAGGCAAGGAAGGTTATTGGTATAGAGTACGTTCCCGAAGCTATTGAGGATGCAAAAGTCAACTCTCAGATAAACGGTATTGAGAATACACTGTTCTATGCCGGTGATATGAAAGATATCTTGACGCAGGATTTTATCAATGAACATGGTCGTCCGGATGTAATTATTACCGACCCTCCACGTGCGGGTATGCATAACGATGTGATAGATGTAATTCTGTTTGCCGAGCCTAAGCGTATTGTATATGTAAGTTGTAATCCTGCTACTCAGGCACGTGATCTTCAGTTGCTTGATGCTAAATATAAAGTAATGGCCGTACAACCGGTAGATATGTTCCCGCATACGCATCATGTAGAAAATGTGGTATTATTGGAGAAAAGATAAATTATATCAATAAGAAGATATGTCAAGAAGAGATAGAAATACAAGCGGGCGTCCTGTAGCGCGTGCTGCTGCTAAATATACTGTATATAATGTGACGGAACCTGCCGAACTGATGGAGTTTCTGATGAAGAAGATGGCGGGGATAAGTCGCACTCGTGTGAAGGCTTTGCTTACCAATCGTGTTGTACTGGTCGATAATAATATCCAGACATTATATAATTATCCTTTAAAGCCGGGAATGAAGGTGCAGATAAGCCGCGAGAAGAACAAGCATGAGTTCCGTCATCCGATGCTGAAGATCTTGTATGAGGATGCTTATCTGATAGTAGTGGAGAAAAAGGAAGGTCTTCTTTCTGTTGCGACAGATCATCAGAAGGAAAAGACGGCTCAGCATATATTGAATGAGTATGTAAAACGTCAGCATCGCAATAATCGTGTGTTTGTAGTGCATCGGTTAGATCGTGAAACATCGGGTATTATGATGTATGCCAAAGATGAAAAGACACAACATACATTACGTGATAACTGGCATGATATTGTGCGCGATCGCCGTTATGTTTCTATCGTGATGGGAGATATGGAAAAAGATCAGGGTACTGTGGAATCTTGGCTTACCGACCGTAAGTTGTATGTAAGTTCTTCTCCAGTTGATGATGGTGGAAAATATTCGGTTACTCACTACCGTACCATAAAACGCGCTAATGGCTATTCGCTGGTAGAATTGCAGTTGGAAACAGGTCGTAAGAATCAGATTCGTGTACACATGCAGTCACTGGGACATCCGGTCGTAGGGGATGAACGTTATGGCTGTGAAGTGAATCCTTTGGGACGCTTGGCACTCCATGCGTTTAAGCTATGTTTCTATCATCCTGTTACAGGTGAACTGATGGAATTTGAAACTCCATATCCGACTCCTTTTAAAAATTTGATGCTAAGAAAATAACAGGTAGTAAAGATAGAGAGTTCACGCCACCTTGTCAATGTTAGTGACAGGGTGGCGTACTTTTTTATAGGATGTTAATAGCTATTTGCGCACAAGCTTCTGCATCACAAAGCGCATGATGGTGGTGTGATAAATCGTAGCCGCATTTTAGAGCTACTGTTTGTAGCTGATGATTGGGAAGACTTTTTCCGAATGTCCGCCTGGAGGCTCTACAAGTGCAGTGAAATGTATAATCAGGATATTCCATGTTGTATGCTTGAAATGCTGCCTTCAGACACCCTTCATCAAAAGGGCTGTTATGCGCTACTAAGGGTAATCCGGCTATTATAGGATCAATCTCTTTCCATACTTCAGGGAATGTTGGCGCACAGGCTGTGTCTTGAAACGTCAAGCCATGTACCTGTGTGTTCCAGTAGCTATAATAGTTAGGGTAGGGACGTATCAGCCGATATAGCTTTTCGGTAATTTCTCCGTTCCTTACGATAACAATTCCCACACTACATACGCTGGAGCGTTCCTTGTTTGCTGTTTCAAAGTCGATTGCTGCAAAGTCTGTCATAGATTTGTATAGTTTATAGTTTCCCGATTCGTGCACTTATCTGAGCATAAGTGTACAATGCCTCTTCGGGCAGTTTGTAATTGCCAAGTCGGCTTATCTGTCCGGAATAATAGGAAACTATTTCATTGAATCCTTCTTCCCAAGCTTTCTCTTTTGCTTCTGTATCTTTCAGATTTTTGTTTTCAAGCTCATTGAAGAATGTTACTACACTATAGTAATATGCTTCTTTATATAAGGTATAAGCTTCTTCTGTTTTTCCTTCCAGAGCTTTTAACTGTGCTTCTGTTATCTTGCGGTTTTCGGCTTGTGGCTCGTTCAGTTTCTGTCGGATTTTACGCACATCGCCTGTCATCATCCATATTTTGATGATGAGAATTACTTGTACTGCTGTAATGAGAGATATCAGTAGCATTGTTTTTACTTATTTGATTCAAATGTTATTTCTCCGAAGAAATCGGGGCAGTGAAAGCATGGGGAGGGGAGTGCAATAGGACTCCATGATAAAAAATGAGGAGTCTGAAGTTTGTCTCCGCACTTATAAAAATTTGCTTTCATTCTCATTCCGTCAAGTGATGTCAGTGAATGGTGGAAGAAGGCGGATATGGGGATTCTTAAGGCAAGTTGCCATGAACATTCTCCTAAACGCTCTTCAAAGGGAGTTCTTCCTAATGAAGCCCAGCGCGTAACTTGTCCCACAGTTTCCAGTGGAGCGTGTTCCCGGTTACCTGGCTTTCCGTATTCTATCAGTAATGTACCTGCACAGTTACATTCAAAATTATAATATTGGTTGTCTGTTCCGGGCTGTACAAAAAATTCTGCACATGAATCCTCCCATACTCTTCCGTTGTCCTCCGGAGCTGTTGCACGTACACTCTGTTCTGTTATACAATAATGCAATAAAATAGCATTTCCAGTATGAGCTATTCTGAATTTAACGTCAGGGTGATATGGATAGTCTTTCCAGTTGATGCAGTCTATCTGGTGGAATGGTATTTGTTCTATATCAAATATTGTAGGTATCTGTTCTGCCGAAGTAATTGCAGAGTCGTTGACTTTTTTCACTGATAGTGTTTTCATAATAAGCGTAGGATAGAAGTTAATTAATAAAAGAAAGGTTGATAATTTAAACGTTTATCTTGTTTAATTATCAACCTTTTGTCGGGGTAGCGGGATTCGAACCCACGACCCCCTGCTCCCAAAGCAGGTGCGCTAACCGGACTGCGCTACACCCCGAACTTATTTACTCAAAACAGTTATTAAAAATCTTTTTCTTTGTCGGGGTAGCGGGATTCGAACCCACGACCCCCTGCTCCCAAAGCAGGTGCGCTAACCGGACTGCGCTACACCCCGAGCTTATTCACTCAAAACAGTTATTAAAGATCTTTTCTTCGTCGGGGTAGCGGGATTCGAACCCACGACCCCCTGCTCCCAAAGCAGGTGCGCTAACCGGACTGCGCTACACCCCGAAGAAGTGCTTTTCCTTAAAAGCGATGCAAAGGTAGTGCTTTAGAATGTAATATGCAAGTGTTTTAGCGTCTTTTTTTTGAAAAAATAGATCAGAGATTGCCGCTCGTTGAGCTTTTAATAGGGTAACAGGCTTAATATCTGATTGATACAAGATTTTTTGTTTGCAGGCTACTTAATACAGTTTTTATCTCTGCAAGTATACTAAAACAGAGATTCCAGTATGTAAACCGGAATCTCTGTTTGGATATTTGTTATATTTTACTTCAGTTTAGCGAGTAACAGGCTTAATTCTTTTCGCCAGTCACAGCCATTTTCAGGTTGGAAGGTATGCATACCCAGTTGGCTTGCTATGTTTATGTTCGATTGGCCATCGTCTACGAACAAAGTTTCTTTCGGTGCTAAGCCGGCATCCGACAGCATGTACTCGAAGATGCGCTGTTCGGGTTTTGTGCAACCTACCTGATAGGAGAGGTATAACTTGTCG
This sequence comes from Phocaeicola coprocola, assembly GCF_041333015.1. NCBI lineage: Bacteria > Pseudomonadati > Bacteroidota > Bacteroidia > Bacteroidales > Bacteroidaceae > Phocaeicola > Phocaeicola coprocola. The sequence goes on along the minus strand of NZ_JBGKGM010000004.1, from coordinate 409,978 downwards.
AAATACGATGTCAAAGGTTTGCCCTCTGAAGAAAACCGTTCGCTGCATGCCCATCCCATTACGTAAGGATTCGTGTTGCTAAGTACATAGAGCTTGTATCCTTCGCTACGTAACATTTCCAGATATTCCAGCTTCCGTATATCTACACCAGTGATAAAGCCTAGCCATGCCTGCTGTACTTCCTCCCATGACAATGTACGTCCGCATAGTTTCCCCAATTCGTTGCGGTAAGCTTCCTCTGTCAGACTTCCTTCTTCCAGTTCCTGAAAGATGCCGGTCTGATGATACTTGTCGAGGATGCGGTCGGCATCTTTTACACCCAGACGGATGAATGCCTTTACAGCCTGTTCGCGGCTTATATCGGCTATAACTCCGCCAAAATCGAAAACTATATTTTTTATCATTTTCTCTTACGCAATACTTCGGTAAATTTTTACCGAAAGATTAAAAGTTAAACAACAGAACCGGCAAAAGTCGGTTCGGAAACACTAAAGAGGTCATTGAAATGTTGTCAAAAACGAATGGTTAAGCATGAAGAAATGTGCTGAAAAAAAGAGAGCTAACCTGCTGATAATAAAGGTAAAAAAGTATTACATAATTCGCTGGTTTTTAGTAAATTAGAAGTCTCTGAACTCTTCTGATTATGACTAAAGAAACACTCCTTATGCAATACCAATCCGAGTGCCTGTCGGCTCTCAAATCAGTAGCGAATATACACAAACCTTTTGAAAAAGCATTCATGGACACCATGAAATTATTCATGGCCATCCCGGATCGTATAAACTTCCTCCAATTGGGCAGATATGGTTGTTTCTCAGAACAGACTTATCGTAACCTTTTTGAGCATGAAACTTTCGACTGGTTTGCATTCAACGGCTCTATCATCAGCAAGCATCTCACAGGCAAAAGAAAAGCCATTGCCATCGACCCTTCCTATATTCCCAAATCAGGCAAGAAGACACCTTGGATAGGTTGCTTCTGGTCTGGTTGTGCAGGAGAATACAAGCGAGGATTGGAAATCATGGGCATCGGTGTCATTGACATCGACAACCATGAATGCATGACTTTAGGTTCCATCCAGACGCCGGATTGTAAAACCTTGGATAATATGGACAAGAACCTCGTTGACTGGTACAGCAGCTATCTTATCAGTAGAAAAGACAAGATACAGAGTATTTCCGGAACGGTGGTTGCAGACGCATTCTTTTCCAAGGAAACATTCATAACGCCTATGTGTGAGAACGATTTCCATGTCATCAGCCGCTTTCGGAATGACGTAATCCTGTACTGTCCGACATTGGAAAAGAAAACAGGAAAACGGGGTCATCCCAAGTGGTTTGACGGCAGGATTGACTTTGCCAATCTGGATTTGACCCGGTGCAAGGAATACGAGGTGAACAAAGGAAAGCTATACGGATTGAGGGTTTATGCTAAAGCTTTCAAAAGGTATGTTTCCTTAGCCGTCTGGTATCCGATGGACGGAAGAACAGACAAGTGGCAACTTTATTTCTCTACAGACGATTCCATGGATGGACGCGAGGTCCTGGATTATTACAGAACCAGATTCCAGCTGGAATTCTTTAGAGATGGCAAGCAGCATGCAGGAATCACCAGCTGCCAGTCAACCGACTTCAGGAAGTTGGATTTTCACTTCAATGCATCGCTTGCTGCTGTCAACTTGGCCAAAGCGGCATGTAAGAGGCTCGGAATAACCTATTCCATATCCTCCTGCAAGTCTTTCATACACAATGCTTATATGCTTGAACGATTTATTTGCGTGTTTGGGATTAGCCCAGACCCGCAAGTTATTGACAAACTTTTCAAAGAACTCATTTTATTTACTGCCAGAGCCGCTTAGGCTTGGCGAATTTTTAACGAACTATTACTTACGATTTAGCTGTGGTTATTTATTCTCAGGCTTTAGCCATTTATCCAGCCATGCAAAGAATGTGCGTTGCCACAGGATACCGTTCTGCGGTTTCAGTACCCAGTGATTCTCGTCAGGGAAGATGAGCAACTGTGCCGGAACACCTCTAAGTTTGGCAGCATTGAAGGCAGCCATTCCTTGTGAAGCCAGGATTCGGAAATCTTTTTCTCCATGTATGCACAGTATAGGAGTGTCCCATTTATCTACAAACAGATGAGGAGAATTGGCGTAACTGCGTTGTACTGCCGGATTATTTTTCTCCCAATATGCTCCACCCAAATCCCAGTTGGTGAACCAGAGCTCTTCTGTTTCCAGATACTGCTGTTCCATGTTGAAGAAACCATCGTGAGCAATAAAGGCTTTAAAGCGTTTGTTGTGGTGACCTGCCAACCAATAAACAGAGTAACCGCCAAAGCTGGCTCCTACACATCCCAGACGGTCTTTATCTACATAAGGCTCTTTAGCTATGTCGTCGATGGCACTCAGGTAGTCGTCCATGCAGTGACCTCCGTAGTTTGTACTGATATCTTCCAGCCATTCCATACCGAATCCCGGCAGACCGCGACGGTTGGGAGCAATGATGATATAGTCGTTTGCTGCCATGAGTTGCAGATTCCAGCGATAGCTCCAGAACTGGCTGACCGGACTTTGTGGACCTCCCTGGCAGAAAAGAAGAGTCGGATACTTCTTGTTCGGGTTGAAATTAGCCGGATAAACTACCCATGAAAGCATATCTTTTCCATCGACAGTCTTGGTCCAGCGTGCTTCTACTTTACCCATTTGCAGCTGACTGAATATCTGATCGTTTTCTTTTGTGATGCGGGTTACTGCATTTTTCTTTTTCAAATCGACAGTGAACAGTTCGTCTGCCTCGCTTAAAGAATGACGTTTGGTGAGCAGTTGTTTGTTGTTAAGCATGGCAACCGAAGTATAGTCGTACATACCGTCAGTAAGCTGCTTTACTTCTCCTTTCAGGTTGGTGCTGTGAACCATACTGGTAGCGTGCCATACGCCTACGAAATACAATGTTTTTCCATCGGGAGCCCAGCAATAATCGTCTACACCCGACTGGAAAGCTTCGGTTACATAAGTCTTTTCTCCACTTTTCAGGTCCATGACACACAACCGGTTGCGGTCGCTCTCATAGCCGTCGCGTTCCATACTTTGCCATGCAATACTTTTTCCGTCGGGAGAGAATTTCGGATTGGTATCGTAGCCCAGATTCTTGTCCGTAGCATCTTCCTTGCAGAGATTACGAGTTTCACCTGCTTCCGTATTATAAAGGTAAATATCCGAATCGGTCGATACAGAATATTCCAATCCTGTTTTCTTGCGACAAGTGTAAGCAATTTGCTTGGAATCGTTGCTCCACGCCAGCTGCTCGATACCACCGAAAGGTTTCATGGGCGATTCATAAGGTTCACCTTTCAGAATATCTGTAGCAGTACCAACCTGATTACCGTCGAATGAAGCGACAAACGGATGCGGAATATTTTCCACCCATTCATCCCAATGCTTGTACATCAGGTCATTGATGACCTTTCCGCTGGCTTTATCCAAGTCAGGATATATGTCAGAAGTACGTTGTCCGTATTTAACTTGCGAGATGAACAATACTTTACTTTCATCCGGAGAAAATTTAAATCCTTCTATACCACCTTCGTACGATGAAAGTTGTTTCCGTTCACTTCCGTCGGGATTCATTTCCCATATTTGCATACTTCCGCTTGCAGCTGTAAGAAAAGCAATCTTGCTTCCGCCTTTTATCCATGTCGGTTCAACCTCGCTGTCGGCAGTATGAGTAAGAAGCAAATTGTTTGTGCCGTCGGCATTCATCACATAAATTACAGTGTGGCTCTTGTTCTCTTTTACACTGTAATAAGATACGGTGTATGCGATCTGCTTTCCATCGGGGGATACGCTTGAACTTCCTATGCGTCCCATTGCCCACAAAGCCTCGGGAGTAAGTTTTTTATTCTTGATTCTGATTTCTTGTTTGCCTATAACAGGCTTATCGGTATTTGCCGGTGTATCGGCGTTGACATAACCCGATGCTGCAAACATCATGGCTGCTGTCATTGTCATAAGGTCTGTTTTCTTCATGATTATTGAACTTTTGTTTTTTCAATACACAAAGTTACTAATAAAATGTGATATACGTAATATGTTATATCGTTATTGGTTCATGGGATACCTTGATGGGTAGCTTGTGTTAAATGTTTGTTAAAATATGCTGCTTATGAAATTTTTAGTAGTTTGGTGGTATAATTACAATAAAAAATACCACATGGTATTGGTAATACGTTTTTTAGCCTACATTATTCATAGTGGATTCATTTCAGGTTATCAAAACAGATATGGGGACAATCTGAAGCCTCCAACTAATGTCTATCATCGAATGACCGCTTGATGTAGAGTTATAATCCTGTCCGAAGCCTTGATTTCGGCATGCTCAGGTCTGATTATCACGTCCATTTTTATGGAGCGGATATGACTTATAAGTCCGATTACAGAATCGGACTCAGGTTGATTTCAGATTATTCCACTTGTCAGGCAGAGAGTCTCGTCAAGGCTTGCGACAAAGCTTCAAGGTGTCGATGGTGTGGGGAAAAGCTGAACCTTATAAAAGTCTTTTTTTCGACTATGAAGACGGCACTCAGCATAATCCGCTTCATGAAGCTGTCCATCGTGAAGGCGCCGACCTCTGTATTGGAGAAAGCCTTCGACCTGAGACGGTATGCGGTCACATATGCCGCGCCATATAGAAACAGCCGGAACATATTGGCTCTGAAAGAACTGCACGACATCCTGTCGGCTCGAAAATACTTCAGGTCTTTTATCCATAGCTCCATTGTGCCGCGCTTACAGTAACGTCGATATACTGTCTCGGGCTTGTTGTTACGGTTGCTTGTGACTATGAAGCGGACGTTTACACCCTTGTCGGAGACTTCGATTTTTGCAATCACCCTCTGTCTGTATTTCCATGATTTGGCTTTGTACTCAAAGCTGTAGTAACGGCGTACATCCTCATGGTGAAGTTCGAAATCCCCCTTGGCACGGCGCAATTGCTTGTCGATTTTCTTCATAAGCGCAGGATTGCCCGACAGCCCTGTGATAAATCTCACATAAAGATGTGTCTTGACCCAGTCCATAAACTCATGGCTGCAGAAATGACTGTCCCCGCGGAGTTCTATTATTGTGTGAGGCCATTCCTTATGGATGTATTCAATGACTCTGCGCAGTATACCGAAGATGTTCAGCGACTTGTTGCGTCGTCCCGGTCTCAGTAGAGGAAGTATCAGCTTGCCGTTCATACCGTCGAAAATAACCATCGGCATGTAGCAGTATTCGTCATAGTAATCATTGAACAGCGACAGCTGCTGCGCCCCGTATGTGTTGGCATTTGTATCGTCAACGTCAAGAATAATCTTACGCGGAGCTTTGTCGAAGGATGAGATGTAGTCCTTGACAAACAGTTCTGCTATTTTCCATAAGGTCCTTTTGTCAATATGATTCTCAAGCCGTGTCATCGTCGGTTGTGAGCACAGGCCGGGATCCGATGCCTTGCGGCCCACGCTCATCTTAAGGGCACTGTCGTGGCGCAGGCGGTCGCAGTCGTTGGCATCCTCGTAGCCGCACATTATCTGTCCGACACGCTGGCAGACCATCTCTTCGTAGGAATGCTGTACGAAAAGTTGATTTCGATAATCCGGAATTAGGCGCGCTATCTTTCGCGCTATGCTGTCTTTCATTAGACCGACAAGCACCAGTCCTCCATTGGACGAGATGTCCGGGGCATTGAAATCGACCTGAATTTTCCTGTCAGGAAGCACGTCTTGAAAAGAAAAAAGATTTTTCTCTTGACTGACTCCGTTATTTGTTGTATCTTTGCACATGAGAACGCCGGTATTAAGTTTATTTTTAACACCTTAAAGTTAATGCTTTTCTTGCAAATATACAAGAAGGGCGTTCTCTTTTTTGTGGAGACTATGAATTATTCAGGTTAGCACTTAACCTGCCATTTTGCCAATGCGATGTTATGTGAAGGAATTTTTAGTATCTTTGTATTCAAATAATTCACATTTTATGTATTTCTCCACGATTTGAATTCAAGTATTCACCTGTAAGAAGTTACTAATGACAAAAAAGAAATTGCCCGTTCGTTTTACGGGTCAGCACTTTACTATTGATAAAGTGCTAATAAAAGATGCAATAAGACAAGCAAATATAAGTAATCAGGATACGGTTTTAGATATTGGGGCAGGCAAGGGGTTTCTTACTGTTCATTTATTAAAAATCGCCAACAATGTTGTTGCTATTGAAAACGACACAGCTTTGGTTGAACATTTACGAAAATTATTTTCTGATGCCCGAAATGTTCAAGTTGTCGGTTGTGATTTTAGGAATTTTGCAGTTCCGAAATTTCCTTTCAAAGTGGTGTCAAATATTCCTTATGGCATTACTTCCGATATTTTCAAAATCCTGATGTTTGAGAGTCTTGGAAATTTTCTGGGAGGTTCCATTGTCCTTCAGTTAGAACCTACACAAAAGTTATTTTCGAGGAAGCTTTACAATCCATATACCGTTTTCTATCATACTTTTTTTGATTTGAAACTTGTCTATGAGGTAGGTCCTGAAAGTTTCTTTCCACCGCCAACTGTCAAATCAGCCCTGTTAAACATTAAAAGAAAACAGTTATTTTTTGATTTTAAGTTTAAAGCCAAATACTTAGCATTTATTTCCTGTCTGTTAGAGAAACCTGATTTATCTGTAAAAACAGCTTTAAAGTCGATTTTCAGGAAAAGTCAGGTCAGGTCAATTTCGGAAAAATTCGGTTTAAACCTTAATGCTCAAATTGTTTGTTTGTCTCCAAGTCAATGGGTAAACTGTTTTTTGGAAATGCTGGAAGTTGTCCCTGAAAAATTTCATCCTTCGTAGTTCAAAGTCGGGTGGTTGTCAAGATGATTTTTCTGGTTTGGTGTCGTCTTTTAAGCTGCCGCATAACGAAAAATGGTAGCCGTAGTTGCCGGATTTACAGCACTTTCGTATCAATTTAGCACTTCGGTTCGTTAAAAGCACCAAAGTATCAAGTTGGCACGAAAGCCGGCAATTATCGGCTACCATATGTTAGTGGCATTTATCATTTCATTATATTCATTTGCTTTAACGCATTTTTTGTTACATTAATTCTCGATGAAATAAAATCATCAACATTCAATCCGTCTGTCGGAATTACATTTGTTGCAAAAAAATAAACATTAGATTTTGTTTCAACATAACCAACAAACCAACCATTATATTTTTCTTCTATCGAACTTAATCCAGTCTTACCGCTTAAAATGTAATTTTCAGTTCGCTCAATTTCCATAATATTTTTGACAATCTTTATTGTCCTATCAGAAATTGGAAATTTTGAAAAATAGAATTTCCTTAAAAAGTCGATTTGTTGTTTTTGAGATATTTTTGAATTTCCTTCAAGCCAAAAATTGTCAATCGTTAAACTGTCAAAAATCATATTTTTATACTCAAATTTTTCTAAATATTCTTTCATTTTAATTGTTCCGATTTTCCTTGCAATTTCCTGATAGCAAGGAACACAGGAAATTCTAAAAGCATCTTTAAATGATAAATCTTTTTCCCAAATATCCATTTTTCTCTGCTCGCCATTCCATTTTAAAATAGTTGTATCATTTTCAATAATGCCTAATTCAACAGCAATTATAGAATTTGGAATTTTGAATGTTGATGCAGGTAATTTTCCGTTTTTAGCCCAATCAAAGTCATTTGAGTAAAAAGTATTCTTGTCGTTATCATAAATTAGAATTGAACCATTTACTTGAAAACTATCTAAAATTTTGTCAAAATCAGAAATTTCTGTTTCAATTATGTTTTTATTCGTTGTTGTGTTACAGCAAACAAATAAAAATATCATTGAAATAAAAACTACAAATAAAATATTTTTCATTTATTGTCTAATTATCGTTTGTTTTTGTTGCCACTAACGGGAAACGCATTGGCGAAGTGGCGGATAAATTGGACAAAAAGTTCAATTTAGCAGTGACGTAGCCGATGTGTTTCCACAGAAGCTAAATTATTAACCTGAATAATTCATAGTCTCCACAAAAAAGAGAACGCCCTTCTTGTATATTTGCAAGAAAAGCATTAACTTTAAGGTGTTAAAAATAAACTTAATACCGGCGTTCTCATGTGCAAAGATACAACAAATAACGGAGTCAGTCAAGAGAAAAATCTTTTTTCTTTTCAAGACGTGCTTCCTGACAGGAAAATTCAGGTCGATTTCAATGCCCCGGACATCTCGTCCAATGGAGGACTGGTGCTTGTCGGTCTAATGAAAGACAGCATAGCGCGAAAGATAGCGCGCCTAATTCCGGATTATCGAAATCAACTTTTCGTACAGCATTCCTACGAAGAGATGGTCTGCCAGCGTGTCGGACAGATAATGTGCGGCTACGAGGATGCCAACGACTGCGACCGCCTGCGCCACGACAGTGCCCTTAAGATGAGCGTGGGCCGCAAGGCATCGGATCCCGGCCTGTGCTCACAACCGACGATGACACGGCTTGAGAATCATATTGACAAAAGGACCTTATGGAAAATAGCAGAACTGTTTGTCAAGGACTACATCTCATCCTTCGACAAAGCTCCGCGTAAGATTATTCTTGACGTTGACGATACAAATGCCAACACATACGGGGCGCAGCAGCTGTCGCTGTTCAATGATTACTATGACGAATACTGCTACATGCCGATGGTTATTTTCGACGGTATGAACGGCAAGCTGATACTTCCTCTACTGAGACCGGGACGACGCAACAAGTCGCTGAACATCTTCGGTATACTGCGCAGAGTCATTGAATACATCCATAAGGAATGGCCTCACACAATAATAGAACTCCGCGGGGACAGTCATTTCTGCAGCCATGAGTTTATGGACTGGGTCAAGACACATCTTTATGTGAGATTTATCACAGGGCTGTCGGGCAATCCTGCGCTTATGAAGAAAATCGACAAGCAATTGCGCCGTGCCAAGGGGGATTTCGAACTTCACCATGAGGATGTACGCCGTTACTACAGCTTTGAGTACAAAGCCAAATCATGGAAATACAGACAGAGGGTGATTGCAAAAATCGAAGTCTCCGACAAGGGTGTAAACGTCCGCTTCATAGTCACAAGCAACCGTAACAACAAGCCCGAGACAGTATATCGACGTTACTGTAAGCGCGGCACAATGGAGCTATGGATAAAAGACCTGAAGTATTTTCGAGCCGACAGGATGTCGTGCAGTTCTTTCAGAGCCAATATGTTCCGGCTGTTTCTATATGGCGCGGCATATGTGACCGCATACCGTCTCAGGTCGAAGGCTTTCTCCAATACAGAGGTCGGCGCCTTCACGATGGACAGCTTCATGAAGCGGATTATGCTGAGTGCCGTCTTCATAGTCGAAAAAAAGACTTTTATAAGGTTCAGCTTTTCCCCACACCATCGACACCTTGAAGCTTTGTCGCAAGCCTTGACGAGACTCTCTGCCTGACAAGTGGAATAATCTGAAATCAACCTGAGTCCGATTCTGTAATCGGACTTATAAGTCATATCCGCTCCATAAAAATGGACGTGATAATCAGACCTGAGCATGCCGAAATCAAGGCTTCGGACAGGATTATAACTCTACATCAAGCGGTCATTCGATGATAGACATTAGTTGGAGGCTTCAGATTGTCCCCATATCTGTTTTGATAACCTGAAATGAATCCACTATGAATAATGTAGGTTAGATAAAGTTATATTAAAAAAATCAGCGAAATATGAGAAATAAAATTCTATACATACACGGACTTTCATCTTCCGGTTCTTCTTCTACGACAAGAAACTTGCAGGCTCTTTTGCCCGATTATAGTGTGCTGTCACCCGATTTGCCTGTTGCTCCTCAGGAAGCTTTGGACATGCTGTGGCATTTATGTGAGCTAGAACAGCCTCAACTTATTATTGGAACCTCCATGGGAGGTATGTTTGCCCAGCAACTTAGAGGATATAAAAAGATCTTAGTGAACCCGGCTTTTCATGTATCCGAATTTATGCGTACACAGATTGGGGTACATGAGTTTCTGAATCCTCGTCGGAACGGTGAAACTCATTATGAGATAACTTCTGACTTGTGTGATGCTTACCAAAAGGTAGAGAAGGGACAGTTTTCGGACATTACGGAGTTCGATAAAGAAAATACTTATGCTCTGTTTGGCACAAAAGACACATTGGTGCATGGATATGACGAGTTTATGTCGCATTATGAAAAGGCTTCATGGTTTGAAGGGGAACATAGGCTGAATCTTGAGGTTATGCGGAGTAGTGTTATACCATTAATAGAAAAGATTATGGCGAAGGGTTTCAAAGAAGCCCTTAGGACTTCACCACTATTTAATTTGTCCTTGTGTTCAAAGGAGTTATTCCACAGTAATTTTTTATATTGGTTAGGAACAACACATTGTGCTCTATTTGTTGCTGTATGCAAAGAACTAGGATGTAAGGTTAATTGGAATGCTTCTCCGGAAAATATTAAAAGAGAATATTGTAACCTTGATCTTTGTGCATGTTGTGATGGACAGATAACATTTATTTTAGAGAATAAAGTAAAAAGTATTCCTCAGAAAAGTCAGCTGGACAGGTATGTGAGGGAAAACAACCCACAGACAGACGATTTGATTTTATTATCATTGGCTACAGAATTTCCTGATAAAGAAAATATTCTTAACGATGGGTTGTGGAAAATACGCAGTTATAAAGATTTATGTGAGGCTATAAGTAAACATAAAAACCTACTTGAGGGTGATTCTTATGCATTAGCATTGGTAGAAGATTATTGTTCGTTCATCAATAATCTGCATCAGCTGTCACAGACTTGGCTTTTGAAAAAGGAAAGTTATTTTTTATTGCCAAAGGATGAAAAAAAGGAAATTGAAGAATTGCGTATAGGAGATTTGATGGATAAAATATGGTATTCCCAACTTTGTGCTAGTCTGAATAAATATATAATGGATAAATTTCATCTTGAAACTGTATCGGGATATGGAATTGAGGCTATTGCTAAAACAGGAGGAAATATACTGAATACGGTATATACTAATTGGGGATTTACTCATGGACAAGGTCTGTTGGAGGCTAAATTGAAAATAAATAATGACTATGTATTGCTTATACAAATTCAAGGGAATAGATACGAACATGGTATAGAGTGGATTTGTGAAAGAAACTGCTCACACTCTGAATTCTGGAATAGAACTCAAAGTCTTGATTTGACTTGCGAGCTATCCTTCTTGCAATTTAGTGAAGCTGAAACAGCCTCGTTTCCATCAGTCTGCGTAAATGAGCCTATTACAGCCCGGAAAAAGAAGGGAGAAGTAGAGAAGCGTATTTATAATAAGTATAGCGACAGATTTTTATATCAGTCCAAAAAGATAAAAGAAAATGCCTTTGCTATAGATGTATTATATGCTATATCGGAAGAAATAGGGTATATAGTTGAAAAAGCAAATAATGTAAAATGATAACCGTCTGAAAAGATGCTGAAGAACCAGTGTTTTTTTGTACAAAATTTTAGAAAAGATGCTGATGCTTTACTAAAAACATGCTGAATTTTTTCATAAAAATTCCCCTTTTCCGTATTTCGTGCTTCTCACAGCATGAAAATACGTAAAAGGGGATGTGAGAGAGAGAATGAAAAGTTTCTTATTTTCCAATGAAATAAGCGGGATAGCCATCCAGCAGGCAGTTCAGCTGGTTTCCTCCCATTGCAATATTTTCCATGTACGAATATCTGTTGCCGTAATTGAGACGGATGCTTGTGTAGTTGCTGTCCCACCAGTCCCATCCGAAATTAAGGCTTGATTCTTGCCGGTTCCCGTAGCGGTCTTGTGAATATAAATAGTCTACTCCCGTATTGTTCGGGTAAAAACAAATTTCCTGATAGTAGTAAACACCATATTCATCTGTCCATTCATCAGTCCAGATACGGCTGCATAAATAATCGGTACTTTCGTGATAACTGTTCGTGCCGTTTCCGATTTCTATTCCCAGACCTACATATTCGCATGAACTCAATGTAAAGATTAAAGACAGCACTGCTGCTATATAATAGAATTTACGTTTTATTGTCTTCATAACTACCTCCTTTGTTTTTTGATATGACAAAGATAGGCCGGGAGTCTGATACCCACAATTAATTTCTCCTAATCGTAAAGGGGAATATTCCTACTTATGATAGGGAAATTCCTCAAATACGCTTATGTTGCCAGTTTGCCTTCCTGATATACAGATAACTGGCTATACCGATACAGATAGCATATAAGTGCTCGGCAGTCCAACATATGGCAACGTCGGCTTTCAAACCTGTAATTACGATGAGGATGTATATGGTATACAGTGCCAGGGCAATGATCTCAAGAATGAAAGCAGCACGTGTGTTACCCGTTCCTGATACCGACTGAAAATAAATAAAGCCTGGAATACTGACGATATAGGTAGAACATAATACCCATAAAGTAGGAATACTTGCTGTTATCAAGTCGGGTATATTGGTATATATACGCAAGACTGTCGAGGGGAACAACGCGATAAGTCCTATCAGTGGAATGACAAAGAAAGAACATAGGCGTATATGTTGGTTGATTAATGCCGGAACTTCTTTGCTGTGTCCGGCACCAATCTGGTTGCTTACCAGTGAACTGCAAGTTGATGCGAAAGCCATGACCGTCATAAACGGTATGCTCGATACACTTCGTATGATATTGGAAATGGCGAGCGGACGTTCTCCCAGATGTTCGATAAATATGAAGAACAGGAACCATGTAGACAGTGATATAAAGTTTTGTATCATTGTCCATAGTGAAATATGCATGATTTGTGACAATGCTTTTGTACGGATGCCGGGAATGCGGTTTAATCCATACTTGCGATAGTCTATTTTCCGGTATGTATAACTTATAAAGAATAATACGGATACCAGTTCGGCCAGCGACGAGCCTATAGCTGCTCCGGCAATTCCCATGGCAGGAAATCCGAATTTACCGAAAATAAGTGTATAGTTGAATATTACATTGGCAGCTACCATCACGATGGAATTCAGGGTGAGGGTACGTGTCTGCGTAGTTCCTACAAAAAAGGCTCTGAACATGGCTCCTATAAAGGAGAAGAAGAAACCATACACACGCCAGCGTATATAGTCAGTTGCTGCACCTACTATACGGTCCGAACTGACTAACATTCCCAGTATTTGTTCGGAAAAAACTTGTGAAAGGATAAAAATAACCAGACTCATCAGCATCAGGAAATAGATACCCTGATAGAAGATGTTCCCTATAGCACGGTAGTTCCCTTCACCGTTTCTTCGGGCTATCAGTATTTGCGAACCGACTGTAAAGCCGAATCCGATCATGAAGATTGCCAGATAATATACACCGGCTATGGCAGATGCTCCTAGTTCTATCTCACCTACATGCCCAAGAAATGCAGTATCGGTGATACCGATCATTTGCTCCATAATCAGGCTGATGAGAATGGGATAGGCAATGAGCCAGATATCTTTATAGGTATAACTTGTAGTTGACTTCATACTTTGGTAGAAAGATTAGAAACGGTTCTTGCTTTTTGCACTGATTTCTTCTATGTCCAACCGGATGATTTCTGTACGGTGAAAGGATTTTTGTGCATATTCCAGCCCTTTTATTTTGTCGTTGGGGCAGTATTTGCTTAAAAACAGTGACAGGGCAGACATACGTTCTGCTTCGTGCAGACTGTGATGTGCCGTACAGCGAAGTACGATGCTTTCGTATGCAGTGGTAAATTCTCCGGGAATGACTTTTGTGCGTCCTACTACGCAGAAGGAAACATTTGTGCATGCGTCTATGCAATTCAGTTTTCTGCCTACTGGGGCGCAATGGATATAAATAGAGTTTCCTCTGTCCCATACATAACTTAGTGGAATGCCATAGGCTCCTTCACCGTCTTCTGTACGCATGGAGAGTACGCCGTATTCTCCTTCTTTCAGGATTTCGTAAGCACGAGCTTCGCTGAGCAGTCTGTCTTGTCTGCGGATTTGATTGTTATTGAATTCCATAATGAATGTATCGTTGATGTGGTTGGTTTATTATTATTTTCTGGAATGTTTGAGGACAAAACAGGCGGACTAACATTGGTCTTTGTATGTACGCAATGTTAATCCGTCTGCGTGGTATGTAAGTAATCGGTTATGTGAGGTTGATTTATCTGGCTAATTCGTATATCTCACGGCTTGCCTGGCTGTCAAGATGGACATAATTGCCTGCCACTTTTCCTTTATCTTCGTGGAATTTTCTGACCAGTAAGTCAATGTCCGGGTTTTCTATTCCTAATTCTCTGAGGGTAACAGGCATACCTATGCTGTGCAGGAAAGCCTTAAATCTTGCTATTCCTTCCATAGCTACGGCTTGCAGGTCGTCTGACTCCGGTACGTCCCATACGCGTACTGCATATTGGGCAACCTTACCTACATTATGTTTGGCTGCGTAGGTCAGCCATGCAGGGAATATAACGGCAAGTCCTGCTCCGTGAGTTACGTCATAAATTGCACTGATTTCGTGTTCCAGACCATGGGAAGCCCAGTCTTCTTCACAGCCTACTCCACATGTACCGTTATGAGCTACTGTACCCGCCCACATGATATTGGCACGTGCATCATAGTTATCCGGTTCGCTCATTACGCGGGGAGCTTCGTTTACGATTGCTTTCATTACTCCTTCACACATACGGTCGGCTATTTCCACACCTTGAGTGTTGCTGAAATAACGTTCCATGATGTGTGCCATCATATCCGTAATGCCGCTGGCTGTTTGCCACGCCGACAATGTATAAGTCAGCTCCGGATTCATTACGGCAAAGACTGGCCGGAGAATTTCCGGAGTGCGTATACCTAATTTTCTTAATCCGTCGAGCTTGGTGATTACAGCGTTGCCCGAACCTTCACTTCCGGCTGCCGGAATAGTAAGTACAACTCCGATGGGCAATCCTGTCTGTGGTATGGATTTTCCGATAAAGAAATCCCAGAAATCTCCTTTATAAGGAATACCTATTGCAATGGCTTTGGCCGTATCTATTACAGAACCTCCTCCTACGGGCAACATGAAATCTACATGCTCCTTACGACCTAGTTCGATACCTTCGTACACCTTCGGGTCAGTGGGGTTAGGTTGGATACCTGCCAGTTCTACATAATCTATTCCAGCAGCTGTAAGCGATTGCTTCACCTTATCCAGTAATCCGCTTCGTACTACCGAACCGCCTCCATAAACAATCATGGCTTTTGTGCCGTGATATTTTTTAACCAGCGTTCCTGTTTGTGCTTCTGTTGCCTTCCCGAATACAAATTCGGTAGGGCTGTAAAATGTAAAATTATTCATAAATCAGAACTTCTTCTTTTTTAATTCGATTCTAAGTTGTGTGTGACAAATCCTGATAGTGGAATGTGATGCCGCAAAGTTATGGAATTTTTCTTATCTTTGCGCTTTCATTTTCAAAATCACTATGAAATCAGATATCGAAATTGCACGCAGTATTGAACTGACAAAGATTAAACAGGTAGCACGTGATTATGATATACCTGTAGAGGAAATCCATAACTATGGACGTTATATCGCAAAAGTTCCTGAAACTTTGATCGATGAGGAGAAAGTAAAACAAAGTAATCTTATTCTGGTAACTGCCATAACACCTACTAAAGCGGGTATCGGAAAGACTACAGTATCAATCGGTCTGGCACTCGGACTTACAAAGATAGGCAAGAAGGCTATATGTGCGCTTCGTGAGCCTTCACTTGGTCCCTGCTTCGGAATGAAGGGTGGAGCTGCCGGGGGAGGATATGCTCAGGTTCTTCCGATGGATAAGATTAATCTGCATTTTACCGGAGATTTTCATGCGATTACTTCGGCACATAACATGATTGCTGCCTTGCTGGATAATTATATGTACCAGAATCAGGACAATGGATTCGCTCTGAAGGAGGTACTTTGGAATCGTGTTCTTGATGTGAACGACCGTGGCTTGCGCTATATCATTACTGGATTAGGAGGAAAGACAAACGGTATTACCCGTGAATCTGGATTTGATATCACTCCGGCTTCTGAAATTATGGCTATTCTCTGTCTGGCAAAAGATGAAGATGACTTGCGTCGCCGTATCGAAAATATTTTGCTGGGCTTTACTATCGACAATAAACCTTTTACAGTAAAAGATTTGGGAGTAGCTGGGGCTATTACTGTTTTGCTGAAAGATGCTATTGCTCCTAATCTGGTACAGACCACAGAGCATACTGCTGCTTTTGTACATGGCGGACCGTTTGCTAATATCGCTCATGGATGTAACTCGGTGATGGCAACAAAACTGGCTATGACTTTTGGTGATTATGTAATTACAGAAGCTGGTTTCGGTGCAGATCTTGGCGCAGAGAAATTCTATGACATCAAATGTCGTAAGTCTGGATTACAGCCGAAACTGACCATTATTGTAGCTACAGCACAGGGGCTGAAGATGCACGGTGGAGTTAGTCTGGATCAGATTAAAGAACCTAATGCTGAAGGATTAACTAAAGGTCTGGCTAATCTGGATAAGCATATCGAAAATCTTCGTTCGTTCGGTCAGACTGTAGTTGTAGCATTTAACCGCTATGCTAACGATACTGAGGAGGAAATCGATCTGGTTCGTCAGCATTGTGCTGCTCAGGGTATTGGATTCGCTGTAAACAATGCTTTTGTTGAAGGCGGTAACGGAGCGGTAGAACTGGCAAATCTGGTTGTTGATACTATTGAAAACCAGCCTTCGGAGCCATTGCGTCTGGCATATAATGATGATGACACAGTGGAAGAAAAGATTTCGAAGGTAGCATGCAATCTTTACGGTGCTAATATGATTACCTATAGTGCTGCGGCCAAGAAGAAACTGAAAAGAATCCAGGAGCTGGGTTATGGACATTTCCCAATCTGTATTGCTAAAACACAGTATTCGTTCTCTACAGATCCGAAACTTTATGGTGTGGTGAAAGATTTTGAATTCCATGTTCGCGATATTGTTCTGAATGCCGGAGCTGAGATGCTGGTGATTATTGCCGGAGAAATTATGCGTATGCCGGGATTGCCGAAAGAGCCTCAGGCACTGCACATTGATATTGTGAATGGTGAAATAGAAGGTTTGTCTTAAGTATAAAGACTCTATCAGTTATTCTTGATAGAAAAACCTATTGGCGGAATTAAATTATAAAAGATTTATGTTTGAAAAGTTGTGCATATTGTTGATATTTAGTAAATTAAAGGTGGCCAAACTTTTAGTAGACAAATATCGTATGCACAACTTATATGCAATATTCGCAAAATTACTGAACATATGCAAGCAAATTGCCGGCAATTTAGTCAATGAATCTGGGAATGTGCCAAGACGAGGAGTCGTCCCTAAATTCTCAGACCTTGAAGTAGTGGCTTTGAACATGGCATCAGAGGCTGCCCCGTATTGACAGTGAGTTTCTGTTGTTTGCAAAGCTACAGGAATATAGGGTTGAAATACCCAACCTTATTTCCCGCCGACAATACAATGACAGGCGTAAAACAACTTCCTCCCTATGTAATGCAATCCGAGAAAGAATGGTTTCTGAAATGGATGGTGGTGAAGACTGTTTCTGTATTGATTCGAAGCCGATAGAAGTATGTCGTATTGCCCGTTCCAAACGTTGCAGTATGGGAAAGAAGGATTTTAGTAAAGCACCTGGGGTAGGCTACTGCGCATCACAAAGCATGTATTATTATGGGTATAAACTCCATGCAGTCTGTGGGTTAAGTGGTGTCATCCATTCCTTTGACCTCACTTAGGCAAGTGTGCATGACATTCATTACCTGAAGGATGTGAAAGTGGATTATAGTAATTGTACAGTCATAGGGGACAGAGGATATATAAGTGCCCAAGTGCAATTGGATCTGTTTGAAACTGCCAATATCAGATTGGAGGTACCATACAGATGTAATCAAAAAGAATGGAAGCCAACATTCCCAGCTTTTGCCAAAGCGAGAAAAAGAATTGAAACCATATTCTCGCAATTGTGTGACCAGTTTATGATTATAAGGAATTATGCGAAAGATACAGATGGATTGTTTGCCCGGATTATCGGGAAGATTAGCGCACTTACAATCCTCCAATATATTAACTACAAAAATGAAAAGCCTATTGGCAGAGTTAAATATGAGCTATTTTAATTCCGCCAACAGGTTAGTTTAATTGTGTTTAAATTTAAGGAGGGCTCTTCTGAGTTACAGAAGAGGCCCTATGGTGAATATAGTTGTTATTTTTTGCAAAGTGCCCTAAAGTCACAATAGGCACATTTGTCTTCTATTTCAGTCTGGGTGAAAGAGATATCTGGATTGAATATATCTTCCAACAATGTCTTCAGATTTTCTCTGAAGTCTCCTTCATGTTGTGCAAAGTTGTCTACCGGTTCTTTAGGTTTTCTAGGTTCTCCCATTTGGATAACAGGAGAGTACTTCTCAGAAGCTGCCCGATGTATGTAAAGAAGAGCCGGAGCCACCAGGCGGCTGTCATTTTTTTCTCTTAGTTTTTTGCAAACAATAGAAGCATAGAGGAATGTCTGGAAAACATAGTTCGAACGTTTCTTGTCTGGAATGAAGAGTGACTGTACATTGGCTGGCGTATCGGCATCTCCTCCTGTTTTATAATCTACAATTCGCAGACTTTCTCCTTTGGAATCAATTCGGTCGATGATACCTCCGATGCGGGATTGGATATCCCCGGTTGAAGTGCATATCTCTATATTTTCAAAAATACGTTGCTCGGAACCGATGAATGTAAAAGGAGCATATCGCAGGTCGTTACGGAGAAGTTGCTGGATGTATTTTACAATTACTGCCGAGTTGATCAGCTGAATACCGTTGTATTCAGGTTGCTCGTTGGGAGGCAGATTGAAAAATAATTCCTTAAAGCCATTGTCAACGTATGTTTGCAGACGGACTTCATCTTTAAGCAGCGTTTCCAGGTTCTCTCTGCTGATTAGTTTTCCGTGTGCGGTAAGATCTTTATATATATGTTCTGCTGCATAGTGGAAGATACTACCGAATTTTGCTGAGTCAATGTCTGCCGTAACTTCGTCTGGCGCACTGAGTAATGCTACATATTTGTAATAGAATTTTAAAGGACAATCCAGGTAGCAATTTAGTGCAGACGGTGATATAAGAGCTTTTGGGTTGTTCCGGATATCAAACACAGACTTCATCCGCTCCATGACATCGGGAGTTTTCTCAATGATGATAGGAGCTGAGCTTTGAGGTGACTGAGCTGCTTCCAGTTGTTTGCGTAGGACTGGATATCCCCATTCTATCAGAAACTGGAGCATGAAGCGGGAAAGTTCTCCCCGGTTAATTCCATCAGTAGCTGTATTGTAAACTAATGTTACCTTTTCTGCCCGTTGCATAAGACGGTAGAAATAGTAAGCATATACAGCGATTTTATGGTCGATTGTTGTCATACCGAAAGCTTTCCGTAAGTTGTAGGGAATGAAAGAAGAATCACCTCCGGCTTTGGGTAACTGTCCTTCATTTACCGAGAGCATGATAAGATGCCGGAAGTCGAGATTACGAGTTTCCAGAACTCCCATTACCTGCATGCCGATGGCCGGTTCGCCGTGGAAAGGTATGCTTGAGGATGACATGACGCGGGTAAGCAACCGCTGGAAAGTGCCTGCCTGTACGTTGAGCTCTTTGCTTTCAATCAGTGTATGAAAACGGTTGACCAATGTATAGGTTTTGAATAATGATTCACGGTACAACTGGTCGAATGCATCGGAATGTGATGCTGCCTGTTGCTGGTAAATTACTGCAACTTCTTTTAATGCCTCCGATAGCATACTGCATAAATCGAGGTTGTTTCTGCGTGGAGTAAAAAGTAATTCCAGCACATTGTCTTGTTTCAGTTCCGACGGGAGCGGGTAGAAGCGGTTATCCCGGGTGAGAGTTTGTTCCAGTTTTTCCGCTTCGGGCGACAGTTGTCGGGTATAGGGATGTTTCAATACACTGATAACCTCTGCGAACAGATACCGTCCGTTATTCGGGTTATATCCCGAAGTATGAAGTTCCATCAGTGCGTTGACAAAACTGTATGCAGGAGTCTGTGAAAGCGGAAATCCCATTGTAATGTTTATATGCTTTACATTGTCGGGCAAAGCATGCAATACGGGCTGGAGCAATGCTTCATTACATAGTACAACGGCAGTTTCTTTTTCCTGGGAAGTAAGATTTTCCCGAATCCATTGAGGCAAGTATCGTACTTGTCCGTTTTCTGTCGGCGACTCGATAAAAGTTACTTCTTTAGGCTGATTCAGGTTGTCGAAAAAAGAAGCGGGCAACTCTGATGGAAAATCCCGTAGATTGCGGCGGATAAATTCTCCGGCCTCATGAGGAGTCTTATTGAGATAAAACGTGTCGTAATCCCAATAGAACATGGCTTTCCCTGCTTCATTCAGTTTCTTAAACAGGGTATGCTCTACTTTATTCAGTACATTGAAACCTACGAATATGTATTTATTGTAAGGAAGAGCTTCTACATCCAGTTGTTCTATGACTTGCCTGTACAACATACCTTCGTATGCGATTGACTGGCTTTCCAGCAATGCTTTGTATTCCGCATAGATATCACCCAGTACATTCCACATGGAGATAAAGCGCTGTTTCAGTTCTGTTACCTGATTGATTGAGAAATTATGAAAGAACTGACTTAATGCCTCCTTTTGTCCTTCCTCCAGAAAGTCATAGTTATCCATCAATTCATTCAGATCTTTGAGGTTGCTGAACAGTGCATGTGTGTCGGCCATGTTCTTGTCTGCATCGTCAAAGTCGGCAATAAGCATTTCTCCCCAGAAATAAAAATCGTCGAGTGTCTCTTTACTTCCAGTAGCTTTTTGAAAAACCTTATAGAGATCGCATACCAGTTTTATCGGATCGGCAATCGATAAGTCGGATGATTGGCGGAACAGTTCGCTGATGCTGACATAAGTCGGCGACCAGATAGGACGATCGCTTTCCTGAGCCAGATATTCATTGAAGAACAGACTGGCACGCTTGTTTGGGAATACAATTGCAACTTTAGTAAAGTTACCTTCGGTTTTGTTATATAAATCGTGTGCTACTTGTTTCAAAAAAGTTTCCATATATCCAGATGGCTTTTGTCGTTTATTTAACTTCTTCCAGTTCATTGGCAAAAACATACCACAGATAACCTTTTATCTGTTCATATCCCATGGCAGATAAAAGATCCATGTATTCGCTGACTTGCTGGCGGTAACCGTCTTTGGGTTTTCCGAATTTGAAATCGACTACAATAACTTGTCCGTCTTTCATCATCACGCGGTCCGGACGGCGGGTCTGCATGATGCCTTCATCGTCTGTATAGATAATGCTGCATTCATTGTATAACTCCCATTCGCCGCTGTACCAGTCTTTCACTTTGGGGTTTCCCAGTGCCCATTGGGCCAGCTTATAAATCTGTTGTTCTTGTTCGGCTGACTCAAGAATACCTTCGAAGCGCAGTCGCTCGATAGCCTGCGGTAAGTCGCTTTCCTGTCTGATGGAAGCGAAGACATTGTGCAGTAACTGTCCTTGACGGATGTAGCGGCCTGTCTTGTCATCCTCTTCATCGCCCCGAATAAAATCGGCAGAACGGTTGGACTGCTTGAACTCTATTTCTGTTTCTATCGACTCTATGCGGACCGGAATGTTTTCGGACTGTGCAGCCAGCGGATTTTCCGTTTCTTTTTTCTTTTTCTCTTCCGATACGCAAAGCTCTCCGAATTCATATATTTCGGAGTTGGTTTCGCCGGAGCTTTCATTTTCTTCTGCTGCTTCCGGAGATGTTTCCTCCATTGTCAGTGATACGTGTGGCAAAGCTTCCAGAAGCAGTTCGGAAACAGTACCCTTTTGCTTGGCTTTTCCCCATACAATAAGGTTTTTGCATGCACGGGTAAAGGCAACATACAGCAGATTCAGATTGTCAACCCAGAGTTGAAGCCGTTCTTCCAGATAACTATCGCGGTAGACTGATTCTGCCATTGCACCCGAATAGTTTACCGGAACGATATCCAGTTCGTTGAAAGGCGGACGGTCTGTATTCTTCCCTGTTCCTGCTACCGAACACCAGATGAGATGACTGTTGGTTTCATTCTCCATTTTCCAGTCGCAGAAGGGAAGTAAAACCGTATGATACTCCAGACCTTTTGACTTATGGATAGAGAGAATCCGAATCCCTTCTATTTCTCCCGAAGGAATTGTCTTTTCGTGAAGGCGTTCGTCCCAGTATGAGATGAAAGCGGTAAGTTCGGAAGAATTATTCTGCATATATTCTGTTACGGCGTCATAAAAAGCACAGATGTATGCATCCTGTTTTTCGATGAGCTGCATGTCGAACAGTATGAACAGTTTTTCCAGAAGCTCGTATAAAGGCATCAGCCTTAGTTCTTCCCGCAGGAGGACAAAACCTGCCGGCAGGTAACCTTCTACTTGATTCAGCAGAACCGTATTTAAGTCGATATTGCGTTTCAGTACTTCACGCTGATAGGCAGTTGCCAGTCTTGCCAGAGCTATATGATCGTCGGGAGATGTCAGATAGCGTAATCCGTCTATCATCATGCAGATGGCAAGAGAAGCATCCAGCCGGAAAGCCTCATCCGATACAATCCTGTAAGGTGTATGCTTGTCGAAATAATCAGCTATGGCAGGGATTGTCTTGTTTTTACGTACCAGGATGGCAATATCATTTGTACGGACTCCCTGATTAATGAGTGAAACAACCTCCGATGCCAGTTCATCCAGCATTGTTTCGGCATATGGATGTTCCTTTTCATCCGAAAGAAAACTTAGCTTTACATATCCTTTTTCGTCCTTTTTGGCTGTCTGCTGGCATACATCGCTGTAAGCGTGCTGAAGCTGTATGCAGGGTTCTCCCATTTCATCTTCGTAGCGTTGGTTCAGTACCTTGCAGGCAGCGGTAAATATTTCGTTGTTGAAGTGGATGATGCGTGCTTCACTTCGCCAGTTAGTCCCGAGGGTACATTCGCGCACACGTAAAGTTTTATCCTCACCCAGTCCGGCAAGAATCTTCCAGTCACCGTTTCTCCACCGGTAAATACTTTGTTTGATATCGCCCACGATGAGACTGCCTTCTTTTTGGGCAAGGCTTTCTTCGAGCAGCAGATGGAAGTTTTCCCATTGCATGCGTGAGGTATCCTGAAACTCATCAATCATTACCGTGTCGATGGTTGTACCGATTTTCTCGTACACAAACGAGGCATCTCCTTCATGAATCAGTCCGTGCAACAGTGCATTGGTATCCGATAATAGAAAACGATTGTGCAACTGGTTTTGCAGGCGTACTTCTTCATCGATATTGGCAAGCAGACGGAGATTGTTCAGATAACGGAGCGAAAGGTCGCAGGAGTTTACCAGTATATTGTTTTTCGGTCGGAAATCTTCCGCAGTTTTCAGCAGAGGAATCAGCTCATTTGCTGCCAGTGAACGAATTGTGTCACGGTAAGCAGAAGTCTTTGTTGTCCAGTTCTCTTCACTTTCCAGACATTTTTCTACAGTTGCGTTGCGTACGTCACTTCCCAGATAACCATTTCCGATTTTATTGAAATAGCTTCCTATGCCTCGAGAACCGTTTTTCAGGTCAGCGGGGGTCAGACCGTTTACTTCCAGTACACCAAGAAACTGTTCGTTGAAGCCTTTCATCTCTTCCAGTGCTTCCGTACGGATATCCTGTAGCTGTTTACGGTAGGTAGGAATGAATTGGGAATCTGCCAGTTTTTTTCTCAGTCCGGCGCCTTTTTCTACATAACCTTCATCGAAAATATTACGGCCGAATCCCTTGATTTCGTTGGAAACATTCCAGCGTTTGTCGTCGGCAATACGTTCTTCTATATATTCGAGTAACCAGTAAAGAACCGGTGAACGCCGGTCGAGCTTTTCAATCATGGCATCTACTGCATCCGAAAGGACGTCGGCATTATTCAGTTCAATAGACATATTAGCTCCCAGTTCCAGTTCACGGGCAAGGTTGCGCATGACCGACTGGAAAAATGAGTCTATGGTTTCGATGCGAAAACGACTGTAATCGTGAATGATGTTTGTCAAAGCCTCACGTGCAGCATGCCGTATTTCGGCCTCATTTTTTGACGTAATTTTCAGCAGCTCTTCCAGATAGCTGTCCGAGCTCTTTAAGCCATTTGCCAAACCAAAAAGTTGCTCCAGTATACGTTTTTTCATTTCGGCAGTAGCCTTATTGGTAAACGTTACGGCAAGAATGCGGCGATAAGCGTGAGTATCTTCAATAAGTTGTTTGATATATTGTACGGCAAGAGTAAATGTTTTTCCCGAACCTGCCGAAGCTTTGTAGACCAGTAATTGTGGATAATCTGTCATTTTTTTACGTTGTTTCCAGTTCGTAAAAACAAAGATAGAAAAAAGAAATAACAGATTAAGGGAAGTGTTGTGAAAGTAATAAAAAAACATGCTGAAGTTTTAGGTAAAATATGCTCAAGTTTTACTAAAAACTTCAGCATGTTTTTTTATTATTCTTTGACGGTTTAGATACTTTTAATTTTTAATATAAGTACGCTTATTAAACTGTTGAAAAATATTGGAATGCAATACGAATAGTTACAAGCGAAGTTGATATTAATATTTCATTCTGTTGGATGAAAATCTTCAGAATGCGCTGATGGGGAAAATAGACTAATTTGATGGATTTGATACTCAATTGACTGTTTTGCTATCTTTTTGTATATGAAATTCATCCTCAATCAGCTTCCAAATAACTGACAGAGGATTGATTAACTCCATTATAAAAATACTTGAACGCATCCTTCATCATTTGTACATCTTCCGGATGGCAGTCTTTATGCAGTTCCACTAACCGGTTCAGCTCTTCTTCAATGGTCTCTACCGCTATGATGTTTGAGAAATAAAATTCCCAAAACTCAAACCGGTGTCCTTTACGTAGCGGAGCCAACGCATTCAATATTTCTTCGGAATGGTTAATCATGTGATCCTTTACGCAGCCTTGTAGATAACTGGGTGCATCAGCATCTTTTCTTGCTCCGATGGCAATGTTTACCAGCTTTTTGTAATATGAAGAATCTGGAATGAGATTCAGTTTATATTCAAAAGCATGCATATGTTTGTGTCCTAAAGAATACAGATTTTTTCTTCCTTCTTTATCATCCGGAACAAACTGATAGGTTACGATATATTCCATCCATGTATTTGGGAAAGCCTCGAAATAAGCCATCTGCGCTTCCTTGCTCTCCGGATGCTTCAGCAATTCACGGTAAGTTGCATTGAGCTTAACCGTGTCTGCCATGAAATATTGTGCGTATAGGTTAGCTGTCGCTATCGCGAACAGGATAACAAAAAATAGGCGTTTCATAGTGTTATTTTTTTGTTTTGCTATTGTTTCGCGCATTGGTAAAACACAATTCTTAATCGGCATCCAAATAACCGTGAGAGAAAAAGTTTACTCCATTGTAGAAATACTTGAAAGCATCCTTCATCATTTGCACGTCTTCCGGATGGCAGTTCTTATGCAGTTCTACTAATCGATTTAACTCTTCCTCAATGTCAGCTGATTTTACAATATTCGAGAAGTAAAATTCCCAAAACTCAAATCGGTGTCTTTTACAAAGCGGAGCCAATGCATTCAATATCTGTTCCGAATGGTCAATCATGTGACTTTTTACGCAACTCTGTAGATAATTGGCAGCATCGGCATCTATTCTACCTCCGATTGCAATGTTTACCAGTTTCTTGTAATATAAAGAATCCGGAATTAGATTCAGTTTATATTCAAAAGCATATACATGTTTGTGTCCTGCAAAATATAGATTTTTTCTTCCTTCTTTATCATCCGGATCAAACTGATAAGTTACGATGTATTCCATCCATGTATTTGGGAAAGCCTCGAAATAAGCCATCTGCGCTTCCTTGCTCTCCGGATGCTTCAGCAATTCACGGTAAGTTGCATTGAGCTTAACCGTGTCTGCCATGAAATATTGTGCGTATAGGTTAGCTGTCGCTATCGCGAACAGGATAACAAAAAATAGGCGTTTCATAATGATATATCTATTAACCTATTGGCGGAATTAAATTATAAAAGATTTATGTTTAAAAAGTTGTGCATATTGTTGATATTTAGTAAATTAAATGTGACCAAACTTTTAATAGACAAATATCGTATGCACAACTTATATGCAATATTCGCAAAATTACTGAACATATGCAAGCAAATTGCCGGCAATTTAGTCAATGAATCTGGGAATGTGCCAAGACGAGGAGTCGTCCCTAAATTCTCAGACCTTGAAGTAGTGGCTTTGAACATGGCATCAGAGGCTGCCCCGTATTGACAGTGAGTTTCTGTTGTTTGCAAAGCTACAGGAATATAGGGTTGAAATACCCAACCTTATTTCCCGCCGACAATACAATGACAGGCGTAAAACAACTTCCTCCCTATGTAATGCAATCCGAGAAAGAATGGTTTCTAAAATGGATGGTGGTGAAGACTGTTTCTGTATTGATTCGAAGCCGATAGAAGTATGTCGTATTGCCCGTTCCAAACGTTGCAGTATGGGAAAGAAGGATTTTAGTAAAGCACCTGGGGTAGGCTACTGCGCATCACAAAGCATGTATTATTATGGGTATAAACTCCATGCAGTCTGTGGGTTAAGTGGTGTCATCCATTCCTTTGACCTCACTAAGGCAAGTGTGCATGACATTCATTACCTGAAGGATGTGAAAGTGGATTATAGTAATTGTACAGTCATAGGGGACAGAGGATATATAAGTGCCCAAGTGCAATTGGATCTGTTTGAAACTGCCAATATCAGATTGGAGGTACCATACAGATGTAATCAAAAAGAATGGAAGCCAACATTCCCAGCTTTTTCCAAAGCGAGAAAAAGAATTGAAACCCTATTCTCGCAATTGTGTGACCAGTTTATGATTATAAGGAATTATGCGGTAAACTTCCAATTTTAGGGTATCCCCTTTTAGACGGGTGCCGACTGGCGCCCGTCTAAAAGGGGATACCCTAAAATTGGAAGTTTACAACAAAAGCTATTCAGATAGACTTTTTCCTTACCAAGATATACAGAACCTATACCAACTTCTTCAGGTGTTTCCGATGACAGCGTGAATAATACATCACCATATTCAACAACATTCTGTTTCTCATTATCTCTGATTGCCACAAATTGGAAATCTTTTTCATTGATGATATTGTTAGAATATACATTCAAGTAAGTTATGTATGGTTTTCCACAACCAAAGTCTTGCGCTGATTTGCCAGACAAACCAGAATATGAAAGACCGATACTTGAAAAAGAAGTCAAGATATCATCGCCATATTGGGCATATAAAGAATCATTTAGTCCCCTGATTAAGGATTGTTCGGCTTATAGGTCTGCGATTATTGAAAAATTATACTCAAAAATCCAAGGCAAAGAATACTCGTATGGACAATTATTTGAGGTTATCAATGAACGCAACAAACAAATGGAATATTCCAATATCCTTGCTGCAAGCCAAGAAAAAGGTATGGTGAACAGGGATGATCTAAATTTGGATATCCAATTTGAGCGAAGCAATATCGATATTTACAAAATTGTAAGAAAAGGTGATTATGTTATTCATTTGCGCTCATTTCAAGGAGGCTTTGCTTTTTCAAACATGACAGGTGTGTGCAGTCCAGCATATACAATACTGCGCCCGAGTACGCTTTTGGAATATGGGTATCTTTCCTATTACTTCAAGTCTTACGGATTTATAAAATCTCTGATTATTGTAACTTATGGCATTCGAGATGGACGTTCTATAAGTGTTGAAGAATGGCTTAATTTGAAGATTTCAATCCCGTCCAAAGAACACCAACTTCATATTCTGAAAGTTCTCAGAAGCTTTGATTTGAAGATAGAAAACGAAGAAACATATGCAAGTTGTTTGTCAAATCAAAAGCAGTATTTGCTTCGCCAAATGTTTATATAAACATCTGGCGAAGTAGATGTTGTTTCTCTGATTGCATAGCAATTAAGATGTCTGCTTCTATTTGGGCTTTTCTTTCAATTGATGACAGAAAAGTTGAGATTGTCATTTGCTGCTCTAATGTCGGTACTATTATTTTGAACATTGCCAAATCTTTTTTCTGAATATTAGGCAAACCTGAACCGATGCGTAGTTTCATTATGTTATCTTCATTCGATTTAAGATAATGGTACAAATACAGATTATCAACATTTCCTGTCACATTCTGAATGGAGTAACAATGCCCACCGCTCCAAAAAGGAAAGGTGTTGAATTGCACATATCCGCAAGAGTTGCCACCTTCACTTATTGAAATAGTATTGGCTTCTACATTGTAATCGCTATAATAACCAGATGGCTCTGTACCACCGTTCATTACATAATATCTACCTCTCTCAGAGAGATTTTCCCCATTGATTTGTTTACCCTTAACAATGTCACATATATCGGACAGCAGAACAATAGAACCTTTTACGCTTTTGAAAAGTCTTTCTGAAATCGCAGACTTTAGTTTCTTCAAGTTGGGACGTTAGAGTTTGATTTTCTCTAATTTATAGATATAACCCTATAATTAAGGATTACATGACAACAAAAACAATTAGAGAAATTGCGTTAGCTTGGAAGAGTGATAAGCAACGTTATGTAAAGCAGTCAACTTATGGTGTTAATTCTAGAGAACCATCTTTTACCATCATTTGGTGATTATGACTCTCTCAGTGAAAAACTGGTACAGGAGTTCGTCCTACAAAAATTGGAGAATGGGCTCAGTGTTAAAACGGTAAAGGACATACTCATCGTTCTCAAAATGGTAATGAAATTCGGTGTGAAAAATGAATGGATGAACTATTGCGAATGGGATATCAAATACCCGACATCTGAAACCAATAAAGATTTGGAAGTACTGACTATAGCTCACCATAAGAAGATCCTTGATTTCATCAAAGAGAATTTTACGTTTCGTAATCTCGGTATCTATATTAGCTTGACTACCGGGCTACGTATCGGTGAAATCTGTGGATTAAAATGGTCGGATATAGATGTTTGCAACGAAACTATAACCGTAAGACGTACGATTGAACGTATCTATATGGTTGAAGGCGATTGCAAACATACCGAATTGGTAATCAATACTCCCAAAACGAAAAATTCCTGCCGGGAGATTCCGATAAATAAGGAGCTATTGGCTATGGTTAAACCACTCAAGAAAGTTGTAAACAACGAGTTCTATGTATTGACAAATGAAGAGAAGCCAACAGAGCCTAGAACTTATCGTAATTATTATCACCGTTTGATGAAGCGTTTGGAGATACCTCGTTTAAAATACCATGGATTGCGACACAGCTTTGCAACCCGTTGTATTGAAAGTAACTGTGACTATAAAACGGTCAGCGTATTACTCGGCCATGCCAACATAACGACAACTCTTAATCTGTACGTACACCCTAATATGGAGCAGAAGAAACGCTGCATCACCAAGATGCTTAAATCCCTCAGAAAATGATTTTCTTTTGACGGCAAATAACCTAGTACTGATTTTCAAAATAGGTAAACTATATTATTTGTAATAAGGTAATAAAGAAAATGAGTCATATTGTAATATTTATGATTTTTCATATAGTAATTTGTATGTATTATTATAGATCAGCATCCGGTTTGCTCCATGTCTGCGACACCAAACAAAACTCGGCTGAGTGGCTTTGGCTACCAGTGAAGGACTTCATTCCAATGCCACAGAGAGAAACAGCAGGGTTTCACTACGCTCCACTCAGCTGTTTCTCACAGTGTCAATGAGGTTGGGAAGCTGGTCTTCAAACGATGATTTGCTCGATGGTTCTACCGAACGCAGGCTGACGCTTGCGGAAGTAGAGCCATCGAATGGTTTTGGAGGTTAGCTCACGGATGTTGGTCACCACTTCCGACTTATCGTATTTTATGCGATGCCGGAAGTGACGACCTTTTGGGAAGGATATGCCATCCGTTTTGCTCCGTGTCTGCAACACTAATCTAACTTCATGGTTATTGATTTTCTGTAACTATGCAATTTGTATTACGATTCAAATACTGTACAAATGTACACAGATACTTGCTACAAGAAGAGTTAAAGCTTGAATCAATTGGATTATAAGTTTTTCATTTGATATTTTTGAAAAAGATAAGAGCCTATTGCAACGGGTAAAATGGAGAATACTGATGCCATGAAACTGCCCGATAAAAATACCAATCCGGTCATACCATCTTTTATAAAGATACATATCCATCCAAAAACTGCTACAGATAGCAACAAGATGACAAGGAAAGATATTATTACCGCTCTTTGCCACCATGCGGTAACTTTTCGGAAAGAGAACCAGACACAACAGCCGGCAAGGGGATATACTATGATAAATAGAAAAAAATACAATCCAGATATATAATTTTCCCAATAGACATCTGGCCCAAATGTATATAGCAAGGGATTTATTACTATAGAAATCATACCACACAGTAGCATCAGCGCTTCAAATTTCCAAAATCGTTTATCTGTCAATTTCATGTCCCCAAAAAATTATAGAGAATAAACATATATAGACTATGATTACAAAAGCCCAGGCACAAATTTTCCATCTTAACCTTGTTCTGTCGGATAGTTGACCGAAACGGATATAGTATCTTTCGCTCCGCTTCCCATAGTCCACGAAACAAACAAGGATGCAATAAATGGCATATATACAAAAAAACACCGTGAAATTCTGCCAGAACAATAGTATAGGAAGGCATAATAGCATCACAAGACCATAATCTAAAAGCCTGACATCCCAAGCACTGGGCATGATGTCTTTTTTGTTATTCTTACCGAGTGCCATTAATGCATATGCCCTTGTCTTAACAAGGCTATTGAAAATGGAAACAAAAATATTCCTTATCCGCATGCAGGTTTGTTCCCGCTTGCACCATCGGCGGATATACGTGTAGCTGTCGCTAAACATTCCACTTTTGAACATACAGCAATGCTTGCTCTTACGAGCTTCCTTTATTATATCCAAGACCTCGTTCTTCTTGCCGTTGTGGATTAGGGTAATAAGATAAAGAAGTCTGTCAGGATCATGATCCATCCTCGATTCATCGGGATAGAAAAGGTTAGCATCAGGGTTATCAGTCAGAAATTTCGACATTACAGTAGCTGCGCCTTGAAATACCTGCTCAAACAGATTGCTAAGCTCATCCAAGTTGGTTGTTTTGGGGATTTCATATGAAGCCAAAACTTGCCCCGACAGAGAATAAGCGCCGGTTCCACGCAAACTCAACGGCTCCATTTTGTTTTCAGACGCGCCCCATATATTCCACCACAAGTCATCGGCATACATCGGTTTGACAGTAAGTTTGGCTTCATTAGTATGAAAATACAGACAGAAAAAATAGCCTCCTTCAACCTTAAAGTTGATGTAGGAACTCTGGCGAAAGCCATATTTACGACTCACGCCACGTCTTGCATCTGCAACCATCTTATGGTATTCCTTACTGTTCATCCTTGAATTATTCAAAGTGGATTATTACAAAGTCTATTGTATTCGTCTCTTTTAATGAAAAGTTTAATAACCGGGCTTTGTTTACCCTGTTATTCTAGTTTGGCTTTACCCTTTATGATAGGAATATTAAAGAAACCATTTTGGAAGGTGAAGGTATATCTGTCACCAATTTCAGCTTGCTTGTAGAAGTCGTTGCCAAAATCAAACGTTCTTACTCCAAACTCTTTATTTACAAAATGAAATTCTATATCGAAATGAAATCCTGCTCTATAAAGAGAACTGAAATCTTTGTTAATTATAGTTGCTGATTCATTGTAATATTTATACTCGGACGGAATATAGTAATTCGCTATTTCAACACCAAAGATTAGCAGCACACCTATTATCAATCCCATTGCCGAATGTATAAAAGAATAGAAAATAGCACCCAAGTATTCTTTCCAATTCCAACTGATTTCTTTATCTCGAATAAGTCGTATTATACCAATAGCCAAACCAATTATGGCACAGAGAATGTACCACCACCATCCAACCTCAATCAGAGTATTTTGATTTATTTTTATCCCCCATCGGCAGAAGAAGAGGATTGGCAAGAGAAGCCATAATGACAAGTATTTGGAGGTAGTTTCTGATGATTCTACCTTTTTACGGCATTTTGTTGCATTTTCCTTTTTCGTACGTCGTTTATGCATGGTTTCTATTTTTTCTTTGATTAGTTTACAAATCTACAAAATAATACCATTCATTAGTCTGTAATTATCAGCTTTTCTTTTGTGATTCAGTTATATAGATGGCTTGTTGCTATATCCATCTATTTTCGTATCTTTTCCATTGTTTGTTCCAAACCTTACCTGAATTTCCCCTTTGCTCCTAACCATCCAGTTATCGGTAAATTCATAGTTGTCAAGGAACTTTTGGATTGAATTTCATTATCATAATGGTCGATATCATAAACACAATCACTACACCGACAAGAGCACACGCACTCGCTATTCCCACCGTTTCAAGGTCGCTGGATTCATGATGAAACCATAAGAAACCAACCATTTGATTGGCCCATATAGTAGAAAACATCAAATTGGAGCAGCCTGTACATAAGTCCGTTATACTCTGGGAGAATTTGGATATCAAGAAGCCAAATGTCAGTTGAAATACAGGCAATGTCACACAAATGACAACACCCCATTCATAAAACAGAGAACAGTAGGATATTTGAAGATAGGTCGCAGCGCATACGATAAAGATAGAAAGCATAGTCTTACACTTACCTCTATTATGCTTTATCAATATCGCCAGACTTATCATTAGTGCTAAGGATAAACCAAGTACTAACTCTACCTGTACGCTAATTTCATCTGCATTGGCTTTGGGAACAATGCAAAACATGATTATTGCTTCCAATAGGAATAATCCTACTAATAACAATCTATCTTTTATAGTTAATCTTTCCATTATGCAGATATTTTGCCGACTATAAACCATAAAAGAAATACTACCCATAATGATATGACAAATGCAATACTACCCAAAGGAATAACCCACGACCAACTTTTGTAATAAAACGCCTCCAAGTGAGTCAATCCTGTTAGAAGGGTCGGATCATTTTCATCAGCTTCCCGAAATGATTTGTATTGTGTTATGATGCCGGATTTACTGTCAATGACAAAGTAGTATTCGCTTCCCGGAGCTTCGTTTACGAAATACCGCTCTCCATAAATAGAGTCGCCTGAAACCTTGATTTTAGTTACCCATTCAATGACATCCTTCCCATCTTTGCGAATATACCCTGTAAAATATTCACGGTCAAAGTCATCCGAAATAGTTTCTAATTCATAGCCGTTTGGTAACGTTGCGTGATAATACCCATCTATACCGCAACCTGTACCAAAAACTGAAGAACAGGTAAAACCACCTATCATGCAACCGAAATAGAAAGTATATATGAACACGAACGGAGATATAAATGTCAATATTGCATTCCGTTTTTTGTTTTTCTTGCTTCGCCAACATACGATACCAACCAATGGCAATGCAATCACTATTGCCAGCAATGTAAAGACAATTAATTGTATTATAATGCCAAGTAGTATCATCTTTTGTGATTTAATTGTTTTATTTCTGCTTTCCAGGAATCAATTTCTTTTCCTTGCTTATAATCTTCTAAATAGTCTGAGTATTCGTCGTCACTTGGAGCTATTACTGTAACACTTTCGTATAGTTCACCGTACCCTTTGGGAAGGACTTCAAAAACGATCAATCTTTCATCCGACAATTTAATAATGTGATTTGCAAGTCCTATTGTTTCACGAATACTATTAATAGTAGCTATATTTATTTCAAGATTATCGAATTTATCAAGCTTTGCATCATCAATGACAACTTGACTGAAAGAGCTATTCGCATAACAGATTGCCGTTTTGTCTTTTCTGACAAAATAGACTTCCATACGTTCAATGCCACTGTTATCGGTGGCGACTCCGATACGGCAGTAAGCTCTCTCAAAAGTGAAGGGTATAATTATTTTTTCTACTGAACTGGGTTTAATGGGCGAAGGATAAGTTTTGTTCATTCCTTTCCGCCATAAACATATGAATAAGAATATGGCTAACGATAAATTCATCCACATACCCAAAGACAATCCGTCGATATACATGTAGCTTTGTTCAATAAGCAAGTCATTGTCTGTTGGCTCCACCACATATTTTAAGTATACATAAGTATTAGCCCATGTAAGAAGTTCATATAGTGTTATAAGAAAAAATATTATGAGACCTGCTATTTTCTGCCACTTTTTCATAAGTAAAATATTAAGCACAGCTGCACAAATTTACAAAAACCATCTTTTATATCAATAATGCAAAGCCAGATGTTTTTGTTTCATTTAAGTCCTTGGTTAGTACCGCTATTCATTACATTGGATGTTTGAGCAAATTTGCATATAAATAGAATTTATGGTTTCAAACTCTTCTTTATTTGAGAACTGTCCTGTGATTGAAAGAAAAGAATCATCATCGTAAAGGATTCTGAATGTTCCAAAATCAACCTCTAATTTATAGATTGAAAAAGACTCTCGATCTTCAATTTCTTTTAAATAGTTGAATAAGGGTTTCAAATCTGCAGCAGAATGAGGAAAAATCTTATAGATGTCCTTATTGTCGTAATAACAATCTTTTTGAGGATTATCATCATCGGGGAAAAAACCTAAGTTTAAATTCTTAATTTGGTGTATGGGGAGATGCCCAAAAGTAGATTCTAACGAATAAAAATCAACAGGAATAAATGACATCTCAAAATGGTTATTAGTAAAATCTACATGTATTTCCATCTTTTGTAAGGCATTAAGATTATGTATATAGAATTTAGTTAGCTATCAATAACAAGATTATAGCCAATACAAGAAATCCTAAAAATCCATTGGATAAGTTGTTGTCTGCATGGTCTATAACACTGAAATCATCAGAACCATAACGAATATCTTTATATGATATTTTTTGTTTTGGTCGGAATATCCGTAAGCTTCCATAACGAAGTCCAGCTCCAAGATGCAAAATCACCGAGCGAGGCAAATAAAACAACTTGGTAAATAATACAATTATCACGAGAATAATTTTGGCTATACAAATCAATATTTTTTTCATTATTTATTTTTCGTTTTTGGGGAACAATAATCGTTTGGCAAAATATGAAATGGCGCAAGAGAGTATAGGAACGAATATAGTCCATAACAGCATTATAATTCCGACCAGTTCATTAGCAGTAATATAAGATCCTTCGTCAGGAGGAATATTCGCGGGGCGTCCACCATTATCATTCCAATCCCACACAAAGCAGAACAGTCCAAAGGAAAGAATTGCCGTTGTAATTAGGAACAAGTATCCAGCCAATTTCCACCATTGGTTGCCTTTATATAGTTTCCATGACGCTGCTCCGCCAAAAAGCATAAGGCAACAAAATCCAAAGGATGCTAAACCAAACAGCACCAACCAATGTTTCATCCATAATATGAAAATGCAGATGATTGTGCATATCAGTACTATTGCCTCAAATATCCAAAATCGTTTATCGGTCAGTTTCATTCTATAACATAAGTTTCGGCTGTTAATACATCAATGATATGCTCAGTCGTGCTTATCGTATAGTGCCTTACATTAAGTAAAGAGCCGTACAATTCTCTCATTCCTGTCATTAACATTTCACTCAGATATGCGGAATTTTCAACTTCATATAATGGTTGGGAGGTCAAGCCGTCCATTACTTCGCATATTCTAAAATGTTCAAGAGTGACACGATACGTATAGACATTCTTAAATCTAATTGCAACTGTCTGATTGTTGTCAAATCGATCAAGAACGATGACAAGGTCTGTAGCATCGTAGTCGATTGAATTTACCGAACACTCGCAATCAATAGCATTTATAGGGTGATATATTTCGTTTTTCAATTCTTACCTCCTTTCCGCCAAAGACACATGAACAAGAATAGAGCAACAATATAATTGGTATGTACAAGATAACTAATATTTTTTATAGCGTACCGTGAATGAGTTCGCATTATTTCAATAGCATCTTGTGTGCTTCCTCCTGGTTCGAAATACATTGAAGTTGCGTATTCTAAATAATATACACATAGAATAATATTGAGAACTGCCAAAACTACTAATGTAATGGTTCCTGCTATTTTCTGCCACTTTTTCATAAGTAAAATATTAAGCACAACTGCACAAATTTACAAAAACCATCTTTTATATTAATAATGCAAAGCCAGATGTTTTTCTATTATTTAAAATCTTGATTAGTACCGCTATTCATTACATTGGATGATTGAGTAAATTTGCATATAAATAGAATTTATGGTTTCAAACTCTTCTTTATTTGAGAACTGTCCTGTGATTGAAAGAAAAGAATCATCATCGTAAAGGATTCTGAATATTCCAAAATCAACCTCTAATTTATAGATTGAAAAAGACTCTCTATCTTCAATTTCTTTTAAATAGTTGAATAAGGGTTTCAAATCTACAGCAGAATGAGGAAAAATCTTATAGATGTCCTTATTGTCGTTTTTGAGGATTACCATCATCGGGGAAAAAACTTAAGTTTAGATTCTTAATTTGATGTATGGGGCACAGTTGCATAAGTCCGTGGCAATATAATCATGTTATCCAAAGATTATGGACGCTCTGAACATAAAGAAAGGTAAATCCTGCACACCGCATAGTTGTGCTCTAAAGCCTTTCAACTTAGAGTTAAGAGATTCAGCATGAGCATTGGTTGATCTGTTTATGAAGTAATTTAGTACTTCTTCTTCCTTGTACTTGATGGCATCCCTTGCAGCCTTTACTTCACGCAACGTACAAACTGAAACCTTCTGATACCACTCATGCAGTTTAACCTTAGCAGTACCCCGGTCGATAGACTTGTTGCTAAACACGCTTCTTAGGCTACAAATCAAAGTATATGCATCCTTTATCTTTGGGAACATCCTGAAAAGTATCTTTGCACGTGTTTTCTGCCTGTCAGTCCATTTTTCACCACTCACACTCAGCAGATACTTGCTTCTTGTCAGTAGTTCTATGACAGTTTCGCCATTGGCAAGCATGGTTGGCCTGAAGCGTTTGTTCAACCTCTGTGGCTTGCGTCCCCGCTTCTTGCCTTTGTATTTCTTTGGATGTTTCTTGCGGTAGTATTTACGGCTCTTTACCAGCTGTTCAAGTTTCTTTTTGAACATGGCCTTCTCCTTGTTTTGTGCTTTCTGTGCTTCTCGTTTAGCTTTGAGGCGGAGTTCCTCCACTGCTTCGATACAACGTTTGACGATATGGAAGCAGTCAATGACTATGGCTGCATTGGGAAAGGCTTCTGTGACGACAGCAAACATGCTGTCAGAGAAGTCCATGGTAACTTCCTCGACCTGCTCTCGCTGTTCCTGCGGTATCTGCATAAGAACATTGATAATGTCTGATGCCTTAGTGCCTTTTACAGCTGCTATTAAGGTGTGACGTTTGCCATGCCCTTCTTTGTTGGTCAAGAATGTCATCAGGCCCTTGTGGAGCATGGTCTCGTCAATGCCCAGCCGTTTGCCTATGTTCTTAGGATGCAGCACCCAGTCCTCTGCATGACTGGCTTGTTCCCAATTACGGAAACCGCTCAGATGATCCTTGTAAGCACGCTCCAGGTTATTGCCATCTACCGTAAAGTATAGCCCCGGCGAGCGGGCCGTTATCGGGTAGGTATCCAAATATTTTTTTTAAGACATCAGCAAACTCCTTAGAGTAGCCGGTGTTATCAGCAAGCAACGAGTACCTGTCAAGGATTATGTTTCTGCCTTCTGCCGTTAACCATCTGCGACGTCTGACATGAAGAACGACCTTGTGATCACGGATAGGAAAGTCGTTAACCTGACGGCTTTCCGTGAAACCATTGGGCTTAAGGTCGTGCCACTCTTCTTCCCGTGCATCTTTTTCGTCAAGATAGATGTGAAGAAGGACGCGCTCATTACCAGTCTCTTCAATAATGCCAGTGTGGTCTTCGTTAACGGCTGTAACGTCGAAGAACTTAAGTATGCCTTTGGGAAGAAGGTAACTTGCCAGAATCTTATAGTCAAATGCTGATTGCTTACTCATGAGTGCAAAGGTAATGCTTCTTATAAACATTTAAGCATTAAACAAGAAAATATAGACCTATACTACAAAAATAAGCCACGGATATTTGCAACTGTGCCGAATAAATAAGCAATATGCTCATAACTTTCCTGTTATTAAAGTTGAAGTACTATTGTTTAGTGCAGGTAATCGGATATATACAGTTCTGTATCATCAGTAGAGCCATCATTGACAATGATTAACTCCCATTCTGAATAGGTTTGCCTTTGGAGACTGGCAATAGCCCTTCGTATAAAAGCCGCCTGATTATAGGTAGGCATTATAATGGAAAAACCTGTATGCCTCATAGTATTATTGGTTTATGAAGTGGCTCAATTTTGTACTAGATTCTTTTAAAACATAGTATACAGTCTGAATAACTTCTTATATCAATGAATGACTAAATTCATATAAAGTAAGTCCTATGTATTTTATGCTTGATAAAGATACGAAAAAGTATCTATTTTTCTTATATTGCTATCCAAAAAAATGTAAAGCCACAAAATAGGATTGACTTCATTGGCGAGGTCAGCCCATTTTCATTAGATTTTTGTCGTCAAACAAGAAAATCTAATTATGAGCAAAGCATACTTTTATGCGGACGAATATTCTACAGTCTGGTTATAAAATTACTGGATAAGCTAAAAATCTTTCAGATAAGCCGTAAACGTGGTGGTGAATACTATGTAAAAACGATTCGATGGCTGGACATGTTTTGTCGTTATGCTCTATGCTGTCATCATGCGTTTTGATTCCTTGCGTGAGATAATGCCGTCCATACAGGCAGAAGCCCGCAAACCATACAGGCAGAAGCCCGCAAACTTTGTCATTTCTCCAATATCCAGTTCAAGGGTGTGGAACGTCATCCTAACCTGAATAATTCATAGTCTCCACAAAAAAGAGAACGCCCTTCTTGTATATTTGCAAGAAAAGCATTAACTTTAAGGTGTTAAAAATAAACTTAATACCGGCGTTCTCATGTGCAAAGATACAACAAATAACGGAGTCAGTCAAGAGAAAAATCTTTTTTCTTTTCAAGACGTGCTTCCTGACAGGAAAATTCAGGTCGATTTCAATGCCCCGGACATCTCGTCCAATGGAGGACTGGTGCTTGTCGGTCTAATGAAAGACAGCATAGCGCGAAAGATAGCGCGCCTAATTCCGGATTATCGAAATCAACTTTTCGTACAGCATTCCTACGAAGAGATGGTCTGCCAGCGTGTCGGACAGATAATGTGCGGCTACGAGGATGCCAACGACTGCGACCGCCTGCGCCACGACAGTGCCCTTAAGATGAGCGTGGGCCGCAAGGCATCGGATCCCGGCCTGTGCTCACAACCGACGATGACACGGCTTGAGAATCATATTGACAAAAGGACCTTATGGAAAATAGCAGAACTGTTTGTCAAGGACTACATCTCATCCTTCGACAAAGCTCCGCGTAAGATTATTCTTGACGTTGACGATACAAATGCCAACACATACGGGGCGCAGCAGCTGTCGCTGTTCAATGATTACTATGACGAATACTGCTACATGCCGATGGTTATTTTCGACGGTATGAACGGCAAGCTGATACTTCCTCTACTGAGACCGGGACGACGCAACAAGTCGCTGAACATCTTCGGTATACTGCGCAGAGTCATTGAATACATCCATAAGGAATGGCCTCACACAATAATAGAACTCCGCGGGGACAGTCATTTCTGCAGCCATGAGTTTATGGACTGGGTCAAGACACATCTTTATGTGAGATTTATCACAGGGCTGTCGGGCAATCCTGCGCTTATGAAGAAAATCGACAAGCAATTGCGCCGTGCCAAGGGGGATTTCGAACTTCACCATGAGGATGTACGCCGTTACTACAGCTTTGAGTACAAAGCCAAATCATGGAAATACAGACAGAGGGTGATTGCAAAAATCGAAGTCTCCGACAAGGGTGTAAACGTCCGCTTCATAGTCACAAGCAACCGTAACAACAAGCCCGAGACAGTATATCGACGTTACTGTAAGCGCGGCACAATGGAGCTATGGATAAAAGACCTGAAGTATTTTCGAGCCGACAGGATGTCGTGCAGTTCTTTCAGAGCCAATATGTTCCGGCTGTTTCTATATGGCGCGGCATATGTGACCGCATACCGTCTCAGGTCGAAGGCTTTCTCCAATACAGAGGTCGGCGCCTTCACGATGGACAGCTTCATGAAGCGGATTATGCTGAGTGCCGTCTTCATAGTCGAAAAAAAGACTTTTATAAGGTTCAGCTTTTCCCCACACCATCGACACCTTGAAGCTTTGTCGCAAGCCTTGACGAGACTCTCTGCCTGACAAGTGGAATAATCTGAAATCAACCTGAGTCCGATTCTGTAATCGGACTTATAAGTCATATCCGCTCCATAAAAATGGACGTGATAATCAGACCTGAGCATGCCGAAATCAAGGCTTCGGACAGGATTATAACTCTACATCAAGCGGTCATTCGATGATAGACATTAGTTGGAGGCTTCAGATTGTCCCCATATCTGTTTTGATAACCTGAAATGAATCCACTATGAATAATGTAGGCTAAGGCCGGCAAAAAGAAGGAGGTATATTTTTGATGGGACTTGGGATAACAAAATACCGCTCGACCATTATATATTCGATGGTTGAGCGGTATTTTGTATATTAAATTGATTTTGTCGGACAACAATGTTTTTTTATTATTCTTTGATATCCTGATAAAGAAAACGTTTGATGCTCTTTTTAGCTGTTTTCTCGAACTCTTCAGGATAGAGTTTGATACGGGTAATTTGTGAATAAGCCGGCAGCATTTTGTTAAGCTCTGTACGGTTGACCTCAATGGCTGCTTCCAGCACTTTTTTGTCCATACCTTGTGCAAAGGCTTCTTCATTGTCTGGATAAACCAGTGCGATAAGCTTGTCTCCAGCCAGAATGACAAGCGATTCGTTTACGAAAGGCATGTTGTTCAAACGGGCTTCAATTTCCTCAGGGTAAATGTTTTGTCCGGAAGCTGTAAGCAGCATGTTCTTGCAGCGTCCCTTAATGAAAATATTTCCCTCGGCATCCTTGATGGCCATATCGCCTGTATGAAGCCAGCCATTGCAATCGATGGCCTGTGCTGTGGCTTCCTCGTTCTTGTAATAACCCAGCATGACATTCATTCCCCGGCATACCAGTTCTCCCGGGATGCGTTCCGGATCGGATGACAATACCTTTGTTTCCATATTCGAAACTGTTTTTCCACACGATGTGTACTGTATTTCATCCCAGCGACTGTGGCAGATAAGCGGAGCGGCTTCTGTCATTCCGTAGGCAATGGTGTAGGGGAAGTTGATTTTTCGTAAAAATGCCTCTACCTCAGGATTGAAAGGTGCACCTCCGATTACTATTTCGATAAAGTTACCTCCAAATACCTCCATAGCCTGTGTGCGGATCTGTTCTTTTATCTTATCACTGACGATAGGCAGTTTCAGCAGGAGTTTCCCCAGTTTGTTGTCTACTTTAGGCAGAATATTCTTCTTGAAAATCTTCTCGACGATGAGAGGAACACATGCTATGACACGCGGACGTATTTCAGCAAATGACTCGGCAATGATTTTAGGTGAGGGCATGCGTGTAAGGAACCATAAGTGCGCGCCCACGGTTACTCCATAAATAAAATCGAAAACCAGGCCGAAAATGTGTCCTAACGGCAACATTGATACCACATTGTCGCCAGGTTTCAAACCTACTTTTTTATGAATGTGTACTACATTCGAGATAATGCTGCGATAAGGAAGCATTACTCCTTTCGAATATCCGGTTGTACCCGATGTGTAATTGATGACAGCCAGCTCTTCCGGTTCTTCGCGGCGATAAGATACATTCTCCGCACGGAAGCGGCAAGGATAACGTTTTCCGAATTCTTCATTCAGATGTTCACGGGCATAGGTAAGACGTTGCGAGCGTGAAACAACCAGATCGAAGTTCTTCAGCTCGATGATACCTTCCAGATGAGGCATGGCAGCTTCGTTGAAATTTTCCCACACCTGATCGCCCACGAACAGCATACGTGCTTCCGAATGGTTTACTATATTATGTACATTATCGGCTTTGAATTCGTGAAGGATAGGGACGGCTACTGCTCCATAAGTGATAACACCGAGAAATGTTGCAGTCCAGTTTGCGCTGTTTCTACCGCAGAGCGCGATTTTATCTCCTTTTTTTATACCTGCATGTTCGAATAGAATATGCATCTTTTCTATTTTGCGCGCTACATCTTTGTATTGTAAGGTAGCTCCCTTGTAGTCTGTCATTGTATCCAGATTCCAGTTTTTACGGATGCTTTCTTCAATAAGTTGTATTAAACTGCTTGTTGTTTCCATTGTTTCATTGCACACTAATCGTGTTAATGTGCGCAAAAATAATAAAAGTTGTCCGAACAACTGGTATATTCACTGAATTATTTTCTGTCAGACAGGGGATAATCTCCAATAATTGCTAACTTTGCCAATAAAAATAGATAAACAAAATATAGTTATGCTGATTTATAATACAACCTTTCATGTGGAAATGAACGATGCGAGAAATTTTGTAATTTGGTTGAACGAATGCTATATTCCTGAAGTCGAACAGTCGGGAGAACTGCGTAATCCTCGCATATTACGTATATTAAGCCATAAGGAGCAGGATAGCGAATGTTTTTCTTTACAATGGGAGGTAGAAGATAGTGCAGCGCTTCATCGCTGGCATACCAAGCAGGGTGCACGCTTGAATGAAGAAATGCTGAAGATATTTAAGGATAAAGTGATTGGCTTTCCCACATTAATGGAGGTGGTCAAGTGATACAGCCTGTAAAGGAAAAGATTATTTTGGGAATAGATCCCGGTACAAATATCATGGGCTATGGAGTGCTGAAGGTGACAGGAGTAAAACCTCAAGTCGTGGCCTTGGGAGTGATAGACCTGAGAAAATGTACTGATCCGTACTTGAAATTGAAGCATATTTACGAACGGGTGCAGGGAGTGATTTCCTCTTATCTGCCTGATGAGCTGGCTATCGAAGCCCCTTTCTTTGGAAAAAATGTACAGTCGATGTTAAAACTGGGACGTGCCCAGGGTGTGGCTATTGTGGCTGCTTTATGTCGGGATATTCCTGTAACGGAATATGCTCCTCTGAAAATAAAGATGGCGATAACAGGAAACGGTCAGGCCAGTAAAGAGCAGGTGGCCGATATGCTGAAGCGTATGCTGCATATTCCCGAGTCGGAAATGGGGCCCTTTATGGATGCTACCGATGCATTGGGGGCTGCATATTGTCATTATTTGCAAATGGGCCGTCCGGCTATGCCGAAAGCGTATTCAAGTTGGAAAGACTATATACAAAAGAATCCCGATAAAGTGAAAAAATAGAAAAATCATGAATGCAAAACACCTTTTAGCTATGTTGACCTTAGCAACGGCAGTTGGCTGCAATTCTATCCAGAGAAGTTCATTCGATTCGTTTGATGAATACCCTGTATATGAAGGTAAATGGGAAGAAATGACTTACTCGCC
This sequence comes from Phocaeicola coprocola, assembly GCF_041333015.1. Lineage (NCBI taxonomy): Bacteria > Pseudomonadati > Bacteroidota > Bacteroidia > Bacteroidales > Bacteroidaceae > Phocaeicola > Phocaeicola coprocola. The sequence goes on along the minus strand of NZ_JBGKGM010000004.1, from coordinate 366,221 downwards.
GGCTGGAACGCATTTTTCTTTGTGGGCTCCTACAGCTCAGGAAGTACGTGTCATGTTATACGAAAAGGGACAGGGCGGAGCTGTCCAGCGGATGATAAGCATGCAGCAGGCAGCCGACGGAATGTGGCAGGCTGTGGCAGAAGGTGATTTGAAAGGTAGCTTTTATGCATTCAATGTAAAAATAGATGGCATCTGGCAAGGTGATACTCCCGGTGTTATGGCAAAAGCGGTGGGAGTAAATGGCGACCGTGCTGCCATTATCGATATGAGAGAAACTAACCCTCAGGGATGGGAAAAGGATGTACGTCCGCCCTTAAAAAGTTTTTCTGATATCATTATTTACGAGATGCATCATCGTGATTTTTCGATCGATACGGTTGCAGGCATCAAGCATAGAGGAAAATTTCTGGCTCTGACGGAAGACAGCACCCATACTTATCTGGGTGAGAAGACAGGTATTGCGCATTTAAAGGAGCTGGGAGTGACTCATGTGCATTTGTTGCCTTCATTCGATTTTTCGTCAGTCGATGAAACAAAGCTGAATAAGCCTCAGTACAACTGGGGATATGATCCGAAAAATTACAATGTTCCCGAAGGTTCGTATGCAACAGATCCTTATAAGCCTGATGTGCGTATTCGTGAATTTAAGCAAATGGTGATGGCTTTGCACCGTGCTGGAATCAGGGTAATAATGGATGTCGTATATAATCATACGGCTCTGACAAAAGGAAGCAATTTTGAACGTACAGTTCCCGGTTATTTTTACCGTCAGGATAGTGAAGGAAAGTTTGCCAATGCTTCGGGATGCGGTAATGAAACGGCGAGTGAACGTGCCATGGTTCGGAAATTTATCATAGAGTCTGTTTGTTACTGGGCGAATGAATATCATGTAGATGGTTTCCGTTTCGACCTAATGGGCATACACGACATCGTTACGATGAAGGAAATCCGAAAAGCTCTTGATGGAATAGATCCTACCATATTTATCTATGGAGAAGGATGGGCTGCCGGTACTCCGCAGCTTCCTGCTTCTGAACTTGCTATGAAGAATAATGTTTATCAGATGCCTGGTATTGCGGCTTTCAGTGATGAATTCCGTGACAGTCTGCGAGGTCCGTTTGGCAAGGATGAGAAAGGAGCTTTCGTTATAGGACGTCCGGGGCATGAAACTGGTGTGAAGTTCGGTATTGTAGGTGGAATTGCTCATCCGCAAATAAATAACGATTCAGTACGTCGTGTTCCTAAGATATGGGCGAATACTCCTTCGCAATTTATCAGTTATGTAAGTTGTCATGACGACTTATGCCTGACAGACAGACTGAAAGTTACTCTTCCGGGGGCTTCTGTTCCGGAATTGAAGGCTTTGCAGAAATTGGCCGAAACTGCTGTGTTTACATCGCAGGGAGTTCCTTTTATATTTGCCGGAGATGAAATATTGCGCGACAGGAAAGGTGTTGTAAATGCTTACAACAAACCGGATGAAATAAATGCGATAGACTGGCGCAATAAAACAGCTTATCGTGAAGTGTTCGACTATGTAAGGGGGCTGATTGCTATGCGTAAGGCTCATCCTGCTTTTCGAATGGGAAATGCAGATCTGATTCGCAAGCATCTGGAGTTTATTCATGTGCCGGCTACGAATGTTGTTGCTTTCCGTATAAAGGGAAGTCCTTGTGGCGATAAGTGGTTGAATACGATTGTAGTACTGAATGCTCGTACAGAACCGATAAAGGTTAATATTCCAGAAGGTAAATATTGGATAGCATGTCGTGACGGCAAGATTGACTTGATTTTGGGATTGGGCATGATTACCGGAAACCAGATCACAGTCAGTCCGCGTTCGGCCATGATTATCCATCAGTAATATACAAGAACAATGCAGAATATCATTACAATTAAAGACGGGGTGACCAGACATCCTTTATATCGACTGAATGAGCCGATTAATTTACAGATAGCAAAAGGAGAACATGTTGCTATCGTAGGTCCAAACGGGGCAGGTAAGAGTTTGTTGGTGGATACTATTATCGGACGGTATCCGCTACTGATGAACGAGGTAGAATATGATTTTTCGCCTTCAGAGTCGAACTTGGTATGTGATAATATAAAGTATATAACTTTCCGTGACTCGTACGGTGATTCTGACGGAACGTATTATTATCAGCAGCGCTGGAATTCTCAGGATCTGGAAGAAACTCCAGTTGTTCGTGATTTGTTGCCTGAATGTAAGAATCAGGAGCTTCGCACCGTATTGTATGATTTATTTGGGGTAGACACGATGCTTGACAAGCATATTATCTTGTTGTCTAGTGGTGAGTTGCGCAAGTTTCAACTTACAAAGACCTTACTCTCCAATCCGCGTGTGTTGATTATGGATAATCCGTTTATCGGTCTTGATGCCAAAACTCGCGACCTGTTGCATGAACTGTTGCAGAAACTTACAGAAGTAACTCCTTTGCAGGTTATTCTGGTTCTATCGAAAACGGACGATATCCCAGCTTTTATAACACATGTCATTCCTGTTGCCAACCGCTCTTGCGGAAAGAAAATAACCCGAGAGGAGTATTTGTCGATAAATGCCGGTGTTCCTGCCCATGTGCTGACTGAAGAAAAATATCAGCGTATCCTGACTTTGCCTTATGCTGATAATTTGTATCATACCGAGCATATTGTAGACTTGAATAAAGTAAGTATACGTTATGGTGAACGTACTATTCTGAAAGAACTTGACTGGACTGTGCTTTGTGGCGAAAAATGGGCATTAAGCGGAGATAACGGCTCTGGAAAGTCAACGCTGCTGAGTCTGGTCTGTGCGGATAATCCCCAAAGCTATGCTTGTGATATATCTTTGTTCGGGCGTAAGCGCGGTAGTGGAGAAAGCATTTGGGAAATAAAAAAACATATTGGATACGTAAGTCCGGAGATGCATCGTGCCTATTTAAAAAATCTGCCGGCTGTTGATATCGTAGCAAGCGGACTCCATGATTCTATCGGCTTGTATAAGAAAACCCATAAGGAAGATATTGCTATTTGTGAGTGGTGGATGGATATCTTTGGTATTAAAGAGCTGAAGGATCGTAATTTCCTGCAACTGTCGAGTGGTGAGCAGCGTATGGTGTTACTTGCCCGTGCCTTTGTGAAAGATCCGGAACTGCTGATACTGGATGAACCTCTTCATGGATTGGACATGTATAACCGACGGCTGGTAAAGGATGTGATAGAGGCATTCTGTCAGCGAAAAGACAAAACACTTATTATGGTGACGCATTATAAGGAAGAACTTCCTGCGTGTATAGATCATAGTTTGTATCTTGTACGAAACCGTTAAGGCTTGTTTTATTTGTGTCCTGATTGCCAGAAAGAGATTGTTGAATTGCTTTTGATGAAATCTGTGAGGAAATATTTTTGGTTTTTCGTTTCTTTTCCTATATTTGTTTAATTTTTAAGGAAGGGCTAAAAAGCCCTTTTATACATAACTAATATATGAAAACTATGAATATCAAGATTCGACTGATTATTATGAACTTCCTGCAGTTTGCTGTATGGGGAGCTTATCTGACCTCCATGGGGACTTATTTAACTAAAATTGGGCTGGGAAGCCATATTGGTATATTTTATGCCATGCAGGGTATTGTTTCGTTGTTCATGCCTGCTATATTAGGTATTATAGCTGATAGATGGGTTCCGGCACAACGATTGCTGGGATTGAGTCATTTGCTTGCAGCCCTGTTTATGGTAGGAGCCGGATATTATGGAATGACAGCAGGTGATGATGTTTCGTTTACTGTCTTGTTTTCATTTTATTCAATGAGTGTGGCTTTTTATATGCCTACACTTGCATTGTCAAATTCGGTAGCTTATACAGTGCTTGATAAAGCGGGACTGGATACAATTAAAGCATTTCCTCCTATCCGTACCTGTGGCACGATAGGTTTTATTTGTTCCATGTGGCTGGTAGACTTGTTAGGATTTCAGGCAAATTATATGCAATTCTTTACTTGTGCGGTATGGGGAGTGATTTTGGCTGTTTATGCTAATACATTGCCTCAGTGTCCGGTGACTAGAAATACCGGCGGGCAGAGAAAGTCGCTTGTTGAGGCTTTGGGATTGAAGACCTTTTTACTGTTCCGCCAGCGCAAAATGGCGATATTTTTTATCTTCTCAATGCTGTTGGGCGTTTCATTACAGATAACCAACGGATTTGCAAATCCGTTTATCACAAGCTTTAGTGCAATTCCTGAATATGCTGATACTTTTGGTGTGCAGCATGCTAATTTGCTGATTTCACTTTCACAAATCAGTGAAACATGCTGTATATTGCTTATACCTTTCTTCTTAGGACGGTTCGGTATAAAGAAGGTTATGCTGATTGCAATGATTGCCTGGGTTTTACGCTTCGGCTTATTTGGACTTGGTAATCCGGGTAGTGGAGTATGGATGTTTATTCTTTCCATGATTGTATATGGAGTGGCATTCGACTTCTTTAATGTTTCCGGTTCCTTGTTCGTTGATAAAGAAACAGATATTTCCGTACGCTCTAGTGCTCAAGGACTTTTCATTATAATGACTAACGGACTTGGGGCTACTATTGGTACGTTGACTGCGCAGTGGGTAGTAAACCAGTTTGTTGATTTCAGCAGCACGGAACCACAAGTTGAGGGCTGGACAAATGCCTGGTTTATTTTCGCTGCCTATGCGTTGATTGTAGCTGTTATGTTCAGTATTGTGTTTAAATATAAACATGAAGTTAAAACAGTATGAATGAGATAGAGATAAGAGTTTTTGATATGTCTGCTGTGCTCAAGCCTTCGGATGCTTTTGCATTGGTTCTGGAAGAACTTGGAGGAGGTTTCCGCAAACTGGCTCTCATAATCGGGAAACAGGAAGCACAAGCCATAAAAATGGGACAAATGTCGTATACTCCTCCGCGTCCTTTTACTCATGACCTGATGCTGAGCGTGATGGAAAAGGGAGGATTAGTGCCGGTAAAAGGAGTGATTTATGAGGTGAAAGATGGCATTTACAGTTCCTTTTTATTTGTACGCTGTGCGGATGAAACAATATTTCAGGCCGATGCTCGTACGACAGATGTTATCTCTCTTTCTCTCAGAAAAAAGTTTCCTCTGTATGTTTATGAAGATATTTTAGAAAGAGAACAGCTGCGTAATATCTCAGCTGATGGCTCTACATATTGTGTTTCAATAAACACTATAGATATTGATTCTCTGAAAAAAGCAATGGATGAAGCCGTGGAGAATGAGGACTATGAACGAGCATCACAGTTGCGCGATGAAATAAGAAAACGTGAGAAAAAAGAAGATAAATACAAGTAAACGATAATATTTAAAGAATATGCATGTATTTTATGCTCCGGATATAGCTGTTAATCCGGAATTGCCCGAAGAAGAGGCTGGACATTGCCTGCGAGTGTTGCGTTTGACGGTGGGTGATGAGATAATGCTGACCGATGGGAAAGGTTGTTTTTACCGTGCCGCTATTAGTGCGGCAACAGGTAAGCGTTGTCAGGTAAAAGTGAATGAGGTTATTCCCCAAGAACCTTTCTGGAAAGGCCATTTGCATCTGGCAATGGCACCTACCAAGAATATGGACCGTATAGAATGGTTTGTAGAGAAAGCTACGGAAATTGGTTTCGATGAACTCAGTTTTCTGAATTGTCGGTTTTCTGAGAGAAAGGTGATTAAGACTGAGCGCATCGAGAAGATTGTTGTTTCGGCTATAAAACAATCACTCAAAGCGCGAAAACCAGTTGTTAATGAAATGGTAGACTTTGGACGGTTCATGCAACGTGAATTTGCGGGACAAAAATTTATAGCTCATTGTTACGAAGGAGAGAAGCCTCTTCTGAAAGATGTTTTGCAACCTGGAGAAGATGCTGTGGTATTAATTGGCCCCGAGGGTGATTTCAGCCGTGAGGAAGTTGAAAAGGCTGAAGCGATGGGATTTCGTTCAATCAGTTTAGGTAAATCGCGCTTACGTACAGAAACTGCTGCTTTGGTGGCAGTACATACCATGAATTTATTTAATAGTTAATGGACGGAGATATGAAAAAGAATATATTAGGATATTGTTTACTGCTGGTTGCTGTACTGTTGGCGTCATGCAGCAAGAAGAACAATTATGAAAACGTGCTCCCCAAAGATGCTGCAATGGTTGTGTCTGTCGATCTGGTTTCGATGGCTGAAAAGAGTGGATTGAGTGGAGATGAAGGTGCTCCGGTTGTGGCACGGCTGAATGAAGCTTTGAAAAGCGGGGCTGAAGGAGCAGGTGAACTTATAGACAAGATCACGAAAGATCCTTCGGAGAGTGGCTTGGATTTAACTGAAAAGATTTATTATTTTATTGAATCTGGTGGCGTATCTACAGGTCTGGTTATAAGAGTTTCTGATCAAGATAAACTGGAAGACTTGTTGAATGCTTTGCATAACCAGCAGGTATGTGAGAAGCCTGTTGAAGCAGAGGGGTGTATGTGGACCTCTATGGGGCGTGTGCTGGTAACGTATACAGATGATGCATTCCTGGCTTTGCTTGACTTGAAAGGAGGGGAGGCAAAAGATATGCTTCATATGGCTTCAATGCTTTTGCGCCAGACTGAAAAGGATGGATTTACGGCAACTTCTGATTTTCAACAGATGAAGAATCAGAAAGGAGATATTGTTTTATTGTCTTCTTTGGATTTGCTTCCAGGAGAATACGTTACTCCACTTACTATGGGAGTTTCTGCTACACTGGATTTGAAGAATATAAAAGCGCTTTCTACGATATCTTTTGAGAAAGGGAAGATTGTGATGGATGTACAGGATATAACAACGGATAAAGTAATGACTTCATTGGTAGAAAAGCAGTTGCAAGCTACAAATCCGGTCAAAGGTACTTATCTCGATACTTTCCCTGCAAATACATTTTTCTGGATGTCTGGTAATGTAGATGGAAATAAAATCTATCAGTTGCTGTGTGAAAACCCGACTGTACGTCAGCAGTTCGAAAGCTCAATTATGCCTATCGATTTTGAGGCAATATTTGGTTCTATAAAAGGCGATGTGGCAGTGGCGGTAACTAATCCTTTGCAGAATGGTTTTATTGCTTATGCTGATGTCACGAACAGTCAGTTTCTGCAAACATTTGAAGATCTGAAGCCCTTGCTGGCGTTGACTAACGGACAAATGCAGCTGATAAACCGTGGTGCTGACAGTTATGAATTCCGTATGCGGAATGGCAGTATGATGGGACTTCGTGCAGGAAATGTCAGTTTCTGGTTTGGAGTGAAAAATAATCGCTTGTATTTTACCAATGATTATAATTTGGTAGATACTCGTGTTCCTGGACTTACTTTACGGGATTGTCCATGGGGACAAAAAGTGTCGGGAAAGCGTTGTTTTGTTGGGATGAATTTTACATCTGCTTCAGATCAGGCGAAGCAGCTTTTGGGTAATAACAGTCAATATGCTCCTGCTATAGGTGTGTTGCGCATTTTGGATTATATGACGGTAGAAACGGTAGATTATAAAACATCTCATATTGAGCTGACAACAAAAAGCAAAGATAAAAATGTACTTCAAACATTGTTAGAGGTATTTAATTAATGAAAAATGGAAACAATTGAATTACAACAAACTCTGCCGGAGGTATTTGCCGGCAGAGATAGTATCATTTCCGATGTTTGGCATCGGCAAGTTGCGTTTCAGAGGGGGAAGACTTATCTGGTAGAAGCCGTTTCGGGCACAGGTAAATCTTCCCTTTGCTGTTTTATTTATGGATATAGAAAGGACTATCAGGGCATTATCTGTTTTGACGGTGAAAATGTAAAGAATTTCTCTGTCGGCCGGTGGGTAGAAATCAGAAAACGTTCGTTGAGCATGTTGTTTCAGGAATTGCGTTTGTTCCCGGAGCTGACAGCATGGGAAAACGTACAGCTGAAGAATTCACTGACGGGACATTGCAAACGCAAGCAGATAGAAGATTGGTTCTCACGTTTAGGTATTTCAGACAAATGGGACCAGCAGATTGGAAAGATGTCTTTTGGACAGCAGCAGCGTGTTGCTTTTGTTCGTGCTTTGTGCCAGCCTTTTGATTTTATTTTTTTAGATGAACCGGTCAGTCATTTGGATGATGGCAATGGGAAGATTATGGCAGAGATCTTGCATGAGGAAGCTGAAAAGCAGGGAGCAGGTATAATAGTAACGTCTATCGGAAAACATATTCCGTTGAATTATGACAGGGTACTTTCTTTGTAAATACAGATATTATGATTTGGAAGTTATTAAGACAGCATATTAGTGTGTCGCAGCTTGCAGGATTTTTCCTGGCTAATTTATTTGGTATGATTATCGTCTTGCTGGGAGTTCAGTTTTATCGGGATGTATTACCTATATTTACTCAGGGCGATAGCTTTATAAAAAAAGATTTTGTAATTCTCAGCAAGAAAGTTAGTACGTTGGGAACTCTTGTTGGAAAAAGTAATACGTTTTCTGCGGGTGATATTGCGGAAATAAAGGAGCAGCCGTTTACTAAGAGTGTGGGTGGATTCCTTCCGTCGCAATTTAAGGTATCTGCTGGCATGGGAATGCAAGGAATACGTATGTCGACTGATATGTTTTTTGAGTCGGTTCCAGATGAATTTGTTGATGTGAAGTTAGATAAATGGAGTTTTAATCCGGCATCGGATATTGTTCCAATCATTATTCCACGTAATTATCTGAATTTGTATAATTTCGGTTTTGCACAAAGCCGTAACCTTCCTCAGCTTTCGGAAGGAGTAATGGGCATGATGAATCTGGACATCCGGATAATGGGGAATGGGCAAGTGAAGCAGATGAAAGGGAATATTGTCGGCTTTTCAAACAGACTTAATACTATTTTGGTTCCCGAATCATTTATGAATTGGGCAAATGAAGCCTATGGCGCAGGAGAAAAAGCTGAACCTTCGAGACTGATTGTAGAAGTTAACAATCCGGCAGATGAACGGATTGCTAAGTTTTTCCAGCAGAAAGGGTATGAAACAGAAGGTAACGGTTTGGATGCCGGTAAGGCAACTTGGTTCTTGAAAATCGTTATCGGTATTGTGTTGTCTGTTGGTTTGCTAATCAGTGTGCTTTCATTCTATATTTTGATATTAAGTATATATCTGTTGCTGCAGAAGAATTCTACAAAACTCGAAAATTTACTATTGATAGGATATAGTCCTGCCCGGGTAGCACGTCCGTATCAGTTGCTTACTGTTATTCTTAATTTGGCAGTATTGTTACTGGGCTGTGTTGTTGTTATGTCTGTAAGATCTCTATATCTTGATACGATAATGAATCTTTATCCGGGTGCAGGAGGGGGAAGTATGATTCTTTCTCTGGTTGCCGGATGTATTATTTTTATAGGAGTGTCTGTACTGAATATTGTGATTATACGTCGTAAAATAAATGCTATCTGGTTGCGGAAATAAAAAGGCTAATGAATATGATACAACAAATAGAATTTTCTTTAAAACCTCGTCGAAGAGGTTTCCATTTGATTACAGAGGAAGTGATGTCGCACTTATCTGCGTTGCCTGCAACCGGACTGGTAAATCTTTTTGTGAAACATACTAGTTGTGCACTCAGTATTAATGAAAATTATGATCCTTCAGTGCGTAGTGATATGGAACAGATTTATAATCGTTTAGTTCGTGAAAATGAAAGTTATTATCAGCATACAGATGAGGGAAGTGACGACATGCCCAGTCATGCAAAATGTAGCTTGACTGGAGTTTCGCTTACTATTCCTGTTACTGGAGGAAAACTGAATCTGGGAACTTGGCAGGGTATTTATCTTTGTGAGTTTCGTGATTATGGCGGTCCTCGTCGGATTGTAGCTACAATTATGGGATAGGAGTGTTCGGATATAGTTCGTTTGTTTACTAATTGTCGGGAAACAAAGAAAAATTTATTGGTACGTCTGTATGTGAATAAATGTTTATAGATGTCTTATACTGTAAAATGATATGTTCAAAAACGCTTGATTTGTGTCAGGAAACATAGTTTTACGGCTAAAAAATGTTACATAGGAGTACACTGTTGGCAGATTATTGTATAAATTTGCCATACCGAATAGTTAAACATTAAACTATTTTGATAAAGACTAAAAAGTAGATTTTTCAGGACTATTAAAAGAACTTTTAATTATACAATAAAAGATTAAGCTTATGTCAAAAATCGTTGGACACATTTCGCAGGTAATCGGTCCGGTTGTCGATGTTCGGTTTAAATTCGACGGTGTGGATGCAGAACATGCTTTGCCGAAAATTCACGATGCTATGACCATTAAAAGACATGATGGTCGTATCTTGGTAGTGGAAGTTCAGCAACATATCGGTGAAGATACTGTGCGTACCGTTGCGATGGACAGTACAGACGGGTTGCAGCGCGGAATGGAAGTCATGCTTACCGGACAGGCTATTACAATGCCTGTTGGTCCTCAAATTAAAGGACGAGTAATGAACGTAGTCGGTGAAACGATAGACGGTATGAAGGAACTGGATAAGACAGGAGGTTTTCCTATCCACCGCGAACCGCCTAAATTTGAAGATCTAGCTACTACGCAGGAAGTCCTTTTTACGGGTATTAAGGTTATCGACCTTTTGGAACCTTATCTGAAAGGAGGTAAAATTGGATTGTTTGGTGGTGCGGGAGTTGGAAAAACCGTACTTATCAAAGAGTTGATTAACAATATTGCCAAAAAGCACAACGGTTTCTCAGTCTTTGCCGGTGTAGGAGAACGTACTCGTGAGGGTAACGACCTGCTTCGTGAAATGATTGAATCTGGAGTTATCCGCTACGGCGATGAGTTTCTGAAGAGCATGGAAGAAGGAAACTGGGACTTGTCGAAAGTAGATTATTCTGAAGTAGAGAAATCGCAGGTTGCAATGGTGTTCGGACAGATGAATGAACCTCCTGGCGCACGTCAGTCTGTTGCATTGTCTGGATTGACACTTGCAGAATCTTTCCGTGACCGCCAGACTGGTGAGAATGGTCCACGTGATATTCTTTTCTTTATTGACAATATATTCCGTTTTACTCAGGCTGGTTCTGAGGTTTCAGCTTTGCTCGGACGTATGCCGTCGGCCGTAGGTTATCAGCCTACACTGGCTACAGAAATGGGACAGATGCAGGAACGAATCACTTCTACCAAGAATGGTTCTATTACTTCTGTTCAGGCTGTATATGTTCCTGCCGATGACTTGACCGACCCTGCTCCGGCTACTACTTTTACGCACTTGGATGCTACTACTGTATTGAGCCGTAAGATTACAGAGCTGGGAATATATCCGGCAGTAGATCCGTTGGAATCGACTTCTCGTATTCTGGATCCGTTAATTGTCGGTAAAGACCATTACGAAACAGCTCAGCGTGTAAAGCAGATTCTTCAGCGTAATAAGGAGTTGCAGGATATTATTTCTATTTTGGGTATGGATGAACTTTCGGATGAAGATCGTCTGACTGTGAACCGTGCTCGTCGAGTACAGCGATTCCTTTCTCAACCGTTTGCCGTAGCCGAACAGTTTACAGGAGTTCCGGGAGTTATGGTTTCTATAGAAGATACTATCAAGGGATTCAAGATGATTCTGGACGGTGAGGTTGACTATCTGCCTGAACAGGCCTTCCTGAATGTAGGTACGATAGAAGACGCAATCGAGAAAGGAAAGAAATTGCTTGAAGCTGCCAAAGGGTAAAGAAAACTCAACGAATTATGAAGGAAATGCATTTAGTTATCGTTTCACCCGAACGCATGTTGTTCGACGGAAAAGTTTCGCAAGTAACTCTTCCGGGAGAAATGGGGGAATTTCAGGTGTTGACAAATCATGCACCTATTATTTCTTCACTTGTAGCGGGTAAAATAAGTTATACGTCAGGGGCAGAAACTCAGTCATTACAAATTGCAGGAGGATTTGCCGACATAAACAATAATCAGATTTCAGTCTGTGTAGAACTTTGAGAAAAGTAATACAGGCGTAGAACTTAAACGTTTTTGGTAGTTTTTTAGAAAAACTGCACTATACTATGTTTTTGTTAACCATCAGAAAAAAGTTTATCAGAGAGTTGACTCTAATTGGGGTCGTGTTAACGGCTTTAGTAGCTGTAGTGTATCATATGTTCATACCAGACAGGTATTTTCTATGGTTCCCTTCAATCCCGATATTCTTTTATCTGTTTGGCTTATTTTACATAGCTATGTTTTCGTTCTACTATCGCATGGGACTGGAAAAACTGGTAATGTGTTATTTGTCATGCAAAGTTTTGAAATTTATCTTAAGTGCCTTGGTACTGATAGCATATGCTTTCTTTATCGGACATGAAGTTGTTGCTTTTATGTTGACTTATATATTTTTCTTCTTTGCATTTCTGATATTTGAAACTCGCTTTTTCCTTTGGTTTGAAATGAAACTGAAAAATAGTAAAAAGGTAAACAATGAAAAAAATACGGTACATAGCACTGTTTCTGCTTCTGTTGATGGGAACAACAGGAATGTTGATGGCGCAAAATGCTGATTCAACGGCGGTAGCTGCTTCTTCCGAACAGAACCAGACGGAAGATATAAGTGTTAACGAACTGGTTTTCGGACATATCGGCGATGCTTATGAATGGCATATTGCTACATTGGGCAATACTGTTGTCAGTATTCCGTTGCCGGTTATCGTACATAGCAGTACGGGATGGCATGTTTTCTCTTCTTCTCGTCTGGAAGAAGGAGAATATGAAGGACTGTATATAGCACGTGGCGGGGCATACGATGGAAAGATCGTAGAACGCAATGAAGCTGGTGAGGAAGTTCGTCCGTTGGACATTTCTATTACTAAAAATGTAATGGGATTATTTATCAACAGTGCAGTTTTGCTTGTCATCATGATGAGTTGTGTGCGTTGGTACAAGAAACATCCGATAGAACAGGGAGCTCCCAAAGGAGGAGTTGGGATGATAGAAGCACTTGTTCTAATGATATATGATGATGTCATAAAAGGATGTATCGGTGAAGACTATAAACGTTATGCACCTTACTTGCTGACAGCATTTTTCTTTGTACTGGTAAATAACCTGATGGGATTGATTCCTATCTTCCCAGGTGGAGCAAATGTTACAGGTAATATTGCCATAACGCTTGTGCTGGCAGTTATAACATTTTTGTTTACCAATATTTTTGGTACAAAGGAGTATTGGAAAGAAATATTTTGGCCGGATGTTCCCACTTGGTTGAAGGCTCCGGTTCCGATGATGCCTTTGATTGAATTCTTTGGTATCTTTACAAAACCGTTTGCACTGATGATTCGTCTTTTTGCCAATATTATGGCTGGACATGCTGCTATTTTAAGTTTGATAGCAATCATCTTTATTACCGTAAAGGTAGGACCTGTCATTAATGGTTCCATGACGGTAGTTGCCGTAGCATTCGGTATTTTTATGGATGCATTGGAAATTCTGGTTGCATTCATCCAGGCGTATGTGTTTACGATGCTGTCGGCAGTCTTTATCGGATTGTCGCGTGTAAAAGGACACGAAGCCTGATTATAGAATAAAAAAGTAAATAAAAGTATAACCATTTAAATTTTGAAGATTATGTTATTGTCAGTTTTATTGCAGGCTGCTGCAGGAGTTGGTATTAGTAAATTAGGTGCTGCTATTGGTGCAGGTATTGCTGTATTGGGTGCAGGTATTGGTATTGGTAAAATTGGTAGCTCGGCTATGGAAGGTATTGCTCGTCAGCCGGAAGCTTCAGGTGACCTGCGTATGAACATGATTATTGCAGCTGCATTGGTAGAAGGTGTCGCCTTGATTGCCATCGTAGTTTGTTTATTGACATTATTCTTATAATAATATTAGCCTATGGGATTATTAACTCCGGATCCGGGGCTACTGTTTTGGATGATTATCGTTTTTGGAGTCGTATTTTTTATTCTTGCCAAATACGGCTTCCCGGTAATCATCAAAATGGTAGAGGACCGGAAAGCATATATTGATAACTCGCTGAAAGCTGCGCGTGAGGCTAATGAGCAATTAGCAAATGTGAAGGCCGAAGGAGAAAAAATCCTTGCTCAGGCACACGAAGAACAGGCTCGTATTCTAGCCGAAGCTGCTGCTACACGTGATCGCATTATAAAGGATGCTCAGAACCGTGCTATCAGTGAAGGAGATCGTTTGATGATTGAAATCAAAAAACAGATTGAAACTGAAAAAGAAAGTGCGATTCGTGACATACGCCGTCAGGTAGCGGTACTTTCTGTCGGTATTGCAGAAAAGATTATGCGTAATAAACTTGCAGATGCCAAGGAACAGGAAGAGCTTATTGACCGTATGCTTGACGAAATGATAGAATCTTCTAAAAAATAACATACCATGAATACAGGAGTTGTTTCTATGCGCTATGCTAAAGCTTTATTGGCTTATGCTAAGGCGCAAAAAGTAGAAGATCGGGTCTATGAAGAAGTAAAAACACTTGCCGGACATTATGTAAGTCTTCCTGATTTACGCCGTGCGATAGAAAATCCAGTGCTCGACATGCAGAGTAAATGTGATTTGTTACGTGAGGCTTCGGGTGGAAAGGATGTCAGTCAGGAATTGATGCGCTTCTTCAATCTGGTGCTCGATGAAAGAAGAGAAAAATTCTTGCAATTCATGTTGTGGTCGTATATTGACTTGTATCGCGAAGATAAAAATATCCTTGTTGGTAAACTCACTACCGCAGTTATATCCAGACGTTTGGAAAAACATCTGGTTGAGCTGGTAGGAAGCCGTACCCAGGGAAAGGTAGAAATGGAAACACATATCGATCCTGAGTTGATTGGAGGATATATCATTGAACTGGAAGGTTATCGTCTTGATGCGAGTGTTGCTAATCAGCTGAAACGCATAAAGCAACAGTTTATTGCGAGAAACAGAAGAATTGTTTAAATAAGTAAAGAGGACAAATCCTGCTTTATTTATCATTTTAATTAAAAAATTATGCCAGAAAATACAATAAAACCCAGCGAAGTATCAGAAGTACTGCTGCGTCAGTTGCAAGGTATCGACAACTCACTGAAGTTCGACGAGGTGGGAACGGTATTGCAAGTCAGCGATGGTGTGGCACGTATTTACGGCTTGCGCAATGCAGAAGCTAATGAACTTTTGCAGTTTGAAAACGGTATCATGGGTACTGTTATGAATCTGGAAGAGGACAATGTGGGAGCGGTGCTTCTAGGTCCTACAGACCAGATTAAGGAGGGGATGATTGTAAAGCGTACCAAACGTATCGCATCTATCAATGTAGGTGAGAGCATGTTGGGACGTGTTATAGACCCTTTGGGTGTACCTCTTGACGGACGCGGTGAGATAGGGGGCGAATTGTTTGAAATGCCTCTGGAACGTAAGGCACCGGGAGTAATCTTCCGTCAGCCTGTAACAGAGCCTTTACAGACAGGTTTGAAAGCTATTGATGCGATGATTCCTATCGGACGCGGGCAGCGTGAGTTGATTATCGGTGACCGTCAGACTGGAAAAACCGCTATTGCCATCGATACAATTATCAACCAGCGTGCCAATTATGAAGCAGGAAATCCGGTATACTGTATCTATGTAGCCGTAGGACAGAAAGGTTCTACTGTTGCCAGCCTTGTAAATGCATTGCGTGAAAAGGGAGCAATGGATTATACCGTAGTTGTTGCTGCAACAGCTTCCGATCCTGCTGCCATGCAGTATTTTGCACCATTTGCGGGAGCTGCTATCGGAGAATATTTCCGTGATACCGGTCGTCATGCTTTGGTTGTATACGATGACCTTTCAAAACAGGCTGTTGCATACCGCGAAGTTTCTTTGATTCTTCGTCGTCCGTCTGGACGTGAAGCATATCCGGGTGATATCTTCTATCTGCACTCTCGTTTGCTGGAGCGTGCTGCAAAAATTATCAGCCAGCAGGAAGTTGCCGAACAGATGAACGACCTTCCTCCTAGCTTGAAGGGAAAGGTTAAAGCCGGAGGTTCACTTACAGCGTTACCTATTATCGAAACACAGGCAGGAGACGTTTCCGCTTATATCCCGACAAACGTAATTTCTATTACCGACGGACAGATATTCTTGGAAACCGACTTGTTCAACCAGGGATTCCGTCCTGCAATTAACGTTGGTATTTCGGTATCTCGTGTAGGTGGTAGTGCACAGATCAAGAGTATGAAGAAGGTTGCCGGAACATTAAAGATTGACCAGGCACAGTACCGTGAACTGGAAGCTTTCTCAAAATTCAGCAGCGATATGGACCCGGTAACTGCAATGGCTATCGACCGTGGACGTAAAAACAACCAGTTGCTTATCCAGCCTCAGTATTCACCTATGCCGGTTGGTGAGCAGATTGCCATCCTGTATTGTGGTACTCACAGCTTGATGCGTGATATTCCTATCAGCAAGGTACGTGCGTTCCAGGATACGTTCCTGACCAATATGCGTGCTAATCATCAGGCTGATGTACTCGATGTACTGGCAAGCGGTAAGATTAACGATGAAGTAACAGCATTGATTGAAAAAGTTGCGGCAGAAACAGCCGGACAATATAAAGAAAGATAATCGTCATGGCATCACTGAAAGAAGTAAAAGGAAGAATAAACTCCATAAACGGAACGCTGAAAATTACGTCGGCGATGAAAATGGTTGCCTCTTCGAAGCTGCATAAAGCTCAGGAGGCAATAGAGAACATGCTTCCTTACGAACGAAGACTGCATCACATGCTTACTAACTTTCTGAGCTCGGAGCTTAGTGTGGAGTCACCTTTCGTCGTGAAACGTGATGTGAAGAAGATTGCCATTGTTGTATTTGCATCGAACAGTAGCTTATGCGGCGGCTTTAATGCCAATGTTATCCGTCACTTGTCTGGAATGATAGAAGAATATGTCCAGCAGGTAGGGAAAGATAATATCTTAGTCTATCCGATAGGGCGTAAAGTTGCCGATGCAGTAAAGAAGTTAGGTCTGACTCCGATGGGAGACTATCAGCATATGAGCGGGAAGCCTAATTACAAAGAAGCTTCCGATTTGGCTTCTGAACTGATGGAGCGCTTCCTCAACGATGAAATACAGCAAGTAGAAATGTTGTACAATCATTTTAAATCGACGTCTACCCAGATTCTGACACGTGAAACGTACCTGCCTATCAATTTCTCTCAGGCATCTGCTACAGATGAAGAAGATAAGGGTAAGCAAGTCGATTACATTGTAGAACCGTCAGCAGAAAAGGTGATGCAGGAATTGTTGCCCAAAGTATTGCGTATGAAGATGTATACGGCATTGCTTGATTCGAATGCGGCAGAACATGCTGCCCGTACGATGGCAATGCAGATTGCAACCGATAATGCAAATGAGTTGATTCAGGATCTTACGCTGATATACAATAAGAGTCGTCAGCAAGCCATTACCAACGAATTGCTCGATATTATCGGCGGTACGATGGCGTAACGGTCAAAGCATAAATAAAAAAATATCGGGACCATCCTTTCGGACGATCCCGATATTTTTTTATGTAGCCGGATCAGTCAAAACTTCCGTAACGGGTAGGCAACAGTTTACGGTCGCCTAGCGTATTATCTACACGTGCTACGTTTATCCAGAATTTATTTTCGCGTACACTTTCCATCGGATATACTGCCTTTTCGCGGCTGTATGTATGCTGCCAGTTGTCACTTACAGCCTCATATTCCGGATGTGGAGCATTGATCAGTACATTATCTTCTTTCGAAACTTTACCATCTTTCACTTCCTCTATTTCGTGCCAGATACTGAGCATGGTGTCAATAAAATTATCCAGTTCGTATAAGCTTTCGCTTTCTGTAGGCTCAATCATCAGTGTGCCATGTACAGGGAATGAGAGAGTAGGAGCATGATATCCATAATCCATCAGTCGTTTGGCAATATCATTTTCGGTAATTCCACTTTCCTCGTGAACCTTCCGGCATTCCAGAATCATTTCATGTCCTACAAATCCGTTTGTTCCGCGGTATACCGTACCGTATGTATCGTTCAGCGAAGCAGCAAGATAATTGGCATTCAGTATAGCTGTCTTGGTGGCTCTTTCCAGTCCTTCAGCTCCCATCATGCAAATATAGGCATAGGTAATAGGCAAGATACCGGCACTGCCGTAAGGAGCAGCAGAAACCTCATTCTGTTCATTTCCGAAAAGATTATGTCCCGGCAAGAAAGGAATCAGATGCTTGGCTACACAAACCGGTCCTACACCTGGACCGCCACCACCGTGAGGGCTGGCAAACGTCTTGTGCAAGTTAAGATGGCACACATCCGCACCAATTGTTCCCGGATTTGTCAGTCCTACCTGTGCATTCATATTTGCGCCGTCCATATATACCTGAGCGCCGCATCGGTGAATGATTTTACATATTTCGGCAATATCACTTTCGAAGATACCGTGAGTGGAAGGATAAGTAATCATCAGAGCGGCAAGCTGATCCTTATGCTCTTCTGCTTTCTGACGGAGATCTTCCACATCCACATTACCCCGTTCGTCGCAGGCACAAGTCAATGTTTCGTAGCCAGCCTGAACAGCAGAAGCCGGATTTGTTCCGTGTGCCGAAGCTGGGATAAGAATCAGGTTACGATGTCCTTGTCCGATGCTTTCCAGATAGCTGCGGATGATGCGAAGTCCCGTATATTCTCCGGCAGCCCCTGAGTTAGGCTGAAGCGTGATACCTTCGAATCCAGTGATCGTCATAAGCTGCTGCGAGAGATTTTCTATCAGTGTACGGTAGCCTTGTGCCTGATCTTCCGGAACCAGCGGATGCATGTTCATCCACGAAGCATTGCTTAAAGGAAGCATTTCCGAAGCAGCATTCAGTTTCATCGTACACGAGCCCAGTGAAATCATGGAGTGGGCGAGTGAAATATCCTTACGTTCCAGACGTTTGATATAGCGCATCATTTCCGTTTCGGTATGGTAACGGTTGAATACCTCATGAGTCAGATACGACGACCGGCGTCGCAGTTCTCTGTTCAGTGACGACGATTCAGGGATGTCATCTATCTCATGTACAGGCTCTTCGGCAGCAATACCGAAAATCATCAGCAGCAGGTTCGCATCTGCCACGGTAGTAGCTTCGTCGATGCTGAAGCCTACATCTCCATTTTCAAAATACCGCAGATTTACTTCCTTGCTTAATGCTATTGTGCGCAGTTTCTGTGCCGAAACATGATCGGGCAATCCCAGACGGAGTGTGTCGAAGAACAGCGAGTTACGTTCTATATATCCCAGACGGAGCAACTGTTTGTTGAGCCAGTTGGCAATACTGTGAATACGTTTGGCGATATCCTTTATTCCTTCAGCACCGTGGTAGACAGCATAGAAGCCAGCCATGGTAGCCAGCAGAGCCTGTGCCGTACAGATATTCGATGTAGCCTTTTCGCGCTTGATATGCTGTTCGCGAGTCTGCAAAGCCATACGGTAACAAATCTTTCCGTATTTATCCTTTGACAGTCCGATGATACGTCCCGGTATGTTCCGTTTATATTCATCACGCGTTGCGAAATAAGCGGCCGAAGGACCACCGTAGAACATCGGAATACCGAGGCGCTGTGTGCTTCCGAATACGATATCAGCTCCCCATTCGCCGGGAGGAACCAATAACGCAAGGCTCATGATATCCGCGTCTACCGCAACTTTACAACCAGCTGCATGGGCACGTTCGGTAAACTCACGGTAATCTTCTATATTACCGCTGTTGTTCGGATATTGTACGATACAGCCAAACACGTCGGGTGTAAATTCCAGTTCCTTATAGTCACCCACTTTCACCTCTATTCCCTGAGGAATAGCACGTGTACGTATTACTGCAAGGTTTTGAGGGAATATCTCACGGTCGACAAACAGTGTGTTGGCTCCCGCTTTCTGTTGTGCACGGCTTCTCAGTGCCAGCATCATTGTAGCGGCTTCGGCAGCGGCCGTTGCTTCGTCCAGCAGCGAGCAGTTTGCCAGCGGCATAGCGGTAAGGTCGCTTACTACCGTCTGGAAATTAAGCAAAGCCTCCAGACGTCCCTGCGATATTTCTGTCTGATAAGGAGTGTATGAAGTGTACCATACCGGATTCTCGAAAACATTGCGTTGGATGACAGCCGGAGTAATCGAATCGTACCAGCCAGTACCGATATACGATTTATATATCTTGTTCATAGAAGCCAGTTTCCCGATATGTTCGGCAAACTTCCGTTCTGTCATGGCAGGAGGCAGATTCAACTGAGCTTTTAGCCGGATTTTCTCAGGAATGGTCTTATCAATCAATTCGTCTAATGTCTTTACTCCTATTCTTTCCAGCATTTTGGGAAGATCGTTCTCGGTAATGCCAATATGGCGATTGGCAAAAACATCTGTTTTCATGATTTTAAGGTATTAATAAAGGTAAAAGTATTCAGGTTCGAAAACGTACCGCATTTGTAGTAAAATGCCGGTACGTTTTTTATGTTATTCAGGATAATGTTTCTATTTGAAGAACGGATTTTCCATTTTTTCTTTTCCGATACTAGTCGGTTCTCCGTGTCCCGGATACACCAGTGTTTCATCCGGCAGAGTCAGCAACCGGCACGAAATCTGTTCTATCAGTTCGTTGAAATCTCCTCCTTCCAAATCGGCACGTCCTATGCTTCCCTGAAACAGTACGTCACCGCTGAACAGGCAAGCATCTGCCTTACAGTAATATACCATGCCTCCGGGTGAATGTCCCGGAACATGTATGGCTTGTAATTCCGTATGTCCGAAGCGTATTATTTCTCCGTCTTCGATGTAGTGTCCCAGTCCTACCGGGGCTTCATTCGGGCTGAAGCCGAACATGCGGCACTGGTCGGGCAATTTTGCCAGCAGAAACTCGTCGAGTTGGCACGCTTCGGCTTTCAATCCAAATTCACGCAGAATGAAAGGATTGCCAAAAACGTGGTCCAGATGCAGATGAGTATTCAGCAAATGCTTTACTGTCAACTTGTTGTCGGCAATATACTGTTTCAGCATCTGTTGCTCTTCCGGAAAAAAACAGCCGGCATCTATGATTGCAGCTTCCCCTGTTTCGTCGGAAATAACGTAACAGTTTACGGGAAACATATTAAATTCGAAGCGTTTTATTTTCATTTGTCCTTATGTGTTAATCAGTTGTTTACAGTGACATATACTACCTTCTTCGTTTCAAAAAACTCTTCCGAGAAGAAATCTTTCAGTTCGGTTACCATTGTCTGATGCTTTACCGGAAAAACCTCTTTTTCAAGTTCTCCTCCCTTCAGACAAACCAGTCCGTTGGGAAATGCGTTATGCTGTTCCTTGCTGATGTTCTTGCGGATAATCTTCAACAGATCGGTCAGTGGCATTACAGCACGGCTCACTACAAAGTCGAACATTTGTTTTTCCTCTTCAGCGCGGCAGTGGCGTGTCGTAACGTTTTTCAGTCCGATGGCATTGGCAATTTCGGTTGCAACCCTGACTTTCTTTCCGATGCTGTCTACCAGATGAAACGTTGAGTCGGGGAATAAAATGGCAAGCGGTATGCCCGGAAAACCACCTCCCGTGCCCAGGTCCATGATACGTGTTCCCGGCTTGAACTGGATAAACTTGGCAATGCCCAGCGAGTGAAGCACATGATGTTCGTACAAGTTTGTGATATCCTTGCGTGATATGACATTGATTTTGCTGTTCCAGTCAGTGTACAAGTCGTACAGCGCGCCAAACTGTTCTTTTTGCGTTTCGGTTAAATCAGGAAAATATTTCAGTATAATATCCATGTATGCAAATGGTTATTTTAAGTAAACATTAATGTCATCGTAGGGAACGGTCAGGCTGAAGTCACCTGCCGAATAAGGAGCTATTTCATAACGGTTATAATAGAATGTGACCCCGTCTTTGCCCAGCATAAAGTTCTCCGGAATATAAATATCCGTATCCAGCAATATTCCTACCGACTGAAGCCCTTCTATGCTAGAAATGGTATCGGTCTCCATTTTTTTGTTGACTTCCTTTATCAGTTCCTTCATGATCAGTGAGCAGATTTTTGCATTATCTTCCTTGCGGAATACATCATCGGCAGTAATAAGCTTACCGGTCTGAGCATTGATATTCATATATTTGGCAAGCGTATTGGGATGTGCTCCTCCGGTATACTGGAAGTTTACGACAGAATAATTCCATACGGTACTGTCTTTTCCGGCTTCCAGTGCAGTCTTTATCTGATATTCATAATTATACCATGCCGGAACATCTTCGGCCTTCATGCCGTTATGCATATCAGCTTCAAACAATTCTTTGACATCCGTATTATAATTCTTAATGAAATCATTAGCCAGTGCCGATACAAGTCCTTCAGGAGTCAGTTTGACATATTGTTTGCCGAAAGCTTCTTCCTGTATTTTTTCATTGATAAGCCGTGATATGGAGTCTTTCTCCGATGCCGGTTTCAGATAAGCATAACTGATGCTGATTTTGCATGACGGAGTTTCCTTTCCTTCCTGCAAGTACACTGTTGTGTCTTTTTGCAGCATGTCTGGTTCGGCAGCAGCTGTTTGTTTCTGTTCGATACATCCTGTAAGTGCAAACCCGCCCGCAATGCCGAATATGAGTGACGGCAGTAAAATTCTGGTTGATTTCATGATACTATTTTTTAGTCTGTTGATTTTTGCATTCTCATACGACAAATATAACACAAGTTCTCGAATAAAACATGAAAAAAGAACGTTCTTTCTGTCGTTTTGATAAAGATTTTCGGATAACCGGAAGGCAGGAAATAAAAAAATATGTAAGTTTGTCCGAAAAGGAACAATGTTCATTAACGAAGCAGCTATGAAAACAGAATATTGGGGAACGATTCCCTATCGTGAGGCATGGAGCCGACAGCAAGAATTATTCGATAAACTGGTGCATCAGCGTGGCAGTGGCGAAACCTGTGAAAACCGTCTGATATTTTGTGAGCATCCTCATGTCTATACTTTGGGCAGACATGGTAAAGAAACCAATATGCTTCTGCGTGAAGAGCAACTGAAGCAGATTGGGGCGGAACTATTCCATATAGACCGCGGAGGAGATATCACTTACCACGGTCCGGGACAGCTGGTCTGTTACCCGATACTGAATCTCGAAGATTTCCGGTTGGGACTGAAAGATTATATCCATGCATTGGAAGAAGCGGTCATCAGAGTTTGTGCGTCATACGGTATAGAGTCGGGCAGGGTAGCCGGGGCAACCGGTGTGTGGCTCGACACAGGAACAAAGAACGAACGCAAAATCTGTGCAATAGGTGTACGCAGCAGCCATTTTATTACGATGCACGGACTTGCACTTAACGTGAATACGGATTTACGCTATTTCAGTTATATTCATCCGTGCGGCTTTATAAATAAAGGTGTGACTTCCATTTCCAGAGAACTTGGTCATGAGGTCGCTATGGATGAGGTGCGGGAAAGATTGCAAAACGAACTTCACACCTGTCTGAATGTTCATATGACGCCCTTAAAATAATATCAGGTTGTCTTTTGAAAAAATTGCTGAAGAATTAGTAGAAACATCAGCAATTTTGCTTGAAAGTTCGTACAATTTTTTCAAAAAAATAGCGTAGTTTTCTTTAACCTTTTGATTGTCAAAAGGTAATCGGAGCTTAGAAAATAGGCAGGTAACGATTAGGTGACGAAAATCCATCGCTTACTTGCGCTTTTCTGCATAACCTCAAATAACTCTTCAGTTACAAAAGTAGTTGATATTCTTGACGTTAGCAAATTTCTACAGAAAAAATTTCCCCGATAAAGTTTCTTGGTTTAAATAGTTTTTATCTTGAATCCATTTTCTTTTTTCACGGAAACGGATTTTTTCAACGGTCAAAGAAAACCCCCGCCTTACCACCCTCCGTAACCGACAGGAAGAGGCATATGGGAACCTGCTGAGGAACCAGGGAGTGGTTACGGTCGAACTGCTCAAGACCACTGTATCAGATGCCAATTCCGTGTCGGAATACCTCTTGTAAGCCGAAGAGGTGGAACGCGAACGTCTTAGGAACTGCTCCAAGGAGATTAACTCCACCTACCGCCAGTCGAAAACCACACAGCTCAATCTCAGGCAGTTCATCGAATCCCGCAAAACGAAGGACATCACCTTTTCAGACTATAGTGTAGCCATATTGGTATATAGCCGTATGATGCGCTATCCTGATAATGCTATCACAGAATAGCAATATAGCCGGATATTAAAATAAGGATAGTCGGAGACGAAGGGAACACGCACCCTTTCGGATACAGATATATTAAATTCTCCATTTGCAGATGTGTATAAGTAGCAATCCGTTAATGGAAACGATGAAAAAACAAAAAGGCGTATACAGTTACATGTCCATTTCCCATTTGCAGAAGTGTAGAAATATCAATTCATCAATGGAGACAATGAAGAAAAACCATAAGTCGTACACGGCTATATGCCCGTTCTTCATTTGCAAATGTGTAGAAATAATAATCCATTAACGGAGAATAGGGTATGGAAAGGGCAGATTTCTCGTATATGCGTCCCCTTATTCCTGAACTATGGGCGTAAGTCACATGGTTATGGCAAGACATCCACCTTTTAATGGGGTGAGCTGCTGGTAAATATCTGATGGAAATGTCCCGTAAATCGCAGGAGAATAGCCATACAACGGGCTTGTACACAATAATTATTGGATAAACGTGGTCCGCTCCTGCGGACAGCAAGTTGTGTTTTCGTTAAACGAAAACCAAACGGTTTAACGGCTACCGCCGCCAAACCGTTTACCCCAAGATATGCTCCGGAGTCGCATCAATATATCAATTTGCTAATGAAATATTACAGACTTATATCTTTACTATTTTTCTTTGATAAGGAAATCCACCTTCAAGAGTACATCGTAAAATCTTTTGTGGTCGTGGAAATGCAGGTATATCGAGTCTCCGTCAAGATACTCCCTTATCAGCTCACCGTGCTTTTCCTTAAATATCTCCAGCGGTATGTGTATCGTATCCTTTTTCTCTTCAAGCATAGCCCGGCAATACTCTGATAAGGTTCTTTGCATTGTATCGTTTCCTTCAATTGTATATAATACGTTTCCCTCGAATTTTTTGTATTTATCAGTCAGATATTCGTCATTGTCATTTGCCTCGATTCTGCACTCACCGGTTCCGGGACACAGTTCATCATTCTTCGCAAAGTACGAACTATCAAAATAATATATTTTTCTGCGGACATTCTTTCTGAATTCAAAGGCAAGCGGATATTTCAGGCTGAATATATTTTTCCTTCCTTCTCCTGCCCTTAATACTATGAAGGCTTTGCTTTCCACCTGCCTTACCGACACTGTATCCCTTTCCGAAACACACCCGTACAACAGCAGGACTGCTGCCGCTATTGCATATCCCATATATTTCATGTGAGTTGTTTTCATCATTATTTTGTTATTGTTTTTTTGTATTCTATTATTCTGTCGATAGGAGTTTCTGTCTGAAGGAAACCTTCAGTGGAATATCATGCCACTCTTTACTTTTTCTGAAATGCAGGCACATTGAATCCCCTTCAAAAAAATTATCTATTATATTTCTAAAGTTGTTGTTGAAATATTTCAGTGAAACATGCATAGTATCTTTCTTTTCACTGACCATTCTGTTATAGTATCCTGACAAACATTTTTGTATGATATCATTTTTGTCAATGATATATAGTATAGAACCATCAAATGCTCTGTATGATGAAGTCAGATAATTGTCTTCATCATTTGGTACCAGGTAGCAGGCTGCTGTACCTGAACTAAGTTCCTTGTTACGAAATGAATAAGAGTTCTCTGCATAACAAATGTCTTTTCTGTCGTTCTTCTTGAACATAAAAGTTACAGGATATGATAGGCTGAAAACAGTAGTCTTGTCTTTTTTTATTCTCAATATTATAGGCCTTTCACTCACAACCTGTCTTACTGACACTGTATCCCTTTCCGAAACACACCCATACAACAGCAGGACTACTGCCGTTATTGCATATCCTATATATTTCATGTAAGTTGTCTTCATCATTATTTTGTTATTTTTTTTGTATTCTATTATTCTGTCGATAGGAGCTTCTGGCCGAAGGAGACCTTTAGTGGTATGTTATACAACTCTTTACTTTTTCTGAAATGCAGACATATCGAATCTCCGTCAAAGAAGTTCTTTATCACATCATTAAATTTGTCATCAAAATATTCCAGTGGTATATGGGCAGTATCTTTCCTTTCTGAAAGCATTTTCTTATAATATTTATCCAGCCGTTCCTTTATTGCACCGTTATCTTCTATAATGTATTTTATGACTCCGTCAAAGTTCTTGTACGATTGAGATAGATTCTTATTGCCGTCTTGAGGTGCCAGATAGCATCCTCCGGTTCCGGAACTGAGTCTTATGTCATGAAACATGAATGTATTGTCAAGATAACGAATGTCCATATCCTTGTTTTTTTTCATTTCATAGGACAACGGATACAGCAGGCTGTGGATAGCTGTTTTATCATCGCATAATCTGAGGATTACGGCTTTGTCTGGTCTTTTCACCTGTCGAACTGCTACAATGTCTTTTCCGGACATACAACCGGCAAGAAGCATCAATGTAGAAACATATAAGATTTTCATGCGAATTGATTTTTATACGATATAAGATTTTCCAGATTCATATCTCCATTATTTTCCCATTCCTTCAAATTCAAGGAATTCCATTTTCAAGGGTATATCGTAGAATCTTTTGTGGTCGTGGAAATGCAGGTATATCGAGTCTCCGTCAAGATACTCCCTTATCAGTTCACCGTGCTTTTCCTTAAATATCTCCAGCGGTATGTATATCGTATCCTTCTTCTCTTCGAGCATAACCCGGTAGTATTCCGACATAATATTTTTCAAGGTATCGTCCTTGTCAACGACATACTTTATGGTTCCGCAGAATTTTTTGTACGATGATTTCAGATTCTCGTCCCCGTCATACGGCTTCAGGTAACATCCTGCTGTTCCGGGGCACAGCTCATCATTCTTCGCAAAGTACGAGTTTTCACAATAAAATAGATTTTTTTGACATTCTTCCTGAATTCAAAAGATACCGGGTACAGTATGCTGTGGATGTGCGCTCTGTCATTACGCATTCTCAACACAACATAACTGTCGCTTTCCACCTGCCTGACAGACACTATGTTTCTGTCAGATACACAACCAAAACAGAATATGATTATGAAAAAAAGGAGTAATTTGTTCATATAAGCATAAATTGGTTAAAGAATCAATGGATTTATTCACTCGTCCGAAATTATTGAAGCAATATTGCCATATCCTACTAACGAACATT
Source organism: Phocaeicola coprocola (assembly GCF_041333015.1). NCBI lineage: Bacteria > Pseudomonadati > Bacteroidota > Bacteroidia > Bacteroidales > Bacteroidaceae > Phocaeicola > Phocaeicola coprocola. Next base: position 338,901 of record NZ_JBGKGM010000004.1, on the reverse strand, counting down.
ACAAATATAAAACGAAAAAAATATCTATCAGTATGTGAAAATAAAAAAAGACGAAAACATGTTTATTAACATTGTATTTGTATAAAAAGATACTTTACTGATACACAAGTACAAAAAACACGCACCGAAACTATGGCAACATATACATTTTTTGTACTATGCCTTATGGGAATGATATTCGGATGGAATAGATAATTTTTTTGAATGGGATTCAATATACCTGCATTTCTACGACCACAAAAGATTTTACGATGTACCCTTGAAGGTGGATTTCCTTATCAAAGAAAAATAGTAAAGAAATAAGTCTGTAATATTTCATTAGCAAATTGATATATTGATGCGACTCCGGAGCATATCTGTGTATCATAAATTAAAGAAAATTATTCATCAGGTAAAAAAAAACAGAAAGTGAACAGTTTTCCGATATTTAAATCAGAAATTGTATAGGATTTTTTATGCTTCACTTGTATTTTTGCAAAATAACAGTACCCCGATGCTGCTTATCCGAAAACATTTTCTATCTTTGTACAGTCGTGCAAGCGACTGACATATATAGCTGATGTGTTTCGCTAACACCTTGTATTAGAAATCTGGTAAATTTCAAAATGGAAGCAGGGCTGAGCAGTAACACTTGTCACATGTATCCGTATGCGAATGACATGCGATATAGGTGTGGGGTACTGTTTTCATTTATTTGCTTCCGGGTTTTACCAGAACCTCTAATACAAATAAGTAAACCGGCTCCACACTTTCTTGTCAGATAGTGTGGCATTCAAGTCCGATGGCGAAAATCGGAACAGTCCGAATGTCAATTTTCAATAAGGGAATCCATGTGTGTTGGATAATTGACGGATATGAACAGAAATCCGTAAAATTTATCAGCATTCATAACTCTCATATATAGAATATAGCTATTTTTACGCAGAAAAAACGGATAAGATTATGAAAAACGTAATTGCTATAATAAAAAACGCTTGGGGTGAGAGTCCTCCACCGAAAGTCAAAACCGGCTTTATCCCCAATCTCTGTGATTGGGAGAAGAAAAATTATCTGACGAATCCCGGCTCTTATTACCGGCAAAAGGCATCGGTCGGATATATAGCCATGAAAGGATGGCTTTTCACTATTTTGCGTTTGCCGAACTGTACCTTTGCTAACCAAGTGTTTTCCTACTTCTCTTTTCCATTCTCTATCCTGAATAATCAGATTCTCGCAATATATAAATTATACAATCACCTTTGGAATGATATCAAGGTGTCTTATCCTGTAAAATCTGCTATGAAAAAAACGGGTCAGTAGAAATTTAGTGGGGATACGCATATAGCTTCGCAATGCGGAATAAAAAGAACTTCTTATCAGCTACTCCTCTTAGATTTGCTCTGAACAGTTTAATTTTTGCATTGAACGATTCTGCCATCGCATTTGAAGAACGATGGTTGTAGAAATTCAGTATTTCATCATAGTGCTCATAGAAAGTAGCAGCAATGACATTAAAAGAATGCATCCCTGCTTCTTCTACTTTATTATACCATCGTGCCATAGCCAGACGTGCAGCGTCCTTTATGGTGTTCTTAGAGAAAATCATCCGCAGGGAATGGCACAAACCGTATGCCTTTTTGATGTCAGGGTATTCCTCAAATAGGATTGCTGCCCTTTGCTTCTGTTTTTCTGTCCATTTATCAGCTGACTTGAAAAGCAGATACCGGGAGCGTATAAGTAATTCCCTACGGGTATCGCCATTGGAATATCGGTATGGGACATAATCTTCGTTCTTCCGCTTAGCTTCTTCCATTTCCTCATTGGCCTGCTGTATGGCATCCCAACGGTGTTTGATGCGTAATTCCTGCACAGCATCACAAGCTAATCTCTGAATGTGAAAACGGTCTATCACACGGCTGGCTTCAGGAAATGCAGTCCGTACAATCTTGCGCATGGAGTCTGAAAGGTCAAGTGTCACTTCTTTAACGGCATAACGGCTTTCCTCGTCAATTCGTTGCAGTACAGCTATTACATCCTCTGATTTAGTTCCTGCCACGACAGCTACCAGGGAGCACTCTCTCGTACAGGCATCACGGTTGGTTACAAAGGTGTAAAGTTCACCGTTGGAGAGTGAGGTCTCGTCAATCGCCAGATACGGTCCCATATTTTCCGGAAACAGCATCCATTCACCGGCATGGGATAACTGTTCCCAATTACGATATCCGCTGAGAACCTCCTTGTACTGTTTTTCAAATGTATGACCATCTATATGATAGAATTCCTCAAGCGTACGGCAGGTCACTGGGGATGTCTCCATACGTTTCTTTTAAAAAAGCCCCAAATTCTTTGGAGTATCTGGTTCCCTTGGCTACAACATCGAGGTCGATGGGAATACTGAAACTTTTACCTGTGCGCAAGTCCGTCCAACGACGACGTCTGATCTTGAGGATTACCTTATGGTCCCGTATGGGAAAGTCTGTCACATTAACAGCTTCCATAAAACCTTTGGATTCAAAATGTTCGTCATTGCTTAACTTGGAATTCATCTTTTCATCCAGACTAATATGAATCTCTTGAGAGGTTTGTTCAACTCCAGAGATAAGAAAGTAATCTAATATCTGAGCCGGCAACACGAGGCTGGCTAGCATATTCAAATAATCGTTTTTCATAATGCGAAGTAAGCAATACTTTACGAGTATAAAAAATAATCCCCACTAAATTTCTACTGACCCAAAAAAACAGCATTCATAGCATTGTTCTCAGGCATGGTATTGTCAGCCGGAGCTCAGAATACGAACCGGATAACCGAAGAGGAGCCTGATATAAAGGTGACAAAGGATACGGTATGGAATATGGCGACTGAAAAGAAAGCGGCATCCAAGGTACAATTCCCACAACCGGGAGACAAAATTGATGTACTGGATCCTATCGTGTACAGTTTATGCTATATCACCGCCTATGATAGGCTCGCCCGAAAATCCGTCAAGGTGAAAACTTACAGGAAAGAGTACGCCCCGTATATCCACGCCGGCTATGACTTTGGCGTAAAGCATTGGAAAGAAATCGTTCTAAAAGACTATTCCTCTCTCCGGAAACAATTGCGGGGCATTGCAGAGAGTACCGGAATGGAAAGGATCTGCTTCCGCAACGGAGCCCTTATGGGAGCATACTCAACAAATCCTTATCCGGAACTGGATTATATCGATGCCGCAATTTCCGATGTGCTGAAACAGGTAAGGAAGCATATCGCTTCTGAAAATGAGATATCCCGGCACTATTACACCTTATCTGATAAATGGTTTTCTTTTTTCGATGGAGAGAAAGAACGCTATTACGACATCGCAAATCACAACAGACCTTATTTCCTGTGTCAAGAGCATGCCGACGATGCCCTTATTCTTCCAGAGTGGATAGATACCGCCACAGCAAGCAATGACATCACCCAATCAGAAGCCCTGGCTTCGGCAATTGCAAAATTTGATTCTCCTGCGGCCCCGGACGGCATCCACAAACTGAAAGACAACATGAAGCTTACACCCGACGAACGGAATGCCTTGCTGGCACCTAATGATATGATTTCGTATGCAGTGGGAGTAGCACAGGCTGGCTGGATTATGGAATATAAGTGGTTTATAGGAGAAACTCACAGAGAGGAGTTTGATGCAATGCTACTTTCCCGGGGTAACAGTCCTGCCATCATGGCCGCTTTTGGAGACGGACTGAGGAGTGCCATGGATATAACGGAACGTTTTAAAAATGCGATTCTGTGTCAGGACTGCGACTCGATATGTCTTATGAACAAAGCCATCAAAGCAGAATTGAACAAAGCATACAGACAAAATGTAGTTTATGGTTATGTCTTTATGAACGGAATGGATGCCGTTGAAATATACAGGGCCGGTGCCGAGTGGGATATTCCTGAAAAACAAACGGCCAGCGGATTGCGGCTTGATAAGGACCGGGTGCTTGAAGGTTTCAGGGATTATCTGGAGGGACATTTGAAAATGGGTGTCGAATATGCCCGGACACTGACCAAGGGGCGCAATGCCATTGACTGGCATTTATATGAAAAAGATACGGAGACAATAGACTTGTCCGAAACCGGATTCCAGCCTGCCATTCCGCTTAATATAGAAACTGGCTCTCAAAGTGAATTAAGTGCCGAACTGTCGCAGATGCTTACACTCCCACAAGAAGTTGCCGGGCAGAACATTACGGGTAAGGTGATGGCTACGGTGGTAATTGAGGCAGATGGTGCTGTCAGCAAAGTGGAAATTACAAGTTCGCCGCATCCGGCTTTGAGCGAAATTGTAACGGATTGCATCTACCGCATGCGGTTCATGCCGGCAAAATATGACGGAAAATGCGTCGCATCCGTTGCCATTATTCCTGTATTATTCTAATGAAAACACAATATCACCATTCACCATGAAAAGATTATTATCAACCGTCCTGCTAGCATGTTTCGTACTGGGAGCATGGGCACAAAACAAGACGAAAATGACAGAAGAAGAGAAAAAAAAGACCATGGAAGGACTTGAAGCGCTCTATCAGTTAGAGACAGGAGCGGCATTCGGCGAACTTGATTCATTGACAGAAAGCCAAGAGTTCAAACAGGATAGGCTCCCTTGGGAAAAATGGGCGGACAAATTCAAACACAAGAGCTTTAAAAAGAGCCTGTCAAGACTGTTCATGTGCTTTGACAAGGCATTCATAGAGCCGAACAAGGATTCTCCTATCTTTTTCAACCTTATGCTAAGGGGCAAAGACGAAGATGTATCTTCATATTTCGGTGGTCGACAAGGATCCGGCCTGTGGGAAAAGTATTATCACGAGGATGAGAACGGGAACTTCACGGGGTTCTGCAAAGAACTTTTCTTCGACCTGGAGACTGATTTGCAGCTTCATCTGGCGGATAAACAGGGCAAACCGGTCTATATACACCCGGATGAAGATATCTATCTGCTTGAGGGCGGCGACTATGCCCAAAACAAAGACATGTTGAATATATGGTTCGGATTGCAGATACCGCTGACTGTCCCTTATCAGGAAATTGCAGGCGGACACATCTCCTTGTCTTTCTATATGCCTGAGAAATACGACCGCATCACAGTACCCATAAAGGATTTTGGAGACAAACCGGTGCAGGTGACTTGGGGCAACAAGACTTTTTCCATAGAAAAGGTTGACAGCAACGGCTTCATCATCTCCGCAGACGCAGAGACTCTCGACAAACTGAAAGGCATGAAGCGCCTTTATCACAGGGACGGGAACTGGTACGAGCCGTCCTCTTCAACATCTACAACAGGAGATTTGGACAAGATTCTGAAAAATAGTACAAGGAAAATCACGTTTGAAGAGTGGTTGAAAGAAGAAGGCATCGACCTGAACAACCTGGAAGAGACCTTGAAACACTTTATGGAAGATGAAGCTTCAGAGGAAAATGACGATACAGACGCTGCCGGAATGATGGGAAAACACTACAGGACAGCCTTGCAGGGGGATAGTCTATTGCTCTACATGCCGGACGAAAAGAGACGGGAAATTGCCGAGATAACCGTATTTGCCCCATCGGAAGGCGAAGCATCGCGGTTAATAATCAACCGCGAGCGATGCAACGAACTTATCGAATGGTTGTGCACAGAAAAATCACCGGACAATACAAAGCAGACCGAACCGGAAGAAATGGAGGAAGTGGATTATTTCAGTCCTGATTTCCAGCCAGCCAAGCCCATCAACCCGCAGACAGGAATGCCGGACGAATGGAACATAATCTTGGCACAATTGCTCAGGAGGCCGGAAGAGGCAGTCGAGCAAGGAATTACAGGAAGAATGACGGCGGAAATAACCATCGGAACCGACGGAGTTGCCAGCAACGTAAAAATAAACGGAGACCCCCATCCGCTATTGGAAAAAGCGGTGTGCGACTGCCTCTACGGCATAAAGTATGTCCCGGCAAAATGGAAGGGAAAAGCGATCTCCTTTGTCACCACTCTCCCCGTCATTTTTAAGTGACCGAGCCTATGGAAGGATATATCCTGATTGTACTACAGATTCTGATAACCGGACTGATTATCTGGAGAAGGAAGCAGGACTCCAAAGAGCCGTCAGGCTGTCTGGCAGCGGGTTTTATTTTCATGATTGTATTTGCTCTGACCACCGTACTGTTCAGTCTGGGGCATCTTATCATCAATGAAGGACTGTTTGCCAATATCTTTGCAGAGAGCAGAGGGTTGCTCGCCGCCGCTTCTCCTGTGGAATGGCTGATGGCTGGATTTATCTGCCTGATAATGATACTAGTACCTGCCACCGCTTGCTCTTTAGTTGGCTATGCTGTCACAGGCCGTCACCCCAAATTCTGCAAACTGATATGGAAAACACTGGCAATAATCCTGCTGTTTCCCGTCATGGCATTGGGAATATTGGTTGCGGCATTTGGGTTTGCCTATATTATCTGCATGAGGTTTGCCTCACCCATGTTTGACGATATCGGCTGGGGCTGGATGCTTCTGCTCTTATTTTTCAGTGTGATGTGCCTGCTTGGATTTTCCGGATTCGTCGTTTACCTGTTGGAAATGAACAGCGAGAAATTAAAAAAATACGATGAAAAGGACAGCAGACGTTCTTTCAGACCGGTCGATATGAATAACCATGAGAAAGGAGGCACTATATGATACGAAAACTTATAATCTGCATAGCCGTTCTGGTGGGTTTCTGCCCGATGGCATGGGGAACGGTCGATGATGTACCTAATCCCAAGACATACGATGCGGACAATTGGGTATCCGACCCTGACCATATATTGGACAGTGAAACGAAGAATAAAATCAACGATATATTGCAACAACTGGAGGACTCACTGACCATAGAAGTGGCAGTTGTCGCCTTGAACAGCATCGGAGAAGAGGAACCGCATGAATTTGCCGTTACGCTGTTCAACCGGTGGGGTGTCGGCAAGGCGGAAGATGACAACGGACTGCTGATTCTGCTGACCCGGGATATACGGGATATCACCTTCAAGACCGGGTATGGCCTGGAAGAAGTATTGCCGGATGCCATTTGCAAAAGAATACAGATGGAAACCATGGTGCCGCATCTTCGGGAAAATGACTGGAATACAGGAATGCTTGAAGGTGTCAAGGCGGTGGCGGCAGTTCTGTACGGAAGTGACTATCAGGCAGCACCGCCGGAAGCATGGATAAAAAAGTTCCGGCGTACCACCCCTTCCCTGGTCTTTATCGTGTTTGCCCTGATGCTGATACTTATAAACTGGTTTGTCTGGAAATCGGCGGTACACAGGATGACGCCCAAAGACGAAGGGACGGAAGCCGCACTGACCTTGCTGGCGACCCGAAAACCCTTTACTGTACGCACCCTGCTCGGACTGTGCTGGCTAGTGCCGGTGTGGCCCGCCATGCTGGGTATTGCCTGCTGGTATTTCGGCAGACAGAAACAAAAGACCCTCAGGCGCAGCCGGACATGCCCGAAATGCAACCGGGAAACCCTCCGGGAGATTCCTTTGCACGAGTTGATACAGGATACGAAACGGCTGACTGAAAGCGAACGCAAAGAAACAGAACTGAAGACGGCATACATCCGCATCTACCGGTGCTCCGCTTGCAGCGAAGAGGTGAAAATCCGGATACCGCTTGAAAAGGACGGCTATGAATGCTGCCCCTCCTGCGGGCACATGACGCTGCACAAGGAAGAAAAATATCGGACTATTATTAAAGCCACCACTTCATCAGAAGGACTGATGGAGGCTCGCCATCGATGTATGCATTGCGATGCCGAATACATGGTAGGCTATACAATACCGAAAATCAACACCTCTTCCAGACGTTCGGGAGGCTCAGGCGGTGGCGGAGGCAGTTTCGGAGGAGGATCGTCCGGAGGCGGAGGTTCATCCAGCCGTTTCTAATACAGTATATCAATATTAACAAAAACATGCAAATCATGAAAACTATTTTTATCATGGGAATCTTGAGTTTCTTTTGCGACATCAGTGCCGCACAGCCTCAATACTGGGGTGAGGAAACATACGATTTGGAAAATGTGGCATTCCGCATGACGGTGGCCCTCAGGTTTGAAAACCGATAAATTTTCTCTGCTATGGACAAAGACTTTTCAATAAACGGTCATCTCCTTTCATGCCTGCAACCGGACGATTTCCGGGAAGCACGTCTGCGTATGCTTTGTGTGACCATATCCAAGGATATGCCGGAGGAGAGAAGAGAGCGGCAACTGCGTCCCTTTGCATCGGACATGGAATTCATGAATATGATTGCCGGATGGATGAACGGGCTTCCCGAAGCAATTAGCCATGAACAGCCGGACTTTGAGAGATGGCTGGAGCTGTTCATGACTGCCGGTGAAGCAGAATCCACCCGTTATGTCATGCGTTTGCAAATATGGTACACGCATTATTGCTGCGTAGAAGAGTTACTGACCTTATGCCGGTTGCTGCAAAGGCATCGTGAAGAACATCTGGAAGCCATCTACCACAGAATGCTCTACTACTTCCGCGAAGCGAGAATACAATGCGGAATGCCTTCCACTTCCGAGCCGGCAGAAGGCATTGAGGTATCATTCAAACTGCTCGATGCCTCCTACGAACATATCAACCGTAAAGTCGTTTTGCAAGCGGAAGAACTGCTCGGTATCCATACCGACCATTCTTTCATTCAGAAAGTGATGGAATGCCATACTGAAGCGAAGACAGCAGAAGAACTGGCGGAACTATGCGGAGCAAACAGTACCGTTACCTTCCGTCGGACATTCCTGAGATTGTTTAACTGTCCTGTAGCCCAGTGGCTTCGGCAAAAACGTGCCGAGCAGGTGCTGAAACTGTTGAGGACTACACACCTTCCCTTATCGGAGATTGCCGAACAATGCGGGTTTGCGAACCAGTCTTACCTGTCTGATTTCTGCAAGCGGAATCTCGGTGATACACCGGTTAATATCCGGAGAGACAGGAGCTGACCATTTATTATAAAATGAACGAATATGAAAATTAAAACACTTATCATTATGGGACTATTAAGTACAACAGGTTCAAATTTATCTGCACAAGACGAAAAATTGACAAAAGAAGAGATTCAAGAGTTGAAGGAATATTTCAATTGGGAACAATCCACATTTAAAAATCCGATCATAAATCCCCAATATAATAATTCCGAAAATCTTAAAGCGGTGGATAAAAAAAAGCCATGGGAAGAACAAGTTTCCGTTCCTTTGGATGTATATGACAAAATTTTAAGCACTGTTTCACTGTCAACTTCCTCCAATGAAGATGACAACCATGAAATCAAAGTAAACCTGCATTATGACTTCCCTTCGGCATGGACAAACCAAAACGACTTTACAGGCTACCAAAGCGGTTCATATAAATATGAGGAATGGCCTAAAAACAATGGTTTTGACCCTGCTATTGGTATCCAGGCAGAGCGAAACGATGGTGTAAAAATCAGATTCATCTCACGAATGACCGACAACGAAAACAAGCCCATGTTATTGGGAAACAGCCTCCACTATGACCGTAAACCGATAAGAGATGACCAAGGACGCCAAAAAGGTACTGATGAAACCTATACATTGCGCACAGAACAACCATTATCGCAAGTGAAAGGGGATTTATCGGTCTGTATCCTTCAAACAGAATGGAAAAAGGTCAAAATCACCGATGCAGACATAAACAAGGAATTTACTCTTGACGGAATACCTTTTGAACTGCTGTCTTTCAAAAACGGAGTCATAGTCATTGCGTTTGATTACAAGCATTATGACAAAGTACGTGATAAATGGAAATACATCGGAATGAAAGGCGGTGTGTGGTGGAAAAACAACAGGGCCGAGAGATCCATTACTTCTTATACAATATATAACAACATCATCAATAATCCCGATTATTCTTTCCAAGACTGGATGAAGCATATAGATAATGAGGATTCAGAACATAGGGCTGTATGCGCATTTGTTTCCTATGCTTCGATAGATGAAGTATATTTTTATATTGACCCGAAATATTGTGAAACGATTTTATTGGAAAAAGTTTTAAAAGTAAAGTAACTACAAAAAATATAAATTACCGGAGAGCATTTCCTATTAAGAATTGCGACCCAGTAATTTGCAGCAGTGGAAAATACAAGGAATATGAAAATTAAAACACTTATCATCATTGGATTGACAGCATTTTTATGCTTATTCGGCGCAACAGCCCATGCACAATCAGACAAACAGATTATCAACATGGATAACCCGGACTATGACATCGATGTGGAACGTTTTTGCTCTCCATATATTGATTTCGATAATCCCAAAGAGACCCGCAAAGAAGTAAACTATCGCTATGTGAAATACACAAAAGACATGTATGTTTCGCGGACTGAGAAATATCCGATTTTAGTATATTATATAAGTATGGACAGTCTTGCTACCAAGAAAACAACTTTTTGTGATACCGATTTTGGAAAACTGAATTTGATAACCAATGCACAAAGCAAATTAATATCGATGGCCTGCGAAACGAAGATGAATAAAACAGGCTTCGAAAAACTGGTAGAAACTGCCAGGCAGAAATATGGTAAACCTGCCCTGCAGAAAGCAGAAACAGGTAAAGACGAACTTAAAAAGATTCTGATAAACTCGATGGTATCAAAGGGCAAGGACATACCCGTGTATCTTTGGAAACCAGATGACGAATATATCGGACTGTTCATGGAAGGCGAGGATGTCGTAAAGCTCTTCCGGGCAAAAAAAGAATTTGAAGATTTACTCATCAAAGTAGATGGCCCTTACATTGAGGCAACAATGGAGTTGCAAAAATTGGAGAGAAAAATGTTCAAGAAATAAGAAACAGGCTATAATAAGCTAATTTTAAATCACATGAAAATGACAAAAATGTGGGATACGAGAACACCGCGAGAAAGCAAGTTCAAACATATTCTACAACACATTCCGGTGAAAATAAATCCATCTATAAGCATACTAAAGAATCATTCTCTATATTTGCCACATCACCAATCGGCAACAAGCCATTAAAAACACATGCCTATGGAACAACAAACAATGACCGGTTCGGGGCTCTATATCCTTATAGCTGTCCAGCTGCTGTTCTCCATGCTGATACTGTTGCGGATACGCCAGTACCGCAAAAAGCCGACAGGCTGCCTGCCGTCCGTTCTCGTCATCCTCTCCACAGCAGGCTTCATCTCTGTGCTGTATTACTTATGGCAAATCGTATGTGATGAAAACAACCGTTGGACAGACCTCGGCGGAATGCTTGCCGCAGGATCCTGGCAGGAGTGGGTGGCATGGGCATTTTTCGGACTGTTCGTTGTGCTGTTCACCGCTGCAGGCTGCTCCCTCTTCGGGTTTGCCCTCACCGGTCATCACCCCAAGTTCTGCAAAGAAATGTGGCGGAGCCTCATAGGAATGATGCTCATCCCATTCCTTACACTCGCCCTGCTGGCTGCATCCACCCTGTGCATCAGCCTTTCAGGGATGACACTTTTCACTTGGTTGTTTTCCGAAGCAGCGTTCAGCGACGTGGCGATGCTGGTACTGAGTGCTGCCCTGTTCACCTTCGGATATATGGGACTTCTGGCCTTCCTGTTCAAGTTCAACGGCAGTAAGCTGGACGCATACATTTTAGAAGACATAGAGCGTTCTTACAGACGCATCGAAGAAACCAACGAGAAAGGAGGCAAACAATGACCACACTACCTTTGCTTATATTGGGAAGCCTTTCCCTTCTTTCCCTTCTTCTCCTCAACTGGCTGACATGGAAAGGACTGAAAAATTACCTGCAACCCAAAGGCAAAACGGCATCCACTGCTTTGGAACAGCAACTCACGGAGCAGGCATTTGCCTGGCGCACCCTCATCGGTCTGCTGTGGCTGGTTCCCGTATGGCCTGCCATTGCAGCTGTGATGCTATGGTACAGACTGAGATTACGCAAACAGATACTCAGCCAGAGCCGCACTTGCCCGAAATGCGGAAAAGAGACCCTGCGCGAGATGTCGGCACAGGAGATAAAGAAAGATGCCCGGCTCTTCACCCCACAGGAACGAATGGAACTCAATCTGCAAACCGTCTGCATCCATGTGTACACCTGCACCGACTGCGGAGAAAAGGTGAAAGTGCGCATCCCTCTTGCAACAGGTCTCTATGAATATTGTCCGGATTGCCAAGGTATCACCTTACACCGGAAAGAAGCATACACTGTGGTGAAATCTCCTACTGAATTCTCCGAAGGACTGAAGGAAGCGCGTCATGAATGTAAATACTGCGGTGCTAAATACATCGTAGGGCATAAGATTCACCGTACACATACATCTTACCGCCACAACTCTTTTGATTTTTGAACAATTTGTACATAAATGTAGATGTAGAATGAAAACGGAAAGAGATATGGAACCAAAAACAGACATTAACAGACCCTCTACAATCAGAATTATAGCCGGAATCTTAGTTCTATTATGCACATTTCCAATTTCTGGAATATGTCTTTCCGGAATAGATTATCTTATCAAACATTACCCTGCCCGGAAATTCCTGTTTTTTGAATATTTATGGGGAAAACTATTAATAGTGTTTATATCAGGAACAATTTTTTTGGCACTATTGGGAGTTATAACTATATTCTTATTAATAGCAATGAGAATATGGAGTGGGAAAAGAGAAAAAGTAAAACATATCATATATCCGTTCCCAGCCGTATTGACAACTGAAATTGCCGATTTCTACAAGGTGGAAAGGGCAGATGACCAATTTCTTATTTTCACTACACCTTCTGAAATACGCGGATTTCTGATAGGTATCGGAGCAGCTATTTTATGCACTGGGCTATTCTTGTTCTGCAAAGAAATAGACAACCCGTACAGTGAAATTTACTGGCCTCCATTCAGTGGAGCATTTATTTTAGCTCCATTTATTCTGCTGGTCAGCCAAGTATTTGCACATAAGCGTAGATTTGTACTGGACAGGATGAACGGTACTGTAACATTTCCACGCCATCTGTTCTTTCCTCGTTGTACTGTTCCTTTCTCGGAGGTCATTCCGGGATATTCAAAAGGTACTATGAACCTTGCATTTAGGTTTTGTTTTTTACATCCGCGAACTAAAGCAGCCATACCTGTTCTTGCAGAATATGATTCCGATTGGTGGCCATTCTATGTACTCTATATGGACAAGAATCGCCCGCTGCCGCAAGGCGAAGCGTTCGACCCCTACCGCGAGAAAGACTTCCTGCGCAGAAAGGCGGCAGGTTTCCCAAAACCGATATATCCCAGTATATCCCTTGTAACAGACGCTTATATGGGATATATATACGGTACGGATGAATTTAAGCAAAGACTGACAAAAATGAAGCACGGAATAATACATTGTTACACAAGAGTATCATGGTATTGTCAGAAGAATGAAATAAAATATGAAAATCCAAACGATTTAGTATTAGTCGGTCTTTGGAAAAAACAGTTTGTGTTCAAACTCTTCGCTCCGGAAAACGTAGAATACATCGTAATCCCGGACAATACGGTATTGACCGACTGTTTCCTATGCGACAGTGAAACGGATGAGGTAAAATATATCAAATGAATTAAAGCTTCCCAAAATTAAAAAATGGGAAATTAGTAAAATAGAAACTACTCAAAAACATAACAAAATAGATGAAACTGAAAACACTTATCATTATGGCACTATTGAGCGTGTCCGCATTGGGAAGCTGCCAGACGGGGCGGAACTCCAACGTAACGGAACTTACCAAAGAACAGAAAGACAACTTGAAGTATTTGTACAAATGGTATCAAGCTTTCACCGACATAAAGCCCGGCATTCCGGAAGGCAAGGAGGCGAAAGAAAGAACCGAACCCCTGCCGTGGGAGGAAACCGGAGGCGAGTTCGACCCGGCTCCCCTGAAAGACTGGATGACCCATGCCCGGCTGGGGGAGGACGAGACTTATGCGGTTTCCGGCAGGCTGGCGCTTGACGGAGTATATGACCCGGATGAGAACTGGAACCAAGCAGACGAAATCCCGGACAACCTCTCCTCCGACAATCCCTACGAGCAGAAGATTGCCTCCATCAAGATGTTCGGAAACATGCGGTTCAACCTCTTGTCCCGCCTGCGGAACACGGAAGGAGATACGCTGAAATTGCTCGGCTCTGCCATGCTCTACATGTCCCCGCTAGAGAAGAAGTTCTCTCTGTCGTTCCGCACCAACAAATCGCGCTCTGCCGACATCGAAGGAAGCATCGAAGCGGAACTGCTTCCGCCCCTGCGCTGGAAGTACATCCGCATCCCGCTGCTGCCCGAAGGAAAGGAATACGAGTTCGATGGCGTGAAGTTCAAACTGTTCAAGTCTGCGCCCGGCGATGTGATACTCGAATACGACATGAAGTATAACAAGCAGATAGGCAAGCTGGAAATCATCCCGATAAAGGGACAAAAGCCGATGAGCTGGAGAGGGGGATATGCGTTCGGCGGCAAAGGACTGCTGCAATGGTACCGGAATCCGCACATGGGCTTCGGAGAATGGTGCATCACGTATAAGGAAGAGAACTGCGACTCGCTCGGCATCACGCCTCAAGCGCTGGAGCTTGCCGCCCGCCCGCACTACCAGCCTACGGAAGAAGAGCTGCGGCACTTCCACGAAACGGCAGGCGAGTTAGTGGGGCGCCGGCTGGAGGACGAACTGAAGGACGCCAACTCAAAGAACTACAAGGAGCTGTACCGCGAATGGGTGAAGAAGGGATACGAAGCTGCTGTAGAGTTCAAGGGCGATTATCTGGAAGCAATGACCTGCTTTCACGACCGCTACGGCGATGATGTCGTGTCGTATGTCGCTTTCCTGAGCGGCGCAGGAATCGGCAGCCTGTATGTCAAGGCAGACATGAAGCCCGATTGGGAGACAATAGACCGTTGCGCCACAGCCCTGATGGACCGCTACACCGACGCCGCCGCCGACTCCCTGAGCAACGAATTGGACAAGCACGTGGAGGAATACATCGACTCCCTCGTAGGGCGGCGGGAATTTCTGTCCTTCCTCACCGATGAAGACATCCGGCAGTTGTCGAAACCCGTAGAGCCGGACGACAGTCCCCTCATGTACCGCTGGTACAAGACCTACACGGAAGCCGACGCCCTGTACATCTACCTCCCCGACACCGCTGCCGACCGTCCGCTCCTCAAGGTGCGTTATCCGATGGGCGGCGGAAAACCCGAAGTACTCTTCTCCCGGTAGTCCGCCCCTTTGGTGGTCCGCTCTCCGTGAAACATCCGATGTGAAACCAAAAACTAAATCACCTCATGAAACAGAATACAGATATTCCATCCGCCCATTCAAGTCTGTGGAAACGGTGTTGGCGTTTCGTAAAAAACGCCCATCTGCCGGAGTTTTTTCTCTATGCAATCGTACTGCCTTGCTTTGCCCTGCAAGTGTCGGTAGTGGCAGGCATCTTTCTCCTTCTCGGCGATATGTCGGTTACGGGCATAGGTTGTACCTACGACCCGGCAGGGTTCGTGCTGCTCGCCTTGTTCGCCCTCATCGCCATAGCGGTCTTTTCGGCATTACTGCTCCTGCTGCTGAAGGTAAACAGCAGCAAGACGAGCCGTTATCGGGAAGATAACCCCCAACGCTCTTACCGCCGGATAGCGGGCGTACTTCTGTTTCTGTTGATGGCAGGTGTATCTCATTCTTCTACAACGGCACCGGAACATCGGGAAGGAATTATCCTTCCACAGAAATCGTGGCTGGAAGAGACTGCGATACCCGTTTACCTTTCCATCTTCGATTCACGGACAGGACGGATTACACTTTTATTGATAAACCTTGCTACCTTTGGAGTAATGCGTCGCAAACTATGTCTCAAATCCGATACTTCGGAAGCCGCCCTCGAACTGCTCGCCACCCGTCGTCCGTTTACGGTACGCACATTAGTGGCCATGCTATGGCTCTTCCCCGTATGGCCCGCCGTGCTGGCGGCAATACACTACCATCGTTTGCAGAAAATCAGACTGCTGCGCCGCCACTATCCCTGCCCCAACTGTATGGGAAGGAAAGTACACTCCATGCCCCTGCCTGTTGGAGAAGAGAATCTGCCGCTCCTCACCGACGGCGAGCGGCTCGAACTCAAACTGAAAACAGCCTATATCCTCGTCTGCGAGTGTCCGGACTGTGGCGAACGGTTCAAGCTGCGTATGCCTCTCACCAAAGAAGGCTACGAGCTTTGTCCCGAATGTCACCACCTCACTCTGCACCGCACAGAAGATTATCATATGGTAAAGCCGGCCACCGGCTCGGGCGAAGGCTTGCACGAGGCACGCCACCAGTGCCGCTTCTGTGGAGCAGAATACATGGTAGGTTACCAAATGCCGAGATGATAAACAATAGGCTTTGCGGGAATATATACAAAATTTTAAATCACAATAATATGAACAAGCATCCATTCCTCCCCGCTCCGACAGCCGTTGCCCTATTCTTCGGACTGCTTTGCCTGTCCGCGCTCAGCTCCTGTACAGGGTGCAGCTACAACCACGAAAAGGCGATGGGAAGCATAGATAACATTTTGGGAAAAGTAGATACACTGATGAAAAAAACAGACCGATTTTTGGAAGAACATCTGCCGGAAGAACCGCCTATAGACTACGAAAAAGAGGGGGTGAATAGGAAGCACCTGTTTGTATTTACAGATACGACAATGACCTACAACGGCAAGCCGTTCATGCCGGGAATGACAATAGGAGAACTGTGTGAGATATTCGGACATTACGAGCGTCTTGCGGAACCCGGAATATTTATATGGGATTCTATGGGAATCACTATGGTATCACACGATGAAAGCGGAAAAGACAGTGCCCCTGTAAGCAGGATGCTGATTGACTGGAATATAGATTTATACGGAGCTATAAGCGAGGACAATATAAAATGGCTAAAGAACCGTTGTCCACGCCAGTATTTTACTGGTAAAATAGTTGTCGGTGGAGCGGTTTTGGGCAGAGGTATGCACATGGATGATTTTCTGAAAAAAACAAATCTGAAATTCGATAACAATCCGTTCCCTCTGCTTTATTACTGTGACTTGTATGACTGGGACTACACCAAAGCGCCTATACACCGCAGAGAAGAATATTATACCTATAAAATCAAGAAGTCTGATGACGGTAATGATATATCACACTTTGATATTGCCATTAACTCACGAGGTTTTGGTGACCCACCGTACGAAGGTCCTGAATATGAAAAGTACATAAATATAGAAAACCAATAATACACATAATATGAAATCAATGATTCTTGTCCTGCTCGTTGCAATGTTAGGTTTCAACGGCTATGCACAAACAGATACGAAAAAAATAGAATAATAAAAACGAATTTGAGTATGAAACTGAAAACACTTTTAATTCTTGTATTAATAACTTTGCCAGGAATATTCAATAGTTTCAAAGCCCAATTTGTCTATTCAAATAAGTATAATAATTTTGTTATGGCTGCTTATAATGAAGAAATCTTCGACAGACAATACCGCGACTTGGAGAGCAGGATAATTACCTATGATTTGTCTGAAAAGCTGATGTTTTTATCTTCATTTTCGCCGTGTGCAGTCAGGAGTAAGATAGACACGTTGTATTATAAAAATGACACCATATCTCAAGAACTCATAATCAGAAAAATTGATGACAGAAGAATATATTTTGCCTTGTCCTCGCAAAAGATTCACCAAAAGCAAAAAGAAAAATGTGAAGGTTACGCTTCTATATCTGATTATATTGACCTTGCTTCAGAAACAGACTTCGCTGAGGATGGAGCGTTGTATCCAGTCATTGAATATTGGTGTGAAGATTTCCCTTTATCAATGTCAATAAGAATCAGTCATGATTATAGTATAGCGACAATTTCATTCGCAAAAGAACTGTCTTTACCGTTTATTTATCCTCTAAAGAAAGGAAAATATATAAGATGAAAAATATAGGATTATATTGCTATAATTCAATGTAATTTGATACCTTTATCCAGTAAATTATCAAGAAATAACACTAAATAACATAGCGTATGAACAACAAGATTTTAACATTAGGACTGTTATCGCTGACTTTCAAAGTGTCTGGATGTAAGAATACAAGCAGACAAGCCCTTCTGTTGTAAAATGTCAGATTTCCTGTTCATAGAATCCATCGTAATCCCGGACAATACGGTATTGACCGACTGTTTCCTATGCGACAGTGAAACGGATGAGGTAAAATATATCAAGTAAACTAAAAATCAACAGAAATGAAACAATGAAAATGAATTTTAATATGAAACTGAAAATACTGGTTATCATAGGACTTGTCTGTTTATCTTGCGGTTACCATGCGGAAGGCAGGGTGAATCCGGGTGTAACAGAACTTACCAGAGAACAGAAAGAAGACTTAAAGAAAATGTACGGAAGGTACCAGCTTTTCACCACGACTTCCGGTATTCCGGAATACTCCGTGGCTAAGGCAAGAACAGAACCTCTTCCGTGGGTAAAAGCGGAAAGGGAGTTTGACCCGACTCCGGAAGCACCGTCTGAGTAATGCATAGCTTTTTATAGAGAGAGTTAATTAAAAAATATTGCGAAAATTCAAATATCAAATATGAGAACAATTATGGATATTACAACACTTTTGATTATGGGATTACTTAGTTTTGGGCTTGGCGGATGCTCCAATGCTCAAAATAAGCAAGAGTACTCGAATGTCAAAGAGATTGGTAATGTACCCAAAGAAAATGTGGACTCTTATGTTTATAAAAATGAAGGTAGACCTGTATACTATGCCAAATATGGTAATCGGGGTTGCTTATTTGAATTGAGAGTAAATGATATACTGATTACAGAAATGACGAAGTCGACAAATATAGGTGAAGCATTGATAACAATTAATCCTACTATATTTAAATCAGGAAAGCAAACTATTGAAGTCCATTTGTCGCCCATAAAAGGAGAAGAAGTCATAAGTAATGCAAAGCCGTTTCGCTTGGAAATTGGTTATTATGATTCTACAGAAGAAGTAGATGAGTCGGGAGAAGCGACTTGGCATACAGTTTTTACTCTTCCAGATATTGAAATACCGGAAAAAGGGTTGCCATACATTGATATGAGGGGCGAATTCGAAGCAAATGTACCTTATCAATATACTTATTGGGATGATTGTGTTGATTTAAGAACAATACCTGATATTGAACAGAAAATCGTCAAAGAGTATGAATATGTCAGAAAATTAATAGCGCAGAAAAATTTAGAACAGTTAAAGAAATATTTTATGCCCTCCTATCGAGAATTTGCAATTACCATATATCAAACAAAAGAAGATATAGACTTGAGTTGGAACAACACCTGTAAACTTATAAAGAAATACTCAACAAGTGACCTTCAACCAATAGAAGAGTATCGCATCGTGTATTCCAGTAATGGTCGGAGCGTATCTTTACGGTCAAATAAATATGGTGGATTCCCAAGCGCATTAGTTTTTGTTAAAGAAGTAAATAGTGGGGCTGAGTTAGAATGTGGATATATTGAGTTACATCTCGGAATGAAAAAAGGAACTGATAAGCTGATTCCTCTTATGATATAAATTCTATTTTATGAGCACTCAAGGTTAAAAAACGGATGCTACTTTATTTCTACTTTGAACGGTTAGCAAAGAATAATCGGAAAACGAAAAAGGGAGTTTAGGGGTGGCGGTATAACTTTGAAGCAGCAACTAAAAAATTAAAGATATGAAAATGAAAAGCAGTATGAAACTAAAAGCGATAATGATTATAACGATGCTGGGCATGAACCTTGCAGGATGCGCTCAAGCACAAAAGAAAGACGGTACATTCGCTCCTGAATCAGGTATGGAAATACAGGTGGACTCTATGGTTTACAAAAATGAAAGTAGACCTGTTTATTATGCGAGATACGGAAACAGAGGGTGTCTGTTCGAACTAAGAATAAACGATAATATATCAGCAGAAGTTACAGAACCTGTAAATATCGGCGAAACATCCATAGCTATAAATCCGGTAATATTCAAATCCGGCAAGCAGAGTATATCAATCAGTCTGAAACCATTTCCGAGTAGGAAAACTATAGTTAATGATAAACCTTTCAGACTGGAAATTGGATATTATGATTTTACAGAGAAACTGGATAGTATGGGTAACAGAATATGGCATAAGGTATTTGAATTACCAGAAATAGAGATTCCCGAAGAAGGGTTACCGCAGATTGAAATAGAAAAAGAGTTTGATGCACAAGTGCCATACGAAATCACAACATGGGACGAGTATGTCGATTTGCGTGAAATACCCAATATAGAACAGAAAGTGGTAGAAGAATATAAGCGAGTAAGACAAATGATTGCCGAAAAAAAGATAAACGAATTGAAGGAATATTTTTGGCCTACTTACCAAGAAATAGGTGTTACTTTGTATCAATCTCAAAAAGACATAGAGAGAGACTGGAAAGGTAATGTTGATGTTATTAATAAGTACTCTGTAAATGAATTACAACCGATTGAAGAATATAGAATGGTATTCTCAACTGACGGAAAAAGTATTTCTTTAAAATCGAAAAAACATGGTGGCTTTCCCGCTGCTTTGCTATTTTTAAGAGATGAAAAAAATAGTTCATACATAAAATATGGATATATAGAACTTCATTTAAGCATGAAAAAAGGAACAAATAAATTGATTCCCGTTATGATTTAAAGTATATCAATAGATAAACGATGGTTTCTTTGTATTGAATAATCATTTCTTAACATTAGTGTCCCGTTAAAATCGGGACGAATTAAATATTAATCAAACAACCCCGGGAAAAGGGGATTTAATTGCTCTTTGACATCATTGAAATTAGTCTTATTGAACAACTCTTGTAAAGGTGTTTTATCCGTTAATGAAATGCTCAAAATCTGTAGGACCTCATAGGTCGAACGGCTTAAGTGCAAATCATGTTGGATAATAGCTACCAAACAATAAGTGATAATAGCCACACTTATCTGAATACGGACTGCGTTTTCTGTGGCGCCCCAGAACCTTTTGATTTTAAGGTGCTGCTTCAACCATTTGAAGAACAGTTCTACAAGCCATCTCTTTTTATAGAGATTAGCTACATCAAGTGCAGATATATGTTTGGCATTTGTCAGGAAGGTAAATTCACGATCATCTTCTTCATCATAGAACCTGATAATCCTGAATGATTCCGGATACTTCTTTTCAGAGGTATATCCTGATAATTTCACTTCAGCATCAGATAGTATATTCTTTGGTAGTCTGCGTTTCCATTTGCAGAACTTAAATTTAAGATTCGACTTGGCTCTTACGACAAAGAAAGAGCCAGTAAGATGAATCCGATATAGTTCCTTAAACGAATCATACGCTCTATCAAAAATATAGTATGCATTTGGTTCATAATGAATTGCAGACATTGCTGTTGAGTCATGTTTTGAAGCTGTGGTTACTGTAAAAAAAGCCGGAACCTGAGCCTCAATGTCATAAAGGACATGTGCCTTGACTCCACCTTTTTTACTTCGAAATTTAGCCCAAGGAAATGTTGCCAAACATAACGGAATGGTGGTTGAATCAAAAGCGTACTTCTTTCCTTCGATATCCAGAATATGAGTAGCTCGTTTATCACTGGCTTCTTTCATCATGAAGAATGCAAAATCTTCAAAGATTCTGTAATCCCTATTTTGGTTAGCTGATGCAAGTGTGGTTTTGGCCAAGGGTTCACGACCCAATCCCAAATGATAACACTTGGCTTGATGTGCTTCCAATGCAACAATCAGGTCGCGTAGGCTCTCACGATTGCTTAGCTGTCCGAACATCATAGCAAGAAGCTGGTTCCAGCAAGTGAAATGTTTGACGTAACGATTTCCATCGTATTTGTCCACGATTCTTCTGAATTTATTGTTGTTCAAAAACTCTACCAATTGAGCGAAAACATATTTGTCTTGATTCATTTGAAGCCATTTGATTTGGTTTCAAAGGTACAATTTCAAATCGTCGCGCTTTACAAATAGAGTATAATAAGCTATATTTCAGTTATTTCAAAGAACTATTTATCCACTTTTACGGGACAGTAATGATTTCTTAAACCAACGATCAAAGAATAATATGAACAAACATCCATTCCTCCCCGCTTCGGCAGCCGTTGCCCTATGCTTCGGGCTGCTTTGCCTGTCCGCACTCAGCTCGTGTACAGGGTGCAGCTACAACCACCAAAAGGCGATGGGAAGCATAGATAACATTTTGGGCAAAGTAGATACACTGATGAAAAAAACAGACCGGTTTTTGGAAGAACATCTGCCGGAAGAACCGCCTATAGACTACGAAAAAGAGGGGGTGAACAGGAAGCACCTGTTTGTATTTACAGATACGACAATGACCTACAACGGCAAGCCGTTCATGCCGGGAATGACAATAGGAGAACTGTGTGAGATATTCGGACATTACGAACGTCTTGCGGAACCCGGAATATTTATATGGGATTCTATGGGAATCATTATGGTATCAGACGATGAAAGCGGAAAAGACAGTGCCCCTGTAAGCAGAATAATGATTAACTGGAATATAGAATTAGATGATTTTCTATCCGAAGAAAACTTGAAATGGCTAAAGAACCGTTGCCCACGCCAGTATTTTGCGGGTAAAATGATTGTCGGTGGAGCGGTTTTGGGCAGAGGCATGCACATTGATGATTTTCTGGAAAAAACAAATCTGAAATTCAATAATAATCCGTTCCCCCTGCTTTACTATTGTCATCTGCATGACTGGGACTACACTAAAGCGCCTATACACCGCAGAGAAGAATATTATACCTATAGAATCAGGAAGTCTGAAGACGGTAATGATATTGAAAACTTTGATATTGCCATTAACTCACGAGGTTTTGGTGACCCACCGTACGAAGGTCCTGAATATGAAAAGTATATAAATGTAGATGTAGAATGAAAACGGAAAGAGATATGGGAAATCAACTAAAACAGATACAATCATGAAATCCGAAAATAATAAAAACTGGCAACATCGCAAGAATATAATAGGAGATACCGGGTGTCAGGAAGCCGAAATGAGAAAAGAGAAATGGCATAAAAGAAAGTGGCAGAGTGTTCTATTTGCATCAGCTTTCTCATGGTCTTTAATTACTTTTCTTATAGCATTCTTTAATTATCATCAAAAGGTTACTTTTATTAATCTGGCACTTGGATTGTTAGCCATTAATATGGTGTTTTGCTTTTGTGTATATATGATTTCAAAAGCTGTTTGGAATCTATATCCTAAGATTTCATTGAAAAATAACATAGAACTTAAATATATAACTATACCAGATTATTGGAAAGATTTAACAGGTAATAAATTTAAATTTGACAAAATTGATGATAAGCAAATTATAATTGATAATGATCATATATTAGAGAGAGTTTTTTCCTTAATAATCTCTCTCTTTATATTATTAATACTTATTTGGGGAGGGGATATTACTCCTTCAAAAGTTTTAACCGAAAATTATGTAATTGCATTATTACTTATTGAATTTGAGATAATTTTAATAACAGTAGGAGTAAATGCCATTTTACAGCCTTGGCAACGAATTGTTTTTAATCGCGAAACTAAAACAGTCACTATATCCAGTAAATTCATATTTCAAAAGAAGAAAATATATCCATATAATCAGCTTGTTGTCACACTCTGTGGGAACTATTATGCGAAGACTTTCAGCGGAAAAGGACAAGAAGAAATAGTAATAGCCAACCCTCAACGTACATTAGGCAGAATATCTTTGGGTATTGCAGGCGGTATAAACGCTGCCAGACAATTCGCCCGCTTCATTCAACTATATATGGAGGAGGAAGAATTGCAGAATATACCAAATTTTGAGAAATACAAGAACAATGACAAACAGGAAGCAGATCAGGACAGAATGGAAGATATCAATACTTGGTAAATTGGTCTAAAAATAAGAACTTTCAGAAATAATAAATGTAAAACTATAAATCACAATAATATGAACAAGCATCCATTCCTCCCCGCTTCGGCAGCCGTTACCCTATTCTTCGGACTGCTTTGCCTGTCCGCGCTCAGCTCCTGTACAGGGTGCAGCTACAACCACCAAAAGACGATGGGAAGCATAGATAACATTTTGGGCAAAGTAGATACGCTGATGGCCAAGACAAACAGTTTTTTGGAAGAACATCTGCCGGAAGAACCGCCTATAGACTACGAAAAAGAGGGGGTGAATATGAAGCACTTGTTTGTATTTACAGATACGACAATGACCTACAACGGCAAGCCGTTCACGCCGGGAATGACAATAGGAGAACTGTGTGAGATATTCGGACATTACGAACGTCTTGCGGAACCCGGAATATTTATATGGGATTCTATGGGAATCACTATGGTATCAGACGATGAAAGCGGAAAAAACAGTGCCCCTGTAAGCAGGATGCTGATTGACTGGAATATAGATTTATACGGAGCTATAAGCGAGGACAATATAAAATGGCTAAAGAACCGTTGTCCACGCCAGTATTTTACTGGTAAAATAGTTGTCGGTGGAGCGGTTTTGGGTAGAAGTATGCACATTGATGATTTTCTGAAAAAAACAAATCTGAAATTCAATAACAATCCGTTCCCTCTACTTTACTATTGTCATTTGCATGACTGGGACTACACCAAAGCGCCTATACACCGCAGAGAAAAATATTATACCTATAAAATCAAAAAGTCTGATGACGGAAATGATATATCACACTTTGATATTGCCATTAGTTCACGAGGTTTTGGTGACCCACCGTACGAAGGTCCTGAATATGAAAAGTACATAAGCCACCTTGATTAAAACATAGTTGTCATGAAAATACAAATCAACCTGTCAGTGTATCTTATAGTATTGTTCTTCACGCTAACAGCCTGTGGAGAAAGAACGGACGGTCTGTATGGCACTCGCTACAGCCGCTCGGAACTGGAAGAAATGGGGGTAAACACCGAGCATCTGTTTATTTTCGACGGCGATAAAATATCGTATAACGGCAAAGAGTTCTGGCCGGGAATGAATATTGAAGAGGTGACGGAGATCTTCGGTGAACCTTATACACGTACGTATAAAGGAAAGGCTTTCTTTCATGAGTATATAACTTACTTCTGGGATGACTGGGGAGTAATGGTCAGTACCCAATTGAGGGATGGCATTCAAACAGTGATGATGGTGGATATTCGTTGGAATTTGACAATTGGCAAAGCACTGGAACTTGCAAATGACGATGATTGGCGAGATTTAGTAAAAAGTATGAAAGAAGATAATCCCAAGACTTATTTTAAAGGCAATATTCTGGTTGGAGGTGTGCCATTGGGAAGGATGACAAATGTAAAGAAGGATTTTATGGAAGAAAATGAACTCCTTTTTTTTGAACGATTTGAAGGAGAAGGGATTGTAGAATATATGGTTATGGATTCTTATGATTATACCAAACTTAAAAATTTTAATATAGAGGATCGATATATATTTTACTATACTATCTTGATGTCTACGGATTATACAAAAACAGAGAGTTTTATGTGTATACTTAATAAGTACTACCTGTGATTATTGAAGCATCAATGATACAAATTTTATTTGATATATTACTAAAAAGTATTTAATATGAAGTCTATTATATTTATTTATGCAGAGCAAACATCAAATTATCATATATTAAGTTGTTAAAAACAGGTAAGCTGTTTTTTTTGAATGGTAGATAGCATGTTCTTTCCAAAAATCGCTAACTTTGTCTTAACTTCATGTTACGCTTTAAAAACAGATGAGTTATGATATATCCGATTGGCATACAAACTTTTGAAAAAATAGTCAAAGACGGTTTTGTTTATGTAGACAAGACAGATTTAATTTATTCTTTGGTAACCCAAGGACAGATTTATTTTCTGAGCCGTCCCCGACGTTTCGGCAAGAGCCTGCTGCTCTCTACGCTTCGTGCTTATTTCGAAGGGAAGAAGGAATTGTTTGCTGGCTTGAAAATCGATGCGTTGGAACACGACTGGCACGTGCACCGGGTGTTCCATTTTGATTTTAACGGAGTTGATTTTACAATGCCGGGTGCCTTGCACCTGAAAATAGAGGGATATCTGTATGATTGGGAAGAAGAATTTGGAATCAGTTCTGGAGTCGACACCAATCTGGGTTCCCGTTTCAATCGTATCTTGCAGGCTGCTGCCGAGCAGACAGGGCGAGGGGCAGTGGTCTTGGTGGACGAATACGACAAGCCTCTGCTGGATGTGCTGGAGAAAGACCCGGAGCTGCTGGAACAGAACCGTGAGATTCTGAAGGCTTTCTATTCGGTGTTTAAACTGGCTGACGCTTCGCTGCGTTTTGTCTTCCTGACGGGTGTCACCAAGTTCTCGCAAGTCAGTGTGTTCAGCGGTTTCAACCAGCCCAAAGACATCAGTATGTTCGATAAATACGAGGCTCTATGCGGCATCACGGAAGAAGAACTGCATACCCAATTTGCAGAACCTATCCGGGAAATGGCGGCATCGGAAGGCTGCACGGAAGAGGAAATGCGTCAGCGGTTAAAGCGGCATTACGACGGTTATCACTTCAGCAAAGAGATGACGGACATCTACAATCCGTTCAGTGTTTTGAATGCGTTCGACAGCCAGGACATCCGCGACTTTTGGTTTGCTTCGGGCACACCGACGTATCTCATTCGCCTGATGAACCATTTTCATGAAGGGATTGATCAGTTGTCGGGTATGTATTATTCACAGGATGAGTTTGTGAATTATAAGGCAGATACAGAATATCCGTTGCCGATGATTTACCAGAGCGGCTATCTCACCATCAAGGATTACGACAAACGCCGGAAGACCTTCCTGCTGGACTTCCCCAACAATGAGGTTAAAAACGGTTTTCTCACCCTGGTGGCTTCCAATTATCTGAAGATAAAGGAGAATGTCAGCAACTTGGCACAGGACTTGGCGTTTGCTTTGGAAGACGGTGAACTGGATTCCTTCCGCCAGATGCTGACCTCGTTCCTGGCCAGCATTCCCTATACCATGCGCCGCAAGGAAAGCGAGCCGGAAAGGGAACGCTATTTCCAGTATACTTTCTACCTGCTGCTCCGCCTGATGAGCGTCTATACGGTCCTGGTAGAAAAGGAGCAGAGTGAAGGTCGGGTGGATGGCATCGTGGAGACACCGCAGTGCGTGTATATCTTTGAATTCAAGCTGGATGGCACGGCTGCCGAAGCGCTGAAGCAGATTGAAGCGAAAGGGTATGCCCGTGAGTATGAAGCGGGTGCCCGTCAGGTGGTGAAAGTGGGTGTGAGCTTTTCTTCCCAGACGGGGACGATTGAGGAATGGGAAGTCCGGAAATGATATCTCATAATCTGGAAGTCCTTGGTTCAAGCCCAGGCTAGTCTACATTGAAAATCAGTCATTTGCAAGCAATCGCAGATGCCTGATTTCGTTTATGGTGACCTTCAGGTGACCTTTTTAAACACAAAGTACGCACAAATGGCAAAAATGTGGGATACGAGAACACCGCAAGAAAGCAAGTTTAAACATATTCTACAACACATTCCGGTGAAACACCCCCCATCCATAAGCATACTGAAAAAAACATTTTTCTATATTTGCCACATCACCAATCGGCAACAAGCCATTAAACACACATGCCTATGGAACAACAAACAATGACCGGTTCGGGACTCTATATCCGCAAGTATCCATTCCTCCCCGCACCGGCAGCCGTTGCCCTATGCTTCGGACTGCTTTGCCTGTCCGCACTCAGCTCGTGTACAGGGTGCAGCTACAACCACGAAAAGGCAATGGGAAGCATAGATAATATTTGGGGAAAAGTAGATACACTGATGGCCAAGACAGACCGATTTTTGGAAGAACATCTGCCGGAAGAACCGCCTATAGACTACGAAAAAGAGGGGGTGAATATGAAGCACTTGTTTGTATTTACAGATACGACAATGACCTACAACGGCAAGCCGTTCATGCCGGGAATGACAATAGGAGAACTGTGTGAGATATTCGGACATTACGAGCGTCTTGCGGAACCCGGAATATTTATATGGGATTCGATGGGAATCATTATGGTATCACACGATGAAAGCGGAAAAGACAGTGCCCCTGTAAGCAGAATAATGATTAACTGGAATATAGATTTATACGGAGCTATAAGCGAGGACAATATAAAATGGCTAAAGAACCGTTGTCCACGCCAGTATTTTACGGGTAAAATGATTGTCGGTGGAGCGGTTTTGGGCAGAGGTATGCACATGGATGATTTTCTGAAAAAAACAAATCTGAAATTCAATAACAATCCGTTCCCTCTGCTTTACTATTGTCATCTGCATGACTGGGACTACACCAAAGCGCCTATACACCGCAGAGAAAAATATTATACCTATAGAATCAGGAAGTCTGAAGACGGTAATGATATTGAAAACTTTGATATTGCCATTAACTCACGAGGTTTTGGTGACCCACCGTACGAAGGTCCTGAATATGAAAAGTACATAAACCACCTTGATTAAAACATAGTTATCATGAAAATACGAATCAACCTCTCAGTCTATCTTTAGGAAATTAATCCGATATTCCGGGCAAACAGGTTCGATTGATTCATTATGCCGCCCCCAAAAAGAAGGAGGGCGTGTTTTCCGACTCCCTGACTATTTCCGACTTTTCATGACTATGGCTGACGCGTTCCGTACACGCATGGAAAATTGCGTTATCTTGCACCCGAAATCATAAAAAAAGATTATGGAACTGACACTTATTGAAACGAACGCGTATCTGGAGCTAAAAAGAAAGCTCAGCACGCTGTCGGTACAGATGGCCGACTTCCAAAAGAAAATCGCTCCGTCCTCACCGGAAAAGTGACTTGACGCACAGGAGGTATGCCTGGCCCTCGGCATCTCCAAAAGAAGCCTGCAGAACCATCGGGACAGGGGACTGGTCCCTTATTCGAACATCGGAGGAAAATGCTTTTACAAGGAAGCGGATATCCGGCAAATATTGGAAGAAGGCCTCATTAAAAAAAGAAGGAAATAATGGCGGAAATCATTACAAAAGATTCGGAGGAGTTCAAGGAACTGACCGGATGGATGAAAAAGATCGGAAAATCGTTGGAGGCGGCGACGGCAAGGATACGTCCCGCCATCGCGGACGAACATTACCTGCAGGGGGAAGACGTGTGCGAAATGCTGCACATCTCAAAAAGGACCCTGCAGACGCTGCGTGATGAAGGAGCCATACCCTATACCACCATCGGAGGGAAAATACTGTATCCTGAGAGTGCCCTGTACGAGACCTTGCGGAAAAACTACCGGAACTACAGGCAATACGCCGGATAACCGGCCGTAAAGAAAAAGAAGAAGGGATGCTTATCCGGACTCGCCGGGTACAATCGCCCGTGATTGCGTATAACTTATAAAAAGATAGCCGCCCCAAAATATGGACGGCTATCTTTGCGTTTTTTTCCATCTGTCGGATAAGCATCCCTTCTTCTTAGTTGGCCAGGCGGAACATTCCGCCGATCTTCTCACGCATCCTGTCCGTGTCCTCACCGATTTTTGGATTGATCAGCTCGGCGTAGACCTGCGTGGAGATGATGGTCTTGTGCCCGAGGACTTTCTGCAGGGTTTCAAGCGGCATGCCCTTGCTCAGGGCCAGGGTCGCAAAAGTATGACGTCCGACATGCGGGCTGACGCGGACACTGCAGCCGACCTTCTCGCCGATACGTTTCAGACTGTCCTCCATACTCCCTATTTCCCCCACGGGGAACACCCTGTCCGAAGAGACCTTGAATTCGTTCACCCCCTGTATTTCTCGATCAGCTCGACGGCTATCGGGAGCAGCTTGACAACATAGGGTGCCTTGGTCTTCACACGGTTTCCAACCAGCCAGGTGTTCCCGTCCGAATCCGTGTGGACATTCCGGTAAGAAAGTTCCTTCAGGTCGGCATGGGCCAGGCCGCTGAAGCACATGAAAACAAACATGTCCCGGATGGCCTGCTGCCGCCTGTAGCTCAGCTTGACGCTGATAACGCGTTGCAGGTCCTCCTCCGAGAGGAAAGGACGTTTCTTGTATTCCGGCTTGCACACGAACTTCTTGAACGGGTGCTTGTGGATCCATCCCTCGTCCATTGCCAGATACATCAGCCATTTCAGTGTGTTGACGCGCTCGAAGGCCGTTGACTTGGCCAGCCCGCGCACGGAAAGCATCCAGTTGTAATAGTTCTTGATGAAATCCATGTCCAGCGACATCAGGGGGATATCCTCCGTACCCAACTTGTCCTTCAGGTAACAGGACAGACACTTGTACTCGTCCACCAACCCCCGATAGGTGCTTTGGGCTTTCGTCTTGCCGATCTGCCGTTTGTAATCCCGGATCTGGATATTGAAGATCTCCATCAACGAATGGATCTCCTCGCCAAAGCCGTTATAGCGGTCATAGACCTTCTTGACTGTCAGGAACGAATCGTGGTCCGAGAGATATTGATAGTGCTTGCCGATCTGTGCCTTGATGTTCTCCAGCTCCCGGTTCAGCCGTCTTGCCTCCTCGGATTTGCCTTTGGCACAGTTGCCTTTGGCATCCCAAAGGGCAAGGGGAACATCACGCTTGCAGCTGAAACTCGCCGTCGTTCCGTTGACGGTAATACGCCCCATGACAGGGACACGGCCATTTTTTATGGCCTGGTTCTTGGTGTAGAACAGAACTCGAAAGGTACTCCTCATAACTCGATTATTTTTGTTACAAAATTACTATTTATCGAGTTGTTTTAAGCTATGAAGAATAATGCAAACAATTGAAAAATAACCGCTTATATTGTCTGTTTTATAGACTTGGACAAGGTGACGATTAGGTAACGTAACTCATGCTCAAATGTGCTTTTTGTAGCGTCGTTTTTCAAATGGAAGTGAAAAACAATCCCATTAATTCGCTGAATTCAAGCGGTGTGTCGCCATTATGCAACTATTTCTAAAAATCTCCGACTTTTTTAAAAAACATCACGTTCTTTTGGAGCAAACTTGCCGGTCGGAGAAGGAGGCTTTGGCAGAGAACCAGTAAAAAATTAGCTAAAGTCAAGTCTGTGACACGGCTCTTTCATTTAAGCTTAGATAAAGGCACATAATTCCCCCACCCACTTCTTATGGGAAGTAGGGATTTTGTTATGATTGATACCCAAAACGTTACGAATCCTCTGAAATTACAAATTATCTCATTTTTGATCCAGCATATGTATCATTGCGGTAAAGTCCAAAGAAAGTTCTCTAATAAGTTCGGCCGTTCCCTTAGCCTTGTCGGAGAGCTTTTTCCTTTTACCTTTCCATATAGAAAGTATTGCCAGTACTATCCTCTGTATCGTGTCAAGGTTTCTGGCGGACCTTGCACTATTCCGCCTGATGAAGTCCTGCCTCAGGTTGCGGTCAAGGTCCCAGTGCATGCTTTCTATTGCCCAATGCATTCTGGCTATTGTACTCAGCCGCCTGGCACTTCCGTGAAAACTGGAGACATAGAACCTCCTCTCGGAAGATTTCTGACCATCAGATTTTCTCTCCGTTGCAGTCCGTATTTCGACAACCGTCAGATTTCCATTCCACTTTTTCCTGTCCGTAATCAGGTCATTTCCACGAAAGATACGGCATACTCTGGTCTCTATTCTGCCATGTTCAAGAAAAGGGCCTTCCGAATATACATCCACAGGCTCTGCAAGTTCGACATTGTCCTCAACCCCATATCGCAGAGTTCTCTGGTTTGCCTTCAGCTCGATAAGGAAATCACCGCCTTTTTCCCGGATTTTATCTATGATGGCTTTCTGGAAGGACATGGCGTCTGCCGTAACTATGCATCCTGACACATCCACCTTGTCCAACAGTTTGGGTACGGAAGTTATCTCGTTGCTTTTTTCTTCACACATGTCCGTGGCAAGGGTGAAACCTCCTTCAAGGGAATAGGCGGATACGATGTCGGGGGTGCGTCCGTTTTCAAGTACCGTCCCTCTCATTGCCTTGCCGTCAATACAGAGGATGTCTCCGGCACAACCGACAAGCTCATCATGGAAGGTGGAGGTAAATTCAGACATCCGCTCAGACATGGCTTCATCATCAATATGTTTGAATATACGGCAGAGCGTAGGTTCAGAAGGCACACCGTCCAACAAAATTCCTAAAGAGCGGAAGCGTTTCAGATTACGCTCGCCGAATCTGATTATATCCGGTCTTGTCATACACTTGCCCAGCCGTCCGAGTATTACAAGGAGAAGAATATCTTCCAGCTTGTATTTGTAGTTTCCCTTGTCTGTCCTGCGGTAATCCGGCACTGATTTCACAAATTCTTTCAGATGTTTCATTATGCTGCCACGACGGCAGAATGCATGTTTCTTTTTTATATATTAGATATGCAAAATGTTGCATATCAGCAAAATAAATCTTATTTTCGCATAGCGAAAATTAAGGCGGAAATCAAAAAACGACCTCTGTCGCATTTGATTTCCGCCTACAAAAATAATTTTATATGAACGATAAAAAGAAACACCGGAAGCGGTGCTTCCTGCATCGCTGTGCGCAAAAATAATGGTTTTTCGGAGAATAACAAGGATTATAGAGGTTGTTTTAAATGAAAGAGCCGTGAGTCTGTGAGGCTTTTTCTGCCTGAAACTTTTCTTTTTTGCAGGAAAGATTTATCTTTGGCACCGTTAAACTTAAAAAGGAAAAACACTATGAGTCTTGAAAAAACATTGGTTATATTGAAACCATCTGCCGTACAACGTGGCTTAATAGGAGAAGTTACCTCTCGTTTCGAACGTAAAGGCTTGCGTCTGGCAGGTATGAAAATGATGCAGCTTACAGACGAACTTTTGAATGAACATTATGCGCATCTGGCAGGAAAGCCTTTCTTTCAGCGCGTAAAAGAATCGATGATGGCATGTCCGGTAGTTGTTTGTTGCTACGAAGGAGTAGATGCCGTTCAGATCGTCCGTTCGATGACAGGAGCTACAAACGGCCGTGTTGCCATTCCGGGTACAATACGAGGTGATTATTGTGTAAGTTCTCAGGAAAACATTATCCATACATCCGACTCTCCCAAGACGGCTGCAGAAGAGGTAAACCGTTTCTTTAAGCCCGAAGAGCTGTTCGAATATAAACAATGTACACTACAACACCTTTATTACGAAGATGAGTATAAGCTTGTATAGCAGCTTGTTATAGAAAATAGAAAAATAAAATGCAGGAAATCGTTCAGATTTGCCTGCATTTTATTTGGTCAATTCAAATAAAGATTATATTTTTGCACCCGCAAACGAAAGGAAATGCACTCTTAGCTCAGTTGGTAGAGCAACTGACTCTTAATCAGTGGGTCCAGGGTTCGAATCCCTGAGGGTGTACTTTCAGATGAAGTTGCACGGGAAATTTGACAATTTATAGTGGATGCACTCTTAGCTCAGTTGGTAGAGCAACTGACTCTTAATCAGTGGGTCCAGGGTTCGAATCCCTGAGGGTGTACCAGGCCGTGAGGCAAAACATTGAGAAGTCCTGAAAACTTGACCGGTTTTCAGGACTTTTTTTATTATTCCTATACACTATCGTTTTTCAGTTAAAGTTTATTATGCCTTCTTTTAAAGAAGGGAAAAGAGGAAGCTTTTCTGATATAATCTTATACATTTGTAGCAGAAAACTGGTAAAGCAGGAAACTGCATAAGAAGAGAGGCAGTTTTTAGAAAACGATCGTAAGAAATAAATGTAATGAAATCAAAGCGATTGATAGGGCTATTGCTGTATACAGCATTGCCGGTTTGGGCCTTTAGTCAGATAAAAGGAACAATAGTAGACATCCATCAACAACCGGTAGAAGGTGCGACCATTGTCATGCAACTACTGGATTCAACTTATTTAGAGGCTACCATCTCTGCGGCCGACGGTACATTTATGCTTAAACCGGAGCCGGAGAGTTATCAGCTTATTGTCCAGCACTTACTTTATCAGACTAGACAAATAAAAGGTCGGGCTCATGATGTCGGCATCATTACATTGGAGCCGAAAGACTATAATCTGGAGGAAGTGGTAATTAAGGGTGAAAGACCATTGGTTAAAGTAGAAGACGGGCGGCTTGGATATGATCTTTCGGTACTTTCTGAGAAACGGGCTGTAAACAATGCATACGAGGCTATATCCAAACTACCGGGGGTACAGGAGAGTAACGGGACTCTTTCTCTTGCAGGAGCTAGTTCTCTTACAATTGTGATGAACGGCAAGCCTACGACTATGACAGCAGATCAGCTGGAAACATTGCTGCGTAATACACCGGTAGATCGTGTAGAGAAAGCAGAAGTCATATACAGTGCCCCTCCTGAACTCCATGTGCGTGGAGCTGTCATCAATGTGGTGATGAAACGCTCAAATGACTATTCATTTCAGGGAGAGTTGAGCACATACTATCAGAACAGATATTTCAGTAGTGGCGGTGCGAATGGTAATTTCCGATTATCTACGCCTAAAGTAACTCTGGATGTAATGTATGGGGCCGACAATGCCAAAATAATGGAATATACGGACTTGTTCTCCAGACATACATTAGGCGATAAGGTTTATGAAATAACTCAAAATGAGAAACTAAGTACCAAAAGCTGGATGCATAATGTAAGAACGGCTCTGGAATACAATATCAATGAAAAGAATCGTCTGAATATTGCTTATACCGGAAGTTTTACTCCCGACAGAAACGGTCGTAGTATAGCAGACGGAAGTTTTCAGCAATCCACTCTCGATAAATTTACAGAAAATAAGATGCATAACATAGCTGTACAATACAGTTCCGGTTTCGGACTCGAATTAGGCGGTGATTATACCCGATTCACTTCTGATAATAACCAGACAATGTTAACACAGCTTACAGATAATAGTGAAAACGCATATACCCTGACCGGCGGCAGCGTATTGACCGTTACTCTGTTTATGCAGACCAGAAACATAGTCTGCCCAATAATTGGGGTATAGGTTACGGTGTTTCCTATCTCTATACAAAAAACTACGATTTTCAGACTTATAATAATGTGACAGGTAATATAAAACCTGAAAATACTGATGCTAAGCTGGAAGAGCAGACAACTAATTTCTATTTCTCGCTGAGCAAGAATTGGGCAACAGGGACTTCGTTCACTGTTTCGGCTACTGGAGAATATTATACTATTGGCAATTATCACAAATGGGCGGTTTATCCGCAAGCCTCGTTGACATATCTGAAAAGTCCGCAACATATTTTCCAGCTATCCCTGTCAACAGACAAGACATATCCTGGTTACTGGGATA
The DNA here is from genome assembly GCF_041333015.1 of Phocaeicola coprocola. Taxonomy (NCBI): domain Bacteria; kingdom Pseudomonadati; phylum Bacteroidota; class Bacteroidia; order Bacteroidales; family Bacteroidaceae; genus Phocaeicola; species Phocaeicola coprocola. Next base: position 303,593 of record NZ_JBGKGM010000004.1, on the reverse strand, counting down.
TGCAGTCTTCAGTCACCTATCTGAATGGATATTCTGAAATTCAGGGAACGCCTGGTTTAAGACCTATGACGAACTATAATCTGAATGGAAACTATATATTGAAACAGAAGTATATCGTTGGCCTGTTCTATAAACATACATCCGATTACTTTGCCCAGTCTCCCTATCAGGCAACCGACCGGTTGGCATTGATATACAAGAACACTAACTGGAACTATATGCGTATGATAGGAGCCAATATCATTGTACCGTTCAGTATGGGGAACTGGTATGATGCAAGGCTTACACTTGTAGGTATGCAGGCACGACAGAAATGTGACCAATTTTTTGACATACCTTTTGATCGTAAGAAATGGATATTTGTCGGAACACTTGATAATACCTTCAAGGTTGGAAAGAACCTTTCGTTTGAACTGACAGGGAACATACAAACACCTTTCGTTCAGGGAACGTTGGATCTTGCAAGCACATTCAATCTTACAGCCGGAATGAAGTGGAACTTTGCCAAAGACAAATGTACACTTACGGCACGTTGCAGTGACATCTTTAATTCCGGCATGCCGGATATGAAGGTTCGCTTCAAAGGTCAGTATTTGGATATGAACAGTTCTTTCTACACCCGTACAGTATCTCTGAACTTTACATACCGTTTTGGCGGATATAAAAAACAGGAGGTAAAAGAAGTAGACACTTCACGGTTCGGGCATTAAAAAATAATCGACTTACTACATTAAAGACTTGTTATAGTCAAATATTAGGAACTAATTGATTAATTAAAGATGCTGAATATTTTCAGTATCCAAAGATTAAGAGTAAGTTTATTATCTATTTGTGTAGTTTAAGCTCGGATTGAAGTCAGACAATAGGAAAAATAATTAACATGAATGCTGGAAAGATAATACGCTTCTAGCTACAATTTTTGAATAAGATTATTGTGTAAATTTAGCCAATGAGAACAACGGTTTTAGGTATAATAGGCAGTTTCATCATAATGCCTGTCTATGGTCAGCATTTTGTTAAAGGAAAAATCATAGATTCAGAAAATGCAGTAATGCCGATGGTAAATGTGGCATTTCTGAATCAGTCAGACAGTACGCTTGTAACAGGTGCGGTATCAGACTCTTGCGGTATATATAGCACATCACTCGATGGTGGCTGCTATATTATCCGCTATTCCTATCTGGGCTATGAGACGCTGTATAAGAATATACTTGTTAATGCGGACATTACCCTGCCGATAGCTCGGATGGAGTTCTCACAAACTGAACTCGAAGGAGTGGAGATTACAGCGTACAGGAAACCTTTCAAACTGAACCGGGATGGAATTACTGCTGATGTGCCGAACACTATCCTTGCCAAACAAACCACTCTGAATGATCTGCTTTGTAAGATACCAGGTATACAGCAGCGGGGTGAAGCCATTGAAGTGATAGGAAAAGGTACACCTACGTATTATATCAATGGCAGGGAGGTTACAGATCAAACGGAACTGAATAATCTGGCTATTGACCAGATTCAGTCTGTCAGACTGATGACGAATCCTGACACACGTTATCATTCGGAGCAGCGTGCGGTAATTGAAATCAAGACCAAACGTCTGGGAGAAGGACTTGCCTTTAATGTCAGCGGTAATCTGTTGCAGGGCAATCATTTCAGCCAGAATTACCGGATGAATGGAAGCTACAACTATAAAGACTGGGATTTCTTTTTTTCTTGCAATTATGATCGTGGAAAGAAGGATTCGGATCTTGATATTTATCAGCAGACTCAAAGTGATACTATCTGGAATCTTACTAATTTGAGTCAAAAGCAGATTTTTAACGAAAGCCATGCTTATACGGGTGGTGTTTCTTATCATTTTTCACCAGAATCGGAGGTTGGATTGAAATATGAAGGCAAATACAGCGAAGGTAATACATTCTCAAATGAAACTCTTTCCATGATACCGGATAAGGGTGTTTCTACTTTTATTAAGAATCTCAGTGATGTGTCCGACAAGTCCGTCAGCAACCATTTTAATCTGTATTATATAAACGACTGGAAGAATGGCTGGAAAATGAACGTATTCGGTGATTATCTTCACAAGACTGATTGTAGCCGGGGGAATATTCGTGAATGGGAAAGCGACGATGCAGAAACGTCTATGGACTATCACCGTAAAGCAGACTGGGATTTGTTTGCTGCCAAATTCAGCTTGTCGTATGAAACCGAGAAAGCGGGAACTTTCAGCTTGGGATATGATTTTAGTCATACAAGCGGAACAGACTATATAGAATATATCCGTGCGTTGAATAATGGCCGTACTCGTAATACAGAGCTGAAGAATTCTCTCTACCTGTCATACGATTATGCATGGAATAATCTGTCGCTGGGAGCAGGCTTGCGTTACGAACACATACGAAGTGATCTGAGAGAAACCAATGATAGCAAAAGTCAGAACCAGACATATCACAATTTTCTGCCTTCTGTTTCGTTAAGTTATAATACGGAGAGTCTGCAACAGTCTCTTACTTACTCCATTCATACGGAGCGTCCTCCTTTTGGTGTAATGAATGATAATGCCGTGTATACAGACCGGTTTACCTATCAGAAAGGAAATCTTTACCTGAAACAGGCTCTGACTCATGACTTGAACTATATGCTGTTTTATAAGTTCCTGTTCTTTAACCTGAATTATACCTGTACGCACAATCCGCTGGTAACAGCATTTTACAGTATGCCGGGAAATTCGGCGGTTACGGTCAGCTACATGGATAATTTTGATAAACTGCATAATCTGACGGGTATGATAAACCTGCAATATCCGGTGAAGTGGTGGATACCTTCACTCACGCTTACCTGTATGAAAACATTCTTCAATTATCCTGGACCGGATGGAAGTATGCTGAAATCAGGTCGTCCTTTGATGATACTGAATTTCAACAATAGCTTCACTCTTCCTTCCGGATTCTTGTTATCTGCCGATTTTAATTATGGTTCCAGAGGTTATTATCAGCTGTACGAATCGAAGAGTTACACGTCTCTGAATCTGAGTCTGAAAAAATCATTTCTGGATGACAGGCTTCAGCTTTCGCTCGATGGGTATGACCTTTTCAATAAGAACAAAATACGCAGTGCAGCCCGTTTGAATGATATTATCATGAACAGTATCGGAAAGGAAGACACGCGGAAGGTTGGCTTTACTGTTACATACCGCTTCCGGACAGAACGTACAATGAATAACCGCAGTGCGGCTGAAAATGAAATGTCACGATTGAACATGAGTGAATAAAAAACGCAGAATGAACTGCATCCGGCGATATATGGTATTAAAATTTCTTTTGCTGATAATAATGCCTGTTATGGGGCAGCAGAAGGAAGATAAGGAAATTAAGCTGAATGAAGAAGCTGTAAAACTCATTCTGTTTGATTTCCTTCCGGGCGGCATGGATTATAATAAACCTCAGGAAGCTCCGCTTGAAAAGAAATGGATGGAGTTTAAGAATCCTTTTGACGAAGGAATACCTCGAAATCTGACGGATACTTTTATGGTAAAGAAGCCGAAGAAATATATCCGTATGTGTCCTTATTCTATTTGGACTAAACGAGGAGAAGATCCTGTTTATGATGTGACAATGGAAGGTCGTCCTCCTGAACTCATCATGAAAGAAGGACCAGATTTCAGTAAAAGGCTTCAGACAGACTACGGACGCACTCTTAAACCATCAGCGGGTAGAACGTATGATATGCTGAATAATTCAACTACCATTGAAGTGGGAAAAATTTTCAAGAAATATATTAAACCTATTTTCAAAAAGGATAAAAAGTAGAGCCTCAAATAATGGGATATGTATTCTAATGAGTTTTGAGATAAATGTCAGTCTATTTGATATATTGCTTTTCGGGTATTAAAATAGATTAAGATCTGGCTGTTATATGAATTATTTCATCTATATTTGAATCCATAACTCAAACTATGAAGAATATGAAGTGGAGAAACATCATGCTATTATCACTTCTTTGTTTGTCTTGTGCAGGACTTTATGCTCAGGAAAACATGAAAGTAAATAGTATTAAGCAAGAAAAAGACAGTCTGAAAATATTGTCTGAGGGTGCCGTCGTTTTTCCACAACCGGGTGGATATGCTGCCGATTTCAAGGAAAACACACTGAGTAATCCGGTAAATGAGATACCGGACGGACAGAAAATAGAGATTAAATTGCGCAAGCCTTTCTATATACCTCCTTATTATACAAATCCTTCTCCCAGATTTTATGGAGATTATGCGACGGGTGGACAAATCCTTCCTAATTTTTATGGCAGTGGTATGCAGGAAACATTGCCTGGTCTGGGAAGAGTAAATCAGGCCTCGTTCTTTTATCGTTATGACCTGAATGATTATTTTTCTATTCAGGCGGGAGTGGATGCGGTAAAGTATAATTTCCCGAAGAGTGTAGGACAGTCTTTGGGAGTTTCCGGTATCGTAACATACCGTCCTGCTGACAGACTCCATATAAATGTTTTCGGCTCATATTCTCCGGATAACCGTTATGGTTTTAACAGGAGCGCATTCGGAGCTACTATGGGCTATGATTTTACCGACCGGTTTGGTATGGAGGTAGGAGCACAGAGATATTACGATCCCCAACGGGGATGGCAGACTGTTCCGATTGTTACACCTTACTATAAATTCAATAAATTCGATTTAGGCATCGATGTTGGTGGAATTCTCTATGAAGTATTAAGAAGTGTCATGATTGACAAGCGGGGCGGATCACCGGTTATCATGCCTCCCGGGAGATAAGTTTGCAGGCTGTATGTAAGGTTGGAAATATTCATGTAGAGATAAAAAATGAAAAATATACAGAAAATATTGTGGTTGGGCTTATTGGTATCTGCCGTCGGATGCAATAGCGGAGTCTTTATAGACGATTATTTGCCTGAAGTTCCGGTGGTGCAGTTGTCGGAAACAGATTCTGTTGCCAGAATAAATTTTAAGTCGGATAACTGGGATATCCTGAATATATATGGAGCCTCTGAAAATGTGTGGGGAGTAGTTTGTGACCTTGAGGGAAAACCTGATGGAAGAAACCTGCCTTTGGAGAATGGAGCCAATGCCGTTATAAAGTTGGGTTATGAATATTGCAACTTCAGGGTAGAGAAGAGGAATGGCAGAGAACTTTGTATTTATGCGGGAGAAAACATGAACAGGTCGGCTCTTGACGTTGAAATAATTGTCGGCAATGAATATGAGATGAAATCTATTCCAGTGTCGTTGACCCAAACCTCAAAATACGAAGTAGACAGTATTGTATATGATTGGAAAAGCTTGTTATATTCTGACAATACGCTGGAACCTGACTATTCGCTGGTAGTGAATAACAGCAAATCCGATCAGCCGACAAGCTGGCACTTCACTCCGTTGGAAACATCTTTTTCGCGTGAAGTTTCTTTTAGAAATAAAGATGGAGTAAATGAAGAGGAACTGTATAAACGCTTTTTGGGTACTCCTTTGCCATTGGTAGTCATACCCGATTTCGTAGATAAACAACCGGTTCTGGGAAGTACAAAGGCAGAGGTCGGAGTCAATTCTCAGGAAATTAAAACTTCCATCGAATCCGATCTGGCAGGTAAGGAATATGTCATTCCTCCCGGTGAAAAATGGAAAATTTCAGTCTATTATATGATTGAGCAATATTGGATAGATTATAAACTGTACATTTCCATTCCTTCTACAGGAAGAAAGCGGACTTTTGAAGGGAAACTTTATAGTAAGGGGCTGTACGACTTTTGTATAATTCCTGAAAAAATAGAATGAGATGAGTGGAAAAACTAGCAGACTTATACTTCTGTGTCTGTTTCTGTGCCTGTCTGTTTGTGCGGTGGCAGGCGAAAAAGACAGTACAGACAGAAAGATGATTCATATGGTAGGAGTTGATTTTCGTCCTGCCTATACATTTCCTACAAACGGATTCTTTAAAGGCGTGAATGCAGCTCAGACTCCGGTCAGAAAGACCTTTTCCGGACATGTGAAGTATGGATTCAAGTTTTCGCCCGACACTTATTGGGGGAAAATATACCCGCATGCCATACAGGGAATCGGAGTGGGGTATAATACTTTCTTCAATTCTAAAGAAATAGGAAATCCTCTGGCTGTTTATGCATTCCAGACTTCCCGGATAATGAGTATAACCCCTCGTTTGTCTTTCGACTATGAGTGGAATTTTGGAGCGTCTTTCGGATGGAAGAAATATGATGAGGAAACGAATCCTATGAACAATGTAGTTGGTTCGAAAATAAATGCGTATATCAACTTTGGTCTGCTGCTTAACTGGCAGATTGATGCCCGTACGAATCTGCGGGCAGGAGTAGGTGTGACACATTACTCAAACGGCAATACGGGATATCCCAATTCCGGAGTCAATACGATAGGCGGAAGTATCGGATTGATACGTTATTTCGGCAGTAAGGAGAAACTTGAGTTGCATGACAAGGCTTATACTTCCTGCCGGAACAGGAAAACGTTTGATCCGTATATAAGTTATGACCTTATTGTGTACGGTGCGCTAAAGAAAAAGGGAGTATTCCCTACAGAAAGTTCTGCGGTGCTTGTTCCCGGTTCTTTTGCTGTTGGCGGATTGAATTTTAATCCGATGTATAATTTCAGTCATTACTTTCGTGCCGGTCTGTCGCTGGATGCGCAGTACGATGAGAGTGCTAACATAGCCGACCACATTGCCAATACGATAAGTGGTCCTGATGCAGAGAATATTCGCTTTCATCGTCCTCCTTTCAAAGAACAGTTTGCAGTGGGCGTTTCCCTCCGTGCTGAGATTGTAATGCCTGTCTTTTCCATTAATTTAGGTGTAGGGCGGAACGTCGTCTGCAAAGGAGCAGATACGGATTCGTTTTATCAGGTAGTAGCCTTGAAAACGGATATTACCAGAAATCTGTTTCTGCACGTAGGATACCAACTCTATAAATTTAAAGATCCTAATAACCTGATGCTGGGACTGGGGTTCAGATTTAATGCGAAAAGATAATCGACTTAGATATAATTGCTACTGATTTAAATCTCTGTTATACTATGAAAAAACTGTTTTGCCGATAGGTGCTTTGGCTTTGTATTCATCGGCTGTTGCACAGCAGCAGTCCGGTCGTCCGAATGTACTGCTTATTTATGCTGACGATATAGGTTATGGTGACTTGAGCTGTAACGGTACTTCAGCAGTGCGTACACCCAATGTTGAAAAACTGGCCTCTGAGGGAATCCGTTTTACAAATGCCCATTGTGCTGCGGCTACAAGTACTCCTTCGCGCTATGCCATGCTTACGGGAGAATATGCCTGGCGTAGAAAGGGAACCGGAATTGCAGCCGGCAATGCTGCCATGATCATTACTCCCGACCGTTATACCATGGCCGACATGTTTAAGGAAGCCGGCTACCAGACTGGAGTGGTAGGAAAATGGCATCTCGGGCTGGGAAATGAAACAGGAAAGCAAGATTGGAATGGAGTGGTAAAACCTAATCCAGCTGATATCGGTTTCGATTATTCTTATATTATGGCTGCTACGGCAGACCGTACTCCTTGTATCTTTATGGAAAATGGTAGAGGGGTAGGGCTCGATCCTGATGATCCTGTATATGTAAGCTATACCGAGAATTTCCCCGGTGAACCTACAGGAAAAGATAATCCGGAGCTTTTACGTATGCATCCGTCACACGGACACGATCAGTCTATCGTGAATGGTATTTCTCGTATCGGATACATGAAAGGTGGAAAGAGTGCTTTATGGCGAGATGAAGACATAGCTGATAGCATAACAACTCATGCTATCCGGTTTATAGAAAACAGCCAGAAGTCGGGAGAGCCTTTCTTCCTCTATCTGGCAACCAATGATATTCATGTACCTCGTGTACCTCATGAACGTTTTGCCGGAAAGAGTGGATTAGGACCTCGTGGAGATGCTTTGTTGTCTTTCGACTGGACTGTAGGACAGGTGATGGAAACATTGAAAAAACTGAATCTGGATGATAATACTATTATAATTCTGTCCAGTGACAACGGTGCTGTTATTGATGACGGATATAAAGATCAGGCAGTAGAGCTGCTGGGAAATCATAAGGCTACCGGGGTATACAGAGGTGGTAAGTATAGCAGTTATGAGGGAGGTACAAGAGTACCTTGCGTTATTCGCTGGAAGGGAAAGATTCCTGCTGGAGTATCAGACAATCTGGTAAGTCAGATCGACTGGCTTGCATCGTTTGCTTCGATGTGTGGAGTAAATTTACCGGAAGGTAGTGCGCCCGATAGTGAAAATCATCTGGATTCATGGCTTAAGGCTGATGTGAAAGGCCGCTCTTGGGCTGTGGAACAGAACTTGCATAACAATTTATCGATAACGGATGGTGTGTGGAAGTATATTCCTGCGGCAAACGGTCCTGCTGTCAATAAGCAGACCAATACAGAATTGGGGAATAATCCAAAGGCTGATCAGCTATATAATTTGTTATCCGATCCGGGAGAGCATTCTAATGTAGCAGAAGAAAATAAGGAGCTTGTTCAGAAAATGCGTGATGAGCTTATACGCATTGTAGAAAGCGGGTTGCATATTCAGCCGGGGTATTTCATTTCTAAATAAGTAAGTTCTCTTGTTTCCTACATTTCAGGTGAGGAGAGGAATGAGGATGTATTAAGAAGACTCCCGAAAGGTTACTGGTTTGGAGTAACTTTTCGGGAGTTTATGATTATGGAGGAAATATACTTTGTTTCTTGAAAATAGATTTGTCGGTCGTTGTGTCAGGCAAAGTAAAAACTTAGAAAACGTCTGTTATCAATGTTGTATAAAGTGAATATTTTGTATAAGAATATGGTTCTTATAATTGGATTCATACTTTTTCAGACTTATTTCTCGGACGTTTTTTGTAAGTGCGCCTTTTCCCTTTATCTTTTCCGGAAGGATTTTTCTTGCGTGCTTCCCGTGGTGCATATTCCGGAGCTTCTCCCAGTTCGTAAGGAACAGGAATCTTATAGATATCTTTTTCCAGGAAGTTCTCTATCTGCTTGAATTTGGACTGTTCTGTTTCACTGACAAAAGTAATGGCGCATCCGTCGTTATTGGCGCGTGCTGTACGTCCGATACGGTGTACATAATCTTCGCTATCATTAGGAACATCGTAATTAATAACCAGTCGGATATCATCTATATCGATACCGCGCGCTACAATGTCGGTTGCTACCAGCATACTGATACGTCCGTTGCGGAATTCATGCATAATGGCGTCTCGCTGATTCTGTTCCAGATCGGAATGCATTTCTCCTACGTTCAGATTCATGCGCTTCAGTGACTTGGCAACTTCCTTAACTTTCAGCTTGGAGGAAGCAAATATAATTACGCGTTCTGGCTTTTGCTGGCTGAAAAGGCTTTCTATTATACCCAGCTTTTGGGCTTCATAGCAAATATAGGCTGCCTGAATAATTTTTTCTGCTGGTTTTGATACGGCCAGCTTGACTTCTACTGGATTTTGCAGGATGGTTTTGGCCAGTTGCTGTATTTTAGCCGGCATGGTAGCCGAAAACATGATGGTCTGCCGTTTCTTGGGCAGATATTTTACTATCTGCATAATATCATCGGCAAATCCCATATCGAGCATACGGTCGGCTTCGTCGAGTATGAAGAACGAAACTTTCGACAGGTCTACATAGCCTAAGCTCAGGTGACTGATCAGGCGGCCTGGTGTAGCGATCACTACGTCTGCTCCAAGTGTGAGCCCTTTTTTCTCCTGCTCGAAGCGGATTCCATCGTTTCCACCATAGATAGCAACACTCGATACAGGCATGAAGTAGGAGAAGCCTTCCATCTGCTGGTCTATTTGCTGCGCCAGCTCACGGGTGGGTGACATGATTATGCAGTTGATTGCATCGGCAGGATATCCTCCTTTACTCAGTTCGTTTATAACCGGCAACAGGTAGGCTGCCGTTTTTCCTGTTCCGGTTTGTGCTACACCTATAAGGTCTTTTCCTTCCAGGATAACCGGAATGGTGTGTTCCTGAACGGGAGTGCACTCCCGGAAATTCATGGCATCGAGTGCTTGTAGTACACTGTCTTCTAAGTTCAGTTCTGAAAACTTCATATATATTGTTTCTTCAAAAAATCAACTGTTACCTCGTTCGTCGAGGTATGAATCCTTAAATCCTAAAAAGTATAATACTCCGTCCAGTCCGATGGTATTTATCGACTGTTTTGCATTGGCTTTTACCTTGGGTTTGGCATGAAAGGCAATGCCAAGTCCGGCTACAGAGAGCATAGGAAGATCGTTTGCTCCATCTCCCACGGCAATAGTCTGTGCGATATCTACATTTTCTACTTGTGCGATGAGTTGCAGTAATTCGGCCTTGCGCTTTCCGTCTACGATATCACCAACATAACGTCCGGTGAGTTTGCCGTCTACTATTTCCAGATTGTTGGCATATACATAGTCGATGCCGAAACGTTCTTTCAGGTAGTTGCCGAAATAAGTGAATCCTCCCGACAGGATAGCTATCTTGTAGCCGTAACGTTTCAGTACATACATCAGTCGCTCTACTCCTTCAGTGATAGGCAGATTCTCGGCAATGTCTTTCATTACACTTTCGTCCAGTCCTTTCAGCAAAGCTACGCGCTCTTTGAAGCTTTCGCGGAAGTCTATTTCTCCACGCATAGCACGTTCGGTGATTTCCTGTACCTGTTCACCCACACCAGCACGTTTCGCCAGTTCGTCTATTACTTCTGTTTCGATAAGCGTGGAATCCATATCAAAGCAAATCAGTCTTCGCATACGGCGGTACATAGTATCTTTCTGGAAAGAAAAGTCCATTTCGAGCGTACTGCTTAAACGCATCAGTTCTCCCTGAAGCTCGTCAATGTCACGAGGAGTTCCACGTACGGAGAATTCAATACATGCACGTACACTGGCTTTTTGTTCGTCCAAAGGAACACGACCTGTCAGACGACGGATGGCATCGATGTTCAATCCCTGGTTCGCCAGAATTTTGGTTGCGCCTGCTATTTGTTGGGCAGTCAGTTTTCTTCCCAACAAGGTGAGAATATATCTGTTTTTACCCTGCATACTTACCCATTCTTCGTATTCTTCGCGTGAAATAGGGTAGAACCGGATGTTTATTCCCAATTCGGAAGCCTTGAACAACAGGTTTTTCATGATGTTACCCGAATCTTGTTCGCTGCATTTAAAAAGAATACCCAGCGAAAGAGTGCTGTGAATGTCTGCCTGACCGATATCCATTATGTCTACATCATATCCTGAAAGGATATCTGTTATGGAGGCAGTAAGCCCCGGACGGTCCAGACCGCTGATACGTATTAATACGAGTTCGGTATTTGTCTTATCCATGTATATAATGCTGATATTAGTTGCAAATATACTGTTTTCTCATAAACTTGCATAGATATTTGTGAAGATTCTGGACAACCTGAAATATGAAAATATGTTGCAAAACATAAAATATAGCATTTTTATTAGGTCATAAAATAAAAAGTGCTTATCTTTGCGGCAGATTTCTCAAAAATATGATATGAATCTTCGTTAGTAAGATGCATTTCATCAAGCAATGTTCCGGGTAGAAATCACTGTGAAAGGGCAGTCCCGGATAGTATTAACTAAAATCAAATTACATGATTAAAAGTGTAAAATGGTTTTTTGTTGTATTAGTTATTGGTTCCCTAATCTCTCTTAGCTTTAGTAAAGAGAGTATCCCTGCAGAGAAACTGAAGTTGGGTGATGCAGCCCCTCAGTTGATGCTTTGCGATTCAGTGCAGCTGCTCGACCTGCACGATGCCCGTGAGGGTTATACGTTGTTGAGCTTCTGGGCAAGTTACGATGCGGCGTCCAGAGAAAAAAATGCTGCATTGGCGCATCTGGCAGATAAACATAGCCAGATAAAGATGATTTCTGTTTCTTTCGACCGTTATGTTTCGGTTTTCAACGCAACGGTAAAGCAAGACGGACTTTTGAAGAACGACTGCTATGTGGAAACAGATGGTTCCGATTCGGAAATATTCCGGGCATACGACCTGGAGCGCGGTTTTAAGAATTATCTGATAGATAGCCGCGGAATTATTGTGGCAAAAAATGTAACCGCAACCGAATTGGCTTCTTACCTGAATTAATGATAAGGTGGGAAGGTGGAGTAGATGAATTTTGAATACAACAAAAAGCAAAAAGTTGTCCTGATTTCAGATTTTTCTGAAGCGGGCAACTTATTTTTTTGTACATATTTTCAGAAAACATCGAGAATTATTGTATAAAAGATGCTGATGTTTTTCCCCTTATTACGTGTTGTTTTTTTTTATAGCCTTTTTGCCCTTTACGTATGGATCGTTTTTATCTGCTTCAGCAAACATCTTTTCGATGGAATGTAAAGGCAGCGTGGATGACGTAAAGGGCTAAAAGGTACAACTTTTCTTTATTTTGGAGCTTTGCGGTACAAATAAATGGCAATAAACAGATACAGTATGTTTGGAATCCATACGGCAATGGCAGGCATCATGTTTCCGTTTATGGCAAAGGTAGATGAAATGGTCTGGAACAGAATATACGAGAAACTGAGTCCCAGTCCGATACCTAAGTGCAAGCCCATTCCTCCTTTTACTTTTCGTGAAGACAGTGACAAGCCGATGGAAGTCAGAATAAATGCAGCAAACGACATGGCTATACGGCGGTGGTATTCTACCTCAAACTCCTTGATATTGGCAAAACCTCGCTGTTTCTGTTTACTGATGTATTCTTTAAGCTGAGGGCTAGTCATTGTTTCCTGCTGTCCGCGTGTGATAAGAAAATCCTGAGGTTCCATCTTTATGATAGAATCTAGGCGGTCGCCTCGCGTAATATATTCACGCATGCCTCTCATTTCACGTATCATGTAATCTCTGATAATCCAGCGGTGATACATAGTGGTGTCGTATGTAGCACGGCGTGCAGTAAGGTGTGATACCAGCTTATGGTCTTCAAACTTGTCAAGAGAGAAGTGGTAGCCGCTTTTACTGTAAGCATCGTATCGCTCCATGTAGGCAACTACTCCGCTGTCTACTTCAAGCTGAATGTTTCGTGCATAATCGGCTGATCTCTTTTTCTTGTAGCGCTCTTCGAATTTCAGACGGGTGACGCTTCCGGTAGGAATGACTTCCGTACCTAATACGAATGTTACGGCAGAAATGATTCCTGCCGAAATCATATAAGGGACCATAAGGCGCTTAAAACTCATTCCGGTAGAAAACATGGCAATGATTTCAGAGTTTTCCGCCAGTTTGGATGTGAAGAAGATAACCGCAATGAAGACGAACAACGGACTGAACAAGTTTGTATAATAAGGTATGAAGTTCAGGTAGTAGTCGAATACAATAGCCTTCAGCGGTGCCTTGTTATTGATGAAGTGGTCGATATTTTCGTTTACATCGAAAACTACGGCAATAGAAATAATCAAAGCAATGGCGAAAAAGTACGTTCCCAAAAACTTGACAATAATATAACGGTCAAGTCGTTTCAGCCATTTCTTCTTAAACAGTTCTTTCAGTTGGAATTTGCTTATCTGTTTCATTACCATGATTCTTTTTATAATCGTGTAGAAATGCGTTTCACCATAGCAGGCTTCCAGGTAGAGAAGTCGCCGGCGATGATGTGTTTGCGCGCTTCGCCTACCAGCCACAGGTAGAAAGCCAGATTATGTATGGAAGCAATCTGCAAGGCAAGCAACTCTTGAGCATGGAACAAATGACGCAGATAAGCTCGGCTATACATCGTATCTACATACGAAGCTCCGTCGGCTTCGATAGGAGAGAAGTCGTTTTCCCATTTCTTATTACGCATGTTCATGATGCCGTCTTTGGTGAAAAGCATACCGTTTCGTCCGTTACGGGTAGGCATTACACAGTCGAACATGTCGACTCCCCGTTCGATACCTTCCAGTATGTTTACCGGGGTTCCTACACCCATCAGATAACGTGGCTTGTCGGTAGGCAGTATTTCGTTGACTACCTCAATCATTTCGTACATCTTTTCAGTAGGTTCTCCTACTGCCAGTCCGCCGATAGCGTTTCCATCCGCATTTTTTGAAGCGATGTATTCAGCCGAACGCCGGCGCAGATCGGGATACACACATCCCTGTACAATCGGGAAGAGTGACTGCTGGTAACCATATTTAGGTTCGGTTTCATTAAAACGGGTAATGCAACGGTCCAGCCAGCGGTGAGTTAGTTCCATTGACTTCTTGGCATAATTGTAGTCAGCTGTACCTGGAGTACATTCATCGAAAGCCATCATGATGTCAGCTCCGATGGTACGTTCGATATCCATTACACGTTCGGGAGTAAACAGATGTTTAGAGCCATCGATGTGTGAACGAAATTCCACTCCTTCTTCTCTCATCTTACGGATGCCGGCAAGAGAAAATACCTGAAAACCTCCACTGTCTGTCAGCATCGGACGGTCGAAGCCGTTGAATTTATGTAGTCCACCGGCTTTTCCCAGTGTGTCAAGTCCGGGACGAAGGTACAAATGATAGGTATTTCCCAAAATAATTTGTGCCTTAATGTCTTCTTTCAGTTCGTGCAGATGAACGGCTTTCACACTGCCCAGTGTTCCCACAGGCATGAAGATAGGCGTTTCTATCTGCCCGTGGTCGGTTGTAATCAGTCCGGCACGGGCGTTGGAACGCGGGTCTGTATATTGTAATTCAAATTTCATGTTATAAGCGAGCTTTTACTTTTCTTCTTTTTTCTCGTCAGTCACGGTAAAATCTATGGCATCAGCTACTTTTTCGTCTGTCAGTGCCAGTGTAAGGACTTCTTTTATATCCTTTACATAGTGGAAGTTCAATCCTTTCAGGTACAATGGCTGAATCTCTTCTATGTCCTTGCGGTTTTCTTCGCAGAGAATAATATCAGTGATTCCGGCACGTTTGGCTGCCAGGATTTTTTCTCTGATTCCACCTACCGGCAATACTTTTCCACGAAGTGTAATCTCACCTGTCATAGCCAGGTTCGCTTTTACTTTCCGCTGGGTAAGTGCCGAAGCCAGCGAGGTAACCATCGTGATGCCGGCAGAAGGACCGTCTTTAGGAATTGCTCCTTCTGGTACGTGTATATGAATATTCCAGTTGTCGAAAATGCCTTCAGGCAGATCGAGCAGATGGGTATGTGCTTTCAGATACTCCAGAGCCAGCATAGCTGATTCTTTCATGACATCTCCTAAGTTACCAGTCAGGGTAAGTCGTCCACCTTTTCCTTTGCTCAAGCTGGTCTCTACGAACAGGATTTCTCCTCCTACGGCAGTCCATGCAAGGCCTGTTACTACACCTGCATATTCATTTCCCTGATACTTGTCGCGTGAATATTCCGGAACTCCCAGATATTGTCTGATATCGGCAGGTTTCAGTTCATGCAGCCCTTCGAACTTGTCGCTGGCAATCTCGAGAGCTATTTTGCGCATTACCTTGCTGATTTTCTTTTCCAGTTCACGTACTCCGCTTTCGCGTGTATAGTTTTCTATGATATACTCAATGGCAGGTTTGGTAAACTTTACATGTTCACGCTTTAAACCTGTAGCCTCCATTTCTTTCGGGATAAGATGGCGGCGGGCAATTTCTATTTTCTCTTCGGTGATATATCCACTTACTTCAATCAGCTCCATACGGTCGAGCAACGGAGTCGGAATCGTACCCAGATTGTTTGCCGTAGCAATGAACATGACTTTCGACAAATCGTAGTCGAGATCAATGTAATTGTCGTGGAACGAGTTATTTTGTTCCGGGTCGAGAACTTCAAGCATAGCTGAAGCTGGATCTCCCTGACGGTCACTGCTTAATTTATCTATCTCATCGAGGATGATAACCGGATTTGAGGCTTCTGCCTTGATAAGACTTTTAATGATACGTCCCGGCATTGCTCCGATGTATGTTTTGCGATGTCCGCGTATTTCTGCTTCATCATGTACGCCTCCTAGCGACATACGTATGTATTTGCGCTTGAGGGCGGCAGCGATAGAGCGTCCCAACGATGTCTTACCAACTCCCGGAGGGCCGTACAGACAAATGATCGGTGATTTCAGGTCGCCTTTCAGTTTTAAGACAGCAAGATGTTCCAATATACGCTCTTTTACCTTTTCCAGTCCGTAATGATCTTTATTCAGAACTTTTTCCGCGTTGGGTATGTTCAGGACGTCTGTAGTATAGACCTCCCATGGCAATGCCAATAACGTTTGCAGGTAGTTGAGCTGTACGTTGTAGTCGGGCGACTGTGGATTGATGCGTTCCAGTTTCGAAACTTCGCGTTCGAAAACTTCGGCTACTTCTTTTTTCCACTTTTTCTCCTTTCCTTTCTTGCGGAGTTCTTCTATTTCATCATCCTGTCCGTGTCCCAACTCATCCTGAATATTCTTTATCTGTTGTTGCAAGAAATATTCACGCTGCTGTTTGTCAAGTTCTTCCCGTGTACGCATCTGAATATCTTGCTTCAGATTCGCCAACTTGGTTTCGCGGTTGAGCACTTGTATCAGATTGTACAAGCGGTCTTTCAGTGTATTCTGGTTGAGCAAATGAAACTTGTCTTCTATCGAAAGAGGGAAGTTTGTACAGATATAATCTACAAGAATGTGGTTCTTTGGTAAATTCTTTAAAGCGAAAGTGATATCCGGGCTTATCTGTTCTGATGCTTCGATATAATTATTGCTTAACTCGATGCAGGTGTCCATCAAAGCCTTGAATTCGTCAGAATCTGTCGGTTCCATCTGCTCTTCTATCAGGCTTACTTTTCCTCTCAGGTAGGGGCGTGTACCTGTTGCTTCATCAAGATGTACCTTGATGTTGCTTGCCTGAAGGATGACAGTTGTGTTTCCACCAGGCATTTCGAATACGCGTAATACGCGTCCGATAACAGCAACAGGATGCAAGTCTGATATTCCGGGATCTTCTACTTCTGCAACTTTTTGTGTGGCAATGATAATATGTTTTTTATCTTTCATCGCGTCATGCACAAGTTTCAGTGTAGTACGTCGGCCAGCAGTGACAGGCATGACTACGCTGGGAAACATTACCATGTTGCGTAAAGTCATGATGGGGAATTCCTTCTCCAGTTCATCTGCTGACAGATTTTCGGGAGCAGTTTCTATTTCTGTTACCATTGAAAGTTCATCATTTCCAGTTTTTATCGAACTGTCCGTTTCTATTTTCTTTCTTCTTACCATATTCGCGTTTTGTGTATTTTTAATAAGAGCATGTTTGAAAGCTCAAAAACGAGTACAAAGTTAATCATTCCACTTCGAATACGGAAGCGGATTTGTCGTAAATGCAATGTGTCAAACAAAATAAATGACACTTTTACACTGAAAAGCCATGTATTTTATTTATTTTTGACGGAAAATAAGAAATATAAGTAATATGCCTAATCCATATTTTAAGTTCAAGCAGTTCACGGTTTTTCACGATCGTTGCGCCATGAAAGTTGGTACAGACGGTGTGCTTCTCGGAGCATGGGTGCAAGTCGACACGGCAAAAAGGGTGCTTGATATAGGGACGGGAACAGGTTTGATTGCCCTGATGGTGGCCCAGCGTTCTGCTGCTTGTGTCGTAGGAACTGATATTGACGGGGAGGCTGTAGAACAGGCAATGGAAAATGTAAATGCATCACCGTGGAAAAATCGGATCTGTATCTGCCGGAAAGATGTTATGCAGATGAATGGAGAGGAATATGGAAGTTTCGATGTAATAGTGTCTAATCCTCCCTATTTTGTGGAAGAAGTACGTTGCCCGGATGAACGACGGGATACGGCACGGCATACGGGAAACCTTACATTTGGAAATTTGTTGACTGCGGTAGAAAAGCTTTTGACGGAAGATGGAGTTTTTTCTGTGATTATTCCGGCAGATGCTGGCGATTTCTTCGTTTCCCTTGCTGCGGAGAAACATCTTTATATACAACGGAAGACGTTGGTTCATACTAAACCTGGGGCTGAGCCTAAACGTGTGTTACTGGCTTTTGGTCGGAAGATATGTGCCTATGATACAGAGCATCTGGTTGTAGAGCTGGATCGTCATGTGTACAGCAAAGACTATATTGAACTGACGAAAGATTTTTATTTGAATATGTAGATACTTTTACGCCCTATACCTGAACGGAATAGGGCGTGATCTGGTTAAAATCTTTAATTTCTTTTGGATAGCCTGCGTAATAAGTTGTGGTTTATCTGCAAAAGTTCTTTGTGCTTACGCGTAATGGCTGATGTAATCGGGCGGCTACCTATAAAATCGGTAAAATGTTGAAGCACATTAAATGCCTCTACACCCGACTTTGTTTTCTGTGGAGCTATTACTTTAAGTCCTTTTGAAATAACTTCCACCTCAAGGTCTTTTCCTCCCATAGCGGGATCTCCGTCGAAATGGAATACTCCTTCCTTCGTGCGATGTATGGTAATCTTTTTTTCTTTCAGTGTCTTAATGCGGCTGTTTTGGTCAATTGTCTTGTTGAACAGCTGGAAAGAAAGTGCCGGGACATCCAGAACAGTAAAAGGCTCAAGTATAGTGATATCCATCATGCCATCCGTAAGTGACGCCTGGGGAGCTATATAGGCGTTGTTACCGTATTGTGAAGCATTGGCACATGCTATTAAAAAGGCCTTATAACGTACAGTGCCCGAAGAATTTTCTATCTCGTATGTTTCTGGCCGATAGGTAAGACTTTCGTGCAAGGTATTTTCAAGATAGGTGAGTAGTCCTCTCTTTCCTGAATCGGCGAATTTAAGGCTTACGAAAGCATCGAAACCAACTCCGCAGGTGCAGAAGAAAGGGCGACTGTCTATCGTTCCGTAATCGATGGTTTTAATATAGCCTTGATTTAAGACATCAATAGCTCCGCGTGCTTCCAGAGGAATGTGCAAATGTCTTGCCAATCCGTTGCCCGATCCGCAAGGAATAATTCCCATGGCCGTGTCAGTATGTATAAGTGAGCGTCCTATTTCATTGATAGTTCCGTCTCCTCCTATAGCTACCACGGTGTCTTTTTTCTCTTCGGCAGCCTGGCGGGCTATTTCGATAGCATGTCCGGCATATTCGGTTTTACGTATCGTATAATTATATAATGAGTGGTCTAGTCTTTTCTCTATCTGGTGCAAGATAAACTCTTTGCTGTGAGTGCCTGATATAGGATTGACTATAAATACTATTTCTTTTTTTGAATCCATTTTGCGGGTGGGTTGGTTTTTAAGTAAACAAAAGTACGACTATTTTGTTTATCAGATGGTATTTTTTATGTATAAATGATGTCAGAGAAGTTTTTTTTGCTTTAACGAGCACATGAAATAATGAAAATTATTATCTTTGCACACTCTTTTTTGAAATTGCCGGCATGAAGCGTCCGGTTAATATAAATAATGTAAGTCGTTCAGGGCTTACCAGCTATTAGAATATGGGATTATTACAAGACAAACTAAGTAAATTCAGAACACCTCAGATGTACATGGAGAGAGGTGTGTATCCTTACTTCCGCGAAATTGACAGTGCTCAAGACACAGAGGTAATTATGGATGGAAAAAAGGTTTTGATGTTCGGATCTAATTCTTACATGGGACTGACTCACGACCAGCGCATTATCGATGCAGCTATTGCTGCTACCCGCAAGTATGGAACCGGATGTGCCGGTTCGCGTTTGTTGAACGGAACTCTTGATATCCATGTGGAACTGGAAAAGGAGTTGGCAGAATTTGTGGGAAAAGATGAAGCGTTGTGCTTTTCTACCGGTTTCACTGTAAATGAAGGTGTTATCCCACAGCTTGCCGGACGCGGTGACTATATTATTTGTGATGACCGCGACCATGCTTCTATTGTCGACGGACGTCGCCTTTCTTTTGCTACTCAGCTGAAGTACAAACACAATGACATGGAAGCGCTGGAAAAAGAGCTTCAAAAATGTGAACCTGATGCTATCAAACTGATTGTTGTAGATAGCGTATTCTCTATGGAAGGTGATTTGGCAAATCTGCCTGAAATCGTTCGCCTGAAGAAGAAATACAATGCTACTGTATATGTAGACGAAGCTCACGGTCTTGGTGTATTCGGAAGAAACGGACGCGGTGTATGCGATCATTTTGGAGTAACTGAAGATATTGACTTGATTATGGGTACATTCTCTAAGTCATTGGCTTCTATCGGAGGTTTTGTTGCTGGTGATAAGGATGTAATCAACTGGTTGCGCCACAATGCACGTTCTTACATATTCCAGGCTAGTAATACTCCTGCTGCTACTGCTGCGGCAATGGAAGCTCTGCATATTTTCAAGACAGAGCCGGAACGTCAGGAAAACTTGTGGAAAATTACAAATTATGCATTGAAGCGTTTCCGTGAAACTGGCTTTGAAATCGGAGAAACAGAAAGCCCTATTATTCCGTTGTATGTGCGTGATACAGATAAAACTTTTGAGGTAACTAAGCTTGCTTTTGATGAAGGTGTGTTTATAAATCCTGTTATTCCGCCTGCATGTGCACCTCAGGATACATTAGTGCGTTTTGCATTGATGGCTACTCATACAAAGGAACAAGTGGACTTTGCAATAGAAAAGTTAACTAAATGTTTCAAACAACTGGATATATTGAAATAACATTATATTCGACTTTTTTAAGGACTTTTGAAAGGAGGTTTTACTATGGGAGCTGCTGGTAATAAAAAACCGAAAGGCATGCATAAAAAACATGCTCCGGCTTATCAAGTAGAAGAGGCCATTCATGAAAATGACCTGAAAAAAGGAAAAAAGAAATAAATCGTTTTGACGGTTTGTTTTAGAAAAAGGGTTATATTTAGAGCGTCCGATGCTTTGCAGAGGAGCTCGGATATAACCCTTTTGTTATTATTATGTTTTAACTTTAATGTGATATGATACTGAATGAAAGAGACAGTCGCCATGAGCAGGTGTTACAGATTGCTCAACAGATGATGATTGCTGCACGTACTGCTCCGAAAGCGAAAGGAGTAGATATCATTGAGGTGGCAATGGTGACGGAAAGTAATATTCGTATTCTTTCGGATACGATGAAGCAGATGTATGAGGAGAACGGGTTTAAGTTTTTCTTGCGTGATGCTGATAATATTCTGGAAGCTGAGTGTGTGGTACTGATTGGTACGCACGACCATCCGCATGGGATGAACTGCGGGCATTGTGGTTTCGCAACTTGTGGAGAAAGAGAAGATGGTGTTCCGTGTGCTATCAATAGTGTAGATGTAGGTATTGCAATAGGTTCGGCTTGTTCTGTTGCAGCCGATAACAGAGTAGATACTCGTGTTATGTTTTCTGCGGGACTTGCCGCACAGCAACTTGACTGGCTGGATGGATGTACGCAAGTGTATGCTATTCCTGTAAGTGCGTCCTCTAAAAATCCTTTTTTTGACCGGAAGCCTAAAAATCCGTAATAAGTTTTGCCGCAGGAAGAGCATGCTTACTTCCTGCGGTGATTTCTTTAAGCTAAAATAAATTTTTCTACTACAGCTGCTACACCATCTTCATCGTTCGATAGAGTAATATAGTCAGCATTTTCACGTACAACAGGTTGAGCATTTGCCATTGCGACTCCTAAACCTGCGTATTGTATCATAGAGAGATCGTTGAAGCCATCACCTACAGCAATCATCTCTTCTTTTTTCATATTTATTTCTTTCAGCAGGACAGAAAGGGAGCGTGCTTTATCGATACCTTTGGGAACCAGTTCCAAAAAATAAGGTTCGGAACGGAATACGCCCATCCGATCTTTCAAGTGGTCGTACATTTCTTTTTCCAATACAGCCAGTCGGGTAGGATCTCCAACTATCAGACACTTGGTGATAGGATGATTTATTGCTTTAAGAAAATTGTCTACTTTCTTAATTTTCATAACATTAAGCAATGCTTCTTTGAGAACGTATTCGTCGTCTGGATGCTCTGTCAGTACGTATTCGTTCTCGTAGCTGACGATGGCGAAATTATTGTCTTTGGCGCACTGGTATAAATAGGGAAGCACTTCGGGGTCCAGTAGGTTTTTATACATCATTTCACCGGTTTTCCAGTCGATGATTTCTCCTCCATTATAAGAAAGAATATATCCCTCATACTTGTCCAGTTCCAACTGGTTTGCCAATGGGACAACTCCGTAGGTTGGTCTTCCTGATGCAAGGACTATTTTGAGTCCGCGTTTTTGTGCTTCAATCAAAGTGGTACGTGTATGTTCGGTAATGACCTTTTTAGAATTGGTCAGTGTTCCGTCAAGATCGAGTACTAAAAGTTTATATTTCATAATTTGTAAAAGGTGTTTTTTGTCTGTGCAAAGATAGCATAAATCGAATTTTATTCTTATATTTCGAGATAACAAATATTAGAATCTGTAAAAAGCTTCAGCTTTTTAGTTAGGTTTTTGGAAGAGATTTTCTTGTTTAGAAGTATTGCAGTATAATAATATAAGGAGATAGGTGTTATGGATATCTTTTGGGATTTTGCTTTACGGCTTTTTGTTGCTGGTGCAATGGGAGTTTTAATAGGCTTGGAACGTGAGTATCGTGCAAAGGAAGCTGGTTATCGTACTCATTTTCTAGTAGCTTTGGGAAGTGCATTGATGATGATTGTTTCTCAATATGGATTTATGGAAGTGCTGAAAACGGATTTGATTCGTCTGGATCCGAGTCGGATTGCTGCACAGGTAGTGAGTGGAATTGGTTTTATCGGTGCTGGGACAATTATTTTGCAGAAGCAGATTGTTAGGGGGCTGACTACAGCGGCAGGTATCTGGGCGACCTCGGGAATTGGGCTTGCGGTAGGGGCTGGAATGTATGCGGTCGGGATATCGGCTACACTGTTGGTCTTGTTGGGCTTGGAAACGCTAAGTTATTTTTTTAAAAGCATAGGCTTACGTAATATGATGATTGATTTCTCTACAGATGACAAAGAAGCTATCAAAAGAGTATCTAAAAAGTTTAATACACGAAATTATGTGGTAGTATCTTATGAGATGACAGAAGCATATACAAACGGAAAGAATGTTTATCACGTAAGTATGGTAGTGAAAGCTAAAAGGATAAATGAGGAAGGGTTGTTGCTGATGTTTTTACAGGATTTTCCGGATATAACAGTTACTCGGATTATCTGATTGGTAGGCCGTTCATAAAAGAACAACAGGTTGCATCTATATATAAAAAAGATGCAACCTGTTGTTTTTATGAATCCAAATTGAATTTTAACCGATGAATACATTAACGGTCAGAAATATGCAATCGCCTTCTTGATTCATGTCAAAATCAATTTTATCTTCTCTTGCCAACCAGCCTATGGCTGCATTCAACTCTCTATCCGACAAGCCGGAAATTTCTTTTAATTGTTCATATTCCCAGTGCTTATTGTCCTTTAATATGTTCCAAACAATGCCTGCGTTTTCGCCAATTTGCGTTTTGTTCATGTGGTTGTGATTTAAATGGTTTATATTAGGTTTTTAAAATGGTCTGTAGCAAAAATAAGCTAATTCCGAGGATATTGTATGTCTTTTTGATGAATTGTTTTCAAAATGTTCGGTTTTTAACTTTAATTATACTCTGAATGTTTTTTGCTTCTGTAGAGTGGTATTTTTTTGTTTGATTAATCGGATTTTCTATTTTTTTTCTGTTAACTTTGCAAAACGTAAAAAAGAAAGATAAAAATTATGAGGAGGAATAAGGTAAATTGGGTGGTCCCTAAAGGGGTGGAATTGACCGAGTTGGACAAAAAAGTGCTTTATTATCAGAATAAAGGCCATGAGGTTCCTACCCGCAAATTGATTAAAACTCCTGAACAGATAGAAGGTATTCGCAGGAGCGGTATGCTGAATACGGCAGTATTGGATAAAGTGGCAGAGGTGATTCGTGAAGGAATGAGTACCGCCGAAATAGATAAGATAGTATATGATTATACTGTAAGCCATGGAGGAATACCTGCTCCTCTGAACTATGAAGGATTCCCGAAAAGTGTGTGTACCTCTGTAAATGAAGTCGTATGTCACGGTATACCTTCGGAAGAAGAGATTTTGGAAGAAGGGGATATTGTCAATGTAGATGTTACTACTATTTTAAACGGATATTACGCAGATGCATCTCGCATGTTTATTATAGGTAAGACTACTCCGGAGAAAGAAAAACTAGTTCGTGTTGCTAAAGAGTGTTTGGAAATAGGCATAAATGCTGCGCAACCTTTTTCTTTTGTCGGAGATATTGGAAATGCAATAGAAAAACATGCTAAAAAGAACGGATTTTCTGTAGTTCGCGATTTGTGTGGACATGGAACTGGTGTTGAGTTTCATGAAGAGCCGGATGTATTGCATTATGGAAGAAAAGGAACAGGTATGTTGCTGGTTCCAGGTATGGTTTTCACTATCGAACCTATGATTAATATGGGTACATGGGAAGTTTTTATAGATGAAGAAGACGGATGGACGGTAGTGACTGAAGATGAATTGCCTTCTGCGCAGTGGGAACATACGTTTGTTATGACCGACAATGGTCTGGAAATATTGACATATTAATAATGAATATATATTATGGATACTATTATATTAGGTATAGAGTCTTCTTGTGATGATACTTCGGCTGCTGTCATAAAAAATGGCGTTTTGTTGTCGAGTGTTATAGCGAGTCAGGCTGTACATGAATCTTATGGAGGAGTAGTTCCTGAACTTGCTTCCCGTGCCCATCAGCAAAATATTGTGCCGGTAGTGCATGAAGCTTTAAAGCGTGCTGGTGTAACAAAGGAGCAGCTTAGTGCTATTGCTTTTACTCGTGGTCCAGGATTGATGGGGTCTTTGCTGGTAGGTGTGTCGTTCGCAAAAGGTTTGGCGCGCTCTTTAAATATTCCGATGATTGATGTTAATCATCTGCAAGGACATGTGTTAGCTCATTTCATTAAAGAATCAGAAGAAGATGCTGATCAACCCAAATTCCCTTTTATTTGCTTATTGGTTTCCGGTGGAAATTCGCAGATTATCCGTGTGAATGCGTACAACGATATGCAGGTTTTGGGGCAGACTATTGATGATGCTGCGGGTGAAGCAATTGATAAATGCTCTAAAGTAATGGGATTGGGGTATCCGGGTGGTCCTATTATTGATAAGCTGGCGCGACAGGGAAATCCTCTTGCATATACTTTTAGCAAACCTCATATTCCAGGGTATGATTACAGCTTTAGCGGATTGAAAACATCATTCCTTTATTCATTACGCGATTGGTTAAAAGAGGATCCTGATTTTATAGAGCATCATAAAACAGATTTGGCTGCTTCGCTGGAAAAAACGATTGTAGATATCCTTATGGATAAACTGCGTAAAGTGGTAAAAGATACAGGTGTAAATGAAGTGGCTGTGGCGGGAGGAGTATCAGCAAACAACGGTTTGCGTAATGCTTACCGCGAGCATGCGGCAAAATATGGATGGAAGATATATATTCCTAAGTTTGGTTATACGACAGACAATGCTGCTATGATTGCCATTACTGGATATTATAAGTTTTTGGACAAGGATTTTTGCACAATAGACAAACCCGCATATTCACGGGTTACAATTAAGTAACATTAATCAAAGAAATTATTATGTCAGTAGAAACTAAAACACTAAGCAAGGAAATTAGTGAAATATTTTGGCGGGAAGGTTTTACATTGGCTACAGCAGAAAGTTGTACCGCAGGAAATGTAGCTGCAATAATAACAGCTATTCCTGGAAGTTCTCGTTTTTATAAAGGGGGAATTGTTGCTTATGACAATAAAGTAAAGCAGGATTTACTTCATGTAAAAGCTGAAACTTTGGAACAATGTGGAGCTGTAAGTGAAGAAACTGTTATAGAAATGGTAAAAGGCGCAATGCAGACACTTGAAGTTGATTACGCAATGGCTACATCAGGTATAGCTGGTCCGGCAGGAGGAACCCCAGAAAAACCGGTCGGTACAATCTGGATTGCTGCAGGTAATAGCGAAAAAGTAATTACTGCAAAGTTGACAGAGGATGAGGGAAGAGAGAAAAATATACAGGCTGCAACTAAAAAAGCCCTGCAATTATTGCTTGAACTCTGCCAAAATCAAGAAAATGAGTGATGAAACGATAATTAGTTACAGAAAAGCTTGTGTATATAAAATAAAATCACTTATTTTGCACTCCGTTTGAGAGAAATAGGAATAAAACTATAAAAACTAGATAGAAATGTCGAAAATTTGTCAAATTACCGGAAAAAAAGCCATGATTGGCAACAATGTTTCACACTCAAAGAGAAGAACTAAAAGAACTTTCGATGTGAACTTGTTTACTAAGAAATTCTACTATGTAGAACAGGATTGCTGGATTAGCCTGAATATCTGTGCTAACGGCTTGCGAGTTATTAACAAAAAAGGCCTGGACGCTGCGCTGAATGAAGCTGTTGCTAAAGGTTACTGTGATTGGAAAACTATCAAAATTATTGGTTAATTAAAAGGAGAGAAAGACTATGGCTAAGAAAGCTAAGGGTAATAGAGTACAGGTAATCCTTGAATGCACAGAAATGAAGGATAGCGGTATGCCGGGAACTTCTCGTTATATTACTACAAAAAACAGAAAAAATACCGCTGAAAGATTGGAATTGAAAAAGTACAATCCTATTTTGAAAAGAGTAACAGTACATAAAGAAATTAAATAATAAGAAACCATGGCAAAGAAAACAGTCGCAACCCTTCAGACAGGTAAAGAAGGACGTTCTTATACTAAGGTTATCAAAATGGTTAAGTCACCTAAGACTGGTGCTTATGTTTTTGATGAACAAATGGTTCCTAACGAAAAAGTTCAGGACTTCTTTAAGAAATAATATTATTTTCTGATAGATAAAAAAGTTCCTTTTGTCGGAAGACAAAGGGGACTTTTTTTATTGTTTCTATTCTCTTGTGAGGGTGGATAATATGCTTTACAGGATCTGGTGTCGTAAATAATGATGTAATATTTATTTGTGAGTGAACAAGAATAGTTATATCTTTGTATCATAAATAGATAATAAACATAAGCCGTATGGGATTTTTTAGTTTTTTTTCGAAGGAAAAGAAGGAAACTTTGGACAAAGGTTTATCCAAAACAAAAGAAAGTGTTTTTGGTAAGATAGCTCGTGCTGTCGCCGGAAAGTCTAAAGTGGACGATGAAGTGTTGGATAATCTGGAAGAGGTTCTGATAACTTCTGATGTTGGAGTGGAAACAACACTGAAGATTATTAAACGCATCGAAAAAAGAGTTGCTCAAGATAAATATGTAAATACGCAAGAGCTTAATAATATTTTGCGTGAAGAAATTGCTGCTCTGCTTACTGAAAACAATACGGTCGATTCAGAAGAATTTACTGTTCCCGAAGGGAAAAAGCCTTACGTGATAATGGTAGTCGGAGTGAATGGAGTAGGAAAGACTACCACCATCGGTAAACTGGCTTATCAGTTTAAAAAAGCAGGGAAGTCTGTTTATCTGGGTGCTGCCGATACTTTCCGTGCCGCTGCCGTAGAACAGTTGGTGATTTGGGGAGAGCGTGTAGGAGTTCCTGTTATAAAACAAAAAATGGGATCTGATCCTGCTTCTGTTGCTTTTGATACTTTAAGCTCTGCTGTTGCCAATAATGCCGATGTGGTTATTATTGATACAGCCGGACGTTTGCATAATAAAATAGGCCTGATGAACGAGCTGACTAAGATTAAAAATGTAATGCAGAAAGTTGTTCCAGATGCTCCGCATGAAATATTGTTGGTGCTGGATGGTTCTACAGGACAGAATGCTTTTGAACAAGCCAAGCAGTTTACACTGGCAACAGAGGTGAATGCAATGGCGATAACAAAGCTTGACGGTACAGCGAAGGGAGGAGTTGTAATTGGTATCTCTGATCAGTTTAAGATACCTGTTAAATATATTGGTTTGGGCGAAGGTATAGAAGATTTACAGATCTTCCGTCGCCGAGAATTTGTTGATTCATTGTTTGGTACAGCTAACAAATGAGAAAAAATACAATAGACATTATTACGCTAGGGTGCTCCAAGAATCTTGTTGATTCGGAGAAGCTGATGAAACAGCTTGAAGCCAATGGATATAAAGTTACTCATGACAGTGAAAATCCTCAAGGGGAAATTGCAGTCATAAATACGTGCGGATTCATAGGTGATGCTAAGGAGGAGTCAATAAATATGATTCTTGAGTTCTGCCAGGCTAAGGAAGAAGGACGTTTGAAGAAGCTTTATGTGATGGGATGTCTTTCGGAGCGGTACTTGAAAGAACTGCAGGTAGAAATTCCTCAAGTAGATAAATTCTATGGTAAGTTTAACTGGAATGAACTATTGGCAGATTTAGGTAAGACATATCATTCAGATTTTGCTATAGAGCGTCATCTGACAACACCTAAGCATTATGCCTATTTGAAAATATCAGAAGGCTGTGACCGTAAATGTTCATATTGTGCGATTCCTATTATAACAGGAAAGCATGTATCCCGTCCTATGGAGGAAATATTGGACGAGGTACGTTTGCTCGTTTCAGAGGGCGTAAAAGAGTTTCAGGTTATCGCTCAGGAATTAACCTACTATGGCGTTGATCTGTATAAAAAGCAAATGCTTCCGGAACTCATAGAACGTATGGCTGAAATTCCAGGTGTGAAATGGATACGTTTGCATTATGCTTATCCTGCACATTTCCCAAAAGAACTGTTCCGTGTGATGCGTGAACATGATAATGTGTGCAAATACATGGATATTGCCTTACAGCATATCAGTGATAATATGCTGTCGAAGATGCGTCGTCACGTAACAAAAGAGGAAACATATCAGTTGATAGAGGAGTTTCGTAAAGAGGTTCCGGGAATTCATCTGCGCACAACGTTGATGGTAGGCCATCCGGGAGAAACAGATCAGGATTTTGAGGAGCTTAAAGAGTTTGTCCGTAAGGCACGTTTTGATCGTATGGGAGCATTTGCCTATTCGGAAGAAGAAGGAACTTACTCTGCGAAACATTATAAAGATGATATTCCACAAGACGTGAAACAGAAGCGTCTGGATGAACTGATGGAAATACAGCAGGAAATATCAAATGAATTGAGCCATAATAAAATTGGAAAGGAATTTAAAGTAATCATTGATCGCAAGGAAGGTGATTATTACATTGGCCGTACAGAGTTTGATTCGCCTGAAGTGGATCCGGAAGTCTTGATCAAAGATGAAGGCAGAATGCTTCGTACAGGATCATTCCATCAGGTGAAGGTTTATGATGCAGACGATTTTGATTTATATGCAACGTTAGTATAGCTTTTAAATAATTAAGCGGAAGACATGAACAATAAAGAGTTGATAGGCGAATTGTCACGCCGCTTGGGATATACCAACAAGGATGCGGCACGGTTGCTGACATCAGTTACCGGAATAATGGGTGAAGAGTTACAAGAAGGGAAAGTAATCGCTATTCAGGACTTTGGAACATTTGAAGTCAAGAAGAAAATGGAGCGAATTACTGTAAATCCTGTTACTAAACAACGCTTCCTTGTTCCTCCTAAATTGATTTTGAATTTCAGACCTAGTAATCTCTGGAAAGAACGATTAAAGAAAATCTTCGATAATGAGTGATAAATTCACACAGCAGGACTTGGCTGATTTGCTAGCGCAACGCCATGAAATGAATCCGGCAGATGCAGAAGCATTTGTAAGGACTCTTTTTGCTCTTGTCGAAGAATCTGTAATATCTGATAAATATGTAAAGATTAAGGGACTGGGGACTTTTAAGCTGATAGAGGTTGATGCCCGTGAAAGTATCGACATAAATACGGGGGAGAGGATTGAAATACGAGAACACTCACGTATTTCGTTTACTCCAGATTCAACGATGAGGGAGACCGTAAACAAGCCTTTTAGTCATTTTGAAACAGTTTTGCTTAATGAAAATACTCATTTTGATGATTTAGAGGAAACTTCTGAGTTGGAAGATGATACTGAAGGGCAAGAGGAAGAAACTGTTGAAACAGCTTTTGTAGAAGCTGAAGAAGCATCTCATTCTTGTTTAGAGGGTAGCACACAAACATCTCCCGAAGTAGCAGTGGAAGCTGTTGCTGTAGAAGAAAAATCTGATAAGCAGGAAGATGTTTCGGAAAATGTTATGCAAATGCCTCAAAATGAACTTCCGGAGATTAAGGAGGAACCTGTTCGAAAGAATATATTTCGTTTACCATGGTGCATGTTGGCTACAGTTTTGTTGGCTGGAGTTATTTTAGGAGGTATTGTCGTATGGAGTATGTTTTCAGGAAGAAGGTATATTCCTGAATCTGTAGTTGGGATTCTTATGGAGAAGCAGGCCTCTGACTTGAAACAAGATACTATTGTTCGTAAACCAATCCAGAAGAATTCGGTAATTCAAACTCAACAGATTCTACATGCAAAGGAAGACACTGTGCGTGAATCTGTAGCAATGAGTCCGACACCAGAAAAAACAATCACTCCAGTTGTGAAACGGGAAACCTTGGCAGATACGGTTGAGTATGCTATTACAGGTACAAAAACCACTTATACCATCAGACCGGGAGAAAGTCTGGTGCGTGTCGCATTCAAATTTTATGGAAATAAAAAATTATGGCCCTATTTGGTACAACATAATAAAGATATAATTAAAAATGCAGATGTGGTTCCTGTTGGAACTACGATTAAAATACCGGAATTGTCACCTAAGGCTGATAAGAAATAACGGCATACGTTTCGATATTATTTAAATATCTTTAATCCAATAAGACTTAAACGATAGAAGCAACTAGTTTTTTTAATAAAAATTAGTTGCTTCTGTTAATATAATGCCGTACTTTTGGCTTCGATAAAAAAGGTCAGTTGACCGGTAGTTAAAATGTATATTTGAAAACATAAAAATAAAGAAATTATGGCTGAAGCTATTGACATTCGTGAATTAAACGAGCGCATTGAACGCCAGAGTGCATTCGTGACCAACCTGATGGCTGGTATGGATCAGGTGATTGTTGGTCAAAAACATTTGGTTGAATCATTATTAATCGGTTTATTGGCCGACGGACATATTTTGCTGGAAGGTGTTCCTGGATTGGCAAAAACATTGGCAATCAAAACACTGGCATCGTTAATCGACTCTAAATACAGTCGTATTCAGTTTACCCCAGACTTGCTTCCTGCCGATGTGTTGGGTACAATGATATATAGCCAGCGAGATGAGCAGTTCGTTACAAACAAAGGTCCTATTTTTGCAAATTTTGTTCTTGCTGATGAAATTAACCGTGCTCCTGCGAAAGTACAGAGTGCTTTGCTGGAAGCTATGCAGGAACGTCAGGTTACATTAAGTAAAGAAACTTTCCGCTTGCCTGAACCATTTTTGGTAATGGCAACTCAAAACCCGATCGAACAAGAAGGTACTTATCCATTGCCTGAAGCACAGGTGGACCGTTTCATGTTGAAGGTAATCATTGACTATCCGAAGCTGGAAGAAGAAAAGAAGATTATTCGCCAGAATATATCAGGTGATAAAATTAAGATTTCTCCAATTTTGAAGGCAGAAGATATCATGGAAGCTCGTAAGGTTGTTCATCAGGTTTATCTGGATGAAAAGATTGAGCAGTATATTGCAGACATTGTATTTGCTACTCGTTATCCGGAGAAATATGATTTGAAGGATCTGAAAGGCCTGATAGGTTTCGGAGGATCTCCTCGTGCATCTATTAATCTGGCACTGGCCGCACGAAGCTATGCTTTTATCAAACGTCGTGGATATGTAATTCCGGAAGATGTTCGTGCTGTTGCTCATGACGTGCTTCGTCATCGTATTGGCTTGACTTATGAAGCCGAAGCTACCAATGTTACTTCTGATGAGATTGTAAGCAAGATCTTGAATAAAGTAGAAGTGCCCTAATCATTTATCGGAACGATAAAGAATACTTTGCCTGAGCAATTTGGATTCAGATTGCTCAGGTTGGAGAAGAAAGCATATCATTAAGTAAATGATATGTAATATTTGGTGTATTTTGCTTTGGAAATACAAAGCGTAATCCGAAAATAGAATGGAAACAAGTGAACTATTAAAACGCGTTCGTCAGATAGAAATCAAGACACGAGGGCTTTCCAGCAATATTTTTGCCGGCCAGTATCACTCGGCTTTTAAGGGCAGGGGAATGGCCTTTTCCGAGGTGCGTGAATATCAGTATGGCGATGATGTGCGCGATATAGACTGGAATGTAACCGCTCGCTTTGACAAGCCATTCGTAAAGGTTTTCGAGGAAGAACGTGAACTGACTGTCATGTTGCTGGTCGATGTTTCGAACAGTTTGGATTTTGGTACAGTGAAGCAGCTGAAGAAAAATATGGTTGCGGAAATTGCGGCTACCCTGGCTTTCTCGGCTATCCAGAATAATGATAAGATTGGTGTAATTTTCTTTTCAGACCGTATCGAGAAATTTATTCCTCCGAAAAAAGGACGTAAACACATTTTGTATATCATTCGTGAATTGCTGGACTTTAAGCCGGAGAGTACACGTACAAATATTCAGTGTGCCATTGAGTATCTGACAAACGTTTTGAAGAAACGTTGTACGGCATTCATGTTGAGCGACTTTATAGATGACCGTGATTTTCAGAATGCATTGACGATTGCCAACAGAAAACATGACGTAGTAGCTCTGC
Organism: Phocaeicola coprocola; assembly: GCF_041333015.1. Lineage (NCBI taxonomy): Bacteria > Pseudomonadati > Bacteroidota > Bacteroidia > Bacteroidales > Bacteroidaceae > Phocaeicola > Phocaeicola coprocola. The sequence goes on along the minus strand of NZ_JBGKGM010000004.1, from coordinate 270,941 downwards.
AGGTATACGACCGTCGTTTGGAAGAGCTACCGGATGTAGGTCTTATGAAAGTAAGAGATGCTGAAACTGGCCACGAGCAATGGATTGATACCTCATCAAAATCTTTACGGAAAACTCATCACGAATGGTGGAAATCTCGTCAGCAAAAGCTTCATGAGATATTCACTCATAGCAATGTGGATGCTGTATCGGTACGTACTGATCAGGATTATGTGAAAGCATTGCTTAATTTATTTGCGAAACGAAACTAAAATAATTATGAAATACAATAGTAGCAAGAGATATGTGAAGGCATTATGGTGTGCGTTGCTTTTGTTTATTGCAGCTCCAGCTGTAAAAGCACAAGTTACGGTAGAAGCTACCATCGACTCTTTACAGCTTCTTATCGGCGAGCAAGCAAAAATAAAACTTCAGGTAAGCATGGATGCTAATCAGAAGTTGCGTTTGCCGTTACTTCGTGATACATTGGTTACAGGTGTTGAAATTCTGGATGTTGCAAAGCCTGATACTCAGCTGCTGAATAATGATAAGCGCTGGCTGATCTCACAAGAGTATACGATTACTTCATTTGACTCTGCATTGTATTATCTTCCTCCTTTTGAGGTTCTGGTAAACGATCAGGCATACCGCTCGAAAGCTTTGGCGTTGAAAGTTTATTCGATTCCGGTAGATACTTTACATCCGGATCAGTTCTTTGGACCAAAAGATATTCGGGAAGTGCCTATAACTTGGAATGATCTTGCTCCGTTGGTTTATTCAGCACTTGCTATGCTGATATTGGGTGCGGCAGCTGTGTTCTTTATCATTCGTTACCGCGATAACAAGCCTATTATCAAGATTATTAAAATTGAACCTAAATTACCTCCTCATCAAGCTGCCATGAAGAAGATTGAGGAGATTAAGGCTGACAAACAAGTGCGACGTGAAGATCCGAAACTGTATTATACGGAGTTGACCGAGGTACTTCGTACATATATAAAAGATCGCTTTGGATTCAATGCGCTGGAAATGACATCTTCGGAAATCATTGAACATTTGTTGGAAGTAAAAGATCAACAGTCAATCAGTGACTTGAAGACTCTGTTTATGACGGCCGATCTTGTAAAATTTGCTAAGCATGCACCTATGATGAATGAAAATGACATGAATCTGGTGAATGCCGTTGATTTTATTAATCAAACCAAAGTGGAAGAAGATCCGAATGTGAAGAAAGAACCAACAGAAATCAGGGTAGAAGAGAAGCGTTCAAAACAAGGTAGAATTGCGCTTCTATGCAGTATTTCAGTGGTAAGTATTGGTGCTGTAGTTTGCCTGTATTTGGTTATTTGCCACATAATCGACCTCTTTTTTTAACATTTAACTTGTGTAAGAACTATGATTTTTGCAAATCTGGAATATCTGTTTTTGTTGCTTCTGCTGATACCATATATCGTATGGTACTTCATGCGTAGAAAGAAAACAGAACCTACTATGCAGGTATCTTCTACCCGCATGTATATGAATGCGCCGAAGAGCTGGAAGATTTATCTTCTTCATGCCCCTTTTGTTTTGAGAATTGTAGCCTTTGTCATGATTGTATTAGTGTTGGCGCGTCCTCAGACAACTGATAACTGGCAAAATACAGAAATAGAAGGTATCGATATCATGCTGGCAGTGGACGTATCAACCAGTATGCTTGCTGAAGATTTGAAACCCAACCGTTTGGAGGCTGCTAAACAAGTAGCTGCTGAATTTATAAATGGACGTCCAAATGATAACATCGGTCTGACTGTCTTTGCTGGAGAAGCATTTACCCAATGTCCGCTTACGGTAGATCATGGGGTATTATTGAATTTATTTAATAGTATCAAAGGTGATATCGCTCAGCGTGGAATGATAGAAGATGGTACTGCTATCGGTATGGGACTTGCCAATGCTATTAGCCGACTGAAAGACAGTAAGGCTAAATCGAAAGTCATCATTTTGCTGACAGATGGTAGTAATAACCGCGGAGATATTTCTCCACTGACTGCGGCTGAAATAGCTAAACAGTTTGGTATCCGTGTTTATACTATCGGAGTGGGTACGAACGGAACAGCTCCTTATCCAATGCAGACCTATGCAGGAGTTCAGTATGTCAATGTTCCAGTAGAGATTGACGAACAAACACTGACCCAAATTGCCGGAACAACAAACGGAAATTATTTCCGTGCTACCAGCAATTCAAAACTGGAGGAAGTCTACAGAGAAATAGATAAGCTGGAAAAAACAAAACTGAACGTCAAAGAATTCAGTAAGCGGGAAGAAGCTTATGCTACTTTTGCTTTGATTGCTTTCTTCTGTATTTTATTGGAAATTTTGCTGCGTAATACAGTATTAAAGAAAATACCTTAAATTCAAGAATAATTATGTTTCGATTTGGAGAACCTGTTTATTTATATCTACTTATCATATTGCCGATATTGGTAGGGCTATATCTCTATTCCAATTATCGCCGACGTAAAAAGATTGCCCAATATGGTGATCCGGAGTTGTTGGCGCATCTTATGCCTGATGTATCGAAATACCGTCCGGATGTAAAGTTCTGGCTCGTTTTTGCTGCACTGGCTATGGTTATTTTTATGCTGGCCCGTCCTCAGTTCGGATCAAAAATGGAAACTGTAAAACGTCAGGGAGTTGAAACTGTTGTAGCACTTGATATATCCAATTCTATGCTGGCTCAGGATGTTACTCCCAGCCGTCTGGAAAAATCGAAGAAATTAATTTCCCGTTTGGTGGAAACTTTCAATAATGATAAAGTTGCCATGATTGTGTTTGCGGGAGAGGCTTTTACCCAGTTGCCTATCACAAGCGATTATATTTCTGCCAAAATGTTTTTGGAAACCATTAATCCTTCACTTATCTCAACACAAGGAACTGATATCGCCGGAGCCATTAATCTGGCTATGAAAAGTTTTACTCCAAATGAGGGAGTCGGTCGTGCCATTGTACTTATAACTGATGGAGAAAACCATGAAGGTGGAGCTGTCGAAGCAGCGCAGGAAGCTGCCAAGAAAGGTGTTCGCGTATTTGTGTTGGGAGTTGGTTCTCCTGATGGAGCGCCCATTCCGGCAGAAGGAACGAATGAGTTCCGTAGAGATAAGGATGGCAATGTTATCGTAACCCGCTTGAATGAACAGATGTGTCAGGAGATAGCAAAAGCAGGTAATGGCATCTATGTTCGGGTAGATAATACAAATAATGCAGAACGGGCATTGAACGCAGAAATAAGCAAATTGGCTAAGGCTGATGTGGAGACTCAGGTCTTTACAGAGTTTGATGAGCAGTTCCAGGTATTGGCATGGCTCGCCTTGATTTTGCTTGCAGCAGATTTAATGTTGCTGGAGCGTAAGAATCCACTATTCAAGAATATAAAACTCTTTAAACAGAATTGATTTTATGTTGCGGAAAAAATATATGATGCTGGGACTCATGTTTGTTTCTGTTGCAGTTTACGGACAGAAAACAGAACGTGACTATTTGCGCAGTGGAAATAAGCTATATAAAGACAGCACTTTTGTAAAAGCGGAAGTCGATTATCGTAAAGCACTGGAGCTTGAACCGAAGTCTACGGATGCGATGTACAATCTGGGAAATGCTCTCTTGATGCAGCAGAAGGCAAAGGAAGCTATGGAACAGTTTGAAGCAGCATCGCGTGTAGAGAAAGACAAGGCTAAACTGGCTCAGATTTATCATAATATGGGAGTGATTCTGCAATCTTCGAAGCAGTTGCCTCAATGTATCGAAGCATATAAACAGGCTCTGAGGAATAATCCGAAAGATGATGAAACCCGATATAATCTGGCACTTGCTCAAAAGCAGCTGAAAGACCAGCAACAGCAGCAAGATCAGAATCAGGAAAAGGATCAGAAGCAAGATCAGAAAAAAGACGAACAACAACAGAATAAAGACCAGCAGGAACAAGATAAGAAAGACCAACAGCAGAACAACCAGCAACAGCAGCAGAATGAAAACCAAATGTCGAAAGAAAATGCGGAACAACTGTTGAAAGCTGCCATGCAGGACGAAAAGAACGTACAGGACAAGGTGAAGAAAGCTGTTCAGGTTCAAGGACGTAAATTGGAAAAAGACTGGTAATTTTAGGTGAATAATTATATAAACGAAATAAGGAAATGATGAGGAAATTTACTTTCTTTCTACTGTTGATTCTTACTACAGTATATGCATGGGCAGATAAAAAAGCGACTTTGACGGCTGAAGCTCCCGATGTGGTAGTAAGCGGGGATCAATTTCGCTTGACATTTACGGTCAACACACAAAAAGTGAAGGATTTTCGCGCTCCTTCTATAACAAAAGGGTTTGATGTGCTGATGGGGCCGAGCCGTTCTCAGCAGAGTAGTACGCAAATTATTAATGGCAAGGTATCTTCAAGCAGTTCTATTACGTATACTTATATATTGATGGCAGGTGATGCGGGAACTTACACGATACCGGCAGCCAGTATCGAAGCCGAAGGTGAGAAGATATTTTCTAATGCCATAACTATAAAGGTCCTTCCTCCCGATCAGTCGGCTGGAAATGCTAAAAGCAGCCAGGGAAGTTCTTCTCAGAGTGCAAGTCAAGTTGCGAGCGGACGTATAACTAACAATGATTTGTTTATTACAGCAACTGCCAGCAAGACCACTGTACACGAACAGGAAGCTATCTTGCTGACTTATAAAGTATATACGCTTGTAAATCTTCGTCAGCTGTTTGGTAAAATGCCGGACTTGAAAGGGTTCCATACGCAAGAAATAGAATTGCCTCAGCAAAAGACTTTCTCATTGGAACACTATAAAGGACGTAACTATAACACGACAGTCTGGAGTCAGTATATATTGTTCCCACAGCAGACAGGTAAGTTGGAGATACCTTCAATAACTTTCGAAGGAGTTGTAGCTGTACAGACAATTTCAGATGATCCGTTTGATGCTTTCTTCAACGGAGGTGGTTATCGGGAAGTGAAGAAGAAAATTGTAACTCCTAAACTGACTATAAACGTGCAGCCTCTTCCGGCAAAGCCTGAAAACTTCTCAGGAGGTGTAGGTGAATTTACTCTTTCGTCTTCTATCAATGCAAAAGATGTAAAGACGAATGATGCTGTTACTATTAAACTGACTATCAACGGATCAGGAAATATGAAACTGATAAGTACTCCGGAAGTGAAATTCCCTGAAGACTTTGAAGTTTACGATCCTAAGGTAACAAATAATTTCGATGTATCACGAAGCGGGCTTACCGGCAGTCAGACAATAGAATATCTGGCCATTCCACGTCATGCTGGAAACTTTACGATTCCGCCTGTTGAGTTTACATATTTCGATTTAAAGACAAATTCGTATAAAACGCTGAAAACTGAGGCTTACAATATTAATGTAGCAAAAGGTAAAGGAAATGCCGATCAGGTAATTGCAGACTTTACGAACAAGGAAAATGTAAAGGTATTGGGCCAAGATATCCGATTTATAAAGTTGGGCGATACGAAGCTTATGCCAAAGGGTGATGTCTTCTTCGGAACAATCAGTTACTATTTATGGTATATCATACCATTTGTTTTGTTCGTGGGACTGGTGGTATTTTTCCGTAAGCAGGCGGCCGAAAATGCAAATGTGGCTAAAGTAAAGACCAAGAAAGCAAATAAAGTGGCAACCAAGAGAATGAAGCTTGCCGGAAAACTATTGGCAGAAAATCGTAAAAATGAGTTCTATGATGAAGTATTGAAAGCTTTGTGGGGATATATCAGTGACAAGCTGAGTATTCCGGTTTCACAACTTTCGAAAGATAATATAGAAGCCGAGCTGGCGAAATACGGAGTTGCTGATGATGTAATAAAAGACTTTATCAATGCCTTGAATGAATGTGAATTTGCTCGTTATGCTCCGGGAGATGAAAACGAAGCAATGGATAAAGTTTATACTACATCGGTAGAAGCTATCAGTAAAATGGAGAATAGTATCAAACATTAACAACAGACCGAACAACAAAAATTGATATGAAAAGACTATCTATAATAATAGCATTCCTGATCGGACTCTTTCAGTTTGCTTCTGCCTCTGTTACAAAGGCTGAAGCAGACAAAGATTATCAGGAAAATAAGTTTGCGGATGCGATAGAAAAATATGAAGCTATTTTGGCTTCAGAAGGTGAGTCGGCTGATATTTATTATAATTTGGGAAACAGTTATTATAAGAATAAAAATATCGCTAAGGCCGTATTAAACTATGAACGTGCGCTATTGATGAATCCAGGAGATGCAGATATTCGTTTCAATCTGGAAATGGCAAGAAGTAAAACAGTTGATCAGGTTACTCCTACAAGTGAAGTTTTTATTGTGACATGGGTAAAATCGCTGACTAACTGCATGAGTGAAAGCGGATGGGGGGTAACTGCTATCATAGCGTTTCTTCTCCTTTTGGCTGGACTGGCACTGTATATATTTGGTAATAGAATTGTATTCAAGAAGATAGGCTTCATTGCAGCTATCATATTTTTAGTCGTAGCTGTATGTGCAAACTTCTTCGCAAGCGAACAGAAAGATGAATTGCTGAACCGTACAGGAGCTATCGTTATGTCGCCAAGTATTACAGTTAAAAGTACTCCTAACGAGAGTGGAACAGACCTGTTTGTACTGCATGAAGGTACTAAGGTATATATAGAAGACAATTCCATGAAAGGATGGAAAGAAATCCGTCTGGAAGATGGAAAAAAAGGATGGCTTCCTGTTTCGGCAATAGAAGTTATCTGATTATTTTCTGTAATAACAGATATTTATGATTGATATACAGCAACTGATTGAAGCAGATAAAGAATTGTTATTAACTCTGAACGGAAGTTCTTCCTTGTTCTGGGACGGATTTATGTGGACTGTTTCCGGAACAAAGATATGGATTCCGGTTGGTGCTATGTTGCTGTATATCATATTCAAGAATACTAAATTTACTCAAGGGTTGCTTATACTCGTGATGCTGGTTTTGACTGTAACGCTTGCCGATCAGTTCTCTTCAGGTCTTTGCAAACCCTTGTTTATGCGTTTCCGTCCGGCTCAGGATCCGGAAATAATGTATATGGTGAATGTCGTGAATGGCTACAGGGGAGGAGCATATGGATTTATATCAAGCCATGCTGCCAATACATTTGCTGTAGCTACCTTTGTAGCTTTGCTCATACGTAATTGCTGGATGACTGTCATTATGTATATATGGGCACTGATACCATCTTTTTCACGTATATATTTAGGGGTACATTATCCGGGAGATATTATTTGTGGTGCTGTTGCAGGATGTGTAATAGCTTCATTGGTTTACTGGCTGTATGCATTTATCGAGAAAAAATATTTCGATCAGGCCCAATATGTTTCTGGACAATATACTATCACGGGTTTTGAGATAACTGATATCAAAGTGTTTCATACCGTTCTGTTATTGACTTATTTCTATGCAGTAGTGGCTGCATTAGTTGTTTGCAAATCCTTTTATTTCTGAGCAAAATAATTGCAGGTATAGCAAAAAAGTTAAATTTTTGTTTGCTTATTCATTTTCTTTCATTACATTTATATCGTGAATTAACAAAAGATTTTGTCTAACACTTTAAATTTTGATTACTATGAACAGAACGATAACATTCAATGAACTTCGTAAAATTAAGGATTCATTACCCAGCGGAAGCATGCATCGCATTGCCGATGAATTAAACTTGAGTGTAGAAACCGTACGTAACTTCTTCGGTGGACATAATTTTAAGGATGGCAAAAGCGTAGGTATCCATCTGGAACCCGGTCCAGACGGTGGGTTGGTGATGTTGGACGATACGACCGTGCTTGATAAAGCAATAGCAATTCTGAAAGAGCAAACAGCCTAAAGCTGACAATAAGTGCAAAATCCTAATCGGTATGTATTTTACTGATTAGGATTTTTTGTTAAGTATGATTCTGTGTGAAACCTTTTAAAACTTTAGTCTATGGAAGATAAACTCATTACATTATCCATTCTTACCTATTCGAAAGCACAAATCCTGAAATCTGTACTCGAAAGTGAAGGTATAGAATCGTACATTCATAATGTGAATCTCATCCAGCCGGTAATTTCATCGGGAGTAAGAGTACGTATTAAGGAAAGTGATTTGCCTCGTGCCTTGAAAATTATAGAAAGTTCTTCGTGGCTGTCTTCTGAGATTCTGGAAGAGAAATCTGCTGACTCCGACTCTGAAAAAGTTCCTAAAGTGCTGATTCCTGTTGATTTTTCAGCTTATTCTCTTAAAGCATGTGATTTTGGCTTCAATGTAGCTTCGCGTATGCATGCAGAAGTTGTTTTATTGCATGTTCATTTCACACCGATTTATATTCCTAGTTTGCAGTATGACATAGAAAACTATCAGGTTCCGTCAGGAAATGATGTGACAACGGTTAAAGGAATGATAGAAAACATACATAAACAGTTGAATAAATTATCGGAGAATATAAATGAAAAGATACAGAACGGAGAATATCCGAATGTAAAATATACATGTGTGTTGCGTGAAGGAATACCGGAAGAAGAAATATTATACTATATTCGTCAGGAGAAACCTCTGATTGTCGTCATGGGTACTCGTGGTGAGCATCAGAAAGATCTGAATCTGATAGGAAGTGTGACCGCTGAAGTTATTGAACGGAGCCGTTCATTTGTGTATGCAATTCCAGAGAATGCACCGGAGAAATCTCTTGAGAATATTCATAAGATTGCTTTGTTTACCAGTTTCGACCAGCGTGACTTGATCGCTTTCGATTCATTGATAACTACTTTTAAAGACAATAAGTTTGAGATTTCCTTTATCCATGTGAATTCTCACGAAGAAAAGCGTACATGGAATGAAATTAAACTGGCGGGTATCAAAGAGTATTTTAAGAAACAATATCCACAGCTTGAGTTTACTTACTTGAATATTGATGAAGATCATTTGCTGGGCAATCTGGATCAGTTTGTGCAGGAAAATGGTATAGATGTGATATGTACTTCGAATTATAAACGTAATATCTTTGCCCGCTTGTTTAATCCTAGCATTGCACGAAAGATGCTTTTCCATTCTAATACACCTATTCTTATTATTAAATAAGAATAAAATAATAAAGCCCTCACCAAATAGGTAAGGGCTTTTGTGTGACCGCGACAGGATTCAAACCTGTAACCGGCTGATCCGTAGTCAGCTACTCTATTCAGTTGAGCTACGCGGCCATACTTTTTCAACATTTCAATAAAGAAGAGTGACCGCGACAGGATTCAAACCTGTAACCGGCTGATCCGTAGTCAGCTACTCTATTCAGTTGAGCTACGCGGCCATACTTTTTCAACATTTCAATAAAGAAGAGTGACCGCGACAGGATTCAAACCTGTAACCGGCTGATCCGTAGTCAGCTACTCTATTCAGTTGAGCTACGCGGCCAATTCTTTCAATATTTCAATCAGAAGAGTGATCGCGACAGGATTCAAACCTGTAACCGGCTGATCCGTAGTCAGCTACTCTATTCAGTTGAGCTACGCGACCATATCTTCATTGCTTCGAAAGAAGAGTGACCGCGACAGGATTCAAACCTGTAACCGGCTGATCCGTAGTCAGCTACTCTATTCAGTTGAGCTACGCGGCCATGTCTTTTTTCTTAACGGGTGCAAAAGTATAGAGTTTCTGCTAAACTTCCAAATATTTTCGCTCTTTTTTTAAGTTTTTTATTCGATAAATCGTGAATTAAATATCTGCCAGCCCAATGTAATGCCAAGATTCCAGTTGTTTGACGGTGAGCTATAGTGATTTAGGTAAACGCTTATCGCTCCGAATGGAAGTTTGGCAACAAGTGAAATTTCTCCCATATATTCTATTTTGCTGAATAATTCACCGTAATATGCTTTCGATTCTTCGTCACGCATTATCGGAAAAATAGGAGCAAAGCCATAAAATTCTGCTCTGGCATGGAAGACTGGTGTTATCTGGAAGATAGGCATAATGCCGGCTCCGATGAACTGATTGGCACGGAAAGCTTCATTATACGTAATCTTGCTATGTGGTGTAGGTGAGAATTCACCTGCCTGCATCATGGTTGCGGTATAATTATGGCTGAAATTACGTGAAGAATAGTAGGCGCGAATATAGTTCCCCAATACGAATTTGGAGGAAAGCGAATAATATCGTTCCATTTCATAGGATAATTGCAGCCAGGACTGGACATAATTATATGTACCGTTATACGGGTCTGGAGTTGATCCTGCTTCATATGATTCCGTTCCGGTGTATATATGTGCCACAAGTCTCTCTCTGCGTCCTGCTGTGGCATATTGTCTGCTGTTTAGTGTATTTCCATCCATTGCCACAGACCCTCCGAAAATAGTGTAGTTGCTGATATCATTTTTGTCATTGTTGAAGTCAATGACATTGTTCTGGAAATACAGGTCTTGTATTTTTCCGATTCCGATGCCGAATTCTGCTTTCTGGCGTGTAAGGAAAGGCATTGAAACCAGCAGCTTGACAAAATTCTCTTTCTTTTTATTGAAAACAGGAGAATTACCTTTTGAGAAAAGTTTTTCTTGCTTAAAATAATCGAATGAAGAGATTGATCCTACCAGGCGGAAGGATGTTGGAATATGGGTAGGGAAATCAATGCGTCCTGCTATTTGCAAATTGTTATAAATTTGTCCTAACTGTCCGTCTAGCGAAACTTCTTTTGAGAAGTTGTTCAAGTTGTGGTAGGTAGCTCCTACATAAATTTGGTTAGCGCCGTTTGAGCCTACGTTTCCTCCTACACGGAGCGATAAGTCATCTTCAATCTTTACTTTTAAGTGTAGGGTAAACGTTGTATCAACTTTATTGTATACTGCATGCGGAATGATTTCTGATATCATATTGTCCGACATCAGACGGAAGTAACCTTTCCGTAAGTCTTCCAAAGAGAATATTTCGTGATCCGATGAATGGAACTCTTTGCGAATATATTTCTTTTGCTGCTCGTTTCCGCCTGTAATCGAGATTTCGCGAAAGCGCAGCTCTGGCATATTTTTCTTGTAAGCAATACGTTTCAGCTCCAGTTGACGATAATTGATTCGTCGTGAGATACGTGCCTTAATAGAATCCATGAGCTGTATGGTACGGTTGTAACCGATGTCGTGGAGTTCGTCAAAGCGGTCGAAATCCATCAGATTCACATTGTCGTACTTGAAAGTCATCAAAATGCCCAATGAGTCGGGTAGAGAGTAATCAGTCTTTTGCATAATCATGTTTTCCAGCTGTCCCATGATATCTCCCTCCTGAGGCTTTCCCGGGTTGGAACTTACTACACTTCCGATAATGACATCCGGATGAAAATCGTTTACCATTACATTTACGGGGAAATTATTGTAGATTCCTCCATCGTAAACCAGTGTCGAATCTATTTCTATGGGTTTGAACATGGCAGGGAAACTCATGGAAGCCCGGACAGCATCTCCCAGATCTCCTTTTTCAAATATCATCGGCCTTTTGTTGTATACGTCCGAAGCAACACATCTGAAAGGCACAAAAAGCTGGTTGAAGTCATTGTTGCATGCAGCAGTGGCCTGACCGAAGAGCTCGAGAAAGGCCAGGTTCATTTGCAACGGATCTACCACACTGGAAGGAAGAAACTGCGTCTTTACCTTGTGCAGGGGATTTTTTAAAGAAACCCTGATATTCAAGAATTCAGGAGTAGGAGGGTTTTTCTTGAAGTAGTAAATATATTTTTCCTCTATATTTCCCGTATACCATCGTTTGAAACTGTCCGATTTCAGTAATCTTTCCATATCATCGGGCGAATACCCCATGGCATATAGCGAACCCACAATAGCTCCCATAGATGTTCCGGCTATATAGTCGATAGGAATGTGATTTTCCTCTAATGCCCTGATGATACCTATGTGGGTCAGGCCTTTTGCTCCGCCTCCACTTAATACAAGACCAACTTTTTGTGCCTGTATCTGGAATGTCAGAACAAAAAGCAGGAAGAACATATATAATGCTTTTTTCATCAATAGAATTATTTTTGATATAAAACCAAAGATAGAAAAAAACTCCTTATCTATTCAAGAAAAAGGGAAAAATTGCGTCCTTTTAAGGAAGATTTGGCTATAGATAATTTTGATGAATCAGAACATTGCCGGAAAAGAACCTGATGTTTTTTGAAAATTTGTACAAAGCTTCCTTATTTTCGTACAAATTTTTTAAAAAATTCATGATATTTTTGACAAAAGAAGATGAAGAATTTATAGAAGATTGATATTGAAAATTGTATGTATAGACAAAAAAACGCCGGATAAAAGGCTGAAGCCCTTATCCGGCGTTAGATATTTTGAGAGAGAATGCTTTTAGATCAGGTCAATACTACGTTTTACGAAGTTTGTCAGAGCTTCCCCTTTCAGCATGTTGTTCTGTAATAAGGCCAAGTCGATCAACTGATGTACGACCTTATTGCTTGCAGCATACTCATTAATGATACTGTCTTTTTGTTTTTTCTGTTCATCAAGCTTCTTCTCGATGTCATGCAGTTCATCTTTTTCTGTTGTAGGAATTTCTTCATCCTTCTTGCCTTCGTGAGCTTTGTGGAATTCGCTTTCGCGAAGCTTCAGCATAGCGATTTCAGATTCTACAGGAACCAGCTTTTCTGAGCAGGAAGCTTCTGCATCATCCAATACCTGTTTGATCAGTCGGTGGTCACTGTTAAGAACCAGATTAAACATATCAGGCATTTCTCCATAGAAACTCATTCCCGGCTGTATGTTGGCCATTTCTTTCATACGACGCATATATTCAGCCTGAGTTATAATGATAGGAGCGGATGTTTCTCCCATAGCTTGTGTTTCTACATGGAACTCTGTCTTCTGTACCTTAGGTAACTGGCCGTTGAATACAGTTGCCAAAATTTCACGTTTGGTATCTGCCAATTCTTCACCTTTCTGTTCTTCTTTGACAATCAGACGGTCGATTACATCACTGTCGACACGTGTGAAATGGCTCTTTTCGAACTTTTGTTCCAGCATGTTTATCATCGGAACATCCAATTGTCCGTCCATCAGCAATACATTGTAGCCTTTGTTCTTTGCAGCATCAATGTATGTATATTGTTCGTCGAGGTTGTTGGCATACAGATAAATCAGACTTCCGTTCTTATCTGTCTGATTGTCTTTAATCAGAGTCTGATATTCTTCGAAAGTATAATATTTGCTGTCTGTATCTTTGAACAAGGCGAACTTATTTGCTTTCTCGTAGAAGTCTTCCTGAGTAAGCATACCGTAATTGATGAAAATCTTCAGGTCATCCCATTTGTTTTCAAACTCTTTACGGTCGTTCTTGAAGATAGATTGCAGACGGTCTGCCACTTTCTTGGTGATGTATGTAGAAATCTTTTTTACATTCGAATCACTCTGCAAGTAAGAACGTGAAACGTTCAGTGGTATATCAGGTGAGTCGATTACACCATGAAGCAATGTCAGGAAGTCGGGTGCGATACCTTCTACAGAATCTGTAACATATACCTGATTGCAGTATAACTGTATTTTGTTTTTCTGCAAATCGATATTGCTCTTTATCTTAGGGAAGTAAAGTACACCTGTCAGGTTGAACGGATAGTCTACATTCAGATGAATCCAGAATAAAGGTTCGTCCGACATCGGATACAAGTCGCGGTAGAACTTCTTGTAATCTTCATCTTTCAGTTCGCTTGGCTTTTTAGTCCAGATAGGGCAAGAGCTGTTGATGATATTGTCTTCTTCTGTATCTACCTGTTTGCCATCCTTCCATTCTTTCTTCTTTCCGAAAGCAACCGGAACCGGCAGGAAACGACAGTATTTGTTAAGCAATCCCTGTATACGTGACTCTTCCAAAAATTCTTTGCAGTCGTCGTCGATGTACAGAATGATATCTGTTCCTCTGTCATCTCTTTCTGCATCTTCCAGAGTAAACTCAGGACTTCCGTCGCAACTCCATTTGATAGCTTTGGCATCTTCTTTATAAGAACGGGTTACTATTTCTACTTTTTTTGCTACCATGAAGGCAGAATAGAAACCTAATCCGAAATGTCCGATGATTGCATTTGCATCGTTCTTATATTTTTCCAGGAAGTCATTAGCTCCAGAGAAGGCAATCTGGTTGATATATTTATCTATTTCTTCGGCAGTAAGTCCTAAACCTCTATCGGAGATGGTAATTGTATCCTTATCTATTTTTACATGGATAGTAAGGTCGCCTAATTCGCCTTTGAAATCTCCTGTAGATGCCAAAGTTTTCAGTTTTTGTGTAGCATCGACTGCATTTGAAACTAATTCACGAAGAAATATTTCATGATCGCTATATAAAAATTTCTTAATGATGGGGAAGATGTTCTCTGTTGTTACCCCAATATTACCTTTTTGCATAGTTCTTATATTTTAATTTTTTACTATTTTGATTCGTTTGTAACAAATTACGATGGCATACTGACAAAAAAAATGCCAGACGAATTTCGCCTGACATTTTGTCTGTTTCTTTAATGTTTATCGTATTGCTTTATTTTACGATTTCCATCTTTATTTCATTTCCTTCTGCGTTTAAACCAACATGAATAGTATCTCCTGCTTGAGGATCTTCATTCAGGATAAGTTCTGCCAGTCCGTCTTCCAGATTATTCTGGATGGAGCGCTTCAAAGGACGTGCGCCGAATTGTACATCATATCCTTTGGACGCAACAAAACGCTTGACTGCATCATCGATAACCAGCTTATAACCTAAAGATTCCATACGTTCGTAAAGTCCTTTCAGTTCAATATCAATGATTTTCTCCAGTGCATTGATATCAAGCTGGTCGAATGTAATAATCTCATCGAGTCGGTTGATAAATTCCGGAGCAAACGATTTGTTCAACGCTTTCGTTATGACGCTTCGTGAATACTCCTTATCGTCTGTACGGGTTTGTGCGGCAAAACCGATTCCCTTGCCGAATTCTTTCAGCTGGCGTGTTCCGATATTTGACGTCATGATAATCACTGTGTTTTTGAAGTCAACAGTTCTGCCATAACTGTCAGTCAAACGTCCTTCATCCATTACCTGAAGCAGCAAATTGAATACGTCGGAGTGTGCTTTTTCTATTTCATCCAGCAAAACGATAGAGTAGGGCTTGCGACGTACTTTTTCTGTCAACTGTCCGCCTTCTTCGTAACCTACGTATCCCGGAGGAGCACCTACGAGTCGTGAAACGGTGAATTTTTCCATATATTCACTCATATCAATACGGATAAGAGCGTCTGCCGAACCAAACATCTGCTTGGCCAGTTCTTTTGCCAAATGAGTCTTTCCAACTCCGGTAGGCCCCAGGAAAAGGAATGTTCCGATAGGCTTGTTGGGGTCTTTCAAACCTACACGACTGCGCTGGATAGCTTTTACCAAGGTGTCTACGGCTTTGTCTTGAGCAATAACTTTAGCAAGCAATTGTTCTTTCATGCCCTTCAGTCGGATACCTTCAGCTTGGGCCATACGCTGTACAGGTATTCCGGAAATCATGGAAACAACATCTGCTATCTGCTCTTTGTCAACTGTTTCCCGATTTTCCTTCAAACTTTCCTCCCAACGCTGTTTCATATCTTCGAGTTCGCTCATCAATGACTTCTCCCGATCGCGGAAACTGGCAGCCAGTTCAAAGTCTTGCAGACGTACGGCTTCGTTTTTATGTGTGCGTGCTTCATCTATCATCTGTTCCTGTTGTTCTATTTCTTTAGGAACTGTGATGTTTTTCAGGTGTACACGTGAACCGGCTTCGTCCATAGCGTCAATGGCCTTGTCAGGGAAATTACGGTCGGTAATGTATCTGTCTGTCAATTTGACACATGCTTCGAGAGCTTCGTCTGTATAAGTCACATTATGATGCTCTTCGTATTTCTCTTTGATATTTTGCAAAATCTGAAGTGTTTCCTCCGGTGTAGTCGGTTCTACAATAACTTTCTGGAAACGTCTCTCCAAAGCACCGTCTTTTTCAATATTCTGACGGTATTCGTCGAGAGTGGTTGCACCGATACATTGAATTTCACCACGTGCCAATGCTGGTTTCAACATATTGGCGGCATCCATAGAGCCCGCTGCCGAACCGGCACCCACTATGTTATGAATTTCATCGATAAACAGAATGATATTCGGATTCTTCTTCAATTCGTTGAGAATTGCACGGATGCGCTCTTCAAATTGTCCGCGGTATTTGGTTCCAGCCACTACAGCCGTCATATCGAGTGCAATCACGCGCTTATCAAACAAGATACGTGATACTTTTTTCTCGATGATGCGTAGTGCCAGACCTTCAACGATTGCAGATTTTCCGACTCCTGGTTCTCCAATTAAAATCGGATTATTCTTTTTGCGGCGGCTTAATATCTGAGCCAGACGTTCTATCTCTTTTTCACGGCCGACAATCGGGTCGAGCTTGCCCTCTGAGGCAGCTTTTGTCATGTCTGTACCGAATGAATCGAGTACAGGAGTGTCATTGTTAGGCTTTTGCTGCTGTGTACGAGTGGTTTGCTTTGCTTCTTGTGAGAAGAATGAGCTTTCTCCGTTGCCTGTTGGCTGTCGGCGTATGCCTTCCTCTTCCTCTTCTTCATCCTCTCCGAAATCCAGTCCGCTTTGCGGTTCAGCCTTGGGGACAAGTTTGTCCATTACTTTCTGATAAGTAACCTCATTCTCTTCCAATATCTGTGAGGCTTTATTTTGATTTTCTCTCATAATTGCTAATAACATGTGTTCTGTATCGGTAGCCGGACTTTTCAGTATGCGCGACTCCAATATGCTCATTTTTAATATTTTCGATGCTTTCTCATCGAATGTAATATCTTCTGAATAATTTTCAGGAGTTACAGCCGATGATCTTAAATCGTTTTCCAACGTTTTTTTGACCATTTCCAGGTCTACGTATAAGTCTTTCAATATTTGGACAGCTTTTCCTTCACCTTCGCGAATAAGTCCCAACAACAGATGCTCTGGACCTATATAATTATTGCGCAGGCGATTTGCTTCTTCTTTACTAAACTGTATTACGTCGGATATTCTTTGTGAAAATGGATTATTCATAAATTTGGTTTTCTCCCTCAAAACATTTCTTTTTGCAAAGATACATTATAAATATAATACTATAATAAGCTCTTTTTTCTATTTAACAAAAATCATGCCAGATATGTTGCGCTTTTGCTTCGTATAATGTGGAAAGATTGTCTTTTATGTCAATGAAATATCGATCTGGTAAAAAGCAAACTCGTTGCAGGTAATATTTCCCAATGATTTTTTATCCTGGTAAAATTCTTTGGTGTTAAGCCTTTGAGTTTGTTTATAGTTTTAACCGAGGTCGAGGTAGGGAATGGCTAAAACTTTATATTTTTTTTTGCTGTTTCAATAAAATGTCGTACTTTAGCGTGGTTTTTAATAAGCCAGAGAGATCTAAATAATAACTAATTTTGTTTCAATGCAAGAACAAGACAGAATAATAAAAATCAACATCGAGGAGGAAATGAAGAAGTCGTACATCGACTACTCTATGTCGGTAATCGTTGCTCGCGCCCTTCCAGATGTAAGAGATGGCTTTAAACCCGTACATCGTCGTATCTTATACGGTATGATGGAGCTGGGAAATACTTCAGACAAGCCATATAAGAAAGCAGCAAGAATCGTAGGTGAAGTTTTAGGTAAATATCATCCGCACGGAGATTTATCTGTGTATGGTGCATTGGTGCGTATGGCGCAGGATTGGGCTATGCGTTATCCATTGGTCGACGGACAAGGAAACTTCGGATCTGTAGACGGGGATAGTCCGGCTGCAATGCGTTATACAGAGGCTCGTTTGAAGAAAATAGGTGAAGACATGATGCAGGACTTGTATAAAGAGACTGTTGACTTCACGAATAACTTTGACGATACATTACAGGAACCGACCGTAATGCCTACACGTATACCTAATCTTCTCGTAAACGGAGCATCGGGTATTGCAGTAGGTATGGCTACCAATATGCCGACTCATAACTTGTCGGAAGTAATCGATGCATGTGTTGCTTACATTGACAATAACGATATTGATGTAGATGGACTCATGCATTATATCAAAGCTCCTGATTTCCCGACTGGTGGATATATTTATGGTATAAGCGGTGTGCGTGATGCTTATGAAACCGGACGTGGACGTGTGGTAATGCGTGCCAAGACGGAAATCGAATCACATCCTACACACGATAAGATTATCGTTAACGAGATTCCTTATAATGTAAATAAGAAGGAGCTGATAGAGAATATAGCAGCTCTGGTAAATGACAAGAAAATAGAAGGTATCTCGTATGTGAACGATGAGTCCGACCGTGAAGGTATGCGCATTGTAATTGATGTAAAACGTGATGCGAATGCCAGCGTTGTATTGAACAAGCTGTTCAAAATGACAGCTTTGCAAACATCTTTCGGCGTAAATAACATTGCCTTGGTACATGGTCGTCCGAAGTTGCTGAATCTGAAAGACTTGATTCGATTGTTTGTTGAGCATCGTCATGAAGTAGTGATCCGTCGTACTCAGTTCGATTTGCGCAAGGCTAAGGAACGTGCTCATATATTGGAAGGACTGATAATTGCTTCTGATAATATCGATGAAGTAATTCGCATCATACGTGCTGCCAAGACTCCGAATGAAGCTATCACAAATTTGATGGATCGTTTCCAGTTGACAGAAGTTCAGTCGCGTGCTATTGTAGAAATGCGCCTTCGTCAGCTTACAGGACTTCTGCAAGATCAGTTGCATGCTGAATATGAAGAACTGATGAAACAGATTGCCTACTTTGAAGAAATTCTGACTAATGAAGAACTTTGTAAGAAGGTTATCAAGGATGAACTTATCGAAGTGAAGGAAAAATATGGTGATCAGCGACGTTCTGAAATTGTATATGCTTCGGAAGAATTCAATCCGGAAGATTTCTATGCTGATGATGAAATGGTGATAACTATTTCTCATTTGGGATATATCAAACGTACTCCGTTGTCTGAATTCCGTGCACAGCATCGTGGTGGAGTAGGGTCGAAGGGTAGTGAAACTCGTGACGAAGACTTTATCGAACATATTTATCCGGCTACAATGCATAATACCATGATGTTCTTTACTCAGAAAGGTAAGTGCTACTGGCTGAAAGTATATGAAATACCTGAAGGAAACAAGACATCGAAGGGTCGTGCTATACAAAATCTGCTGAATATTGATTCTGATGATGTTGTTACTGCATATCTGCGTGTTAAGAATCTGAATGATACAGAATTTATCAATAGTCATTATGTATTGTTCTGCACAAAGAATGGAGTAATCAAGAAAACATTGCTTGAACAATATTCTCGTCCGCGTCAGAATGGTGTAAATGCTATAACAATTCGCGAGGATGACCGTGTAATTGAAGTACGTATGACCAATGGAAACAATGAGATTGTCATTGCTAATCGTAACGGACGTGCTATTCGTTTCCATGAAAGTGCAGTTCGCGAGATGGGACGTACAGCAACCGGAGTTCGTGGTATTACACTCGATGAAGACGGTACAGATGAAGTAATTGGCATGATCTGTATTAAAAATCCGCAGGAAGAAACTATTATGGTTATTTCTGAGAATGGATACGGAAAACGTTCTGATATTGAAGACTATCGTAAAACTAATCGCGGTGGTAAAGGTGTTAAGACTTTAAGCATTACTGAAAAGACAGGAAAACTGGTTGCAATCAAGTCTGTAACAGATGAAAACGATTTGATGATTATCAATAAATCGGGAATAACTATCCGTTTGCATGTAGCAAGTGTTCGCATTATGGGACGTGCAACTCAGGGAGTTCGTCTGATAGACCTTGAAAAGCGTAATGATCAGATTGGTTCTGTTTGTAAGGTAACATCTGAATCGGAAGAGGAGAATGTAGATAATGAAGACTCTGTTTCTGTAGATGGTATACCTTTTAATGAAGAAGGTTCTGCCGACGAAAAACAAGAATAAAATAAATTGAATATATTTGTATTACTAAATCAAAAACAGTTATGAAAAAAGTATTGTTTACTACAGCTTTATTCCTTACAGCATGTGCTGTGTCAGCACAGGAAAGTGTTGTAAAGGAAGCTAAATCTGCAAAAAGTGATCCTGTAAAGGCAGCGCAGATAATTGAACCAGCTTTGGTTGATCCTTCAACTGCCAATGATCCTGAAACATGGAAATTGGCTGGTGATTTCCAGAAGGCAATCTACGATGAAGAAAACATGAAGCTTTATTTGCCGGGTGGTCAGGCTGATACATCAAAATTGTATAACAGTTTGGTTAAAATGTTCGAATATTATACAAAATGTGATGAAGTAGAACAGGCAAAAGTAAAGAGTGGAGAATTGAAGAAGCCTAAATTAAGAAAGAAATTATCAAAGACATTGGCTACAGTTCGTCCCAACTTGACTAATGGTGGTTCTGATGCTTACAATTCAGGAAATTATGCTAATGCTTTGAAATTCTTTGGCTTGTATGTTGATGCAGCAGAAAATCCGATGTTTGAAGAAGAAGATGCAGTAAAGAATGATACATTGACTCCGCTAATCGCATGTTATGCTGCGTTGGCTGCAAACTCTTTGAATGATAAGGATGCAGTTGTTAAATATGCAACTGTAGGTAAATCTCACAAAGAAGAAGGCTATAGAGCTTTGATGTGCTTGGCTGAAGCTTATGGTAAAGGTGAAAATCCTGATTCAACTCAATGGTTAGCTACTATCAAGGAAGGTACAGAAAGATTCCCATCTCAGGAATATTTCATTGGTAACTTGATGGACTATTATATCCAGAAAGGTAGAATTGATGATGGATTAACTGAAATCGATCAGGTTTTGGCAAAGAATGAAACTCCGTACTTCTTGTATGTAAAGGGTGTTTTGCAGTACGAAAAGAAAGATTATGATGCAGCTATTGCTACATTTAACTCTATCATTGCAAAGAACTCTGATTTCGTAGCTGAAGCATATTCTAAGATTGGTGATTGCTATTTCTTCCCAGCACAAGTTATTGTAGAAGAAAACAGTAAGATTTCTATGGACGATCCGAAGTACGCTGCAAATGAAGCTAAGATCAAGGAATATTACGAAAAAGCAAGACCTAACTACGAAAAAGCTAAAGAACTTAAGCCAGACAATAGACAATTATGGGGACAATATTTGTTGAACATATATTGGAAATTGAATAAGGCTGAATATGATGCTTTGGAAAAGGAATTGACTATGTAATTTGAAGTTTTATTCTTTTTACGATAGGGGCTGCCTCAAGAAATTGGGGTGGCCTTTTTTTATTCAATAATCTATAATGAAGTTGTAGGATGGAATAGAAGATTTCTAAATATATAATTAAACATAATACCGATTATAAAATAAAAAAGCTATGCTTAAATGTTAGTAAAGATAGATAAAAAATAAGCCTGATATAGATATCAGGCTTATTTTTTTATATAAAATCAGATTAGCATTTTATTTTCAATTCATTTAAAATACGTCTCATCTCTTCAAAAGTCGTGATGCGTGTTGGAACTAATGGTAAGCGTAAACGATTCTTTATCATTCCCATCATGCTTAACATGGCTTTAACTCCAGCAGGATTTCCATCAACAAATAATAATTTGAATAATTCTGTAAATTGATGATGAATAGATAAAGCACTATTATAATCGCCGGCTAGTGCCAAACGTGTCATACGGCTAAACTCACGAGGAAATGCATTTCCTATTACAGAAATAACTCCTACTGCTCCTAATGTTATTAGCGGGAATGTTATTCCGTCATCACCTGATATAACATCAAAATTAGCAGGTTTATTTTTAATGATATCATCCATTTGGGTAATGTTACCGGAGGCTTCCTTTATTGCTACAATATTGTCGAAATCACGAGCTAAACGAAGTGTTGTTTCGGCCGTCATATTAACACCTGTACGCCCGGGAACATTATATAATACTATAGGCAGTTGAGTAGCTTCAGCAATAGCTTTATAGTGCTGATAAATGCCTTCTTGCGAGGGCTTATTATAATATGGTACAGCCACCAGGACGGCATCTACCCCTGTGAAGTCATCGTTCTTTAAAGTGTCGACCACGGTTTGAGTGCAATTACTGCTTATTCCTAATAATATAGGAATACGTCCATTAACACGTTCTATGACGAGTCGTTTTATCTTCTGCTTTTCTTCATTTGTCAGAGTCGGAGTTTCTGCGGTAGTACCTAATACACACAAAAAATCAGTACCGTTCTGTACCTGAAATTCAACTAATTTTATCAGGGAATCATAGTCCACACTTCCGTCTTCATTGAAGGGAGTAATTAATGCGACTCCCATTCCTTTCAACCTTCTTTGTATCATAAATAAAATATAAATGCTATTTTAAATATACAAAAGTACGAATATTTTCTATTTATACTTCGATTTTATCACTTTTTTGCTTATTAAATGCACGGCTCTTTCATTTAAAACAACCTCTATAATCCTTGTTATTCTCCGAAAAACCATTATTTTTGCGCACAGCGATGCAGGAAGCACCGCTTCCGGTGTTTCTTTTTATCGTTCATATAAAATTATTTTTGTAGGCGGAAATCAAATGCGACAGAGGTCGTTTTTTGATTTCCGCCTTAATTTTCGCTATGCGAAAATAAGATTTATTTTGCTGATATGCAACATTTTGCATGTCTAATATATAAAAAAGAAACATGCATTCTGCCGTCGTGGCAGCATAATGAAACATCTGAAAGAATTTGTGAAATCAGTGCCGGATTACCGCAGGACAGACAAGGGAAACTACAAATACAAGCTGGAAGATATTCTTCTCCTTGTAATACTCGGACGGCTGGGCAAGTGTATGACAAGACCGGATATAATCAGATTCGGCGAGCGTAATCTGAAACGCTTCCGCTCTTTAGGAATTTTGTTGGACGGTGTGCCTTCTGAACCTACGCTCTGCCGTATATTCAAACATATTGATGATGAAGCCATGTCTGAGCGGATGTCTGAATTTACCTCCACCTTCCATGATGAGCTTGTCGGTTGTGCCGGAGACATCCTCTGTATTGACGGCAAGGCAATGAGAGGGACGGTACTTGAAAACGGACGCACCCCCGACATCGTATCCGCCTATTCCCTTGAAGGAGGTTTCACCCTTGCCACGGACATGTGTGAAGAAAAAAGCAACGAGATAACTTCCGTACCCAAACTGTTGGACAAGGTGGATGTGTCAGGATGCATAGTTACGGCAGACGCCATGTCCTTCCAGAAAGCCATCATAGATAAAATCCGGGAAAAAGGCGGTGATTTCCTTATCGAGCTGAAGGCAAACCAGAGAACTCTGCGATATGGGGTTGAGGACAATGTCGAACTTGCAGAGCCTGTGGATGTATATTCGGAAGGCCCTTTTCTTGAACATGGCAGAATAGAGACCAGAGTATGCCGTATCTTTCGTGGAAATGACCTGATTACGGACAGGAAAAAGTGGAATGGAAATCTGACGGTTGTCGAAATACGGACTGCAACGGAGAGAAAATCTGATGGTCAGAAATCTTCCGAGAGGAGGTTCTATGTCTCCAGTTTTCACGGAAGTGCCAGGCGGCTGAGTACAATAGCCAGAATGCATTGGGCAATAGAAAGCATGCACTGGGACCTTGACCGCAACCTGAGGCAGGACTTCATCAGGCGGAATAGTGCAAGGTCCGCCAGAAACCTTGACACGATACAGAGGATAGTACTGGCAATACTTTCTATATGGAAAGGTAAAAGGAAAAAGCTCTCCGACAAGGCTAAGGGAACGGCCGAACTTATTAGAGAACTTTCTTTGGACTTTACCGCAATGATACATATGCTGGATCAAAAATGAGATAATTTGTAATTTCAGAGGATTCGTAACGTTTTGGGTATCAATCATAACAAAATCCCTACTTCCCATAAGAAGTGGGTGGGGGAATTATGTGCCTTTATCTAAGCTTAAATGAAAGAGCCGTGTATTAAATGAGGATATGTCAATTTATTCTTCTTCAATCATAGCCAAAAACTCATTTTCATCCTTAATTGGGATATTAAGCTGTTGTGCCTTTTCCAGTTTACTTGGTCCCATATTGTCTCCAGCCAAAATGAAAGATGTCTTTTTCGATATACTGCCTACATTTTTCCCTCCATGTTTTTCGATTAGGGCTTTATACTCATCGCGTGAATGACGGGCAAAGACTCCGCTTATTACGATAGACATTCCTTTCAGTTTGTCAGAATATCCCGATAAGTCTTCTTCGTCAGCTTCCAGTTTAAGCCCCGACTGACGAAGTCTTTCCACCAATATGCGATTTTTCTCATTAGCAAAATACTGAATGATACTTCCAGCTATTTTTTCACCGATTTCATCTACATGGATTAAATCATCGAGATTGGCCGAAGCAAGTGCCTCTATCGAACGAAAGGCTTTTGCTACCTTTTTAGCAACAGTTTCACCTACGAATCGTATACCTAAAGCAAATAGTACACGTTCATATGGGACCTCTTTAGAACGCTCGATTCCTTGAATAATATTTTCGGCAGATTTCTCTCCCATGCGTTCCAGACGGCAGATATCAGCTGTCTGTAAGGTGTAAAGGTCGGCTATATCGTGAATTAATCCTTCTTGATAAAACAGATCAACAGTTTCAGGACCTAGACCTTCTATATTCATGGCACGACGACTGATAAAATGTTCAATCTTACCTTTAATCTGTGGCGGACATGCCGTTTCGTTCGTACAGTAATAGGCGGCTTCATCTTCGTAACGAACCAATTCACTTCCGCATTCGGGACAATGTGTGATAAAAGTTACTTTTTCACTTCCAGCTGGACGGGCAGAAACTTCCACTCCTGTTATTTTAGGTATAATCTCTCCTCCTTTTTCTACATACACCATATCGCCGATATGAAGGTCGAGAGAAGCAATGATATCAGCGTTATGTAATGAAGCACGACGTACAACAGTTCCCGAAAGCTGTACCGGATCTAGGTTGGCAACGGGTGTTACGGCTCCTGTTCTTCCTACCTGGTAAGTAACTTTTTCGAGTTTTGTAAGCGCACGCTCAGCCTGAAATTTATAAGCTATTGCCCAACGGGGAGATTTTGCTGTATATCCCAAATTACGTTGCTGACGAAGAGAATTTACTTTCAGAACGATACCGTCGGTTGCAACAGGAAGATTTTTGCGTTCTACATCCCAATAGTTGATAAAATCGAACACCTCCTGCAAAGTACGTGCTTTACGCGATATATGCGAAATCTTGAATCCCCACTTGGCTGCTTCCTGAAGGTTTTCATAATGTCCGTCGTGAGGAAGATTATCTCCCAACAAGTAATACAGATAAGCATCAAGCTTACGGTTTGCCACTACAGCAGAGTTCTGCGATTTCAGTGTTCCCGAAGCTGCATTACGAGGATTTGCAAACAAAGGCTCTTCGCGAAGTTCACGTTCGCGATTCAGCTCTTCGAATACATTCCACGGCATCAAAATTTCACCTCGTATTTCAAAATTCTTTGGATATCCTTCTCCATGCAGAACTAAAGGTATAGAACGGATTGTTTTTACATTATCGGTTACGTCATCTCCTCTTACTCCGTCACCTCGAGTTACGGCACGTACTAACTTTCCGTCTTCATACGTCAGTGAGATGGACGTACCATCATATTTCATTTCGCAGCAGAGCTCGAATTCTTCGTTCAATGATTTACTTACACGTTCGTAAAATTCGGTTACTTCTGCCTGAGAATATGTATTGCCCAACGAGAGCATTGGATACTTATGTTCTACTTGCGTGAAGTTCTTATTCAAATCGCTTCCTACACGAACACTAGGTGAATTAGGATCGTAGTATTCTGGGTGTAGTGCTTCCAGATCTTGCAGTTCACGCATCAGCTTATCGAATTCCAGGTCGGAAATAACGGGTGCATTCAGTACATAATAGTTATAGTTATGAACATGCAGTTCTTCACGTAGCTGGTCTATTCTTTCAATGTCAGTCATGTTATATGATAAAATGATGTTTCTTGCAAAAATAGTAAAAATGTCATAGTGGGCTATGTGGGTACGGCGGAAACTTTGTACTTTTGCAAAAAAAATAACAAAGACTTATGAGAATAGATATTATAACTGTTTTGCCAGAAATGATAGAAGGTTTTTTTAATTGTTCTATCATGAGCCGTGCACAAAAGAAAGGTATTGCAGAGATACACATACATAACCTGCGTGATTATGCTTACGACCGCTACCGTAAGGTGGATGATTATCCTTTTGGAGGATGTGCGGGAATGGTTATGAAAATTGAACCTATAGACCGTTGTATCTCGGCTTTAAAAGCTGAGCGTCATTACGATGAAGTTATTTTTACAACTCCCGATGGCGAGCAGTTTAACCAGAAAATGGCGAACACACTTTCCATGAGCGAGAATCTGATTATTCTTTGCGGACACTTTAAAGGCATAGACTATCGTATTCGCGAACATTTCATTACGAAGGAAATCAGTATCGGAGATTACGTGCTGACTGGAGGTGAACTGGCAGCAGCCGTAATATCGGATGCTATCGTGCGAATTATTCCTGGCGTCATTTCCGACGAACAGTCAGCCTTATCAGATTCGTTTCAAGATAATTTACTGGCTCCTCCAGTGTACACCCGTCCGGCTGAATATAATGGTTGGAAAGTTCCTGATGTCCTTTTGTCTGGGCATGAGGCTAAGATTCGTGAATGGGAATTTCAGCAGTCACTGGAGCGTACACAGCGTCTGAGACCAGATTTGCTGGAAGATAAATAAGAATCCTCTTATATAGGATAACATGAATAGTTGTATGTCGTGATATTGCATAATATTCGGATGTTGTTTTATAGTAAATAAAAAAGATAATAATAAAGGAAGAGTTTTTGGGTGTTGAATAATCCAGACTCTTCCTTTATTATATTCAGAAATCCTAATTCCTCATCTACTAATTTGTTCTTTGTATTAAGATCCAGTTTCCTTCTTAAAATAATAGCTCTATAATCTGCGCAAATACCACAGTTTTCACTCCTGCATTAGGGAAATCATAGTACAGACATTTCAATATTCTTTTCCTTTAATAATTCAATCAGTCTTTTTGCATTCTCAGTATATAAGTAGACTTTCTTTCCTTTCTGATCAGTCAGAGATACATTATACCACCCACGAAGAAGATGAAACTTCGCAGATGCATGACAATCTGCTTTTATGATATTTTGTAAAATCAGGGTTTTCACTATGACATGTGGAGTCCGTATCTGTAAGATACCATTCATTAAAGAATAATAGGTACGGCTGTGCATCCAACTTATAACTATTCCTATTACAATGTAGGATGAATAATGGCATAGAAGGCTGGAGTCTTCTTCAGGAGATTGGGTAATTATATTCAGTATATAATAGAATGCCAATCCTCCAAGAAGCCACAGTAAGGCTATGTAACCTCCATAAACCAATCTGTTTTTAACCTTGAAGTTTTCCATACTGTGTCAATTTATAAATATAATATTAATTCATATCCGTTGGGATGTCGATATATTTATCTTCGCCGTTGATGCAGAATTTCAGACGAGAATTTTCCAACTTGGATAGCTTTTTGAATTTTACGATAACTGTTGTTGTATCTCCAAATTGGGCATCCACGTGTTTGGCTTTATAAGTTTTACCATTGTCACATTCGAGCATGATATTTTCTATGCCGAGCCCGTTATTACTATCTTTATCGTCTGAAGTAAGTGTAAAGATAACTGTGGTTTTTCCTCCTTTATTTGAAAGGCTGACGAAATGAGGCTCAGCAAATGCAATAATTGCCATCAGAAGAAGCGAAAGAAAAGATATTGCTTTTTTCATTGGTAATGTAATTTAAGGGTTATTACTTTTATCTTCTCTATACTCACAAATATAAAGTTTTTTGTCGGATTAGCCAAATGAATTGAATGGTTATGTATGACGTATAAATATCTTTACTTTTCAATATCTGACAAGTGACTTAAACTCCATCCCGATATAAGGGCAGGATTCTTTGCTTTTACTTGTATCGGAATATTCTACTGTATTGAGAAATGGTGCCCGATTGGTAGTGTTCGGTTGAATACAAATCTGACATTAGAAAAAAGTTCTGTGTATTGTTGGTTCGATGTAGAACAGAAACCGGCAGGCAGAGTGAAAAGCCATAAGAATTCCCAATTCACCTTTCAGCTTGTTGTTGAATTTTCTATGTTGAATGGCAAATATAGAGAGTGCCCAAAGGAATTCCGAAGCGTTGTACATTGAGCGGGGAATAAACTTAATTAAATATTTTTTATTATAAGTGGATATGAGAAAAGTATGGGCTCTGTTGTATTTCTTAAAAGAACATATGAAATAAGGGTATGTATCTATCAGGCAGCTTACGAGAATACGCTTGTTCGCTTTATTCAAGGAGTACTACTTGTACACGACGTCTGTTTCCGGATTTGCTGAAAGAGAAATAATTTTACATTTTATATCGAAAGGAAGAAAAGAAGAATAATTCATTTTCCCATATATACGAAGAAGAACTATATACATTCTCTTTTCAATGTACATAGTTCTTCTTGTTAGTTAAATAGCTTTATAGAGTATCTGATGTAAAAATATTTTAAACTTCTAAAGCTCCGATAATTTCGCGTACAGATGAGTATCCATGACGTTCCAGATAGTCGTTGATGCCATCGACCACTTTAACTGTAATAGCAGGGTCGATAAAGTTTGCAGTTCCTATCTGAATAGCAGTAGCACCTGCCAGCAAGAACTCAACAGCATCTTTCCAGTTCATGATACCACCTAGTCCTACTACTGGAATCTTTACAGCTTTAGCTACCTGCCAAACCATTCTCAAGGCAATTGGTTTTACGGCAGCACCGCTCATACCACCTGTTACTGTTGATAAGATAGGTTTACGCTTTTCAGCATCGATAGCCATTCCCAGTAAAGTATTGATGAGTGATACACTGTCGGCTCCGGCTCCTTCTGCAGCTCGTGCTATTTCTGTAATGTCGGTTACGTTTGGAGAGAGTTTTACGATCAGTGTTTTGTGATATACCTTACGTACTGCACTGACTACTTCGGCTGCGCCATGCGCTGTAACGCCGAATGCCATACCACCTTGTTTTACGTTCGGGCAGGAAATATTCAGCTCGATGGCCGGGATATTGTCCAGTTCATTAATTATGCTTGCTGTTTCAGCGTAGTCTTCCACTTGTGAACCTGAAACGTTTACAATCATATTTGTGCGTATATCCTTAATCTGCGGATAGATGTGGTCTACAAAGTAATGTACACCTTTGTTTTGCAATCCTACGGCGTTCAGCATACCCATAGGAGTTTCTGCCATACGCGGATACGGATTACCTTCGCGATGATGTAGTGTTGTACCTTTTACAATGATACCGCCAATCTTTTCCAGGTCTACAAAGTCCTGAAATTCTAGTCCATATCCAAATGTACCCGATGCTGTCATCACCGGATTCGACATTTCTAATTTACCGATGTTTACACTTAAATCTGCCATAATAGTTTCTTTATATTAAATACAGGACCTTCTTTACAAACACATACATGACCTTCATCGGTCTTTTCTACGCAGCACAGACAGGCTCCGACGCCGCATGCCATGGTATTTTCCAAAGATACTTCACATTCAATATTGTTAGCTTTGGCATATTTGGCTACAGCTACCATCATTGGTTTGGGACCACAAGTGTAAATCATATCAAACTTATTGTCTTTCAGAACACTGTGCATTGTCACATAACCTTTTTCTCCCATACTTCCGTCTTCAGTAGTGGTATATACATCGCCGAACTGCTCGAACTGTTCCAGTTGCAGCAGATCGTTCTTAGAACGTGCACCCAATAGGAAAGTCGGCTTGCAGCCCATCTTCAGCAATGCTTCACCCAGATAAAGCATCGGAGCAGTACCCACGCCACCACCTACTAAAAGAACTTTTCTGTCAGGATTTTCCGGCATAGAGAACCCGTTTCCTAATGGCAATACTACATTTACTATATCACCTTCTTTTACAGTAGCCAGTTTACGTGTGCCATCACCAACGAGTTGTACAAGAAACCACACCTCGTTGGTCTTTCTGTCTACATAATTAATAGAAATGGGACGCCGAAGGAAGGTTGTATTTGAACCGTCAATACGAATTTCGGCGAACTGCCCCGGAAGCATATCCGGTAGCGGAGCGGACTGAGTCAGCTTAATCAGAACATAGTTTGCATGTAAACGTATGTTCTCTGTTACTGTCAAATCTAATATGTATTTTTTCATAAAAACTAGGGTAAATTCGTTTTGTTTTGCAAAGATAACGAATTTACCCTAGTATCTTTCTTTTGGTTATGGGAAAGTCCCTGATTCTATCTAAATAAATTATCCGATAATAAGCTGTACTTTTATCCGGATATAAAGATTTTATTAGTTTTTTTCAGGTTTGAATACCTGATACGTACCATTATCGAAGAAAATTCTTATTTCAGTGATTTTTGGGTGAGGCTTTTCTATGTATCTAATTTCCTCACGTACAGATTCTTTAGGTGTATAAGCAGGCGTTTCTGATACATTTTCCTTGCGAAAATCAAAAAGAATTGGGCTCTCGGTCGATTTTTCGGGATTCTCAAAGCCTTGTGTGTACTGAGGTGTTGCAGTGTCTGGCGTATTTTCACCTTCCATTTCACCTTCTCCGTATAGTAACCATTCAATGTTAACATATGGACAAGCTTTATGGATACGCATAACAACATCAAGGCTTGGTTTATTTCTGCCATTGAATATATGCGATAGTGAAGATGTGGAAATCCCAATCTTTTCGGCAAACTCGGCATTACTCAAGCCTTCTTTCTGCATGATTTGTATAATACGGTCCTTCATTAACAAATGGAATAGATTATTTATCTGTTTACAAAGGTAATGTTTTATGTTTTCTTTTGCAAATTTACATATATAAAAGTTAGAAACAAAAGTGATTTATAAATGTAAATACTGGATGTGCTTTTTAGTATTTACGAATGTAAATTGCTTGATATAATGTAAAGTAATTACTTTAATATAATGGCATATTCTTCTGATTAATAAATAATTATTATAGTAAAATACATTTGTTTTACCAAGATACTGCTCTTTTATTAAAACAAATGTAAATTTGTTAAAGCTTTTCTTGGAAAATGAATAGTAAAATACTGGTTTTTACTATATTCCATAGTATAATTATTTAATGAATAATCACTCGTTTACATATAGAATTGTATACAAAACAAATGGCTCTC
This sequence comes from Phocaeicola coprocola, assembly GCF_041333015.1. Classification (NCBI taxonomy): domain Bacteria; kingdom Pseudomonadati; phylum Bacteroidota; class Bacteroidia; order Bacteroidales; family Bacteroidaceae; genus Phocaeicola; species Phocaeicola coprocola. Next base: position 239,612 of record NZ_JBGKGM010000004.1, on the reverse strand, counting down.
CCCTCTCCTATTCAGGCATTTATCTCTAATACATCTATACTTATGTACTTTTGTGTGGCGGTTTACAAATGTGTTTATTACATTTGTTTACAAAAATACTCAAACAATTGTAAATAGAGATTATTTATTATATACTAGCTTCCTTTAATGACCAAGTTTACACCTATACATTCGTAAAGGAAAAATTTAGAGATTGATTTGTATATTGGGAGAAGTTTATTTCTTGATTCCGTGTTATTGCTGTATTACCCTTTTATGTGTTATACATATTGATTAGGTTTCTTCCCGTTTTATCCAAAATCCTTATGCTCTCAGATTTAAAAAATTGCGGCCAATGATTCGTTCGTTCCTGAATTTTAAAATCTCGTGTGGGTATAAAAAAAAGACTCTGTCCTGTAACATTTAATGATAAAACGTACAGAACAGAGTCTTCCTTTTCGTTTTTTTAGTGGTCAGAAATTAGATGTCAATGAAGAATCATGAAGATAAGTTCCTTTAACAATTCACCATCCGATATTGACGCGTTACCTATTCCTTTCGACTTAGCATCACACATACGGATTGCTCCGATGATCTGCATTACTTTTACTCCCGTGTATCTTCTCATAGCAAGCATATAGTCTTTGGCTTGCCAGGGAGAACGCAGCCCTAATTGTGCGGCGATTCCCTGTTCTGTTTTTTCGGGAGCATAGTATGCCAGCATCAGATTTGCATAGAAATTAAAGAGGACTGCCAGAGTCACCTGAAGTGGATTGTTTTTAGGATTTTCTTCAAAATAATTTACTATCTGATTTGCTTTTAAAATATCTTTGGCGATAAGTGCATTGCGTAATTCGAAGTTATTATAGTCTTTGCTTATTCCGATATTTCGCTCTATTTGTTCCGGAGTGATACGCTTCTGACCGCTGGGCAGGGTGATAATTAATTTTTCCAATTCGCCTGCCATTCGGTTTAAATCGGTACCAACAAATTCGGCCATCATCTCGGCCGCTTTAGGTTCTATTTCTACTTGTTTACGTTTTAAATATGAAGCGATGAATCCCGGAAGCTGTGCATCTTTCAGCTTTTTTGATTCGAACAGAACTCCGGTCTTTTCGATTTCTGCTGTAAGTTTTTTTCTTCGGTCTAATGATCCGTGTTTGTAGCAGATGACCAAAATTGTAGATGGCATAGGCTTTTGCAGGTAGTAAACCAGCTCATCCAGATTCTTTAAATTTTGGGCTTCTTTTACAACCAGAACCTGATATTTCGACATCATCGGATAGCGTTTAGCACCGTTGATAATGGTGGCAATATCTGTATCTGCACCATACAGAACAGTCTGGTTGAACTCCTTTTCGGTTTCATTCAGCACACTGTCCATGATGTAATCAGCTATGCGATCGATATAATAGTCTTCTTCTCCCATAAGAAAATAAATGGGAGAATAGACCTTGTTTTTTATGTTCCTGACTATCTCTTCGTATGTTGTTTCTTTTGCCATGGATAGTAAAATTACCAGTCAAATTTCAGATGCTTCACTGTCTTCTTTTCATCGATAATCATACGTAGCGCATCGATTCCGATCTCTACATGTTCGTTGACAAACTGCTGTGTGACGAGCGAGTCACTCTTTTCTGTTTTTACTCCTTCCGGTATCATTGGCTGGTCGGATACTAACAGTAGTGCGCCTGTCGGGATATGATTTGCAAATCCTGTTGTGAAAAGGGTTGCGGTTTCCATATCTACTGCCATGGCACGTGTCTTCAAAAGATACTTTTTAAAGTCGTCATCGTGTTCCCATATGCGGCGGTTAGTTGTGTAGACTGTGCCGGTCCAATAGTCGCGTGAATGGTCGCGGATAGCAGATGAAACAGCACGCTGTAGCATAAACGCAGGCAAGGCGGGGACTTCTGGCGGGTAATAATCGTTCGAAGTACCTTCGCCTCGTATGGCAGCAATAGGCAGGATCAAATCGCCTATCTGGTTTTTCTTATCTATACCTCCACATTTACCCAGGAAAAGGCAAGCTTTGGGATGGATAGCACTCAGCAGGTCCATGATGATGGCTGCATTCGGGCTTCCCATTCCGAAGTTGATAATAGTAATTCCTTCTGCGTGTGCAGAAATCATATTAGCATCATGACCTAAAATAGGGACGTTAAAGCGATCTGCAAATATCTCTACATACTTGTTGAAGTTGGTCAACAAGATGTATTCTCCGAAGTCTTCTAGTTTTCTTTTTGTGTATCGTGGTAACCAGTTTGCCACGATTTCTGCCTTAGTTTTCATGATATTTTCGTATTTTTGTATGAAAAACGATTTTGTCTATTATTGCAAATTTACGAAATGTTGGCATTAAATTTACCACCTTACTCGTTTAAAATCTCTAATAAAGAGGGAAAAAAATACATTTTCGACGTATTGCGCAAGAAATACGTTGCCCTGACTCCTGAGGAATGGGTGCGACAGCACTTTACCAATTACTTGTTAATGCATAAGGGATATCCTTCAGGATTGCTGGCAAATGAGATACAGATTAACTTAAACGGTACGAAGAAGCGCTGTGATACGGTATTGTACAACCGTAATCTGACGGCTAAAATGATAGTAGAATATAAGGCTCCGGATGTAGTGATTACCCAAGCTGTGTTCGATCAGATAACGCGTTACAACATGGTGCTTCGGGTAGAATATCTGATTGTGACCAATGGTATCAATCATTATTGCTGTCGTATCGATTATGCAACTAACTCATATGTGTTCCTTCCAGAGATTCCGGACTATGCATCTTTGTAGTTTATTTGTTTCTCTTCCGATATGGATCAGCTTCATTCCGGTTGCTATACTGAACGGAGGTTTTCGCGATTATGTGCTGGTAAAATTTCTACTCGATAAGTGTGCTTTGGCTGTTAGTGGAATTATATTAAGCATATCGATATTACTCGTTGCTAAAATATTATTATCTCGCGTCAAGAAGCTCTCCCGTACGGATTGTCTGGTTATATCTTTTGTATGGATATTGCTGACAGTCTTGTTTGAATTCGGTATGGGACTTGCTACGGGAAGCTCTGTCTGTGAACTGTTGAAGGCTTACAATCCCTCAAGTGGAAATTTATGGTTGCTGGTGGTTGTAGCAACTGGAGCAGCTCCATTTCTCGCTTTGAAGTCGAGAAATAAATGAGCCTTGTGATTAAGGCTTTGTCTTAATTTTATCTGTATAATATTATTATCTTTATATTCAGTTTAATACACATCTCTATATATTGATATATAATGTATTAACTATGTAGTTGTTTGATTTGAATTATACAGATTATTTATCATAAGTACAGGAAAATTATTATATTATTTCTTCGCTTAGTAAATAAAAAGATCCGGTATATCCGGCGATGTAAGCCAGAATATACCGGAGCAGTCTATCTTTATGTCCGTAGAACCGGAATATTATTTAATCTTTGTTTCTAAGTGCTTTTCAGCAACAATACCAGCCAGTTCTGGGTCTATCATGATACGTCCGCAATATTCGCACACGATGATTTTCTTACGCATACGGATATCCAACTGTTTCTGAGGCGGGATTTTGTTGAAGCAACCACCACATGCATCACGCTGAACGTAAGTAATACCCAATCCGTTACGAGAGTTCTTACGGATACGTTTGAAAGCCTGAAGCAAACGAGGCTCGATAGTTGTTTCCAGATTCTTAGCTTTTTCTCTCAGCTTTTCTTCTTCCTGCTTGGTTTCAGAAATAATTTCCTCCAGTTCGTTTTTCTTAACTTCCAGGTCTTTCTTTCTTTCTTCCAAAGCTGTATTGCTCTTTTCTATTTCTTCTTCTTTTGCCTTGATTGAAGCAGTATATTCTTTGATACGCTTTTCGCACAGTTCGATTTCCAGGCTCTGGAATTCGATTTCCTTAGTCAGCACGTCATATTCGCGGTTGTTGCGTACATTGTCCTGCTGAGCTTTATATTTTTCAACCGAAGCCTTTGCTGTTTCAATTTCGATTTTCTTGCTGGCAATATTCGACTTCAGTTCGTCTATTTCAGTCTTGATTTTCTCGATACGTGTGCTCAAACCTGTAACTTCGTCTTCCAGGTCTTGTACTTCAAGAGGCAACTCTCCTCTCAATGTCTTGATTTTGTCGATTTCAGACAACATTGTTTGCAACTGATACAGTGCTTTCAGTTTTTCTTCAACGCTCAGTTCGCTGGGATCTTTTTTTGCTTCTTTAGCCATAGTTATTACAAATATTTGATGGGATTTGTATTGACACTCGTCATGCTGACGCTAAGTGACGGAAACATTTCCCGTATGATTGAATAAAATATTTCTTTTGTATATTGTTCACTTTCATAATGCCCTATTTCAGCTACCAGAATACTGTTTTCATAACTGAAATAATCGTGGTATTTCACTTCTCCGGTAATGAATACATCGGCGCCGCTTGCCACTGCACGGGGCAATAAAAATGCACCTGCACCTCCACAAAGAGCAACTTTCCGAATCATCCGTCCGTTGGTGCGCGAATGTTTTACGCAGCCTACTTCGAACGTATGTTTGATGCGATGCAGAAAATCGTCTTCAGCTTCCGGAGTTGGAAGTTCACCCACTACTCCTGCACCAGCCTGGCTCCAGTTGTTTTGCAGAGGATATAAATCGTATGCCGGTTCTTCGTATGGATGAGCAGCAATCAGAGCTCGTACGACTGCCGATTTTTTGAAGGCTGGTAAAATGGTCTCAATACGTACCTCGGGTTCTTCGTGCAGTTCTCCTTGTTTGCCGCAGAAAGGATGTGTACCCTCTCCGGCACGGAAAGTCCCCTTTCCTTCCAGATTATAGCTGCATGAGTCGTAGTTGCCTATACATCCGCATCCGGCATTGAATAGTGCCTGACGGACTTGTTCTGCCTGTTTGACAGGAACAAATGTTACCAGCTTCAGCAGTGCATTTTCTTTGGGTTCCAGTATCTGTACGTTCTGTAAACCTATCTTTTCGGCAATTTTGTAATTGACTCCCTGGGGAGCATTATCCAGATTGGTATGCATCGAGAAGATTACAATATCATGTTTGATTGCCTTCATGATGCAACGTTCTACATAATCTTTCCCGGTTATCGACTTATACCCCTTAAAAATAAGAGGATGGTGTGATACAATCAGGTTGTAACCCAGCGAAATGGCTTCGTCTACCACTGCTTCGGTTACGTCCAGACACAACAAAGCCCCTGCAGCTTCCGCGTCTGTCAATCCGATTTGCAATCCGGCATTGTCGAATCCGTCTTGCAAAGGCAGAGGCGCGAACATCTCAAGGGCATCTACTACTTCCTTAATTTTCATGTTTCGCGAAAATTTTCATGCAAAGATACAAATTTTCTGCGATATATTTATGTTTGAGACATACTTTTTATTGTTTTTGGGTTGCAGCAAGGCTTGTTGACCGTCTGGTAAGGATATGACGAAAAGAAGGAAATCTTCGTTGGGAAAAATCAAGACAAGTTCTGATTTTTTGTACAAACTTTATTCTGTTTTGTACAAAAAATCAGGATAGTTCGTACAAATAAAGCAAACAGTTTGTACAAAAAATAAAAAAATAAGCTGATGTTTTTTCATAAAATTGCCGGAAAAATCGTAATCTTTCCGGCAAGAATATAACAGGTAAGTATTTGTGCGTATTATTTCTCCGGGATAACAGGCAGATACAGGTAGCTGTCGTAGCGTCCTCCTGTATATATACAGTGCTTTCCTGCGTTATGACTAGCGGGGGAAGTTACCACTTCTTTCGGATCGGCACACTGATTTTCATTGCCTCCCAGTGTAACCAGATCGACATTGTTTCCCGGTTGGTAAGTATACCCCTCATTGGGAATGCTGATTCTTGCAGATCCGAAAGGAATGGCCGCCGCGGCAGGGCGATAGGCTTCTACGGTAAGCTGGAGTATTTCATCCTTGTCGAACATCAGCCCCATCGGCCATATTTCAATTTCCAGCGGAACGATTTCGCCGGGTTTCAGTTTTTGTTCCGTAGTGTATGTGTAATATGGTTCCGCTTCTGTGGTACGCAGTGTGTCGAGCTGGCGCATGGATGCCCGCATATATCCTGTAGCGGCGATAGTTGCTCCTGTCGGATCAAAGAAAGGCTTTCCGTCTTTTGAAAGTTTCTCTACTTTGATGGCAAGATCCATATCGTCATGGTCGGGGGCAGATACCCATAAGTGCAGTTTCATATAACCGGTTATTTCGGTAGGTTTTGTCATACGGAACCGATAAGTAACTTTCGGCTGTCTGCTTTCCGACTGGTAGGAACTGATTGTCTCTTTTTGCGGCAGACTGGTTGAAAGTGAAGAGTCGGCAGCCGAAAGATATAGCTTGGTATACTTGGTACGCGCCAACGGGAATTCATTTTCCACACGGTTTACAATATTTTTACCTCCAGGATTAAGTACAGACAAGCGTACTTTAGGTGTTTGCTCCCATCCGTTGTCAATGTTTTTTAAGTAATAATCAAAGAAACGACGCAAGTCTTCCACGTTTTCCGGCGAATAATAATCGTACCACTCATTGGTATCGTGCACTCGTAGCCATTTCTTATCCGATGAGATACGGCGATATCCCGCAAAGGTTCCATGTGTATGTACAGAGTTAGTATAACTTGCTACTACATAGGCCGGGACAGTGATGTTTTCCAGACGGGCTGCCTTGTCTTCCCAATAGCTGCACATGAATGGCTGTTCTACAATCATGCGTGGCTGATCCTCGAGCATTCCGTGGGCAGAAGAGAATGTTTCGGCTATCATTTCCGGAAATTCCGGCATGGGTATTCCTCCCCTGTGACTTGACTCGCGAAAATGATCACAAAAACCTTCCCAAGGAGCGATGGCAGCCAAGTGCTTCGGTTGTTCGGCGGCAATGAACCATTGTGATACTGTCAGCCAAGAATTGCCGGACATGCCAACTTTGCCATTGCACCATTTCTGGGATGCAATCCATTCTATCACATCGCAGCCGTCAAGCGCATCTTCATGTCCCCAGTAAAGCAGGTTGCCTTCAGACATATATGCACCACGTTTGTCGGGATTAACCACAGCATATCCGTGTGCTACCCAATAAGCAGGGTCAGGACCTTCAAATTTTTCGAGCCCTGAGGTGGCACTGATTGCCACACCCGAACGCATCGGGACATCATTGAGCATTTGTCCTCCGATTTCTTTCCCATATGGACTCCAGGCAAGAATAGCCGGACAATTCTCTTCGTTTACCGGACGGAAAACATCGGTGTAGATAGTTACTCCATCGCGTAATTTAATAGGAATATCCCGTTCCAGCAGTATGTCACAGGGCAAAGGCATAGCTCCCTCACGACGTACGGTTCCTGCTTTCAGGATAAGAGTTTCTTGTTTAAATCCAGGATATCGGACACGAGGTGCATCGACGGGAAGTGCCTTACGCAATGGAACGTCGAAGGTTTCGCCTGAAACATTGTGCAAAGTCATTTGCTGTTGCTGTGCAGGTAATAGTTGTGGGGCAAGTATAGCAAGCAATACTGCCCCGATCATGTTTTTTCTACTCATTATCATATCTGTTTTGTTTAATTTTCTTTTTGGCAAAGTTCTGCACTTTTTGCCGTAATTGTATGTTAAATCTGGAAACATAACTGGTTAATTACGAAACAGAATATAAATTTGTAATAGGAAAAAACATTATTTACTGGTTATGGAAGAAAGAATCATTCGTCTGCCGGAGCTGATAACGTATCATCGGATTAATGAAGTATGGGAGGAAAGTATAGCTTGTTTCTGCACCAAAAGCGATATGAAAAATATCAGTAAGATACCCCCTGTTCTTGCAGACATGTTTTCGTTTATAGTTGTGGAGGAAGGTATGGCACACTATATACTCAATTATAAAGAATATAATGTACAGAAAGGTGATATGTTGTTGTTTTCGCCTAATATGCTGGTTTCACTCACAGGTTGTACGGACGATTTCAGATGCATGAACTTGATGTGCGAAAGGAGTTTATTCGAGCATATGCTGTCGTCCAATCCTGCCTTTCAGACATATTCTTATTACTTTTGCCGCACTGATACACCTGTGATTCAACTAAAACAAGAAATGCAGACTGCTATCCTGAAGTGTATGGAACAGATCCGTATGGCTATCATTAGCCGCAATACTTATCAAAAAGAAATTATTCAGAGCCTGGTGTATACTTGTATGTTACTGGTACTTGAGGTGATAGAGGAACGTGTATCTTCCCTTCCGGTATCACTGGGACGTACCGAAAGACTGTTTCACGACTTTATGGCGTTGGTAGTTGCTCATTATAAGCGGGAGCACTATATAAATTTTTATGCCAGCAGGCTGTCTGTTACAACCACTTATCTGTCTCGCATTATTCGGCGGCAGACAGGGAAAACCGCTGCTTATTTTCTGGGGGGCATGCTTTATGCAGAAGCCTGCCGCCTGCTTACCCGTACTGACTATACTGCCCAACAGATTGCAGAGGAACTGAATTTTTCTGATCAGTCAGCCTTCGGCAAATTTTTTAAGTCGAAGGCTGGTGTTTCTCCTCATATATTTCGTCTGAAAGGAGTAAACAGATAAGAGCTGTTCACAGGTAAGCTTACTAGGAAAATGCTCTTATTTCACAGAATAATCTTTTCTAAATCATCGGGAACATAGATGCAGCCAGTAAACACCTGTTGTGCTTCAGCAGTATATCGCTCTTTTCGGGTAGCGAGTGTCTTGTCCTCCGTGTGATAGAGCAGCAGATTCTTTACATTCAGTTTCGAAGCGAGTCGTCCGGCATCGAGAGCTGTACTATGATGCTTTTCGTAAGGCTTGAAGCGTTCACGGTCGTCGTACAGACAGAAAGCCTCACATAACAACCAGTCGGCTCCCATTACGTAATCGTGATTCAATTCATTATAAGGTTCATCACCAAGACATACCAGTTTTTTCCCATCGGGAAGTATTGTACTGAAACCATATTGTTTTTCTTTGGTTGAGGCTATGTCGAAGCACTGCAGGGTGAAGCCTCCGGCTTCGAAACACATTCCGTTGTCGACGATATGTAGTTCGATGCCATTTCCCAGCCGGGCTACAATTTTGGCAGGAAGTGTCATGCGGCAAATCCAGTCGAGTACTTGTATGGCTTTGTCGTGTCCATATACGTGGAACGTACCATCATATTTTCCAGCCTGCATAAGCTGAGCGACGACACGTACCACCCATACAGCTCCTAATATATGATCGGTATGTGCATGGGTAATGAACATGGCATGAATATCGGTCAGTGGTATGCCTGCTTTCTCTAGTTGGATAAGTATTCCGTTTCCTCCTCCGGCATCGACCAGCAGGGTTTTATTCGGATGACGCAAGGCAAAGCAGGTATTATAGCACTGGGTAACCGCAGCATTTCCCGTTCCCAGCATGACAAGTTCCGTTGTTTCATTTGTTTCCATAAGCTTCTTGACAGTTGATTATGATAAAAAAAGAGCAACAAATATCGGCTTTCTTCCGTCAGCCTAGATACTTGTTGCTCCGAATTATAATAAGGTTGAATTACCTGAAATTAATATGCACGTGCAAACAATACGCGGCGAGCCGACGGTTTGCCTGTTACCATATCTACGCCCGGAGTAAGACTTTCTTCGTCTGCTTCGAACGGAAGACAGCGGATAGTAGCTTTGGTTTCTTCCTTGATACGTTCTTCTGTTTCAGTTGTACCATCCCAGTGAGCCAGAATGAATCCACCCTTTTCAATTTGTTCCTTAAACTCATCGTAAGTGTTTACTTTTACGATGTGTTCGTTGCGGTACTTCAATGCTTTCTGGTAAATATTTTCCTGTATTTCTTCAAGCAGGTTCTTTACATATTCTTCGATACCATCGCAAGAACGAGTTTCTTTTTCCAGTGTATCGCGGCGCATGATTTCCATTGTATTGTTTTCCAGATCACGTCCTCCCATGACAAGACGTACAGGAACACCTTTCAGTTCGTAATCAGCAAACTTGAATCCCGGACGTTTGTTGTCAGCATTATCGTACTTAACAGAGATTCCCATTTCACGCAACTTGGTTACGATACCTTCTACTTTCGCATCGATTTGTTTCAGTTGTTCGTCGTTCTTGTAGATAGGAACGATGACTACCTGTATCGGAGCCAAATGCGGAGGAAGAACCAGACCGTTATCGTCAGAGTGAGTCATAATCAGTGCACCCATCAGACGAGTAGAAACTCCCCATGAAGTAGCCCATACATAATCCAGCTTGTTGTTTTTGTCGACAAACTGTACATTGAATGCTTTAGCAAAGTTCTGTCCGAGGAAGTGAGAAGTACCACACTGAAGTGCTTTTCCGTCTTGCATCAAACCTTCGATAGTGTAAGTATCAAGTGCTCCGGCAAAACGTTCATTAGCCGATTTAACACCTTTGATAACAGGTACTGCCATGTATTTTTCTGCGAAATCACCATATACATGCAACATTTTCTGTGCTTCAGCTTCAGCTTCTTCACGAGTAGCATGTGCTGTGTGACCTTCCTGCCACAAGAATTCGGCAGTACGCAGGAACAGACGTGTACGCATTTCCCAGCGCATTACGTTTGCCCACTGGTTGCACAAGATAGGCAGGTCACGGTATGAGTTAATCCAGTTTTTATATGTACTCCAGATGATTGTTTCTGAAGTCGGACGGATAATCAGTTCTTCTTCCAGTTTAGCTGCAGGGTCGACAATAACTCCAGAACCATCTTCTGCGTTTTTCAAACGGTAGTGAGTTACTACGGCACACTCTTTGGCAAAACCTTCTACATGTTCTGCTTCACGGCTCAGGTATGATTTCGGGATAAGCAACGGAAAGTATGCATTTACGTGTCCGGTTGCTTTGAACATATCGTCCAATATGCGTTGCATTTTTTCCCAGATGGCGTATCCGTAAGGTTTGATGACCATACATCCACGTACTGGTGACTGCTCTGCCAAATCGGCTTTTACTACCAAATCATTGTACCATTGTGAATAGTTCTCACTTCTTTTGGTGAGGTCTTTTAATTCTTTTGCCATAATTTATGTTGTTATTATCTTTTATATCGCTTTTCAGAGATGCAAAATTAGTAAAAAAGACATTGATAGCCTACAAAAACTATTATTCATTTAAATAATCAGGGCGTTTTTAGTTCTGATAATCGAAATACCACCAGTATGTATCACCAAATTCTCTACGCATCAGGTTACTTCCCTGGACGAGTGGACCAGATTCCTTACGGCGGATTTTGTAGTCAGTGTAACGCTGGATCATTGCACTGTCTGTAATCTGAATCTGATAATCGGGGTGACTGTCCTTATATATAAGTATAGCTTCTTTATAGTATCGGGCAAATTCTTCATCAGATTCACAGAAATCGGTAATGGCAGTTGCAAAAGTGTCAAGTCGTTTTTCAAGAAGTAAAGCCGATAGAAAATAATCGAGTGAAGTCGATTTCCCTGTGCCTTTGTAGCAAATGTTATGCAGGAACTCCATGCGGTCTTCACCGTTATACGGACGCACTCCCAGCAAATAGTAAATAGAGTCGTTTGTATAGCGGAGAACAGAAGACGAATCGTTTGCAAAGAACAATCCGTCGGTTTTATAATATTGCGGATACTCAAAGAGCTTTTCTCCCAAAGTTCCGGCATGCGACATTGCAATGCTACGCAATACGGTAAGTGTCCGGCTTGCTTCTGTAGAATGTTGGCCTATTTTCAGCACTTCATTGTATTGATGATTACGAAGATAATGTTCGGCTTCCAGTTCACGATGAAAAGTGCGGTTGCTGTTGCCTATTAGTATAGTCATGATAATAAACACCAACAGTATAATCAGATTGCTGTTCATCAGCGTCATCGGACTACTTTCTACATTCAATTGTACACGGAAAACCCTTCGTAACCAGAAAGTAACTAAAAAATATATCAGTAATATCAGAGGCAGCAGCCATCCCCATGAAGTATGGTAGTCGGACATGTAAACAGTTCTTCCTACATCAGTAAGAACTCCCAATATAAGGCAAGAAGGAAAATACGACAAAGCACGGACCTCTCCTTTCAAGCCTAACAGGCTATTGACTCCCCAGCGTAATAATAGTAAAATCAGGGTAATGATTATGGCACTGGGTAAAGGGGCAAAATGAGTTTTGCCGTGTGCCAGTGAGAAGTGTAAAGCCTCTAATACATCACACTGAAATACATAAAGATAGATAAAACTGAAAATAGAAAAAAGAAAGCCGCACACGACGGTTTGTATGCGTGCGGCTTTCTTATAGTTCTTATGGATATATTCATTCATAAACGTTACTTCTGGCGTTTCAACACTACTGCCGAACGGGCAGGTATATACAGCTTAAGCCATTCTTTCTTTTCTTTAGCATATAATGGATCGGCACACGTAAAGTGGGCTACTGAATCGTCTGCAAACCCAAATCCGCCGAACTCTTTACTGTCTGTGTTCAATACTACATGGTACTCACCTCGTGGAACAAGGAAACCGTAGTCTGTAAACGAACGGGTAGGATTAAAGTTGAATACAAATACTAAGTCTTTACGGCGATATGCCAGAATCTGATCTCCGTCATTGTGCCATATTTCTACGACATCGCTCTTCTGTATGTTCTTGACTCCTTCGATAAGATGAACCATTGCTTCGTCAAAGTCACCCAGGTAGTGATAACACAATTCTTTATTGTCTACCAGATTCCATTGGCGGCGAGCGTATTTATACGACCATCCGTTACCTTCACGCGGGAAGTCGATCCATTCCGGATGACCGAATTCATTTCCCATAAAGTTCAGATAACCGCCGTTGATAGTAGAAGCTGTGAGCAGACGAATCATTTTGTGCAATGCTATACCGCGCTGTACGACTCCATTTTCATCACCTTTCTTGAAGTGCCAGTACATATCCGCATCAATCAGACGGAAAATGATAGTCTTGTCGCCTACCAGAGCCTGGTCGTGACTTTCGCAGTAAGAGATTGTTTTTTCGTCTTTACGGCGATTGGTTACTTCCCAGAACAGGCTAGAAGGCTTCCAGTCTTCATCACGACGTTCCTTGATAATTTTTATCCAATAATCAGGAATGTTCATCGCCATACGATAGTCGAAGCCGTAACCTCCGTCGTTGAAAGGTGCGGCAAGTCCCGGCATACCTGAAACTTCTTCGGCAATTGTGATGGCACGAGGATTAACCTGGTGTATCAGCTTGTTGGCAAGTGTCAGATAGCAAATAGCATTGTCATCTTGATGACCATTAAAGTAATCGCCATAGTTACAGAATGCTTCTCCCAATCCGTGGCTGTAATAAAGCATAGATGTTACACCATCGAAACGGAAACCATCGAAGTGGAATTCTTCCAACCAGTATTTACAGTTAGAGAGTAAGAAATGAATAACTTCGTTCTTACCGTAATCGAAACACAATGAATCCCATGCCGGATGTTCACGGCGATCTCCCTGATAGAAATATTGGCAAGGATCACCAGCCAGGTTACCTAAACCTTCCATTTCGTTCTTTACCGCATGCGAATGAACGATGTCCATAATTACGGCAATTCCCATCTGATGAGCTGTATCAATAAGCTGTTTCAGCTCTTCGGGCGTACCAAATCTGGATGATGGAGCAAAGAAGCTTGATACATGATAACCGAAACTTCCATAATAGGGATGCTCTTGAATAGCCATAATCTGAATGCAGTTATAGCCGTCCTTGGCTATGCGTGGAAGGATGTTTTCACGGAATTCGTTGTAAGTCCCCACTTTTTCGGCATCCTGCGCCATACCAATATGACACTCATAAATCATTAAAGGTGACACATTCGGTACAAAAACTTTTTTCTTGAATTTGTAAGGTTTATCAGGATTCCAGACCTGTGCACTGAAAATTTTAGTCTGGTCGTCTTGAACGACACGTGTTGCCCATGCAGGAATACGTTCTCCGCAACCTCCTTCCCAATAAACTTTCAGCTTATATAAATCTCCATGCTTTATCGCATTTTCCCGAAGATTGATTTCCCAGTTACCTGTATTCTTGACTCTTTTCAATTTATACTTGGCTTGTTCCTGCCATCCATTGAAATCACCTATCAGATAAATTTCAGTAGCATTAGGAGCCCATTCACGGAAAGTCCAACCTTTTTCTGTGCGATGCATGCCAAAATAAAGATGTCCGGTAGCAAAGCCGGACAGTGTTTTCTTGCCGATTAATTCTTTTTCCTTATTAATTGCATGCTGATGTCTGCCTGTAATAGCCTCTTTGTAAGGCTCAAGCCAAGGATCATTTTTAATGATATTCAATACTTCATCCATAGTATTAGAGTTTATATTAATATGCCCGAACTTTTACTATGACTTTTTTCACGCCGTCTGGAGTTACGCCAGGAGCGTGTCCGTCTTGTGGAAAGAATATGGCAAACATACCCGGTGTAATAGTCAGATAATCTTTTGCAAATCCTTTGTAGAAAGTGATGTCTTTTTCTGCATTGTATTCTTCTTCCGGAAGGTCTGTGCGCGGAGTATATCCCATTGTTTCAACTCCCGACAAAGGAATCTGAATATCTATGAAGTTATTATGAGTTTCAAGTTTTGCTTCTTCCTTAGTTTTGGGTCGTGCTTGAGCAAAATTAACGATAAGCTCACCCTCTTTTAAGACGACCTTACCTATTTCGTGTGCGTTTAAGTCTGTAGTTTTCAAAAATTCCACAGCCTGTGCAAATAGTGGATTCAGAGAAACATATTTCTCAAGATTTTCTAATTTATCTATTACCATAGTAGTAACAATTTTGTGGTTTTAATTTATATGAAAATGTTTGTTATTCAAAATCATCGATTGTATAATTTGTAAAATCGGCAAAACGCTTCAGTTGCCTGAATACGTTTATAATTTCTTCTATAAAACAAGGATCATCAAAAAAAGAATCAGGAATGGAATAAGCAACAGTGTAATCTTTACATTTTATATATTCCGGATAAGGAAAATCTTTTGGGAATCCTTTAGGCAAGGTTTTTAAGTGTTCCTCTCCTATTACCGGAAAATATTTTTTAAAATCAGGATCCTCTACAATAGCACGGTATTCCTCTATGTTATCTACAACCGACTGCCGGACAGCTTTAAGCATATTGGACGGCATACACCAGCTTCCTCCTGCCAGCATACAGTTGCCAGGTTGCAGATGTACGTAATATCCGCAGTGGTTCGATTTTTTCCCACGTGCGTTAATATATCCTCCTATGTGATTCTTATAAGGAGATTTGTCTGCCGAAAAGCGGACATCCCGATAAATACGATATGTACAATCATGAGGACGAACATGAGATATACTTTCATCGAATAATGAAATACGCGCAATGATATCCGCTAATAAATTTTCAAAACTGCTTTGTGCGTTTTGATATTCATTTTTATGTTCCTGAAACCATTCACGGGTATTATTCTCTGACAAGCGTTTCAGAAAATCTAATATTTCTGGTATATTCATGTCCTTCCCTTTTTTGTAACACAAACATACAAAATATATTTTGATAAATCGAATAAAACGTGAGTATTTTATAGATTATCAATTATATTCAACAAATCTCGATGGATTCTTCCGTTTGAAGCCAGAACCTGTGAACCAGAGGAATAAGAATCTCCTCCCTTGAAGTCTGTAATCATACCTCCGGCATTTTGCAGAATAATTGTTCCTGCAGCGATATCCCATGGACCAATAAAAGCTTCGATACGTGCTTCGAACCTTCCTGCTGCAATATAACACAATTCTACAGCCGCAGCTCCCATAAGCCGCAGTCCTGCTACATTCCCGTAGAGTGTATTTACCAAATGGTTGGCCATTGGCTTATATTCTTCTGTTGCATAAGGGAAGCCAAGAGCTATAAACGAGTCATCTAAATTGGATATGGCAGATACATGAATTTCATTGCCATTCAGACAAGAAGGAGCACCTTTATATGTCCAGAAACATTCATTCCGGCAGATTTCATATACGACGCCTAGTAATAATTCTTTTTTACTTCTCAGGGCAATGCTCACGCAATACGGAGCATTGTCATGAATGAAATTGGTTGTTCCGTCCAAAGGATCGACCAGCCAGCAATATTGCTCGTCGTTTAATGTGCCACTGCCTTCTTCTGCTATGAAACCAGCCTCGGGAAGTAATTCTTTTAGACGGGTTACAATCTTTTTTTCCGACTCTTTGTCTACGTATGACACATAGTCGTGTGCATGTTTTTTTTCGATTGCCTCGCGATGGAATTTTTTTCTTTCTTCACGAATAAAATCCCCTGCCTCAATCGCAAGAGCACGTACTTTATCTGTTAGTTCCGATAGGTTTAGCATTATTTTTTCTCCTCTAAAAGTCTGCCACTGCGGAATGTTCCCTGACGAATTATTTTTCCGTTACTGTCTGTTTCGACAAAAGGACCATCCTTTTTTCCTTGCTTGAAGAATCCTTCAAAGCGGACTCCGTCTTTGCTTACGATAGTTCCTTTGCCATCTTCTTTGCCACGAGAAAAATGACCGGTGTAGACAGATCCATCTTGCATACGTAGTACGCCTTCTCCTTCTGCCATATTGTCTTTCCACTGGCCTTCATATTCATCGCCATTTCCCCATTTATAATGGCCTTTGCCCGATCGCTGGTTCTTTACCCATTCGCCTTCATATACAGCTCCGTTCTGCCAGGTAAATGTACCGGTTCCTTCCTGCCATCCGTTTTTGAACTGGCCGACGTATTTATCTCCGTTGGGGTAAACATAGATTCCTTTTCCGGTACGTTCTCCGTCTGCGTAGTCACCTTCATAGCGTTCGCCGTTTTGAAAATAGTAAATACCTTTTCCATGCTGTACATCTTTTACCCAATCTCCGATATATTTATCGCCATTGGTGTAATAAAATGTTCCTTTCCCGTGGCGTTCGCCATTTTTCCATTCTCCTTCGTATTTTGAACCGTCTTCCCATGTCATGACACCTTTGCCATTCTTCAGATCGTTGGTCCATTCACCTTCGTATTTGGCACCTCCTTTCCATGTATATGTTCCATGGCCGTTTCGCTTGTCTTGGTGCCACATGCCTACATATAAATCGCCGTTATAATAGTACATTGTACCCTCACCTTCCTGAAAGTCTTGATACCACATTCCTTCATAACGGTTGTTGTTCATGAAGTAGTAGGTTCCTTGACCGTGTTGCTGGTCCTGATACCAATGTCCTACATATTTTTCTCCATCACTGAATATATATGTACCCTCTCCTTCACGTTTTCCTTTTACATACTCACCTTCGTATGTATCTCCATTCTTAAAAACTGTTTTGCCTTTTCCATTTGGACGACGTCCTTTCAACTCTCCAGTATATTCTGCTCCATCTTTAAATTTGTAATATCCCAATGACATTTGAGCAGAAACGGACAAGCTTCCAAATGTCATCAATGCAAACAATAAATATGTATGTCTAGTCATTATTATCTTTTTCGTTTTATTTGAATGTTCAAAATTAGTGTTTTCTGTAAAGAGAATATAAAATCATTACACTATTTTACCTGCGACAACCGCTATTAAGTTTTCTTTACAGAAATACTTTTGTGCCAGTGCTTGAAGCTCATCCGATGTTACTTCACGGATAGCTTTTAATGTATGATCGAAAAAATCATTTTTCAAACCAGACGTTTCGATGAATATCCAAGCATCTGATAAAGAAAAGGCACTTTCGTATGAACGACACATATCACCCAGCATGTAATTGCGTACCATATCCAGCTCTTCGTCTGAAACTTTCTCTGAACATAAAATATCCATTTCTTTATAGACTTCAGCGATGAGAGGTTCTACATATTCGTTTGCAGCTTCTGTACTGATGCCTAATACACCTGTATTGGGATAATTGACAAGACCGGCGCCGATACCATAGGTATATCCTTTATCTTCACGGATATTCGACATCAGACGGCTACCAAAATACCCTCCGAACAGCGTAACCAGTACACGCAGCTTCAAATAGTCAGGATGTTGTTGGTTTATAGAAAATGTACCTATCTTTATAGAACTTTGCAAAGCATCCTCTTTTTCTACAAAAATGCGTTTGCAATCTTCTGTTGTAGGAACAAAAGTTTCGTTTTTTATTTTTCGGGTAGTGTCTCCCCAATCGCTTTCGCCGAAGTGTTGCTTTATGCAATGTATAACTTCTGGAGAAACTTTACCTGAGACGTAAACAGAGCAGTTGCCTGAATGGTAATACTGATGGTAAAAACCTTTTAATACTTCGCTGTTAATACGATCGTAATCTTCCAGTTCAGCATATCGTCCTAATGGGTGTGACAGTCCGAAAAGTGCACGATTCAGACGTTTGCGAGCCATTACGTCAACACGCTGGGCGTTGACAAGAAACTGTTGTTTGTTTACGTCTACTACAACCGATAATTCTTTTTCCGGAAAGACCGGTTCTTTAACCATCGAGGCTAATATTTCAATTGTTTTTGGGAAATACTTACCTAATGAATATAGTGTCACAAAACCATAGTTTACCGATGATGATAAGTCAAGCCATGCGCCATAATAGTCCAGCTTTTCAGCAATTTGTGATGACGACAAAGACCGAGTTCCTTCGCGCAGCATGCGGTTGGTAAACATAGCCAGTAAAGGTTGTGTCTGATTCCATTGCCCGCCTTTTATGAGCAAATCCAGACGCACAACATCCTCGCTGCCAACTTGAATGATATTCAGTGGCGTTCCGTTTGGCATGATTGTACGTTCGGGAGTAGAAATAGAAAAATGGTCTATCTGGCGTATTGGGGGAGCTATTGTTCTGTCAAGAGTCATTACTTTATTTCTTTATGTTCAAGCAGGAATTTTTCCGCACGAGCTAAATCCTGCGGAGTATCTATTCCAATGGTTTCCACTTCACTGATACCGACTTTGATAGTATAACCATTTTCCAGCCAGCGTAATTGTTCTAATGACTCTGCTTGTTCCAGAGAAGACTGTGGCAGAGCTGTAATTTCTTTCAGAACAGCAGCCCGGTATGCATATAGACCGATATGTTTGTAATAGGTATGTCCTTGCAGCCATTCTGCCTTTTCTTTGTTACGTTGATATGGAATAATAGAACGGCTGAAATACAGTGCATTCATATTTTTATCGACTACAACCTTCGGAGAATTGACATTTTCTAATGCTTCAAATCCGTCATCAACGGTAAAGGGTTTTACCAAGGTTGCAATCTGTGTAGATTCATCATTAAAACATGCTTTGACAGCTTCCAGTTGCGAGCGCTGTATGAAAGGTTCGTCACCCTGAATGTTTACAATAACATCGTAACCGCTGCCTACTTTGCAATAGGCTTCATAACAGCGGTCTGTACCACTTTTATGATTGACAGAAGTCATAACAACTTTGCCACCAAAAGCTTTGACGGCACTTTCTATTCGCTCATCATCGGTCGCTACGTATGCTTCATCCAGAATTCCAGATACTTGTTCATAGACTCTTTGAATTACAGTTTTCCCTCCTAGCATAGCCAATGGCTTTGCTGGAAAACGTGTAGAAGCATATCTAGCAGGAATTATTCCAATAAATTTCATGGTATTTGTACTTTTTATTAGTACGCAAATTTACAAAAAAAATCTATTTTTGTAGTCAAAACTTCATAAATATGAAAACTAAGCATCGTTGCATCATTTGTTTGGGGTCGAATACAGAGAGTGAATATCATATGAATTGGGCGGAGGAAATCCTGATAGATTTATTCCCTGAGATGCGGTGGGGAGAAATAGTAGAAACTGCTCCGGAAGGTACAGAAACGACAACTTCTTATTTGAACCGGGCCGCTGTCGTTGAAACAGATATGGGCTTCGAGGATATAAAAATATTATTTAAGGACATAGAAAAGAAATGTGGCAGAACCCCAGAAGGCAAACAGAAGGGAATCATTCCTCTGGATATCGATCTGCTTGTGTTTGACATGGAGGTTATAAAACCTGCTGACATGGAGAAAAACTATGTGAAACAAGCCTTGAACACTCTGTCGGAACAGGCCGATTATACCAGTTTTACATATCCCAGTCGTGTGTAATGCACACCCTTGCTTTCGTAATGTGACATGACCTTTGCTGATGCTAGATGCAGTACTTCGTGCTGAGTTATTTTGCGACTGTGACAACTTAATGCTTTAGGTGTCTGGCTACGTCCGCCAGCTTTTATGAAAAATGTAAAACGGTTTCCGTCACGGTCGGCAGCCAATACGTTTTGGTCTACGTAAAAGTCAGCTTTGTATGTATCAACCTGTAAACGAACATTCAAGACTGTGAGGAACATATCTTTCAACTTTTCTCCTATCTCACCGATATAATGGCTTACCGAAGAAATATGTCTTTTCTGTACGGTCAGTTCAAAATGTACTTTGGCAAATTTTTTAGCCAATAATACTAATGGTTCATACCGTTTTGTTTCTACAGTAAATTTATTTGCTAACCAAAGGATGTAAGATGGGTCCACATAGAAGATTTCAGCTAAACGTTTGCCACGATACTTGCCAAATGGAATAATGTCGTCTGATTGTCCGTAGTAACTTTCAAAAACGCTGTTGTCTTGTACGTCAAGAGGTATATTACAGTTTTGGAGTAAGGCGAAGGCTCGTTCTGCTGCTGCGTCGAATGTTACAGCAAGTGTACGTACGAATAGTGGGGTTTTATCATCTGAAAAGATTCGCCAAAATCCATAATAAGGGCGATAAAGAGTCGGCATACTGATTACATATTTACCATCTTTAGGCATTCTTCCACGATTGAAAGATTCGATCCGATCGAAAACTTTAGCTGCCAGTTCAGGAGATAGTTGGTATAATGTGAGATTACGATCCATGACAATCCTCCTTCTTTTACAAGTTTCTGCAAGATACAGAAAATAATCCGAAAATCCAAAGTTGGAAGACTATAAAAAAACATGCCCATATTAACAAAAAAACATGCTGAAGTTTATCGTAAAACTTCAGCATGTTTTTTTTATTTTTCCTGAAAAAATTATTGGAAGAATACGTCATCCAATCGGCTGGTATTTTCTTCTTCTATTTCAGTCAGTTTGTCTTTGCATGGATCAAAATCCTCGGGTATATCGAAGTGTTCATCTTGAGAATATCCCAACGACTTGTCGGCATAAACTTTTTGCATGTACAATCCCCATACCGGTAATGCCATTGAAGCACCTTGTCCGTCGCGCATTGTATCGAAGTGAATATCGCGTTCTTCACCTCCTACCCAACAACCAGATACCAGTGAAGGAGTGAAGCCCATAAACCATCCGTCTGAGTTACGGTTGGTTGTACCGGTTTTACCACCCATATCAGCCTGTATACCATATAAGCGGCGAACTCGTCCACCAGTACCTTCGTTGATTACAGCACGTAACATGACGAGCATTTTGTATGCACTTGATTCACTTATCACTTCTTCTACTTGTGGCGTGAAAGTTGCGATGACGTTACCTTCATTATCTTCTATGCGGGAAACGAAAAGTGGCGCTGTACGTATACCTCGATTGGCAAATGCTGTATAGGCACTAACCATTTCTCCTACAGAAATTTCACATGGCCCCAGACACAAAGATACGGTTGGCTGTATGTCCTTGTTCAAGACACCAAAAGAATGAATCAATCGAACCAGTGCATATGGGTTGAGCTTGCTCATAAGATAAGCAGATATCCAGTTGTTGGAGTTTGCCAATCCCCATTTCAGTGTTACCATTTCTCCATAATGAGATTTAGAACTGTTTCGGGGAGACCATGCTTTTCCGTTTTCATCGAATAACGTCTGTTCTACATTTCTTACTTCGTCACACGGAGAGAATCCGTTCTCCATAGCTAATGTATATAAGTAAGGCTTAATGGTAGAACCAACTTGTCGGCGTCCAACCATAGCCATATCATATTGGAAGTAATTATAGTTAGGACCTCCTACATAAGCTTTTACATAGCCTGTAATCGGATCCATAGACATAAATCCGGCACGCAGGAAGTGCTTGTAGTAACGGATTGAATCTAACGGTGTCATGATAGTATCCTTTTCTCCTTCCCATGAGAAGACAGACATTTCGTGTTTTGTGTTGAATGTCTTCCGGATTTCTTCTTCAGAACATCCTGCTGCTTTCATTTCACGATAACGGTCAGACTGACGTACGGAACGTTCTAATATCGTATTTACTTCTTCCGGAGTGAGCTCGTTTGTGTATGGCGCAGTTTTACGTCCACGTTTTTCTTTAAAGAAGCGAGGTTGCAAGTATTTTGCTACATGTTCGTATACAGCTTCTTCAGCATATTTCTGCATACGTGAATCAATTGTCGTATAGATTTTTAATCCGTCTGTATAAATATTGTAATTGGTTCCGTCTTTTTTCTTGTTTTTTGCACACCATCCGTATAAAGGATTTGTCTTCCATGCCAAAGAATCTTCGTAATACTGTTGTTGTTGCCATCCTCTGTACTTCGAACGGACTGGTTCTTTGGCTGTCATTATCTTACGCAAATATTCACGGAAGTAAGTTGCCAATCCATCCTTGTGGTCAACCGGCTGAAATTTCAGAGTCAACGGTAAGGCTTGCAGAGAATCACGCTCAGCTTTTGTGAGGTAACCGGCCTTATACATTTGATCAAGCACCGTGTTGCGGCGTCCTCGTGAACGTTCATTGAAACGACGGGGATTATATAATGATGGATTTTTACACATACCGATAAGGGTAGCAGCTTCTTCTATCGACAAGTCTTTAGGATCTTTTGAAAAATAAGTTTTGGCTGCTGTTTTAATACCTACGGCATTATTCAGAAAGTCAAACTTATTAAGGTACATAGTCAGAATTTCTTCTTTTGTATAATAACGTTCCAGCTTGACAGCAATAACCCATTCTATCGGTTTTTGCAACAAGCGTTCCATTACATTGTCTGCTACCGGCGAATAAAATTGTTTTGCCAACTGCTGAGTAATGGTACTTCCTCCACCGGCATGTTTTTGCATGAAAATACCTCTTTTAATAACAGCACGCATAAATGCGCGTGCGTCTATACCAGAATGTTCACTGAAACGAACATCTTCTGTTGCAACGAGTGCATGAACCAGATTAGGTGACAAGTCATTGTAACCTACATAAACGCGGTTTTCTTTACTATACGACCAGGTTCCCAGAAGTTGCCCGTCATCTGAAATTATCTGAGTTGCAAATTTCAAATTCGGATTTTCCAGCTCTTCTACAGGAGGTACATAACCTATCCATCCTTTTGCTATGGCTGTAAAGACAGCAGCCACCGATAAAATTCCTAATATGAGCAAAGCCCATAATACATATATAAATTTCTTCCTCATGATAAATAAAAATTCTTATCTCTGATAATAACTTTTTTCTTATTTAATAAGTTCGCAAAAATAAAGAAAAACACCGGAATAAACGAATAAAATTGCAAGAATGATTGTTTCTGCTATTTTTAGCAGGAATACAACTTTTTACAAGCCTTATTTGATGCTACGTTTCTATTGGTAAATATATTTTTTTGTTGGTTTTTAAAAATGCTTCTGTATTACGCATTTCTGTTATCAGGAAATAAAATAACAGCTTCTTTTTCTAAAAAAAGGATGGTCTTTTTATTTTTTTTGTCTACCTTTGAACTCCGGTATTATAAAAACAATTCATAAAACCGAAAATATGGAAAATAGAAGTTTAGTAACTATTGCCAACCATTCTAAAGAACGTATCCTTTATCTTCTGGAAATGGCAAGAGAGTTTGAAAAGAAGCCTAACCGTCACTTACTGGATGAAAAAATTGTTGCAACTCTTTTCTTTGAACCTTCCACGCGTACTCGTTTAAGTTTTGAAACAGCAGCCAACAGGCTTGGAGCCAAAGTTATAGGATTTACCGATCCTAAGGTTACAAGTTCCTCAAAGGGAGAAACATTGAAAGATACAATTATGATGGTAAGTAATTATGCCGACATTATTGTAATGCGTCATTATCTGGAGGGAGCAGCACGTTATGCTAGCGAAATAGCTCCGGTTCCTATCGTTAATGCTGGTGACGGAGCCAATCAGCATCCTTCTCAGACAATGCTTGACCTCTATTCCATATATAAAACGCAGGGAACTCTGGAAAATCTGAATATTTATTTGGTGGGAGATTTGAAATATGGTCGTACAGTTCATTCTTTGTTGATGGCTATGCGTCATTTCAATCCTACTTTCCACTTTGTTGCTCCGGATGAACTTAAAATGCCGGAAGAATACAAACTATATTGTAAAGAGCACAATATAAAATATGTGGAACATACAGATTTTACGGAGGAAACTATAGCTGATGCAGACATTTTGTATATGACTCGTGTACAGCGTGAACGTTTTACCGATTTGATGGAATACGAACGAGTTAAAGATGTTTATATTCTTCGGAATAAAATGCTTGAACATACTCGTCCAAATCTTCGTATCCTTCATCCTCTGCCTCGTGTAAATGAGATTGCATATGATGTGGATGAAAACGAAAAGGCATATTATTTCCAACAAGCTCAAAACGGACTTTACGCACGTGAAGCTATTTTGTGTGATGTACTTGGCATTACGCTGGATGAAGTCAAGGCGGATACCGAACGATAAATAAACTCTTTAAACAAGTTAATCAAGAAAGATTATGAACGAAAAGAAAGAATTGCAGGTGGCCGCTCTTGAGAATGGAACGGTTATTGACCATATACCTTCAGATAAAGTTTTTACTGTTGTTTCTTTGCTCGATTTGCAAAATACAGACGGTAATATTACAATAGGGAATAACTTTGAAAGTAAAAAATTAGGTAAAAAAGGTATTATCAAGGTTGCCGACAGATTTTTTACAGATGAGGAAGTTAGCCGTTTGTCTGTTGTAGCTCCTAATATAAAGCTCAATATTATCCGTCATTATGAGGTAGTTGAGAAGAAACAGATTGTTATGCCTGATGAGTTGAAAGGTATTGTGAAATGTAATAACCCAAAGTGCATAACCAACAATGAGCCTATGCAGACATGGTTTCATGTTGTCGATAAGGAACTGGGTATTCTGAAGTGTCACTATTGCGAAAAGGAACAGCAGAAAGATAACATAAAATTGATTTAATATATTATTATGAAGCAAGACTGGAAGCCCGGAACGATGATTTATCCGTTGCCTGCAGTGCTGGTCAGCTGTGGTAGCTGCAAAGAAGAGTATAATATTATAACTGTTGCTTGGGTTGGGACGATATGTACAAACCCTCCCATGTGCTATATCTCAGTAAGACCAGAACGCCACTCCTATCCTATTTTGAAGAAGAATATGGAGTTTGTTATCAATCTGACAACAAAGGAGATGGCATATGCTACAGACTGGTGTGGGGTGCGCTCCGGAAAGAATTTTAATAAATTCGAAGAAATGCATCTTACTCCGGGTAAGGCTTCCATTGTACAAGCTCCGATAATTGAAGAATCTCCCTTGTGCATAGAATGTCGGATAAAAGAAATAATTTCACTGGGCTCTCACGATATGTTTATTGCAGATGTGGTGAATGTAAAGGCTGATGAAAAATATTTGGATTCCGATACAGGAAAGTTCGATTTGGCTAAGTCAAACTTATTGGTTTATGCACATGGGGGATATTATGAAATGGGCGAAAAAATCGGTAAATTCGGTTGGTCTGTAGAAAAGAAAAAATAATAAGAAATATGAGGAAAACTGCTTTAATACTCATAACCAGTCTGTTGCTGGCGACAGGCCTTCAAGGTCAGTCACGCAAAAGAGAACGTGATGCAACACGTGATCCGGCTGTTAATGTGGGTATAAAAGCAGGTTTTAATTCTTCTATGTTTTTTATAGATCATTTTTCTATAGGCGGGAAAGAATTGAATGATATCCAGAATAACTATAAGGTTGGTTATTTCGGAGCTTTTTTCTGCCGTTTCAATTTGAAGAAACATCACTATCTTCAGACAGAACTTTCTTACAATGTTTCTAAAGGAAGTATTTCAATAGCCAATACAGTAGAAAATAAAGATATCTTATTCGATAATGCATTGGTTAAAACATCCATACACTCCATCGATCTGCCTGTATTGTATGGGTATAAATTTGTTGATGCCCGTCCGTATGGAATGGCATTTTTTCTAGGACCTAAAGTAGCTTATACGTGGGAAAAGCATACTCAGAATGAATACTCTGGATTTTATCAGCAAAATATAACAGAAAATCTCCGTCCATTATGTTTTAACGCTGTGGTCGGATTGGCCGTTAATGTTTCAAATATATTTTTTGATTTTCGCTATGAAGGAGTTCTTCATAATATGGTAGAATCGGTTTCTTTTGATAAAAGAATAACGGAGTCTCCTTATTGCGATCAGTATATATATATCAAACGTCGTAGAAACGTATTAAGTTTCTCAGTTGGAGTGATTTTTTAAACACATAATATTACCTTTTTAAAAAACTACATATGAAAAGAGATGATTTGATTTTTGACATTATTGAGAAAGAACATCAGCGTCAGCTGAAAGGTATAGAACTGATTGCATCTGAAAATTTCGTAAGCGATCAAGTAATGCAGACCATGGGTTCATGTCTTACAAATAAGTATGCAGAAGGTTATCCTGGTAAGCGTTATTATGGTGGTTGCGAAGTTGTGGATCAGAGTGAACAAATTGCAATCGACCGGTTGAAGCAAATCTTTGGTGCTGAATGGGCAAATGTACAACCTCATTCGGGAGCACAAGCAAATGCTGCTGTTTTTCTGGCAGTGCTGAATCCTGGAGATAAGTTCATGGGATTGAACTTGGCACATGGTGGTCATCTTTCTCATGGTTCGGCTGTAAATACATCTGGTATCATCTATACTCCATGCGAATATAATTTGAATAAGGAAACAGGACGCGTAGATTATGATCAGATGGAAGAAATTGCCTTGCGTGAACATCCTAAGATGATTATTGGTGGTGGATCTGCTTATTCTCGTGAATGGGATTACAAGCGTATGCGTGAAATTGCAGACAAAGTAGGTGCTATTTTTATGGTCGATATGGCACATCCTGCAGGTTTAATTGCAGCAGGACTGCTGGATAATCCTGTGAAATATGCTCATATCGTTACTTCTACTACTCATAAGACATTACGTGGTCCTCGTGGTGGTGTTATTTTAATGGGTAAAGACTTCCCTAACCCTTGGGGTAAAAAGACACCGAAAGGTGAAATCAAGATGATGTCACAGTTACTTGATTCAGCTGTTTTCCCAGGTATCCAAGGTGGTCCGTTGGAACATGTTATTGCTGCTAAAGCTGTTGCATTTGGTGAATGTTTGCAGCCTGAATATAAAGAATATCAAATGCAGGTAAAGAAAAATGCAGCTGTGCTTGCTCAGGCATTAATGGACCGTGGCTTTACAATTGTTTCAGGAGGTACAGATAATCACTCTATGCTGGTTGATTTGCGCAGCAAATATCCTGAACTTACAGGTAAGGTTGCTGAAAAGGCATTGGTTTCTGCCGATATAACAGTAAACAAGAATATGGTTCCGTTTGATACCCGTTCTGCATTCCAGACCTCAGGTATCCGACTGGGTACTCCAGCTATTACAACACGTGGAGCAAAAGAAGATTTGATGTACGAAATTGCAGAAATGATAGAAACTGTTTTGTCAAATGTAGACAATGAAGAGGTTATTGCTTCTGTACGTGCACGTGTAAATGAAACAATGAAGAAATATCCTATTTTTGCATATTAATGGATAAACAATAAGCCTTTGGAGTTCATGTAGAAATACATAATTCCAAAGGTTTATTAAACAAAAGTTGCGATGGATTGTTTCTTCAAAAAGTAACAATATAAATTTGAGAAATATGAAAAAAACGAGTTTTATGGCTATTTTATTAAGCGCATGCTTGGTATTTAGCGGTTGTGGTTCTTTGAACAATACAGCAAAAGGCGGTATGATTGGTGGCGGTAGTGGTGCTGCTTTAGGAGCTTTAATCGGTGGTATTGCCGGTCATGGTAAGGGAGCTGCTATCGGTGCTGCTGTGGGCGCAGCTGTGGGAACAGGAGCTGGTGTCCTGATTGGAAAGAAAATGGATAAAGCTGCCGAACAGGCTGCCCAGATACAAGGTGCTGAAGTTGAGCAAGTAACAGACAACAATGGTTTGCAAGCTGTAAAAGTGACTTTCGATTCTGGTATTTTGTTTAGTACTAGCAGCTCTTCATTAAGTACTTCTGCAAAATCATCATTGAGTAAATTTGCAAACAATGTATTAAATCAAAACCGTGACATGGATGTAGCAATCTATGGATATACGGACAATACAGGATGGAAAAACAGTACTGCAGAACAGAGCGTACAGAAAAATCAGGAGTTGTCTCAGGCACGTGCTCAAAGCGTATCAAGCTATTTGCTAGGATGTGGAGTTTCAGCTTCACAAATTAAGACTGTAGAAGGTATGGGAGAAAGTAATCCGGTTGCCGACAATAGCACAGAAGCAGGACGTAAGGAAAATCGTCGTGTAGAAGTATATATGTATGCAAGTCAGGAAATGATTCAGCAGGCTGAAGCAGGAACTTTGAAATAAAGGATAAAATTTAATATAAAAAATCCGCTAAATCGAATCTTTGTAGAAAGAGGATTTAGCGGATTTTTTTATGTGTTATGTACGTTATTCTTTTGAATTCTCTTCATCACCTTTAAGTATCGGCAATGTAATTTGATATTTTACTGCGAGGATACGGACAATGAAAACAGTCACTCCACCTAGAATTTGTGACATATACGACTCCATGCCTGTTTTAAGACATATCCAATATACCAGCCCGCCGATGACGCATGCCATGGCATAAATTTCTTTTCGGAAGATCAACGGAATTTCATTAATAAAAACATCTCGAATAACACCTCCTGCCGCTCCGGTTATACTACCCATAATGATAGCTACCCAGAAAGGATATCCTAAAGAAATACTTTTCCCAAAACCTACAACAGTAAACAATGCCAGTCCGATACTGTCGAAAAGGAAGAATGTATTATTCAAATGAATAAGATATTTCCCGAAGATAATAACAAAAAACATAGCAAATGCTGTACAAATCAGGTAAATAGAATCTGTCATCCATACAGGAGTAACATTCAGCATGACATCGCGTAACGTTCCTCCACCAATGGCAGTAGCCAGTCCTACAATATATGCACCAAACCAGTCGAAACGTTTGGCTGATGCCAAACGAATTCCACTGATGGCAAAAGCAAATGTTCCTATAAAGTCAAGTATCTGAACAAATGAAGGCATTTTCTTTTCAATTTAAATGAAACAATTAATTTACCAAGTGTAGCTAACTCCAAAACTTAAGAGTTCCTGAAGCTGGAAATAGCTGTCATCCGGTTCTTCTTTAGAAACAGAATCATCAAAACGGGTATGAACAAATAACTTCGTCGAGAAGTACTTGTTGAAAGCAAAAGTGAAGGTGTTTTCCCATTCTGACAAGACTTTTTCATAGTTTGTCGTATAAGAAAAACGTGATTCCCAAGTTAGATTATTAATGATAATCCATTTTAATGTTGCTTCCACACGAGAACCTAGCTGATCCTTCGATTTTTTTCCTGCATCAATGTTGAATTTGGCTGGATCTACTTTATCGCTGGCTACACTGTAACGGGTGTAGTTGAACGGATTGATCAATACAGACAAATTACATATTGCATCTTTCACATATTTATAGTCCATACCGATACCGATATTCAACTCTGAAGGTGAAAGCCATGAAGATACCATCTTATCGGAGTTCGTTTCATAATTAGAGAAGAACTGGGTCTTGAACTCGGCCGAAATGGTATAATACCAGTTTGTGATAGCCTTGTATCCAAATTTTGAACTTAAACGGAGCAAGTCTTCACTTGTCTTATATTGGTGGACTGTATCAGAAGGAGCAGAAATAAAACCAAGCTTCCATTCTATTTTGTTTTCAAATTGAACTTTTTGCTTGTCATCATAGTTGAACTGCAATACAGCTCCTGAAAGTAAAGATACTGTACTCTCTCCTCCTTTATACCAGTTGTCGGATATATAATTCTGTGAGAACTGCGCATATCCGTTTCCGCTGATAGCCCAGAAATTAGGTTTCATTACCAATAAGTCTTTTTCTCTAACCTGGCCTGTTTGAGAGGCAGCTCCTATTAAATAGAAAACTTTTTCTTTCTTTGGTTTTCTTATTTTCATCTTGTCGGATAAAGGTTCTATACCTTTCAGCTCGTTTTCATTTTTAGAAACCAGACTAGGATATTGCAAATAAAAAGCCAGTAATTGCTTGTTTACACCTTTATTTACATCAACCGAATGTGCAAGGTTCGGAACTTGGAAAACAGAATCCTTTATGGCATTTTCTTTCACAAAAGGAATTACTGGTTCCCAATTATCAATAGAGAATGCTTGTGCAATTGGTTCCGAATAATATGTAGCAGGAACAATAAGCTTATAGAAATCCGGGTTCGAACGTATCCATGATGGAGCTTCGGGCAGATAAATATCTTCCCATCTGTCTAGCATTTTCTGATAATCTTGTCGGAAACTATACAAAAAGGATTGGAAGTTTTTCACTGCCGGATTGATTTTCGGAGTATAAGCTTGTTGTATGTTCTTTACTTTAATGGTTTCTATTGTTTTTTTCTGTCGTATGGTATCGACGGCAGAAAATTGTTTCAACGTATCTGCCGGCATCGTATCTTGGGCGGCGATAGTGTCTTTTGTTAAAGTTAAGTCCTGCTGTTCAATTGCCTGAACGGCTTCATTTGTCAGGAGGAACATTGTAATAAACGTACCTAGTGCTTTCATTTTTCTAATTTGCCTATTTTCTATGCAAAGTTACAATTTAATTTAGTCTTATTATAATGATATTATAACAAATTACATCTTAGTTTTTGTTTAGAGCAAATATTGAAGATTTTACTCTTTGCAATGTTTTGTCACTTTCCTTGTGTGTGATTTGGCTTTTTTTTATAATTTTGCAACTTTGAATAGTAGTGTTAGATAATAAATCACTTTAAAATAATCATATTGTGGCAGAAACAAAGTACATTTTCGTAACAGGTGGTGTAGCTTCTTCATTGGGTAAGGGCATTATTTCATCATCTATCGGTAAGTTGCTGCAGGCTAGAGGCTACAGCGTAACTATACAGAAGTTCGACCCGTACATTAACATCGACCCGGGAACACTTAATCCTTATGAACATGGTGAGTGTTACGTAACAGTAGACGGTCATGAAGCCGATCTTGACTTAGGACATTATGAACGTTTTCTCGGTATTCAGACAACAAAAGCGAACAACATTACAACCGGTCGCATTTATAAGAGTGTAATCGACAAGGAACGTCGTGGTGACTATTTGGGAAAAACAATCCAAATCATTCCTCACATTACTGATGAAATCAAACGTAATGTAAAACTGTTAGGGAATAAGTATAAATTCGATTTCGTTATTACAGAAATTGGTGGTACTGTAGGTGATATCGAATCGTTGCCTTATTTGGAAAGTATCCGCCAGCTGAAATGGGAGTTGGGTAGAAATGCTCTATGCGTGCATCTGACTTACGTGCCTTATCTGGCTGCTGCTGGTGAATTGAAGACTAAACCTACTCAGCACTCAGTAAAGGAATTACAGTCTGTGGGTATTCAACCTGATATTCTGGTATTGCGTACCGAACATAACCTTAGCACAAACCTGAAAAAGAAAGTTGCGCTATTCTGTAATGTAGATGAAAGTGCAGTTGTGCAGTCAATGGATATGCCGACAATCTATGAAGTTCCTCTTCGCATGCAGGAACAAAAACTGGATGTAACAATTCTTGAAAAGATGGGATTGCCGGTGGGTGAAACTCCGGAATTAGGTCCATGGAAAGACTTCTTGAACCGTCGTCATAACGCTACAGAAAAGGTTAAAATCGGATTGGTCGGTAAATATGATTTGCAGGATGCTTATAAATCTATATTGGAAGCATTGTCACAGGCTGCAACTTATAACGACCGCAAAGCTGATATTCACTTTATCAATAGCGAAAAGTTGACAGATGAGAATGTAGAAGAAAGCCTGAAAGAAATGGATGGTATTATTATCTGTCCGGGATTTGGCCAGCGTGGTATCGAAGGCAAGTTTGTAGCATTGAAATATTGCCGTACACACAATGTTCCTACATTTGGTATCTGTCTGGGTATGCAATGTATGGCTATAGAGTTCGCTCGTAATGTATTAGGCTATACTGATGCTAATAGCCGTGAGATGGATGAAAAAACTCCACATAATGTAATCGACATTATGGAAGAGCAGAAATCTATCACAAACATGGGAGGTACTATGCGTTTGGGTGCTTACGAATGTGTTCTTGATCCAAATTCAAAAGTATATCAGGCATATCAGACCGAACATATTCAGGAACGTCATCGTCATCGTTATGAGTTCAACAATGACTATAAG
This sequence comes from Phocaeicola coprocola, assembly GCF_041333015.1. Lineage (NCBI taxonomy): Bacteria > Pseudomonadati > Bacteroidota > Bacteroidia > Bacteroidales > Bacteroidaceae > Phocaeicola > Phocaeicola coprocola. The sequence goes on along the minus strand of NZ_JBGKGM010000004.1, from coordinate 207,138 downwards.
GCTGAATTTGAAAAGGCTGGAATGAAATGCGTGGGTATCAATCCTGAATCGGATTTGGTAGAAATAGTAGAAATACCTACTCTGAAATGGTTCATTGGAACTCAGTTCCATCCGGAATATAGCAGTACGGTATTGAAACCCCATCCTCTTTTCTTATCATTCATCAAAGCAGCTATTGATAAATAATAGATATTAATTTGTAAATAAAAAGAAATGGATAAAAACACGTTAGTGGGATTTGCTCTGATTGGTGCGGTTATAGTCGGATTTGGCATATATAATCGCCCCAGTCAGAAGGAAATGGCACGTGCACAGCATTATCAGGATTCGATACAGGCAGTGGCTCAAAAGCAAGAGCAGATGCAGAAAGCTCAAGAAATAGCTGCTTCCTTGCCTGTTGTTCCGGATTCTACTTCTTTATTTTTCCAAGCATCGCAAGGTTCTGAAGAGTTTACAACGTTAGAGAACGATGTACTGCAACTTACTTTTTCTAATAAAGGAGGACGAGTATGCAAGGCTATGCTGAAAGAATATAATGATCAGCAACAGCAGCCTTTGGTTCTGTTCGATGGTAAAGATGCTTCGTTAAGTTTAGGATTTGAAGGTAAAAATGAAAATATTCTGAGCAATCAGATGTATTTTCAGACTACCAATGTAACAGATAGTACGGTAACAATGCGACTAAATGCTGCAAATGGTGGACATTTGGACTTCATCTATAAACTGTTACCAAACTCATACGTTGTAGACTTTACTGTCCAGGCAAGCGGATTGCAAAACTTCTTCTCTCCTTCTGTCAAAACGATGAGTGTTGACTGGAAACAGCGCGCACGACAGATGGAAAAAGGATATACGTTCGAACAACGTTATACTTCGCTTACCTATAAACCGGTAGACGACAGTTTTGATTATTTGAGCGAAACAAAAGACGAAAAAGAAACTATTCCAGAAGTGCTTGATTGGGTTGCATTTAAGAATCAGTATTTCTCATGTGTATTTATGGCAGAGAAAAACTTTGAAAATGCAACGCTTGAATCGAAGATAGAACAGAAAGGAAGCGGTTACATGAAGAACTATACTGCCGAAATGAAAACTGCTTTCGACCCGACAGGTGCGCAACCTAGTCGTTTCCAGTTCTATTTTGGTCCTAATCATTTCAAGACTTTGTTGGCAACTAATGATTTATCTTTCAAGGATAAAGATCAGGAGCTTGAGGATTTGGTATATTTAGGTTGGCCTATCATTCGTCTGATTAACCGCTGGTTTACTATTAATCTTTTCGACTGGTTGTCAAGCTGGGGACTGAGTATGGGTATTGTAATTTTGCTGATGACTATCATTGTCAAGATTCTGGTATTGCCTACTACTTGGAAATCATTTATCTCTTCAGCAAAAATGCGTGCATTAAAGCCTTATGTAGATAAGATTAATGCTAAATACCCGAAGCAGGAAGATGCTTTGAAGAAACAACAAGAAACTATGGCCTTGTATAGCCAATATGGAGTAAGCCCTATGGGAGGATGTTTGCCTATGCTCATCCAGACTCCGGTGTTTATGGCTTTATTCTTCTTTGTGCCTAATGCAATTGAGTTACGTCAGCAGAGTTTCTTGTGGGCAAGCGACCTTTCTGCATACGATGATCTTATAAGCTGGAGTACTCATATTCCTTTGTTGGGAAATCATTTAAGTCTGTTCTGTTTGTTGTTTAGTGTGACAACAGTTCTGAACCAGATTATTATGATGAAACAGCAAGACATGGGTAATAATCCTCAGATGGCTGCCATGAAGTGGATGATGTATATCATGCCTGTAATGTTCTTCTTTATTTTCAACGAATATGCATCAGGTTTGAGCTACTATTATTTCATTTCTGGTTTGATCGGTATTATTACCATGTGGATTATGCGTCGTATGACCGATGAGAAAAAATTATTGGCACAGCTTGAAGCCAATAAGAAAGCTCCTTCAGAAAGAAAGACTAGCGGATTGATGGCTAAGCTTGAAGCGCTGCAAAAAGAGCAAGAACGTCTTCAGAAAGAACGTCAGGAACGTATGAATAAGAAATAATACAATTCCTGTACATAAATAAAAAGATCGCCGGTAAATCGGGATAATTCAATTATCTTCAATTTACCGGCGATCTTTTTTGTTTCGCTTTATTCGAAAGAATACAGCTCTGAAGGAGTAGTTCGTTTCAATGGGATAACTTGTACCCCATTCTCATCAAGAGCGATTCCATGCTGTTTAAAAGCAGTTTCAACCGTCTTATATGCCAGCTCCGGATGATTGTTGTCTTTGCTCAAATGACAAAGCCAGAGATATTTTAAACCAGCCGGAAAATGTTCAGCAAGATAATTAGCCATCTCGCTGTTACTCATATGTCCGTTAGGACTGGCTATACGGGCTTTCAGATGTTGAGGATAAGGTCCCATCTGCAACATGGTTTCATCATAGTTTGCTTCGAGAATCAGATAATTGGAGCGCTCAATATATGCAGCAGCAGTGTCCGTAATATGTCCGATATCGGTTATGAAAGAAAAGGTCTTATCCCCCACGCTGATGCAATATCCTACGTTGTCCGTTGCATCATGAGGCACTTCGAAACAAGTAATGCTGAAATCTTCTATCTGGATAGTTTCTTCCTTGTTGATAAAACGCCGGTGGGCATTATCCAGTTTTTCGGTCATGCAATAACTCCGATTGATGCCTGCGTGCACTTCCGGTGTAGAATAAATGGGTATGCTATGCTTTTTTGCCAAATGTCCGACAGCTTTAATATGATCGGCATGATCGTGGGTAATCAAGACGGCACGTATTGTATCCAGGTTCAGTGCATAATCTTTGAAAATCTTCTTTATGCTTCGTATGCCGATACCTGCATCTATTAGTATCCCACAAGTCTTTGTTGCCAGATAATAACAGTTGCCACTGCTACCACTGCCCAAACTCAGAAATCGTACTTCCATATATGTGTTTCTTATTTTTAAAAAAGGAACACAAAAGTACAAAAAAGAAAGGAGCTTGCCAATATAGCAGGCAAACTCCTTTCCACAAAATGATGCTCTTTATACAAATTAGAATTCGAAGAATTTCTTTGCGTTATTGTAGCAGATATCTTCTACCATTTGCTGTACACGTTCCATTTCGCATGCTGGAATTTCTCCATTTTCAACATCATTACCCAGCAAGTTACACAATGTACGACGGAAATATTCATGACGCGGATAAGACAGGAATGAACGAGAGTCGGTAAGCATACCTACGAAACGGCTCAACAAGCCCAGTAGTGACAATGCGTTCATCTGTTTTTCCATACCATCTTTCTGATCGAGGAACCACCATCCTGAACCGAACTGAATCTTTCCTGGTATAGAACCATCCTGGAAGTTACCCAACATAGTAGCGATAACTTCGTTAGCGCATGGATTCAAGTTGTAAAGGATAGTCTTAGTCAGCTTGCCTGAGGTATTCAGCTTATCCAAGAATTTAGCCATAGCTTTTGCAGTAGTAAATTCACCGATAGAATCGAAACCTGTATCAGGGCCTAAAAGCTTAAACATCTTAGTGTTGTTGTTACGGATAGCACCGTAATGGAATTGCTGAGTCCAGCCGGTTTCCCAATCCATTTCAGCAAATACAATCAGCATAGCCGACTTGAACTTCAGGATTTCTTCTTTTGTCAGTTCAGTACCGCCATATACTTTATTGAAGATAGCTCTGATTTCTGCATCTGTATAATCTTCTGCATAGAACTCTTCGATACCGTGGTCAGACAACTTACATCCTTGTTCAGCAAAGAACTCGTGACGCTTACGCAATGCAGCAACCATATCGTCGAATGAAGAAATTGTTACTCCACTCACTTCAGACAGTTTTTCCATGTAAGCACGGAAATCAGCAGGTACTTCTACTGCCATAGCCTTGTCAGGACGCCATGTAGGCAACATCTTGATTTCGAATCCGCTTTCACGAGTAGCGATATGATATTCCAGTGAGTCAACAGGATCATCAGTAGTACAAACTGTTTCAACGTGATAACGGCGCATCAGGTTGCGGGCAGTATATTCAGGAGTTGCCAGCTTAGCATTGCATTCGTCAAAAATTTCACGAGCTGTAGACGGATTCAAAATCTTGTCAATACCGAAACAAGTTTTCAACTCCAGATGAGTCCAGTGATATAATGGGTTACGGAATGTATAAGGAACTGTTTCAGCCCATTTTTCGAATTTTTCCCAATCGGTAGTATCCTTACCGGTACAATAGCGTTCGTCTACACCGTTGCTACGCATTGCACGCCATTTATAGTGGTCGCCACCCAACCATATTTCTGTAATTGACTTGAACTGGTAATCGTCTGCTACCATTTTCGGAATCAAGTGACAGTGGTAGTCGATAATAGGCATTTTAGCTGCATGGTTGTGGTACAATTCCTGCGCTGTTTCTGTTTTCAGCAGGAAGTTTTCATCCATAAATTTTTTCATAAAGCTTCGTTTTTAGGTTTATGTTTTTTGTTATGTATTTTCATAAAAAGCAAATCCCGCAAAAGGAATTTATGTTGCTTAACATGTATTTCGTTTTATTTGTCGTTATCGAACACGAAAGTAGAAATTTTATTTGGAATAACAAAATATTTCGTATATTTGCAGCGAATATTTAGTAAAATTAATCTCTGAAAAAGAGGAAGAAAACGTTATTTGTAAATATATATTACTATTTTATCAACTAGTTTTTTCACCTTTATACCTTTCTTATAAAGAGAGAAGCAAAATTGTAAAAATACGGAACTTAAAATATACAAGTATGAAAGCATTAAACAAAGAAACTGCAAACAAGACAGTTCGTCCAGAAAGAATCATTCAGTTTGGTGAAGGTAATTTTTTACGTGCATTTGTAGATTGGATAATCTATAATATGGACCAGAAAACAGATTTCAATAGCAGTGTTGTAGTAGTACAGCCTATCGATAAAGGTATGGTAGACATGCTGAATGCACAAGACTGTTTGTATCACGTAAACTTGCAGGGACTCGACAAAGGTGAAACTGTAAACAGCCTGACTATGATCGATGTTATCAGTCGTGCCTTGAATCCTTACACTCAGAACGCTGAATTTATGAAACTGGCAGAACAGCCTGAAATGCGTTTCGTAATCTCAAATACAACCGAAGCAGGTATCGCTTTCGATCCTTCTTGCAAGCTTGAAGATGCTCCTGCTTCTTCATATCCAGGAAAATTGACTCAGTTGCTGTATCACCGTTATAAAACATTCAATGGCGATATGTCAAAAGGTTTGATTATTTTCCCTTGTGAGTTGATCTTCCTGAACGGACACAAGCTGAAAGAAACTATTTACCAGTACATTGAATTGTGGAACTTGGGTGACGATTTCAAGAACTGGTTTGAAAAGGCTTGTGGTGTATATGCTACATTGGTAGACCGTATCGTACCGGGATTCCCACGTAAGGAAATTGCCGAAATCAAAGAAAAACTGCAATACGATGATAACTTGGTAGTTCAGGGAGAAATCTTCCATTTGTGGGTTATCGAAGCTCCGCAGGAAGTTGCTAAGGAATTCCCAGCAGACAAGGCTGGTCTGAATGTATTGTTTGTACCTTCTGAAGCTCCTTACCACGAAAGAAAAGTAACTCTGTTGAACGGTCCTCACACTGTACTTTCACCGGTTGCTTACCTGTCAGGTGTAAACATTGTTCGCGATGCTTGCCAGCATCCGGTTATCGGCAAATATATCAATAAAGTAATGTTTGACGAATTGATGGAAACTTTGAACCTTCCGAAAGAAGAGCTTGAAAAATTTGCTCATGATGTTTTGGAACGCTTCAACAATCCGTTTGTTGACCATCAGGTTACTTCTATCATGCTGAATTCATTCCCTAAATTCCAGACTCGTGACCTTCCAGGTTTGAAAGTGTACTTGGAACGTAAGGGTGAACTTCCGAAGGGACTGGTATTGGGTCTTGCAGCTATCATTACTTACTACAAAGGCGGTGTACGTGAAGATGGCGCAGAAATTGTTCCAAACGATGCACAGGATATTATGGACTTGTTGAAACAGCTTTGGGCTACAGGTGATACTCAGAAAGTAGCTGAAGGAGTTTTGGCTGCCGAATTTATCTGGGGCGAAAACCTGAACAACATCCCGGGACTGACTGCTGCTGTAAAAGCTGACTTGGACAGCATTCAGGCTAAAGGCATGCTGGAAACAGTAAAATCTATTCTGTAATTAATTGTTAGAAATTCCATAAGAGGAGGAAAAATATCCGCTCATGCAACGGATATTCTCCTCCTTTCTTGTTTTTTATAAAGAGCTTTCTCTTTCCCTTACTTCTGCCATAATTCACTTTATATTCTCTTCAGAATAATAAGACTTGTCGAGCAACTATTCAATACTTGCAGTCGCTCAAAAAAACATGCTGAAGAAAAAATTTTTTTCGTACGATTTTTTAAAAAACATCGAGAATAATTTCCTAAAAGATGCTGAAGTTTTTTACTGAAGAATTTGAATGTGGTATTTATAGATTTAAAACTATATTTGGGGCTAAATACTAAGTCTGTAACTTTTTAAATTACTGATGCTTCCATTGATTTTTATAAGTTTCATCCATATACAATTTACCCTCCACATTTTCAACTTATTCTGCCTATATGAATATCAGTACACGCTATCAGTGTGAAAATGTAGAGGGTAAAGTAAGTAACAACTTACGGTAAGCTTATTTTACCGGAATGCGGATAGTCCCGGTTTTTATTCCCTTGGCAGTAGCCTGAAGTTCTATCTCACCAGTTTTTTCTCCTGACTGGACTATAACAGTGAGCATACCTCCGAACGCATGCATTTCCGGCTTGTGAAATAAATCCAGACAAGTAGGATCTCCGTTTGCAGAAGCACGGTACTTACCTGCCCCTTTTACTTTGAAACTTACCAGACGTCCGTCATTCGGGCACAAGTTGCCGTCCTTATCAACAATGCGGAGTGTAACATATGCCAGATCCTTTCCGTCTGCCTGAAGAGAGCTGCGATCTGTAACAAGTTCTATATGATGCGGCTTGCCTGCAGTACGAACAGTCTTTTCTGCAACAGGATTCCCCTGTTCGTCGTATGCCACTACTCTCACCTCGCCCGGCTGATAAACTGCGTCATGCCACATCAGACGATAACGGTTTTCTACTGTTCCGTTCTTGTGTTTAGTCTGACGTCCATAGCTTTTTCCGTTGATAAACAATTCTGCCGAAGGATAGTTTGTATAAACAAAAACAGGAGTCTTTTCACCTTCACGTCCTTCCCAATTCCAGTGCGGCAGGATATGCAGTGTTTCTGCTTCTTTATTCCATACACTTCGGTACAGATAATAACGGTCTTTGGGGATAGATGCCAGATCGATGATACCGAACATTGAACTATGATTCGGCCATGCATTGGTGTCATACGGGCTCGGCTCGCCCAGATAGTCGAATCCAGTCCACACAAACTGTCCGATTGTCCATTCATGATCTTCGGCACGCGCAAAATCAATATCAGGAATGTTAGACCAGTTGCAATATTCCAGATCATATGAAGAAGACTGATGATCATCATACATAGCTCCGGCCTTACGTTCCACCGGGAACTTATATACTCCACGAGAGCTGACAGTAGACGATGTCTCCGAACCTAAAATAATGTTTTGTGGCAAACGTTCGTAAGCTTCATCATATAGGTGAGCACGATAATTCAGTCCCGGAATATCAAGCATTGCAGCAAATCCGTTTGCCAGTACACTTTTCACTTGATCCATACCACAGGTTACCGGACGTGTAGGGTCTTCCCGATGACAGATATCCTGTAAGAACTTTGCTACTTTATATCCTTCCGGACTCCATTGGGTAGGAACCTCGTTGCCGATACTCCACATTACCACACATGGATTGTTCCGATACTGTCGAAGCATGTTTACCATATCCTTTTCCGCCCATTCATTAAAGAAGCGATGGTATCCGTTGTCACACTTGGCGATATCCCATTCGTCGAACGGCTCAAGCATCATCATGAATCCCATTTCGTCGCAAAGTTCAACTAGTTCGGGAGCAGGCATATTATGCGATGTACGGATGGCATCACATCCCATTTCTTTGAGTAATGTCAACTGATGGCGGAGCGCTGCAACGTTAATTGCTGCTCCCAAAGGTCCCAGGTCATGATGATTGCATACTCCCTGAAATTTACGTCGCTTTCCGTTCAGGTAAAAACCTTTGTCGGCTATATATTCAATTGTACGAATACCGAAACGTGTGGAATAAGTATCGAGAAGCGTATCACCTGAATAGATTTTTGATACAGCCTTATATAGGACTGGAGTTTCGGGCGACCAAAGCTTAGGTCGTTCTACGATAAAATTCTGAGTAAAAGGTTGGCCGTGATTGATGACTCCTTTGTTCGTTTTGGTTGAAACCACCTGTCCGTCAGCATCCATAATGTCCGTTACCACAGTCAGCTCTGTTTTTTCCGCATTTAAAATCGTTGTACGAAGACAAACAGAAGCATATTCGTCCTTCACGCACGGAGTAGTAATCTGAGTTCCCCATACCGGAACATGGATTTTTTCTGTAGTTACTACATGTACGTTTCGATAAAGTCCCGCTCCCGGATACCAACGTGATGATTGTGGACGATTTTCCAATCGTACGGCAAGTGTGTTATTTTTACCATCTTCATTTACTAGAGAGGTAACGTCACAATAGAAAGAGTTATAGCCACAGGGCCAGAAACAGGCTTCTTTTCCGTTGACAAACACACGAGCCTCGCTCATTGCTCCGTCAAAGATCAGGGTTGTCTGTTTTCCTGGAGTAGAATGAAATGTTGTACGATACCATCCTATGCCTACGTATGGCAAACCACCCGTACGTCCGGTTTTTAAGCTAGCCTGAGTTTCAAAATTCTGTGTAACAGCTACATTTTGTAAGTCGTTGTTCTTATCGAAAGGTCCGAGAATAGCCCAGTCATGTGGAATGTCTACAGTTTCCCATTTGGCATCATTGAATGCTGGCATTTCAGCATTGCTAACCTCTCCTTTGGTAAATTTCCATCCTTTTTCCAGCAGATATTCGCTTCGCTGTGCATGGAGATTTAGAGCCAGGCAAAATCCCATGGTCATGAGATAAAATGTCTTCATGTGTGTTTTCATTAATATTGCAATGTTAATATTTTTTTGTATCAAAACCCTTATTTATCTAATGGAGGTCAAGTATTTCAGAATACTTATATCTTCCTATCTTTTCCGCCATCAGATTATAAGGATTTAACAAAGATACAATTTCTTGACAGAAGACAAAGTATCGTTTATAGAATATTGTCACAAAAGTTTTACCTCATAGAAATAGAATACTCATTTCTGGCCATAAAAATAAGCAGCTGTGGCTCCTCCATCTACCAAAAAATCAGCTCCGGTAATAAAGGCTCCCCGATTACTCATCAACAATTCGGCAACATTTGCCACTTCGTCTGCTGTTCCCGGACGATGTGCCGGACATTGGGCAAACATCTTCTTATAAAATTCTCCACGTACACCGTTGAACTCATCAAGAGCCAATGGGGTAACAATGATGCCCGGAGAAATAGAATTAATGCGCGCTCCTCTTCTACCCCATTTTACGGCTTCCGACATAACACGTTTTACATTACAACGTTTAGCCAACTGGTATGCATGGAGTGTATCATTGATATGTTGTGGTTGCAAAACTTCGAGATCCAATAGTCTTTCAGTTGGCGTACAAGCCAGCAGCTCATCAGTTTCCGCACCAAGTGCTGGCAGACGATGTCCGGATTGACTGGAAATTGTAACGCCTGTACCTCCCCGCATGATGACTTTTCCGACCTCTTCCAACAATACAGCCGTGCCATACAGGTCGACTTTCAGAATAGTTTCTATTGATGCTTGTGAAGGAGAAACTCCCGCAGCATTGACCAGCATGGCTATTTCTCCATATTGCTGTGCCGTGTCAATCAGATGTAGAATAGACTCGCGGGATGATAAGTCCATCTCCACCGGAAGCACATCAAATCCGGCACGGTTCATCGTATCGGCCACGGACTGTGCATTCTCCATTCGTTTGTCACCGACTACAATCTTCATTCCATATCCCATCCGTCGGGCTATCGCCATACCGATTTGTCCGGCACCTGTAAGTATCATTACTTCTTTTTCCATATCGCATATATTATATTGATTCCTATTGCAAAATTATCCTTTACTATTTTACTGATAGTTATACAAAACACAGAATAATTTCACAGATGGTGTAATTTGTCAGTATTGCAGATTATTGTCAATGATATAAAACACAGATTTACTGCATAGAAACACTGCTTTTCTTTTGTTATATAACGATGGAGTAAGAATCCTTTCTTATATTTGTAATATAAATATCTCCCGATGAAAACAGAATTATTAAATTTCGATACCATAACTGAATATGATGATATGCTTGGTGTAGAAACCTTGCATCCACTAGTAAGTGTGATAAATCTTTCAAAAGCGAAACCGATGCGGCATATGCGACATACTTTCGGTTTTTATGTGGTTTTTCTGAAAGACGAGAAGAACTGTGATTTGATTTATGGCCGACAACGGTATGATTATCAGAAAGGATCGGTTGTCTGTCTTGCACCGGGACAAGTCATTGGAATAGAAGATACAGGTGAAATCTTCCAGCCTCAAGGTTATGCATTGTGTTTTCATCCTGATCTGATTCGCGGAACCAACCTTGGACGTGCCATGAGTGAATATACATTTTTTTCTTATGAAGTGAACGAAGCCTTGCATCTCTCGGAACAAGAGCGTCATACATTTATAGATTGTCTGATAAAGATTCAGGAGGAATTACAACATTCTATCGATCGGATGAGCAAACGGCTGATTGCTAATCATATTGAATTATTGCTAAACTATTGCCTGCGCTTTTACGAACGACAGTTTATCACCCGACAGGATGCTCACCGCGATATTCTGACACGTTTTGAAAACCTCCTCGACCAGTATTTTGCAGGTGACAATGCCATGCAAAAAGGATTGCCTACAGTAAAATATTGTGCAAGCGAGCTTTGTCTTTCGACGAATTATTTTGGTGATCTTATTAAAAAAGAAACAGGAAAAACTGCATTAGAGTATATACAAGATAAAATTGTCGGCATAGCAAAGGTACAATTGCTCATTCCAGCTCATTCAATCAGCCAGGTTGCATACCAACTTGGTTTTCAATATCCTCAGCATTTTACCCGAGTATTTAAAAAAGCTACGGGAATGACACCGAACGAATATCGGAATATAATAGGTGGATGATTCTCGTTTTAGCATAAAATTTGTTACATTTGTCAGAAATAAAATCTGATTTTATGAACAGCAAACTACTATCTGTTGCCGTATTTCTGACACTTATGCTGACTTCTTTGCTGGCTGGCCGTCACAATTATTGTAAGGCCAGGAATGAAATAACAGCCGATTTGAATCAGGCTTTGGCACAAACCCTCAAAGAGAGAAAAGATTATATCATTACCCAAGATACAATCAGGGTGTACAAGCAACTTCGCAAGACTTCAGGAGGACAGGTACTGATTGCTGTTTCCGATGAATGGTTTTGCCGTTACCTGAAAGATAAACGTCTTCAGCAGGCGGCATTTATTACATTCGATGTGGTTGATAGCGATTTTCAGGATAATTCTTTGGATGAACAAGCTGTCTGTAGTGACACGCTGATAGTAAAGGATAAACATGCAGGAGAAACACTTGCCTTAAAAGGATATGCCCGCTTGTCGGTTGCCAGTATATTGAGTATGTCGGATCAGCGCATTCCGGCTGCCTGCATGATTTCGGCTTTCCTTTGGGCGATGCTGTCGTGGCTCTATTTGAGAAAGAAGCAAGAAGGTTCGGAAGCTGTCACCGGTTTTGGAGGACTGGTTTATTCGGAAGTGGACCAGCGGTTTTATACGGCGGCACACACTCCTATCCGCTTTACTCCAATGCAACAGCAGCTCATGTTGTTATTCTGGAATGCTCCGTCACATTCACTGACTAAAGAGGACATTTGCGCAGCACTCTGGCCCAAGAAAGAGGATGCCAATGATACACTTTATACGCTTATCCGCAGGCTGAAGCCGATTGTAGAGGAACATACTAATCTGAAAATCGTAGCAGACAGAGGTCGGAACTATTCACTGGAAATCAATAAGATATAAAACTGACACTGAAATGTCAGACAAATGTCAGTGTTTGTTCTGGCTGTCATTTATCTCTACCCTCTACATTTGTTTCCGAAACATCAAAACAGAAACAAATGGAATGGCTAACAAATCAGTTTCAAGGTAATGCCTCTGTAGAGGATTCCTTGGTATATGGCATTAGTCGGGCTGCCCGAAAAGCCTGCGCCGGTATCACATTTATTCTTTTTTCGTTTGCAGCATCTGCACAGACAGCCGAGCAAAGTATCGAACTGGGAGAAGTGGAAGTAAAAGCTGCACGGATTGTTCATAAAACAGACGGTCTGCTGCTCTACCCTTCCGATGCTCAGAAAGAAGCGTCCAGTTCAGGATATAGTGTCTTGCAGAAACTCAGTCTACCTAATATCCGTATCGATGAAGATGCCCGTAATGTGTCTACTATCGACAATAAAGGAAGCGTACAGCTACGTATCAACGGCATTATTGTAGATCAAGCCGAAATGTTATCACTCGATCCGAAAAGCATCCGTAAGATAGATTTCATTGACAATCCCGGTGTCCGTTATGGTGATGGTGTCGCTTATGTTATCGATATTACGACACGGCGCGCAACCAGTGGATACACAGTCGGCACATTCCTGAGTCAGTCACTGAATGCCGAAAACGGGAACTATACAGTCTATGGTAAGTGGAATACGGGAAAAAGCGAACTTTCGTTGAACTATGATTTCGGATATAAGGATTTTGACGGTAATCGGATGGAGGAAACAGCCTATTATCACTTGAATGATGGATCAGTCTATACCATTCAACGTAACGATATTGCGTCACGCAGCCGGAGATTCAATAATCGTGTGAAGCTGACCTACAATTTAGCTGATTCTACCCGTTATGTATTTCAAGCATCGCTCAGTGGTGATTTCAGTCACGTACCAGGCGATTTCAACCGGAAGAGTGTGATAGATGGAACGGAAGAATATATTGCAATCCAGCAAGACAACAGTCGGACGGGAAGTCCGGTTCTCGACTTATATTATTTCCAGCAGCTTACCCCCAGACAGTCGGTCACGCTGAATGCTGTAGGTACCTATATCGATACAAATTCCTCTACCAGTTACGATGAAGGCTCTCCCTACCGATACAATGTGGACGGAAAGACTTATTCGCTGATGAGTGAAGCTATCTACGAGAATAAGTTGAAACCTTTTACCCTTTCTACTGGTATCAATTACAGTCAGAAATACACGAACAATACGTATACGGGCGATGTTTCTTCGCTTACCCTGATGCACAACAACCGCTTCTATCTGTTTTCCGAGATAAAAGGCTATTGGGGTAAACTACGTTATTCGGTAGGCATAGGTGCAAGCTACCTGCACTACCGCCAACAGGAGCATACGTACGACTACTGGACGTTTTGTCCTAAAGCTGCACTGAGCTATGATTTCACCAATGCACTGCAAGTAAGCTATAATTTCCAGTCGAACGAGCGTACTTCCCGCATAGCCATGATCAGCGATGCCATGATCCGTACCAACAGCATGGAATGGACTGCCGGAAGTCCTGACCTCAAGCCCAACAGAGAAACATATCACACTCTCAGACTATCTTATTCCGAGGGCCGCCTGCAAGCATACATCGAAGGCTTTTATAAGATATGTCATCGCCCGAACATGGCGGTGTACGAACGGACGGCAGACGATCAGTTTATCTATACCCAGCGCAACCAGAAAGAAATAGATGCCTTGCAGACAGCAGGATATGTCAATTATTGGTTGCTGCCCGATAAACTTTCCGTAGCCTTATACGGCGGATTGTTCCGTTGTTTCAACTTCGGATATGTACGCTTTCTTATTTCGATTTACCAACTCTCCGGCCGTGCCTGCCGCCCCTGCCCGTCTTTCCGGGCTGCCAGTTATCCGGCAATCTATTTGCCTTGTTCTTCTATCATCGAAAGGACAACCATCCTGTCTTCATCCCAAAGCGGAAGCCCCAATTCAATGGTCCGTTTCACCACTTCCATCTCACCGACCAGCCCTACCGCTTCTTTGCGGAAATCGGTATCGTCATACGCATGTGCCTTGCCAATCAGAAAATCGGTCAGGTTGTCGATAACTTCCTTTTGACGTTCACATTTCATTTCATAGTTCAGCACTCGCACATGAACATCGCGGATAATCCGGCTGTCCCCATGTTTCTTGAAATCTTTGCAGAACTCATCCTTGTTCATCGAAGTGTTCAGATAAACCGCATGGATGTAATCAAAATCCTCTGCTGTAGGGGTTATCCCCGTCCGTTCCATAAATTCTTGCTGTGTCATAAACTCACTTATTTTATTGTATTATTCTGCATCTTCAATTTTGAAAGAAAAGCACTTATCCGCCAATACTCTTTTTACAAAGTCTAAGTCGTATCTATCAGCTGAAAAGAAAACTGCCTGATAATCTACACTGGGATAAGCCTTGATTGCTGTTGTATCTACCATCTTCTTGACCAGTCCGTAAAGAGCTTCGGCGGTCTCGGCTGTTGCTTGAGCTATAATTACTTTTGCTTTCATTTTCTTTAATCCTTAAAATTCGCTAATCACACGCCTTTTTTGTATATTTGGCGCGCTGTTTACATCTTAAACACGCTGCAAATATATAGAATTATTTCAATACATCAAACTAAATATGGAAGAAAATCAATATAAGGATATGAATTTTATAGAAAGACTTCAATATTTCATGGAGAAAAAGGGCATAAATGACAATCAAATGACTGTTAATGCCGGTCTTTCTGTTGGACTTATTGGGAAAGCAAAGGTGTCTGGCAAAGGCATGAGCTCAATGAATATTGAAAAAATTCTATTAGCCTATCCGGAATTATCTGCCGATTGGTTACTTACTGGTGCAGGAAGCATGTTGAAAGATGATTTGAACGGCATTAAAACAATAGACGAAGCAAATTCTTCGACTCTGCCTACCACATCTATGAACCCATCCATCGGTACACCATACTACGATGTGGACTTTATCGGGGGCTTTGATGAAGTGTTTAATTCACAGGTAAACATACCTGCCACCAACATTGTAATAAGGGGATTCGAAAAAGCCAGCCTTTGGTGCAATGTCACCGGGCACTCCATGGAACCCAAAATAAACCATGGCGACATCATTGCCCTGCACCAATGCACACTCAACGACATCCAATATGGCGAAATCTATGCAGTGGTGTTGGATACCATCCGCACCATTAAAATCCTCCGCAGGTCGCCGGATCCGGACAAGCTGCGCTTCATCCCCATCAACACCAATGACTACGATGAACAGGAATTCGACAAATCACGCATCATCAATGTCTTTGAAGTAATCGGAAGTATCAGCAAGTTCTTCTAAGTGGTACACGCATGCCTCCTACAGAAGGCTAAAAAAGGACGCACGCACACACTTTTGAAGGAATTTACCTGAAGCAAACTCGTAAATACACTGTAAATCAAAGGATTTATTTTATTATAATAAGGTATATCACACAAACAAGTGTCGTTTTTCCTCTCTGAAAACAGAGAAAAACGGCACTTGCTTTCATTTATAACATAGTTTCCTATTTCGGGCGTACCCTCTGAGAACTGAAAAAGTAACCCCTAAAGTAACCCCTAACTTAAAGAAGTAGTAACCCCTAACAGTAACCCCAATAGTAACCCCTAACCAAATAAAACCAACCGTAGGGGCATAAAAAAAGGGAGCCATAAGCTCCCCAATCAGCATTCAAAGAAATAACGCCTACAAGCCTTTCTAACGGCGCTATTATATCGTTCTAACCATTCCCTTACTACCACCCGAGATGAGCGTAGATTGCTTAATTATAGCCTTTTTCGTGCATATTGTGCCGTTACCAGACAGCCCGGCATGAAGCAGGTAATTCTTGGTTGCCCCCACCTGATCTGCCGTCAGAACCGTATAAACAGCCGATATACTGCTGAAATACCAATCTTTCTGCTTCGTCCCGTCTATTTTATGCAGCAAATGCACATGAATCACTTTTGCCATATTCGTTTCTATTATGCTGCAAATATACCAAATAATACTTATTTGGAAGAATTTTAAGGCAACATCTTTAAAAATAGGCACAAAAAAACGGCCACACAGCCGTTCACACCATCATATAACAAAATCCATCAACCCAGCCATAAAACGGCCACACAGCCGAAAATAAAACCCTTCCAGGCCGTTTTAGCCCCATCTGCAAGCCCGATGTAAAGCAATCCCCCGAATATCCGAAGAAAAGCCCCTCAAACGTAAAGCAGATGTAAGCCATGTAAAGAGAAAAACCGCTTCGAAATATTCAGCCCATTTTCCCGATCATGCCTAAACCCTTTGGTTTTCAAAACCTTTCGCCCATTTTTCCCGACCATTGAAAAAACCGCTTCGTTCTATGCCCCATAAAGCCATGAAAGCCCAATGTGCAATTGCAGAAAATAATTATAATCAGGAGCTAACAAAACTACAAAGCCAATTTTACCAGTATCTGGAAAGTTTAAATGGCAGGAGCGATATTTTAATGAAAAGTCTGCAACGCATGAATACAGCTCAAAACCATGAACAACTAAAAAGCGGATTCTTGGCATTGGCTGACAAAAGTCGTAATTTATTTGAAGACGGAGATTGGGAGGACTTTATTAATGGAACTAAAACAATAGAATTATGAGTGAAATGCAAAATAACAGAAGACATCAGGCACAAAAAGAGTTGGGGCTAGACAATACGGAAGAAGAATTGCAGATCGAACAATCCATACAGAAAGAAGAACTACGTCAAATGGAAAAGCAGTTGCGGCGCATGGAAATCGAACAGTCTTCATCTTATAGAACAGTTCTAAGCATAGCCAAATGGATGGATAAATTCTGTCTTGACCCTATAATTGGTTTTTTCATGCCAGGATTTGGTGACGCTCTAACTTCAGTTTTTGCCGTACCATTTATCTATGTTGCCGCATGTAAAGTTCGTTCATTACCATTGACATTAGCGGTTATTTTCAATATACTTCGCGATGTGGCACTTGGTTTAATTCCATTCTATATCGGCGATATTATTGATTTTTGCAATCGTGCTTATTTACAGAACTGCAAACTTATAGTCGGTTTTGTAGAAGATGATCAGGAGGTGATCAATGAAGTCAATCGGAAAGCTGTCTGGACAGGTATAATGATTATTCTTTTTTGTGTTATTATTTATTACTTGGTTAAATTGGTTGTTTATGTTGGCTCTGTGATATCAGATTTTTTTAATGGCTTGTTTGCTGCTTTTTGAAATAATAGGAAATCATTGATTTTTTATCTCCAAAAGAATCTTGTATGTTATTCATTGAATTTCAATCAGCCATTTGAAATATCATAAGTAATAATAGCCCTATCAAACTTTTTTGGTAATGATAGGGCTATTAGCAGAAGAGTAATAAATTAATCTATCTATATGGGATTTAAACTTCATTATAATTACATCATCGAAACCCACACAATACCCAGTACAACCGATACAATGGTGGCTATCAGTCCGGGCATCATAAACGAATGGTTCAGCAGATATTTGCCTATTCGTGTTGTTCCGGTAGTATCAAAGTTTATGGCGGCTATCACTGTCGGATAGTTGGGCAGGAAAAAATAACCGTTCACAGCTGGGAAAAGCGCGATAAGCATATAAGGAGAAATGCCTAGTGCTATGCCGAGCGGTAACAGAGAACGAACGGTAGCTGCCTGACTGAATAACAAGATGGACATCAGGAACAAGGCCACACCAAACAGCCAAGGCATATCGGTAACAAGGCCGAAAATATTCTCTTTCATAACTTCCATGTTTCCTGCGATGAAGGTATCTCCCATCCATGCAATACCAAAAATTGCAACTACGGCCTGCATTCCTGCATTGAAAACAGAACCTTTTGCTGCCTTTATACCATCTGTTTTTGTGAATAGCAAAATGAGTGAGGCGGCAGAAAGCATCAACACTTCGATAATGTGTGACATCTCCATTTGAACTTCACCTTGAGCTGTTGTAAATGTCGGGCGGAGTCCGTCGATAGATCCGAATAAAACAATTCCTATCGTGGCAGCCAAAAAGAGAATGACAGAAGTAAGTGCCTTACCATGACTTGCCACTTCTGTGGTATGATAACCATCACCGGAAATTTCACCAGCTGCCAGTCGTCTTTGATATTCAGGGTCATCTTTCAGTTCTTTGCCGACTTTCATCGAATACAGTGCACCGAGAAGAACTCCAGCCAGCGTACAGGGAATGGAAATCTTCAGGATATCGAACAGCGAAATGTTATATCCGGCAAGCATACTAAGCATAGCAACCGTTGCTGCCGATATCGGGCTGGCAGTAATAGCCTGCTGCGAAGCGATAACTGCGATACCCAGCGGACGTTCCGGACGAATACCTGTATCTTTGGCAACCTCGGCAATAACGGGAAGAACAGAATAAGCTACATGTCCTGTTCCTGCAAAAAAGGTAAAAAAGTAAGTCACAAACGGGCTTAGCAATGTAATATGATGCGGGTTCTTTCGCAAAATCTTCTCTGCCCACTTCACCATCAGGTCCAGTCCACCTGCTGCTTGCATACAACTTGCTGCCGCAATGACAGCAACAATCATAAGCATTACATCTATCGGAGGTGCAGTGGGTTGAAGTCCGAATACAAAGGTCAGCACAGCAAGACCAAGTCCGCCCAATATTCCCAGTCCGATACCGCCTACTCTTGCACCGATAATTATCGCCACAAGGACAAATAATAATTGTAATAGCATAAGAATCTTTATGAAATAATTAATACAAGTTTTATTCTTTTCTCCAGCCGTAGTCGTTGTGATAAACCATCAGCTTACTCATTCCGCCGTCGATGGTCAGGCATTGTCCGTTGATGAAAGAATTGCGTTCGTCGCAGAGAAACTCTACAGCACGGGCGATATCTTCAGGCTCTCCTACCCGTTGTGACGGATGTTGCATGATATCTCCTTCAGTGTAGTCGGGAACATAACTTTCGTCGTGAAACTTACCTGTATCAATCCATCCCGGTGCTATAGCATTGACACGGGCTATACAGGCGAGGCTTACGGCAAGCGCATGGGTCAGTGCGGTAATGCCTCCTTTGGCTGCCGTATAAGCTTCTGTATCGGACTGCGACTGAAACGCACGGGTTGAGGAAAGGTTTACGATGAAACCAACACCGGCAAAATGATGCATGAAGAGCTTGCTAAGCAGATAAGGAGCTGCAACACCGACACGCTGTACATACAAGAAATCATCGTAACTACATCCGCTGAGGATTCCTCCTTTCATCAAGCAAGCATTATTTATCAGGCAATGTATTCCTTGTGGAGTTTCTTCTATCACTCTCGCCGCAAACTTTTGCAATACTTGTTCGTCGGCAATATCTCCTGTAAAGCCATAAACATTCATTTGTTTGGCACATAATTTTTCCGTTACAGTCGCAACGGCATCCGCATCCATATCTATAAAATAGACTGCATTACCTTGCGATGCAAAATACTCTACCAAGCAGCGCCCTATCCCTTTGGCTCCGCCAGTTATAACTATTGTTCTCATTGATTGTTATTTTCTTGTTTGCAAAAATACGGAAATTCATGAGTTCTCCCTATCTTTGTGCCCGATTTTATCAACCGTAACTAGCATGAAACCACAATTATTGATAGCATCTCCTGTATCTGGAAGCGGAAAAACTACTTTTACGCTGGGATTGTTGCGTATTTTGCAGCAAAGGGGATTGCGTACACAAACGTTTAAATGTGGCACTGACTGCATAGATACTCAGTATCATTCCATTGCTGCTGGTTACGATTCTGTAAATCTGGATGCCTGGCTTGCATCCGACAGTCATATCCAGTCTGTTTATAATAAATATGCAGAAAAGGCTGATGTATGTATAACTGAGGGGAGTATGGGACTCTTTGATGGCTATAATCGTATGCAAGGGAGTAATGCTCATATTGCGCGATTATTGAAGATACCCGTAATATTAGTGGTCAACGCACGTGCAACTGCATATTCAGTAGCGCCTGTATTGTATGGATTCAAACATTTCGAGAATTTGGTTCATGTAGCAGGTGTTATTTTTAATCAGGTTGCTTCATCCGTTCATTTAAATTTGTTGCGTGAAGCTTGCGTCGATGCAGGTGTAGAATGTCTGGGATATTTACCTATAATAGATGATTTTAAATTGCCTTCCCGCCATTCTGGCTTGACACTGACAGCCAGGCGTTCTATAGACGAACAAATAGACCAGATCGCTTCTCTAGTGGACAAATATGTGAATGTAGATAAGTTGTTAAGTTTATGTGAACGCATTTTCCCCTGTCAGCATATTCTTCCTTACACATCTGATTCGGAGTTAGAAAACAGACCAATAACAAACAGTAAAAAGTTACGTATAGCTATCGCACGCGATCCGGCCTTTTGTTTTTTATCGCGTGAAACGATTGATTCCTTGTCACGAAACGGGCAAATTACCTATTTTAGTCCTATATATGGCAGTGACCTTCCGGAAGCTGATCTGGTTTATATTCCAGGAGGATATCCGGAACTGTTTGCACGTCAGCTATATCGCCGGAAACGATTATTCGGACAGCTTCGCAACTATATTGAGAATGGGGGCAAACTGCTGGCCGAATGTGGGGGAATGCTCCTGCTTTCACACTCTATAACCGCACGTCGTGGGGGAACTGCCTATGAAATGGCTGATATCTTTCCTTTTAATTTTACAGTGACCGATTCGCGAGTATGTACTGGCTATCGTCAAATGAATTACCGGAAACTGATGCTGCGTGGTTATGAATCTCATTATACAGAACAGCTTATAACGTCTGAAAATTTAATTCCGGCAGCATCAGTTTATACAATGCGTGGTAATACGGTACCATCTTCGTTCTATCGGCATAATAATGCTTATGCCAGTCTTGTACGCTGGTATTGGGGAGTAAATGATATGCTGGATTTATGGAGTGATGAAGATCTTTTATAGTCGGTCTTTAAAAACTGATATTTATTCCAGCCATAACTGTTGCCCGTGGCATCGGATATCCTGCATTAATCTCATATTTTTGCGCCAGCAAGTTCTCACCGCGTGCCCAGATATTCAACCAACGGCAAGCTTGATATGAAGCCCGTATGTTCCATAAAACAAATTCTTCTGTTTTAATTGGATCGGTTTGTGTATAAAGTCCGGAGATATATTGTATGCCAGTAGATATATCCCAATGTCTATAGTTAAAGTTGACTCCGGTATAAAGCTTGTGCTTTGGGGCTGCCAAAACAGGATTCTTCATATGCAGATAACTATAATTCCCGTCGACAGACCAATATTGACTGATACGCCAGGCTGCTTGTAGTTCTATTCCGGAATTTTCTATTTCGCCGGAATTCTGATTTAGCATACCACTACCATTGGGATTGGGAAGAGTTTCAATAAGATTTTTCCCGTCAATGTAAAACAAGTTTACTCCATAAGTAAATCTGCCGTTCAGCAATTGTTGCGAAAAAGCCAATTCATAATTCCACATGGATTCCGGTTGTAAATCGGGGTTCTGTGGCGGAAACATATACATCTCCCGTAGAATTGGGTAACGGAAGCCCTTCGATGCAGAAGCTTTCATTTCAATCGTATGGGGCAAATGAAAAGCCAGTCCTGCTTGTGGCACCCATTCCAATCCAACACGTGAATGATGATCTGCGCGAAGTCCGGCATTGAAAGTCAGCCAAGTTCCTATATTTTGGCGCAGATCAACATAGCCAGCCAATCCGTTTTCATGCTTGTTTACCAGATCTGATGTTGTACCTATATGCTCTCCACTTACATATTCATTCCAAGCCTTACCTCTGTATCGAAACCAGTCAATCCCTGCTGTTATTCGGTTTCCCTTAAAAAACTGCATACTCTGATAGAGTGAAACTCCCATCATATTATCCCGTGAGTTAAAACGCCCATCCTGAGGTTTCTTTTCTTTCGAAGGTGTATATCCATCGTTAATCCAATGTTTTCCCCAATTGTAAAAAAAACTCAGACCTCCGGATGTCTGTTCATAGTTGTTTTCAATAGCGAATGAAGTTACCCCTCTCGTAATACGCTGGTCACCGTCGAGCAACGGAGCCGTTATCGGTCCCGGATATGATGCATTGAAATGGGTTATGTTTATATCTCCTCGCAAATTCCAGTTGCCGGTCATTTCATAGCCTAATTTTGCATATCCTCCGTATTGTTCAAACTCCATATTATTACGATGCCCGTCTGTACGATTATACGACCCTGACACTACACTGGAAAAACGTCCTTTACGAATACGGCTGGTGAATTCTGATTCCAATGTGTTGTAAGAACCATATCCCATGTGAATATTAGTATTTACACCGTTATCATGCATTTTGCGGGTGACAATATTTATTACGCCACCCATTGCATTGGAGCCATAGAGTACAGATGCCGGACCTCTTAGAACTTCTACCCTATCGGCAAGAAATGATTGGTAAGCATCTGCTATAGGGTGACCGAATATACCGGCATATTATGGATGACCGTCAATCATAACCATTAATCTGCCTGTCCCGCCACTTAGACCACGCAGCGAAATACCTCCGGCAGCACCAGTTGAAACCCCATATCCCATGATACCTCTTGAGGTGACAAACAGTCCCGGAATTTGTTCGGTAAGCACAGGTAATAAAGAGGGTTGCATGGCATGTTCTATGTCGATGCGGTTGATTACGGAAACTGTTTGTGAAAGATGGCGCACATCTGTCTCGTTACGGCTTCCTGTAACCACTACCTCTCCTATTTCATAAACTTTGCTTGCACGAATTGTATCATGTTTTTGTTCTTGCGATATCCCTGGAGTACAGATCAGGTTCAAAAAGCCTGCAAAAACAATTGTTTTTCTTAATATTGGTTATTCTATCCATTACTGATTTTGATTTTGATGGCAAAGATACCCTATTTCAGGATATAATACTTACCTCGATTACTGATTATGTTTACTTTATTACGGTTTCTTAGATAAGAAGTGATATGTTTTTATAAGCAGTTTATTAGTTTATATAGATTGTACACGCATTTCTTTTCAGACAAAATACAAGAAAAGTAATGTAAATATTAGAGAAAAAATCATATCTTTGCATTATGATTGAATTAGCAAAACATATTGAAGTATTACTCCTGGAGAACGATTGCGTGATTGTTCCTGGTCTGGGAGGCTTTATAGCTCACTATCGTTCGTGTGTATACAACGAAGATACGGGAGAGTTTTGTCCGCCGGCACGTACAATCGGCTTTAATCCTCAACTTGTCATGAATGACGGTTTGCTTGTACAGTCTTATATGCAAGCATATAATACGGATTTTCCTGATGCAACCCGCAAGATAGAAAAGCTCGTACAGAAACAGAAAGAAGATATTTACCGATACGGACATATATATTTGAACAATGTAGGTACGCTGTATTATAATATGAACGGAGTATATGAATTTGAACCGGAAGCAAATGGTTTCTTTACTCCTTCATTATATGGACTTCAAGGATTCACATTTCCAAAGTTGTCACCAGAGAATGTACCTCAGGAGAAACCTTTGGTCGAATATGCTATGCCCCGCACGGTAAAGACCAGTACACGCCGTTCGTCCTTTCATTATCGCAGATGGAGTAAGAACATAGTAGCAATAGCAGCTGCAATATTGTTGTTTTTCTTGTTTTCTATTCCAGTGGAAAACACCTACTTGGATGATGCTGAATATGCTTCTTTAGGTTCGACTGGATTATTTGATGCTATTAAAAATCATTCTATGGCATCAAGTATTATTACGGTCTCTCCTTCTGTTCAGCAACAGGAAAAGAAACAAAAAACAGTAAAAAAGCAATCTGTAAAGAATAATATCAATACACTGAAACCGGTTGCTGTGAAAATAGAAAAAGTTGCAGCTCCATCGGCAAAGCCGGCAGCACATGTTGTAAAGGATGTGAAGCAACCTGTAGAAAAAAAGACTCCTGCAGCTAATAAAGTGCCTCAAAAAGCGACTACAAAAGCTGACAGTTATATTATAGTTGCAAGTCTGGCAACAAATAGTGACGCAATGCAAGTCGTAAAACAAATGCAGCAAAAAGGTTATAAGGAAGCGCAAATTCTGGAATCGGACGGACGTTTCCGTGTTGCAATCAACCGATATACTAATCAGACTGATGCATATAAACAGATTAAAGAATTGAAGGAAAATGCAGATTTTGCGTCAGCATGGGTGCTTACAACTAAATAAACCGAGAATAATCACATTATGAAAAGAGTCAGATGTCCGAAGTGTGACAACTACATACAATTTGATGAAACAAAATACGAAGAAGGTCAGTCATTGGTTTTCGTATGCGATAATTGTAAAAAACAGTTTGGTATCCGTATTGGAAAATCCAAACTGAGTGCAGGTTCCCGTCGTGAAGAAGTCGTTGATGAGAGAGAAGGAACGCAAGATTTTGGCAACGTGATAGCTATAGAAAATGTTTTCGGCTATAAACAAGTGCTCCCTTTGCATGAAGGTGATAATATAATAGGTCGCCGTAGTAAAGGGAATGAAATTGATATTCCTGTAGAAACAAATGATCCAAGCATGGATCGCCGGCATTGCGTGCTGAATGTAAAGCAAAACAAACAAGGGAAAATCGTATATACCCTACGGGATAATGACAGCATAACGGGAACCTTCCTGATGAATGAACTTTTAGGTCCCAAAGATCGTGTACGTATAGAAGACGGAGCCATTTTTACTCTTGGAGCAACTACGCTCATTTTACGAGCAGCAGAAGAAAAATAAATTTTTATATATTAAGGATAACTAAACTAAATAACCTAACTTTTTAACCTAACTTTGTTATGGCATCAAACAACGTAATGATTGTACGCCACAAGCTATTGGAAAAACTGGTCGCTTTGTGGAAGGAAAACCAGCTAGTTGAAAAAATAGATCGTGTTCCTTTGGAATTCAGTCCTCGCCGTTCTCAACCTGTAGGACGCTGCTGTATTCATAAAGAACGCGCCGTAACGAAATATAAGTCACTTCCGTTGCTGGGCTGGGATATGTCTGATGAAACGGATGAACTGACTCCTCTATCGGAATATGCCCGTCAGGCATTGGATCGTAGAAACAAACTTAAAGAAAATATTCTGTGTGTTATAGATGAAGCATGCTCTTCTTGTGTACAGGTTAATTACGAAGTAAGTAATCTGTGCCGTGGTTGTGTGGCCAGAAGCTGCTATATGAACTGCCCGAAAGGAGCTGTACATTTCGACAAGAAAACAGGACAGGCACATATTGATCATGATACTTGTATCAGCTGTGGTATTTGTCATAAAAGTTGTCCTTATCATGCGATTGTATATATTCCGGTACCTTGTGAAGAAGCATGTCCGGTAAAAGCAATCAGCAAAGATGAAAATAATATAGAGCACATAGACGAAAGCAAATGTATTTATTGCGGAAAGTGTTTGAATGCATGTCCGTTTGGCGCAATTTTCGAGATATCTCAGGTATTCGATGTGTTGGAAGCAATACGCCGTGGTGAACAGGTTGTTGCAATTCTGGCTCCTTCTGTACTGGGACAGTTCGATGCAACTATCGACCAGGTTTACGGAGCTTTGAAAGAGGTAGGCTTTGCTGATGTAATAGAAGTTGCCGAAGGAGCTATGCAGACAACAAGCAATGAGGCACACGAATTACTTGAAAAGCTGGAGGAAGGACAAAAGTTTATGACAACCTCATGCTGTCCTTCATATATTGAGCTAGTAAACAAGCATATTCCTGCTATGAAGCCTTATGTGTCAGGTACAGGCTCTCCTATGTATTATGCTTCACGTATTGCCAAAAAGAAATATCCGGAAGCAAAAGTTGTTTTTATAGGTCCGTGTATTGCAAAGCGTAAAGAAGCACAGCGTGATGAGTGTGTAGACTACGTAATGACATTCGAAGAATTACACTCAGTATTCCGTGGATTAGGTATTGAACTGGCTCAAGCCAATCCGTATAAGGTTGCCTATGAATCTGTTTGTGAAGCCCATGGCTTTGCACAAGCTGGTGGTGTTGCAGGAGCAGTTAAGTCATATTTGGGTCCTAAGGCAGATGGTATAAAGATGCTGCAGTTCTCAGACTTCAACAAGAAGAGTATCGGACAGATGCGTGCATGGGCTAAGACAGGAAAAGTGGATGCCCAATTCATCGAAATGATGGCATGCGAAGGAGGATGTGTAACAGGACCAAGTGCTTATAATGATTCTGTTTCAGGAAAACGCCAGTTGAATCAAGATTTGCTGAAGCGTACGCTGAAATATGAAAATTATAAAGAAGAATAATCTCTTCTCTACCTTATGAGAAGTTTAATAGAACGTCTTCATCGGGAGCATACACTGGCTCCCGATGAATTTCGTATCTTATTGAGTCAGTGTAATGATAAGGACTTATCCTATATCAATGCTCTTGCTAGAGAAGTTTCACATGCTAGCTTTGGAAACCGGATTTTTATCCGGGGACTTATTGAAGTTGGCAACCGATGTAAGAATGACTGCTACTATTGTGGTATCCGGCGTAGTAATCATCTGATAGAACGCTATCATTTGGATGAAGAAACAATTCTGGCGTGTTGCCGACATGGTTATGAACTGGGATTCCGGACGTTTGTTCTTCAGGGAGGAGAAATGAATGATGATAAAATGATTATACGTACTGTATCCTCTATTCGAAAAGAGTTTCCAGACGTAGCAATTACACTTTCATTAGGAGAAAAAGAAACATCTGTATACGAACGTTTTTTCCAGGCTGGAGCTAACAGATATTTACTTCGTCACGAAACGCATAACGAGCTTCATTATCGCAAGCTTCACCCTGAAGCTATGTCTTTGTCCAACCGTCTGAGGTGTCTGGCAGACTTGAAGCGTATTGGTTTCCAGACTGGAACAGGGATTATGGTAGGAAGCCCATATCAGACTATTGATAATTTGATAGAAGATATCCTTTATATCGAAAACTTTCAACCAGAAATGATCGGTATTGGACCGTTTCTTCCACATCATGATACTCCTTTTGCAATGATGCCTTCGGGAAGTTTGAACCAGACACTGCTCCTACTCTCCATTTTCCGTCTGATGCATCCTCATGCTTTAATTCCTTCTACAACAGCACTTGCTACCCTTTCTCCAGAAGGACGAGAAAAAGGCATATTGGCAGGAGCCAATGTGGTAATGCCTAACCTCTCTCCCGTCATACAACGGAGCAAATATTCCTTATATGATAATAAGGCTTCTCTAGGTGCTGAAGCAGCCGAAGGGCTTCTTCTGTTGGAACAGCGACTGAAAGTAATAGGATATGTCATAGATAAAGGCCGAGGAGATTACAACGCATACTAAACATCGTTTTATTATTAAATATAAAGTCAATTATGTATAAAATAGATTCACCTCATGCAGAAGAATTCATCAATCACGATGAAATCATGGCTACACTGGATTATGCAAAAGCCAACAAAGACAATCGTGAGTTGATTCGTTCTATCATAGATAAAGCTCGCGACTGTAAAGGACTTTCTCATCGTGAAGCCGCCGTTCTGTTGGAATGTGACGACAATGATTTGTTGGAAGAAATATATGCACTGGCACGCAAGATCAAACAGCGCTTTTACGGTAACCGTATTGTTATGTTTGCTCCGCTTTATTTGTCAAACTACTGTGTAAACAGTTGCGTATACTGTCCTTACCACATCAAAAACAAGTCGATTGCCCGCAAGAAGCTTACTCAGGATGAGATTCGCCAGGAAGTCATTGCATTGCAAGATATGGGACATAAACGTCTTGCTATCGAGGCTGGTGAAGATCCGCTGCATAATCCGATAGAATATATCCTGGAATCTATAAAGACCATTTACAGCATTAAGCATAAAAATGGAGCTATCCGGCGTGTGAATGTAAATATAGCTGCAACAACAGTCGAAAATTACCGTCGTTTGCACGATGCAGGAATTGGAACTTATATTTTGTTTCAGGAAACTTATCATAAAGAGAACTACGAAAAACTTCATCCACGCGGACCCAAAAGTAATTATGCATATCATACAGAGGCAATGGACCGCGCTATGCAGGGAGGTATCGATGATGTAGGAATAGGAGTACTATTCGGACTTAATACATATCGGTACGATTTTGTTGGTATGTTGATGCATGCTGAACACTTAGAAGCTACATACGGAGTAGGACCTCATACTATTAGTGTTCCGCGTATCTGTTCGGCCGATGACATCAATGCATCCGATTTTGAAAATGCTATTTCAGATGAGATCTTCCAGAAAATTGTGGCTGTGATCCGTATCAGCGTTCCTTATACTGGTATGATTGTTTCTACTCGCGAATCTCAACGCTCACGAGAAAAAGTATTGGCATTAGGAGTTTCTCAACTTAGTGGAGGTTCACGTACAAGTGTTGGTGGATATGTACACGAAGAAACTCCCGAAGAAAATTCGGCACAGTTTGATGTAAGCGATCGCCGTACTCTTGATGAAATAGTATCCTGGCTGTTGAGATTAGGGTATATCCCCAGCTTCTGTACAGCGTGTTATCGAGAAGGTCGTACGGGAGACCGTTTCATGTCGCTGGTAAAAACCGGACAAATAGCCAATTGTTGTGCTCCAAATGCGCTGATGACACTACAGGAATATTTGGAAGATTATGCTTCTCCAGAAACGCGTGAATTGGGTGTGAAAATGATCCGTGAACAGATGGAACAGATTCCTAATCCTGCTATCCGTCGTCGTGCTTTGGAAAATCTGGAACGTATTTCCGAGGGACAACGAGATTTCAGATTCTAATTAATAAAGTTTGAATTTTATGCAAGAAACACCTCGTGCCAACCGCCTGCATATCGGGCTATTTGGCAAACGCAATAGTGGAAAGTCATCGCTGATTAATGCCCTTACTAATCAGGAAGTAGCTCTGGTTTCGGACATAGCAGGAACAACCACTGATCCTGTATATAAAGCAATGGAAATACATGGAATAGGTCCGTGTGTTTTCATTGATACCGCAGGACTTGATGATGACGGTGAACTGGGAGCACTTCGTATCCAGCAGACTATGCGTGCTATGGATCGCACTGACATTGCATTATTAGTGTGCACAGGAGATGATATAGAGAAAGAACTTGAATGGAGTCGTTTGTTGAAAGAGAAAAATATTCCAGTAGTATGGATATTGAATAAAGCAGATTTGCTGACAGACGTTACTTCTACAATTCGTTCGATAGAAAAAAAATGTGGACAGGTTCCCCTTGGGGTAAGTGCCTGCACTAAACAAGGAATGGAAGATATCCGTCGTAGTCTGATTGCTAAATTACCTGATGAAACAATGTCGCGAGGGATTGTTGGCAAACTGGTGGAAGAAGGAGATACGGTAATGCTCGTTATGCCACAAGATATTCAGGCTCCTAAAGGCAGACTAATCCTTCCTCAAGTCCAGACAATTCGTGAATTACTTGACAGGAAGTGCCTCGTAATGAGTTGTACGACAGATCAAATAGATCGTATGCTTCAAGCATTAGTACATCCTCCAAAACTCATCATTACAGATTCCCAAGTTTTCAAGACTGTATATGAAAAGAAGCCTTCTGCAAGTAGATTGACTTCTTTCTCTGTCCTCTTTGCCCAATATAAAGGTGACATTGATTATTTCATAGAGGGAGCAAATGCTATTGGAAGACTGACAGAAAATTCTCGTGTCTTGATCGCAGAAGCGTGTACTCATGCCCCACTAACTGAAGATATCGGAAGGGTAAAAATACCCAATATGCTTCGTAAAAAGTTTGGATCAGGATTGCTGATTGAACATGTCTCTGGAACAGATTTTCCTGAGGATTTAAGTAAATATGATCTCATCATTCATTGTGGAGCTTGCATGTTTAATCGTAAATATGTGCTAAGCCGTGTAGAACAAGCACGTAAGCAGAATATCCCGATGACAAACTATGGAGTAACTATAGCATATCTGGCAGGAATTTTAGATAAAATAGATTATTGATGAAAAAAAAGTAGGTTTTATTATTGCTTATTTGTATAATAAGACCTACTTTTGTTCGACAATTCATCTGCGGTAGTAGCTCAGTTGGTAGAGCATTAGCTTCCCAAGCTAAGGGTCACGGGTTCGAATCCCGCTTACCGCTCATAATGAAAGCCTTGATAGTTAATAGATTAGCTATCGAGGTTTTCTGCTTTTAGCAGGTTACGGAAAGTCTATTTTCGGGTGGTTTCAGAGGGTGCATGTAAACCAAGATGTAAACCGAAAATTTATTATGAATGCCTGTGTTTCAGTAGTTTGTTACAAATCTAAGACATTATCCAATGGTGAAAATCCATTGATGCTCCAAGTATCTAAAGGAGGAAAGCGTAAATACCAAAGTTTAGGCATATCCATCAATCCTAAATATTGGGACTTCACACGAAACAAACCTAAGCCTAACTGCCCTAATAAAGAATATATCCAAAAGATTATCTTGGATAAACAAAGGGAACTACAACAGCGAATGTTGGAACTGAATAGCGAACAAAAAGAATACACTACCACCACTTTACTCAATAATGAGAATACAAAGTTTGAGCTAAAAACAGTCAGTATGTTCTACAAGGAATCAATCTTACGGTTGGATTCCTTCAGGTCTTTTCCTATTTCATCAAGTCGTGCTATCATTTCATCAAGCTGCCTGCTCTTTTTCTGATTCTCCTCAAACAGGAACAGGGCGAACCTCTTTATCTGCTCATTATCCATACCTTCAAGGGGTGTATGCTCCTTTTCGGGTCTGCCCATCATCTCTTCAAGATGCTTGCGTCTGAGTGTATTTCCTATGAGTTCTTCCAGTTCCATGTTCTCTAATATTTTATGTAAAGATACTCATTTTCAATGAGATATACAAATACTTAGAGGGCTTTTATCACTGATTGTCAGAGTTTTATCTTTAAATTCTTATACTCGTTATTACTGGAGTTTCAAGTATCGTGACCAGGTCTTTCCAGTCTATTTTATATACTGTCACATCGTCCTTGCGCTCTATTTTCATGAACTTATAGCCCTTAATGAAAGACTTCTCATGAAGGTAGTAGGCATTGCGCTCATAGTGTATCATACGAACCTTGCGCTGGTCTTTAGACATGAACATGTAAACATCACCATTCAATGGATCACGGTGGTATCGACCTCGGATTATCTCGCATATACGCTGAGCCTTGCATCTCATATCGTGAAGCTCAGGAAGGTAGTAGAAGTTGTGAAGACCGTTGATGCTCAGCATAAGCCCTCCAGTTTCCCTACCAGTGTTTTCAGCCCCTGATAGTCTAAGCCTTTCTTCTGTATGCACAAGCCCTCACGAGTTCTTATCGTCACCATAATGCTTCCTTTATGGGGAGTTGTACGTTTGGGCTTGTCTTTAGCAACCTCCTGCCGTTCTTCATTACCTGTCCGAATCAGCTCTTCCGGAATTCCTTCAACTTCTACAGGTACAACCTTTTTCTGTGTCTTCTTGAACCAGTCATAGAATGCCGTGTATGGAATATTGTTGCCAATGCAGAACGAGTTGATGGAAACTCCATTGGGCTCACCCTCGGTTTTGTAGAGGAACCACAGTCTTTCAAAATCTTTTTCGCTAAACATAATCTTTCGAGTTTTAAGTTTAGCACGAAGGTATGCGAAAGAGACATGCTAGTCAATACGCCAATTTTGGAAGCTTACGATTTTTTTCACTTTTCCTAACTGCCTGTACTATCCTTTTGAACGGGGTACGAAACCGGAAGATTGTTTTTGACGGTTGCTGAAAAGAAAAATCAAAGGTGTTTTGCATGTTCCGTAAAAAATCGTACCTTTGCATAAAGTGAGTTGCACATCAACGCAATTGATGCAAGTATGTAGAAACCAGAACGGCTGCCAACTCGTTACCTCGTTTTTTGATGATCCGCATAAACTTTTTATTCTTAGCGGATTATGTGATTCTTCCAAAAATAGTAAATAAATAAAGCTGCTTTTCATCTTATTATATTTATGGTTCTTGGATATTAAAGCTAACACATGATATAGGGAATTATCCCCCATATTCCAATTAAAAATGGTTATACTAAAATAAACAAAAAACGAATATAAAATGTTCTATAAAGCTGTATAATTCCGCCTTAAAAGTAGATATCAGCAGGTATTGATGAATCATAAAGAATCTTCTCAAAAAAACATCAAGATATTTACTTGTTTTTTTGTACAATTTTTAAAAAAAGATGATGATATTTTTTCAGAAATATGCTGAATTTTTTGACGACATATCATAATCATTTAGCCTTTGGAAGATAAATCCAATTAAGATGCTATAAATCAACCTCTTCCGGAAGAAGATCAGTCTGAATATTATTCATGCTTCCCCATAAACTATACCGAGCTTCAGGATTCATGCGCTCCAGCGTACGGAGCACTTCTTTCATATCCGAGCGATGAGAATCTTTTTCGTACGGGCAATTTTTGATCTGTTTACGATAACCTTTCGCCTGAGCCATTTCTATCAGATCGGCCTCATGTACCAGACACATCGGACGGATAATGGTCATATCAAACTTTCGCATTACCAGACGCGGAGGCATCGTACTGAATGCTCCCTGAAATGCCATATTCATAAGCAACGTTTCCAGTATATCATCCATGTGGTGTCCCAAGGCTATCTTATTACATCCCTGTTCTTTTGCTACTGTAAAAAGAGCTTTACGGCGATTCCACGAACAGAGGAAGCATGGCGACTTGCGGGTATCAGTAGAAGGATCGAAAGACGTTTCGTAGCGTACGAACGGCACTCCCAGATTTTCGGCAAAGGAACGAAGGTAATCCATGTCCGATTCGTAAGCTATATTCGTCATCACGACATGTGCAGCAACGACTGAAAAACGAGGCTTGTAAATACGCGAACGGCGGGCAAGTAGTTCCAGTAAAGCAAGTGAATCTTTTCCTCCCGACAACCCTACCAGTATCTTATCACCATCTTCTATTAGTCCATATTGCACTACACCTTTGTTAAAGCGTTTTTCTATGCGTCGCATCAATTTATCTTCTTCTGTCAATTTTCCCATTTCTTCCGATAATCTTAAAAACGGGGTAAAATTACACCAAAAGAACGATTCTCGAAAGATTTTGAAAAATTAGAATGCCGAAATAATCAAAATTTCAAAGAAACTTTGTATTTTTGAAAATAACATCATCGAAACAACACGAAAAATTATGAATAAGAAATATACGCTAGCACTTATCGCTTTATGCAGCATGGGAGGAACTTTCGCCCAATCACTCACTCAGGCAAAACAATGGTTTGAAGAAGGCAAGTTTGCCGAAGCCAAACCCGTTTTCCAGAAATTAGTAAAACAGGCTCCATCGAATGCAAATTACAATTTCTGGTACGGAGCATGCTGCTATGAAACCGGTGAATTACAGGAATCACAACCCTACCTTGAAAAAAGTGCTGCACGCAAAGTAATAAATGCTTATCTATATTTGGGAAAACTATATTATGTAATGTATCGCTTTGATGAAGCGACCGAAAATATTGAAGAGCATATCCAATGGCTGGAAAAAAAGAAGCGTGATACTTCTGCAGCAGAGAAAGAATTAGACCGTTGCCGTCAGGCTGCACGCATGTTAAGAGGAACTGAGAATGTAGCTGTAATTGACAGCTTTGTAGTAGATAAAAATAATTTTCTTTCGGCATATAAATTAAGTAAGGAGTCGGGAAACATTTCTCTTACCGAAGATGGCTCAGGAACTTCATTTACAAATGAGCTGGGTGATAAAATGATTTTTACACAAGCGTCTGAAGACGGAGAAACGAGTTTATACTCACGCTTCAAGTTGATAGACAAGTGGGAAGATGCCAAGCCATTAAGCGGTCTGGACGAATCAGGACATAACCAAAATTATCCGTTTATGGCATCAGATGGTATCACACTTTATTTTGGAGCCGAAGGAGATGAAAGTATGGGAGGATACGATATCTTCGTAACCCGTTATGATTCGGATGACAATACGTATCTCCGTCCGGATAACATCGGTATGCCGTTTAACTCTCCATACAATGATTATATGTATGCATTAGATGACTTGAACAATTTAGGGTGGTTTGCTTCTGATCGTTATCAGCCAGAAGGAAAAGTTTGTGTATATGTTTTCGTTCCTAACTCGACAAAACAGGTATACGACTACGAAACAGCTGACCCGCAAGCTATTATTGATGCTGCTACACTAAAAGAAATAAAGAAGACATGGAGTGATCCCGATAAAGTACGTATTGCCAGACAACATCTGGCTCAGGTATTGTATGGCAGAAGTACAGAAAAGAAAAAGAGTGACTTCCGTTTTGTCGTAGACGATAATGCTGTTTATCATACATTATCAGATTTTCGTTCTAAAGAAGCACGGCAGATGTATGCTTCATTCTTGCAGAAAGAGAAAGATCTTGCATCATTGGAAGAATCATTGACAAATCTTCGTGCTGCCTATCAGCAATCGAACAAAGCAGGAAAAGAAAAAATGGCTCCCGGTATATTAGATAAAGAAAAACGTACCAACGAGTTACGACATGAGCTGGAACAACTGACTTTATCTGTGCGCAATGCAGAGCTTAAAGCATTGAAACAGTAAAAAATAGACACCATTTTTATACGAGCAGATATGGAAACACTGATTATTATTGCACTTATTTTGGCGGGACTTTTACTTTTTGCTGTGGAAGTATTTCTAGTCCCCGGCATTACCCTTGCAGGAATAGCATCGGGAATCAGTCTGCTTTATGCCATTTGTTATGCTTTTCATTCCGTAGGAACACAGGTCGGATTTATTACGCTTGCCGTTGAAGCCGTTGGAATAATCGGTATAACCATTTGGTTCATGCGCTCCAAGACAGTAGACCGTCTTTCGCTCAAACAGACACTCGACTATAAACCAGAACCGCTGAAAGGAATCAATATTCAGGCTGGTGATACAGGCATGTCATTGACACGCCTTACCTTGATAGGAAATGCCGAGATAAACGGCCATATCATCGAAGTGCAATCAGCTGATGGATTTATCGAAGAGCGTACTCCCATACAAGTAACTCGTATAAATAATGGAACTGTATATGTGACACGCTACATACAACAGTAATTTTTTTAAACCTTAAAATATCAATTACCTATGATTGACCCTAACTATCTTCCATTCATTTTAGCGGCTGGAGGAGTTGTCTTACTGGCAGTCTTCTTCCATTACGTGCCTTTCTTTCTTTGGCTTTCTGCCAAAGTATCAGGTGTACGTATTTCGCTGGTTCAGCTTTTTCTGATGCGTATTCGTAATGTTCCGCCATATGTTATCGTACCTGCAATGATTGAAGCCCACAAGGCTGGTTTAAGCACTATTACACGCGATGAACTGGAAGCTCATTATATGGCAGGCGGTCATGTGGAAAAGGTAGTTCATGCACTGGTTTCAGCATCAAAAGCCAATATCGATTTGTCGTTCCAGATGGCTACCGGTATCGACCTTGCAGGACGTGATGTGTTTGAAGCCGTACAGATGTCTGTCAATCCGAAAGTTATTGATACGCCTCCTGTCACCGCCGTTGCCAAAGATGGTATCCAGCTTATTGCGAAAGCACGTGTAACTGTACGTGCCAATATCCGCCAGTTGGTAGGTGGAGCTGGTGAGGATACAGTCCTGGCACGCGTAGGCGAAGGTATTGTTTCATCTATCGGTTCATCGGAAAATCATAAATCGGTACTTGAAAATCCGGATTCTATTTCCAAACTTGTACTACGAAAAGGACTGGATGCAGGGACTGCATTCGAAATTTTATCTATTGATATTGCCGATATCGATATAGGTCGTAATATTGGAGCATCTTTACAGATAGATCAGGCCAATGCTGATAAAAATATTGCACAAGCCAAAGCTGAGGAACGCCGTGCAATGGCTGTTGCTTTGGAACAGGAAATGAAAGCAAAAGCAGAAGAAGCCCGTGCCAATGTAATACAGGCTGAAGCCGAAGTTCCAAAGGCTATGGCAGAAGCTTTCCGTACCGGCAATTTGGGAATCATGGATTATTACCGGATGAAAAATATTCAGGCAGATACAGATATGAGAAGCAGTATCGCCCGCCCGGACGCAAATCCTGCAGGACATGAACCGATAGGTAAATAATCATTATCATATAATAGCAAAAACTCAACTAACTAAATAAAAAAAGAATATTATGAAAAAGTACTTTCCACCCTCAGAACTGATTATAAATGAAGATGGTTCGGTATTTCATCTTCACGTAAAGCCGGAACATCTGGCCGATAAAGTTATCCTTGTGGGAGACCCCGGACGAGTAGCTCTTGTAGCATCGCATTTCGAAACAAAGGAATGTGAGATAGAAAGCCGTGAATTCCGTACCATAACCGGAACGTATAAAGGGAAACGTATTACAGTCACTTCTACCGGTATCGGATGCGACAACGTAGATATTGTTATGAACGAACTGGATGCATTGGCTAATATCAACTTTCAGACTCGTGAAGAAAATGACAACTTCCGGCAACTGGAAATCGTACGTATCGGTACTTGTGGAGGATTGCAACCTTATACTCCCGTGGGAACTTATATATGCTCTGAAATCTCTGTAGGGTTCGACGGACTGCTAAACTTCTACGAAGGAAGGAATGCAGTTTGCGACCTTCCGATGGAACGTGCCCTTTTAAATCACTTGGGATGGAGCGGAAACCTCTGTGCACCGGCTCCTTACGTTATCCATGCCAACAAGGAACTGGTTGAGCGTATTGCCGGAACAGATATGGTACGCGGCGTTACAGTAGCTTGTGGAGGTTTCTTCGGTCCACAAGGCAGACAGCTCCGCATTCCACTTGCCGACCCTCACCAGAATGAAAAGATTGAAAGTTTCGAATATCAGGGTCATCGCATAACCAACTTCGAAATGGAAAGTTCAGCACTTGCAGGGCTTGCACGTCTGCAAGGACATAAAGCTACCACTGTCTGCATGGTTATAGCCAATCGCGTAGCCAAAGAAGCCAATACAGGATATAAAAACAAAATAGACGACCTGATAAAGACAGTGCTTGAGCGAATCTGATATTTATAATTCTTCTTTTTTTATATATACAGGTTCCTCTGTTTATTGCAGAGGAACCTGTTTTGTCAAAAAAACAACAGCTATTTAGAATATTTATGGAAGCAAGTTTTAAACAAGATAGCAAACTAAACAAAGCAGAACGATATCAATTTTTTCTTACACAACTTACACCCCTTATAGAAGGTGAAAGAAACGAAGTCAGTGTATTGGCGAATACCAGTGCGGCCTTAAAGGAAGCTTTCGGCTTTTTCTGGGTAGGTTTCTATCTGGTACATGACGGTGAGCTTCATTTGGGGCCTTTTCAGGGCAGTATAGCCTGTTATCGTATTAAAAAAGGACGTGGAGTATGCGGCACGGCATGGTCGGAAGCCCGTACACAAGTTGTACCCGATGTAGATCAATTCCCAGGACATATCGCCTGTAGTTCGCTTTCCCGTTCGGAAATTGTCGTTCCGATCATAGTGAATGGAGAAGTAAAAGGAGTATTGGATATCGACAGTGATCAGCTTTTTACGTTCGATGAAACTGACCGGGTTTACCTTGAAAAAGTAGTAGACCTTCTTATCAGAGAACTTTACACTCAAGAATAATTATCACCCAAACTTTTCCGGATATAAGCTGAAAAGCCGTATCTTTGTATGATTTAAAAGCAAAAGACATCGTGAATATACAACAAACAGAAGATACTATTTGTGCCATTGCTACCGCACAAGGCGGAGCAATCGGTACGATCCGTGTTTCGGGTGCCCAGGCTATAGCCATAACCGACCGTATTTTTACTCCAATATCGGGAAAACCTCTGACAGAACGTAAGCCATATACCCTGACATTCGGACATATTCTTTCGCCTGCAGGTGAGATAATAGACGAAGTATTGGTAAGCCTTTTCCGTGCTCCTCATTCTTATACAGGTGAAGATTCTGTAGAAATATCTTGTCATGGATCATCATATATTCTGCAACAAGTAATGCAGCTCCTTATTAAGAATGGATGTCGTGCTGCGGGACCAGGTGAATATACTCAACGTGCCTTTTTGAATGGTAAAATGGACTTGAGTCAGGCTGAAGCAGTTGCAGACCTGATTGCCTCGACTTCTGCCGCTACACATCGTATGGCAATGAATCAGATGCGTGGAGGATTCAGTCGTGAATTATCTGCTTTAAGAGAGAAACTGCTCCATCTGACTTCACTCATGGAGTTGGAGTTGGACTTTAGCGACCACGAAGAACTGGAATTTGCAGATCGTTCAGAACTGGAAGAAATAGCTCAACAAATTGAACAAGTTATCAGCCATCTGGTAGATACATTTAGTGTCGGTAATGCTCTGAAAAATGGTGTACCGGTTGCCATCGTAGGAGAAACCAATGCAGGAAAGTCTACCCTATTGAATGCTCTCCTGAATGAAGAGCGTGCTATCGTGAGCGACATCCACGGTACAACACGTGATGTTATCGAGGACACTATGAATTTAGGTGGTGTCACTTTCCGCTTCATCGATACAGCCGGTATCCGTGAAACGACTGATACCATCGAAAGTTTAGGTATTGAACGAAGTTTCCAGAAACTGGAACAGGCAAATATTGTACTATGGGTTATCGATGCAACCTGTGCAAAAGAACAATACCACCAATTGGCCGAAAAGATTCTACCACGCTGCCAAGGCAAGCACCTGGTAATTGTACTCAACAAGACGGATCTGCTTCCGTTAACAGAGGAAAGCTTATCTTGTTCAGTAACCGATACTACGGCATCGATGCATAAGCCAATAGATGATCTGAAAGCTATTCTTCCTGATTTGCCTGAAGATGCTTGTGTCATTTCCCTTTCAGCCAAGCAGAAAGAGGGCCTTTCTCTACTTCAGAAGCAGTTGGTGGACTTCGCTGCCCTACCCGACCTTTCACAAAATGATGTGGTAGTCAGCAACATTCGTCACTATGAAGCACTAAGTCGTGCACTGGAAGCGATTCATCGCGTACAAGATGGACTGACCATGCAACTTTCTGGTGATTTGGTAAGTCAGGATTTACGTGAATGTCTTTTCCATCTGGCTGAAATTGTTGGTGGAGAAATCACTAACGATGAGGTATTGGGGAATATATTTAAACACTTCTGCATCGGGAAATAAGGTAGTATTACAAACCATAAACATCTATCATATTTAATTAGTAAGGCGTTCATTTAGAGCGCCTTTTCTTTTTGCCATCTACCATATAATAATGGTTTCTAATGGTTTTTCATTCATTTTTTGTGTCGATTTTGTACCGCATGGGCTGATTTGGGTATTTTGAGATTTGCAAGGTAGTAGAGAGATTTCAATATGGTACAATATAGTTCAATATGATACAACTATTTGCGTCCATAATTGGAGTAATAAATATAGTGTTTAACATAAAAAAATGAATGTAAAATGGCAGCAAGCAAAATTAGAATTAGAAAAATCTGCGAATACTGCGGACAAGAATTTTATGCCTTGAAAACATCTACACGCTTTTGTTCAAAATCATGTAATGATAGGGCGTATAAAATGAGACAGAGAGTCAATACTGTTAAAAAGGCAGAATCAGAAAATCTAACAGTATCTCAAGAACATACCTTTAGTGTAATTAATCAAAAAGAATATCTTTCAATAAAAGAAGTTGGAATACTTCTAGGAATCACATCAAGAGCAGTATATAATTATATTTATAGTGGACAACTGAAGGCAATAAAATTGAGTACAAGACTTACCATTATACATAAGTCTGACATAGACTCAATGATGAGTTCTACCCCTTATGTAAAACGAAACAGAATCTCTCACACTCCTATTACTGATTTTTATACTACCGCTGAAGTTGCAAGTAAATATGGAGTAAACGAATCGTGGATATTTAAAGTAGGGAAAGAACAAAATATACCCAAAGTTTTCAAAAGAGGAAAAACATACTGGAGTGCTAAGCATTTTGATAAATATTTTGCATCTAAAGCACCGGACTCCAACATTACGGAATGGTATTCAGTAGAAGATCTAACTGAAAAGTTTGGCATGACAACAAGTGCTATATATTCTTTTGTTTCCCGATTTGCTATTCCAAAGAAAAAAATCAAGCGACAAGTATTCTATTCCAAAAAGCATGTAGATATCGCCAAAGGTCTTGCTAAGGCTGAACCAGAATATTATACGACAGCCGAAGCTATGGAAAAATACAATCTCACACGTGACCAATTGTATCACTATGTAAAATGGCATCATATTAGTAAAGTGCAGGATGGAAAATATATCAAGATATCGCGCAAAGAGCTTGATGATCTGCTTGCTCCACCTTCGATTTAATGCTATTTACTGGTTATCCTGTGGTTAACTTTAAAATAACCACATCACCAGGAATACACTTGTTTATTTTGCTATCACCACAATAAGAATTAAACCTGAATATAAATTTTAATACATTATATATTATGAGACAACAAACATGTACTACTGTAACATTAAGACAACGCCCCATAAGAAACGGACGAATCTCTCTTTACTTGGACTACTACCCTGCTGTACGTAATCCTAAAACAATGCAACTGAGCAGACGTGAATATTTAGGATTTTACATTTATGCAACCCCCAAAAATGCAATTGAGCTAGATTACAATAATGAAATCCTAGCTAAAGCCGAACTTATCAGATGCCCCGGCAAGAGGCCGTAATCAATGAAGAATTTGGATTTATGGATCGACACAAAATGAGAGCCGATTTTATGGCATATTTCAAAGAAGTATGTCGTAAGAAAGATCATAAATGGCATATCGTTTATCTGCACTTTGAGAAATTTGTCAATGGCAAATGTATGTTTGGTGAAATAACTGTTGACCTATGTAACCGCTTCCGAGACTATCTTCTCCATGCAAGGCAACTAAAGCATACTGATAAAATGGTTTCCCGTAATTCAGCTGCCAGTTATTTCTCATTATTCAGAGGAGTTTTGAAACTTGCGTATAGAGATAAATATTTACGTGAAAATCCCAATGATTTTCTTGAAAAGATAGAAAGCAGGGATATTCATAAAGAGTTTTTAACACAAGATGAATTAAAGACTCTGGCTTCAACCCCATGCGATATCCCTGTATTAAGAAATGCATCCCTTTTCTCATGTCTTACCGGGTTACGCATCAGTGATATATTGAATCTTAAGTGGGAAAATTTATGCACAGCCCCTGATCTGGGACATTGCATTCGTCTTCGTACGCAAAAAACACAGACAGAAGCTCTACTACCTATCAGTTATGAAGCATACGCACTTTGTGGAGAACCGGGCACAGGTAAAGTGTTCAAAGAACTGCGACGTTGCATGACTGGATATCCTCTTAAAGCATGGATAAAGAAAGCTGGTATTCAAAAACATATAACATTCCACTGCTTTAGGCACACGTATGCTACACTACAGATTGCAGCCGGTACGGACATCTTCACAGTGTCAAAAATGCTTACTCATAAGAATGTTGCAACAACACAAATCTATGCTGGTGCGCCCAGAATGGTCGCTTAATAAATACTTCTTTAGCAAGAAGTTAGGATTGGGTTCGATATAATCCTATCGTCAATCA
The DNA here is from genome assembly GCF_041333015.1 of Phocaeicola coprocola. Classification (NCBI taxonomy): domain Bacteria; kingdom Pseudomonadati; phylum Bacteroidota; class Bacteroidia; order Bacteroidales; family Bacteroidaceae; genus Phocaeicola; species Phocaeicola coprocola. Next base: position 165,180 of record NZ_JBGKGM010000004.1, on the reverse strand, counting down.
GTTTATCCAAAGGGGAAACCCGATGGGGAGTGTAGCATACTGATTAAAGCTCCAAGTCCACTAATAGTCAGGTGGCGACTGAGGGGCAAGACGAAAAGACATACATAAGGATGAAGCCTTGATTGGTTGAATGATAGTTCAGTGGTACCAAATCTTGCAACAACGGAAGACTATTATACATACGTTGTTTCATAGTACTCTGCCTATTTTGTGCGTTAGTGCAGAGCATAAAGAACCGACTATGACACAGCCGCAATAAGCGGACAAGAACGAAAGTCGCATCCGACAGTATGTCGTGCTAATAGTTATTAAGAGAACTAACTGGGGATTACCTAAGTCGGAACGCTGGAACAAACAGCTATAAAGAAAGCTTTTGAATATCCGATATGGTAACGGAACTTCCGTAGTAGTCCGAGCAAGGGAAAGCCTTGTACATGGCGAAGGGAAGTAGTCTGTAACTTTAATACAAACAACGGAAAACGTGAGAGACGTATGAGAAATCCAGAGCAAGTATTAAACATTTTAGCTGGACACAGCAATGAGCCCGAGTATAAATACGAAAGGCTTTACCGTATTCTATTCAATGAACAGATGTTCTTTGTCGCCTACCAACGTATGTGTGCAAAGCCGGGCAACATGACACCCGGCACAGATGGCAAAACTGAGGATGAAATGAGCATTGACAGGATAAACAAACTCATAGAGAGTATAAAGGATGAGACTTATAGTCCCAATCCTGCAAAGAGAACTTACATTCCGAAAAAGAATGGGAAGATGCGTCCGCTAGGAATACCGTCTTTTGAAGACAAATTGGTTCAAGAGGTAGTAAGAATGGTGCTTGAAGCCATATATGAGGGACACTTTGAGTGGACATCGCACGGTTTCAGACCCAACCGAAGCTGCCACACAGCACTGAAAAGTCTACAAAACAATTTCAACGGTGCAAAATGGTTCATTGAGGGAGATATAAAAGGCTTCTTTGACAACATAGACCATAATGTGCTGATAGAAATAATGAAAGGCAGAATAGCAGACGACAGATTTCTTCGTCTGATACGGAAATTCCTCAATGCAGGGTACATGGAAGAGTGGCAATTCAACAAGACTTATTCAGGGACACCGCAAGGTGGTATCATAAGCCCTATTTTGGCAAACATATACCTAGACAAGTTCGATAAGTACATGGATGAATATGCCAACAAATTCAATAAAGGGACAGCAAGAAGCCGCAACAAGGATATTTGCAAACTCAACAGCAGAGTACACTACCTAAAACGTAGGATAAATGAAGTAGAGGATGTAAACGTAAGAACAAGGATGGTAGAAGAACTGCACGAAAAGCAGAAGCTGATACTTACAATGCCAAGTGGCAATGATATGGATGTAAACTTTCGCAGGTTGAAATACGTGCGCTATGCCGATGATTTCCTTATCGGAGTTATCGGAACGAAAAACGAATGTGAGACAATCAAAGCTGACATCACTAAGTTTATGCAGGAAAAGTTAAGACTGGAGATGTCACAGGAAAAGACTTTGATTACAAATGCACAAGACAGCGCAAAATTTTTGGGTTACGAAATATATGTCCGTAAAGACTATGCCACAAAGAGAAACAGTAACGGAACAGTGCGCAGATACTTCAATGGGAACGTGATATTGCACGTTTCAAGAGAAGTAATCAAGAACAAGCTGCTCAGCCTCGAAGCCATGAAAGTTGTCACCAAACACGGCAAGGAGACATGGGTGTCAAAAGGCAGGACTTATATGATTGACAATGAAGCGCACGAGATTGTATCTCAGTTTAATACCGAAATACGAGGGTTCTACAACTATTACTCAATAGCAAACAATGCATCGGCTTTGGGACGCTCTTTCGGCTGTATTATGAAGTTCTCCATGTACAAAACTCTTGCTCAAAAGCTGAATATGTCAGTGAGAAAAGTCATTGAAAGATACCGCAAGGACAATCTCTTTGCAGTGCCTTTTGTAAACAAGGGAGGAGAAACCAAGTACAGGGTATTCTATAATGAGGGGTATGCCCGTAAAACGGATTGTGAAACAGCCCCAAGTGACAATCTGCCGTACATGTTCAAAACGCCATCGTTGAGTCTGATAGAAAGGCTTACAACAAAAACGTGCGAACTATGTGGCAAGCACGGAGAAGTGGTAATGCACCATGTCCGCACACTCAAAGAGTTAAAAGGTAAAAATGACTGGGAACGCAAAATGCTCTACATGCACAGAAAGACTTTGGTTGTATGTGCGGAGTGTAACGCAAAAATCCAGAGATGTGTCAAGTAAGATGATGTTACAGATGGAGAGCCGTATACATGGAGACGTGTAAGTACGGTTCGGGGGCAGGCAAACGAAAACCTACCGCTGTAAAGCGGAAAGGCGTTGTTTGCCGAGCCTACAATTAGTAAGTGAAAAGAAAAGAGAGACTGTAGATAAAATATCACTAAAGTAATATGCAATAAAATTGCATATCTGAAATAGACATGCAATAGTGATCAAAAGTTTTTATATGCATAGCCGTTGGGAAAATCGAAGTTTCCCCAACGGCTTTTTCATTTATGTAACAATACAAAATACAGTTAAAAGTGTAAATTTTCTTTGTTCACTTTTTTATAAGTATGATTGGCGATTTCATGGAGTATGATACTTATATTATATTAAAAACCAGACATTTTGTAATCTTTTCCTTTAATTTCTGATACTTCAAAAATATATTTGCATCAAAATCAATAACAAAAAATCACGAATTATGAAAAGATTAAATTTATTTCATTTTGCTGTAATATATGTAACTGCAATATGTTCAATTACCTCAATTCCCAGATATCTGATATTGAAAGGAAACTCTCCACATAGTCTGGATCTTGTATTATACTCACTCTTCACTACCCTACTTTTTATTACAATCATATTTATGGTTGAAACAGCTTACTGTAAATATATTGTACCTACAATATGTAATCTTATTGATGTATTACAAGATCAAAGAAGTAGAAGGGTTACCAAAATAAAGGGAAATACGAAAAGGAATGGTAGACTATCCATAAAACTATTTCATAAAACCATTGATGATGGTAAAGAAAAGACAGAAAATTCTATATTGTACTCTCATGAGGAAGAAGTAAGATTGGATAGAGAACGTATCAAAAAAGAAAAAGATGATACAATAAAAGAAGTCTTGTCTTATTTTGAAGCTACTTTCAAAGATATACTGACAAGCAATGAAATGAGTGTCATGAAAGAAAATATTATGGCCTTAAACAATAAAACAGAAATAAAGACAGCTGTATTACGTCGTTTGAATGGAGTTACATCAAAAGATCTATACCATTTAGCTAGAAATATCGGAAAGCGGTTAGGATGCTCAAACATGCAAATAGCACATTTCATCAAAAAAAGTTTTCAGCTTATGCTTGAAGATACAGAAATACTGACCATTTCCAGCAAACTCACCTGTAATGAAGGACGGTTTACAATAAAAATTATTCCTATCGGAACACCGCTCGTTGCACAATCTCTTCCCTTTTCAAGGGATTAATATAGAAAAAACATTACTATCCATTGGTTAACTTATAATCCACCAGTTAACCAATAATACACCATCTTTCTTTGCTGAAAATCAATTTAAAATGATGAAGATAAAATTAAATTTCGAGGAATTACCTCAAGCCACAGCTTTTCTATTGGAGAAGGTGGAAGAACTGACGATTTCTATTAATGAGATGAAGCAGTTATTAAAGAGACAGACAGCAGCAAAGGAAGAAATGATTGGTATTAACGAGGCTTGTGAGATACTCAGTCTGGCTAAGCCAACGGTTTATGCTCTTGTTCAGGCAAATAAAATTCCCTATTATCAACCTGGGAAAATGCTTAAATTCAAACGTACCGAACTTATGGAGTGGATGGAAAAAGTAGGAAAAAACCGATTGACAAAGAGAGCCTATACAAAGAGATACAAAAAGGAGTAAAACATAAACCAAAATCAGGATGGGAGGAATTTTAGATATGGGAAAAATTGAAATGACAGATGAATACGTAAGAGTTGGTACCACACTCTATAAAATAGTTTTTCAACCTCTTATTAATGGTACATTTGCCAAGCGTAGAGTCCCTTGGAGTATGGGGACTTTACGTTATGATCATGGGAAAGACTTCATAGCAAGTGTTCCTAAATACGATGGTTTCTGTACAGTTCCAAGTCACGTAGATTATAAGAGGAACATCGGCTCATTCCTTAATCTGTATGAGCCGATTACCCATACCCCTCAAAAAGGGAAGTTCCCACATATACAAGAACTTATTCTTCATATTTTCGGAGAACACTATGAGTTAGGTATGGATTACTTTCAGCTTCTTTATCTCAATCCTGTACAGAAACTACCAATTCTACTTTTGGTTTCTCAAGAAAGAAACACCGGTAAAAGTACTTTCCTGAATTTTCTGAAAGCAATCTTTCAGGATAATGTCACATTTAATACCAACGAAGACTTTCGTAGCCAGTTCAATGCTGATTGGGCCGGCAAATTACTCATTGGAGTTGACGAAGTGTTGCTTAACCGCAGAGAGGATTCTGAACGATTAAAGAATCTAAGTACAGCAAGTGTATACAAAATTGAAGCAAAGGGTAAAGACCGCTGTGAAGTGCAATTTTTTGGTAAATTTATCATGTGTTCCAATAATGAAGATACCCCTGTTCTTATAGAACCGGGAGAAACACGTTATTGGGTGCGAAAAATTAATCCTCTCAAAAATGACGATACGAGTTTTCTTCAAAAACTAATCACGGAAATTCCAGCATTCCTTTACTTTCTTCAACACCGTCAACTCACTACGGACAAAGAAAGTAGAATGTGGTTCAGTCCGCAACAGATACATACGCCAGCTCTCGACAGGATCATCAATTGTAGCAGGAATCATACAGAAATTGATCTTGCTGAAATCTGCTTAAATATCATGGATACCATGAGCCAGGATAAATTAACTTTCTGCATTAATGACATTCAACAGTTATTAATGCTTAGTAATATCAAGGTTGAAACCTATCAGATTCGAAACATTTTAAAAAGGAACTGGAAACTTACACCAACTGACAATTCTCTTGCTTATTCAACCTTTATAAAAAACTTCCCTCCAGGCCCTCCGTATCGGGAAGAAAAGAAAACTGGCCGCTACTATACCATTACAAAAGAATTTCTTAGAAAATTCCGATGATTTGATGAAATGATGAATATTGTTATTAAACAAAAGGGAATGAATGATTTATAACTCATCAAATTTTCATCATAATTCAGAAAAAAGACTCAATGTTTCTTTATTTGAGGCATTGAGCCTTTATGTAAATATAGATCCATTTGTACAATTATGAAATATATACATATTAAGTAATTAAATTGACGAAACAATCAATTATTTGGCTTTATATGTGATATTTCACCAAGATTATAGGAAATAATTAATAAAATATAATATTTTTGCATCCATATTATGATTAAAAAACTTAAGTATGGAGAAACAACCTATAAACCGAATAAAAGTGATGCTTGCTGAGCGAATGATATCAAATAAGGAATTAGCCGAAATGTTAGGAAAAGACCCAGCAACTATCTCCAAATGGGTTACTAATACTTCTCAACCGAATTTAGAGAATCTAATCGAAATAGCTCGTTGTCTCAAATGTGACCTAAACGACCTCGTCCGTCTTGACAATGTTGTTGCAGTTAAGCCCACAAATAACTAATGAAAGAACTCTATGCCAACCAATAAAAACGCACAACTCCGCTATCAGATACTTGACCGTTGTTTTAGCGATTTTCTTCATAAATATACCATTGACGACCTCATTGATAAAGTCAATGAAGTACTAATGGATATATCCGGAAGCCAGGTCAGTATCCGTCAGATACGTGAAGACATCAAATATATGAAGGATAGAGTTACCTACAATGCCCCTATTGAAGCTTACCCATACGAAGGCAGGAAGTGTTACTACCGCTATTCAGACAAAAACTTCTCAATATTTAATAATGAATTATCTACAGAAGAAGTAACCTCATTACGTTCAACCATTGATATTCTCAGCCGCTTTCGTGGTATTCCTACAAATGCATGGTTGGAAGATGTTATTTCTAATCTAGAATTTCGGTTTGGCGTAAGACCTAATCCTGAGAATGTAGTTGCATTCGAACAAAATGAGATGCAGAAAGGGACTGAGTTCTTAGGCGAATTGATTAATTCAGCCATAAATCATCAACCACTGAATATAGTATACCGTACTTTTACTGGCAATGAAAGTACAAACATTATTCATCCCTACCATATAAAACAGTTCAATAACCGATGGTTTCTTATAGGTTTACAGGAGGGTGAACATGCTAATTACATAACAAACAAGGCTTTAGACCGCATAGTGAAATTTACGCATGCCAATGTTCCTTTCATTCCAAATACAGAAATAAACTTCAATGACTATTTCAAAGATATAATTGGAGTGACTTTACCTAAAGAGCATCCAGAACCAGAAGAAATTATCCTACAATTCGATGCGGCTCGCTTTCCTTACATTACTAGTAAGCCGATTCATGCTTCTCAAATAGTAGAAGACGAAGAGAAACATATTATCAAGCTTAAAGTAAGACCCAACAAAGAGCTTGAAGCAAGAATATTTTCTTTTGGAAATCAGGTAACTGTACTCAAGCCTATATGGTTAAGGAAACAAATGATAGAAAAATTAGAAGATATATTGAAAAAGTATTCTACTATGCAGAAAGACTGCAATATAGAGCCATAACTTTGCAAACGAAAATTATGATAAAAGATGCAGATATAAGTGAGAATCAACTCCTCGTAGGTTATGGCGAAAAGGTTTGCATGAACCTTTTGAAGGATCATACCACCCAGCAGAATATCTACTGGGCAACCGACTCATATTCCGACTTGGGAGATGATTACACCTTCTTTGCTCCTATTACACTTGATAAGATAACATCCTATGTTTCAGATGATGGTATTGTCATCACAAAGGAAAAATATAAAGAGCTTGTTAAAGAAAATCCGGAGGTTAAAGAAAAATATCAGGAGATTATCCGTCCCCGTTCGGTAAAATCGAGAGAAGAGCAAACCCAACGAGCAAAAGATAAAGCCGAAGTTTTCACTCCAGCCTGGATTTGTAATGCTCAGAACAATCTTATTGATGAAGCATGGTTCGGGCGGAAAGAAGGACTGTTTAATTCTCCTGATCCGAACGACCCTCACAAATGGATTAATAATAAAGAAAAAATTATATTTCCTGAAGATAAGACATGGAAAGACTATGTGGTCGACATGCGTCTGGAGATAACATGTGGAGAGGCTCCTTATCTCTGTAACCGTTATGATGCCGTATCCGGTGAATATAATGATGATGTTAAGCATCGAATTGGCTTGCTCGATAGAAAACTGCGTATTGTGTCAGAAAATACCAAAGACTCTAAGGAATGGATTTTATGGGCAAAGATAGCTTTACGTTCCACTTATGGTTTTGAATGGCAGGGTGACAATCTATTGCTTGCCCGCGAAGCCCTGTTCTTTACTTTCGAGGAGCATTATATTGCGCAGTTCGGTGAGAAAAAGTTCAATCAGAACAAAATGCGCATGATGCCCGGTGTGGCATACATCATATCGTGGAACATCTGGCAAATGGATGGTTTGAAATTTGGATTGCCCGGATATGATCCCTACATTGAAAAAGAGCCATCAACCGGTAAACAACTTTCCATATCATTTGACGATGTTCAAGAAGAGAAACACGAGCCCGCTCCACACGAGCGGCTTTGCCTTGTCAAAGACTTTCTTGAAGGTATTAATCTCCAGAAAGCCACACTTAACTCAAAAGATTTCCATGACCTGAAGGCACCTAAATGTACCTTTGAGTTTTTAGTAAATAAGAATAATTAAAAACAATATATCTATGGCAACGTACTCAACCCTCGAAGAAATAAAGGTGGATACACAAGCTAATCCGTCTTCGAACAACCTGATCGTACTACGTTCAGAACAAAGAGACGCAATAGATCAAGCTAAAGAACGTTTCTGCAAGAAAACCGGTCGAAAAGGTGATTATCAATATACCGTTCTTCCTGAGTCCCGACAGTTTCTCTGGAATGCAAAGATGCGTTTCGGCAAGACCATCTGCGCCATGCAGCTGATGCGCGAAATGGACGTAAAGCGTACACTCATCATAACCCACCGCCCCGTTGTTGGCGACAGCTGGCTCAATGCTTTCCGTCAGGTTGTAGGCTCCAAAAATTCAGTTCCTAAAGTAGATGGAAACTCTGATATACACCACACTTATGGCTTTGGCACACGCTCAGATAATGAAAGCGAAGGTAACTTCTACGACCTTGAAAAATTTGTACAATCCGAAGGTAACCACTATGCTTTCTTCGTTTCAATGCAATATATGCGTCTCTCTGAGTTGGTCAACCTAAAGACGCAAGCAAAATATAAGAATCAATCTGGAGAGAACTCTGGAGGAGCTACTAAAATTGAGAATGAAAAACTGAAAGCTGATATTCTCAATGCCGATTGGGACCTTGTTATTATCGACGAGGCGCACGAGGGCACACGAACATCTTTGGGGAAAAGCGTCATTGATGATTTCTTGAAGAAGGACAAGACCAAGATGCTTTACCTCTCCGGAACACCCTTCAATCTCTATGAAGATTTCAAGGAAGATGAAATTTACACATGGGACTACATTGCAGAACAGCAGGCTAAGAAAAAATGGTATGAAGAGCATCCTAATGAAAAGAATCCATACGAGGAATTGCCGAAGATGAATATCTTCACTTATGACATCACCAAGAATATAAACAATGTACTTGACCAGACAGGTATATTTACTTTCCCTGAGTTCTTCCGTACATGGACAGGAAATCCCAAGGCAGACAATCCAAAATCTGATAAAAAAGCTATACCTATGCCTGTTGGTGCCAAAGGGCGTTTTGTACACGAAGCAGATGTGCTGAAGTTCCTGAATCTTCTCTGTACAAAAGACGCTGAAAATAACTTCCCGTTCTCTACTACGGAATATCGTAAGATGTTCCGACATACATTGTGGGTAGTTTCCCATGTCAACGAAGCAGCCGCCTTGGAACAGCTGCTTAACGAGCATCCCACATTCAGGCATTTCAAGGTAGTGAACGTAGCCGGCAAGAACGATGCGGACGAACAGAGTGAAAATGCACTCGATAAAGTACTCAATGCGATAGGTGAACTGCCGGAAAAGACTTCTACCATTACCATATCCTGTGGCCGTCTAACCACTGGAGTTACTGTCGCCCCTTGGACCGCAGTCTTCTATCTCAAAGGTGGCGACCGTGCTGCCACCTATATGCAGACCATTTTCCGCGTTCAGTCGCCTTACAAAACACCTGACGGCAAGATGAAAACAGAGTGTTATGTATTCGACTTTGCACCGGATCGTACCTTGAAGATTGTAGCCGAAACTTCAAAGTTTTCATCAATGGCAAAGACTAAGGATAAGCAAAAGAAAGAAGGCGAAGAAGAAAAGACCCAGGAAATGCGCGATAAGGAGACTGTCCGTGACTTCATCGAACTCTGCCCGGTTATTTCTATGGATGGTGGAAAGATGAGTCCTATGGATGTCAATACTATCTACAAGAAATTGGAGAGTGTCTATATCGACCGTTTGGTTCGTAAAGGCTTCGACGACCCTTGCCTCTATGTTCAGGAGGAGCTTAACAAAATTGACCCGAACATCATTAATAATATAGGCGAGAACGGAGGTCAGGCTCCCGACGAGAAACGAAAGGATGCCAAAGAAACAATCGACCTCAGCCACATGACAGAAGAACAGCGTGCGGCATGGGAAGAAAAAATTCGCCAAAAGAAAGCTGAAGCTGCAGAAAAGGCAAAGAAGAAAGCTCAAAAGGATGAGGAGTTCCGAAAGCAGTGGGAATCATGGAGTGAAGAAGAACGCGAGGAATGGCAACGTCAGGAAGCTGAGCGCATAGCCCGCCGTGAAAAGGCTAAGGAAGAGCGCGAAGAGTTCCGCAAGCGTATCACCAACATACGTGGAATAGCCCTGCGAATCCCGCTGCTGATGTATGGTGGAGCCGATGCGGGCGATACGAAAGAAGACATCACCGTGGATAACTTTACCCGTAAGATTAGTAATGACTCATGGTTCGAGTTCATGCCCAAAGGAATTTCGAAATCAGATTTCAACAAAATCAAGAAATGCTTTAATGCCACTCGTTTTGAAGAAGCAGGTAAGAAATATCGTGCCCTAACCCGAGAGGCTGATTTCATGCATGTGGACGAGCGTATCCGTCAGATTACGGAAATCTTCTCATATTTCCGCAATCCGGACAAGGAAACCGTCCTTACTCCATGGCGAGTGGTCAATATGCACATGAGCGATACTATAGGCGGCTATTGCTTCTATGACGAGAGTTTTGATGAAAAGACCGGACAACTGGTTACTCCCCGCTATGTTGATCAGGGAGATGTAACTCGTCAGCTTTTCGATAACGTGGATTTGGCAGGCGAAGTACAGACCAAAATTCTGGAAATCAACTCCAAGACAGGTCTCTACCCTCTTTACATCACCTATTCACTTTATCGTCGTCGGTTGAAAGAATACATTAAAGCAGAGTGCATTGATATTGATAGCGTAAGCGTTGAAGATGAACAAACCGTATGGGACGATATTATTAAAGACAATATCTATGTCATCTGCAACACTCCCATGGCTGTGGGTATCACCCGTCGTACACTCTTCGGCTTCCGCGATGTAGAGAGAAAAGCGAATATAAAGGATGAACAATTAATTAAACGTGCTTCCAACGACCAGGAAGGTCTTGTTAAAGAATTGAAGACTGTTGGTTTTTGGAAGGGTAATTCAAATAAACAAGAAATGAAATTTAATGCAGTGGTGGGAAATCCGCCGTATATGTTAAAACAAAATGACACAAGCGATGATCCTATATATCATCATTTTATCGATATATCATACAGTTTAGCTCATAAAGTAACACTTATAACACCTGCACGTTTTCTTTTTAATGCTGGTAAAACTCCAGCCGAATGGAATCGTAAGATTCTTAATAATAAGCATGTTAAGGTGATCTGGGTAAAGAACTCAAATGAAGTCTTCCCAAATGTTGATATTAAGGGAGGAGTCACAGTAACCTATTATGATTTATCTGCTGACTTTGGTAAAATAGGAACATATACACGCTTCGATGAACTCACTTCTATACTTCAAAAAGTCATAAATAGTAAAAAGTTTGAAAGTATAACAAGCATCATTTATTCACAAAATAAATTTGATCTTAATAAACTATATTCAGATCATCCAGAGTGTAAAACTATGATAGGAAGCAATGGTCGTGAACGCAGATTAACAACCTCTATTTTTAGCAATCTTGAACCATTGTTTAACAATCGTCCTGCTAATACAAATGAAATTACAATTTATGGACTTGTTAATAACAATAGACAAACGCGTGCTATTTTATCTAAATATATAGAAGATAATGGGAACTTAAAAAAATATAAAGTGCTATTACCTAAAAGCAATGGTAGCGGCGCGATAGGCGAATGCCTATCAACGCCACTATGCGGCGAGCCACTATGCGGCGAGCCACTATGCGGCTACACGCAATCTTTTATTAGTTTTGGAGCATATGATTCTACGCTAGAAGCTGAAAATAATATGAGCTATATAAAAACTAAATTTGCAAGAACTATGTTAGGAACCCTTAAAGTAACTCAAGATAATCCTCGAGACACTTGGGCTAATGTTCCAATGCAAGACTTCACTTCTAACAGTGACATTGATTGGAATAAAAGCATTCCAGAAATAGACCAACAATTATATGCCAAATATGGCCTTGATATATTTGAGATAGAATTTATCGAAAAGATGATTAAACCTATGGAATAATGCCAAAGAAACTTTATACATCCATCCCAAAGAATTACCCTGTATGCCAGCATAGTGACTGTCCAATGGCGGTCACATGCCTGCGTCAGATATCATATACTGAATTATTGGAAAATGAAGAATACCTTCATTTAATAAACCCCAACAAATGTAGCAAAGACGTTACTTGCAAATACTTTCGGGATAATCAGCCTATCATGTACGCGCGTGGATTCACAAACTTTCAGAAACGAATGTTTCCGGATCAGTATCTGAAGTTCATGAATCAGCTGATTGCCACATTCGGGCGAAATCCATACTTCGAACGCAGAAGAGGAGAAACTGCTCTATCCCCCAAAGAACAAGCAATAGTCCTCAAAGCATTAAAACGAGCAGGAGTAACCGAGGAAATGAAATTCGATAAGTATGAAGAGAATTTAAATTGGAATGACTAACTCAGTACTTATATAAAAGTATCGCAGTACTCTCATGAAAGTACTGCAGTACTTTGGTATAAGTATTATAGTACTTTAATAGAAGTACTGACTAAACCTAATATTAAACAGAAACAAGATGGTAAAGAAACAGACTATACCCACTTCTGAATCAATACGTAATGCCTATATACAGGAATTGCTGAAACGTAGGACTGATGTGGAATCTTTCGTGTCTTTCAGCGAAGTAGAACTGGTAACATTTATACGTAAATACGAGTCCACTACCTTTTCGAGTATTTACGAGTGCCTTGACCATAACTTCTACGACCGTGTTCGGGACCGCATTGCAACCAACCGGGAAATGGCAGCTATTGACGAGGAGGCGGAACTGATGTATTCTGTCCATCTGAAAACCTACTCTCAGTTCCTTGAATCAAAAGCATTCAAAAACTTGTTCAAACGCAAAATAAATTTGGAAGGAACAGTCAAGAAGGCACAGCCTCAACAGGAAGTAAAGGTACAAAAATTCCGTGAAGAAACAGAAGGTGAACGCAAACATATTACAAAAGAAATGGAAGTAATACGTAGAAACCCTCAGCTCCGCCAGCAATGTATAAGCCGCTATGGTTATCAGTGCCAATGCTGCGGTATGAACTTTGCCGAGATGTATGGTGAAGCACTTGGGACAAACTTTATAGAAGTACACCATTTAAAGCCAATTTCTACATTTGAAACAGAAGGTATTCCAAAGGATTTCGTAGAAAATCTTGTACCTTTATGTTCTAACTGCCACTCCATGATTCATCACATTGAACAGAGCGATCATCAACTCCGCGACTTGCGTGAAGCATACAAAGGCACAAAGAAAGAGCTGAGAGTATTGAAAGAGGACTGAGTAAACAACTCATAAATGGAAGCAAATTACTAAAACCGAATTAATAAGAATTTAATAGAAAAACATGATATCCATCAAAAGATATACAAGGTGGAGAAAATAAACAAGATAAAAGAAGTAATTTATTTAAACTTAAAACTTTTACCAGATGACTATTACTCAGAAGATAATAAATTATTTAGCAGGCTATAATATTTCTGAAAAGGTAGAACAATTACACCATGCTATAAAAGAAAAAGACAACACTATACATCAATTGAAAGAAACATGTAAAGGTATAGAGGAGAAATATCAATCACTTTATACACAGCAGAATGAAATAAGCAATGAAATCACTAAGTATAAGGAGGAAAATATAAGACTAGAGTCTGAAAAAAAACTACAAAGCAGTCAAATCTGTAATTTAAAAAATGAATTACAAAATTACGAAGAGATAATATCTGAGGAGAAAAACAAAAACAATGAAACTTTAGAAAAACTCACTGACACCATCAATAAGTGTAATAAGTTAGAAATAAATATTGATGAATATAAATCCTATAATAACAAACTACAATCTTTTATAAGTCAATCAAACGAAGATATAGCAAGATTGAAAAATGAAATTTCATCTCTAACAGAATCTATATCAGCCAAGGAAAATGAAATTCATGATTTAAGCCAGAAAAACAATGAGCTATCAGAAGCTTATTGTAGGCTACAAAATCAATTACAGACTGTATCCTACGAGATGCAGGATTTAAAAAATGAGAATGAAACATTAGAATCAAATTGTGAAAAACACCTTGAAAGAAACAATCAGATAGATAATGAAAACAAGAAATTACAAGAGCAATTAAATGAGCTGAATTTAAAGTATAACAACCTGAATTCTACGTATAATGAGTTGTATTCAAAGCATGAGGAATCCATAAAGCAAAGCCATTCTGATGAAGAAATAAGAAACCTCGAAAAACAAATTCAGACAAACGAAGAGACGATTGCATCTCTGAATCAAACATTATCCATTAAAGAAGATGAATTAAGGAGAATCAAAGATGAGAAAAAGCATCTGGAAAAAGCATTAGAAGACGAAAGGGTTCAGATAATTTCGCAGAGTACAAAAATTTCCAAATACAATAATCTTAACAATATATTGTACGAAGAGAATAAACAACTCAAAAATAGAATAGATTCACTGGAAAATAGACTCAAGAATGACAATATTTCAAGCAAAGAAGAGTCAAACAAGCAAGAATCTTTAAGTTTGGATTCACAAGTCAATTTAGAAAGCAGTCAGAAAGAGGCTGATAAATCTAACTCTATCGAAGAAAGGCCTGCAAAAACTCCTATCCCGAAAAGTTATAGACCTGTAAAAAACAAAGAACAAGAAGCTTTTCAGCTAAGCGATGGAAATATTGTTGACTTTCCGGAAATAACAAACGATACGGACGACACCACATCAAGATCTATAAGATATGTTTACAACGACAAGGGAGAAATAATAGATGCAGACAATTTCTTTCGGATGAGCAGTGCGGAAGAGATTGCACATGTAAGCAGAATGTTGTCCGAAGCAGATATAAAAAGCAGTAAATATTGGACTTGTGGAATATGTAGAGCGAGAGTGAAGATAGCACACAGAAGATATGGGAACAACAAAGAATCTTTGTTCTTCATGCATGCGCAAAAAAATGTAAATTGCCCATGGACAATCATGTCTGACAAATCGAATGACAATCACTACGAAGGAATTGATATAGAAGAGCTCACAGAAGAAGAAATAAAAACAGCCTTAAGTTCCGATACAAATGTGCTCCGTAGAGATTTAAAACTGAAGATTATATCTCTCCTGAATTCAGAGAAGAGTAAAGCATTGGGAGTAACCGATGTGAATATGGACAAAATTATTCGCAGCAATTTTCCGTATATGAAATGGAGACGTCCTGACATATCTTTTAACTTCAAGGATAGAAAGGTTGTTATAGAACTTCAGAACAACAATGTAGACCTGGATACTATTGTCGATAAAGATATATTCTATAGAATCAATAATGTTCAGGTAATATGGGTGTTTGGAAATGGGAATGAAAGCAAATATGACTATATGAAGTTGTTCAACTATAAGAACACTCTTTTTGCCAATCATAGGAATGTGTTTGTACTTGACAAAGAAGCCTTGGAAGAGTCTATTTCCAGAGATGAACTCTTGTTGAAGTGTAACTGGCTGGACGAAGATAATAAGTGGAAGTTTACACTTGAAAACTCTAATACCAATGGTAAACTTATCATATTAGAGGAATTGACATTTGATGATGAATTTTGCAAGCCATATTATTTTAATGCGAATGAAGCTTATTTCACGAAGCACCCAGAAGCCTATACAGAATATATGGGTACACTCATTAGCCGTGAAGGATTGAAAAAATCTATTGAAGATAAATGGGTAAACAGTAATCTTTACCAGGATGCTCTCACCGAGATGAGAAAAACGGGTAAATACGCTGAGATTTCAAAATATGGAGATTTATGGGGATTCCGCTTTAATAACAAGTCGCTGATAAATCCGATATTTACCAGCGAGCCTAAATTACAGGACAATAGGTTCTATAAGGTAGCATTGAATAATAAATTGGGAATCGTAGATAAATATGGTATGAAGATTATTGATTGGGATAATGATTTTGACTACGATGACATTTACTATGATGATATAAATAACTGCATCATATTCACAAAAGATAGCAAAATGGGTGTTGCAGATAAATTAGGAAATGAAATAGTTCCTGCAACCTATGAATCTATAGAACCATGGGACAAGGGTATATTCAAAGTTCAAAAAGGCAACAGATATGGACTTATTGACCTGAATAACAATATCATTACAGATATAAAATACAATAAAATAGGAAAACTTGAATCAGGCAGTGCCAAAGTAACTATTACCCACCCTACTCAATCGTGGAGACAACTCGAAAACTACATTGATAAAAAAGGTAAATTGATTTCAAAGTATTCTGACTTGAATGATGAGTATTGTCTGGTTCAAGAATTTGAGTTATTGGGAGTCTGCGATAAACTCAGAAATACTAAAATTCCATGTTTATACGATGATATACAATTATGGGTAGATGATTTGGTTAGGGTAAAGAGTAATGGCAAATGGGGCGTAATAAATATATCTGACAACTCCATTCGCATACCTATTAAATACGATAGTATAGGAAATTTCATTCATGGCGTTGCCAATGTTACATTTGTTGGTACTAAAAGTTGTATAAACATCAGAGGCGAAGAAGTTGTTGAGAAAAGTATCGAACTCCAAAATTCGCTGGCCAAGACACTTAAATCCGGCAAATGGGGAATTGAAGATAACAATGGTAATGAAATAGTAGCCCACATGTACGATGAAATTGGTTCTTTCAGAAGACGTTTAATCGGTATAATTAATAATCGTGTTGTGAAATTGGATGCATACTATGATTATCCTATACCAATGATAGGCAGATTAATGAACGAGGAAAATAATAAGTACATGATAAATATCGCAGGAGTTAGCAGTTACATATCTATCAGACAACTGATGAATATGAATCTAAACAGAACAGATGTATTTAATAATAATGATATTTGCGATAAATTAGGCTTTATGAATATTGATTTTATTAATGAACGATATGAACTTAGGTATATAAGTGAAAGTAATAAGTCAAAGCTTTTGAGTTTTGGTGACAAAAACTCGAATTTCACTTTAGGTGAGATTATAGAAGGCAAAATATCCAACATAAAAAAAACAAAAAAGAAATCTGGAGAGTACAGAATAGTTAGTATTTTAGTAAAATTTCCAGACAGCCGAATTACTGTAGTAAAAGCAAATAACTTCAATACCTCAAATAAAAATATCAACGATTATAATATAAATGATTCCATAAGACTAAAAAAATTAGGATTCGATGATAATATTGATAGAACTATTTGGCAAGTATTATAAACTATTATCGTATTTTTGCTATATAGTATAGTAAAGATTCTGAAAGCCATGGACATCAGTAAAAAAGATATAATATCCTAGAACCCCTAAAATAGTCTTATATGAACATCAACATATATATAGGTGAAACCACATAATACGACAAGAAGCAGGATGTGGAACGTCGTAAGGTTAAAAGCTGCTAAAAAGTGTCAGCGCGTTTGCAAACGGGACAAGCGGCAGTCTGCTATTTGGTATTGCCGACGATGACACTCTTGTAGGATTGAAAGATGCGAAAGAAGATACTGAATTTATCAGTCAGAAGATAAAAGAACGCATCGCCCCTATGCCACACATCAGATTTATTGGCAGTGGATATAGCGGACACTGGGTAGTTGGATAAAAAGAATCTGACAATGATAGAAAAACTAACGAAAGAATTAAAAGATAAAATAGCATCATTCGACATCTGTAAGCCATACGTCTGGCTACTTAAACTGTCGGAAGCAGATTTCAATGAGCTTGAAGTCTGCCTGAATGATATTGCTTCTGCTAATGGATTTTCAGCTTTAGTATCCCCTCAATTTGCAATAGAAACTATAATCTATATAGCTGAATGGTATAAGCGCAAGTATCAAAGCGGAAACAGTAATCCACTGGTGGAAAAGCTTAACCTTGAAGCCCTTTGGATTAATGCCAGCATTAACCAGAAACTGTTTCTCTATAATGATGATAAAGGTAACAAGCGTTGGCTATATTCCATTTACGTGCTCGGTGGTCTTGCTATTAAACATGAACTTGGCAGAAATGACAACATGAGATTCCTGAAAGGATTGTGTCGGATCTACCACGGTGAAGACTATACACTGGAAAATCTGGATGAAGCATCAAGAGCTATTGCTTTCCGTGAAAGTATCAAACGCTGTCACTCACTATATGAGTATATGCAGAATATACTCAATGGCCAAATGCCATTCGACGATGAGGATTTGAAAAATGCTGCATCTGATGTCAATCTCTTTGTAGCCGTTCTGAAAACTGCTAATGACGAGATTCTGAAAGTGAAGTTCCGTTTTGAATGGGTCGTCACTTTTTCACCTGATTACACGTTTATGTCCAGACGACTTAATGTCTTGCTGAAACCTGAAGAAGTTGGCGGTGGTTTACACCAGTATCTACGATATGACAGGGTTCATCTTTGGGGCGTGCCTCATCCTGAAACCCAGAGACACCTTTACGTCTATATTAGATTCTGTTACAATGAGAAAATTATTGAGCCAGCAACCATGGATAAGCCGATTATCACCTATTTGAATCATGGCTTGAACGATTTCGTGGCCTTTGGTGTGGAAAAAGGCGTACAGGTGAAGCATATTCCGGCTACTCGCTTCAACAAGATAGAAATCATAGTTAAGGATGATGATGGCAATGAATATCTGGCACAATCGGTCGATGCTATAGAATACATTCAGCTATGGAGATCCGATAGTATCTATAACACATGGACATCAACGCAGAATGCGCAGAGAGAAACAGCGTTACTCTTCACCCATCCCTGCAAATTGAAAGATGCAACCATTGCCAATGAAGTGTACAGTATGCCGTTCAATGACAGCCGGTTTGGTATCAGTGAAATATGGAACTGGATTTATATATACGATTCTGTTACTTTCTATACCCCCACAGGACGGGAAATATGTCTGTATAACAGAATAGGTTATGACCAAATTACTACAAGACTGTACTCCAACACGATTCACTACATTAATGGGGGCATGGTAAATCATTATTTCATAGATGATCCTGACATTAGCGAAGAACCTGACATAGAAAAACTTCCTCTTATTTTTGGTAAGGAAGACATCATTGTGCGACATTTTGCGACCAAAGACGACATCCTGAATGCCAGGCCGGAAAACGTTACTACTGCAGATTTAATAGAATATAAACAGCCAAACGGAAGATTTACAGAATGGACATCAGTTAGCGTGCCTTCTTATGGAGTAGCCATACTTAGAATTACAGTGAAGGGTAAACTGTTTCTTATTACTGTAGCTTATCTTCCAGAACTTGAAAAAAACAATCCGATAGTACGCGACTTCGATTACACATCTGTACGCTATCGCACTATGAACGGAGAAGAAGCAACCTATCAGGACAATATCCCTTTGGATAGTAAGGTATTGGCTCCGACAATACCTATCCAATACGGTGAGGAAGAAAGTTTCTTTATAGTAGATATATATCGCCCTACCCTCTTAAAGGAAGTCTTGCTTGACGGCAACATCATACAGTATCTGAAAGAAGATGAGACTCTGGACTTACCTTACATTTATAAGGATAGAACACAAGTCAATGATTTCAGTCGCAAAGGCTATCAGGCTTATCAATGCAATAATATCGGTAATATCTACACAGAGGATTTCATAAATATCTCTGGTAATCCAAGTATCGGGGAAGCAGCTATGAATGCATGGCGTATGGACAGACGTTTCATGGGAAATTTGCTTGATGCGGTGGCTCCTGACTGTCTTGTAGTATGCTTCGGCAACTCACAAGCTAATAGTTCTTGGGATGGAGAAAATGCTCTGTTCTGGAATTATGATGTCCGGACAGATCCTGAGCCTATCGATCCTGAAAATGAAGCAGACTCAAAAGATGTAGGCTTGATATTCCAGGACATCCGACATTCTAATAATCTGTCCTGCAATTTTGGATTGGACATCGACGACCCGTGGGCTTGGGACGATATAGAAGAGTCCGTACTGAAATGTTTCGAAGTGGCCAACACCTATGGTATCTATTTCTTCCTAATGAAACCACTGAGAGACTTGGATACTGACAAGATACCCGAAGAAATATATAAGCCCTTGTTTGAAAAAAGAGGTGGGCATCTGAGCGATGAAGATAAATTGGGATTAATCAGAATGAGTGATGAATTAGGCTTTGACTGGCCAGAATTTAATATTTTTGTTGACAAAGAATAACAATAAAACAGATATGAATTTCTCCGAATTATATAATAGTAACCGCAAGGCGGTAGAAAGAGCACTCGTAGCCATGTGGTGTGGCGAGTCGAACAATGAAAGTCAGCGTTCTTACATCAAGCAGATAAAGGCACTTATCAGTGACTTGTTTGCTCCCAAGAATGCAGTGCCTGTAGTTCAATGTATGAACTCCTATACACCTGTCTCATCTGATAAGGTTGAAAAAGCTAAGTCCTTGGTAGGTAAACTCTGGACAAAGCCATATCCACCATACGAACATCAGTATAAATGCTGGGATGTATTGCTGAACCAACATACTGCCGACAACAAGCCTAAATCAATCGTTGTAACAACAGGAACCGGCTCAGGTAAAACCGAATGTTTTATGATGCCTTTGGTTCACGACCTTTCTCTCCATGCGCAACCGGGAATGATTCAGGCTCTCTTTCTCTATCCACTGAATGCTCTTATGGAGGACCAGAAAGAACGCTTGGAGGAATTATTGACAAGAGCTGAAGAAACAACAGGAACCAGGCTTACCTACACAGTGTACAATGGTGATCTTCCTGAAATGGAACCTAAAAGTACAGACACATCTGATGATGCAAATAAGTTGCGTAAACGGATTGAACAGATTACAGGTGGAATATATGAATTTGTTCAGACTGACCCTAATGAGAAGGGACATTTTGAACTGAAGAATGCTAAATATTCCCATATGGTATATACCCGTAAGGATGTGCGGAATAATCCTCCGCATATTGTTCTGACAAACCCTACCATGCTGGAGTACATCCTGCTACGTGGAAGTGACGCAAATCTTATTGTGGCTGGAAGAAATA
Source organism: Phocaeicola coprocola (assembly GCF_041333015.1). Classification (NCBI taxonomy): domain Bacteria; kingdom Pseudomonadati; phylum Bacteroidota; class Bacteroidia; order Bacteroidales; family Bacteroidaceae; genus Phocaeicola; species Phocaeicola coprocola. The sequence continues at coordinate 144,126 of NZ_JBGKGM010000004.1, read as the reverse complement.
GTCTCAGATGGATCGCCATTGATGAAACACACTCTTATACAGGGGCCGGCGCAGCCGAGTTGGCCATGCTCCTGCGCCGTGTGCTGCTTGCCTTTAAAGTTGATGCGCAGGACATACGGTTTGCGACATCATCAGCAACTTTCGGCAATGGAGAAGATAAGGAAAAAGACGAACGCGAATTGAAAGAGTTCATAGCCGGAATTACAGGAATAAACGCAGACCAGGTAGAAGCTGTGGGTGGTAGCCGTATTGGTGAGACAGAAATTCCACAAGGAGAAGATGAAGAACGATGGAAAAAAATATTCCATTCAGATTACATCTCATTGGATGAATTGTATCCGGTGGAAGCTACTATAAGTGAAAAGTTACAATGGCTGGATGAAATGTGCCAGCGTGAAGAAAACAGATATAAAGATGCAGGACTGAAAATTCCCGATATGAAACTGAAGGTGCACTATTTTTACCGTGTACCCAACAATGGGCTTTATGTCCGTCTGAATGAGTTTTCTGATGGTTCCTTCAAGATTTATTCAGAAAATATCATAAACAGAAAGAAAGATGGTGAGGTTGATTCTTCAGAAGAAGTCCCACTATTAGAATTAAGCCGGTGCAAGCATTGCGGAGAATACGTAGCTGTCGCCATGGTTAACATGGAAGATTGGACATACGAACCTGTAGCAACAGACGATAGCGATATGTTTGATCTGGATATGGAAGAAAGTGATGACAGCTCAAGGAAGAACTATGTCATATTCGGTCTGTCCAAAACAAAAAGTATAAAGGGAGATAACAATGTATCATTCCGTTTGCTTCCTGGAGCCCAGCTGCAACCTGTGACTCCAGCTGATGAAGAGAATACTGACAGCTGGCATGTAGTAGGCAACATTCAAGGCTGTTGCCCTTATTGTAATGCAAAACAAGGAAAGAGCCATAATACGGACAAAGATATTGAAGACGATGCAAATGGGAATATGGAAGAAAACCGTCTTCAGAAACTCCGCCTTTCTGCAGATTTTATTTCTCGCATGATGGCACCAAGCATTCTTGATCAGCTGGACAAGGGAGAATCGACAACAGGTGGTATTGTACTGCACGACGGACAGCAATATATCAGTTTTGTAGATAGTCGTCAGGCTGCAGCAAAAGCTACATTGAAGCAGAATCTGGAACAGGAACGTATGTGGTTCTATAGTACGATATATCATGAGATGTGTTGCAGAAAAGCAAACGGAATCACAAAAGAAGCTGCTATGGCTCAAATTATGGCAGCTGTTCAAGCAGACCCCATGTCTATGTTGAAGTATGCTCCCATGTTACAAAATCTCCAATCGCCTGACACCAATGTGGTGCAAAAGCAATTGGACGATATGACATGCAACTATATGACATGGTCAGAGATTGCAGAACTACTAAAGAAAGATCCATATTGCCCGGTATTTGCCTCTGTATTTGTTAAACGGTCGGGAGAAAGTGACGAAATAGAAGATGGATTACCATCTGACGAAATAATTGACAAGTATGTACAGAGTATTATGGTGATGTATTTGTCACACCGTCCTGCATCAGCTGCATCACCAGAAAATTTAGGATTGTTCGAAGCTTGCTATCCGCAGCTCAAACAAATAGAGTTGCCTGATGAGGTACAAAATTTTAACAGTATTCTCAATAATCCGGCTAACCAAATTACCAAAGAGGACTGGCAAAACCTGATACAGGTTTACCTTGATTACACTGTCCGTAACAACCAGTCATTCTATCTTCGAATTCCAGGGAACGACAAAATTGACATATTTTCTACAGTGCGCTTTGCCACAGAAAAGCCTCGCCGCCGACCATTTAACAAGCCGAAATTGGAAGAAGGCAAAATATCTCAAGCCCGTATTGTACGATATTTGTGCGCATTGATTGCACGTGATGACCATTCACTTACCATCAATGGCGCTCAGCGTCAGTATTTCAAGATAATTTCTGATGTCGTAGATGCCCTTTGGAATACATTGACCAGTGACAAATATAAGATTCTTCAGGTAGGACAACGTCTGAACGATATGGGTAAATTCGTCAATGAGAAAGATAATGCTCCCCGTTTCAACCTAAATGATCTATGTTTCAAGCTCTATGATGACGTGTATCTGTGTGACACTAAAGCAGATGCTGGTCCTCATTCAGTATGTCTTCGACCTATTGGTAATAACTTCAAACGGTTCTCGCCTTATCTGGAAGGTGGCATTCCGGTTGAACTTAGAGAAGAGCTGCATGAACAATGGAATGTATTCCCTTACTATGTTGGTTCTGGCAAAAAGGAAGGTGACAGGAAATCAATTGAAGCATGGGCGAAAACACATCGGGCATTACTATGGGATCATAATATTTGGGGTACAGATGGTATATTTTCTGACCGTCTGGAGGATATTCATGCTTTTCCAAATCTATTCATTCAGCAGGAACATACAGCTCAAGTGGATAAGAATGTTGCTCGTGGATTACAATCTAAGTTCAAAGACCATACCATTAATATCCTTGCATGCTCAACAACCATGGAGATGGGTGTTGACCTTGGTAACCTGGAAGTCGTAATGCTTTCAAGTGTACCTCCAATGCCGGCCAACTACAAACAGCGTGCAGGACGAAGCGGTCGTAATAACAAGGTACGCAGTGCCTGTATCACACTTTGTAGTTCTGATGTGATTGGTCTCCGTACTTTGAGGAACCCGATTGAAAAGATTATAAACCGACCTGTTCGTGTACCGACTGTTGATTTAATGAGCCCGCAGGTCATACAGCGTCATGTGAATTCCTTCCTTGTCCGCTCCTTTGGGGTGTTTACCGACGGATCGAACGGAGGACGTCTTACTCAGAAAGTTGCAGATTACTACACTCCTTTTGAGGTACGAATCAGCAACGAAAAAATTCTTATATTGAAAAACGGTACAAACGAAACAGACCCAGATGATTTATTAGGTGATCCTAAAGGTACTATGTATGAGAAATTCAATATCTTATGCTCAAAACCTTTGGATAAAGAAATCAGAGAGGATCTGACCAAACTCCTGAAGGGAACATGTTATGATGGCAATCTTACTCAGGTAGTAAAGAACGCACAAGATATAAACGACAGATGTTATGCCGAGTTACGCAACAAACTGGTTGACTACAAAACGGCGTTCTCCGGTAGCGGTAAAATCAGCGATAGGTTCCGTATAAAGCTAAAGATGCAATACATTGAAGTGTTATACAAACGACTTCTCAATTTCTGGGCAACCAGTAGATTCACTCCTAACGCCAACATGCCGGTTAATGTGCTCACTCTCGACTTGAACAGTAACGGTAAGAAAGACTTCTTCACTCCGATGACATCATCTAACCCCTCCTATTCTTTACGTGATGCCATCGCGCAATATGTGCCGGGTAATAGTGTTGTAGTAGATGGTGTGGTATATTCTGTTCGAGGTATCGAAGTTACTAATATGTATGATGACAACCATAAGGCATACAAAACCATCTACCGTAATAGTGATAAGACTGTTATTGACGATCATAACCTCAGTAACCAAATCAGGTGGTCTGTGAATAATGCGAACGGACTGGAGATGATTCAACCGGTTGGTTTTATGCCTGATATGAACGAAAACAGAACTCGAATTATGGACAACAATGTTTATACAAGAGTGAGTGCACAGTTGATTGATGCTGACGATTGGCCCAATCACGTAACTGAGCCACATTTGTTTTCTGTTCGTCGTAATAATGAATCAGGCAATGCCAAAATTCTCTATTACAATGAAGGAAAAGGTTATGGATATTGTTTTTGTCCACGATGTGGAAGGACGGTTGTGGAAGAAGAAGTGGCCGATAAAAATAACCCTTTAAAATTCCCAGTCGAGTTTAACCCATTACATGCACCAAACAAAGAAGGACAACCACAAAAGCCCAATTATCATTTTGCCATTACTGGAAAGGAAATGCGTAAGAGCTGCAGTTGTTCCAATGACATCTCTAAAATAAAACGCAATGTCATTATTGGCGACATGATTCAGACAGATTTTAGCGAAATACGTATCCGACATAAAGGCATGAACAGGTGGATGTCCAACCGTGATGAAGAAGAAAAACTGCTTTTCACACTTGGAATGGCATTCACCCAGACACTGGTGGATATTTTAGGGAAGGAACGTGGGGCAGTAGATTTCACTATCATGCCAAACGGCCATATCTGTATCTTTGACTGTAATCCCGGTGGTGCAGGTTATGCCAACCAGATGGCAAATTTGCTTGTGATGAAGGAGGTTATCAAAGCCTCAAAGAAACTTTTGAGCGAAGCCCGTGAAAAGCAATCGAAGGATATGCTGCTTGACAAATTTACGCTTCGTTATGCAAAATTCCTCGATATTAATGCAGCTTTAGCGTGGATTGAAGAGGAGGAAGAAGTTGGAGATACTGTTCCACAAAATATCAAAGATGCGTTTCCGAATACTTCTCCATCGCAGACAACACTATATGATCTGAAGAAGGCGTTTGCTGCTTCACATCAGGATGTTGTATTGTTTGCAGATAACGATTATCAGGAATGGGATTATGAAGACAATGAGAACGGTTGGCAACCCCAGTTTATGAGCTACTTCGTCATGAAGAGCCACTATACTTCTTTCTGTATATTAAAGTCAAAGCAAGATAATATATCTGAACCAATTAAGGCTATTTGCCGAGAAATTAAGGCGTGGGCAAAGGGAGATGATATCAAGACCATATCAAACCCATGGATTGATAAAGACATATATCCTATTGCTTATATTGATGGCTATCTCTATTTTATGAACAACAAGGAAAATGCCCAACTCAATATCCAATGGGGCAATAATACCATGTTCTTCGTTCGTACAGATAATCCGGCATCAGGTGCCTCTGTAATTGATCTCTCCTACAAACCATCGGCTAAGCTTTTAAAGCTGTCTGGAGATAAATATAGAGAAATAAGTACCTGTCAGTTAGGAGATATACTACAGACTGAATCCGGAGGACTCATAGATCAGTTCATATCATACGCAAAGCAGAATGCCGAGACGTTGAAAATCAGTTATCAGGATGAACATCTAAAGAGCATCATGGGTATTATAATCACACTCCAGACGATTGAACACATAATAAAACAGATTGGTTCAGAGTTTGACATAGAGTTTATGATAGAGGTATATAAGGATGATAGAGGAAATGCAGACAGTATATGTGCAAACCAGCCTTCATCTGAGAAACGTGATGCATGGCTTACATCCCTTACCAAAGCGTGGATAGATGATCTTAGCTATGAGCATGGAATAAAAGGTACTCTTGTCCCTGTCGTTTCATTAAATAAGCGAACACTCACTCACTGGCGTGTGCTTACAATTACATGTGGTAAAAAAAGACTCTCTATCTATCCTGATGGAGGATTTATCAATGAATGGAACATAGGAAGACAACCTAACGGTGAACGATTTGATGTGGAGACAATCACTCATGACACAAATATTCATCTGTTTAGAAATAAAGACATTAAATTTGATATTATAATTGAAGACTGTTAAATAAAATATCAGAGTGTAATCAATAATAACATAAGAATCTTACAGGAAACATACTGAAGAATTCAAAATAGATAATCGACATATATAAGCAAAAACAATCACCACAAAAAATTATTCTGTTGTGCAGATAGACTGCACAACAGAATAATACCTTTACAACAAATATAGAAACTAATCATTAAAACAATGATTTTTCAATAATCTGATTAATTTAATATTACATAAAATGAAATACCCATGAGATAAAAAATCACGCCCAAGAGAATGTAAATAGTCAAGCTGAAGTTACCTTTGTATAGTGTAACCCTAAAATGTATCAGTTATGGCAGAAGTGACATTCCCTCAGTTGATACAGCGCGCTTGCGGTATCGACGTCCACCTGAAGGTTGTGGTGGCGACAATTGACGGAGCAGGCATCCAACGCGAGACCCGCTCATTCAAAACCTTCACGAGTTCTTTGAATGAATTGAAAGAATGGCTATTGTCCAATGGTGTAACGCATGTGGGAATGGAGAGTACCGGTGTTTACTGGAAGCCGGTTTATAAGGTTCTTGAAGATTCCATTCCCAATGTCTGGATAGTCAATGCCCGTCACATTAAGAATGTTCCGGGTCACAAGACAGACAAGATGGACAGCGAATGGATCTGCAAGCTTCTTCTGGCAGGTCTTCTCAAACCGAGCTATATTCCTCCCAAGGAGCAGCGTCAGCTTCGTGACCTGACGCGTTACCGGAACAAGCTTATTCAGCAGATAGCTTCAGAGAAGAACCGTATGATGCGTATTCTTGAAGACTGCAACATCAAGCTTTCAAGTGTAGTAAGTAATACAAGCGGTACGACAGCTACTTCTCTTATTGATATGCTTTGTGAAGGCAAAGTCCTTACTCTTGATGATATAAATTCAGTTTATCACGGTAAACTGTCAGCCAGTCCTGAAGAATTGCTTGAGGCGTGTACCGGTTTTGTTGAAGAGCATCACATTTATCTTCTTCAGATGATCCGAAAGGATATAGACCAGACTCAGACTTTGGTTGATGATTTGTCCGAACGTATAAAGAGACTGTTGTCCAAGTACGAGAATGTCCTTGAACTTCTCAGGGAGATTCCCGGTTTTAGCACCAAGGTTGTAGAGGATCTGGTTTCTGAGATAGGTCTTGACATGTCTCACTTCCCTTCTGAAAAGCATCTTTCGTCCTGGGCCGGTCTTTCTCCGGGCAACAACGAGAGTGCGGGTAAAAAAAAAGCGCACGAATCACTCACGGAAACAAACAGGTAAAGGCGGTAATCACAGAAGCCGCATGGGCTGCGACCCGTACAAAGAATACGTTTTTTAGTGAGAGATACCATCGTATAGCTGCCCGCAGAGGAAAGAAACGTGCCTTGATTGCAGTGGGACATTCTCAGTTGATATCCGTTTATCTGATACTGAGTACAGGGTCCCGTTACCATGAACTTGGAGCACAATATATGCAATCCAAGATAGAGCAGAAACGCAAGGTATATTTGTCTTCTGAACTTAAAAAGCTTGGATACAATGTCTCACTTACTAAAGTTCCACAAGCTGTAACACTGAACTAATAATATAGACCAAAGGCCGACTTTTACTGGAATTACCATAGCCCGACAATGAAATTGGTCTCAACAGCTAAGCGCCAAAGATTGTGACTTATGTACACGTGTATGAAACTTTTAAATTCTTAGCTGTTGCTATTTATTATTGTACAATAGCCGCACTTGTGTTCTCATAAGTGCTAATCTTTCTTTTATCCAAAACCTCGGATTTATATCAATTTTAGTATAAACCTGTCCTACTTTGTGTGTAGGACGCTTAATATTTACGTATGAAAACAGATAAAGAAAAACTTAGTGAATATGTCGAGGAAATCTTTAAACGATATACATCTTCAGGACTTCATATTTGCGACATTGCTACGGGTGGAGGTAAATCATACACTATCAGTAAGTTGACATGCGAATACTACCCTAAAGAGTTCAACAGAATAGTTATTCTATGCGTACAAAAAAAATTGGTAGAAGGAATAAACAGAGAAATCAATGAGTTTGTACATTCCAAAAACAGTATCATTTCACGCAATGACATTCTAGTAATAGATAATAATGAAGAGGTTATCAAAAAAGCAATTGATAATGGTGCTTTCGAGAAATTCATAGACCAGATAGAATCTTGTATTGAAGTATTATCAAGCGGAAATGTGAAGGTATTAACTTTTGGTTGCAAACGCATAAAAAAAACATACGAAGGGATCAAAAACCTTTTCCAGGTACAAGGTAATAGAAATGAACTTCTCTCCAATCAAATCTCTGATGCTGAACTAAAATTGAGAAATGATGTCCGTAATTTCTTTGAGATATATAAGAAATATTTAAAACAAACCAATAAAGAAAATGATATCAGTATTAATCAACTTATAAGAACTTTCCCAGCACTTTCTGAAGTATATCCCCAGGTTGATTATAAAAGAAAGAAAGTATTGTTGATGACAATACATAAAGCTATGTACGGCATAGATCCTATTATTTCTGAAAAAGTATACATAAATAATATTGCAGATGACAATCATAGAACTTTAATTATATTCGACGAATCAGATCAAGCAGCCATAGTTATGCGCAACACGATCATAGAGCAGGCAATTGACAATTACAGTGGCAGTAATCGTTTTGCGAAGGGATATAATGGCTATTTGCAATACAAACAATTGATAGACAATCCAGAGCATATATCAGATGAATATCATGGAGAACTGCTGCACGAGTGCTTAAACAAAGCCAATAATACAATCAAGTCAAGCTGGAACAAAGTTTTTGGAAATACTATACCATACAAAAACATATTCTTAGGAGACATTGAAGACCTGGAAAATTATCGCCGTGGAGTTTTCTTTTCTGGTTCAGGTTTAAGACTCAATGTATCGAATTCTAAAGACAATAAGCAATCGTATATCTGTTACAGTAAAGGAGAGAAACACTTCAAGCTTTTTCATGCAGAAAAGGATACGGAATTAAAGGAAAGCTTTGATTATGTAATTCCAATGGATAATTTTTTATCTCTAGTTATAGAGAATACAAAAGTTATAAAAGGACAATTATGTCAGGTAGTTAAAACAGCATTACAAACAAGTATTGAGAAGTTCAAGCAAACAGCAAAAGGTTTAGGGAAAAACAAACTTCCAGACAATCATTATTTAGGATATCCTACTATTGAAAGAGAAATCTATACACTGATTTCCAGATTCGAAACAAACTCTGATTACCAGTTTGCCCAACAGCTTTTAGAATTCATGACAAACAGAAAGAGCATTAATAAAAAATCGGAGAAACTGGATTTACCTGATTATTCAGTGTATTCACAAGGAGTTCAGCTTTATCAGGAAGAAATAGATGAGCGAGACAACCAACACAGAGTGAGACTGTCATGCCGAGAGATATCTACTACACCGGAAAAAATTCTGATAGATCTTATCCTATCAGGAAACATTTCTGTAGTTCTTTGCTCTGCTACGGCATCAAGCGCATCAGTTATCAGCAATTTTGATATCGAATATCTGAAAGAGCGTATTGGAGACAAAATACATGTACTATCCATGGAAGTAAAAAGCAAATTTGATGAGCTGGTATCCAACACCTACCCCAAAGGACATAAGGTAGAAATCATTCCTCTGGAACATTATGAATACGAAGATAAAAGAGACGAAAAGGCCGTTCTGCCAGATAAGTATCGTATTCTATTTTCTGAAGAAGCACGTAAGGACGGGCTGGATAATACATGGTTTAAATGTACAAAAAGATACCTTATGCATAACAAGAAAGAAGGTGAAAGTATTTCATTTCAACTCTATCGTCTTTTCCAGTTTATTGAGGCATATGCCTGGTTTATTAAACATGAGGATGTACACAGCATGATCTTCTTTCAGAACAGAATAGGTGATCCTATACAAACGAATGTACTAAGTTGCCTGATTGACGGCTCTTATAAACAGCAAAAATCAGTATTCGAAGATGAATTGCCAGAAGACTGGACAAATGAACATATCAGAATTAGTAAAAACTGGGAAGAAGTTGAAGGAACTATTCTAAAAGAACTAAGTGACAATAAAGATGCTAAAATAATGCTGATTTCTGCTTATGCAAGTTTTAAAGCAGGAGCAAATATGCAATATGAAATTCCTGACGGATTGGAATATATACAGGGAGATAATTGGAATAAGGAAGGCGAAAAACTCCAAAAAGATTGGGATGCCATGTATGTTCAATGCCCACGAACATATCTGATGATGAATACAGATGAGAACGAAATTAACTTCGAAAAAAGTCTTTATAATGTAATGCTCTCTCTTATGATGTTATACGAAAGAGGGTGCCTCTCAAAAAATGAGATTGCTTCGTGGTTATGTAAAGCTTTATCAAATAACTTCTGGTTTGGAGACAAAAACAACCCAGGTATTGCAAGAGACAAAGCTGAATGGGCACAAACAATAATAGAACAGGCTGTAGGACGTTTATGCAGAACAAGGAATAAACCGCAAACGACATACATACTTTACGACAAAGACATAAATTGTTTTTTTGACAAAGTAAACCTCAAAAAATCTTTAACCAAGGAATTCAGGAGTTTGGTAAGCTACATTCTTGCAGATGAACAAAAAACAGTAGATTCAAATATAAATAATGATGAGATAATAAGGTGCAATAATGCTAATTATGCAAAACGCCAACTTGACCGTATGCGGAATATTGCACTAAGATATACACCAAAACTTGGTAAAGAGGATTACTTTGATGACGAGGACGAGGATATAAATACAGTTCCATACAATGTTATGATAAATCAGAAAATGAATCAAAGTTATAAACAAACTATAATAAGAAAACCTGTCGTTTCTGATTTCAATGAGTTAGAAGATTCAGACAAAAATCTGAGCTTCATACATAAATGTTATGGTGACTGGAAAAGAAACAATGAAAATGAAATATTTTTCCATTATGACCCTAAACACAATAATTACTTCTGTCCTGCAACAAAAGGAAAACCAGGGCAATTCCCTGTTTCTCCACAATCTGTCAGACTGGATGTGTTGATGAAAAACGAAGTGATACGCCTATATTTCGAACAGAATGGGTTTGCTACGGACTGGGAAACTAAAGGAATGATCCTACATCCAGATATTCTAATGACTGATTATGCTGGTGAAATCGGTGAGGAAGCATTTAAAGCAATTGTATTACATTATACAAATTGTAAAGAAAATGAAATCAAACATCTTGAAGGACGTGACTACGAGCTTGCTGATTTTGTTATATGCAATCCTGACGGAAGCTATAAGATAGCATTTGATGTCAAGAATATGAATCCTGACATAGACCATGATGATAAGCCAGGAGAATTACCAACTAAAGAAAAACGAGCGATAAAGCGTAAAAGGCTTGGATGCCAACTTATCACTGTCAGCATGTTACAGCTTTCCAAAGAACCTATGGGAGACATAACTGAGATACATGGAATTATAGATGACAATGGAAAAATTATAGAAAGTGCAATAGAAACCCTTAAATTACTTATCGACTAATGAATAAAATTATAATCGACGAAAATTATATCAAGAGTTTACCTCTAACAACCAACAGAATTGAAGTTGCATGGAATGAAAATGTATTTTTCTCAAAATATGCAATAGTTTCTTATTACAGTACAAGTGCTGAACACAAAAATCTGGCCTACGAACAATTAAGTGATTCACCATGTTTATCTGTTGCCGGCATAAAAGCTATATGGGGTAATCAAAAATACTCAGCTGTTAAATTTTTTATATTAACGCACAAAGGTAACGCACGAGATATCCTTAACAGTCTTCAATCCTTTAAGGATATAGTAGCCAGAATAGATTCTTTAGAGCCATATAGCAATGAACTCAAAAACAGAATAGTGGCTTCACTTGCTATCAATTCACTTGGTAAAAAGAAAACAAGTAATATGATGTACAATGATGGCTCACTATTGGTTTGCGACAATACGAATTTCGGAATTCAAAAAAGGGAGCTGGTATGTCTAAAAGTTGAAGTCAACAAATATATGAATCTTGTTGCCAATACGCAATCTTTTACACATCCACTTAATGATAATGAATTACGCAAATACAAAAACTGTGTTTTTCAAAAATCAAAAGATTTTGACGGAGAATTATGGTCTGGACAAGCTGTTAAGCCTATTACAATCAAAACAGTAAAAGATGGTGAATACGATTTGAATAAACTATTCATTCTAAAGAAGAAATCAAAAAAAACTAAAAATAATGTCCCATACTGGCCATATAATCCTGATAAATATACCCACGGCAAACTTTTTGTACTTTTCCAAGTTGTAGAATCAGTTAATCAAGACTTCGATGGTATTCTTGAGATAAACTTCACAGATTATAAGGTTGAACACTATGATGAATGTAAAACAGAAGATGGTATTCTAAAATTAATGAGAGATTACTTAAAGGGAAAGACTATTTCATTTGAAGATTCTTTTTGCACTGATCTATCTAAAAACCTTATTCTGCAGTTCAAAGAAGAGGCACAGAAAATCATGCAAGGGACTCTAGAATTCCCTTTTAAACCAACTCCTGAAGATATGATAGTACGATTATGTGAACCGAAAGAGAATGAAGACACTAATACTAAATATATCAAATCAACTTATAGATTTACGAAAAACAATAATGCACTACAGCACATTACTTATTATAATAATGAGAAAAAAGATAAGATTGACAAAAACCGTGCAAGACGAATACTCATTGAGTTCATTGTAAAAGATTGTTTAGTAAGACGTACTATGCCGAAGGACTTGGCTATACTTATAGAAGGATGGGAATTCCTAAGGTACAAGATTAATCAAGGAAATGTTCATGGAGCTACTTTAAAAATAACCAATAATGGGAACTTACACATCGAACAATACGGATTATCACAAAATAGCTGTGGCGAAGATTTTGAATCTTTTGTAACTGAGAAATTACAATACACTGATTGCAGCAGAATTAACGGCGCCAAAGATTATATGGCATTAAAAAAAGATGGTAATGTATATCTTATTGTAGACACTGAAGAGATTCCTATTCTTGATGCAAAAGAAATTGATGAGGGATATGATGAAGTAGTTAATAATGGTGAAACCATTGCTATGTTTAAAAGAAAGAAAAACGTACACAAATATCTTCGAGGGTATATTGGATTTCATTTATGGAAATCAGAAGGGATTGATGGCAAAGCTAATGATTCGTTCTCATATATCTCAGGAATAAATAAAGAAAAAATAAAGTTCATCAACGGTAATAAAATGGACAAAATGCCACGAGCACGCAAAATATTTATCCTCAAAACAAATAATCAAGCTTTAGTAGATTCGCATATAAAAGAAATATGTAGTATGCTAAAATTTGGGTTTGGAAGATGGGATGAACTGATGACCTACCCATTCCCCTTTAAGTTTTTGTTAGAGTTTTTAGATAATGCTGCAGAAACTGCATATTCTAAACATTGGGAAGAAATATCATATTATAAGGATTTATTTTAATTAACATATTAATATCCCCAATTATGGGTAGTATACCTTAAAAGGAAAGAGTTCGGATAATACCGAATTCTTTCCTTTTAAGACTTCTGAAAACACATGTAAATTAGAGGAAGATATAAAACAAAAAAACATCTATAAATAGGTATCTCAATGAACATAGCAGAAATCAATCCACAAATTTTTCCACTGAAAAACGCCCAATAAGAATACCAAGTCCTGGATAGAGCGGTCACAAAAAGCCACCTGTATTGGAGAACAAGGTTGTATTCTTCAATATGATAAAATTCTCCGAAGAAGTAACTACGGCATCTCTTACTGGAAACTTCCTTAAATACATGGACAAGCTGATGAAATATGATCTGATAATACTAGATGACTTTGCCTTGAGAAGCATCGATGAACAGACAAGAATCGCACTTTACCAACTCTTGGATGATAATAAGGAGAATTACCGTTTGTCTATTATAATTACATCCCTGTTACCTACTTAAGTCTGGTATGGTTATCTAAAACCATGCTCTCAAACCGAATCAATTTTAGACAGACTTTTTAGCCATGCAGATAATATGACTTTTAGAGGAAAATCTTTACGTAAAAAAGAAAAATAATCATATTTTTGTAACAAACAAATCATCACCACCATTTTTGAGTGGCACGTTCCACTCTGATAAGGAGACTTTTTCTGCCACTATTTTCCACAGTCATAAGTGCTGATGATACAAAAAAACTTACTATGGAGTTAGTTTAAATGGGAGTACTTGGACTTAGAGGGCATACTCTGTAACCATTCTATTTTCCGCCTTGACACGCATGTTCCCTAAACCTACCTTTGCGCCGTAACCCTTAAACAACAATGATTATGGCAAAAGAAAAAGTAAACTACCAGGAGGTATATGACCTCTATCAGTTATGCAGTGAGACCAAGGATCTTCGTGAGTTCTGTGCGGATTATGGAGTAAATTACGACAAGTTCATGAACTGGCAGCGTCATCAGCTATGGAGCGAAAAGTTAGGCAAGACAGTCCAGGTTGAGCAGCCCAAGGTTGCCAAAGTCCGGATAACCGGCAAGCCTTGCAACAGTCCAACCGTAAAGTTGGAGGTGAAACAACCTGAAGGTGAATCTCCGATTACATATTCCGGAGCATACCCGTTCACTTTCCGGCAGCTTATTAGGGTATAAAACCATACCTTAAAAGCGTAATTTTTATCCGTTCATCCCCTAAAAGGATGAAAAAATGGATAACCAGACATTAAAATCTCAATTTTTCCGGAGCATATCCGTTCACCTCCGAGAATTGCAGGTTGTAGCACCCTTTTTCCGGAGCATACCCGTTCACTTTAGACGTATGCTTTCAGATTTTCCGGAGTATATCCGTTCAGCCGTGCATGGAATTGTGAGCGTATATCTTCGTTTCCGGAGCATATCCGTTCATTCTTTCCCCGGTTTCAGTTTCCTTTGTGCTGGTAAGCTAACAAGAAACAGCACAGTCATGGCAGGAACAACAAAGGATATGAGTCTGATAAAACAAGTACTCCAGCTCAAGCAGGCCGGAGAATCCAACCGCGGTGTAAGCCGCAAGTTACCGATTGACAAGGAAACCGTCAACGGTTATGTGAATACAGTAAAAGCCAACGGATGGAACATCAGCGACCTCCTTGAGATTGACGATCCCGAGTTGGAACGGATGTTCCATGCTGGTTCTCCGGCATATACGGACAGGAGAATGGAAGAGTTTCTGATCCTGCTACCCAGATACAGGGAACTGCTGGCGGACCCCAAATCCCATGTAAGCCGTCAGGTCCTGTTCGATGAATACCGTGCGACTCATCCCGATGGTTACGGCAAGTCACAGTTCTATTACCATCTGAAGCAGAATCTCGTTGCGAAGAAGGATGTTACGGCCGTACTGGCCAACACCTACAAACCGGGTGAAAAGCTCATGGTGGACTTTGCCGGTGACAAGCTCAGCTATGTGGATGCCGAAACCGGAGAAATTGTCAAGGTGGAGGTGTTTGTCGCCTGCATGCCTTACAGCGACTATACCTATGTGGTATGTGTACCTTCGCAGAAGACGGAGGACTTTCTGTATGCCATAAGGATGTGTCTGGAACATCTGGGCGGTGTACCTTCCATACTGACTCCTGACAACCTCAAATCGGCTGTAATCAGCAATGACCGGCATGAGCCGAAGCTGAACAAGGCTCTTGAGGACATGGGCAACTACTACCATTTCGTGGTACTGCCATGCGACCCGGCATCGCCGACACAGAAGGCTCTGGTAGAGGACTCCGTAAGGATTACATATAACCGTGTCTATGCCAGATTGCGTAACCGTACCTTCCATTCACTCCTGGAACTGAACCGTGCCGTATGGGAGCTGATGGAAAGGCACAACCAGACCCGTATGCAGAAGCGTCCCTACAGCCGTGAGGAGCGTTTTCATGCCATGGAGAAGGAGCTGCTGAAACCCTTGAAACCGGAACCCTATGAGATGCGCCTGTATGCCGATCTGAAAGTACAGGCAAACTGCCATGTGGAGCTGAGACAGGACAAGGTGACCCATTTTTACTCCGTCCCCTATATCCATGTAGGAAAACAGGCAAGAGTAGTCTTTACGCGTTCATGGGTCAAGGTCTATGTGGAGCAGAAACTGGTGGCCTCACATATCCGCAGCCATACATACGGCTATACCACAGTCAGGGAACATCTCGCATCCAGCTGCAGGGTGATTATGGAGCGTTCGGCAGCCTATTATGTGGAGAAAGCAAAAGATATATCACCTGACTGCCATGAATATGTAAAAAGAATCTTTGACCCCAAACGTACCGCACAGCCTGAAGAGGTGTATTACAAGCTGTGCAACTCCATAGTCAGCCTCAGAAGGAAGTATGACCTTGCCACGTTTGACCTTACCTGCCGTCAGTGCATGGAGTACGGTATTTACTCCTACAGCAAGTTTGAAGCCATACTCAGACGTAACGGCATGAATGCATCCGCAGACGAGACGGTAATCTTCCATGCGCCTACACCGTCAAACCACGGGAACATGCGCGGAAAAGACTATTTTACAGGAAATGACATAAACCAACAACAATAAATGATTATGAGCAACGAAACAGAAAGAACACTGCACGAGCTGAAGCTTCCGGGAATGGCAAGCTGCTGGAGCTCTCTGGAAGAAACACATCAGTTGGACAAGCTTACCCTGCGTGAAGGCATGCAGATCATGCTCCAGTACGAACGTGACACGAGAGGGAACAACCGCATCCAGCGTCTTATAAAGAATGCCGGCTTCCGTCTGAGAGCCTCGATGGAAGAACTTGAAACGGACACGGCAAGGGGCATACAGACCTGCTCTGCAGCCGACCTTGCAACCGGAAATTACATCACGGGCGGAATGACGGTCATCATTACCGGACCGGCAGGAACCGGGAAGTCCTACTTTGCCTGTGCCCTGGGTGACAGGGCATGCAGGAACGGCCGGAAGGTACTGTACTTCACGATGAACATGCTCATCGAGAACCTGAAGCTTGCACATCTGGAAGGACGGGAAACAAACTTCTTCCGGAAGCTGAACGCACATGACCTGCTGATTATCGATGACTTTGGGATGGTCAAGCTGGACGGCCAGATACAGCATGACTTTGAACAGATCATAGATGACCGGTACAACCGGAAGGCACTCATCCTGGCCAGCCAGCTTCCCGTTGCAGACTGGTATGATGTGTTCCAAAGCGAGCTCATTGCGGAAGCCTGTCTGGACAGAATCGTGCATAAGGCAATAAAATTTGACCTTAAAGGAGAGAGCCTAAGAAAGAAGTATTAACTTTGCCAACAACACTGAATACTAACTGGGGACTGAACGGATATCACCGGAAATGCTGAACGGGTATCCGCCGGAATATGCACTCCGATTAAGTGGGTAAAACTGCAATTGACATCAGGTGCCACATTGTTCCTAAGAAATACCACAGTTCTTGATTTGAGTCTGTTGCTTAATAAAATGATAGGATGATATGCTTGGACTTAGCGCTAACCTGAACTATTACCTGTTCAACGGTAATGTGGATTTGCGGAAAGGAATCTTCCGCCTGTGTGAGAGTATAAGGGAAGAGATGTCACTTGACCCGAGCGATGCATCCAATGTATATATGTTCATGTCCAGGAACCGAAAAGTTGTGAAAATACTTCATTATGAACGCGGATTTTATGTGCTTTACGAGAAACGTCCTGTCATGGGGAGATTCAAGAAACCTGTGTTTGATGAAGTCTCCAAATGCTACCGGATACAATGGTCGGACATGGCCTATCTTACGGAAAGTATAGTAGTTGACAAGATGTACGTCAGTCCGAAAGATTAATATTAATACATTGATTATCAATAAAAATAATATAAGAATAAACGATAAAAAGTTTGCGTAACTGCCTGATTTTTCGTACCTTTATATCATGATTGATGAAAGGGCATACGAGTTACTTTGCTGCCAACTGGGTCTGGCGAATGAGGAAAAGGCGGGGCTTCGCAAACAGGTAAACGAACTGATTGCGAGGCTTAAGGCTATTGAAGAATCAAACAAAGAGAACTCCAAGGCTCTGGTTGATACAATCAATGAGTTGTCCACAACAGTCGAGAATAATCGAAAGGAAATGGAACTTATGAGAAAGCAGCTTGAGGCAAAAGACGAGGTGAACATGATGCTTGCAAATGAGATATCCAATCTCAGGCTTCAACTTGAGGACAGCAGGAAACACCGTTTCGGCCGTACCTCAGAGCAAAGAAGGCTGCTGAACAACCGTAACATTGACAAGTCTGCAATGGAGAAGTCCGAGTACGACGGTTCTGGCAAGAAAGGTGATGATGATAATAAGACCGATGGTAACGGTACCGGCAGCAATACCTCTTCCGGTAACGTACCTGCACAGAACTGCAGGCCTTCAAGGAAAAAGGAAACTGCTCCCCGTGCAGCAAAGACCAGGCTGAAGGTGGATAAGGTAATTGTTCATGAAATAGAAGACTATTACCAACTCCCGGATGGTGCAAGGCTTATGAAGCGTAACGGAATGGCTGATGTGTGGGAATACAGGTTTATAGAACATGTGCGTGCTCATAACGTGGAGCATGTGTACAAGGTGGCAAGGGTAAAGCTTGCAGACGGCACTTTCACTAACACGATGGAGCATCCCTTGAAAAACCTTGGAGGAATCTTTTCCCCTGATTTGCTTGCCCGTCTGCTTTGTCTGAAATATGACTTCAGTATGCCTGAGAACAGACAGATAAGACTGCTTGCAAGAGAAGGCATCCACATAAGCAATACCACGCTGAACGGCTATATCCATAACGGAATCTCCAGGCTTAGGGAGTTTATGGAAGATGTCTTCAAGGAGTTTGTACAACAGGCAAAATACCTTATGGTTGACGAGACGACCGAGCTTGTCGGAGTTGAAACACCGGAAGGCAAGGCTTACAGGAGAAAGTATTTATGGGCTTTTTTTGCAAAGCATGTCAAGTTGGTTTACTATCATTACAATAACGGCAGCAGAGCCTCTGATGTAGCAAAGACCTTCCTTGAACATTTTATGGGATCTGTATCTACAGACGGATATACGGTTTACAGGATGTTCGACGGAGAAGACTCAAAGGTGCTTCATATAGGATGCTGGACACACTGCAGGAGGCTGTGGGTCGATGCCTTGCCATCAGACAGAACTGCGATGGATATAATAGACCCTATCGGTGATATGTTCAGAAATGAAGACTTGTTCCGCACAATGAAACTCAGCGGTGAGCAGATTAAGGAAAAAAGACTTAAGCTTACGAGACCTATTCTTGAACGTATCCATCATAAGGTGGTCATGATGATGCAGGATACCAAACTCATGGCAAACGAACTGATGAGAAAGGCTGTGAACTATACGATAAACCAGTGGAAATCCCTGAAAAATATCCTCAAGGACGGTTCTGCGGAAATATCGAACAACCTCTGTGAGCAAAGGATGAAACCTGTAAAGCTGCTGCTCAAGAACTGTATGAACATAGGCAGTGAGGATGCAGCAGGAAACTCGGCATTCATCTTTTCTCTGATAGAAAGCTGCAAGCTTAATGATATAGCCCCTCAGGATTACCTGAAGCACTTGTTTGAATGTATTCTTCATGGTAAGGACTGCGACAAGAAGGTCCTTCTGCCATGTTTTTATAAATCGGAATGTTAAAACTAAACTATTTTCTTGCGGACATTTTTATTTTATCGGCTGAAAAACAGCCGATAAAATTGTCGTGGCGGAAAATAGAATGGTTACGCATACTCTTGTAACTATAGAAATAATAGAGATAATATAATGGTTATAAATGATAATTGTCAGATGGAAAAAACAATCAACGGAGTAAAATACTATCTTCCCAGCAATCTAACCTTGGAACAAAAAGCTATTTATGTCCATATCATAGACTGGAAGCGTAAAAATATTACTACAGAAAGAGGCATGTATAAAGGGCATGAATACGATGCTATTTTCCCAAACGATACAACTATTCCGACAATGATATATGGACCAATCATACCTGTTTGGGAGGAAATGCAACGGAGTAATTTTGCTTATAAACTACATAAGTTTGCATATCATGCAGTAAGTTCTCAAACAGCCTGTATTAATCTGTTTATGCCTTTACTCCTTTCTAAAGATGTTGATCGTATATTACCAATGATCCCCGGATGTCCCTCAAATTTCAGTAAGATAGCTAGAGATAAACTATTTCACGGATTCTGTTTTGAATATTGGGGCCAAGATATTAAACAAGGAGCAGGCGTCTTAAACGATCATTCCCAATCAGCCGGAACTGACGCAGACGTAGCCATTGCTTACTATAACATAGAAGGCAAATTATGCCTATGGCTAATTGAACATAAACTTAGCGAGAAAGAATTTACAATATGCGGAGCATATAAAAGTAAAGCTAATAAATTAAAGACTAATTGTACTCAATATAATCTCATTAGTATAACCAAAGAGCCTCAGAAATGCTATTATCACATGATAGGATATAAATATTGGGATACTCTAAAAAGAAACCTAGATATATTCAAAGGCTCAATTGGTATCGAAGGTTGTCCTTTCAAGGATGGACTTAACCAACTATGGCGCAATCAGATACTTGCTTTAGCCTTACAGGAAACTGGAATATATAGTATGGTAACTTTTTCGGTATGCCATCATGCAAAAAGCACAATGTTAGACAAGTCAATCAATAAATACAAAGCATTGATCTGTGGAAATAGAATGTTCAGTTGTTTTACCAACTATGATGTGTTGAACATTGTATATAAACTAAATCATGACCTGCAAGAATGGATGCAATGGTATAAAGATGTCTATTACTTTTGATATCAGTAATCTAATAGTATTACAATTGTTTTTATGGGGGATAAATATAAAAAATTAATATAACACATTTAATATAATAACTAAAATATGCCATATCCTATAGAGAAAAAACTTGTAATTGCCGTATCAACTAGTGCTTTGTTTGATATGGAAGAATCTGATAGTATATATCGTGTAAAAGGCATTGATGCTTACAGAAAATATCAAGAACGGATGATTAACGAGCCACTAGGAAAGGGAGTTGCATTCCCTTTCATCAAACGTATCTTGAATTTAAATAATTCTTTCCCAGAAGATAAACCTATTGAAGTAGTTATATTTTCAAAAAATAGTCCAGAATCAGGATTAAGAGCATTCCGTAGTATTGCACATTATAATTTGGACATCTCTCGAGCTTGTTTTTCTTCAGGAAAAAGTAATTTTCAATATTTACCAGCCTTCAATGCATCATTATTTTTATCTGCAAATCCAGAAGATACAGAAAAAGCAATATCTGCAGGTTTTGCTGCAGGTACTGTTCTAGATACTAAAGTTATAGATGATGAAAATGACACACAACTTCGTCTTGGATTTGATTTTGATGGAGTAATAGCTGATGATTCTTCGGAACAATTTTATAAAGAAAATAAAGGAAATATGTCCGTTTATCATCATCATGAACTAGAACTTGCCTCCAATCCATTATCAGAAGGACCGATAGGAACACTATTGCAAAAAATATCATTTTTCCAACGCCTTGAAAATGCACAAGTAGACAAGAATCCTAATTACAAGAAAATTCTTAGTACAGCTATAATTACTGCAAGAAACGCTCCTGCACATGAACGTGTCGTAACTACATTAAAGAGCCTAAATATTGAAGTAGATGATGTATTCTTTCTCGGAGGAATAGATAAAACTCGAATACTAAATATTTTAAAACCACATATTTTCTTTGACGACCAGATGATACATTTAGATCATTTAGAAGATATACCTGCAGTACATATACCTTTTGGGATAGCCAACAAAAGAGATTCTGATATAGTTGAAAAATAAGTAAATATTTGATTGAATGGATGTTAAACAAAATATGATTGTAGATTTGGAGAAACGCGGTGACAAGCAAATGTTCATCACTGAACGTGTTTCTTCTATTTACCAAAACAAGAATGGACTTTGGACTGTTCGGTTTTCGTCATCACCACGTGTATTCAATTACAATCCGTCACGTTTACTTTGTCTAACACACCCTGACACAATTAATCTTGGAGAAAAAGGGCTATACATCAATAATAAACATATCAATAATGTAGCAGAATTACTACGTTTTACAGATGGTCGCTACATTTTTTATCGAGTGACCTATGACAATGGCTACTATGAGAATCTGGAAGGAAACGAGGTCTATATTACCCGTACCCCAATTGACAAAAATGGAGGTTCTATTTGGGATTATCTTCGCAAACTAGCTGCTGAAACAGGACTGATTGCGGAAGAAGATTATGAAAGTATTCTATCCAAACAATATGAATTGGTAGATGTGAAGCGTGATAATGTTCCCTTGGCTCAATACCTAGGTGACAAAACAAAATTGGTAACTTACTCCATGCCCAAACAAGTCTATTATCCGTTTGGATGCAATGCCAGCCAAAAAGCGGCCGTAGAAGCAGCATTGACACATCAGGTAAGCATTATTCAGGGACCTCCTGGAACCGGTAAGACACAGACGATACTGAATATCATTGCCAATCTGCTGATGAAAGGTAAAACGGTATTAGTCGTATCAAACAATAACTCGGCTGTTAAGAATGTAGCTGAGAAGCTAAACGGAGAAGGACTTGGCTTCCTTGTGGCCGAACTGGGTAGTGTACAAAACAAAAAAACATTCATCGCCAACCAGCCAGAGTATCCTACTATGGCAAATTGGACTATTGATAAACAAACAACTACAAAGAATCTAGCAAAAGACTCACTTCAAGCCGTTTCACAAGGATTTGGAGGTCAACTCCGGCAGGCCAAACTAAAGGCAGAATACGATGCCCTATTAAAAGAATCGAAATACAACGAAATGCGGGAAGACAACCATACAGAAGATGAATGGTTGAATGGCAAACCATCGGCTAAACTTATGAATTTGCTCAACCGCTATCAGATGATAGTTGAGAACGGACATAAGCCAGGTTTATGGTTCAGATTGCAATGGGCTTTCTTGTTAGGAACTAAAATATTGACATTTTTAAATAGAAAAGCGACAGATGTCATAAACAGTTTTGAGTCAGCCTACTACTTTTCTCGAAAAACAGAATTAGAGCAAGAGCTGGAATCGATTGCTTCAGCACTCCAAAGCATAGATATCCAAAAGAATATGAAAGAACTTCGTTCCTCTTCTCTACAACTATTGAAGGACAAGATAGCTAAACGGTATAATACCGGACAAAGGAAAAAATTTACCATCAAGGATATTAAGCGCAAAACAGAAGAGTTCCTGAAAGAATATCCGATTGTGCTCAGTACCACTTATTCGGCCAAAAGCTGTATCAGTAAAGACATGGTTTTTGACTATGTGATTATGGACGAAGCTTCACAAGTGGATATTAAGACGGGGGCTTTGGCTCTATCATGTGCCATGAACGCCGTGATTGTGGATGACGACAAACAGTTACCCAATGTGGTAAGCCGAGAAGAAGAATTGGCGTTAAGGGCTATTCAGACCACATACCAAGTGGACGACCGATACAATGCTGTCACGCACAGTTTTCTACAATCGTGCGTAGAAATATTTCGGGATGCGCCAGTAACACTGCTTAGAGAACATTATCGGTGCCATCCGAAAATCATAGAGTTCTGTAATCAGCGCTTTTACAATGGAGAACTGATTGCCATGACTACAGACGAAGGAGAAAAAGATGTATTGCAAGTAATTCGAACTGTACCCGGCAATCATGCCAGAGGACATTTCAACCAACGTGAAATAGATGTCATTACGCAAGAGGTATTATCGAAATGTACAGAATCGGAAAGTATAGGTATTATTACTCCGTATCGGGCTCAAGCTGAAGCAATCAATCAAGCTGTTAGAAAAGACATATCCAGTACAGTACACAAGTATCAAGGGCGAGAATGTGATACTATTATTATGAGTATGGTAGACAACTCTCCTACAGAATTCTCGGATGATGCCAACTTACTTAATGTTGCCATTTCACGTGCTAAGAGCAAATTATGTTTGGTAACGAACGGAAATGAAATGCCAGAGGATTCCAATCTCAGCCAGCTAATCAGTTATATTCAGTACAACAATTTTGAAGTGAAATCCAGTAAGTTGCATTCTGTCTTTGATTTGCTCTATCAGCAATATACGGCAGAAAGATTGGCTTACGAAGCTGCTCATCCTGCTGTCTCTGAACATTTATCAGAGAATCTAATATACGATATTCTGTTAAAAGCCATTGCTGAATTAGGTTTGCCTCATACGGGAGTACTTTGTCATTATCCACTGTCCAGACTTATTACCGACTGGAATCAACTGGAAGATAAAGAAAAAACATTTGCAGAAAGTCCATTCTCACATATAGATTTCCTGCTCTATAATTCCCTGACCAAACAGCCGATCAGTGCCATAGAAGTGGACGGATGGCATTTCCATAAGGAGAATGACGCCCAACTATCACGTGATAAGTTGAAAAATCAAATATTCACAAAGTTAGGGCTTCCTTTGATTCGCATTTCCACAACAGATACAGTGAATCAGGAAACGATAAAAAAATCATTATTAGCAATTTTATGAAATTAGGATATATACACAGCAACAGAGAAGAACAAACCCGAGTCATGCAAGTACTGAAAATGACTTCTGAATCTGTAGCTCTCGACGAACTCGGCATTGGCCGTATCCGTGATGCTTTTGCAGACCGTATGTTTCCCGGAATATCTACCCTGCAAAAGCACATGAAGTATTTCTCTCTTGTACAAGGATATGGTATTCAGCTTGCTGACGGTCCGTTAAGGGGACTGACGGCACGAGCTGTCATCGTGATAGACGAAAACGGCAAAGTGCGTTATACGCAATTGGTAAAAGAAGTTTCGAACGAACCCGACTACGAGGCTGCACTTCAAGCAGCAAACGAATTGTAAAGACTGAGGTCTTACAGTACGATTCATAAAAAAAACTGAACAAAAAAACATACTATCGAGCATTGGTAAAAAAATTAATTTATTACCTTTGTTCGTATATGAAGGAACTGCTTCACATACTCCCCGCTCTGCTTGCTCTCTGTTTATGTGTTTCCTGCAAGGATACAAAAGCAAAGAGCAAGCGGATTGTGCCTGCCGGAATATTGGCTGATGGTGATCTTGCATTCCGGCGCGGTACCGGACTGCTGAGTCACGTGGTTACTTCTGCCAGCAAAGACGGGGTTTACTCGCACGTGGGAATCTTAAAACAGATTGACAATGAATGGTTCGTTATTCATGCTGTCCCCGATGAGCCTGATTTTGAGGGTGACACCGACCGTGTAAAAACAGACCCGTTATCACGCTTTTTCGCCGAAGACAGAGCCGTACGTGGCGCAATAGCCAGAATTATGGATGATTCTATTGCAGCTTCGAGGGCTGCACATACTGCCTGGGAGATTACTCGAAAGGGAACTCTTTTTGATCATGATTACAATCTGGCAGATACTTCACAAATGTATTGTACCGAACTTGTAGAATTTGCCTACCAGAAAGCGGATATCTGTCTTTCGGAAGGAAGGCGTACGCAAATCAATGTTCCGGCAATGGGAGGAACATACCTCATGCCCGACGACATTGCAGCTAACAAACGATTAAAAATATTATACAGTTTTCCGTAAACTCAAGGTTTTTCTTTTCCTATATTCTATATTTATTAACTTTAAAATGTAAACACTATGATGAAACAACTGATTCGTTTGGGATTGATGCTGGTTGCTGTGCTAGCCATGGTATCGTGTACACCCAGTACACCTGGAGCCGCACTGAAAAATTACATGTCGGCACTAAGCGACAAGGATTATGAGAAGTTCATTGACGGATGCAACATCTCTGAGGCTGACAAAGCTAAGGAAATACGCGAGGGGCTTATTGCCATGATTCAGGAAAAGGGGTCAAAGACTATTGAGAAAAAGGGCGGACTAAAAGAGATTGAAATTGTTTCTGAGGAAATGGCTGAAGACGGCAACTCGGCGATTGTCACTTACAAGCAGCATTATGGCGACGGAAGTGTCAAAGAAGATACTCAGAAAATGATAAAGGTGGATGGTAAATGGCTGATGGATATCGGTAAATAATGAATTAGGTAATACAGAAAAGGGGCGTCGTAAAGCGCCCCTTATTTTTTACCGGCGTGCCCGCATCTCCCAGAAGGCTACAGCTGAGGCTGCCGCTACATTCAGTGAGTCGACACCATGCCACATCGGTATGCGGACTACATAATCGGACTCTGACATCACTTCGGCTGGAAGACCGTCGCCTTCGGTACCCATCACAATAGCCAAACGGGGAATTTCCTTGAGCTCCGGATAATCGATGGGAACGGAACGGTCGGTCAGAGCAAGGGAAGCGGTACAGAACCCCATTTCACGCAGCGAAGATACGGGACGGGGAAGCCATGTCCAGGGTACGAGAAAAACGGAGCCCATCGACACGCGTACGGCACGGCGGTTCAAAGGGTCGCACGAGTCGGGTGAAAGAAGGATGGCATCGATGCCCAGGGCTGCCGCTGAACGAAAGATGGCTCCGATATTGGTCGTATCGACAACACCGTGAATCACGGCAACACGACGGGCATCGCGGCAGACTTCCTCGGGAGTACGTGGAGCGGGACGCCGCATGGCACATAATACACCGCGTGTAAGCGTGTAGCCGGTAAGGCTTGCCAGAAGCTCGCGGCTGCCCGTATAAACGGGAATGTCACCGGCACGAAGAATGATATCGGCTGCATCTCCTTCGATATGTTTTTTCTCACAAAGCAGTGCAAGAGGCTGATAACCGGCATCGAGTGCCACACGGATTACTTTGGGGCTCTCGGCTATGAATATGCCCCTTTCGGGATCTATGCGGTTACGTAACTGGGCTTCGGTCAAGGTTCCGAACACGTCTACTCCTGGGTGTTCGAGGGAGGTTATTTCTATTACGGGCATATGGATATTCTTTTTTCTTGCCAAAGTTAAGAAAGAATATCGGCCGGAGCAAAGTTTTTTTCTCTACCTTTGTCTGCAAAGAAAACAAACTAAAGAATAACTGTTATGCTACATTTTGATACAGACTATATGGAAGGGGCACATCCGGAAGTGATGCGCCGCCTGATGGAAACTAATCTGGAACAGACATCCGGATATGGAAGCGATGATTATACACGCCATGCCCGTGAACTGATACGCCAGGCATGCGGACAGCCCGAAGCGGGAGTATATTTCCTGGTTGGGGGTACGCAGACCAATGCAACTGTCATCGACGGGCTGCTTGCCCGCCACGAAGGTGTACTGGGAGCAGAAACAGCGCACATCAATGTGCACGAGGCAGGAGCCATCGAGGCTTCCGGACATAAGGTGCTGACATTGCCTCAACATGAAGGAAAGCTTTGTGCTGAGGAGGTAGAAGCATATATCGCCGATTTTTACCGTGATGAAACTTACGAACACATGGTGGCTCCGGGAATGGTGTATATTTCTCACCCTACTGAATATGGTACATTGTACTCGCTCAGTGAACTGGAGGCTTTGAGCCGGGTATGCCGCAAGGCGAATATTCCGCTTTATATGGATGGTGCACGTCTGGGATATGGTCTGGCTGCTCCAGGTACAAATGTCACCTTGCAGGACATTGCCCGTCTGTGTGATGTGTTTTATATAGGGGGAACAAAGGTGGGTGCATTGTTCGGCGAGGCAGTAGTGGCTCCGCATACGGAACGTCTGCCGCATTTTTTCCCGCTGATTAAACAGCACGGAGCACTGCTCGCCAAGGGACGCCTGTTGGGTATTCAGTTTGAAACGCTGTTTACTGACGGACTTTATCTGGAGATGGGGAAACATGCTGTCCGTCTGGCACAGAAACTGAAACAGGGTTTTGTCCAAAAAGGGTATAAACTTCATATGGATTCGCCAACCAACCAGCAGTTTGTCTGCTTGCCTAACGCGGATATCGACCGCCTTTCGGCACATGCAACCTTCGAGTTATGGGGACCACGCGGAGAAGAGGAAACGGTGGTACGCTTCGTAACCAGCTGGGCTACACGCGAGGCTGACGTAGACGCATTGATCGATTTACTCTAATCGGCTTCTTCGATAGAGAAACGGTTTACGGTGACGGCAATGGAATATTTTATCAGTCCGTCACCGGAAAACATGGTTCCACCGCCTTGTATACACATACGTACGCTCATACCATCGTTTGCCGTGAGAAGATATTCGCCGGAATGCTTCTGCTCGTTTACGGTATACCACATGCCGTTCTGTCCGTATTGTACCTCGACGTAGCTTCCATCGGTTTCATAATCCCATGAAAGCCGGTATCGGGAAGTGTTTCCCCGGTGAAAAGTAAATATACAGGTGGAATCGTCATAGTCGACATACGACAGTGAGGTCACTTCTTCCGGATAGAAATTCAGGGCTATGCGGCTTACCGTATCATTGGATATTATGTTATTCATAACATACTCGGTATAGGTTTCTCCCAAGTGTTTCTTTTCAAGGGGATAATAGTCGAGTTCTTCATTCTGGCAAGAGCCAAACCACATGGCAGCGCATATAATCACTGCCATGCTATATACTATTTTCATGCTCATTCGTGTTCTGTTTCATTCTGTAACATTTCAACAGGAAAATCTTCCTCGTGAGGTGCTGGTCTTCCGGCTTCGGGCATCGGATGTGGCACAGGCTGCTCGGGCTTCATTGTCAGCCACAGGTCGTACTGCTCGTCTGTCAGAATCTTACGGAGCTTCTTTATTTTCTTTTCGGCACGCTCTTGCATCTCTTCTTTCATCTTATCATCGCCGGCTGGTGGTGTCATCATAGGAGGTCTGCCTCCGCCCATCATTGGAGGCTGACCTCCACCATTCATCATCGGGGGACGTCCTCCTTCTCTCATTGGAGGACGGTTCATGTCCTTTCCCCCACGGCCTATCAGGACCTCCAGTTTTTCCCTTTCTTCTTTCAGATTAAGCTTGTAAAGCTTCTTATATTGCTTCTCGGTAAGATTAAGTACCTTATCCATTTCATCGGTACGCCTGCGTGCCGTTTTCTCAGGGTTAGTTATTTCTTTTTTCTGAGTATTTTCTTTTTGTTGCGGTTCATCGTATGATGTAGCGGCAACGGCTTCTGCTGAAACTGGCATCAGAGCAGCCAGGCAGACAGCCCACATTGTTTTTCTCATCTTCATCATAAAATAAGTTTTTAAGGGTTGTTGTTTCGGATGACAAATGTAAAACGCTGACTTATATGTGGAAATAGAATCAACCAACCCGCCCATTCTATCGGTTAACTCCCGACAAATCAGATTTTCCGCAAAACGGCTTTACAGAAAAAGGTATATAAAGATAAAATAAGCACACTTGGTCTGCAAAATCATTCCATTCGCCGATTTTAGTTGCAACGGGTAAGGTACAAACGTATTTTTGAGGCATAAAACTACCACAACAATGAAACATCTGCAAAAACAACTACTTCTCGAACAAATTATTTATCTTTCCATTTGGGTGTTGATACTGGGAACTCCGCTCATCGGTTTTCTGCTCGACAATGATCATCCGCTGGAGGGAAGCGAACTGTGGAAAGAGGTAAGTGATACCTGACTTATGGTGTTTCCTTTCTTTCTGCTGTTTCTGATACATAACTATGTACTCATTCCACGCCTCCTGCTCAAGAAATACTATACGCGCTACGTCTTGTCGTTGATTTTTACCATCGGTATCTTGTTTCTGTATCTTCCGGGATGTATACAAGTGTTCAATCCTCACCCGGGATTCCGTCAGCATAAAGAGTTTATCGTGCAGGATTCGGCCTTCGATATGCCCCACATGCAGCATCTTCCCGTACTTCCTTCTGATGAGAAAGAAATACATCCGATACGCCCGATGCATCCGCCTTTTCTGCTGATACATATTACGGCAGCTATCTTGTTGGTAGGTTTTAACCTGACCATACGTTTCTTCCTGAAATCGCTTCACGATGAGGAAATGCTTAAGGAACTGGAACATCAGCATCTGGAATCGGAATTGCAGTACTTGAAGTATCAGCTTAATCCGCATTTTTTCATGAATACCCTGAACAATATTCATGCACTGGTCGACATCGATTCGGGAAAGGCAAAAAGAACAATCATTGAACTTTCGAAGTTGATGAGGTATGTGCTCTACGAAGCCAACAAGAGCCAGATTTCGCTGGAACGTGAAATTCAGTTTCTCGAAAACTATATTGCGCTGATGAAGTTGCGATATACCGAGCGGCTTACCATCTGCACGGACTTTCCAATAATCGTACCTCGTGTACAGATTCCTCCCTTACTGTTCATTTCACTTCTTGAAAATGCATTCAAGCATGGAGTGAGTTACCGTGAAGATTCGTTTATCGATGTACGCATAGCACAAGTAGATGAAGGTATTTTGTTTGCATGCAAGAACAGCAAACACGCCTGTACGCACGATACTCATCACGGCATCGGCATTGAGAACATAAAGAAAAGACTTCATCTGCTCTACGGCAACAATTATACATTTACTACAACTGAAGACGATACGTCTTACCATGTTTTACTTATAACCCCGCCGCTATCATGAAATGTCTGATTATCGACGATGAACCGCTTGCGCTGACTCAGCTCTCGGGGTATATTTCACGTATTCCGTTCCTGACGCTGGTAGCCTCGTGCCAGGATGCCTGCCAGGCTTCCGAAATACTGGCTCACACTCCTGTTGACTTGCTTTTTGCAGACATAAACATGCCGGACCTGAACGGTATAGATTTTGTCCGCTCACTTCCGAACCCTCCCATGGTTATCTTTACTACTGCATACTCGGAATATGCCATCGAGGGGTTCCGGCTCAATGCCATTGATTATCTGATGAAGCCTTTCAGCCTTGCCGAATGTCTGAGGGCAGCCGAAAAGGCACGACAAATGTACGGACTGACGCATAACACTGCCGAACCTGAAGAGGAGAAAAGTACACTGTTTGTGAAAAGCGAATACAAGGTAATACGCATTTACAAAGAGAAAATCCTGTATATAGAGGGGATGAGTGAGTATGTGTGTATTTATATGGAAGACCGGCCTAAGCCTGTCATTACGCTGAACAGCCTGCAAAAGTTGTCGGCCATGCTTCCTCCGAACTTTATGCGGATGCATCGTTCGTACATTGTCAATCTGAATAAGATTACCGAAATTTCCCGTTTCCGTATTCTTTTCAGCAAAGACGTGTATATCCCCATTGGAGAAAATTATAAAGAGCAGTTTATGGCATATATCCATCGGCTGGGGCTTATCTGATTGAAGAAATGGTTATCTTTGCAGCATCTCTGAAATAAAATGATCTGCTTTATGGAAAAGGAAAAAGAAATACATTCTTGTGTGGACTGCGGTACACAAAACTGCAAGTATAAAGACCGTACTTATCCTGATTTCTGCCTGACAACTAACTTGAAGGAAGAAGACCGCCAGTGGGCGCTGGAACGATATGACGAGGGAAACAACCGCCAGGTGATGATAGCCAGTGCGGAAGTGGAATACGAAGGGTACTGCCAATGGACACGCGTACAGGAAATCATGGAGTTTGCACGTAAAATAAATGCACACCGCATCGGTATAGCCAACTGTATCGGACTGATAAATGAAGCACGTATCTTCGCCCGCATTCTTCAGGCAAACGGTTTCGAAGCGTATTCGGTAATCTGCAAGGTTGCCGGACAACCCAAGACTTCGATGGGTATTCCTGCTGAATGTGAAAGTATAGGGGAGGCCATGTGTAACCCGATTTTACAGGCACGGCTGCTGAATGAAGCAAAGACAGACCTGAATGTGGTAATCGGATTGTGTGTAGGACATGACAGTCTGTTCTACAAGTATGCTGAGGCTTATACTACCACGCTGGTAACAAAAGATCGTGTTACGGGAAACAATCCGGCTGCTGCTCTTTATACTGCCAATTCGTATTACCGGAAGAAATTCTTTAATGGGAACGAGAAGAAATAAATGATTCGTATAAGCAGCCTGAATGATACAGTGACTATACAACGTACAGACAATACCAGATTAACTATCAGTAACAGCTGTCTTATCAGAATCAAAAAATTAAAAGATATAATCTCAACAGAAAGTCAATCAGCCTGTAAAAAATGTTCAGGCTGATTGACTTTCTCGGTTTATTTCAGTTTCTTGCCATCGGAAAAGGCACTGCCGACTTTTTTACCAATCTCCAGGTAATCATGATGAATAGGATCGTAGGTAATCGGTTTCAACTTGGTTACATCTACTTTACCGTCTTCGCCCAATACGGCTTCATCTACAGAAATGTTGACAATCCGTCCTGTCATGAAACAGGTTTCGGGATCGTATGAAACGAGCTCACACTCCAGCGTCATGGGAAGTTCTTCGATGACGGGAGCATTGACAAACGCCGACTTTACTGCATGAAATCCGGCATGGGCAAACTTGTCCGGTTCCTTATTGCCGGATACGATACCTACATAGTCGCATTCCGCTACGCGGTCTGCTGTACCCATACTTACGGTAAATGCACGTGTCGCAAGGATATTCTTTGTTGTCTTGTGTTCTTCTGCTAGACAAATTCCAACCATGTTGTCTGTATAAATTCCTCCCCATGCTGCATTCATGGCATTGGGTAATCCGTTTTCATCGTAAGCTGCCACGATAAATACGGGCATCGGATATAACCAGGTCTTTACACCAAAATTCTTTCTCATAGGTATTTACTCCTTTCTTTAAAATATATCTTTTCAACTAGATCCTTTTTTCCAGGTATTACATTGCTTTCTCCGTAATGGCTACTTTGATGACTCCATCCTGCCGGTTCTCAAAAATACGGTATGCTTCTTCTATCTTGTCAAGCGGAAAACGGTGGGTAATGAGTGGTGTCGTATCAATCTTGCCTTCGGCTATCAGGCGAAGAATCTCTGCACAGTCGCATCCGTCTACACCACCGGTCTTGAAAGTCAGGTTCTTTCCGTACATATCGGGCAATGGAAGTTGCTGGGGGCGATCATAAAGTGCCACGATGGTAACGATGGCATTCGGACGGGCACATTCCCACGCCAGCCGGAAGGTATCTTCCGCTCCTGCAACTTCGATGACGACATCGGCTCCTCCATGTGAACTGAGCTTGCGTATCTGTTCGACACATTCTTCGGGGCGCACCACGATTACTTCCGGATAATGCTCGTGTACAAAGCGGATACGCTCTTCCGACTTTTCGCATACAACGATACGCCGGGGATGTTTCAGCATGGTACACAGCAAGGTGCATATACCTGTAGGACCGGCTCCGATAATGAGCACCGTATCGTCGGACGAAATCTCGGAGATACGTGCTGCCCAAAAACCAGTGGCAAGAATATCACCTACAAAAAGTGCCTGCTCATCGCTTACTCCCTCGGGAATACGGTTCAACCCCTGATCGGCATAAGGGACACGCACATATTCTGCCTGTCCTCCGTCGATGCGGCATCCCAATGCCCAGCCTCCCTGCTCGTCTTCGCAATTGTTTACATATCCATGACGACAGAAAAAGCACTCTCCACAAAAGGTCTCCACGTTGACCGTCACACGGTCGCCAGGCTTTACGGAAGTGACCTTCTCTCCTACCCGTTCGACAATACCCACCATTTCATGACCGACTGTAATACCGGGTACGGCACGGGGTACACTTCCATGCTTGATATGCAAATCGCTGGTACAGATACTCCCCAGTGTGACGCGTACCACAGCATCACGCGGATCTTTTATTTCCGGCACGGGTTTCTCCATCATCTGGAACGTGCCATTCTTGATATAAGTATAGGCTAACATAGTTTATTCTTTCTTAGTTTGCTGTTTCGAATGATAAAGGTAAACAAAATTCTTTCATTTTTATTGTACAAAACAGAAATAATATCTATTTTTGGCGCAATGAAACGCATATCACCATCGGGTGATAATTTTATAGAATTTCTGAATATACAACAAATGATTGTCAAAGACACAAAACAAATGATTCGTTATGTTCGGCTGGTTTCCTGAGGAATTTCTAGCATAGAACTTAATTGATCGAATTGCTGCTGACGGGGCGGCAGGGATTGTTGTGTTCTTTGACGTACTTGGCATTCTAACCTCTGCTTTAAAAGGGAAAGTGGAGGTCCTCTGCTTTTGATGAGGCGGACATCAACTCATATCATCCGCCATACTGCTTTATACTTCAAAATCTAATTCATTTATTCATTTGTTGTTTATGGAAAATATTATTTTACGTGCTATGCGCACCTTCGATGAAAGTGTATGTGCTCCTGAATACGCCAGAAATCAATTGGCTATTGAAATCATATTCCCTGAACCTCCTGTTTTTATAAACGAGCTGGCTGTACGTGTTTACTCGGAAGACTACCAGTTGATTGGGGCGGATGTCTATTCTCCGTCTTCCCAAAAAACTCCCCGAAAGGTACGTTTTATTGTGCTGTCGGATACATTCTGGGACGAAAACCTGTATCATATTTTCGTATTTCAGAACGGACTTCCCAAATGGACTGTTTCTCTGTCTCCCTCGCCTTCTTACGAGGTATGGAAAAAAGAGAAGTTGGATGAACTGGAATCACATCCCGACAAGAAGTTTTTTATCGAGCGCCTCTGCCCGACCGACTGGTGGCAAAACATGTACTCTGAACAGTTCCACTTTCCTTCAGCCGAAAAAGTAATCGGAAAGCTTTATTCCTACTCGGAGGCAGAAGGGGTATGTCCTCACCTTCTCGTAACGGGAAACAACCTGATGACAAAGGCTTTTTCCTGCTTCATTCTGGCAGCTTATCTCACCGGTAATGACAAGTCGGAACAGGCTGTTTTTTCATTGGGTGAACTGGTTTCAGGCAATCTGAAATGGAGTGAGCTAGCTGAACATATCAGACAAAAGCAGGTGATCGTGATGAATGTCCCGCAATTGGAGTATAGCGCCAGCACGGTAAACTTGCTTTCTATGTTGGGTGATATACTTAGCAAAGAAGATTTCTCCCATCCGGTATTCATTTTCCATGGTGCAGAAGAACATGTCAATCAACTGTTTCAGGAATGTGAGGCGATAACCGGAATGTTTGCCGAATATAACACTTTCCGCATCAGTTTGTCCACTGAAATGCCTCCGATAACCCTTAACGATACTGAGTTTCAGCCGGCATTAAGAGAAACACCTTTTGCCGAATTTTCAGCCGAAGAAGAACTACAGCAGATGGTCGGACTGAAACAGCTTAAAGAGGATATACAGGAGGCACGGATGATGTCGCTTTTTCTTAAAGAGCGCAGGGTATACAGGAGGCACGGATGATGTCGCTTTTTCTTAAAGAGCGCAGGGAACTCAATCTCGATCTATGTGGAGACAGCCGTTACCATATGCTCTTTCTGGGAAATCCCGGAACAGGCAAAACAACGGTAGCCAGACTGGTAGGGAAAATGTATCATCAGATGGGACTATTGTCGAAAGGGCATACAGTGGAAACCTGCCGTACGAACCTGGTAGGTGAATATTTGGGACATACGGAAAAAAACACGAAGGAGGCAATCGAGGAAGCTCGTGGAGGTGTATTGTTTATCGATGAAGCTTATACACTGATAGAAGGTGGAAGTGACACGAAGGACTACGGCAAAGAGGTCATCAACGCACTGCTCACTGTATTGTCGGAACCGAATCCGGATATGATTGTCATTCTGGCCGGCTATGAGGATAAAATGAAAAAGCTGCTTAAAAGTAATCCGGGATTAAAAGACCGTTTTCCGCTCCGTTTCCATTTTGAGGATTATACGGCAGACGAACTGAGCGAAATAGCTCACCGTATTTTGAAAAGCCGGAATTTCGTCCTGACTCCTGAAGCAAACCTGCGCCTGAACAGTCTGATAGAAAAAGAAACCAGACAACGGGATGAGTATTTCGGCAACGGACGCTGGGTGCATAATCTGATAGAGCATGGCCTAATCAAGAGTATGGTCCGGAGAGTGATGTCAGGGCCCCGTCCGGAAACGGCACAACTCCAGCTTTTCAGTACAATAGAGGCATGTGATGTGGAAGAGGCCGAAGCCAAACTTCTCCGTACAGCAGACTTAAAAATAACTCCGCCTTGCCGTATCGGATTCAGGGCCTGAATACAGATGCTTTAATTTTGGTCGACAAACAGTAGCTTTTCTGTATCATATCCCCTGACACGGAGTTTATCAAACAGTTCCGCCTGTTTTTCTTTGGATAAAGTTTTATCACGACTCATTATCCAAAGATATTTGTCGGAACTGCTTCCTATCAATACATAACGGTAATCGGGATCTATATCAAGTACATAATAATCGGAATAAAACCAAAGGAAAAATGATACCTTCAACTTACCGGGATCGACAGGATTCGGCTGTTTGGCACGCCCCTCTACCTCCTTGTGTTTTCCATTTTTATATCCCTCATTTTTTACTTTAATGCTTCCATTTTCCTGTAAAGAATAGGTAGCAGTGACATGTGTCATTCCTTTTTCGAAACGATGATCGTAACGAGCAATTTCATACCATTTTCCCATAAAGCGACGGACATCAAATACAGATACGGTGCTATTATCTATCGTATCACCGTCCTGGGCTGCATGACACCCGCTCAATCCTAAAAAGGCACATAAAAGTAATAATACGTTTTTCATAGTAGCTGATTTTTTTTAGACTTTTCCAAAGATACAAAACTATCGATACAATAAGAAATGTCTGGAAAAGGAAATCCGTTTTATATGTCAACATTCAAAAATTATCTTAACTTTGTAAAAATCATTGCAAGCTACTATGAAAACAAAGTTATTACTAATGTCATTTGTATTGTCACTCTGTATGAGTACAACATCGTGTATTGTCACCAGGCATCATCACCGGCCACCGCATAAAAAAGAAATTCCACCAGGACATGCCAAGAAAATACATGGTCATAAATCGGCTAAATTTGATGCGCCGGGACATCATAAGCATTGATTATATGCAAGGTTCAAAAGACTGAAAACAAAATGAGGCTATCTCAAAATCAAGAACAGAGATAAGTTTAGTTACAATCTATAAGCCACAACATAAAAATCTCCTGCTTTTAGTCTTATAATAGTAATAAATAAGGGCTAAAGCAGGAGTTCTTTTATTACGAAGTTTCAATCTATAAGATTTTTATTTTGTATTTCTATTTTGAGACTGCCTCACTGTCTCAGCATGTTGCAAATCTTATTTCTTCTTCTGAGTGAATAGCCATTTCATAAAATCCGGATAATTGAAAGCAGGATTCCAGCTTCCATGATTGCAGCCAGGAAATTCAATATACTCTACCGAAGCACCTGCCGCTTTCAGGGCCTTATAAGCTTGACGAGAGCCTGCTACAGGAACGACATCATCAGCATCGCCATGGAAGATGCGGAAAGCTACATTTCTGGCAGCAGACAAACGCGTCGGATTAACTGTTCCACAAATAGGAACGGCAGCTGCAAAAATATCAGGAAAACGGGAAACCATATCGTATGTTCCCATTGCTCCCATTGATAATCCCATGATATAGATTCTCGATTTATCTACCTGAGGATTTGCCAAATACATATCGAGCAATTCTTTCACAGCCTGAAACACAGATGGCATTTCTTTTCCGACTGGCATCTGGGTGGGAATAAAAGACTGCGGACGGTTTTCGTATGCCCAATATCCGCTTTCCGGGCATTGCGGGAATAGTACAAAAGCCGGATATTTTTCACGGTTAACCGGATTCAGAAACATCTGCCCGCCATGAGTCAGTTGTTTTTCATTGTCATTTCCCCGTTCACCGGCTCCATGCAAGAACAATACCAACGGATACTTTTCTCCAGCTTGCATCACTTCCGGTTCCAGCAGGCGATAATTCAGACTATCCCCCGACGAAGAAACAAAGACACTGCGTTCATACTCATCCTGCGCTGCAACAAATTCCAGACTAAAAAGCAGCACAGAAAGCAACAAAATAAGTTTTTTCATAATACGTTTCATTTATAGATTAAAAGTAAATGAGTAACATTCGAGGTATTCTTCTCCCGAGAAGAAGCTCTGTAGCGCTCTCCAAAAGTACTATTTTTTTCTTTAATAACAATTATGCTGAGATATATCACTAACAAACCGGAATGTTGTTTCTATAAACAAAATGAGTCTGGCATTTACGATACCAGACTCTTACATGAAATACTTATCGAAAAAAATCGTTTTTATTGTTTCTCCAATTCAAAACCTAATTGCAATCCTTCGTATTGGTTCAACAACGAAGTAGCAGCACTGATTGTAGAATTAGAGTTGCCCAAAGCACCTCCGATGGTCTGAGCCAGCGACATCAACTTGTCTGCCTTGAAAAGCAAGCTCATCTTATTTGATGATAAAACCTGCTGCGATACAATGGCTGTAAACTTTATACCCAGCTTCGTTTTCATAGTCAGTTCTTTTGTGTCGGCATTATAAGAATAAGTACCACTAGTTGTACGACCTTTTACCGTAGAAGTATAGGTGCTGTCGGCATTAAAGACATAAGTACACCCATCGGTAAAGCCTAGTTTAGTAAGTACATCCGACATTTTTTCCTCTACTTTTTTCGACGCAAGCTCTCCACCTGCCTGTGCCAAGAAATTATCGCTTTCAAACTTACAATCCGGACCGGTATATTTCCAGGTTCCCTCCAAAGAAACTCCGGATGAGTTTGTAACTTTATTGGCAACAGCGTTAGCTACTCCCGAAAGTATGGATTTCAAATCTTGTGCGCTAGCCGCACTACTTGCCATATACATAAAGCATGACAAGCAAATTAATCTGATAATGTTCATCTTCTTCATTTTCTTTCTATTTCTTTTAAAGTGAATTTATTTGACCAATTTTTACGACAAATCGGCATGCAAAGATAGCAAATTCTGACAAAACGAGATAACATGACATAATAAAATCGGGTACAATATATTCCGATTCTGCTCTTTCCGGAAATATGCACCCGATCTATTCTAATGTCTTTCTTATTGATAGATATATTCTACCGGTGACTTCTTGAAGCGTACGTTACGGGTATTATTTGCACCAGCACCGTTGTGTTCCAGACTTGCATTATTACCCCGGACAAGCCATCCGGTCACCTCCGGATTATAACATGCTAAAAGTAACCAGTTTCTATTAACCCCATCATTACTCCACTGACATCCTACTCCGTAAAAAGTAAGTGGCTCATCACCGTGTCCAGCAACACTTCTGACAGAAAAACTCCAAAGTTCACCTAAATCCTGTCCGTCAAGCTGTACACCCGAGCGCTTTTCCAATATAATCTCACTACGATACTGCTTGTTGGTCACATCATTCTGAGGATAAAATCCTGCCCAATTTGTCGGTATAGTAAAATTAGAAAGGATGTTTTTATAATCATCAAATGTAGGCA
This sequence comes from Phocaeicola coprocola, assembly GCF_041333015.1. Lineage (NCBI taxonomy): Bacteria > Pseudomonadati > Bacteroidota > Bacteroidia > Bacteroidales > Bacteroidaceae > Phocaeicola > Phocaeicola coprocola. Next base: position 104,986 of record NZ_JBGKGM010000004.1, on the reverse strand, counting down.
TTTCATAGCCATCAGGTGAAAGCGAAGTTGGTTCGGCCTTATTGATATGGTTCGACTCGCCACTACGCCATCCGTCCAGTGTAACTTTTCCATCACGATATACTGCCTGCAAGGCCATACCATTATTCCCTTCGTAAGCAGCATTCCACAGACGTACATATTCTTCGGAAGAACAAGTCTTGAGATATTCCTGTACAGTCTGATCTGCAAGACTAGCCGGATCGTTGGAGCTTAAAATCTGATCATCAAAATTGCGAGAATCACCTATCGCATTGTAACGGCACCACCATGTACCATTCAGATAAGTAACAGGCAACCCGTAATTACGACGCTCCACTATATAAGCTTCCGTTTCCTGCCCGTCAGAAGTACGACGTACAACCAGACGTGCAGCCTGCTTACGTCCGTCAGCTTTCGGATCATTAGGTTTCCATCCACCTATCACACGGTACGTATTTGTTTCATCTGCGACCTTCTCTATTTTCACCCATGGATCTTCATTATCAAATTCTGCCGCCAGCTCCAGTCCCTCAGGCATAATGAAACGTCCCATTTCATTATCAATATAACGACCAAAATCGTGCGTATAGTTCTGGCGGTCGAATTTAAATCCTTCTGAATGAATAGGATTTTCTTCAAGAACCAGCTTCAGGCAATCTTCTTCATAACTTTCATTCAGTCCCTTACGATGAAAATACACTTTCACGTTTTCTGCCTGATAACCGGGAGGCAAAAGTGTCTTACGGAACAAGAACCGATTCACTCCATCACCAGGAGTTACCGACGGCAATTTTTCTACAATAATATCTGAACTTTGTGAAGAAACAAACTCCAGTTCATCATCGCAGTTAAGAGCCAATGTAAATTCCATTGCTCTGCTAGGCAAAGAAACCACATCTCCCGACTCTGAAATGGTTATTCCTTCCGGTAACACAGATAAGCCTTTGTTTACCGTAATATGGCTATCCCAATCCGGATGCAAACCGGTTTCACCACCATCCTCCCATGCAGATACTTCCAGCTTGATATCGGCTGACAACGCATCTTTGCGGACTGTCAGTGTATAAACTGTATTTCGTTTCAGAACTGACGGTAATGCAGCCTGCTGTACATAGATCTGGCCTCCCATTTCCATTTCGACCTCTACCATCAAATCGGTATTTGTCTGTTCGCACACATAAGCCAGTCCCAGTGTATCTTTCAACAATGGCTGATCAAATGTAAATTGCAAATCTTGCATATCTGTTCCTTCAGGGGATCTGACTTCATCCTGAGATATCAAATATGATGCCTGTGCAAGATTCTTCAACGTAATACTCTTGATAGAAATAGCTCCTCCTGCTCTCATCAGCAAATCGAAACGGGCAATACCATGCTGTAACGTCATAGGCAAAACATACTGTCCCTGCGGCTGCTCATCTAAATTAAGCTTTCCAGCAAGAAAACGTGGTGCTTTCCCATCCGTTGCCTTTATCGTTGTATTCAGCCATTCCTGTTCAGTCATACCGCTTTCTTTCATCTGCTGCAAATCGATCAAGTCGGCCGTATTGGCAAGCATATAAAGTGTTCCAGACATACTTTTCAGTTTCAGTGAATAGCTATCCGACGTTTGATCGAGATTTGAATAAACCGCTGTCATCAAGCCGTTCTCGAACAGGCATGCCTGTATATCGTTAATCTCGTTTTCTCCGGCTACAGAAGATATTTTCCCGTCAACTTTAAAAGCAGAAACACTAGCCTGTACTACCGTGGAAGGTTGATCTGTACTTTGCAGAGCTTCGTGTTCATCAGAACACGAAGTCATGAATAAGGTAGACAGAAGCACACCAAACAGCCATAAATAATTTCTTTTATATACCATTGCTACCTATCTATCGGATTAATAAACTTTATTATAATTGCGGAATAATTTCTGTATCTTCACCCGGTTCCCAATCGTCAATACCGACTTTTACGACTATATCGATATCATTCTTACGTACTGTTACGGTGTAGATTGTATTACGCTTCAGATTGCCTTCCAATGTCTTTGTCAGAACTTTGTGTTGTCCGTCTATTACAGCCTCGATACTTACTTCTATGCCTGCATTTTCCTGCTCGTAGACATACAGTACTCCAGGAGTAGAAGCAGACAATGCAGTATCGAAATGAGCTGTAACATCATTACGCTCAACATCTGCCGGAGATGCAGCTACCTCACCTTGCGCAAACAAGTAACCTGACTGAGCTACATTTCTTAAAGTCAGACTCTCTATAGCAGCAGAGCCGGCCACGTCAACATTTAAATCAAAACGTGCTACACCGCGCTTTAAAGTGAGCGACTGTGAAGGCTGGTTTTGTCCGTCAATAACAAGTGATCCTGTAAAGAAATTGACAACCTTACCATTACTCATAGCCATAGTAGTCTTCTTCCACTCTTCTTCACTGATACCCTCTTCCTTCATCTGCTGAAGATCTATCATATTACCAGCATTGGCAACCATGTAGATAGTACCTTCATAGCTATTGATTTGCAAATTATATCCATCTGCCGAAGGTTGTAAGTCTTCGAATACCTTAGTCATCGTTCCCTTCTCAAAAAGGCACGCTTTCATATCGGTAATAGTATTTTCATCTTCTATAGCCTGGCCTGAACCTTCGTAATTTATCTGACGGGTAGTTATCACCACCGATCGAGGGGGTTCGTTAACACCACCATTATCTTCTTCCTTTGAACATGCAGTAAAAGCCAATCCCAACAAAACAATACCTACTAATCCTAAATTTTTCATTTTCATCATTATTTTCTTATATTTAATTTAGTTGTTATTATTCATATATATATTCTACAGGAGTTTTCACACAACGTATCGTACGGGTTTTTGACGAATTCTGTCCTCCAAATTTAATCCAGTTTCCTCTACCGTCACTCTTTGGATAACCTTCCAGCTGCCATGAACTACCTGCATTGCCATAAGTAGCAAGTAATATTGCCATCGGAGCAATTTCCTGTTCATTATACTGATGTCCCCAACCAAAGATTGCCCAATGAGTATTTTCATACACAAAATCATACAACCCAAGGGTTCCGTATCTCACACCATCTACAATAAGACTGCGTTCTGCAACTGAATAATTCATGCGTTGCCCTAAATTATTATTAAAAACTCCCCATTCGCTGTAACCTAAATTACAGTTATCGCCCCACGCAAAGAAACGATAGTTATTGTAGTTAGGAATCTGGTACCCATCAGGAGCCATTTCTGTAGGAAGCATTGTACCAAAATTACCAGATACAGTTGTTCGGTAACCTTCATAGTAAAATCTACTGCCATCGTGTGTCAATTTCAGTCCTTCAGGATTCCCTGCCTGATACTGATCTCCCATTATATTCAACAATTCTTCATCAGAACAAGTTTTCAAATATTCAAAAACATTTTGCTCATCAGGTACAGGATCGTTATTAATCAAAATCTGATCTGAGTAATTCTTGACATTACCGCGCAAGTTGTATTTGCACCACCACGTTCCATTTACATTTACGACCGGCAGTCCCCAGTTTTGTCTTTTTATGGTATAGACTTCAGGATGACTTCCATCAATGTCAGAAACGAGTAAGCGTGCCTCTTGTACACGTCCATCAGCATCAGGATCGTTTGGCTTCCAACCGGCAATTACCCGATGTGCTCCGGTTTCTTCATTAACCTCTATTTTCATCCACGGAGCCTCCCCCTGAGGTATCTCTAGCTCGATTTTCTTACCTTCGGGCAACGTAATTAATCCAAGTTCCCCATCGATATAACAAGCAAAATCGCATACAGCATCAGAATCGAACGCCAGTTTACCTGAAAGGCCAATAGGATTCGGACGGAATACCAATACAACTCTACCTGTCTGTACCGTCTGTCTATACACATCCAGATAAATATATTCCTGTACACTTCCTGGCATTTTTCTATCGCTTTCTACCACAACTTCGGCAAACGGCTCCATACTACGTGAAGAACTTTGAGAAGCAATCGTCACGCCTTCTACCACTCCGTTTACCATAAGGTTTGCATCCTCTTCAGCCTTCAACACCAAACGGAAGTTACTTCCCATATAAGGAATGAAAACAGTATCTCCACGTTCATTTATTTCTACGCCCTCTGACAAATCAGAAGCAGCTTTATCAATCAAACCTTTTAATACTTGTCCGGATTCGGAAGAGGCACCGTTTTCCCAATCATCCACCAAAACCTCAACACGAAGATCTGCTCCGCTACCATATACTTTCAACGTATAGATTGTGTTACGCTTTAACGCTGTAAATGTAGTTTTCAGACGATGCCAAGCTCCATCATCGGATGTGACCATAAGTTCTACTTCATAAGCTCCGGCTTTCTGTTCGCACAGGTAAAACAATGTCTCTTTATTATTCTCAAATGGAGTATCACCAAAATCTTTCACAATAGTTTCCAGCTGTACGTTTACCGACAAAGCATCACCCTGGCGCTCATTAACATATCCAGTTGAAAGAATATTGCGAATCTTTACATTATTTACCCGAATGCCTTCGAACGGAGAATCTAAATCAATACGCAACACACTACGCTTTAGAATAACAGAGGTAGAGGTCATGTCTGTACTCAATTCAATCTGTCCACTCATAACAATACCCGAAGCTGTCATTTCAGAGGCAGTAGCCTGTAAGTCCAAAAACTCTTCAAGCGTTGTCTTATCGACTTGCAAAGCAGCCTTCTGAATTATATCGGATGCATTAGCCAGGAAATAGACAGTTCCACGCATCTGTAAAGGTTGTAAATGGCATACTCCTTCAGTATCAGGATTCAAGCGGTCAAACACTTCTTTCAGCATACCACCCTCAAAACGGAAACCCTCTACTTCATTTACAACTGATTCAGAATTAGAAGTTTCTCCTTCTGCCATTCCCATTGCTATCAAGCGGACTCCTATCGCACCTTCCGGCAATTCTTGTTGCATGCTATCTTCTGCACTACATCCGCAAAGGAACAATAACAAAAGAGTACATACCCCAATTATATTTTTCATTTTATCCATTATTATCTATAAATTATATCGTTTTTCTATTACTACGTTATCAGACTATTTATACCGATGAGGATTATTCCTACTATCCAGATATTTATATGAGTCAATAGGGAACTGGCTAAGATTCTGAACATAAAAATTGTTCATCAGTTGCTCTGCCCACGGACCGTAAGTAAATGCACTACTATGTCCGTATCCCATTACGTGTCCCAATTCATGGAACATAATATTACATGAATAAGCATTCCAATAATGTTCGAACCAAGCCTGCTGGTAAGCTCCAAACGTGCTTCCTCCTCCTAGTCCCAGTACACCATTGCCTGCATAAACCAATCCGACCTGCAACGTGCGTTGCTGTCTCATTTGTTGCAGCACCTGTTCAACTTTTATCGGATTCTTATTGTCATCATAAAGCTTATCTGCATTATCACGCAATATCTGTTCGTGTTCAGGCATGTCTATCATATAGGTAAAATTGAGGAACAAAGCCACAGACTCACGACAGTGTACAGGACGGATACCCATCCAGTTACCCACCGGACCTCCGTTTTCCAAATCAGGATTTCCACCATACAATCCCCAATAGACATACCAGCCATGTTCTATTTTCTGCAATTTTCCCCAATATGGGTCTGTAGACTCAACCTTGAACGTAGCGCCGGTCAACTCAGAAGCTGTCATCTGTTTAACCTCAATCTGACGTCCCCGCTCTGTACGGCACATGGTAGAACGTTGAACCAAAGGCAGCGTTTCATAGAAATCAGCAAAACTTGGTATTGTATCAAAATAAGCCAGATCAAAATATTCATCACTTATTGAAGGAATACAAGCTTTAACCAATACACTCCCCAAATTGCGAGGAGAATAGAAACGGACATGCAGTTTCCCTTCATCAGTGAAATTCAGCTGAAGCGGCTGCGCTGTATTAAACTTTCTCTGCGAAGGATCAGTATATACCTCCTTGGGCTCATCATCTTGTAAAATTTTAGAATGGTTACCTTGTTCGTAAGCAGACTGAGTCAAAAACATAACTACAGACTTATCTTCCGGATGCGTAACGTTTGTTTCTATACTATGTATATGATTAGCCTCCAGCTGTGTTTGCTCGAAAGCGTACACCTGACTTATTTCATTTCCAAGATAGCTACGCGTACGCATTGTAATTTCTCCACTAAAGGAAGTATTTTCCACTAATGGCATGAAATTATAGGTAGCTGTATCAGACAGAACCAGATCACGCATAACACCATCACTTTCACCAGCCATGTTTCCATCACCAGAAAGTGTAGTATAAAAATGAGCTGAGCCAAGCGAAACCTTTTTCTCTATTACGGCATTACGCACATAAGGGTTATTATAATCAAATTTAAAATCAATCTTACCAATAATCCGCTGTTGCTTTACATCCTGACGAATCGATGTTACTTCCTGCTTACCATTCTCTGTTTGTTCCATTGTTACCGTAAACGGAGTCTGAGAATAAAAATATTCAGCATCTAACGGTTTTTGTAAATCTGCCGGAAACTCTAACCATACATCTGAAGCAGAGTTCAACTCATGGATCATTACTTCATCAAGGTTTTCGTTTCCTTTTATCCCCAACACCAATAAACGGTAATTACCTTCATGCAAACCTTCTACATAAATTTCTGCAGTTGATGGATTATACTTGCTTTTTATATCCCGAACACGTACTCCTGCTTCATCTACAATACAATACTCCAAACGATCGTAACGGGATTCTTCTAATGTAGTTGCACGTGAGAGGTTACCTTCGTAGTCTGCATCATACAACTTAAAAACCGCCTCAGGTGTATCTGTATTAGCCGTATTATTCCACTCCTCACGGCTACAAGCCACCAGCAACAGACTACATAAAAAAGTAAAAAAAGTAATTTTCTTCATTCGTTTATTGCTTTTGCTATATATAATGTATTAAAAATATTTCTGTATATGCCTATGTTCCTTTTTAAAAACAGATACAAAATTAAGTATAATATAAAAAAAATCACATATCATTTCTCTATCCAAGAACGTATTGAATTCTTTTTTTGTTCAAAAGAATAAGGAAAAAAGCATCTAAAAGCCATTTAACATGATATATATCAATTTTTTAATCATAACATTTAATTCAAAAATAATTAACTAAGGAATAAAACCAGCAAAAGTAAACAAATGGAACATTTTTTTATTTTTCACGAATAGTGTTTTAAAATGCTAGTTTTTATGTAAATTTGTTGCATAAAAATAGAAATTATATGAAAAATACGCTCTACTCATGGTTCAGTATCCTGATAGGATGCATTATTCTGGCAGCTGGCTTTGTCTTTTTCATCAATCCATACAACATTGTTCCAGGGGGTGTGTATGGAGCCAGTATCGTACTTCATAACTTATTTCCTTCAATTCAGGTAGGAACGTTTGGCTACATGTTCGATATTCCATTGCTCATTCTTTCAGTCGTTTTGCTGGGAGCCAAACTTGGTTCACGTACGATTGCTGCCGCACTCATTACCCCTTTACTGATGAATATCATATCCAAACTAGTTTATCCTACCAAAGAAGCATTGGAAACACTCGATCCAGCACAGCTTGCAGGTGGAAGCATGAACTTATCTGATCATCTGATGTTAGCCTGTGTTATAGGTGCAGCTTTAATCGGAATAGGAACAGGAATTGTCATACGCAACGAAGCCACTACAGGCGGAAGTGATATCGTAGGAATGTTACTCCAAAAATACTGCCACATACGCTTCTCAAAAGCCATACTTTTAGTTGACGGAACCGTAGTATGTTTCGGACTGGCAGTCATTGGCTTTGGCATAGGTAGTGCAGAAGATTCTATACAACCTTCGTGGCATTTGTCACTTTACTCCCTCATCGCTATTTTCATTATTTCAAGAGTGATAGCATATATGATAAACGGAGCCAAAAATGACAAGCTGATATTTGTAATCAGCGATAAAAAAATGACAGAACTGCATACGTACATACTAAAAGATCTTGACCGTACAGCAACTTGTATTAAGAGCAGCGGACTATATACAGGCAAGGAGAAAGAAATGATTTTCCTCGTAGTAAGTTATAAAGAAGTAGCAGGCGTAAAACTTACGATAAAAAAGGCAGATCCCCGAGCATTTGTTGTAGTAACTGATGCCTATGATACTTTTGGAGAAGGATGGAAACAATTACCTTCACCCAATGAAATTCATCCAGAATAGAAAATGTATGTTTCCTTACACAAAGCATGTGTTTCGGTAATTCGGGTAGAAAAAACAGTAATTTGGTTACGTACCCATTATATAAAAGCCAATATTTTTGCAGTACACGAATATGACAAATCATAAAACGATTGTACTATGAGAATAAAGGATTTTATATTAGTATGTATTACAACTGTAATAATGTTCCCAATGACTACATTAAAAGCACAGAATATGGAAAAAGAAAAACAACTCCCCGAATACCTTAGTGCGTTTCCTTTAGGTGAAGAGAATGTACAATATGCCAGATTTTTTATCGGGAAATCATATCTGGCTCCGCTCACAAGCAATAAAGATCTAAACACTCCTGTATGTAATGTTACCTTTGAACCTGGATGCAGGAACAACTGGCACAGCCATACAGGAGGACAGCTCCTGATAGCCGTAGGAGGAAAAGGATATTATCAGGAAAAAGGCAAACCGGCACGTTTGCTACTCCCTGGTGATATCGTAGAAATAGCTCCAAACGTAATTCATTGGCACGGAGCAGCTCCTGACAGTTGGTTTTCACATCTCGCAATAGAATGTAACCCACAGAGTAATAAAAACACCTGGCTGGAACCTGTTGACGATGAGCAATACCTTGCTGCGACCTCACAAAGTAATACACTTTCAGCAGAAGCAGCAAGAAATCAGGCTACATGGTATTCCTGCGTAAATGACAAACTGGCTGTTTCTGATCCTGAGTTAACAAAAATATTTGGTAACTTTGCCTTTGGTGAGGTACAAAAATACAGTAACCTGGATACCCGCACACGTATTCTGGTAACTATGGCTTCGGCTATAACAGTAAATGCAAAAACAACATATCTCCAAACACTTCATGCAGCTCTTTCAAACGGAATCACTCCGCTGGAAATAAAAGAAGTACTTTATCACGCCGTACCCTATGCCGGAATGACAAAGGTAGAAGAGATGGTGGAAATTGCAAATAAATTTCTGGAAAACAGAGGTGTAAAACTGCCTTTGGCACCGCAATCTATACTGCAACCCAAAGCAAGACAGGAAAAAGGCCTCGCGCTTCAGAAGAGTATCTTCGGCGATCAAATAGACCGGATGTATGAAACATCTCCAGAGAATCAATTACACATACAAAAATTCCTATCTGCAAATTGCTTTGGCGATTACCAGACCCGCCCTGTGTTTGATATACCGACCCGAGAATTACTTACATTTGCAATTTTGATCTCATTAGGAGGATGCGAACCACAAGTAAAAGGACACATTACAGGAAACGTAAATGTCGGAAATGACAAGTTAAAATTACTCGCAGTTGCAACCCAATTATTACCTTATATAGGTTATCCGAGAACACTCAATGCCATAACTTGCCTGAACGAAGTAATTCCTGAAAAATAAATGAATCTTACGTGTTTATGTTCTTCTTTTCATACAGTAAAGGAGGAACATAAACACTCATCATTTACCAACCATCACGCTATGCATTTTATCAAACTCCTATTCCAAGAGATATTTTACTTACATCTCCGTTAAAATCTGTAATAGAGGTTACAATATCTGTAATTTATCTACACCAAATTGTACCATAGGAAGTATCTTTGCCATAAATTAATAATACTATAACTATGGAGCTTTCTGATTTTTAGCATACGTAAAGACAGGCCGTGCTCTCAATACGGCAGAAATACATCAGTTTATGAATGATATGAGCAATGAGGCACGACGTATCACTTTTGAACTGAATAACGCCTACCATACTCCCGAAGAAGTACGCAACTTATTATCACGCCTTTTTGGAAAAACTGTAGATGAATCTTTCAGAGTTTTCCCTCCATTTTATACTGACTTTGGTAAAAACATTACAGTGGGGAAAAATGTATTCATTAATGCCTGCTGTCATTTTCAAGACCACGGAGGAGTATCTTTAGGCGATGGTTGCCAGATTGGACATAATGTGGTATTTGCAACATTAAATCATGGATTAGCCCCAGAAGACCGCCAGACAACATATCCTGCCCCTATCACACTTGGAAAAAACGTATGGGTTGGATCCAACTCTACCATTCTACAAGGTGTTACCATAGGTGACAATGCGGTAATAGCAGCAGGTGCGGTAGTAACAAAAGATGTTCCCGAAAATACGATTGTGGGAGGTGTACCAGCCCGTATCATCCGAAAAATCTAATTCACCTATAAGCTATTCCCATAATTGCATAAGATTTGTTTCTCCCCAATACCAATGAGTATATCCGGCTATAACATTCTTATATCTGTACAAAGGGGTGTTGACTTCAGAACCATAAGCATCGTACAATTGCGCTACCGAATGCAAAACGTCAGAAGATGTTATCATGGAAAAATGGAATTCATGCCCACGAAGCAACACACCTTTGTATTTCATTTCCCGATAGCCTAAATTAAGAGAAGGATGCTCTATCGTGCAGTCTATGGGTAAAATACCTGCCATATCATATATCTTACCTTTTTTGACGGTAAGCGTACGTGCCAGATACATCATTCCACCACATTCTGCAAATATTTTTCCTCCACGTTCTGCATAAGTCCGCAACTGCTGCATCATCTCTTTACGATGGTGTAAACGACGAACATATAATTCCGGATAGCCTCCAGGCAGATAAACCAGATCAGCAGCTGGAAGTTTATTATCTCTCAGGGGGCTAAAATATGTTATATGCCCCCATTTCGACAACTGCTTCAAATTTTCATGATACGTAAAACAAAAAGCCTCATCTCTGGCCACTGCGATTCTTATTTTCCGCTGAAAAACCTCATTTATACCTTCTTCCGATACATAAGGTAATGTATAAGGACATGGAAATACAGCCTGACATAAACTAATCAGCTTATCTATATCAACGTATTTTTCTATCAGGATGGATATTTTTTCTGCTACGTCATTCATCGAAGACTTGCTTGTAAGCGTAAGTCCCAAATGACGCGATGGAATATACAACTCATCAGCAAAAGGAATATAACCTAAAGCTTCAATGCCAGCATCTGTACATGCGTCCTTCAAAAAAGCATAATGCGAAGCCGATGAAACCTGATTAAATATAACTCCAGCAATCTTCACTTTTTGTGCAAAGTGCTTGAATCCCCATAGCATCGGAGCGACAGAATAAGCTGCTGCCCGTGCATTTATAACCAATACAACAGGCAAATTCAGCAGATTTGCTATCTCGGCTGCACTTCCTTTATCGCGGCTATAACCATCAAACAAGCCCATAACTCCCTCTGTCACGCATACATCTGCATTTTCTGCATATAAATTATAGATGCGCTGCATGTGATGATGATGCATCATCCAAGTATCAAGATTTATCGAAGGCCGTCCAGATGCTATTGCGTGAAACTGTGTATCTATATAATCGGGACCGCATTTAAATGGCTGTACCTGTAAGCCACGTTTTTTCAACGCACGCAACAATCCCATCGTAAAAGTCGTTTTTCCACTACCTGAAGTAGCTGCTCCAATTAATAATTGTGGTTTCATCATGCTGCAAATGTAAAGGTTTTCTACATATCAGCGAAATATCATCCTGCATTCTTTTATAGAATATGCATTGTTTTTACTAACTTTACCGTCTCAAACTCAAAGATAGAAAATATGAAATTAGGAAAATGGATTGGCGGCATCATGGGCTTTATGGCTATGGGACCGCTAGGTGCACTTGCAGGTTATGCAATCGGTTCACTGTTCGACAAAGCTGCATACGCTCCTGAAAATATGGATGCCGGCAATGAAACATATACCGGACAGAGAAATAGTTTTTTGTTCTCACTGCTTGTCATGGCTTCGTACATCATTCGCGCAGACGGAAAAATCATGCATAGCGAAATGGAATTTGTACGGCGATTCCTGCGAACAAATTTTGGCGAAGACGCTGTAGCCGAAGGAGAGCAGATATTACTTAACTTATTCGAACAGCGCAAACGTATGGAAGCAACCAATCCTTATGCTTTTCAGAATACTATCCGCGAATGCGGGGCACAGATTGCTGCCAACATGAGTTATGAAGAACGTTTGCAACTTCTGAGCTTCCTGGCACAAATTGCCCGCAGCGACGGAAATGTATGCGCCGCCGAAATAGATGCTTTAAAAGAAGTTGCACAGTCTATGCAATTGTCAGCCAAAGAGGTAGAGTCTATGCTGAACTTGTCCGGCAATTCTTTAGAGGAAGCTTACAAAGTTCTGGAAGTAGAACCTACTGCCACCGACGACGAGGTCCGTGCTGCCTATCGACGCCTTGCGCTGAAACACCATCCCGACCGTGTAGCAACATTGGGAGAAGACATTCGCAAGGCTGCCGAGGAAAAGTTCCAAAGCATTAACAATGCAAAGGAACGCATCTACAAGGCTAGAGGCATGAAATAATATGTGGAACAAACTCGGAGAGGTTGTCGGTTATTTCTGTTCGGTTTTCACGAATACCGATTCCGGCAGGCTCTCCGCCCACTATCCATGAACCAATGACAGGATATCGTCCGCTATAAGCCACAGGCTTTACATATTCCTGATATACATAAGCTCCCGTATTATAATCACCTTCTGTTTCTTTCAGAAGCGCATGTTCTTCCCATTGACGAATATCAACCACACTTACATTGTGCCCTTCGCGCGAGAAAACTGGTTTCTTACAAAATACTCCTTGCTGTGGACGTGACAAATAACAGGGTAATACATAAGGAGAATCAGGAAACAATTCATACAGTATACTTAAAATAGCCTTGTTCGACATTACCAGCTTCCAAATTGGTTCCAGCCACTCAACCTGAGCCAGACATCCATCCGGGCTTTCATCTATCATCCATTCCCAAGGATAAAGTTTAAAACATTTCTGAATACATTCACCGGAAGGATCATAAAAAAGACCATTTTGCAAATTCATGCTATTAATGTCAAGCACACGTGTAGAATATCCAGCTTCCATAGCTGTACTTGCCAGATATTGTAATGTTCCAGTATCTTCATGATCATCAAGAGCTCCGACAAAGTGTATATTGCTTCCCGCAGGGAATATATCTTTCCACGATTGAACCAAACCTTCATGAATACCGTTATATTGGTCACATTCAGGAAAACATTCTTCTTTCCACTGCCACTGAATGACTGACGCTTCGAGCAGGGATGTAGGCGTATCTGCATTAAATTCCAAAATACGAGGAACACCTTTCTCGTCAAGCAGAAAATCAAAACGCCCATACAAACTCAATTCATCCCGGTTCCAGGACTCACAGATGCGTTCACATACCTCAGCAGGTATCTGCAACATACGCTCCATAAAATCCGGCTTTTCTGAAATAATGTATTCAGCAGCCTCACAATACATACGATAGGCTTCTCTTGTCGCCTCTTCAAGTCGCTCTATTTCTGCGGGAGTAAAACGGTAATAAGCTTCCTCACGCCAATAATCACCATGAAAATCGAACCCAAGAGCTTCAATTTTCTCCCTATAATCAGAACGAGGGGTCATATTGAATCTTTCCATCTGCTCCTGATTTATCCGTGAATGCTATATGAGCGGCGGGTAGTACCAAATACATTCCCACTCGATTTCGATTTACTTGTACCCGATGGGCTGACTTTTACTCCCGAAGGAGGATTCACCCGAGAACCATTGGCATCGGTCCATGAACCAGACTTCGGATAATAATAATGAGTGGTACTCAAGCCATTAGTCAGAGAAGGCATAAGTGCCCAACGCATCAGCATGGCATTGTAAATCCAGCTATTTCCCTGACTATCTCGGTATTCTTCTTTATCTTTTGGGTTTTCGGGCAATTCTGTTTTCTGTGTACATGCCGCCAACGTCATCAGACACATGGCTGCTACCAGATAATGTCGTTTATTCATTCAACTTTATTTTTTGTGCAATAAATTCATTAGCTTTACAAAAATACGGAAAATCCAATATATAATGAGTTTATATCCAAAAACTTTGCCAATATAAGAAAAACTTTTTACTTTGCATAGAAATAGAAATACACAACAAAGGAATTATGAAAGGTATAGTTTTAGCAGGAGGTTCAGGCACTCGCCTTTACCCCATCACAAAAGGAGTTTCAAAGCAACTGCTCCCTATTTTTGATAAGCCTATGATATATTATCCCATTTCGGTATTGATGCTTGCCGGAATCCGGGAAATACTTATTATATCTACTCCACATGATCTTCCGGGATTCCGTCGTCTATTAGGTGATGGAAGCGATTTCGGTGTTCATTTTGAATATGCAGAACAACCCTCACCCGATGGTCTGGCGCAAGCATTCATTATTGGTGAAAAATTTATCGGTAACGATGCTGCCTGCCTAGTATTGGGTGACAATATCTTTCATGGAAATGGATTCACCGCAATGCTGAAAGAAGCTGTACGAACAGCTGAAGAAGAAGCTAAAGCAACAGTATTTGGTTATTGGGTAAGTGATCCAGAACGTTACGGTGTTGCTGAATTTGATGAGGCTGGAAATTGCCTTTCCATTGAAGAAAAGCCAGAACATCCGAAATCTAATTATGCCGTAACAGGACTTTATTTCTATCCGAACAAAGTAGTAAATGTGGCAAAAAATATAAAACCATCAGCACGTGGTGAGCTGGAAATTACAACAGTAAACCAACGCTTCCTTGCCGACGGAGAACTGAAAGTACAGACGTTAGGCCGCGGGTTTGCATGGCTTGACACAGGTACTCACGATTCACTAGCCGAAGCATCCACCTACATTGAAGTAATAGAGAAACGTCAAGGACTAAAAGTAGCATGTCTGGAAGGCATAGCTTTGCGTCATGGCTGGATCACCGCTGAGAAGATGCGTCAGCTGGCACAACCAATGCTAAAGAACCAATATGGTCAGTATTTGCTGAAAGTAATAGACGAATTGGGACTAAACGATTAAAAAACGATTATACGAAAAATGAACGTTATCAAAACAGCAATCGACGGGGTAGTCATCATTGAGCCTCGTCTGTTTAAGGACGACAGAGGATATTTTTTTGAATCTTTTTCCGAAAGAGATTTCAATGCGCAGGTACGTACCGTACGCTTTGTACAAGACAATGAGAGTAAATCGAGTTATGGTGTTTTACGCGGATTACACTTCCAAAAACCACCTTTTGCACAAAGCAAACTAGTCCGCGTTGTAAAAGGAGCTGTACTTGATGTTGCAGTTGACATCCGAAAAGGTTCTCCAACATTCGGACAGCATGTAGCAGTAGAACTGACAGAAGAAAACCACCGTCAATTTTTTATACCACGTGGTTTTGCACATGGATTCAGCGTGCTGACTGATGAAGTTATTTTCCAGTATAAATGCGATAATTTCTATGCACCTCAAAGTGAAGGAGCTATTGCCTGGGATGATCCTGCTCTTGGCATAGACTGGAAAATTCCTGCTGAGAAAGTAATTCTTTCAGAAAAAGACAAACACCATCCGCTATTAAAAGATGCAGATTGGCTGTTCTCTTACGGCGAAGAACTATACTAAAAACAACCTTAAAAAAAGTGGCATGTCTTCTAACCTACATTATTCATAGTGGATTCATTTCAGGTTATCAAAACAGATATGGGGACAATCTGAAGCCTCCAACTAATGTCTATCATCGAATGACCGCTTGATGTAGAGTTATAATCCTGTCCGAAGCCTTGATTTCGGCATGCTCAGGTCTGATTATCACGTCCATTTTTATGGAGCGGATATGACTTATAAGTCCGATTACAGAATCGGACTCAGGTTGATTTCAGATTATTCCACTTGTCAGGCAGAGAGTCTCGTCAAGGCTTGCGACAAAGCTTCAAGGTGTCGATGGTGTGGGGAAAAGCTGAACCTTATAAAAGTCTTTTTTTCGACTATGAAGACGGCACTCAGCATAATCCGCTTCATGAAGCTGTCCATCGTGAAGGCGCCGACCTCTGTATTGGAGAAAGCCTTCGACCTGAGACGGTATGCGGTCACATATGCCGCGCCATATAGAAACAGCCGGAACATATTGGCTCTGAAAGAACTGCACGACATCCTGTCGGCTCGAAAATACTTCAGGTCTTTTATCCATAGCTCCATTGTGCCGCGCTTACAGTAACGTCGATATACTGTCTCGGGCTTGTTGTTACGGTTGCTTGTGACTATGAAGCGGACGTTTACACCCTTGTCGGAGACTTCGATTTTTGCAATCACCCTCTGTCTGTATTTCCATGATTTGGCTTTGTACTCAAAGCTGTAGTAACGGCGTACATCCTCATGGTGAAGTTCGAAATCCCCCTTGGCACGGCGCAATTGCTTGTCGATTTTCTTCATAAGCGCAGGATTGCCCGACAGCCCTGTGATAAATCTCACATAAAGATGTGTCTTGACCCAGTCCATAAACTCATGGCTGCAGAAATGACTGTCCCCGCGGAGTTCTATTATTGTGTGAGGCCATTCCTTATGGATGTATTCAATGACTCTGCGCAGTATACCGAAGATGTTCAGCGACTTGTTGCGTCGTCCCGGTCTCAGTAGAGGAAGTATCAGCTTGCCGTTCATACCGTCGAAAATAACCATCGGCATGTAGCAGTATTCGTCATAGTAATCATTGAACAGCGACAGCTGCTGCGCCCCGTATGTGTTGGCATTTGTATCGTCAACGTCAAGAATAATCTTACGCGGAGCTTTGTCGAAGGATGAGATGTAGTCCTTGACAAACAGTTCTGCTATTTTCCATAAGGTCCTTTTGTCAATATGATTCTCAAGCCGTGTCATCGTCGGTTGTGAGCACAGGCCGGGATCCGATGCCTTGCGGCCCACGCTCATCTTAAGGGCACTGTCGTGGCGCAGGCGGTCGCAGTCGTTGGCATCCTCGTAGCCGCACATTATCTGTCCGACACGCTGGCAGACCATCTCTTCGTAGGAATGCTGTACGAAAAGTTGATTTCGATAATCCGGAATTAGGCGCGCTATCTTTCGCGCTATGCTGTCTTTCATTAGACCGACAAGCACCAGTCCTCCATTGGACGAGATGTCCGGGGCATTGAAATCGACCTGAATTTTCCTGTCAGGAAGCACGTCTTGAAAAGAAAAAAGATTTTTCTCTTGACTGACTCCGTTATTTGTTGTATCTTTGCACATGAGAACGCCGGTATTAAGTTTATTTTTAACACCTTAAAGTTAATGCTTTTCTTGCAAATATACAAGAAGGGCGTTCTCTTTTTTGTGGAGACTATGAATTATTCAGGTTAATAATTTAGCTTCTGTGGAAACACATCGGCTACGTCACTGCTAAATTGAACTTTTTGTCCAATTTATCCGCCACTTCGCCAATGCGTTTCCCGTTAGTGGCAACAAAAACAAACGATAATTAGACAATAAATGAAAAATATTTTATTTGTAGTTTTTATTTCAATGATATTTTTATTTGTTTGCTGTAACACAACAACGAATAAAAACATAATTGAAACAGAAATTTCTGATTTTGACAAAATTTTAGATAGTTTTCAAGTAAATGGTTCAATTCTAATTTATGATAACGACAAGAATACTTTTTACTCAAATGACTTTGATTGGGCTAAAAACGGAAAATTACCTGCATCAACATTCAAAATTCCAAATTCTATAATTGCTGTTGAATTAGGCATTATTGAAAATGATACAACTATTTTAAAATGGAATGGCGAGCAGAGAAAAATGGATATTTGGGAAAAAGATTTATCATTTAAAGATGCTTTTAGAATTTCCTGTGTTCCTTGCTATCAGGAAATTGCAAGGAAAATCGGAACAATTAAAATGAAAGAATATTTAGAAAAATTTGAGTATAAAAATATGATTTTTGACAGTTTAACGATTGACAATTTTTGGCTTGAAGGAAATTCAAAAATATCTCAAAAACAACAAATCGACTTTTTAAGGAAATTCTATTTTTCAAAATTTCCAATTTCTGATAGGACAATAAAGATTGTCAAAAATATTATGGAAATTGAGCGAACTGAAAATTACATTTTAAGCGGTAAGACTGGATTAAGTTCGATAGAAGAAAAATATAATGGTTGGTTTGTTGGTTATGTTGAAACAAAATCTAATGTTTATTTTTTTGCAACAAATGTAATTCCGACAGACGGATTGAATGTTGATGATTTTATTTCATCGAGAATTAATGTAACAAAAAATGCGTTAAAGCAAATGAATATAATGAAATGATAAATGCCACTAACATATGGTAGCCGATAATTGCCGGCTTTCGTGCCAACTTGATACTTTGGTGCTTTTAACGAACCGAAGTGCTAAATTGATACGAAAGTGCTGTAAATCCGGCAACTACGGCTACCATTTTTCGTTATGCGGCAGCTTAAAAGACGACACCAAACCAGAAAAATCATCTTGACAACCACCCGACTTTGAACTACGAAGGATGAAATTTTTCAGGGACAACTTCCAGCATTTCCAAAAAACAGTTTACCCATTGACTTGGAGACAAACAAACAATTTGAGCATTAAGGTTTAAACCGAATTTTTCCGAAATTGACCTGACCTGACTTTTCCTGAAAATCGACTTTAAAGCTGTTTTTACAGATAAATCAGGTTTCTCTAACAGACAGGAAATAAATGCTAAGTATTTGGCTTTAAACTTAAAATCAAAAAATAACTGTTTTCTTTTAATGTTTAACAGGGCTGATTTGACAGTTGGCGGTGGAAAGAAACTTTCAGGACCTACCTCATAGACAAGTTTCAAATCAAAAAAAGTATGATAGAAAACGGTATATGGATTGTAAAGCTTCCTCGAAAATAACTTTTGTGTAGGTTCTAACTGAAGGACAATGGAACCTCCCAGAAAATTTCCAAGACTCTCAAACATCAGGATTTTGAAAATATCGGAAGTAATGCCATAAGGAATATTTGACACCACTTTGAAAGGAAATTTCGGAACTGCAAAATTCCTAAAATCACAACCGACAACTTGAACATTTCGGGCATCAGAAAATAATTTTCGTAAATGTTCAACCAAAGCTGTGTCGTTTTCAATAGCAACAACATTGTTGGCGATTTTTAATAAATGAACAGTAAGAAACCCCTTGCCTGCCCCAATATCTAAAACCGTATCCTGATTACTTATATTTGCTTGTCTTATTGCATCTTTTATTAGCACTTTATCAATAGTAAAGTGCTGACCCGTAAAACGAACGGGCAATTTCTTTTTTGTCATTAGTAACTTCTTACAGGTGAATACTTGAATTCAAATCGTGGAGAAATACATAAAATGTGAATTATTTGAATACAAAGATACTAAAAATTCCTTCACATAACATCGCATTGGCAAAATGGCAGGTTAAGTGCTAACCTGAATAATTCATAGTCTCCACAAAAAAGAGAACGCCCTTCTTGTATATTTGCAAGAAAAGCATTAACTTTAAGGTGTTAAAAATAAACTTAATACCGGCGTTCTCATGTGCAAAGATACAACAAATAACGGAGTCAGTCAAGAGAAAAATCTTTTTTCTTTTCAAGACGTGCTTCCTGACAGGAAAATTCAGGTCGATTTCAATGCCCCGGACATCTCGTCCAATGGAGGACTGGTGCTTGTCGGTCTAATGAAAGACAGCATAGCGCGAAAGATAGCGCGCCTAATTCCGGATTATCGAAATCAACTTTTCGTACAGCATTCCTACGAAGAGATGGTCTGCCAGCGTGTCGGACAGATAATGTGCGGCTACGAGGATGCCAACGACTGCGACCGCCTGCGCCACGACAGTGCCCTTAAGATGAGCGTGGGCCGCAAGGCATCGGATCCCGGCCTGTGCTCACAACCGACGATGACACGGCTTGAGAATCATATTGACAAAAGGACCTTATGGAAAATAGCAGAACTGTTTGTCAAGGACTACATCTCATCCTTCGACAAAGCTCCGCGTAAGATTATTCTTGACGTTGACGATACAAATGCCAACACATACGGGGCGCAGCAGCTGTCGCTGTTCAATGATTACTATGACGAATACTGCTACATGCCGATGGTTATTTTCGACGGTATGAACGGCAAGCTGATACTTCCTCTACTGAGACCGGGACGACGCAACAAGTCGCTGAACATCTTCGGTATACTGCGCAGAGTCATTGAATACATCCATAAGGAATGGCCTCACACAATAATAGAACTCCGCGGGGACAGTCATTTCTGCAGCCATGAGTTTATGGACTGGGTCAAGACACATCTTTATGTGAGATTTATCACAGGGCTGTCGGGCAATCCTGCGCTTATGAAGAAAATCGACAAGCAATTGCGCCGTGCCAAGGGGGATTTCGAACTTCACCATGAGGATGTACGCCGTTACTACAGCTTTGAGTACAAAGCCAAATCATGGAAATACAGACAGAGGGTGATTGCAAAAATCGAAGTCTCCGACAAGGGTGTAAACGTCCGCTTCATAGTCACAAGCAACCGTAACAACAAGCCCGAGACAGTATATCGACGTTACTGTAAGCGCGGCACAATGGAGCTATGGATAAAAGACCTGAAGTATTTTCGAGCCGACAGGATGTCGTGCAGTTCTTTCAGAGCCAATATGTTCCGGCTGTTTCTATATGGCGCGGCATATGTGACCGCATACCGTCTCAGGTCGAAGGCTTTCTCCAATACAGAGGTCGGCGCCTTCACGATGGACAGCTTCATGAAGCGGATTATGCTGAGTGCCGTCTTCATAGTCGAAAAAAAGACTTTTATAAGGTTCAGCTTTTCCCCACACCATCGACACCTTGAAGCTTTGTCGCAAGCCTTGACGAGACTCTCTGCCTGACAAGTGGAATAATCTGAAATCAACCTGAGTCCGATTCTGTAATCGGACTTATAAGTCATATCCGCTCCATAAAAATGGACGTGATAATCAGACCTGAGCATGCCGAAATCAAGGCTTCGGACAGGATTATAACTCTACATCAAGCGGTCATTCGATGATAGACATTAGTTGGAGGCTTCAGATTGTCCCCATATCTGTTTTGATAACCTGAAATGAATCCACTATGAATAATGTAGGCTAATACTATAGAGGCATGCCACTTTAAAATTATCTTCCTTTTTTAATCGTCATCACGATCCATATCAATCAGATTAAATTTCAAGTCAAACTTCAAATCCCAAAAATTCGATAATCTTACTTCATATTCATAGCGGTCTTTTTCTATTTGCAAGATTTTTGCTTCCGGGTAATTTGTTTTTACATATTTTACAATCTGTGCCGGAACTGCAGTTTCAGGCACCAAACCATGTTTACACTTCATCTCTTTCCAGTTACCCTGCTTGTCAAATTCCAATTTATCACCGTTAACAAACATGACATCATAAGTAACATCAAATATATCTTTATCCATTTTTGAGAAAGCCACATTACGGTCTGCAAAATGTTTTTTTACAAAACTCTGAGCCGCTTGAGGAAGTTGTTCAAAAGTGACAGGCTTATCATTGTCAGCCACTACAACCTGCATTGTAAACAAACACACCAAGAAAAATACTAACTTTTTCATAATCATAAGTTTTTAAAGAGTTATTATTTGTTTTCGTTTAATTTTCTATTGCAAAACTACCTACCGATTCTGAAAAGAATTGGGAATTTCCAAAATTTACTGTTATTTTTTCTTCAACGCCTGATTTTATCGATACACATTTACCTGAGATATCTAAACATTTGGATATTTCACTTATTTTGACGAACTTGCGAAACATAACACTTAACACAAATTTTATTAACTATGAGAACCAACATTTATGCTCTTCTGCTTGCAGCCTTATTTACAAGTTGTACAGCTACGGAGAATCAGAAAAAACAAGACAAAACCGAACCTGTTTCAACAACAGTTCGCCTGTTGGAAGGCGATATGCCAGATCCATCAGTAGTACGCGTAGGTAACACTTATTACATGGTACATTCGTCATTCATCTACACTCCGGGACTAGTGGTATACAGTTCAAAAAATCTTGCAGACTGGACTCCCTGCTCGGCAGCATTACCCGAATATACAGGTGACATTTGGGCTCCTGATATTTGTGTGTACGACAACCGTTTTTATATCTATTTCCCGACCCGCAATGAAAAAGGAGAAAAAACGAATATGGTTACATGGGCAGACAGCCCTGAAGGTCCATGGAGTAAACCTGTAGATCTGAAAGTAGGAGGAATAGATCCTGAGCATGTAGTGGATGAAAAAGGTAACCGATATCTATTACTCAGCGCAGGCGATTTACACCCATTAAGCGCCGACGGACTATCCATTACAGGTAAGCCTGAAATCATCTATAAAGGTTGGGAGATACCTGAAGAATGGGATATAGAAAGCTTCTCATTAGAAGGCCTGAATGTGAAAAAAATCAATGATTGGTATTATCTACTAGCGGCTGAAGGTGGAACTGCCGGACCTCCTACAGGACACATGGTAGTACAGGCACGTTCAAAAAGCGTACACGGTCCTTGGGAAAATGCACCAGAGAATCCATTATTACGAACTCAGTCACCACAAGAAACCTGGTGGAGTCAAGGACACGGATCAGTAGTTGATACTCCAGAAGGTAAATTGATGCTTTTTTTTCATGGATATGAGAAAGGATATCTTACGTTAGGAAGACAAACTTTAACACGTGAAGTTGTTATAGGTGATGACGGATGGCTACATCTCACAGACAAACCCGCTCCATTGCCGGAGCCTCAACGTCCGTCATTGCGTACAGCGAAAGATTTTATCTGGCAAGCAGCCGGAGAAAACTTCTCCGCACGCTTCCATGTCACTCCAGAACTCATCACACTGAAAGCAAAAGGTAAAAGTCCCAAAGATGCCTCTCCCCTTCTTGCACGTGCAGGTGATCACCGGTATGAAATCGAAGCATGCCTTGAACTAAATAATGCAGAAGCTTCAGCCGGATTAGTCATCTACTACAATAAAGACATGCATTTTGGGTTAGGATTCCGTCCCGGTGAACTTCTTCGTTATCGCCGTGGAGCCATACATACCAGCCAGCCCAAAACGGAAATAACCGTAAATGATGGAAAATGCCGCTTATGGGTACGCTTACGCAATTATGACAACATTATTTCCGGATGGTACAGCACCGACGGTAAGACATGGCACAAATATCCATGGGGATTTGACATGCAAGGCTACCATCACAATACATTGGGAGAATTCCTCTCTCTCCGTCCTGGCATATATGCAGGAGGTGAAGGTGAAGTGCATGTAACAGATTTTACCTATCGTACTTTATAACTTAATAAAAATAAAGGGAATACACTGGGTACGCAAACAAATAAATCGTAGAGCCATTTGCCGAAAAATCCAATTTCAAGAAGACGTGAATAATATGGAAATAATATAAACCGCACTTGGCAATACAGCTTTTTTGACATATCTTTGTGTTGAGAAATAAAAAAACCAACCTATTCAGTAAAGTTTTATTTATGAGAAAAGTTGCTTTAATAACCGGTATTACCGGACAAGACGGTTCATACCTTGCCGAATTCCTTATAGAAAAAGGATATGAAGTGCACGGTATTTTACGCCGTTCTTCATCGTTCAATACGGGACGTATCGAACACCTTTATTTAGATGAATGGGTGCGCGACATGAAACAGTCACGTTTGGTGAACCTACATTGGGGAGATATGACAGACTCCAGTTCGCTTATCCGAATTATTGGTGATATTCATCCTACAGAAATCTACAATCTAGCAGCACAGAGCCATGTAAAAGTATCATTCGACGTGCCAGAGTACACAGCCGAAGCCGATGCCATAGGCACATTGCGTTTATTGGAAGCTGTACGTATTTGCGGTTTGGAAAAAACCTGTCGCATCTATCAGGCTTCTACCTCAGAACTCTTTGGCAAAGTGCAGGAAGTTCCACAAAAGGAAACCACACCGTTCTATCCCCGTTCGCCTTATGGTGTAGCAAAGCAATATGGTTTCTGGATAACAAAGAACTATCGTGAAAGTTATAATATGTTTGCTGTAAACGGTATCTTGTTTAATCATG
The DNA here is from genome assembly GCF_041333015.1 of Phocaeicola coprocola. NCBI lineage: Bacteria > Pseudomonadati > Bacteroidota > Bacteroidia > Bacteroidales > Bacteroidaceae > Phocaeicola > Phocaeicola coprocola. The sequence continues at coordinate 80,738 of NZ_JBGKGM010000004.1, read as the reverse complement.
AATCAGAACGACGTGGAGAAACTTTTGTTACACGAAAGATCACATTGGCTGCAGCACGCATTAAACAAGGATTTCAGGATAAGTTATATCTAGGTAATCTAGATGCACAACGCGACTGGGGTTATGCTAAGGATTATGTAGAATGCATGTGGCTTATTTTACAACACAATACCCCTGAAGATTTTGTCATTGCTACAGGAGAAATGCATACCGTACGTGAATTCTGTACACTAGCTTTCCACTATTTAGGTATTGAACTTGAATGGCAAGGTAGTGGAGTAGACGAAAAAGGTATTGACCGTGAAACCGGACGAGTATTAGTTGAAGTAGATCCCAAATACTTCCGCCCATGTGAAGTAGAACAACTTTTAGGAGACCCAACGAAAGCCAAGACTCTTTTGGGATGGAATCCTACCAAAACGCCTTTTGCAGAATTAGTCCGTATCATGGTAGAGCATGATATGAAATTCGTAAAAAAATTGCATTATAAATCAATATAGCAGTGTCATTTCCTGCAAAAGACACTACTTTAATTTTACCGATAAATTCATTAAAAATGAATTTGGGGCGCGGACTTAGTGATTAAGTTCGCGTTCCTACTTTAAAAAAGAGAATCACAATGCTAGACAAATCTTCAAAAATATACGTGGCAGGACACCGAGGTCTGGTTGGATCTGCCATCTGGAATAATTTGATGCAACGCGGTTTTACCAATCTGGTAGGACGTACCCATAAAGAGCTTGATTTGTTGGATCCGATAGCAGTACGAGAGTTCTTTGACAAAGAACAGCCTGATGCCGTAGTATTAGCTGCTGCACATGTAGGAGGAATTATGGCCAACCTGCAATACCGCGCTGATTTCATTTACCGCAATTTACAGATTCAGCAGAATGTAATAGGTGAAAGTTTCCGTCACGGGGTAAAGAAACTATTGTTTTTAGGCAGTACATGCATCTACCCTCGTGAAGCAATGCAGCCAATGAAAGAAGAAGCTCTTCTTACTTCTCCGTTAGAATATACTAATGAGCCATACGCTATCGCCAAAATAGCAGGACTGAAAATGTGTGAAAGTTTCAATTTGCAGTATGGCACGAACTACATTGCTGTTATGCCAACCAACCTGTATGGTCCTAATGATAATTTTCACCTGGAAAACAGTCATGTATTGCCAGCAATGATCCGTAAAATCCATCTTGCTAAATGCTTGAATACGAATAACTGGGAAGCTGTACGAAAAGATATCAACCTACGTCCGGTAGAAGGTGTAGACGGCAACTGCACAGACCAGGAAATTCTTGATAAACTGGCTAAATTCGGCATTACCCCTCAAGCCGTTACTTTATGGGGAACAGGCAAGCCATTACGCGAATTTTTATGGAGTGAGGAAATGGCAGACGCCAGCGTACATGTATTATTAAATGTCGATTTCAAAGATACCTATGCAGAAGGGGCAAAAGAAGTACGCAACTGCCACATCAACGTAGGTACAGGAAAAGAGCTGTCAATCCGTGAAGTTGCAGAAAAAATCATGAAAGAAATAGACTTTAAGGGCAAGCTGCAATGGGATTCATCAAAACCTGATGGCACAATGCGTAAGCTTACCGACGTTTCTAAACTTCATGCCTTAGGCTGGCATCACAAAGTAGAAATCGACGAAGGAATACATCGCCTTTACGAATGGTATCTGAAAGGTATTTGCATCAATCATCAAACGACATAATCCAATATGAAGAAACTTTTATCGCTTCCACCTAATCTGGTGGAATGTTTTCACGATATAGAGCATGCCAACCATCAAGAATGGTTCTGTACATCCGATCCGGTAGGTTCAAAGTTAGGTTCAGGTGGTGGAACTGCATGGTTATTACAAGCATGCAAAAACAGCGAAAGTGACACTACTCCACTCACAGAATGGCTTGCTCACGAAAAACGTATCCTGCTACACGCCGGCGGCCAAAGTCGGAGATTACCCTCATATGCTCCTTCCGGTAAAATACTTACCCCAATCCCAGTTTTCCGCTGGGGACGTGGTCAAAAGCTTACACAAAACTTATTGTCACTTCAGCTTCCCCTGTATGAGCAAATCATGCAGAAAGCCCCGGAGAAATTGCATACACTTATTGCCAGCGGAGATGTATATATCCGTGCAGAACAAGCCTTACAAGAAATCCCCGATGCAGACGTTGTATGTTACGGACTGTGGGTAGATCCTGAACTGGCAAAGAATCACGGTGTTTTTGTTTCATCACGCAATACTCCCGAAAAGCTGGACTTTATGCTTCAAAAGCCGAGTGTAGATGAATTAGGAGCATTGATGCAAAACTATCTGTTTCTGATGGATATTGGCATTTGGCTGCTGAGTGACCGGGCTGTAGAGTTAATGGTAAAACGTTCACTCAAAGAGGATGGATCAATCGGCTTCTACGATATGTATTCTGACTTCGGACCAGCTCTAGGTAGCCATCCTCGTATCAACGATCCCGAAATAAACAAACTTACAGTAGCAATCCTGCCATTGCCGGGTGGTGAATTTCATCACTATGGAACAAGCCGGGAGATGATTTCGTCTACACTGGCAATACAAAATTGCGTAATCGACCAGAGAGCAATTATGCACAAGAAAGTAAAGCCTCATCCGGCTATCTTCGTGCAAAATGCACTGACCGACTATACACTGACATCCGAAAACTCAGAGGTATGGATAGAAAACAGTTGCATAAGTAAAAACTGGACACTCCATAAGCGCAATATCATAACAGGAGTACCTGTCAATCAATGGCACATCAATATTCCTGAGGGAATCTGTATTGACGTCATACCGATGGGAGAAAGTAATTATGTGGCCCGTCCCTATGGATTTAATGACGCTTTCAAAGGCAGTCTGAAAGATGATTCAACCTTATATCAAGGAATACCGGTTCAGAAATGGTTATCAGACCGTGACCTGACAGCTGATGAAATAGCATGTAACCATGATCTTCAGGCTGCACGCATATTCCCGATATGTACATCTGTCGACGAACTTGGAATTGTCATGCGTTGGATGACAGACGAGCCGAAGTTGAACGAGGGAAAAGATATCTGGATACACGCACAAAAAGTTTCAGCCGATGAGATTTCAGCTTATGCCAATCTGCGCCGTCTGACAGAGCAGCGTGAAGCTTTCCGTAAAAACAGCTGGACTGCCCTGGCTAAAAATTATGAACGCAGTGTATTCTATCAGCTCAATTTGCAAGAAGCAGCCGAAGAATATGCACATCATCAATTAGAATTACCCGCTCCCCTTCCCTCCTCTGCACCGTTAATGACCCGTATCAGCGATGCAATGTTCCGTGCACGAACATTACAACTGCGTGATTCAGACGGCCATTTGGTAGAAGAAATAGCACGGGAAGAAGAAAAAGCTTTCAGCCTGATGCGTGAAGGGCTTACTTCAACAGTCGACCATAAACAGCACCCTCGTCTTTCGGTGTATCCGGACCAGATTGTATGGGGACGCAGTCCGGTACGTATAGACTTAGCTGGAGGTTGGACAGATACCCCTCCATACAGTTTGATGGAAGGAGGAAACGTGGTAAACATTGCAATAGAGCTAAACGGTCAACCCCCGTTACAAGTCTATGTCAAACCCTGTAATGAGTATAAAATCATCCTTCGTTCCATCGACTTGGGTGCAATGGAAGTTATCACCACTTTCGATGAACTACATACATTCAATAAAGTAGGCTCTCCCTTCTCTATTCCTAAGGCAGCGTTAGTACTGGCAGGTTTCCATCCCGACTTCTCGGCAGAAAGATGTACTTCACTGGAAGAAAAATTACGTTCATTCGGAGCTGGTATAGAAGTAACACTATTGTCTGCTATTCCAGCCGGCTCAGGATTAGGAACAAGCTCTATCCTAGCCTCTACTGTATTAGGAGCAATAAACGATTTTTGTGGCTTAAACTGGGACAAACACGAAATCGGAAGCCGTACACTGATATTAGAACAGTTGCTTACAACCGGAGGCGGATGGCAAGATCAATACGGAGGCGTGCTTCAAGGTGTGAAACTCTTGCAGACACAACCCGGATGGAACCAGGAGCCAATGGTGCGCTGGTTGCCAGAACACTTGTTTACACACGATGAATATCAAAAATGTCATCTATTATACTATACAGGTATCACACGTACCGCAAAAGGTATTTTGGCAGAAATCGTACGTGGCATGTTCCTCAATTCTACAGAGCACTTGAATTTACTGGGACAAATGAAACAACATGCCATCGATCTATACGATGCAATCCAGCGAAACAGTTTCGAGGAAATGGGAAGATTAATACGCAAAACATGGCAACAGAATCAGGCACTCGATTCAGGAACCAATCCTAACAGTGTAGCGGCCATTACCCAACAGATAGATGATCTTTGTTTGGGTTATAAACTTCCAGGAGCCGGAGGCGGTGGCTATCTATACATGGTTGCCAAAGACCCTGAAGCCGCCTTGCGTATTCGTAAAATACTTACCCAGAACCCGCCAAACGACCGTGCCCGTTTTGTAGAAATGAGCCTTTCCAATAAAGGTCTGGAGGTAAGCCGTAGTTAATAACTATCAAACAAAAACATATGAAACCAAAAATAAGACTGGTGCAAACGGCCGACGGGGTAAATTACCTCGTCCCGTTTGTACTTATCACTACACTATTCTTTTTATGGGGATTTGCACATAGCATTCTGGATGTGCTAAACAAACATTTTCAAGATGCATTAAGTATTTCAAAAACTCATTCAGCACTTATACAAGCGGTAGTTTATGGGGGTTACTTTCTGATGGCCATGCCAGCAGGAGAAATAATCCGTCGTCATGGCTATCGGGCAGGAGTTGTCACTGGGTTATTGCTTTATGGCATCGGTGCACTCATGTTTATCCCCGGAGAACAGATCATGTCTTTCGAATTTTTCTTACTCTCACTGTTTATTATCGGATGTGGATTAACCTGCCTAGAAACAGCAGCCAACCCATATGTAACGGTGTTAGGCGATAAAGACTCCGCCGAAAGACGAATAAATCTGGCACAATCATTCAATGGACTGGGCTGGATCTGCGGCCCACTGGTAGGAGGCTTGTTCCTCTTTGCCGCAGATGGAGGAAGCGGAAGTATTGCTATCCCCTATGCCATTATCGGCATATTAGTTCTGCTCGTAGCAATTGTTTTCTCACGCATTCATCTGCCTGAAATTACACTTGCCGAAGAGCCAGTCGAAACTGCAAACAATAAGCAAAGTTCTTTATGGCAGCATCGCAATTTTACCTTCGGACTGATAGCTCTGTTTTTTTATGTTGCAGCTCAAACAGGTATTAACAGTTTCTTCATCAATTATGTGACAGAGCACATCAGTATATCCGCACGTGAGGCAGCCCTCTGGTTGTCATTTGTCGGCATGGGACTTTTTATGGCCGGCAGAATGGGAGGAAGCTGGCTGATGGGATTCATCCGTGCCGAACGTTTATTAACGTATATGGCGGCAGGAGCTATTCTAGCCATGATCTTAGTGATGTTAGGTATGGGAGTCATATCGGTAGGAGCATTTTTTCTTTGCTTCCTATGCGAATCTATTATGTTTCCCACCATTTTCGCACTTGCCATACGAGGTGTAGGTGAACATACTAAACGCGCATCTTCCTATCTTATTATGAGTATTGTAGGAGGAGCCATAGCTCCCATAATTATGGGATACATCGCAGATACAATAAGCACAGCTACAGGCTTTATCGTTCCGTTGCTTTGTTTTATTGTCATCTTGGCCTATGCAATCCATTTGCAAAAGAATAACCGCTAAATAAAAAAGCCTGATGCAAAGTTAAACACCATGCATCAGGCTGACAAATAACTCGAAAGATTATATTCAGAGCGTATAAATCAATTTACATAAACTGTATCAAAATACTTTTCAAATAACGTCCGGGCTTCTTCCAGTTGCTCGGGCGTATTTTGTTTCACACCTTTCAGTTTATACTCCAGCTTCATTGCTTCATATTTATGTACTCCTAAGGTATGATACGGAAGAATTTCCACCCGTTGTATCATGCGATAATCTTTAAAATTCTCTCCTAACGCCTCAATATCTTCCCGAAAGAAGCTATAGCCCTGCACCAGTACATAACGCAGCCAAAATGGTTTTCCATTTTCTTCCAGCCATGCCGCCGTACGAAGTGTTTGCTCATTGCTACGTGAGGTAAGAGTCTTATGACGTTCATTATTGAATTCTTTCACATCAAGCAAAACTAAGTCTGCCAGTGAAAAGAGTTCTTTTACATCTTCATTCCAGATACCCCCGTTAGTATCAACGCAGATATGAATACCTTCCTCCTTTAACATCCGAAACAATGGAATCAGCGCTTTAGCCTGAAAAGTCGGTTCACCTCCACTAAATGTAATTCCCCCTTTCTTTCCGAAAAAAGGTTTCTGACTGACAGCCATCTTCAAAATATCTTCAGGAGCAGTTTCCTTACTCTCTCCCTTTGCATCAATGGTATCAGGGTTGGCACAATACAAACAACGGAAATTACAGCCCTGCAAAAAGACAACAAGGCGAATCCCCGGACCATCGTACGTACCAAGCGATTCATATGAATGTACTCTAATCATCTGTTCAATATTAATTAAAGAAAAAACATTTGCCGCCCAGCTCAGCGAGGAGAACGACAAATGTTTTACATATCAAGTAATGATTACCAAAATCACATACGTTCGTGGAAGCTACGAGAAATAACCTCCAACTGATGCTCGCGGCTCAATTTAATGAAGTTGACAGCATATCCGGAAACACGAATCGTAAGTTGCGGATATTTTTCCGGATGCTCCATAGCATCTTCCAGCATCTCACGGTTCAGCACATTTACGTTCAGGTGATGAGCACCCTTGATAAAATAGCCATCCATCATTGTAACAAGATTCTCTACACGATTCTCCATATCTACACCAAGCGATTTCGGAACAATAGAGAACGTATTACTGATACCGTCCTGTGAGTCACGATAACGCAATTTAGCAACCGAGCTCAAAGAAGCGACAGCACCATTCTTATCACGTCCGTGCATCGGGTTAGCACCTGGAGCAAAAGCAACACCTTTTGCACGTCCATCAGGAGTTGCACCAGTCTTCTTACCATACATCACATTTGAAGTAATAGTAAGAATAGACAATGTTGGTTTTGCATTCTTGTATACCGGAAGCTTCTTCAATTCCTCATCAAAATAATAAATCAAGTCGACAGCCAAATGGTCTACACGGTCATCATCATTACCGAAGCATGGGAATTCGCCATCGATATCAAAGCTTTCAGTCAGGCCGATTTCATTACGTTTAGCGGTAACTTTAGCATATTTGATAGCCGAAAGTGAATCGACAGCAATAGACATACCCGCTACACCATACGCCAGATTGATAACCGGATTTGTATCAACAAATGCCATCTGAGCTTTTTCATAATAATATTTATCATGCATGTAGTGAATGATGTTCATCGCTTCGTTATACACACGAGCCATTTCTTTCAAGACCTTCTTATAGTTAGCCAGCACCTCTTCGTAGTTCAGTACATCTCCCGTCAGCACAGGAATATCCTTCACCATCAGTGTTCCTGTATTTTCACAGCGTCCACCATTAATAGCCAGCAACAAAGCTTTAGCCAGATTACAACGTGCACCGAAGAACTGAATATGACGACCTATATCCTGATAAGACACACAGCATGCGATACCATAGTCATCCGAATTACGTACCTCACGCATCAAATCATCATTTTCATACTGGATAGATGATGTATCAATCGACACACGAGCACAGAAATCCTTGAATCCTTCCGGCAACTGCGGACTCCACAGAACAGTTAAGTTAGGTTCTGGAGAAGGACCCAGGTTATAAAGAGTCTGGAGGAAACGGAATGAAGTCTTTGTGACTTTCGTACGGCCATCATTAAAACGTCCACCAATAGATTCCGTTACCCAAGTCGGGTCACCGGCAAAGATATCCGTATAAGCCTGCATACGAAGATGACGCACCATACGCAACTTAATGACAAACTGGTCAATCAACTCCTGAGCATGCAACTCATCAAGATTTCCGTGAGCCATATCATACTCAATATAAATATCAAGGAATGACGAAACATTACCAAGTGACATTGCAGCACCATCCTGTTCTTTCACAGCAGCCAGGTAAGCCATATATACCCACTGAACAGCTTCCTGTGCAGTAGTAGCCGGACGACTCAAATCGAGTCCGTACTGCTGTCCCATCACTTTTATTTCCTTCAAAGCCTTAATTTGCTCTGCCACTTCTTCACGCAATCTGATTCGCTCATCAGTCATAGGACCTGTAAGATGACGTAAATCGTCCTGTTTTGCCTCAATCAGACGATCAATACCATACAATGCCAAACGACGGTAATCACCGATTATACGTCCACGAGCATAATTATCAGGTAATCCAGTCAAAAATCCCAAAGAGCGGAACGAACGAATCTCTTCAGTATATGCATCAAATACACCATCGTTATGCGTTTTGCGATAATGGGTAAAAATATCTTTTACCTTAGGGTCAACCTCTACTCCGTTTTCGCGGCACGCTTTTTCTACCACCTTAATACCTCCAAAAGGTTTGATGGCACGGCGTAACACTTCATCAGTTTGCAATCCTACAATCACTTCGTTATCCTTGTCAATATATCCAGCTGCAAAAGATGTGATAGTAGAAACTGTAGAAGGATCGAGCGAGCGTACTCCGTTGTTTGCACGTTCTTCAGCCAAAGCTTCCAGACACTTGTTCCATACAGCCTTTGTACGTTCGGTAGGACCAGCCAAAAATGAGGCGTCGCCTTCGTAAGGGGTAATGTTAGTCTTTACGAAATCGGTAACGTTGATTTCATGGTTCCAACGACCTTCTTTAAAATTCATTGCCATAATTGATAATTTAATCTAGTTTTTACTCTATTTGAAAACCGAATGCAAAGATAGTCAATAAAGCCTAATTATACAATACCTAAAATTAGTGATATTATCAATTTGCAACAGTTACAAAAATGAATATAAAAATCCCAACCTTTGAAAAATTAAAATACATCCGACAAATACAGACAAGCAGTCCGACTCAAAGAAAAAAAATAAAAATCTTAATCAGTTTAGAATCAGAAAACTATCGAAACAACACCATAGAAGGCATAAAAAAAGTATCGCAAAAGTTTGCACAAATCAAAAAATCCATCTATCTTCGCACCGCGTTTGAGAGAAAACGTAAGCAGAAACAATAAATTTGGAAGTTTGGGTGAGTGGCTGAAACCAGCAGTTTGCTAAACTGCCGTACGGGTAACCGTACCGGGGGTTCGAATCCCCCAGCTTCCGCTTTTAGTTTCTACAGATATGGCGCTTTCGTCTAGTGGCCCAGGACGCGGCCCTCTCACGGCTGAAACACGGGTTCGATTCCCGTATGCGCTACATTTGGAAGTTTGGGTGAGTGGCTGAAACCAGCAGTTTGCTAAACTGCCGTACGGGTAACCGTACCGGGGGTTCGAATCCCCCAGCTTCCGCAACGACCTAAGAAATTAGGAGGAAAGAAATAGACAAGTCCCGTAAAATCAATGTTTTACGGGACTTTTTTTATTTATCCGACGAACAATCGAAAGACACTAAAATGCCTACTTCTGACAAAGTTCCGTTACTAAATCGTTACTAAAAATCAGCCTGTAAAAATAGTAACGATTACAAGCCTCAAAACGAAATGTGATTATTCCCCAAAACGAATTGTGATTTTTCTTCTTAAAAATACAAAAAGCTAAGAGGTTAATTATCCCCTAGCTTTATATATACTTTTTAAATAGTATTTAAATATTACTTAAATACAATGCTATTCTTTTGGGTATAGCATTACATCTGTATAAGTGGAATTACAATTCATTCTCGCATTAAATTCCGCTTTATTGGCATTCTTAAAAGGATTGCCAATATTAGGATGATTGCTCATCCGCCCTACGCTGTAAAATTAAAGGCTTTCAGCCAAAATTCATATAGGAATATAGCTTTTTCTGCTCCAAGAGATATTACATTTACGCACACAATTTGTAAGCAAAACACATTACTTATACCCTATGCCACTATATAAAACAATAAAAATACTATTTAACACAATAATATTTGCTTACATAATGTTAGTTTATATCTTTGCGATATAATAATAACAACTAAATATTAATGCCTTATGGAAAATATCAAAAATACAAGAACAGAACATGATTTGCTGGGAACAAGAGAACTTCCGGCAGACGCACTATATGGAATACAGACACTGAGAGGTATTGAAAATTTCTCAATAAGTAAGTTCAAATTGCAGGATTATCCTCTTTTCATTCACGGACTGGCATATACAAAACTTGCTGCTGCAAAAGCTAACAACGCTTTAGGTTTAGTTAGCGACGAACAACTGAAAAGCATCGAAGCTGCATGTAAAGATATTCTTGACGGAAAATATCACGACCAGTTCCAGGTGGATATGATTCAAGGTGGAGCCGGAACAAGTACCAATATGAATGCCAACGAAGTAATTGCTAACATAGCATTATTGCATCTTGGAAAGAAAGCTGGAGAATATGAATTCTGCTCACCTCACGACACAATAAACCGCTCGCAGTCAACCAACGATGCTTATCCAACAGCTATCCACATGGGACTTTACGCAAGCCATCTTAAATTCTTACCGCATCTTGAAGCTCTGATTGAAGCTTTGCAGAAAAAAGGTGATGAATTTGCTCACATTATAAAGATGGGACGCACACAGCTGGAAGATGCCGTGCCGATGACACTTGGACAAACTTTCTATGGTTTTGCAAGTATCCTGAGAAATGAAATAAAACATCTTAACGAAGCTGCGGCAGATTTCCTTGTTGTGAATATGGGTTCAACAGCCATTGGTACAGGAATATGTTCCGAACCGGGTTATGCTGAAAAGACTATCGAAGCATTGAAGGAAATAACAGGTTGGGAAGTAAGTCTTGCCGATGATTGGGTAGGCGCGACTTCCGACACTTCATGTATGGTGGGTTATATGTCTGCACTGAAAAGAGTAGCTGTTAAAATTAATAAGATATGTAATGACTTGAGATTGCTTGCCAGCGGTCCGCGTTGCGGATTCGGAGAGATAAATCTTCCTGCACGTCAGCCGGGTTCATCAATCATGCCGGGAAAAGTAAATCCGGTAATACCTGAAGTTATGAGCCAGATTGCTTTCAAGGTCATGGGAAATGAACTTTGTGTAACTATGGCAGGCGAAGCATCACAGATGGAGCTCAACGCTATGGAGCCGATAATGGCACAATGCTGTTTCGAATCTATTGATTTATTGATAAACGGTTTCGATACTTTGCGTACATTGTGTATCGACGGAATCACTGCAAACGAAGAGGCTTGCCGCAATGAAGTTAAGCGCAGTATCGGTGTTGTAACAGCTCTGAATCCGTATATTGGTTATGATCACTCAACTTATATTGCAAAGAAAGCAATGGAAACAGGACGAAGCGTTTACGACCTTGTTCTTGAAGAAGGAATTCTTACTCAGGAAGATTTGGATACAATCCTTGATCCTAAGAATATGATTAAGCCGGTGAAGCTGGATATAAAGGCTAGAAAATGAACTGAAATTAATCCTGACAAGCACGGAAATATTTTGGCTGAAAGCCTTAAATTATATAGTACAGACCAATGCCCTGTATTTCAGGGCGTATTTGGTATGGGGTATTCAAAACGTAGGGCACTGCCCTACGTTGTAAAATTAAAGGCTTTCAGCCAAAATTCATAATTGAAACATGTAAAGATCCGTCAAAAGAGTGTTTTGAAGGCGGAGATTTTAATAAAGACATAAATGATGATTGGTTTATATTATCAGCACTTAAATCCGGTTATGACATTCAAAACATTGTAGTGATTAGTTCTGATAATAACTTATTATTAAAAGCAAAAGAGAATGGTCTGGTACATAGAAAGATGCCAGAAACATACCTTATTAAAGAAGAACTATCAGAAGAAGAGAAAGAAATCAAAGCATTGAAGCAGGAATTGGAGTAATATAAAAATAGACAGCCTAAACCTGCTATTAGATTTAGTAATAGTGAATCTCGTATTTTTTTATTTTATAGTGCCATTTTGCAATCATCCCCAGCATAATTAAAAATCACATCTTAGTCAAGTTCTGCTACAATTTTGCTACAGAAATTTTCTATCTACAAAAACTGTAGCAGAAAATTTGAAAAGAATAAAATCCTCTCGCAAAAGAAAAAATCTCAGACTCTTGTTGTAAAAATTAAATTACATCATTAGTGTCCCGTTAAAATCGGGACGAATTAAATATTAATCAAACAACCCCGGGAAAAGGGGATTTAATTGCTCTTTGACATCATTGAAATTAGTCTTATTGAACAACTCTTGTAAAGGTGTTTTATCCGTTAATGAAATGCTCAAAATCTGTAGGACCTCATAGGTCGAACGGCTTAAGTGCAAATCATGTTGGATAATAGCTACCAAACAATAAGTGATAATAGCCACACTTATCTGAATACGGACTGCGTTTTCTGTGGTGCCCCAGAACCTTTTGATTTTAAGGTGCTGCTTCAACCATTTGAAGAACAGTTCTACAAGCCATCTCTTTTTATAGAGATTAGCTACATCAAGTGCAGATATATGTTTGGCATTTGTCAGGAAGGTAAATTCACGATCATCTTCTTCATCATAGAACCTGATAATCCTGAATGATTCCGGATACTTCTTTTCAGAGGTATATCCTGATAATTTCACTTCAGCATCAGATAGTATATTCTTTGGTAGTCTGCGTTTCCATTTGCAGAACTTAAATTTAAGATTCGACTTGGCTCTTACGACAAAGAAAGAGCCAGTAAGATGAATCCGATATAGTTCCTTAAACGAATCATACGCTCTATCAAAAATATAGTATGCATTTGGTTCATAATGAATTGCAGACATTGCTGTTGAGTCATGTTTTGAAGCTGTGGTTACTGTAAAAAAAGCCGGAACCTGAGCCTCAATGTCATAAAGGACATGTGCCTTGACTCCACCTTTTTTACTTCGAAATTTAGCCCAAGGAAATGTTGCCAAACATAACGGAATGGTGGTTGAATCAAAAGCGTACTTCTTTCCTTCGATATCCAGAATATGAGTAGCTCGTTTATCACTGGCTTCTTTCATCATGAAGAATGCAAAATCTTCAAAGATTCTGTAATCCCTATTTTGGTTAGCTGATGCAAGTGTGGTTTTGGCCAAGGGTTCACGACCCAATCCCAAATGATAACACTTGGCTTGATGTGCTTCCAATGCAACAATCAGGTCGCGTAGGCTCTCACGATTGCTTAGCTGTCCGAACATCATAGCAAGAAGCTGGTTCCAGCAAGTGAAATGTTTGACGTAACGATTTCCATCGTATTTGTCCACGATTCTTCTGAATTTATTGTTGTTCAAAAACTCTACCAATTGAGCGAAAACATATTTGTCTTGATTCATTTGAAGCCATTTGATTTGGTTTCAAAGGTACAATTTCAAATCGTCGCGCTTTACAAATAGAGTATAATAAGCTATATTTCAGTTATTTCAAAGAACTATTTATCCACTTTTACGGGACAGTAATGAAATTACATAATTTTTTAGCTACAAAAACTAGACTCTATCTATAAAATAATCCCCCCAAGTTATCAAACAGTACGCTATATATCAAAAAGGCAACCAAGCAACCAATTGAGTATCAAATCTGTCAAATTAATCTATTTTCTCTATCAGCACATTCTGAAGATTTTCGTCAAATAGAACGCAATGTTAATGTCAACTTCGTTTGTAACTATTCATATTACAATCTAATATTCTCCAACAGTTAAATAAGTGTACTTATATTAAGAATTAAAAGCATCCAAACACCTTGATATTTCATCAAAAACATCCTGATAAGTTGACAAAAACGTCCTGTTGTTTTATTTAAAACCCCGGCATATCTTATTTTTAAATAGAAATCAAACTAGAATTTAAGATTTCTCAATCTAATTTCAGCTTCAGACAGCCCATTCAAAAACTATCATTATGCTATAAGAAAAATGTTACCTATATCAAACATACTATTATTCACACCACATTTACAGACAGATATTCGTATATAATTAAAAATACCTTTCATCGAAACTTGCTTACATGTATAAGAATAACAAATCTATAATAAATATGATATCCCCTACTGATTTTACGATTGTAGAGAAGTTTAAATTTCATTTTGACAAAAAGTAAATTTTATATCATGACCATTCAAATGTATATCCCCTATTAAAATCACATCATAAGATTAACATTAAAGCCATTTCCTCATCCGAATATCCATTTTGAATATTTCGGAGCAAACTTGTAACAAGCAGAAACAAATACCCAGCAAATAACAAAAACAATAACGGCTGTAACAGGAATACGTAAAAATACCGGAATCGCTAAGGCATCAGCTATAGCATATCCAAGCCCTACAATAAAATAATGTATCATATAAATTCCCAGGCCGCATTTTGTAATATTCTCAAGCATAAGAATCATTCTTTTCGACTTTACTCTGACTTTACGTATAACAAGAAAAAATGCTAATGTCATTAAAGCGACATTAGGAGAACAGTATAAAAAGAATAATTCCATTTCCTGCTCCGAACATTCCAGATTAGCTGTCATCGTTTTAAAGCCTATATATGTAGCAATATATCCTATAGCGAACACAGGTAAGCTTAAAATAATTGTCTTACACCATTTCCATTCCTTTACATCATTGACAAGATAATTTCCAAGTAGTAAATACCCGTTGAATCCTGCAAAATAATAAAGTGTACCAAATGTATTCCAAGCACTAACACCTAAAAGGTTGGGCGAAAAAAAAGAATAAGCATAAGGTAAGAAAAGAGAAAAAGACCAAAACATCAAAAAAATCTTTTTCTGCCTAACCGTTGCCTGCTCCACCCAAAAAGAGAAGAACGGCATATATAGATAAAGCCCTATCAACATATATAAATACCACATCGGTACTGTATAAACATTGAATTGGAAAGGAATAAGAGCTATGTTTTTGATTGCATCACTAAAAGATTGCGACGCGTCAATTGGTGCGTAAGCAAATACATCGGACATCGTACTTTGCGGCAAGCCTAGAACTCCGGTTAGCCATGGAAAAAGATTGTATAAAACAGACCACAAAAGAAATGGAACAGCTATTCTGAGAAGTCTTTTCTTATAAAAGTCTTCAAAAGACATTTTTACAGGCAACAACAGAATACCCGTAATCATGACAAACAATGGCACGCATGGTCTAAGAAAAGAACCATAAATGCCTCCCCACAAATTAAAATCCGGATTGGAGCGCGCCTCTGGAGAAACATTAAACGGATCAGAACAATGAATACAGATAACCATAAATATGGCACATAGCCTGAGTACATCAAGCCATACTATCCTCGGCTGTTTTGCTGGTAACTTTGGTAGCATATCTTTTATAAAACCTCAATAAGTTACCACAAAACTATATTTTTGTATGATACGATACAAAATAAGTACCGCTACAACCGACCATTTCTTTAACTACTTAATATTCTTTCTCAATTTCCATAATGTAACTTGAGATATTCCGAGATACGAGGCTATAAAGCTAAGGTTTACACGCTGAAATATTTCAGGGTTTTTGGCATAAAAATCTCTGTAGCGTTCTTCTGCAGACATATATAAACGATATATAAGCCTCCTTTCCATTTCCACAAATGCCTTTTGATGCAGCAACCGAAGCCAGTTAGATATTTCAATATGCTGAAAACAGAGTTCCTCCAGATCGGAAATTTTAATATAGTAAAGCAATGAGTCTTCCAGAATCTGTACCCTTTCATTTTCATATCCTTCTGTTTTTCCGTAAAAGCTATTAGTTGAAAATATCAGTTCACCTTCTTTACTGAACCATGACGTGACCTCTTTTTCATTAATCATTACATAGGAACGAGCTATTCCTTTTTCAATTATATATACATTTTCATCTGTAATGAGAGGCCTTATTAATATTGTTTTTTTAGGGACAGTCATTGGATGAAGATAACCAAGAAACTTAGTTAGAATTTCGTCATCAATGTTGAGTATATTTGTTATAGAACTGATTATTTTATCCATAATTATTTTTTATTACAAAAGTAGTAATAAAGAGAATAGCGATATCAGAAACAGCTCCAGTATTAGACATCAAAGAAATATTTTTCTGGAAACAGAAAGATAACAAGAAGAATATTTATAATTATATAATTCTCTATATTTGTAGTTACGTACCAAACATTAAAAAACGATATGAACATAAGGTATACAATCTTATGTATATAGTTGTCGTAAGGACAACAAAAAACTGAAGAAGTAGCCCAAAGTTACGACTAACAATTAGAAGGTAAATTTATTATTCAAACGGCTCCGAAAAAGTTTATCTGGAGTTAGACAAAAACAATAAGTATAGAGAATTATTAAGAACGTATATAACCTTTAACTGATAACATATGAATTTAAAATCATTCTTACTCGCAGCAACAGTTACAGTAACTCTTTTTTCTTGCAGAGATATACGGGAAGGAACTGCCGACTATGCCATTATCCCGCTGCCGCAGCATACCGAAGTAACGCCACAGACTAAGCCGTTTATTTTGGACAAAGGAACCGTCATTGTTACTCCCGAAAATGACAATGAAATGAAGACCATTGCCGGATTCCTGAACGCTTACATCGACGAATGTACAGGTTATACCCTCGCCACATCGACAGAGGCAACAAAAAATTACATCACGCTAAACATAGACAAAAGCATAAAAAATCCTGAAGGTTACCGGCTCGCCGTAAGCAGCGACGGTATCACCATAACCGGAGGATCGCATGCAGGTGTCTTCTATGGGGTACAGACACTTCGTAAGGCTTCCCCTGTAGAGGCAAGCGACAAAATTGCTTTCCAACAGACTAACATCGAAGACTATCCCCGCTTGGCATACCGGGGCATGCATCTCGATGTAGGACGTCACTTTTTCAACGTAGAGCAAGTGAAACAGTATCTCGACCTTATGGCACTGCACAATCTGAATGTATTTCACTGGCATCTTACTGAAGATCAAGGCTGGAGAATAGAAATAAAGAAGTATCCCCTACTCACCGAAATAGGCTCCAAAAGAAAGGAATCACTGCGTACAGACGGTGTGAAAGGGACTGACGGAAAACCTTATGGCGGTTTCTATACGCAAAAGGATATTCAGGAAATTGTAAAATATGCAGCCGAAAGATACATAGAAGTTATACCCGAGATAGACCTTCCTGGACATATCAAGTCGGCACTGGCTGCCTATCCGGAACTCGGTTGTACCGGAGGGTCCTACGAAACAGCTGTAGAATATGGTGTACACAAGGATGTGTTGTGCGTAGGAAGTGACAAGACTTTGCCGTTTGTGAAAGATGTATTGACAGAAGTCATGCAACTGTTCCCTTCACACTACATTCACATTGGTGGAGACGAGTGTCCGCGCGACCGCTGGAAGGAATGTCCCAAATGTCAGGCCCTTATCAAGGCTCAAGGATGGAAAGATACCAAGCAGTATGAAGCAGAGGACAAACTGCAAAGCTACTTTATGACCGAAGTGGAAAAATTTGTTGAGGAAAACGGACGGCGCATTATAGGCTGGGATGAGATTCTTGCCGGAGGAGCGACACCCAATGCTACTGTTATGGCATGGAGAAATGCGGAATATGGTGCAGAAGCGGCTAAAAAGGGATACGATGTAATCATGACTCCTTGCGGACAACTTTACTTCAGCGCAATGGATGTGCTCAATCTGCCGGGAGATAATGCCATAAGAAAAGTATATGACTTTAATCCTGTCCTCAGCGATATGACCGAGACTGATGCTGCACACATTAAAGGTATTCAAGCTTGCCTCTGGAGCGAAGATATAGAAACAATGGAGCAGATAGAGTACCGCCTGCTGCCCCGACTTGCCGCACTCGCAGAAATTACATGGAACGGTTTTGACAAGCAGAACAGAGATTATCATGAATTTGCTTTACGTATGTTCAACATCATCAAGCGATATGACAAATATGGACTGAGCTACCATAAAGGAGCATTCGAAGTAACATCCGACTACGAGAATGATACATTGAACCGTAAACTCAGCATACGACTGAATACTCTTGGAAACAGAAAGATATATTATACCTTGGATGGTAGCGAACCTACAGAAGCATCACAACTTTATAAGGAACCGTTCACTATAAACAGCAATGCCATACTTAAGGCAAAGGTTATTATGCCGGGAGAAACAGACAACAGTTTAGTGTGTGATACGATCAGTGTAAACAAAGCTACATTCTGCCCTGTAACGCTGGCCGGACAGCCGAGTCCTACCTATACTTACAAAGGAGCTTCCATACTGACCGACGGACTGACTGGAGATACACGTTACAATACCGGCCGCTGGCTGGGCTTCCTCTGCGATCTAAATGCTACAGTAGATTTAGGAAAGGAAACAGAAGTATCGAGTGCAGCATTCCGTACCGATGTAGCAATCGGATCTGCCGTAATGGACATCACAGGTATGGAAGTATGGTGTTCTGCCGACGGAAAGCATTTCACCAAAGTGGCAGAAAGTTCAAAACCTGTGTTAAAGAAAGACGATCCTGACGGTATCTATCGCCATGAACTGACATTCGACACACAACAGGCACGCTATGTCAGGATAGTTGGCAAAATCACTCCTAAACTCCCCTCATGGCACACCTGGCCAGGTGGAGATGCCTTTATTTTTGTGGATGAGATTTATGTAAACTAATGTATTGTCAGCTACTTTTCGTATCTTCGCAAACCAAAGAATAAACAATCGATTATGAGAAAAAAAATGATTAACCTTTCGGCATCTTTGTTGGGAGTTGCAACTGTAGCCTCAACATTGTTTTCTTGCAGTACCCAACAGCAGGAATCTCCTATGAAAGCAAAAGTTGAGGAGTATGCTCATGTAGAATTGAAATCCGACCTTGTAAACAATCTGAATGACAAGGAAAAAGAGTTGGTAAAAATATTCTTTCAGGTAGGAGAAATCACCGACGATCTTTTCTGGCAGCAGACTTTTGGTGACAAGAGCCAGCTCGATACCATCACTGACAGTTATGCAAAAGAGTTTGCCATGATTCACTATGGGGCTTGGGATCGTCTTGACAATAACAAACCGTTTCTGGCCGGCTATGGCGAGAAACCGGCTGTATGTAACTACTATCCGCATGACATTACAGCAGAGGAGTTCGACGCATTCGAAGACGCTAACAAGAATTCATGGTACACCGTTATCCGCAGAAACGAAGATGGTTCATTAAAAAGTGTCTGGTATCATGAAGCCTATGCCGAAGAAATAGGACGTATCTGTGCTTTACTGGAGAAAGCAGTGACATTGGCAGAAGATCCGGGGCTGGAAAACTATCTTGAGAAGCGTATCGAGGCATTCAAGACAGATGACTATCTGGAAAGCGACCTTGCATGGATGGACATGAAAGACAGCAAAATAGATTTTGTGACAGGTCCTATTGAAAGTTACGACGACAAGTTCCAGGAAACCAAAGCCTCATACGAGTCGTTTATCCTGTTGAAAGACGAAGCTAGAAGCAAAGACCTTGCAAAATTTGTAGCCATGCTTCCGGCTCTCCAGAAAGAATTGCCTTGTGCACCAGAATACAAGACATTTGTTCCGGGTACATCGTCCGACCTGAACGTATACGATGCCGTGTATTATGCAGGCGACTGCAACGCCGGCAGTAAGACGATCGCCATCAATCTGCCGAACGATGAAAGAGTACACGCACTGAAAGGTACCCGTCGTCTGCAACTGAGAAACTCCATGAAAGCAAAGTTTGATAAAATCCTTATGCCTATCGGACAACTTATCGTAACACCCGAACAGCAGAAATACCTTAACTTCGACGCATTCTTCTGGAATGTTACTTTCCACGAAGTAGCGCACGGACTGGGTGTTAAGCAGACCATTAACACCAACGAAAGTGTGGATGCCGTGATGGGAACCGAAAAGACTTCATGGGAAGAAGCTAAAGCAGATATCTTAGGTCTGTTCATGGTAACCAAACTTATCGAAATGGGCGAAATCACCAATATTACAGCCGAAGATGCTATCGCTACTTATATTGCAGGCATCTTGCGTTCCGTAAGATTTGGAGCAGCTTCATCGCATGGAAAAGCCAACATGATGTGCTTCAACTATATGGAAAAAGCAGGAGCCTTCTCACGTGACGCCAAAGGTCAGTATGTAATAGATTTCGGAAAGGCAAAAGAAGCCATGAACGGCTGGGCTGCGCTAATCCTCCAAACACAGGGAGACGGAAACGTAGAGTTCGCTACGAAGTACAGAGCCGAAAACGGTGGAATCACTCCTGCACTTCAGGCAGACCTCGACAAAATCAATGGTGCAGGCATACCGCGTGATATTACATTTATTCAGGGAGCAGATATTCTTTTGGGAGAAACAAAATAATTAATAAACAAATTATCGAAAAGGTCTATCAAACCGATAATGACACTCTAAGTTATAGGCCATAACTGATAAACGTGAAAAGAGCCGTATCATTACTGTGGTGCACTTCACTTCATCACAAGTAATAATACGGCTCTTTATCTCTACATAAAAAATCAGAACCAACATTGAATATCAACAAATAATTGTACTTTTGACTAATAAGGGAATTGATTATACAAAACCTACATGACTGATAAATAACACAAGCTATGGAAACCAAAAGACTAATACTGCGTCGATGGAACGAAAATGATGCAGAAGCACTTTACAAATATGCTCAAAACCCGAATATCGGTCCTATAGCAGGATGGCCGCCACACACATCTGTGGAAGATAGCAGAAATGTTATCCGCAACATTCTCTCTGCCCCTGAAACATACGCTGTGGTATTGAAAGAAACTCAAGAACCCATAGGAAGTGTGGGTATCATGTTTGGCGACAGTGTACACAGTGCAGACATGCAGGAAGGCGATGCAGAAATAGGCTATTGGATAGGAGTTCCTTATTGGGGAAAAGGTCTGATACCGGAAGCCGTACATCGCCTGTTAGAACATTGTTTTGAAGACTTGGGAATTAAAAGAGTATGGTGCGGATATTACGATGGGAATTTCAAATCGCGCCGGGTAATGGACAAATGCGGATTTAAATTCCATCATACAGAACAAGGAAAACCATCCCCATTAGGAGATGTACGGACAGAACATTTCACACTCTTGACTATAGACGAGTGGAAAAATAAAAAGGCATGTGGATAAAAACGACTTCCAGAATTACTGAATCTTCGTTTTATCAGGCCTAATATAAATAAGATATCCAATATATCCTTGTATACAACTGACACATACGCTGGTAATCCCAATTATCAAGTCATCAGACAGATTAAATAATCTCAATACATAAGAAAACAATACATAAATTACAGCACCTGCTAGCACAAAAAGAATGAATTTCAGCATATTACAGATTATTGCTTAATAATAAATCCAACAAATGCATGAATTACAGCGAGCTGTTACAGCACATACTGCGCCAGTACTCGCTGTATCTCTATAATGTTCGAATCCTTACCAAAATTCTGTTCCAGAGGTTCTTCACATCCCCTTATCCAGATTTTCATTTCGGCATCCATATCAAATGTACCGGCAGTTTCTATCGAAAAACGTTCTATGGAACGATAGGGTACAGACAAATATTCTCTTTTCTTACCCGTCACTCCCTGAACATCCTGAATGATCAGACGCTTATTGGTAAATACCCACTTGTCCCTTATCAGCTTATAAGCCCTTTCAATACGTTCTCCCTCGCAAAGCAATGCGCCAAACTCTTTTTGTAAACTGGCAATATCCATTTCGGAAACATTTCCGAAAATAGTATTCATGATTCCCATATTAATTTTTATTTTTTGTTTTCAAATCTTATTCAGTCGAAAGATAAACAGAAAAAAGCAGACAACCAACAGTTTTCAGCTTGTTTTATTCGTCATCGCTTCATCAGTATATCATAAAAGGTCTTGGGTAGGATGATGTTCGGCACGTCGAGTGCATCGGTAAACAGTGGGGCGATTTCTCTGTCTTTGAATCCTGCTATTCCACAGCCTATCCGAGTTACCCAGAACTTATTTTCCGGATGTACTTTGGCATATGCTACAAAATCTTTTACATAGGGACGGATGGTTTCTGCTCCTCCCTGCATGGTAGGTATGGCATAACATTGTCCGGTCATTCCAACGCCTGTCCCCCACTTCGCACCGAATCGTTCATAAGCCAGTCGTGCTGCTCCACCACCGTGATGTCCTGCCAGATTAGAACCGAAGACAAATACCTCACCCGGTTTCAGCGAGGAAATCCGGTCGGGGGTATATTCTCTGTTTTTTGCCGGAGTGTATCCAGCTATATATTTTGCGTAACATGAGGCATAAGCTCCGTCTGCCAACTGCTTCAGCAGACTGAGAAATTCTTCAGGTAATAAAGAAAGTACTTTGTCCGCTATAAACGAGGGAATTTCCTGATAGTATGCTTCGGCCACTGCCCCCGTGATGCAGGCAAGTGTATCGCTGTCACCGCCCATGGAAACTGCCATGCGGAGGGCACTCTCCATGTCCTTGCTTTCGAGAAAAGCAATCAGTGCCTGCGGAACCGTGCCTTGGCAACTCGAGTCCCAACGGTAGGTTTGATGCAAATGTTCCCAGCTTTCATTCAGGTTGTAACCGAAGCGTTTTTCGATATATTGTTTGATTTCTGCTTTTCCGCTGCCGGTACGCGCCAGATAGATGACTGCCGCTACTGCCTGCGCACCTTTTATTCCCTCGGGATGATTGTGTGTGATAGAAGCCGAAATGCCGGTCACTCTCTCGGTTTCTTCTAACGTATCAAACAGCCAGCCTATGGATGAGACTCGCATGGCAGAGCCGTTTCCCCAGGAATTGTAAGGACACCGACGTACTGCCGGCTTTCCGGTTGTGTCGTCTGTCAGGCTTTGAGGATAAAAAAGCCACAGACGGAACTTACCTCCGTAACCACCCATCGGACAAGGATAAGCGTTGGCTACTTTTACCATACACTCTTCCAGTAGCTGATGCGGGTAAGCCGTTTCGCCTGCCGCCTTGCACTTCATCGCCCAATCGGCAACTGCCATGGTCATAACGGTATCATCTGTATAATTACTGGAAGAAGAAAACATCGGAAAATTGTAATCGCGGGTATTGTGAAACTCGTACACGGAACCCACTACATCACCTATAACTGCACCTAACATAGCATGATATTTTAAAGATTATACAAATGTAAAGAATTTTTCTTCCAGTCAGACAAATAATACGCACTATTTATCACGAGATATTGCCAAGAAAGGTTCTCACACTATTTATAATTCTTAAAATTTATGTTAATATCACATTTCAGGTATCTACTCAGACGCGATATTGCTTTACTTTGTACTTCAAACAAGAGTGCACTTAAACAAGATCCGAACGCCTGCCATATCCAGACAGACTCAGGATGTAATCACTAAATTGAAAAGAATGGACTTAACAAACAAACTCTATAAGGTATTTTTAATTGCAGGAAGTGAACCGCTGGGCACGGCGGGCATGCAGGCCGATATCAAATCCATATCGGCATGTGGAGGATATGCTGCCGGAGCAATTACCTGCATAGTCGATGAAGATACAATAAAGGTAAAAAGTATTCAGACCATCCCTGTTGAGATGGTTGTCAGCCAGACTTATTCGTTTCTGGAAGACGTAGGGGCCGACTGCATCAAGACGGGTATGCTATACTCTCAGGAGTTGGTAACGGCTATCGGGGATGTGGTGAAAAAACAGTCTATACCGATCGTGGTAGACCCCGTGATGGTTTCTTCTGCCGGCGACAAGCTGTTGCAGGACGATGCAATCCAGGCCTACAAGGATTGTCTTTTCCCCTATTCTACCATCATCACGCCCAACCGGAGAGAAGCCGACCTGCTACTGGGAAAGAGCCTGACCAAAGATAACATGAAGGAGTATATTCCCGAACTAAGCAAGTGGGGAAACTGTGTCATCGTCAAATCCATAGAAGACGGAGATTACCTGATTGATGTATTTTACAACCCGATCAGCAAGTGCTTCAAGCTGTACAAGAAGGCACGCATACAAACCAAGAACGTAAACGGCACGGGAGATACGTTTGCTTCTTCCATCGCAACTTATCTGGCAAGGGGATACGACATGAATACGGCTGTCGACAAGGCAGAGAATTTCATCTACAATGCGATTCTCTACGGATCGAATGTCAAGTTCGGCTCCGGATATGGTCCGGTCTATCCGTTTTACGAAAATTTAAGCAACTTCCTGAAAGAAGATATCCAGTATGCAGCAGCCATACAGGTAGAACAATATATTCTCTGAAAGACAGCAAAGCAGACAAAAAATATTCGCATAAAAATTATAATACCCCTTACTTTTCAACTATTTTCAAAAGTAAGGGGTATTTTTTATCTAGCCTGATTTATTTCAAAAGGACTTCTTCGATTCCTTTCTCCAAGACTTCCTGTGGCAAAGCACCTTGTGAAACTTGTGGCGTATCTCCTAATGGGATGAATACGAGAGTAGGCAGACTTGTAATGCCGAAGGCTGCTGCAAGCTCACGCTCCTTATCTGTATTGACCTTATAAATTACAATCTTATCCTTATATTTTTCTGCCAGCTTCTCCAGTACGGGGGACAGCCTGCGGCAAGGTCCGCACCAGTCGGCGTAAAAATCGATGATGGCTGGTTTGCTTCCCTCATAAACCCATTTGTCTGGATTCTTCTTATAGTCGTATACCTTTTCTATAAACTCCGACTGGTTGATGTGAATAACTTTACCTGTCTGTCCGTAAACCAGACTGCCTGTCATAAAAACAGATACAATCAGCAATAATATCTTTTTCATATCAATTTTCTTTTATGGAACATTTATTTACCACTCAACAGTACATTCTGAATAGCTTCTACCAGTGTTTTCTTAGGAAGTGCTCCCTGTGCCATCTGCGGTGCATCCGTCAACGGGACGAAAAGCAAGGTAGGTACGCTTCTGATTCTGAAAAGAGCTGCAAGTTCTTCTTCCTCGTCTACGTTTACCTTATATACGTCTACCCGACCGGCATATTCTTCGGCAATTTCATCCAATATGGGAGCCAGCATCTTGCATGGACCGCACCAGGTAGCGTAGAAATCGATTATTGCGGGACGTTCACCCAAAAACTTCCATTCGGGATTTACTTCATAGTTTGCTACTTTATTCAGGAAATCGGCTTTTGTAAGGTTTACTGCTTTCATATTCTTTTATCTTTATGGTTTATACTTTACTATCGGAACAAATTCTTCTCATTTTCAATGATCAGGTATTTGTTTCTGATGCAAAAATACAATCTGCCTGAAAGGTTTACAACAGCTTTTTTCTATCTTTGTATAGATAAAATCTATTGATGTATGACTTTACAACAAATGGAATATATAGTAGCGCTGGACAAGTATCGTCACTTTGTGCTGGCTGCCGAGGCTTGTGGTGTGACTCAGCCTACTCTGAGTGCCATGATCCAGAAACTGGAAGAAGAGTTGGATGTGAAAATATTCAGCAGGGACCGGAAGAATATTTCTCCTACTGCCATCGGAGAAAAAATAATAAGGCAGGCAAGAATAGCCTTGAACGAAACCCAGAGAATCAGAGAGGTGGTAGCTGATGAAAGCAGCAGCATGAACGGCAGTCTGCGTATCGGCATCCTGCCAACCATCGCTCCCTATCTTGTTCCCGACTTTATCTATCATTTCAGAAATACATATCCCAATGTGAATCTTTCCATCGACGAAAAGGAGAACAAATCGCTGGTTCAGGATCTCAGATTCGGGAATCTGGACATTGCCATCACCACGCCTCCCGAAGCGCAGGCCAACATTCTGGAGATTCCGGTATATGTGGAAAAGTTTGTTGCCTACTTCTCGGAAAGATGCAGTAAAGCACGGCAGATAATCGCAAACGGCAATCTGCCACCGGAACACATGTGGATTCTGAAAGAGGGACACTGCCTTCCCAACAGTGGCATAAATTTCTGTAAAAACAAAGATATAGGTAACCATATCTATGAGGCGGGAAGTATTGATACGCTCATAAAAATAGTAGATAAAAACGGTGGATACACCATTATTCCGGAACTGCATATCAGTACATTGAATGAAGAACAGAAAAAGAACATACAGACTCTCGATGTCAATCCGCCTGCACAAAGAAATGTCTCGATTCTTATAAAGGACGATTTTATAAGGGAGAGGATGGTAAATGCCGTACTCGATACCATAAAGGCAATCATACCTGCACACATGATGGATGAACGTTTCAACAGGCTTTCCATCAAACTGAGATAAACAGTCCGTTCCACCCAGGAAAATAAAATGGGGGAAACCAAACTTCTGCTCTCAAGACAGAAGATACGGCCTCCCCCCATAAATAGTTATTTAAAGAAACAAGAGAGCATCTTTATTCATCACAGCATCCTCCGCAAGAGCATTTGGGAAGTTCCTGCTTTTTGATTTCCGTGAGATAGAATCGGGCAAAGGCGTTTTTAATCTCATCGCGCACACGACGGAATTCGGCATCTATAAACTCCGGTGTCCCTACAGCATGCGAAGGATCGTCGAAACCAATGTGAAGGCGTCTGCCTACTTTTCCCGTAAAGGCAGGGCAACTCTCATTGGCTCCTCCACATACGATTATTACATAATCCCAGGCCTGGTCAAGATAAGTATCTACATGAGTGGGAATGTGACTGCTAATATCGATACCTGCTTCTTTCATCACTTCCACAGCCTTGGCATTGACACAAGCTGCGGGGTGAGTTCCTCCCGAATAAACTTCAAGAGAAGCATCGAACGATTGCAAAAAGCCGTGCGCCATCTGGCTCCGGCAACTGTTTCCTGTGCAAAGAATCAATATTTTCATAGAATACATGAATCTGATTATTACAGAATTAGATTAAACAAATATCCTGAAAGGATAATAAACAATGCGACTGTACCGAAAAAAATGCCGATAAGACGCCAGGTCATGACCTTCTTGAGTAATGTGGCTTCCGGCAAAGACAGACCGACAACTGCCATCATGAATGCAATGGCAGTTCCCATAGGAATACCCTTTGCAACAAATACCTGGATGACCGGTACAATACCGGCGGCATTGGCATACATCGGAACCGCAAAAATTACAGAAAGCGGCACAGCCAGCCAGTTGTCTTTCGAAAGGTAGGCTTCAAAAAATCCTTCCGGCACAAAACCGTGCATAAAGGCTCCGATACCGATACCTATCAATATATATATCAGTACTCCTCTTACTATACGCCAGGCATCGCGAACGATAGACGGAAGCCGTTTGAAGAAAGAGATATGTTCTTTCTCCCACTCGTCTGCCTGAGCCGAAGAGTCTGCCTGGATCTGGCGGACCCAGTCGCTCAGATAAGGTGACAGATTCATCTTTCCCAAAACAAATCCTCCGATCACTCCGAGCAGTATGCCGCTGATAACATATATAAGTGTCACTTTCAGTCCGAATGAACCGAGAAACATTGCCACAGCAACTTCGTTCACAAGCGGAGAAGTTATCAGAAATGCAAATGTAACTCCAAGTGGAATACCCCCTTTCACAAATCCGATAAACAACGGAATGGATGAACACGAACAGAACGGAGTGATGGCTCCGAATAAAGAAGCCAGTAAATACTGCAACCCATACATTTTATGAGTAACCAGATAATTACGCAGCCGTTCAATGGGGAAATAGGCGTTGATAATACCCATCAGCACACTGATGAAAAACAGCAGAATAAGAATCTTGACAGTATCGTAAAAGAAGAAATTGACTGCTATACCCAGTGAGGTATCTGCACTTAGTCCGGAGATGTCGTAAACCAGCCAGTCGGCAAATCGTTGTATCATATATTTACTATCAAATACCTAACAGTCTTTTCACATCACTTTCCGAAGGAACCTGCCCTTTCATCTTCACTTCACCGTCTACTACTACAGCAGGAGTGGTCATGATATTATAACTCATCATTTCCATAATATCGTCCACCTTTGTAAGTTTCACGTCTAAATTGTTCTCTTTTATTACCTTTTCTATCACCTGAAAGGTTGTTTTGCACTTGGCACAACCCGGTCCTAAAACTTTTACTTCCATTGTTCTAAATGTTTTTTAAATGATTATTTATGATAAATATATGATATAGCAATAATACATGCCAATAATGACAAAAAGCACTCCTACCACCAGATTCAGCCATCTCTGTATGACCTGCATCTTTCCGTAAAAAGTGCCCAGACGCTGCACACTGAACGCCAGTACCCATGCTACAAGCAGTACCGGAATAGCAGTTGCTACAGCAAAAACCACAGGCAGAACATAGCCGGCAGTTGCAGTAGCCGACATCGGAATCAGCATTCCAAAGTAAAACACCCCACTGGTGGGACAAAAGGCAAGAGCAAACAGAATGCCTATCAACAAAGCACCCCACCCTCCTTTTTTGGCCAAGCCTTCGGCATTTCCACTAAACCCAAACTGAGGAAGGTTCAGTCTGCTTCCGAAAAGCATGAACAGTCCGATGAGCAACAACAGCGGTCCTAACAGCCATTCACCGTATGTACCTATTGTCTTTTGAATCCCGAACATGCTGGATCCCTCCTTCAGTACAGTAATCAATATAGTTCCCAGTAAGGTATAGGCAACAATACGCCCCAGCGTATAAAGCAAGCCGTTACGGAAAATCTGTCTGCGATTTTCAATATCTTTTCCGATAAAACCGATAGCAGCTATATTTGTTGCTAACGGACAAGGTGAAAGGGCTGTAAGCAGACCTAATAAAAAGGCTGTCAGCAGGGGTGTCGTACTATTATCCAATAATGTCTGTAGCCAGTCCATAATGAAATCAATTTATCATTTCATTAATTTTATCCACTAATCCTTTCTTAAATTCTCCCGGAGATTTACGGGCATTCGAAAAAGCAAATTCAGTCATGTTTTCAGCTTTTTCCTGTCCGTTTTTATGACTGACAATATAAAGAGAAGACCATGTTACCTGATATTTCTCGGCTATTGCCTCATTTTCCGGTTTCGAGATGTCTATAATTCTGAAACTCAATGTACCGTCTGCCAGTCTGTCTGCAAAAGCACTGTCAATTGCTGCCCTTGCATTTTTTTCGATTGCAATACAGGTAGCACAGCGTTGCTTGCTGTGGAAACAAAGAACTTCTACACCATCCGAACGAACTGCCGTTTCTTTTTCTGCCGGCAAAACGGTTCCTTCAGTCTTGGATTTCATCCCGCAAGCAACAAAAACAAAGCATGCAGCTAATAAAAATAAAATCTTTTTCATATTTACATATACTTAAAGTTAGTCTTTCGTAGAATAACGAACAACAAATAGAAAAAAAGAGCCGGCTTAGCCGCAACAGCTCTCTTTCTTGCACACCTGTTGTCCGAAGAAACCGGCAAACATTTTCTGCGCCAGTGCCCAGTTCTCCTTATTAATGCAATATTTCACTTTAGGAGCCTCTATTTCTCCTTGAATCAGACCTGCTTCTTTCAGCTCCTTGAGATGTTGTGAAACTGTAGCTTTCGCTATAGGCAACTCTTCGTGAATATCACCAAAAAAACAGGTTTCCTGGCGGAGCAGAAACTGCAAGATGGCCATACGCGCAGGATGTCCCATCGCTTTGGCAAAACGGGCTATCTGTTCTTGTTCGTCTGTATATTTCTTATCAGCCATAGAATATTTATTATTTGTTGTTCGCAAAACTACGAATAAAATAATTATTCTGCAAATTCTTTCTGAATTTTAACTGTAGGGATATTGCACAACGAGTGCTTTACCATTATACTTCTTCCCTCGCATACATGCAGTAAAGAGCATAAAAGTAAACAATAAAATATAGTTTGAAATAAGATATGACTTCCAGAATGAGAAGCCAGAGAAAAGAAAATCAACGGAAGGTTATCCACTTGTTGCTCATGAAGTTGATTGCACCGTACACAAAAAGTCCAAGGAACTGAGCAAGATATTCATTACACCCGCAAATTTCGACAAGAAACAAAAGAAACAGGAACTGCGCTGCATACGCTACCGCAAAAGCACAGGCAAAAAACAAGATTTCATGCCAGATGGTATTCTTCTTCCGGTCGGCATCAAAAGGGAAAATCCAGAACTTACACCATATAAAGTTATGAATCTGCGCCACTACATAAGCCACTACATTGGCTATCATGTAATGTTCACCCTCTATATGCATGAGCAATCCTACAATCAGTGCAGTTATCAGGGCGTTCAATGTACCTACTATGGCAAAACGTAGAATACGGACAGACTCTCTCATCAAAAATAATCGGGAAAAGGCATAAAAAGATTTCGAGGCAAAGCAAGTACAGTCGTCGCGACTATCTTGCCTTGCTCGAAATTATAATATCTGAAAATAACTTTATTTTATTCTTTTATTTCAACTTTCAAGTTAAGCTCGTCGAGCTGTTTCTGATCGAGATAACCCGGTGCATCCAACATGACATCGCGTCCGGAATTGTTTTTCGGGAAAGCAATACAGTCGCGGATAGAATCGAGTCCGGCAAACAGCGAAACCCAACGATCGAGTCCGTATGCCAAACCACCGTGAGGAGGCGCACCAAACTTGAAGGCGTTCATCAGGAAGCCAAACTGTTCCTGAGCCTTTTCGGGAGTGAATCCCAAAATCTCAAACATCTTGGCCTGAAGCTGTGAATCGTGAATACGGATAGAACCACCACCTACTTCTACTCCATTTACTACCATATCGTAAGCGTCTGCACGGACAGCAGCCGGATTTGTATCAAGCAATGGAATATCTTCGTCCTTCGGATGAGTGAACGGATGGTGCATTGCCATCAATCGGCCTTCTTCTTCGCTCCATTCGAACATCGGGAAGTCTACTACCCACAAGCAAGCAAACTGGTTCTTGTCGCGCAAGCCCAGCTGGTTACCCATTTCCAAACGAAGCTCGCACAACTGCTTGCGAGTCTTCATCACATCATCGCCGCTCAAAATCAGAATCAGGTCACCCGGTTTAGCACCGAAAGCTTCTTTCATCTGCTGAAGCACTTCCTGACTGTAGAACTTGTCAACGCTTGATTTCACATTACCGTCGGCTTCCACACGTGCATAAACCAATCCTTTCGCACCAATCTGCGGACGTTTTACAAATTCTGTCAGCTGATCGAGCTGCTTACGTGTATAGTGCGCTGCACCTTCGGCACAAATACCGCCGATATAAGCCGCATTATCGAATACAGAGAAACCGTAACCTTTCAGAATATCCATCAGTTCGACAAACTTCATACCGAAACGCAAATCGGGCTTGTCGCTACCATAGTATTTCATGGCATCAGCCCATGGCATGCGGATAAACGGTTCTGTCAGTTCCACGCCACGCAATTCTTTAAACAAATGCTTAGCCATACCCTCGAACATCTGGATAATGTCTTCCTGTTCTACGAAACTCATTTCACAGTCAATCTGTGTAAACTCAGGCTGACGGTCGGCACGAAGGTCTTCATCGCGGAAGCATTTTACAATCTGGAAATAACGGTCGAAACCAGAAACCATAAGTAACTGTTTCAGTGTTTGAGGCGACTGTGGAAGTGCATAGAACTGTCCCGGGTTCATACGAGAAGGAACAACGAAATCGCGTGCACCTTCAGGAGTAGAACCAATCAGCATCGGAGTTTCTACTTCGAGGAATCCCTTGCTGTCGAGATAACGGCGTACTTCCATCGTCATACGATGACGCAGTTCCAGATTTTTACGGACTGCCGTACGGCGCAAATCAAGGTAACGGTATTTCATACGGAGGTCATCGCCACCGTCGGTATTGTCTTCGATTGTAAACGGAGGAGTCAGTGCAGTATTCAGCACATTCAGTTCTGAAACAATGATTTCAATATCTCCTGTCGGAAGATTGGCATTCTTGCTTGAGCGTTCGCTAACCTGGCCTTTCACCTGTATGACAAACTCACGGCCCAAATGATTGGCACGTTCGCACAATTCTGCATTCACATCTGTATTGAACACCAACTGAGTGATGCCATAACGGTCGCGGAGATCAACAAATGTCATTCCGCCCATTTTACGTGTACGCTGTACCCATCCGGCAAGTGTCACGTTTTTACCTGCATCGGCAAGTCTTAACTCGCCGCACGTATACGTTCTGAACATATCTTTTTCTATTTATAGACACTTATAATTTGTGACAAAGGTAGCACATGTTTTTGATTTATGCAATAAATTTGCGCCTGCAAAAGAGGGAAAGGGCACGGCTCTTTCATTTAAGCTTAGATAAAGGCACATAATTCCCCCACCCACTTCTTATGGGAAGTAGGGATTTTGTTATGATTGATACCCAAAACGTTACGAATCCTCTGAAATTACAAATTATCTCATTTTTGATCCAGCATATGTATCATTGCGGTAAAGTCCAAAGAAAGTTCTCTAATAAGTTCGGCCGTTCCCTTAGCCTTGTCGGAGAGCTTTTTCCTTTTACCTTTCCATATAGAAAGTATTGCCAGTACTATCCTCTGTATCGTGTCAAGGTTTCTGGCGGACCTTGCACTATTCCGCCTGATGAAGTCCTGCCTCAGGTTGCGGTCAAGGTCCCAGTGCATGCTTTCTATTGCCCAATGCATTCTGGCTATTGTACTCAGCCGCCTGGCACTTCCGTGAAAACTGGAGACATAGAACCTCCTCTCGGAAGATTTCTGACCATCAGATTTTCTCTCCGTTGCAGTCCGTATTTCGACAACCGTCAGATTTCCATTCCACTTTTTCCTGTCCGTAATCAGGTCATTTCCACGAAAGATACGGCATACTCTGGTCTCTATTCTGCCATGTTCAAGAAAAGGGCCTTCCGAATATACATCCACAGGCTCTGCAAGTTCGACATTGTCCTCAACCCCATATCGCAGAGTTCTCTGGTTTGCCTTCAGCTCGATAAGGAAATCACCGCCTTTTTCCCGGATTTTATCTATGATGGCTTTCTGGAAGGACATGGCGTCTGCCGTAACTATGCATCCTGACACATCCACCTTGTCCAACAGTTTGGGTACGGAAGTTATCTCGTTGCTTTTTTCTTCACACATGTCCGTGGCAAGGGTGAAACCTCCTTCAAGGGAATAGGCGGATACGATGTCGGGGGTGCGTCCGTTTTCAAGTACCGTCCCTCTCATTGCCTTGCCGTCAATACAGAGGATGTCTCCGGCACAACCGACAAGCTCATCATGGAAGGTGGAGGTAAATTCAGACATCCGCTCAGACATGGCTTCATCATCAATATGTTTGAATATACGGCAGAGCGTAGGTTCAGAAGGCACACCGTCCAACAAAATTCCTAAAGAGCGGAAGCGTTTCAGATTACGCTCGCCGAATCTGATTATATCCGGTCTTGTCATACACTTGCCCAGCCGTCCGAGTATTACAAGGAGAAGAATATCTTCCAGCTTGTATTTGTAGTTTCCCTTGTCTGTCCTGCGGTAATCCGGCACTGATTTCACAAATTCTTTCAGATGTTTCATTATGCTGCCACGACGGCAGAATGCATGTTTCTTTTTTATATATTAGACATGCAAAATGTTGCATATCAGCAAAATAAATCTTATTTTCGCATAGCGAAAATTAAGGCGGAAATCAAAAAACGACCTCTGTCGCATTTGATTTCCGCCTACAAAAATAATTTTATATGAACGATAAAAAGAAACACCGGAAGCGGTGCTTCCTGCATCGCTGTGCGCAAAAATAATGGTTTTTCGGAGAATAACAAGGATTATAGAGGTTGTTTTAAATGAAAGAGCCGTGGGGAAAGGGCTGTATGGCCCTTACAAATTAGCAGTAAAAATGAATTTACATTATAACAGAGCAAACGATTTAACCCAAGGTAGCATCATGGGAACGATGTTGCGCTTTGCCGTTCCGATGATTCTGGGCAATCTGCTGCAGCAGTGCTACAACATAGCCGACACACTGATAGTAGGTCATTATCTGGGGGCAGATGCACTGGCTGCCGTAGGATCGGCTTATACGCTTATGGTATTTATCACATCGGTGTTTATCGGTCTGTGCATGGGCAGCGGCGCTGTCTTTTCGATACAATACGGAGCTAAAGATTATGAAGGTATGAAGCAAAGTCTGGTTTCATCGCTGGTGCTGACAGGAGGTGTCACACTGGTGTTGAACATAATTGCACTGGCTGGTATCCATCCTATCATCCGCCTGCTTCAGACTCCCGCAGAAATAAAAGGCCTGATGTTCGACTATCTGTTCATCATATTCCCGGGCATAGCAAGTACATTCATTTATAATTATTACGCATACCTGCTGCGCGCACTGGGTAATTCAATAGTACCTCTCTATTTTCTGGCAGTTTCTGTAGTATTGAATATTGTGCTCGACTTACTTTTTATTCCGATATTTCATTGGGGAGTATCAGGAGCAGCAGCGGCTACTGTCATTTCGCAAACCATAGCAGCGGCAGGACTTTGTATCTATGCATTGTATCGTTTTCCGATATTCAGACTGAAGCGTAACCAAATCCGCCTGCACCGGAAATCGGTAAAAGAAATTGCTACTTATTCGTCGCTGACGTGTATGCAACAATCCGTTATGAATTTCGGTATTCTGATGGTACAGGGACTGGTTAACAGCTTCGGGACAAGCGTCATGGCAGCTTTTGCTGTTGCGGTAAAAATTGATTCGCTTGCCTACATGCCGGTACAGGATTTCGGAAATGCCTTTTCTACATTTGTAGCACAGAACTTCGGTGCCAGACAAAAAGAACGTATCCGGCGAGGTATCCGCAGTGCTGTCAGTGTTACAACGTGGTTTTGCCTGATAATCTCAGCAGTGGTGTTCATCTTTGCCCGCCCGCTGATGCAGTTCTTTATCGATAACACGGAAGCTGAAATTATCAATATTGGAGTCGAATATCTGCGGGTAGAAGGCAGCTTCTACGTAGGTATAGGTTATCTGTTTCTTTTATACGGGTTTTACCGAGCTGTACGCATGCCGGGCATGTCGGTTGTACTGACTGTTTTTTCACTGGGTACACGTGTCGTTCTGGCATATGCACTGGCAGCAATACCAGCCATAGGTGTTCACGGCATCTGGTGGTCGATTCCTATAGGATGGATATTAGCCGACTGCTTTGGTGTTTGGTATTACCATAATGTCAGGCACGGTCTTTGGAGTTCAGGATATGGCTCTGTGCAAGATACTCGGGAGTAGCAGCATAGATATACATCACACTTCCTCCTTTGATGGTATCGATAAGCGGCCGGGAAAGTTTTTGCGGAACGGCAGGACATCCGAAACTTCTTCCTAGCCTACCCCCTGCACGAATGACGGAAGGATCGGCATAGGCAGCTCCATGTACTACGATGGCACGTTCGCGGGCGCGGTCGTTTATACCTTTCTCCAGTCCGTCGAGTATCAACGAATAACCGTTCTTTCCCTGATAGGTAGAAGCCGTAAGATAGAATCCCAATGAACTTTTGTACGAGCCATATTCATTGGAGAAAGACGTTGCATATACTCCTCCGCTATTCTTTCCATGAGCTACTACCGAAGAAAAAAGCATTTTCTTTTCTTTCATATCAAATACATACAGACGCTTTTCGGTAGAAGGTTTGGAAAAATCTATCAGAGTCAGTATTTCTTTTTTGCGCTGAGCAATCCGGTAATATCCTGTTACCGCCTGACGAAAAGCGGTGTAATTCACTTCACCCTCCAATTGCATTTCTCTAAAAAGTTCAGCACACCGGTCGGGTTTTGCCATACTTTTAACTTCAAGTACGGCAGATGCTCCCTCACCTAGTCCGGTAAAGGAATACAAAAAAGAAACAAACAGGAAAAATACAGTTAATGATATACGCAGCATGGTCTTTCTTAAAAATAACGGCTGCAAAATTACTCATTTTATCTGTAACTATTTATTATCAGATAGTTAAAAGCAACAAGTTTTATTATTTATTCACTCTATTACGACTATCAGCGTAGCTTCGGCAGGCATATTGTCGAATATAAACTTGGAATGTGAAGTAGCATTACGCACACACATGTGCGAACGGGGAATGGTTCCCAGCGACCAGCTGTATTCTATCATTGCTGTACGGGGTACATTAACGGGCACTCCATGTATATATGCCCCGTTGGTAAACCGTGAGGCATAAGGAGCATATCCGCCCGTAGCTGAACCTCCGTCTTTCAGGAACACCATTTTTGTTTTCTTTTCCTGAAGCAGAAACATTCCCAATGGCGTTTCTTGAGCATAAGGCGGACGATGCACGCCTGTAGTAGCCGGATTCATGCTTCGTATCACCCACTCACCTTCTGACAGACGTTCTAAAGTTGCTATATTCTGATCGCCCCGGTCGACAAAAACGACATAGTGAAAAACAGTGCTGTCGGGCAAGACACGAAGATAGCGCGGCGGTACAAGATATTCTTCATCTTCCACCACCGGAGCTATACGCAGGAAACTGCCAGCCTTTCCACGGAGATATGCCAGCGAGCCGTCACGTCCATAACGTTCCGGGACAGAAGAATCTGTCGTTAGATACAGGGGAACAGACTGATATCGCTCCACACCAAGCGTATCGGCAATCCGTCCGTAAGCATTGCGTATATAACGTCGTACCAGAGGAGCCTCACTGTTTAGGTTTTTATAGTTTCGCAACACTACCCATTGTGACGTATCACGATGCATGTTTTCGATAAAGGCAAGACACTTCCGTATCGTTTCCCATTTGAAACTGCGCACGGTATCACCATAGGGATAAGTATCCTCAAGTGTATATTTATCGTAGAGCAAATCTTTGGTCAGATTGATATCAGACGCAACGAGAAGTTCCGGAGTATGAGCCGGAAGAAGAAGACTGTCGGGAGTTAGTTCTGTTTCTTCTGACAGACGGGGCATACCGGTTTGTTGTTCGCCGCAGGCAAATAAAAACAAGCAAACGGTCAACAGCAATATGGAGAAGCCCTTTTTCATAGCAAGGAGGTTAATGTTCATTGTAAAAGTAATAAAAAAATTTCAAAAAAAGAATCTTTTACCTAATAAACAAACCACTTTGCCTGTTTGTTGCAATTCCTTAAAAAAACACTCCGGAGCAAACGGAAAAACATTCATTTTTCCCGTCTGTTCCGGAGTACCCAGAATAGTTACAAGTATGACCTTATCCCATTTTTCCTGTCAGATAAGCACGTGTACGCTCGTCTGTCGGGTTATCAAACATCTTGTCTGTACGGTCATACTCTATCAGTTCACCCATATACATAAACATCGAATAGTCGGATATACGCATAGCCTGCGACATGTTGTGGGTAACGATCAAGATAGTAACATCTTTCTTCAGACCGTCCATCAGTTCTTCTATATACTTGGTTGCAATAGGGTCCAAGGCAGAAGTAGGCTCGTCCATCAACAGCACATCCGGTTTCAACGCAAGCGAACGGGCGATACACAAACGCTGCTGCTGTCCTCCGGAAAGGAATGTACCACGTTTGGTAAGTGAGTCTTTCACTTCATCCCACAGAGCAACACTACGCAAATTACGCTCTACGATTTCATCTTTTTCCGATTTGGAAAGGCGGATTCCATTCAATAAATAGCCAGCCAGTACATTATCGTAAATATTCATGGTCGGGAACGGATTCGGACGCTGAAATACCATACCAATACGGCGACGTTCTTCCATCGGTTGCATCTGAAGCACGTTTTCGCCATTCAACAGAATTTCACCTGTCACACGAATATTTTTATAGAGTTCGTGCATACGGTTTACGGCACGCAGTAAAGTACTCTTTCCACAACCCGAAGGTCCCATGATAGCCGTAATTGTATTTTTCTGAATGTCTGCCGACACATGCTTCACAGCCATCGTACTGGATGTATATGAAATACAGACATCCTTTATTTGTAATATCGGTTCTTTTATATTTTCCATTTCTTCGCGATTCGTTTTGC
The DNA here is from genome assembly GCF_041333015.1 of Phocaeicola coprocola. Classification (NCBI taxonomy): domain Bacteria; kingdom Pseudomonadati; phylum Bacteroidota; class Bacteroidia; order Bacteroidales; family Bacteroidaceae; genus Phocaeicola; species Phocaeicola coprocola. The sequence continues at coordinate 42,571 of NZ_JBGKGM010000004.1, read as the reverse complement.
TAATAAGTTCAGACATAGTACAAAAGTAAGCAGGAACAGTGAGGCTCCCCAAATCAGGCTCTGCAAGTTAGGATCATTGAAGAATTCCCAGATAAGCAAGGGAACGGCCGACATCGGCTTAGTCATATTCCAGCTGATAGCAGCTCCTCCCAGTGCAGTAAACATCAGCGGAGCTGTTTCACCTACTACACGCGATATAGCCAGCAAAATACCAGTAAAGATACTTCCCAAAGCAGAAGGCAGCATTACCTGCAGCATAACACGCCAGTAACTACCTCCCAGCGCCAGACCGGCCTCTTTCAATGTTTCCGGCAGCACTTTCATTGTTTCTTCTGTAGAACGGATGATAAGAGGCAGCATCATAATGAACAGTGCCACGCTTCCGGCTATAGCCGAATAGCCTTTCATCGGCACTACCACCCAGATATATGTAAGTGCGCCCAGAATGGTCGCTTAATAAATACTTCTTTAGCAAGAAGTTAGGATTGGGTTCGATATAATCCTATCGTCAATCAGTTTATCCAAAGGGGAAACCCGATGGGGAGTGTAGCATACTGATTAAAGCTCCAAGTCCACTAATAGTCAGGTGGCGACTGAGGGGCAAGACGAAAAGACATACATAAGGATGAAGCCTTGATTGGTTGAATGATAGTTCAGTGGTACCAAATCTTGCAACAACGGAAGACTATTATACATACGTTGTTTCATAGTACTCTGCCTATTTTGTGCGTTAGTGCAGAGCATAAAGAACCGACTATGACACAGCCGCAATAAGCGGACAAGAACGAAAGTCGCATCCGACAGTATGTCGTGCTAATAGTTATTAAGAGAACTAACTGGGGATTACCTAAGTCGGAACGCTGGAACAAACAGCTATAAAGAAAGCTTTTGAATATCCGATATGGTAACGGAACTTCCGTAGTAGTCCGAGCAAGGGAAAGCCTTGTACATGGCGAAGGGAAGTAGTCTGTAACTTTAATACAAACAACGGAAAACGTGAGAGACGTATGAGAAATCCAGAGCAAGTATTAAACATTTTAGCTGGACACAGCAATGAGCCCGAGTATAAATACGAAAGGCTTTACCGTATTCTATTCAATGAACAGATGTTCTTTGTCGCCTACCAACGTATGTGTGCAAAGCCGGGCAACATGACACCCGGCACAGATGGCAAAACTGAGGATGAAATGAGCATTGACAGGATAAACAAACTCATAGAGAGTATAAAGGATGAGACTTATAGTCCCAATCCTGCAAAGAGAACTTACATTCCGAAAAAGAATGGGAAGATGCGTCCGCTAGGAATACCGTCTTTTGAAGACAAATTGGTTCAAGAGGTAGTAAGAATGGTGCTTGAAGCCATATATGAGGGACACTTTGAGTGGACATCGCACGGTTTCAGACCCAACCGAAGCTGCCACACAGCACTGAAAAGTCTACAAAACAATTTCAACGGTGCAAAATGGTTCATTGAGGGAGATATAAAAGGCTTCTTTGACAACATAGACCATAATGTGCTGATAGAAATAATGAAAGGCAGAATAGCAGACGACAGATTTCTTCGTCTGATACGGAAATTCCTCAATGCAGGGTACATGGAAGAGTGGCAATTCAACAAGACTTATTCAGGGACACCGCAAGGTGGTATCATAAGCCCTATTTTGGCAAACATATACCTAGACAAGTTCGATAAGTACATGGATGAATATGCCAACAAATTCAATAAAGGGACAGCAAGAAGCCGCAACAAGGATATTTGCAAACTCAACAGCAGAGTACACTACCTAAAACGTAGGATAAATGAAGTAGAGGATGTAAACGTAAGAACAAGGATGGTAGAAGAACTGCACGAAAAGCAGAAGCTGATACTTACAATGCCAAGTGGCAATGATATGGATGTAAACTTTCGCAGGTTGAAATACGTGCGCTATGCCGATGATTTCCTTATCGGAGTTATCGGAACGAAAAACGAATGTGAGAGAATCAAAGCTGACATCACTAAGTTTATGCAGGAAAAGTTAAGACTGGAGATGTCACAGGAAAAGACTTTGATTACAAATGCACAAGACAGCGCAAAATTTTTGGGTTACGAAATATATGTCCGTAAAGACTATGCCACAAAGAGAAACAGTAACGGAACAGTGCGCAGATACTTCAATGGGAACGTGATATTGCACGTTTCAAGAGAAGTAATCAAGAACAAGCTGCTCAGCCTCGAAGCCATGAAAGTTGTCACCAAACACGGCAAGGAGACATGGGTGTCAAAAGGCAGGACTTATATGATTGACAATGAAGCGCACGAGATTGTATCTCAGTTTAATACCGAAATACGAGGGTTCTACAACTATTACTCAATAGCAAACAATGCATCGGCTTTGGGACGCTCTTTCGGCTGTATTATGAAGTTCTCCATGTACAAAACTCTTGCTCAAAAGCTGAATATGTCAGTGAGAAAAGTCATTGAAAGATACCGCAAGGACAATCTCTTTGCAGTGCCTTTTGTAAACAAGGGAGGAGAAACCAAGTACAGGGTATTCTATAATGAGGGGTATGCCCGTAAAACGGATTGTGAAACAGCCCCAAGTGACAATCTGCCGTACATGTTCAAAACGCCATCGTTGAGTCTGATAGAAAGGCTTACAACAAAAACGTGCGAACTATGTGGCAAGCACGGAGAAGTGGTAATGCACCATGTCCGCACACTCAAAGAGTTAAAAGGTAAAAATGACTGGGAACGCAAAATGCTCTACATGCACAGAAAGACTTTGGTTGTATGTGCGGAGTGTAACGCAAAAATCCAGAGATGTGTCAAGTAAGATGATGTTACAGATGGAGAGCCGTATACATGGAGACGTGTAAGTACGGTTCGGGGGCAGGCAAACGAAAACCTACCGCTGTAAAGCGGAAAGGCGTTGTTTGCCGAGCCTACTAATACCGATAATGATAGAAGGAGTACCCTGAAGCAAGTCAGTAAGGTAACTGACAATCGTTGCAAACCAGTTTTTCCGATATTCAGACAAACAGATTCCACAGAACACACCCACTGGTATAGCAACTACGGCAGCAAGCATCAACATCAGGAAAGTACCCACAATTCCATTGGCAATACCACCCGGAATATCCTGCCCCGCCGAGACAGCCTGCATCGCCTTATATGCATTGGGAGTTGCCTCGGTAATGAATGACCATCCCAACTGTTTCCATCCTTTTATCAGCACTTCTCCCAAAATAGCAAGCAAAGGGATCGCTGTCAGTCCGGATAGCACACACACCAGCACATAAAGCAACCGGTTCTTGAATATACGGATTCGAATGTTATTATCACGTACCATTTATACAAATTCTATTTTATAGATTACACATGTCTTGCCTTGCGTATCAATATTTTTCCAATCATATTGATAACAGCTGTTATAAGGAACAATAACAAACCGATGGCAATCAATGACGAAAGTTTCAGTCCGTCGGCTTCACCAAACTGATTGGCTATGATACTAGCCATCGTGTTACCTGTAGTACGCAAGGTCTCAGGCATCTGATTGGTGTTACCAATCAGCATTGTAACTGTCATCGTTTCTCCCAAAGCACGTCCGATAGCCAAAATATAAGCGGAAAAGATACCCGATCCTGCCATAGGGAAAACCACTCTCCGGATAACTTCTGCACGGGTTGCTCCCATAGCATATGCTCCTTCTTTCAAGTCGGAAGGAACCATTTTGATAAACTCCGAACTCAGAGAAGCTGCATAAGGTACAATCATAATAGCCAACACAAAAGCCGCAGTAAGGATTCCCGAACCTTGTGGAGATAGGTTTAAATGCATGAATACGTTACGCAATACATAAAATCCCCACAAGCCATAAATAATGGAAGGAATACCAGCCAGCAGATCGGTAACGGTTCCCAGCACTGCTGCAATTTTCTTTCCACGGAAATACTCACCTGTAAACAAGGCAACCGGCAAAGAGAACGGAATACACATCAGCAGAGCAAGAATTGTAGTAAGCAATGTTCCGGTAATAAACGGAAGTGCTCCGTAGCTTTCTTTTCCTGCCGTCGTTACCCAGTCGTCGGAGAAGATAAAATTCCAGAAACCAAAATGTTCGAACGCTCCGGAGGCATCGGCAGTGAGGGAATATACGATTCCCCCACCGATGATAGGAATAACAACAGCCGACAGAATAAGTAAAACTCTAAAAATTTTGTCTTGCATAAAATATCAGCTTTGCAGTAATAATCTATTATTTCAGAATCGGCTGTCCCTGATAAGTAACAGTCTTAAGGTTTGCCAGACTTTGTTCAACAGCTTTCTTAGGCAGCGGAGCATAGTGTACGGTAGCAGTAGTCTGCTGTACGCTGTCGCTTAACATATATTGCATCAAATCCAGCGTAGCTTTAGCCTGTGCTTCCGAACGGTCTGAATAATTCTGTTCCTTGTAAATCAGCAACCAGGTAAAACAGCTGATAGGATAAGCTCCTGCTGCATCGGCATTGGTTATAGAACAACGAGTGTCCTGAGGAATATCACCGGCAGCAGCCGAGATACTTTCTGTAGACGGAGTGATCAGCTCACCACGCTGGTTCTTTACAGCTGCATAAGGAATTTTCTGTGCGAAAGCATATTCAGAACCAATATATCCCAATGAATACGGAGTCTGTGCAATGATACCAGCTACACCCGGATTACCTTTTGCAGCCTGTCCGACAGGGAAATCCACTGTTTTACCTGATCCGAAAGTATTTTTCCAGCTTTCGCTGACTTTAGACAAATAATCGGTAAATACAAATGTTGTACCGCTACCATCCGAACGATATGCAAGAATTATCTTCTTTGCAGGCAATTTCACATCCGGATTCAGTTCCTGCAAACGTGCATCATTCCAGTCTGTTATCTTTCCAGCATAAATATCAGCAATAACATCACCCGACAAGTTCAATTTAACTACATCCGGTAAATTGTAGGCCAATACCACAGCTCCCATACATGTCGGGATGTGTACTACAGGTTCCATTTCTGACATTTCCTTATCGCTCAAGAAAGCATCACTTCCGGCAAAGTCTACGATACCATCTTTCAGGTTACGTACTCCACCACCACTACCAATGCCACCATAAGAAACTTTATTATCGTGTGTAGCACCATATCCTTCAAAGCTCATGTTATAGAAAGGTAATGGGAAAGTTGCTCCCGCACCAGTTAATTCTACAGATTCAGTTGATGATTTTTGTCCACCACATGCAGTAACGGCAATAGCCATTATACCTGCCACCAAAGGCAAATAATGTTTTTTCATTGTTTATTAATTTAATAAATTGAATTTTCTTATATTTAAAAATCTCTTTGATAATTTCATAAGGAGAAAGAAGCGTTCAGATAAGCATAATATGAATTGGGCATACTTCCTGCTTTGGGCGACCATATCCGGAAGTTAGGAGAAAGTTTTATGTATTTTCCAAGCCGGAACTCCGCTCCTACAAGTCCTGCCATACCATCATTCTCTTCATTCCATTTGTTTTTTGAAGTAAGATAGTCCCAACGACCAAAGACTCCGACTTTCTTAGACAAGTTGACCGTTGCATAGGCTGACACACCGCTCTGGTCTTGTCCGTCTGTGTAGCTGGCATTTTTCTGATAATTATATTCTGCCGCCAGAGAAAATGACTTGTGTTTATATCCGATGAAAGAAGCCAGATTTGTTATACCTTTACCTGATTCTTCCGAAGCTTCATTATAAGAACCATACAGACGGATAAAAAGATTCTTGACAGGCATCAGTGTCACTCCTGCCCCATATTGCAGACCGTCTTTTACCTGAAGTTTTTTGTAACCTTCGCCATTGGCAAGAATAACGTCTGCCGATACATAATCGTTGAAATCGTAAGCTGCCGATACAGCAAGATCGGCACTGCTTCCGAACTTATACTCATCCTGGAAAGATTTCATCACATACCGCTTACCCCAGAAGCTTTCCTGAAACTTAAACTGGGTAGTAGAAATCAAACCTGCGTGTAATGTCCACTTTTCACGTTTCCATGATATCTGGGCATTCTTAACAAAACCTATACGCTGATGATCATCAACACTTTTAGACTGTCCGAAATCGGCAACTACCTTTAACTGAAGTTCTTTCGACAAATCATACTGATATCCCAAGTACGCTCGGTCTAAATTAAAACCACGGTCATCATTCACATGACCAAAGCCGGAATGGATATCAGAAAAAATCGTAATAATAGCCTTGCCTTTCGGGGGTTCTTCTTTGTTGCTATCTTCGGCATGTGCCGGCATAGCCACACATCCTAACAAGCCTGCGATAAAGGCACATCGTGTTTTTAAATTTTTCTTATTCACTATACTTCTGCTTTTTATTTCGATAGCAAAAGTACAAGGCACACGTAACTTGATTATGTCATAATTATTACAAAGATGTTACATCGTCTTCGGGGAAACGAAGTGTTTCTACCTTTTCCAGACGAGAACGCAGACGAGGCATCAAAGATTTGCGGATGCGAAGGCGCATGAAACAGTCCATATCGTACGACTGTTCCAATATCTCGGGAGATTCTTCTTTTACAATACGCATTACATCGTTCATGAAAGGATATTCAAAAGCAACCATCACATCCTGATCTACCGTTTTTTCTATCACCGTCGCTTCGGCTATTGCTTGTGCGGCTGCTGTCCGATAGGCCACAATCAATCCACTGGTACCTAATTTAATTCCTCCGAAATAACGTACCACAATAACCAGAATATCGGTCAGTTCATTCGAATTGATTTGTCCTAAGATAGGCTTTCCGGCTGTACCTGAAGGTTCTCCATTGTCATTAGCACGAAAATCTTTCCGTTCAGCTCCAAGCATATATGCATAGCATACATGGCGTGCATCATAGTACTTTTTCTGGTACTCTTCCAAATATTGTTTTATTTCGGCAAGTGTACGCACTGGGATAGCAATGGCTATGAACTTGCTTCGCTTCTCTGTATAAACAGACTCTGACTGTCCTTCAATGGTTTTATAAGTATCTTCCAAAATAATTCGTTTTTATATTAGATTCAAGTATTTATTTATGCAATACATGTACGCGGATTCTGTTAACCAGCGACTTTCCTACAATAATCAGTGTAACGGCCGACAGCACAAGAATAATTCCTAAAATAATGCGTGGCGTAAGGCGTTCACCAAACACCAAGACACCGAAGAATAAGGCTGTAATCGGCTCCAAAGCACCTAAAATAGCCGCAGGAGTAGAACCGATATAGTGTATAGACTTAGTCATGGCGACTAAAGATATTACAGTCGGGAATAAAGCTAACCCTATCGGATTGATCCACAGCCAAGGAGTACTGATAGGATCGAGATGCGTACAGAACTTCAAACGGACAACAAATACGCTCAAGCCAAACAATAAAGCATAAAATGTAAGTTTTGCAGTAGGCATGTCTTTCAGCGACGAACGATTCACTCCTATAATATAAATAGCATACGTAAGTGAGGATATAAAGACAAGTAAAACTCCGATTAAACTTAACGTCTTTCCACCTTCACCCTTGTACAATAAGGATATGCCAACAAAAGCCAAAGCAATAGAAACAGCTGTTATAACAGAAACTTTCTCCTTAAAGAAAACAGCCATAATAACAGCAACCAATACCGGATAAACAAACAGAATGGTAGAAGCAATGCCTGCATCCATATAATTATAACTCTGAAAAAGAGCAAGCGAGGAAAATGCAAACAGCATCCCCATAACAAGTAAAGGCAATACTTCGCTACGATGCAATGCAAATGACTGTTTCTGCACCTTCATCAGCAAAGCAAGCATCACTACACCTAGTCCGTAACGGTAAAACAATACCGAATCAGCACTTACTCCATCAGCATAAAGAGGCAGAGTAAATAGAGGATTCAGTCCATAACTGGCAGCTGCCACTGCTCCATAAACAAAACCTTTGAATGTATTACTAGCCATGAAATATCTGTTACTTTTGCAAAACCGGATGCAAAGGTACACAATTTAAGTAAAAAACATTTGGCACAATCATAAAAAAGGTCAGGACATTTTCGCTAAAATCTCCTGACCTCACTATATATCGGATTAATCTTTGCCGAAAAGAATATTTCCCAGTACAAGCTAACTGTTAAAGTTGCTATTATCACTCGCCAGTGTTGGCCGGGACTTACTGCAGCAGCATAAAAACATAAGCCAATTCTGCTTTGCAATTTTATACAGCAAAAGAAATCCCATATAAAACTAATATTATTCCATCATACACTTACTCCAGCTTATGTATCACCAGACCGGAGCGAAGCTTAGGTTCGAACCAAGTAGTCTTAGGCGGCATAATATTTCCGGTATCTGCAATGTCCATTAATTGTTTCATGGAAACCGGATAAAGTGCAAGCGCCATCTTCATTTCACCACTGTCTACCCGCTTCTTCAGTTCACCAAGTCCGCGAATACCGCCCACAAAGTCGATACGCTTGTCCGAGCGCAGGTCCTTGATACCGAGAATCTCGTCCAGAATCAGGTTGGAAGAAATCGTGACATCCAGCACCCCAATCGGGTCGTTATCGTCGTAAGTGCCCGGTTTGGCCGTCAGACTGTACCATTTTCCCTCCAGATAAAGAGAGAAATTATGTAAGGCGGCCGGTCTGTAGATGTCCGTACCTTTTTCCTCCACCACAAAGTTCTTCTTCAACGCTTCAAGGAAGGCTTGCGGAGTCAGTCCGTTCAGTTCCTTCACGACACGATTATAGTCGATAATAGTCAGTTGCTCTGCCGGAAAACACACTGCCATAAAGTAGTTGTATTCTTCATCACCCCGATGGTTCGGATTCTGAGCCGCCTTTTCAGCCCCTACCAGTGCTGCTGCCGCACTACGATGATGTCCGTCAGCAATGTAAAGCGAAGGCATTTCTTTGAACGCTTCTGTCACAGCTTCAATATCCTTATCGTCATCAATTACCCAGAACTGATGGCCGAAGCCGTCATCCGGTGCCACAAAGTCGTACACCGGTTTCTGTGCCGTATATTTAGCCACCACAGCATCCAGCGTCTTGTTTTCCGGGTAAGCAAAGAACACCGGTTCGATGTTCGCATTGTTCACCCGCACATGCTTCATACGGTCCTCCTCCTTGTCACGGCGCGTCAGCTCATGCTTCTTAATCACCCCGTTCATGTAGTCGGGTACATAAGCTCCTACCACCAGACCATACTGCGTCTTGCCGTTCATAGTCTGGGCATAAATATAATAACACGGTTTGTCGTCCTGCACCAGCCAGCCTTTTTCCTGGAACATTCGGAAATTCGCTACCGCCTTATCGTACACACACGGATCATGTTCGTCTGTTCCCTCCGGGAAGTCAATCTCCGGTTTAATGATGTGATACAATGATTTCTCGTTGCCTTTCGCCTCTTCGCGGGCCTCAGCCGAGTTTAACACGTCATAAGGGCGGGAAGCTACCTGCTCCACCAAGTCCTGCGGCGGACGAACACCCTTGAAAGGTTTAACTATTGCCATAATGCTTGAAATTTCGTTTGAAAAATAACACTAACGTCCACAGCGCATAAAGGAAAAACATCAATGCCATGCCGCACAGAAATCCTTTCCAGAAATCATCCAGAAACGACCTGCACAAAGAATTCACCAGCAGCAAGGAAGCTCCGATCCCCAATGGGATCAGCGAATGCCGTTCGTATGCGGTCAGTTTCATTTATGCACAAATAAAAGAGTTACTTTTTATTTACACGGAATTTCTCACAACCATCTTTCAGGAAGCCCACAATCTGACGGGCCGCTGCGATACCGGCATTGATATTTGCTTCAGCTGTCTGTGCACCCATCTTCTTCGGAGTAGAGAAATAACGTCCCGGAAAATGATCGGCAAACTCTTCATGATGTGCTGGCATAATATCAGTTACATATTTCAAGTCCGGACGGTCATTCATCAGGCGAAGCAAATCCGCTTCATTAATCACCTCCTTACGGGCAGTATTAACCAGCAGACCGTTTTTCGGCATACGATTTACCAAGTCATAGTTAATCGAGTTTTTGGTTTCGGCAGTAGCCGGAATATGCAAAGACACCACGTTACAAGTAGCATACAACTCTTCAGCAGAATCAACCGGTTTTATACCATCAGCCTCCATCACCTCTTTCGGACAATAAGTATCATAAGCATAAATATCCATACCGATTCCTTTTGCTATACGAGCCACATTGCGTCCTACATTACCGTATGCATGAATACCCAGCTTCTTGCCCATCAGTTCCGTACCCGATTTGCCGTCGTAAAAATTACGAACCGCCATAATCATCATACCGAAAGCCAACTCAGCAACTGCATTTGAGTTTTGTCCCGGAGTATTCATCACACAAACGCCATGTGCAGTAGCAGCCTCCAGATCGACGTTATCGTAACCAGCTCCAGCACGAACTACGATCTTCAATTCGGGAGCGGCATCAAACACTTCATTATCAATAACATCACTACGGATAATAATAGCATTGGCATCTTTTACAGCTTCAAGGAGCTGTGCTTTTTCTGTATATTTTTCAAGTAAAGCCAGTTCGTAACCAGCAGCTTCTACTTCCTTACGAATACCGTCGACTGCAACTTTTGCAAACGGTTTTTCTGTTGCTACTAAAACTTTCATAACTATCAGATTTAATATAAATAAAAAAAGCACACATACCCGCACACTATCTATCCGTGCAGGTCTGTGTGCCTTTATAAACGACTAATAAATTAATGCATTTTTTCGAACTCCTGCATGCAGTCTATCAGAGCCTGAACGCTCTCTACAGGCATGGCATTGTAACAAGAAGCGCGGAATCCACCTACTGAGCGATGTCCCTTGATACCAACCATTCCTTTATCTGTAGCAAACTTCAAGAAGTCTGCCTCCAAATCCTTATATTCGTCTGCCATTACAAAGCAAATATTCATATAAGAGCGATCGCCTTTATCTGTAACCGTTCCGCGGAACAGTTTATTACGGTCGATTTCAGCATACAACATATCTGCACGTTGCTTAGCACGGCGTTGCATTTCTTCTACTCCACCCTGAGCCTTTATCCAGCGCAATGTCTGCAAAGCCGCATAAATAGGAACTACAGGAGGTGTATTAAACATAGAGCCTTTATCAACATGAGTCTGATAATTCAACATGGTAGGGATATGACGTGAAACTTTGCCCAAAGCTTCATTTTTCACTATGACAAAAGTAACGCCTGCCGGTGCCAGGTTTTTCTGTGCACCGCCATAGATACAGATATATTTTGAGACATCAATCGGGCGAGAGAATATATCAGATGACATATCGGCAACCATCGGAACATTCACATCCAAATCGGCATGGAGTTCTGTTCCATAAATCGTATTGTTTGTAGTAATATGGAAATAATCCACATCTGCCGGTACTGTATAATCTTTCGGAATATAAGTATATCCGTCTTTTTCGGAAGAAGCTACTTCAACTGTTTCACCGAATGCCTTCGCTTCTTTCAAAGCTTTTTTTGCCCATGTACCTGTATTAAGATATGCAGCTTTCTTTTCAAGGAAATTATAAGGAACCATACAGAACTCCATACTTGCTCCTCCACCCAGGAAAAGTACCGAATACCCTTCCGGAATATTCAGAAGTTCCTTAAACAAGGCAACAGCCTCGTCTACCACCGGCTGGAAGTCTTTAGCGCGGTGACTGATTTCCATCAACGAAAGTCCCGAACCATTAAAGTCAAGAATAGCCTGAGCTGTTTTTTCGATCACTTCGCGAGGCAATATAGAAGGTCCCGCATTGAAATTATGTTTTTTCATTTGGAAGTTTGTTTTGGTTAAACATTTGTTCGTTCTTACAATTGCGAATATAGCGATTATTTTTAGATTTCCAAAAGTTTTTGTAATATTTTTCTAGCAACCCAGGGCTTTTAATAACAAATTACACAAAACAATGCGGTTTAATTTACAAATTAACACAAGAAGTAAGTTCTATGACTTTTGAACAGACTAGAGTCATAGCATTTTGAGAGAATTTCTTACCGAAACAAGGTTTTATTGACACAAAGTTATCATTTAGCCAGTTCTATCAAAGCTTTTATCCCCTTAATCTTTTCATTTTGCACAAGTTTTAACACCTGTTTATATTTAGAACGAGAAACCGCTGCAAAAGCATAATGATCTTTCACATCTACACGGCCAATATCCTCCTTGCTTAAATTTCCTTTTTTAGACAAAAAACCTACAATATCTATTTTATTGATTTTATCTTTTTTCCCCTTTCCTATATATAAGGTAACAAAATCAGGCAGGGCAGGTTTAGGAAGCACAGCCGGCAAGAGATATTCCTCCGGTTCTTCCTTTATGTAAGAAGGCAACTGTTCTTCAGAATGAAGAATGATGTAAGAACTACCATCAGCTTCCCAGCGTGCCGTACGTCCGTTCCGGTGTATAAACCCGTCTTCTGCAACTGGAAGATGATAATGAACAACATTTTTTATATCGGGAATATCTAAACCACGTGCTGCCAGATCGGTCGAGATAAAAATATGACAGCTACCATTCCGAAATTTATATAAAGCTCTTTCCCGGTCATCCTGCTCCATTCCACCATGAAACGTTTCGCAATACACTTTCATGGAATGTAAATATTTACCTACACGGTCTACACTTTCACGATGGTTGCAAAAAACCAGAGTAGACTGATTTCCCAAACAACAAAGCAACTTATATAAAGTTTCCAATTTATCTTTTACAGGAGAAATCACTTTATACAAATGCAAACGTTCAGAAATACCTCCATCAGGATCAAGAAAATTTAATTTGACGGTACGGTTCAAGCCGGTAAAATGAGGAATCTCTTCAGCATCTGTAGCCGAAAGCAGAAAACGACGACGTAATTTAGGCAATTTACTTATAACATCCGACATTTCTTCCTGAAAACCGAATTCCAAACATTTATCGAATTCATCAATCACCAAAAGCTTCACTGTAGAAGCATCAAAATTTTGTTTTTCCAAGTGATCGTTCATTCGTCCCGGTGTACCGACAATTACTGACGGGCAGATACCTTTCATTGTACGATGTTCGTCCATTGCCGGACGCCCTCCGTAACAACTCATTATTTTAAATTCCGTATTCATAGACTTAAATACTTGCTCTATCTGTAAAGCCAACTCGCGGGATGGGACTAAAATAACAGCCTGAACTCCTTGCTGACCGGGCTTCAAAGAAGAAACAAGAGGCAATAAATAAGCCAAAGTCTTACCCGAGCCCGTAGGCGAAAGCAGGACTAAATCACCTCCTTCACGATAGGCATCGACAGCTGTTTGCTGCATCACATTCAACTGTTCTATTTTCAAATTCGCAAGTATTGTTTGTATATCCATAAATTCCGGTTTTTAATTATTCTACGCAAAGATAACCAGAAGTCATGACATTATCAAAGGAAAAGCAGGTACAGGCAGCAGATGATGATAACGTTTATCACATTTACAGAAAAAAGAAAGTGCCCGACCTGCTTATTCTTTTAGTTATGATGAACAAAATCTCTGAATCTATCTAATCCTTCTGTTAGCAAGGCCCTCGGACAAGCTATATTCCAACGCATAAACCCTTCACCTTCTGCTCCATACACATCTCCAGAATTCAGCCACAAATGAACATTTTCCTTTAATAGACATTCCAGTTCCTTGGATGGTAGAAGCAACTTCCGGCAATCCATCCAGACCAGATAAGTACCTTCTAATTCAGCAATAGGAAAATCAGGCAAATATTTTTTCACAATAGTCTTTCATGTATTGGTAGTTTTCAAACAGATAACGACACAAACTGCGCCAACCGCTCCTCACCCTCATTATAGGCAGCTATCGTGGCAATAACGCCAAAAGGATTAACGTCGCAGACTTCATTAATATTAATCGCTTTATCTATCTTATGGCGCATATATTCGTCTGCACAAACAATATTAGCAATTTGCAAGCCTGCGATATTAAAAGCTTTGCCAGGAGATACACAAGTAACAGAATACTTCTGAAACTTTTCAGAAAGTGAAGCAAAAGGAGTATAGACATTTTCTGGAAAGACCAGCTCACAATGTATTTCATCTGCAATGACTGTCACCCCATTACGAATACAAATCTCTCCGATTTGGCACAATTCCTGTTTACTCCACACTCTGCCAGCAGGATTATGCGGATTACAAAGCAGCATAAACTTCACTTCCGGATCTGCTGCCTTTCGTTCCAAATCGTCAAAATCGATAGAGAAAGTTTTTCCATCCCACAGTAAGGGACTACTTACTATCTCACAACCATTGTTTCTGATAGAGGAAAAAAAACAGTTGTAAACCGGTGTCTGAACTAAAACTTTATCTCCCGGAGCCGTTAATGCCTTTATGATGGCGGATATGGCCGGAACAACTCCCGAAGTATAAATAATCCATTCACGATTTATCTGCCACCGATGCCTCCGACTAAACTATCCTACAACAGCACTATAATACTCATCCGGAACGCGAGTATATCCAAAAATGCCGTGCTGTACACGTTGCTGCAGCGCACGAATAATAGCTGGAGCTGTCCGAAAATCCATATCCGCTACCCACATCGGCAAAATATCCGGCAGCGTCGCACTATCCCATTTATATGAATTAGTATGATGTCGCGAAACTATTTCGTCAAAATTATATTTCATACTTTATTTAATCAGAAAAACAAGTAAGTCCATCCCATAATTTCAGCTCACAATCACCTGGTGCTTTAATATGTTCATCAAGAATTATCTGTCCGTAACTTTCGGCAGTAATACATCCCGTACGAGGATTCTTTACACTATGTACTGCACTCTTAATCGTAGCATGCACAGAACTATATTCAAAAGCAAGATCACAATCATCAGCCATTACACAATCCTCCATTATTAACCCGTGAGCATAACAAAGAGGTTGTGTGCCCGAGATTTTACAATTAACCAAGCGCAAATTCTTAGAATGCCAGCCTAAATATTCTCCATTAATTTCAGAATCATACACCGTCACATTTTCTGTATTCCAGAACGCATCTTTCGAATTGATCACTGCATTGTGAATTTCTACATTTCTGCAATACTGAAACGAGTAGTTGCCATTCTGCATATAATCTTTTATGGTAATATTTTCACTATGCATAAAAAGATAATCAGCATTATCCACATGCACATTTTTTAAATTGACATTACGACAATGCCACAACGTTTCCTGAGCATTAGGCAAGTGTACGTTAACCAGCTCCAGTCCATCCATTTCATGGAACATTTTAGGAGCCTCCACTTTTGTATCCGTCATTTTCAAATTTTGCGAATACCAAAGTGCAGCACGTGCTCCTTCAGTAAACAGACAGTTTTTGACAATAAAGCCATTGACGTGCCAAAATGGATATTTTCCCTCAAAACGACAGTTCACTGCAATAATATTACTACATTCTTTTAAAGCAGATTCTCCTGCATGAATTGTTACATTATCAATCTGCAAATCATGAGAAGCAAACAAAGGGCGTTCGCCTCCAAACTCTGTATTTTTTACCTGTTGCATAATTTATCCGTATTTATTGATTAACTATATGAAAGTTTACAGTAACATTACCTTGCCCAAGAATATCTTTCAAACCTGTAGTATGATCAATCCGGCCTAATCTGGTATAACTATAACTGGAAGAAAACGTTTGATAGAAAAGGACAATACAGTTCGAGCCATAAAGCATTAGGTCACCGGTTTGAATAACATCTATCTGGCGACTATCTACCGGTAAACTTTGAGGAAGGTAACAATATTTTTCATTTCCGTTCAATTCAGTCATATCGACAGTAAGAGGCAATAAATCAAGAAATTCACGAACCGTTTCATTATTCTCCAATGTTGCAGTAAACGGAGTTTTATTTATTGTCACAACAATCTGCTTGACCGGAGAACAATCTCCGTCGTCATTATCCTCCGGAACATTTGAAGACGGAGGGGAAATCGTTTCGTCAATATCAGGAATATCATCAGGGGAACAAGCCGTAAAAAACAATAAACCTGCAATCAAGCAATATTTAAAAGATACAATCTTCATCCTATAACTTTCACTTTTCGAATAGAAAACTCACTCGTACAAACAATTATTCTAAAGAAAGAACAACCGTAACATTCCCTTTACCCAAAGCATTTTTAAGCTCATCTTGAGTAACATTGATTATTTTACCCAATCGAGTCAAAGAGTAGCTATTACGATCATAATAAATAACCATATAATGTCCCTGATATAAAATCAAGTCTCCAGAATCAGTTTGAATCCACTCATCATTTCTCGGCAGTCTAACCCCTAATGTTCCTACCTTTTCCATATGGGCATAATCACTCATCTCTACTGTTACATTGCATTTCGCCAATAATTCTTTCAAAGCCATTGCAGAAGAATTATTCTCCAACACAGCAACAAAAACTTTACTGCCAATATGCAGCTTAATTGTATCACGTTCCATTGTCTTACTTTTATTACAAATTTTATCTTTATTAAATTGGATTGGGGCTTTGCCTAGATTATTGCCATACGATGTAACTGCAACAAATAACAAGACAGCTATCACAGACATAAATAATCTTCCCGATAATAAGCAATATCTCATAGCATCAGGTAATTTTTATCCATTTTCCTTTTTCTAACCTTATCAAGAATATCATTCCTCTGAAACAAAGCTCAATACACATAGCCAGCCAAACGCCCTTCAACCCCATCGAAGGAGCAAGACATGAAGCCAAACTAAGACGTACAGCCCATATACTGACAAAGTTCATTATGCTCGGCATGAGTGTATCTCCCGTACCGATAAAAACTCCATAAGCAACAATTGCCGCAAACATAGGCTCTGCAAATGCCTCAATACGCAAAGCCATCACACCTAATGAAAGTATCTCTGCATCAGGTGTCATTGCCCCGATTATTAAAGGAGCAGCCCAATACATGACACCACCCATCACTCCCATTACCAACATACCAGTTGCTACTGTTATCCGGGCAAAAGATCGGGTTAAATCTTTTCTTCCCGCTCCCAGACTTTGCCCGATCAATGTCGTCGCAGCATCAGCAATACCATACCCCGGCATATAACATAAGCTTTCTGCGGTTATTGCAAAAGAATTTGCAGCTATAGCAAAGATTCCCAATGGAGCAACAATAACAGTTGTCAAGATCTGTGCTCCGCAAATAACAATATGCTCTACACACATGGGAACTCCTATTTTGAACGATTTTATTAATACTTTCGAAGTCAAAAAGAAACTTCCAGGTCTGCCCACCAGAGCTAACTCTTTCGAACAACGACAGAGATACCAAGTCATCATAATGGCAACCAACATCTCAACCAGTCCTGTACCCAAAGCAGCACCTTCAACTCCTAGTCCCGCTCCAGGAACAAAAACAGATATATTACCTATCTCTAACTCCCGGGAAGGATATATCAGAAAAAAATTAAAGACAACATCCATTATACACATCAGAACATTCAGCATGCTAGGCACATGCATGTTGCCACTACATCTTAACATACCTCCCGCTAAAAAATTAAGCTGAAGGACCGGCAGAAATAAAATAAATATCAGGAAATAAGAAGAAGCATCATACTGAATAGCAACATCACCTCCCAGCCATGCAGGAAGAGGAGTGCTAACCAGTACACCAATTACAGTCAGCAGCAAGCTGAATATCGTAGTCGCAACAAAAGACTGCCGAAGGACAGCACGTGCCTGACCAAATTCTTTCGCTCCGATATGATGTGCTACCTGCACAGAAAAGCCCGTAGCAGAAGCAACACATACTCCCCAGAACAACCAGGTAGAAGTAGAAACCAAACCGATAGAAGCAGAAGCCTCCGCTCCCAGACTACCAACCATTGAAGCATCAATATATTGCATAACAATATATGAAATCTGAGCTACAACTGCCGGAATACTCAAACGTATGGTAAGTTCCAGTTGCTGCTTAAATGTCACATGCTCTCCCCTGCGAATAAGTGAAAGAGAGCTTCAGCCTTATTGGTTTGGTTTCTCATTTCCTGACACAATTATTACTTATATCTAAAATTGGCCGTATAGCAGTCTTATTTCAGATAGGTATAGAAAAACCGTTCTATCTTATCGAATGGAATAACTCCTGCCTGATTATCATATAAATCTACATGACTTGCACCTGGAATAATCAGTAGTTCCTTATTATCCCCTTTTAACTTCTTAAAGGCATCTTCACTAAAATAACGGGAATGTGCCTTTTCACCGTGAATCATTAACACAGCACTTCGAATTTCATCACTATATGTCAGCAACGGTGTATTGATAAATGAAAGGGACGAAGTAACATTCCATCCGTTATTCGAGTTCAGAGAACGTTTATGATAACCACGCTTTGTTTTATAATAATCATAGTAATCTTTCACAAACTGAGGAGCATCCTCTGGTAGCGGATCCACTACCCCTCCAACCAGTGCATATGAACCATTCCGTGCATCTATAGTCCGCTGGGCATTCAACTTCTTGCGAAGTTCATAACGTGCATCTGCATCCATCGCGTCAAAATATCCATTAGCATTTACACGACTCATATCATACATAGTAACAGTGACAGTTGCTTTTATACGAGTATCGATAGCAGCCGCATTAAGAGCCATGCCACCCCATCCACAGATACCGATAACACCAATGCGCTCTGGATCTACATCTTCACGAATTGAAAGAAAATCTACAGCAGCAGAAAAATCCTCCGTATTAATGTCGGGAGAGGCAACATAGCGAGGTTCACCACTGCTTTCACCCGTATAGGAAGGATCGAAAGCAATAGCCAGGAATCCACGTTCAGCCATTGTTTGCGCATAAAGCCCTGATGACTGTTCTTTGACTGCCCAAAAGGACCACTCACTGCAATAGCCGGAAGTTTCCCTTCAGCCTGCTTAGGCTTATACAAATCGGCAGCCAACGTAATTCCAAAACGGTTTTTAAAACGGACACTTTCTACTGTTACCTTGTCACTTACAGGAAAAGTCCTATCACTATCCTGTGCATAAAGTATATTCATAAGCGTTGACATAAAAAATACGATTAAAAAACTCTTTATCTTCATAATATCTCAAAAACAATTCCATTATTATCAAACTTTCTTACCCATCTCATAAGCTTCTGTCAATACAGGCTTATCTTTTATTTCTCCTACATGCCAGACTCCTCCACCGAATACTGTTCCTTTTATTATAGGATTCTCAAGACAATCGAGGAAACCACAGAAATTGTCTACAACGCGTTTCATAATTGTTTCATCTTCTTCCGCTGCTGTCGCTATAAAATAAAATTCTTTGTTTTTCATTTCTGTATAAGGACCGCAGCAACGATCTATCAGTGTTTTCATCTGTGCACTCATTGCATAGAAATAGACAGGAGTTGCCATAACAATGACATCAGCCTCCAGCATCTTTCCGATAACCTCAGCCGCATCATCTTTTTGTGGACACGGTTTTTTATGCAGGCTACAGACGCTGCATCCAAGACAAGGGTGAATCGTCTTATCACGCAAGAAAATCTTTTCTACATGATTTCCACTTTCTACTGCTCCACGCATAAACTCATCACAAAGCGTATCGGAATTACCTCCACGACGTGGACTAGATGATAAAATCAAAACCTTTTTAGCCATATTTAATATTGTATATCAGTTAGTATAAATTATCGACAATGCAAATTTCGCAAGAATACATAAGCATCTGTGTAGACAAATTACGGATGTTATAACCTCAATTACAGATTCAAAAACAGGGTTCAATATTATCTATCGCTTCAAAAAACCGTAACTTCGGTTATACAATCAGTAATTATGGTTGTAGGGATATATGAGATTTCGCTTAATTTTGTATTCAGATAAAAATCAACTCTGCATATGGACAAGATACTTAATTTAAATAATGTGGACTTATATAACCAGATATACGGACTTGAAACATTACATCCGCTGGTAACAGTCATCGACCTGAATAAAGCCACCCGGCAAATGACCTATACGCATTGGAATTACGGTGTTTATGCGCTATATCTGAAATTAGAAAAAGCCTGTGACATTAAGTACGGACGTCAAACTTACGATTATCAGGAAGGGACTGTAGTATGTTTCGCCCCCGGACAAACAACCGAAACCACACTGACAACAGACCGCGTACAACTGAATGTACTGGGAATACTTTTCCACCCCGATTTATTACATGGTACGAGTTTAGGAAAAACAATTAAAAAATACACTTTCTTCTCATATGAAGTCAACGAGGCCTTGCATCTGTCGGCCGAAGAAAGAAGTATTATCGAAGAGTTATTAAAGATTATACGCATGGAGCTGGAGCACGGCATAGACAAGCATAGTAAAACTTTATTAGTAAACCACATCGAATTACTGTTAAATTACTGCATGCGCTTCTATGAACGACAGTTTACGACACGCAGCAAAGCAAACAGTGATGTCCTGACACGGTTTGAAAATCTCCTTAACGAATATTTTGAAGGGCCTCAGGCCGAACAGGACGGGTTGCCGACTGTAAAATACTTTGCCGACAAACTATATCTTTCCTCTAACTATTTTGGTGATATGCTAAAAAAAGAAACAGGAAAAAGTCCACAGGAATATATTCAGGAAAAAATCATAGAACTGGCAAAGGAACGGATCTCAGCTACAGAAAATACAGTCAGCCAGATTGCATATTCTTTGGGCTTCCAGTACCCACAACACCTATGCCGGTTATTCAAGAAACGAGTAGGCTGTACCCCCAATGAATATCGTACACAAAACAACCAACAATAAACAACTTCCACAGATAAGGACAAAAAGAATATGTTAGATTTCAAAACTGTGTACGAATGCAACTGTTGCCTTGGCTGCAAGACATTACACCCTCAGGTAAGCATTATCAATCTGGAAAGCCCCAACCTGGAACAAGACGCTGTAAAATTCGAGTTTTACGCAATCTTGCTGATAGAAGAATGTCCTGACTCCTGCTACTGTTGCGGGCGTAAATATTACGATTATTCGAATGCAACAATGGTGTTTCTCACTCCCGGTGAAATATTCCGGATGAGTGAGAATAATACCTTGCCCAATAAAGGATATCTGCTAGCATTTCATCCTGATCTACTTTTCCGAACCTCATTGAATAATCATATAAAAAATTATACTTTTTTTCGTACAAGAAAGAAGAAGCATTACACTTGTCCCAACGGGAAACAGCCAAAATAACATGTTGCCTGGAAAACATTGAAGACGAGCTGCATCACCCCATTGATACACATAGTAGTACAATACTTTCACGCCACATCGAATTATTACTCGATTATTGTACACGTTATTATGAGCGCCAGTTTATTACCCGAGAAAACAAGAATAAAACACTCCTGGACAAAATGGAAAAACTTCTCGAGCACCATATTGCATCGGGACAACTCCAAGATGGAATAATGCCTGATCCGAAAATACTCAGTGAAGAACTGGGACTATCACCTGCATACTTTGAAGATTTATTAAAATTTGAAACGGGCAAAACACTTGAAGAATATTTTCAATTAAAGCGTTTGGAAACTGCTAAAAGGATGTTGCTTCAAAAAGATTGTATGCCAACTATTATAGCCAAGCAACTAGGATATCCCAGCGTGCAATATTTCAGTTTAATCTTTAAAAAAATAACTGGATTTTCTCCAAGCGAATATCGCTATTCACACAACTGATAAGTAATAAAATAATTTTTTTATCCGCACATACATTGCATTTTATCAACTGTTTTGTATTTTCGCATAAACAAATAACAATACAACAAACGAAATACAAATATATATGTGTGGAATAGTAGGATATATAGGAAGCAAACAAGCTTATCCTATACTTATAAAAGGGCTAAAGCGTCTGGAGTATCGCGGTTACGACAGTGCAGGAGTAGGTCTAATCAGCCATGAATCTAAATTGAACGTGTATAAAGCGAAAGGTAAAGTATCAAATCTGGAAGACACTGCATCACAAAAAGATACTTCGGGGCATACAGGTATAGCCCATACCCGATGGGCAACTCATGGAGAACCTTGCCAGGCTAATGCACATCCCCATTTATCACAGTCAGGTAATCTCGCATTAGTTCACAACGGCATCATAGAAAACTATGCAACTCTGCGTGAACAATTACAAGAAAAAGGATACACATTCAAGAGTTCAACCGATACAGAAGTATTAGTACAACTGATAGATTACTTTCAAACAACTTACGACACTGAGTTGCTAGAAGCTACACAAATGGCATTACACAAGGTTGTCGGAGCCTATGCTATCGCCGTATTAGACCGCAGACATCCCGGACAAATCATAGCAGCTCGCAAAAGTAGTCCATTAGTTATCGGAGTAGGTACAGACGAATTCTTTTTAGCATCCGATGCAACCCCGATTGTTGAATATACAGACAAAGTAGTTTATCTGCAAGACGGAGAAATCGCTATCCTAGAAAACGGAAAGCCACTCAAGTTAGTAAACCTCGACAATGAAACACAACCTGCCGAAATCAAGAAAGTAGATATGAATATCGGTCAGCTGGAAAAAGGAGGATTTCCTCACTTTATGCTGAAAGAAATATTCGAGCAACCGGAGTGTATTAACGACTGTATGCGCGGACGAATAAACGGTACACTACATGAAGTCACACTATCTGCTGTAAACGATTATAAAGAGCAGTTACTCAATGCCCAACGTTTTGTCATTGTAGCATGTGGTACATCATGGCATGCCGGTTTAATAGGTAAACAGCTGATAGAAACATTTTGCCGTATCCCTGTTGAAGTAGAATATGCTTCAGAGTTTCGCTACCGAAATCCGGTGCTTACGAATCGTGATGTCGTAATAGCAATCTCTCAATCAGGAGAAACAGCCGACACTCTTGCTGCCGTAGAATTGGCAAAATCTCAGGGAGCATTCGTATATGGTATCTGTAACGCCGTCGGTTCATCCATTCCCCGCATCACCGACTCAGGCTCTTACATACATGCAGGTCCAGAAATAGGAGTTGCATCAACTAAAGCCTTTACAGGACAAGTTACCGTATTAACAATGTTTGCATTAACATTAGGAAAAGAAAAAGGAGAAATAAGCACAGCCGATTACAATCGTATTATCGACGAGCTGTTACAAATACCCGAGAAGATAACAGAAGTATTAAAGCAGAATGAAAGCATAGCAAGTTTATCGCGTATATTTACCTATGCCCATAATTTTCTTTATTTAGGTCGTGGTTACAGTTATCCGGTAGCTCTGGAAGGAGCCTTAAAACTAAAAGAAATTTCATACATCCATGCAGAAGGATATCCCGCTGCCGAAATGAAGCATGGCCCCATAGCCTTAGTCGATACAGAGATGCCGGTAGTGGTAATTGCCACTCAGAATGCCATGTATGAAAAGATCGTAAGTAATGTCCAGGAAATAAAAGCCCGGAAAGGACACATTATAGCATTAATCAACAAACAAGATACTATTATCCGCAAGATCGCTGACGAGTGCATTGAAATACCAGAAACATTAGAATGTCTCGAGCCTTTAGTTACTACCATTCCATTACAATTATTAGCTTACCATATAGCGGTATGTAAAGGAAAAGACGTAGACCAGCCACGCAACCTTGCCAAGTCTGTTACAGTAGAGTAAACACACACATAAAAATACCGGATCTTACGAACAGGCATAACCTTTTGTAAGATCCGGTATTTTTTATCAGCACAATGTAATAAACCTACTCTACATAAAGCACCAGTCCTTTCAGATATTCTCCTTCCGGATGATAAATATTTACCGGATGGTCTCCCGGCTGAGTCAACTGATGAAGAATGCGCACACTACGACCACTCTGAGCCGCAGCAGTAAATACTGCATTCCGGAAATTCTCCTTATTGACAACTTGCGAACAAGAGAAGGTAAACAGAATACCTCCCGGACGAATCTTTTCGAAAGCTTTCGCATTCAGTTTCGTATATCCACGCAAAGCATTACGCAAGGCATCACGATGCTTAGCGAAAGCAGGAGGATCCAGAATAATCAGGTCATACTGATCACCCATACGGTCCAGATACTTAAACGCATCTTCCGCATAAGCTTTATGGCGAGCATCCCCAGGGAAATTCAGTTCTACATTCTCGTTTGTCAAGTCAATAGCCTTTGCTGAACTGTCTACCGAATGAACAAGGTTTGCTCCACCTCGCATGGCATAGAAAGAAAAACCTCCAGTATAACAGAACATATTCAAGACATTACGTCCTTTTGCATATCGCTCCAGCAAATGGCGGTTCTCACGCTGATCAACAAAGAAACCCGTTTTCTGTCCTTTCAGCCAGTCTACGTGGAACTTCAGTCCATTTTCCATTGCTACATTTTCAGGACTTCCTCCCTTGATAAACCCATTCTCCGTCGACAACAAATCAGCCTTAAAAGGCAATGTTGTTTCCGACTTATAGTAAATATTTTCAATCACATCTCCCATTACTTCTGACAAAGCATCGGCTATTTCCATGCGATATACATGCATTCCTGCCGAATGTGCCTGCATAACAGCTGTATGATTATAAACATCAATGATCAGTCCCGGCAAATTGTCCCCCTCGCCATGCACCAGACGATACGTATTGTTCTGAGGATTTCCAATCAGTCCTAAAGCAACACGCAAATCTTTCGCTACAGCAAGCTTACGTACCCAAAATTCATGGTCGATCGTTTCCTGCACAAATGACAATACACGCACAGCGATACTTCCAATCTGGAAGTGACCACATGCTATAAATTCTTTTTTCGATGTATACACATCTACAATTTCGCCTTCTTCGGGTTCACCCTCTACACGAGCGATAGCTCCCGAAAACACCCATGGATGAAAACGTTTCAACGATTCTTCCTTACCAGGTTTCAGATATACTTTCTTATACGACACGCTAATATCTTATTTTAATTATTTTCAGTTTCCACTACTTTTACAATCTCATAACCTCCAGTGCTGCGCAAATCATCCAGGTAATTGTATATTTCAACACACGCCCAGGCATCAGTTGCAGCATAAAGTTGCTGAGCTTCCGTCAGGACTTCAGCCTCCCAGTTTGACAGACGCTGCGATTTAGAAATCTTCTTGCCGAACAGCAACGCATAAATTTTCTGCAAGCTTTTTTCCTCTATACCGAAACAAGGAACATAATCTTGCAATTCCACCCAGTTTCCGCTGCGCGGATCTTTTGTATTTCTCTTGCGAAGCATTGCAAAATCATCCTTCAGCGAAAGACCTACTTTCAAGACATCATTTTGCAAGAACTCTTCCAGAAAATCAGGCAAACCCAAACGGTTCAACCGAAAC
The DNA here is from genome assembly GCF_041333015.1 of Phocaeicola coprocola. Lineage (NCBI taxonomy): Bacteria > Pseudomonadati > Bacteroidota > Bacteroidia > Bacteroidales > Bacteroidaceae > Phocaeicola > Phocaeicola coprocola. Next base: position 17,171 of record NZ_JBGKGM010000004.1, on the reverse strand, counting down.
AGGAAACAAGTGTCATGTGTAGATATCTGCAATAAAGCCACCTTATGCGTAGTTCCCTTTTTAAATGAAGGACGAGTCTCCGTATCTACACCTACAATAGAATGCGTATTCAGATAGCTGATTGCCTTACGCGCCTCAGCCTCCGTATTGACAACGAAGATTCTTCCCTCAAAATTAACCTTTGGCAATGCTGCCACACTCTGCTTTGATATTTTATTTTGTAATACGACCATGCGTTTATTTTTTCCTCTTACAACTCTCATTCCCACCGGTCACCTGATCCATCGTCTTCTCCGGCTTCCAGTCCCTCATATAAATCATCCTCACTGTAACCTTCATCCTCTGCAAAAGGAGAAGACGCATAAGCATCATCTTCAGCCTCTTCATCAGTGTCAGTCTGTTTACTATACCTCACCTCATGCAATGCACGCATTACGTTTACAAGACGCTGCCCCCAGAACTCAGCAAAATGCTCCCGGCAGATTACAAGTGCATCGTTCATTGTCTGATCGAACCCCAACTGATATACACAAATAAAATCCTTCAACGGCTGATATATATCAGCTAAGTTCTCAGAAATATTCTGCTTGATAGGAGTATCACTATAAACCATATCATCCAAAAACACATCCAGATAATCATCTTTCTCTCCCATCAATGCAGCTATTGCACACCGGACACGCTCATAATCTCCTTCGGTTACAAAAGTTTCCGGATCGAATTCGTCTATACGCTCACCCTGAGGCAATAAAGAAGCTTTCAGATAAAGCAAAGGCAAAAGCTTGAGCGCCGTATCAACAAAGGTACGTCTCTTTGTTTCATTCACACGTTCCAGAAAGCCACAAAACTCAGCCGCTACAGTAACAAATTCTACCGTATTTTTATCAAATATAATCGGGGTATTACTTTTTTCCATAATCAAACAAATTACGTGGCAAAGGTACGAAAAAAAATAAATCTCCACAATTTATTATAAGTAGAGGCAGTCGGCGAGTTCAAAAAATATTCGTACATTTGCGTTCAAAATTTGAACATCAGAACAGCATTATGAAGAAAAAAACAGATAACAAACCCAATGTGGGAAAATCGGACATACCCAACAAGGTAATGACCGCGATTAAAGGTGAAACAGTCCATTTCATTATCGGTTTGCTATGCGTCATTTTCGGCGTTTACATGTTATTAGCATTCAGTTCATTCTTCTTTACAGGAGGAAATGACCAAAGTATATTATCCCATCCCAATCCGGGGGAATTGCTGGAAACAGGAAACCGCATACAGAATTATGCCGGAGCAAGAGGAGCCCAGCTGTCACAATTCCTGATAAATGACTGCTTCGGTATTTCGGCATACTTCATCATAGCCTTTTTAATCGTAGCAGGAATGAAATTGATGAAAGCATACGAAATCAATCTATGGAAATGGTTCGTATCATGCACAGCTTTAATGATATGGTTCTCCATTACTTTAGGATTTGCATTTGGAGGAGTTTTAGAAGACTCGTTCCTTTACCCGGGAGGATTACATGGATACAATGTAAGCCAATGGATTTGTTCTCAGGTAGGAGCTTCTGGACTTATTCTTATATTGCTGGTAACAGGAATACTGATTGGCGTATTTTTTACTAAAGGAACAATAGATGTAGTGCGCAAAGCCTTCCGTCCATCTTTGCCCAGACGAAATAAAGAAAAGGACGAAAACAAAGATTCTGAAACGTTGTCTGATAAACAAGAGTCTCCAGCAGAATATCAGGTAAAGAACAATAAAGAAACAAAAAACGAGCCGGTAGAGAATGCTGTTTCGGAGCAGACAGACGAAACTGACACATACGAGGATTCCAAACCTGTAGAGATCGAATTAGAACCAGTAGAGACAACAGCTCCCCTTCAGGTAGAAACAAGTAAACCTATTTCAAATAAAGAAACCACTCCTGCTCCCGTAGAAACAAACAAGGAGGAGGAAGACGAAAACGAATATAGTGAACCAGCATTCGAGATAAACAACGAACGAAAAGAAGAGGATGAAGAATATCGTGGAAACATAAACCAGCCCTATAATCCTCGTCTGGATCTGGAACATTATAAATTTCCGACTTTAGACCTTCTCAATTCCTATGGTGATCACGAACCTACCATCGACATGGAAGAGCAAAATGCCAACAAGAACCGTATCATTCAGGTACTACGCAGTTTTGGCATTGAGATCAGTTCTATTAAAGCAAGCGTAGGTCCGACTATCACTCTATATGAGATAACGCCAGCCGAGGGAGTACGTATTTCGAAAATACGTAACCTGGAAGACGACATAGCCCTTAGCCTTTCTGCCTTGGGAATTCGTATCATTGCTCCAATTCCAGGAAAAGGAACAATTGGTATCGAAGTGCCAAATGCTAATCCACGTATTGTGCCTATGAGTTCCATTCTGGCAAGCAAGAAATTTCAGGAAACAACATTCGATTTGCCTGTTGCTTTAGGTAAAACTATCACAAACGAGGTGTTTATGGTCGACCTTACTAAAGCCCCACACATGCTGGTAGCCGGTGCAACCGGACAAGGAAAATCTGTAGGACTAAACGCTATCGTTACATCGCTGCTTTACAAGAAGCACCCCAGTGAACTGAAGTTTGTCATCATCGACCCGAAAAAAGTAGAATTTGCCATCTATGCTCCAATCGAAAAACATTTTCTGGCCAAACTGCCTGATGCGTCCGATGCTATCATCACCGATGTATCAAAAGTAGTACAGACATTAAATTCACTCTGTGTTGAGATGGATACTCGTTACGACTTATTGCGAAAAGCTGGTTGCCGTAACATTAAAGAGTACAATGCCAAGTTTACCAGCCGACAGCTGAATCCGGAAAACGGACATCGTTTTATGCCTTACATCGTCATTATCATCGATGAGTTTGGTGATTTGATCATGACTGCCGGTAAAGAAGTTGAATTGCCTATTTGCCGAATTGCCCAGCTGGCACGTGCTGTAGGAATACATGCCATTATTGCGACACAGCGTCCTACGACCAACATTATTACCGGTACGATAAAGGCCAACTTCCCTGCCCGTGTAGCTTTCCGCGTTGCTTCTATGATGGACTCACGTACCATTCTCGACCGCCCGGGAGCACAGCAACTGATTGGAAAAGGTGACATGCTTTATTTACAGGGAAATGATCCTGTACGTGTACAATGTGCATTTGTCGATACCCCAGAAGTAGAGAAAATAGCCGAATACATCAGTCACCAGCAAGGATATCCTACAGCTTTCATCTTGCCTGAATATGTTGATGAAAATGCAGAAAGCAGTAGTGCAGCAGATGTTGACATGAACAGACTCGACCCGTTGTTTGAAGAAGCTGCCCGTCTGGTAATCTACCATCAGCAAGGTTCAACATCTCTGATCCAGCGTAAATTTTCTATCGGATATAACCGTGCTGGAAGAATTATGGACCAGCTGGAACGTGCTGGTATAGTAGGTCCGGCAAACGGCAGTAAGGCGCGTGACGTGCTTTGCATGGACGAAAACGATTTGGATATGCGTCTGAATAACTTAAAAAACCAATAACATGAAAATGAAACGATTTACCTTTTTTATACTGATGCTTGCAGCAACCGTACACACTGTGTTCGGACAACGTGAAGCTAAAGCTCAGGCCATATTGGACAAGACAGCAGCAGCCTACCAAAAAGCAGGAGGCATAGCCATCACTTTTGGAGGGACACAGCAAGGAACGCTATTATTGAAAGAATCTTGTTTCTACCTTGATTGTGCCGGCATAAAAAGCTGGTTCGATGGAAAAACACAGTGGAGCTATGCACAGCAAAACGATGAAGTAACACTGTCAACTCCCAGTCCTGAAGAAATACAAAGTGTCAATCCATATGCATTGATCACTTCATACAAAACAAAGTTCAATTACCGTTATATTGGCTCAAAAAACCGTAACGGAAAGCAAGGACAGGAAGTTCTTCTCACTCCACGTCAGACTGGAGATATCAAATCGATTACTCTCACAGTTTCGGCAGCGTACGAACCTTTGTATATCGGCCTCAGTCTCTCCAATGGAGAAACTCAGGAGTTTAATATTACCTCATATCAAACAAACCGTAATTTGAGTATCTCCGACTTCCGTTTCGACAAGAAAAAATATCCAAATGCAGAAGTCATCGACCTGCGATAAACATTCACACTAGCAATCGAGTAGGAGGTAAACATTAATCATAGGTGTTTATCTCCCAATACTTCGGTAAATTTTTACCGAAAGATTAAAAGTTAAACAACAGAACCGGCAAAAGCTGGTTCGGAAACACTAAAGAGGTCATTGAAATGTTGTCAAAAACGAATGGTTAAGCATGAAGAAATGTGCTGAAAAAAGAGAGCTAACCTGCTGATAATAAAGGAGGAAAGTATTGCATAATTCGTTATTTCTTAGTAAATTAGAAGTCTCTGAACTCTTCTGATTATGACTAAAGAAACACTCCTTATGCAATACCAATCCGAGTGCCTGTCGGCTCTCAAATCAGTAGCGAATATACACAAACCTTTTGAAAAAGCATTCATGGACACCATGAAATTATTCATGGCCATCCCGGATCGTATAAATTTCCTTCAATTGGGCAGATATGGCTGTTTCTCAGAACAGACTTATCGCAACCTTTTTGAGCATGAAACTTTCGACTGGTTTGCGTTCAACGGATCTATCATCAGCAAGTATCTCACAGGCAAAAGAAAAGCCATCGCCATCGATCCTTCCTATATTCCCAAATCAGGCAAGAAGACACCTTGGATAGGTTACTTCTGGTCCGGTTGTGCAGGAGAATACAAGCGTGGACTGGAAATCATGGGCATCGGTGTCATTGACATCGACAACCATGAATGCATGACTTTAGGTTCCATTCAGACGCCGGATTGTAAGACCTTGGATAATATGGACAAGAACCTTGTTGACTGGTACAGCTGCTATCTTATCAGCAGAAAAGACAAGCTGCAAAGCATATCCAAAACGGTGGTTGCAGACGCATTCTTTTCCAAGGAAACTTTCGTAACACCTATGTGTGAGAACGATTTCCATGTCATCAGCCGCTTTCGGAATGACGTAATCCTGTACTATCCGACATTGGAACAGAAAACAGGAAAACGTGGCCATCCCAAGTGGTTTGACGGCAGGATTGACTTTGCCAATCTGGATTTGACCCGGTGCAAGGAATACGAGGTGAACAAGGGAAAGCTATACGGATTGAGGGTATATGCAAAAGCTCTCAAAAGGTATGTTTCCTTAGCCATCTGGTATCCGATGGACGGGAGGACAGACAAGTGGCAGCTTTACTTCTCTACAGACGATTCCATGGATGGACGTGAGGTGCTGGATTATTACAGAACCAGGTTCCAACTGGAATTTTGCTTTAGAGATGGCAAGCAGCATGCAGGAATCACCAGCTGCCAGTCTACCGACTTCAGGAAATTGGATTTTCACTTCAATGCATCGCTTGCTGCTGTCAACTTGGCCAAAGCGGCATGTAAGAGGCTCGGAATAACCTATTCCATATCCTCCTGCAAGTCTTTCATACACAATGCTTATATGCTTGAACGATTTATTTGCGTGTTTGGGATTAGCCCAGACCCGCAAGTTATTGACAAACTTTTCAAAGAACTCATTTTATTTACTGCCAGAGCCGCTTAGGCTTGGCGAATTTTTAACGAACTATTGTATCTCCTATTTTCATGTTCACCGACCTCTCACACCACCGTACGTGCCGTTCGGCATACGGCGGTTCCTATTTTGGGTACCATTCGAGATACGAGCCCATTAAGGTAGGATATCCTGCTTTTCGCAGGCTATCATTATTTATCGCCACTTTCAATATAGGACTGTCAGCGATACGCCAATAACCTTTGCGAGTGTTACCCCATTCACATGCCTTATATTTTTCTATACCGCATTTAATGAGGTTCCCCACCTTGGTCTTGGGTTTCTTCCAAGCTTTCCATATACACATACGTATTCTACGTCTTAACCACTCATCTGTGTCAAGAAGAAAGCGTTTCATATCGGCAAGGTGATAGTATCCAATCCACCCACGTATGTAATCTTTCAGCTTCTGTTTCCTCTTGACGTATCCCCATCCATTGCTACGATTAGTCAGCTCTTTGAGGCTCAATTTCATCTTTGCTTTGGATTTAGGGTGTACTGTAAGGCGATATTTGCCTTTCATTACATAAAAGGAATAACCGAGATACTTCACTCCTCGAACATACGATACTACAGTCTTTTCCTTGTTGACTTTAAGATATAGAGTTCCCTCTATAAATCGGGTTATGGACTCTTTGACTCTTCTTGCTGCCCTTTTGGACTTACAGAATATCATCGAGTCATCGGCATACCGCACAAAAGGAAGTCCTCTGCGTTCGAGTTCCTTGTCCAGCTCATTGAGCATAATATTACTTAACAATGGACTTAGTGGTCCTCCTTGGGGAGTTCCTTCCTCGCTCACTTCGAACAGACCTTTGTTCATTACACCGCTTCGGAGATATTTGTGTATCAGACTGACAACTCTGCCGTCTTTAATAGTACGGCTGAGAATTTCTATGAGTTTGCTATGGTTCACGGTATCGAAGAAGCGTTCAAGGTCAAGGTCTACAACGTACGTGTAGCCTGTATTGATTATCTCTTGGGCTCCTCTCACCGCGTCATGACAACCTCTTCTCGGACGGAAGCCATAACTTCTCCTGGAGAATTGTTTCTCATATATAGGACTCAGAACTTGGTTAATGGCTTGTTGCACCAAACGGTCTACCACAGTGGGGATTCCTAATAGACGCATCTTGCCATTGTCCTTGGGGATTTCTACCCTTTTGACGGGGTTCGGACGGTAAGAACCGTCCATCAAGGAACGGATGAGCGCATCTTTGTTGGCTAATAGCCATAAAAACAATTGTTCACATGACATATTGTCGATACCGCCACAGCCCTTGTTTCCAATCACTGCCTTATAGGATCGGTTTAGGTTCGCAGGACTCAGGATTTGCTCGAAAAGGTGTTCCTTGTCGAATGGTACTTCCACGATGTTGTCTTCACATATCCACATGAAAGTCTGCACTCCCTCATACCATTCGGTTTCCGACCTATCTCTTTGAGGGCAGTCATTAACTTCGGATAATGTTTTCTGCATTCGTTCTTTCATTAGGTATGTTTCAATTACTATCGTTTAATTATTAGGTTCAGTCCTTCGCAAACCTATCGGCTCGTTTGCTACTATGACTTCTGCTGACTTCTCACGGCAAGCTTTACTCCGCTGATTTCGATTTTTTTCTATTTTCATGCGTCCGTGAGACCTCCTCGGATAAGGGTATTAACTTTCAATCTTATGTCTGCTTCATCTACATTAACCGTTCCGAATAGCTATAGGGCTTTGGTTTGGGTAGCAACCTTACCCACGGTTTTTATGCCTTATATGAAGTTTCTGTTCGTCAGACCAGATGTTTGCCGCCAGCTTCTTTCAGATTCCACCTCACGATGGACACCCTTGCTATTGGCTGTATGATTCCCGCTATTAGGGCTCATTGGGGACTTGCACCCGTTAGCTAATACTCATGCCGAGCATACTACCAAAAGCCCCGTCCGATCATTTCTGACGGGGCTTTTTGCATAAAATTTCCTCTTTTATAAGCCAGATTGATTATATAATAGCATTATGTACAAAAAAAAGAAGTATATTTGCTCAATTAAAATGAATATATAATTTTTAATTTACCAAACTTAATATGACAACAGAACATGTAAAATGCCTGATCATCGGATCAGGGCCAGCCGGATATACTGCGGCTATTTACACAAGTCGTGCCAATTTATCACCAGTTCTTTATGAGGGAATACAGCCAGGTGGACAGTTGACAATCACTACTGAAGTGGAAAACTTCCCCGGCTATCCGGAAGGAGTAACTGGTCCGGTTTTAATGGATGACTTGCGTAAGCAGGCAGAACGTTTCGGCGCTGATATCCGTAACGGTATAGTAACAAAGGCCGACTTAAGCCAGGCTCCTTACCATTTCATCATCGATGATGAAAAAGAAATAACAGCTGATACTGTTATCATTTCGACCGGAGCAACAGCCAAGTACCTTGGTCTGGAAGATGAAAAGAAATATGCTGGCATGGGTGTTAGCGCATGTGCTACTTGCGACGGATTCTTCTACCGTAAAAAAGTCGTTGCCGTAGTAGGTGGTGGCGATACAGCTTGCGAAGAAGCCATTTATCTGGCAGGCCTCGCCAGACAAGTATACCTGGTAGTCCGCAAACCATTCTTACGTGCCTCAAAGATTATGCAGGAACGCGTACTGAACCACCCAAACATTAAAGTTTTATTTGAGCATAACGCTGTCGGCCTTTACGGAACAGATGGTGTAGAAGGTATGCACGTAGTAAAACGCTTGGGAGAAGCTGATGAAGAACGTTACGATGTAGCTATCGACGGATTCTTCCTTGCTATCGGACATCAGCCTAATTCAGCAATCTTCAAGCCATGGGTACAGACTGACGAAACAGGATATATCATAACAGAAGGCAATACTCCACGGACAGGAATCCCAGGTGTATTCGCTGCAGGCGACGTAGCCGACCCTCACTACCGTCAGGCAATTACAGCTGCCGGAAGTGGATGTAAAGCTGCTATTGAAGCAGAACGTTACCTTTCGGCCAACGGATTACTCTAAAAACAAATCACTAAACTATATTATAATGAGAAGTTTTATCAGAAAAACATTCGCCGCTATCATCTTGATAGGAGGAGCAGCCAGCGTCTGCGCACAGCAGATGCCCCCTCTCCCAACCGATCCGAATGTGCGTATCGGCAAGCTGGATAACGGACTGACTTATTACATTCGTCACAATGCACTTCCAGAGAAACAAGCCGACTTCTACATTGCACAAAAAGTAGGCTCTATTCTTGAAGAAGACAACCAGCGCGGTTTGGCACATTTTCTGGAACATATGTGTTTCAACGGAACAACAAACTTTCCGGGAAACAGCCTACGCGAATATCTCGAATCCATCGGAGTAAAATTCGGTGCGAACCTGAATGCCTATACTGCTATCGACGAAACAGTATACAATATAGCCAATGTTCCTGTTATTCGTGACGGTATCATCGATTCATGTCTGCTAATCCTGCACGACTGGGCAGACGACCTGACACTCGATCCTAAAGAAATTGACAAGGAACGTGGAGTCATACACGAAGAATGGCGTACACGTACAGGAGCTATGATGCGTATGTACGATACCATCTTCCCAAAAATGTTTGCAGGAAGCAAATATGCGTACCGCCTTCCTATCGGTTCAATGGATATTATAGACAATTTCCCGTATAAGGATTTGCGCGACTACTACGAAAAATGGTATCGTCCAGATTTGCAGGGTGTAATTGTAGTGGGTGATATCGACGTAGACCAGATTGAAGCCAAAATCAAGAAAATATTTGGTCCTATCAAGATGCCAAAAGACGCAGCCGAACGTAAATATTTCCCTGTGCCCGACAATAAGGAACCTATCATAGCCATTGCAAAGGATAAGGAACAGCAGGTAAACCAAGTATATGTTTACCACAAGCACGATCCATTCCCTGAAGACTTGAAGAACACAGTCGGTTATTTGATTTACAACTATATGACCAGTGCAGTATCAAACATGCTGAACACTCGTCTTCAAGAACTTACCCAAACCGCAACTCCTCCTTTTATCAATGCCGGAGTAGAAGATAACGACTTCGTCCTTGCTAAGACCAAAAAAGCATTTATGGGAGTTGCTATCTGCAAAGAGGGAGGTATAGAAACTGGTCTTGCTGCTTTAATGCGTGAAATAGAACGTGCACGTCAGTTTGGATTTACAGAAGGAGAATATACCCGAATGAAAGCAGACTATTTGCGCGCACTGGAAAACGTATATAACGAACGCAGTAAAATGAAAAGCGAACAGTTTGTCAGCCAATACGTATCCAACTTCATCAATGGAGATCCAATTCCAAGCATAGAAGACGAATACGCACTTATGACACAAATTGTTCCCAATATACCATTGGACAACGTAAACCAGCTGCTGAAATCATTGGTTACAGACAGTAATACAGTAGTCAGCCTGTTCTGCCCGGACAAACCAGGAGTAAAACTTCCTACAGAAGCCGATATCAAGAAAGTGCTTACTGATGTAAAAGCAGAAAAGCTGGAAGCATATGTCGACAAGGTTTCAAATGAACCTCTGATGAAAGAAACTCCTAAAGGAGGCAAAGTCATAAAAACAGAAAAAGGACCTTTCGAATCGACCATTCTTACTCTGAACAACGGTGTACGTGTTATCCTGAAGTCTACAAACTTCAAGGCAGACGAAATCAGAATGTCTTCATTCAGCCGCGGAGGAACATCTTTGTTCGATGAAAGAGATGCTCTCCAGTTCAAGCAAATCAATGAAGTTGCAGGTTTAGGTGGTTTGGGCAACTTCAGCATTGTCGACCTGCAGAAAGTTCTGTCGGGTAAGGTTGCATCAGCCTCAGCATCTGTAAACACACTGAGCGAAGCCGTTTCAGGAAAATGCTCTCCTAAAGATCTGGAAACTATGTTGCAGCTGACTTACCTCAGCTTTACAGCTCCACGTATGGATGCAGCAGCATTCGAATCATACAAGAGTCGTTTGAAAGCACAGCTTGCCAATATGGAAGTTAATCCGAACATTGCCCTGAGCGATTCTTTAAGAAAAGAATTGTATGGTGATAATCCTCGTGTTCTTCGTATCAAAGCTGATATGGTAGACCAGACCGATTACCAGAAAATTATGGATATGTACAAAGACCGCTTCAAGGATGCCAGCGACTTTACATTCATTTTCGTAGGTAATATCGATCAGGCAACAGCAACTCCTCTTATTGAGCAATATCTGGGTTCTCTTCCTTCAATCAACCGCAAGGAAGACTTCCGTGATGTAAATCTGGACATCCGTAAGGGTGAGCACAAGAACGTATTCCACAGAGAATTACAGACTCAGAAAGCTACTGTATGTATCATCAGAAGCGGTGAATGCGAATACACATTAAAGAACCAGCTGATGATGAGCATGCTTTCTCAATTGCTTACAATGGAATATACAGAAACCGTACGTGAGGACGAAGGAGCATCTTATGGTGTAGGTGTATCAGGCGATATCAGCCTATATCCGAAAGTAGAAGCCACTTTGCAGATTTCATTCGATACTAATCCGGAAAAGCGTGCTAAGATGAGCAGCTTGATAGACAAAGGTATTAATGATTTTATTGCCAATGGTCCGAAAGCAGAAAATCTGCAAAAGGTTAAAGAATACATGCTGAAGAACTACGAAGCTAACCAGAAAGAAAACGGTTACTGGATGAACATCCTGTATAGCTATTTCTGGGAAAATTCAGATATGGCAACCGGATATGCTGATACAGTAAACGGTATCACAGCAGCCGATCTCCAGCACTTTGCAAAAGATTTCTTCTCACAAAACAACCGCATCGAAGTAAGCATGACTTCAGGCGACACAAAGTAATAACTTAAACCTGAAGATTATGCTCTTCCTGGAAATACGCAGAAACCGGAAACTCGCCGCCAGGCGAAGCCCGATGTTCGAAAAGAACCGTTTTGCCAAGGTTTTCATGTATTGCGGAATAGCATTTTGGGCAGCATACCTTCTTTTTATAGGGGTAATGCTGCCCTTTGCTTTTCAAGAAAGTTTTCCCGGCATGGAACCTTACCACATCCTCAATCAGGGATTAGTCATCATTCTGGCTATTGACTTTCTGATACGCTTTATGCTTCCTTCTTCCATACAAGAAATCAAGCCATATCTCTTGCTGCCTGTTCCCAAAAGGAAAGTCATATTCACTTTTCTTCTGGATAAACTTTGGCATCCGTTTAATTTCTTCTGGCTATTCCTTTTTATCCCTTTCGCCCTGATTACCATTACACGCTTTTATGGGATAACGGGAGTTATTGGATATGCGGTAGGTATCTGGCTGCTGATGGTAATGAACGGTTACTGGAGCACACTGATATGTACATTAAAACGAGAAAAATTTATCTATTTTCTCGGAAGTATACTCTTTTACGGAATACTGGCCTTACTGGAATTCTTGCCGGAAACAGGCTGGATAAGTACACTCACCATGAATTGGGGAGAAGGTTTCATACTTTGGAATCCGTTGTCTTTCGGTGGAGCAATTATACTTATCTGCCTGCTCCTATTCATCAATTACATTGTGCAGCTACATTTTCTTTATAAAGAGCTGTCACATACAGAAGATACCAAGATCAAGCATATCAGCAGCTATAAGTTTCTCGACCGCTACGGAAATGTTGGAGAATATATGCGTCTGGAGCTGAAAATGTTTTTCCGCAATAAAGCCCCCCGCAGCCAGTTCTGGGGATTTATCTTCATCATGTGCATGTTTGCGATAGCACTTGCCAGCGACGTTTATGGCGACAGCTACATGAACAATTTCATTTGTCTGTATTGCTATTGCATATTAGGACTGATGACACTGAACCGCATCATGACGTTCGAAGGAAACTATATCGACGGATTGATGGTGCGGAAAGAGAGCCTTTACAATATGCTCCGCGCCAAATATTACCTGCAATGTATCTTTCTGGTCATCCCTTTCCTGTTCAGCCTTATCCCGGTCTGCATGGGTACAATTCCTCTGCTTATGTCAATAGCTTATCTATGTTTTACAATGGGAACCATATTTGCCATGATGATGCAAATGGCAGTCTACAACAACAAGACTGCACCTCTCAACACTAATACCATAGGTAAGCAGCAAGGCAACAACATGTACCAGTCGCTTATCGTGATATGTGCTTTCAGTCTTCCGTTGCTGATAAACAAAACTCTCACCCTATTCCTCGACGAAACAACCGCCTACATAATACTTATCATATTAGGATTGTCGGGCTTTGTCACACACCGTTACTGGATACACAATATCTATGTCCGGCTGATGAAACGGAAATACCAGAACATGGAAGGATTCAGAAACACCCGTTAATACGAAAACAAAACCATGGATATAACAATAGACCAACTTAAAAAAGTATATGGTACAAAAGTGGCACTCGATATAGACCACTATACCATCCGTCATGGAGAAATAATAGGACTTGTCGGAAACAACGGTGCAGGCAAAACCACCCTGTTCCGTCTCATGCTCGATCTGCTGAAAGCAGACAACGGCTTTGTCCGGATAGGAGAAACAGAAGTCAGCAGCAGTGAAGCCTGGAAAGAAACAACAGGAGCTTATCTGGATGAAAGCTTTCTGATAGACTACCTTACTCCCGAAGAATATTTCTATTTCGTAGGACGCATGTGCAACCTCAACCGCCAGACAGTGGACGAACGTCTGGCAGTCTACGAACGTTTCATGAACGATGAAATACTGGGACAGAAAAAACTGATCCGCAATCTGTCAGCCGGTAACAAGCAAAAAATCGGAATTCTAGCCGCACTGCTCAACCAGCCGGAACTGATTATTCTGGACGAACCATTCAATTTTCTCGATCCCAGTTCACAGTCGGCATTGAAACAACTCCTGGTAGCCTATAACCAGTCAACCGGAGCAACCATTCTTGTATCCAGCCATAACCTGAATCATACAACAGACATCAGCACCCGCATAGCTCTGCTGGAACACGGTAAGCTGATACGTGACTTAGATAACAGCGACGGCAGCGCAGGAAATGAACTGGAAACCTATTTCGCCGTATAAAAACCTATTTCGCGGCATAAATTCAAAAGCGCAACAAGGCAACCTCTCCCCAACGCCTGTTGCGCTTTTATCATTAAATCCCGTTAAAATAACTACCGGCAACCTTTTAAATAAATAAAAAATAACAGTACAGTTATTCCAAAACCACCCCATTTACTCCGATTATTGTATATTTGTCCAAATGTCAATAAACAAATACATGCACCAAACCAGATACACCATACGTCTTATCTGCTTAATCGGCCTATTGGGCACCCTCCTTTTCTCCTCATGCGGAACACGTGCCCCACGTTACGATTACCGCGAGCTGGCACAAGCCGCTATCCGACTTGACATGGACATAGCCATGGAAGACAATCACCGTCTGTATATAGAATCTTCCCGCTGGATAGGAGTTCCCTACCGTACTGGAGGAAATACCATGAGAGGAGTGGACTGTTCGGGGCTGACATACAACATTTACAAGAAAGTCTACCACAAGCATCTGAAACGCAACTCCGACGACCAGCGAAAAGAGAACTGCCGGAAGGTAAGCAAAGGCAAGCTTCAGGAAGGCGACCTTGTATTCTTTCATAACGGAAAGAACAAACGTACAGCCACCCATGTAGGCATCTATCTGAAAGATAACCGTTTCATCCATGCCAGTACCAGCCGGGGTGTCATCGTCAGCCGTCTGGACGAGCCCTATTACCGCAGAGTATGGATGCAAGGCGGACGAGTGAAAGGTTTATAAAGCAATAGTTATGCCATCTGCCAGACACATAGCAACATATTTGGGATTACTGTTTCTCACGGTCGAAGCTGTTCCTCTCGCTGCACAGACAGAAAAAGAGGAAGAAGAAATCAAACTGAACGAAGACGTTATCAAAATGATACAGTTCGACTTCGCCCCCAAAGAAAACCCATACAAACCTTTAAACTCTTCGTTAGACAAGAAATGGATGCAGTTTAAAGAAGATCTTTCCATGCCACGCAGCATGATAGACTCTACCCGAGTAAAAAAAATAAAAGGATACATCCGTGCCGAACCTTACACCATCTGGACTAAGTTCGGGGAAAATCCCGTATACGATGTTATGCCCACCATCGAAAAAAAATGGACCATACAGTGGAAACTGAATCCTTTCCGCCAATACCGTGGAGAATATGGCAGAGAAATAAAACCAGTTCCGGGAGAAACCTACCTGTACGTAACTTCTCCCGCAGGTCCCGGTGCCAGCATATCTCTCGATTTCGACAAGTTACTGTTCGAGAGCCTGACCAAACGTGGACGTGCCATTAAGCATAACCGCACCCATGCTACGGCATGGAAAAAATATGCCAGTTACATTCCCACCAAGCAAGACCATGCCGGCCTTGAAAAATATATCACAAGACAAACAGAGAAAACGTCAACTGACAGCATACAGTCTGGCAATGACGAACCCATTCTTTTGTACGACGATTATATCTATCCAGACAATGATTCTCTGAAACTGGAAGCTCCCGAACTGACTCCAGCCTTTCAGCCAGTACCGCTGTTACCTATCTACTCGGCTCAGCCCGATTCCGTAAAACAGCAAACAGCAGAGAAAAAGAAAGAAAAGCAGGAGAAAAAAACAAAAGCCAAGGCTTCACAACCCGAAGCTATCCCCGACTACCAGCGTTACATCAGGCAACGCGCAGCCGAAGACTCCATCCGCCGGCATGAATTTCTAAGAAGAGACAAGAGTAACCGTAATGCATACGATGTAGAGATTCAAACGCGGCGTCTGCGTGAGCAACAGAATTAAAACCCCAAGTAGTAAAAAACAAAAAGGCGCGCCATAAACTCAGTCATGACGCACCTTGACAATCAAAGGAAAATATTATTTCTTAAATACAAAATACACGGCCAATATCAGACATACAAAAGCTGCCAGATGATTCCATTTCAGCTCCATTTTAAAGGCAATCATAGAAAAAATAGTAAATACTGCAAGCGTTATTACCTCCTGAATCACCTTCAGCTGCATGATATCAAACGGACCGCCACTGTCTTTAAATCCCAAACGATTGGCAGGAACCTGCAAACAATATTCAAAAAAAGCAATCGCCCAGCTGAAAGCGATTACTCCAATCAGCGGCAATGCAGCAAACCAGCTAAACTCTTCACGCATTTTCAAGTGTCCATACCATGCAAATGTCATGAAGACATTCGAAAACACCAGCAATACAATCGAATATATTCCTTGTGAAACCATTTTTTAAAGCATTTTTAAAATCGGCTGCAAAGATAATCTTTCCCAATGAAAAATAATGAAATTTCAGCAGGATATTTATTTCTATTCATTTCCTGGTCACGCTTAGCGAATATCCATCCGTATAAGCGTAACCTTCATTATCTGTAATTATTATTTCTTATATCGAGCGTAACATCCATATATGTCCGCTTCCCCTCAATATAATCGGCATACAAAGTTTCAGCATCCTTTCCCTTCAAGACACGACACTTGCCACACGATTCACAATCGTGCAAACACTTCCATGCATCAATCACAAACACCCGTCGTTCTTCTTTGGTAGATTCTTCAATTTTGGGAGGTATCATAACTTATATCTTTTATTTTTAACGGCTGCCATAAAGCATAGGTGCAAATATATCATTTTTATCCAAACAAAGCCGACAGGTCAATGCTGAAATCCAATCCTCTGCCGGGTTGAAGTACCAATACGCTCATTGCGACAAAGCTCAGCAAGCAACAGGAGATCGATCGTATCCTGTCCCGACAAAATAGCATTTACCATATATTTACGACTAATATTTTCTATTTCAC
Organism: Phocaeicola coprocola; assembly: GCF_041333015.1. Classification (NCBI taxonomy): domain Bacteria; kingdom Pseudomonadati; phylum Bacteroidota; class Bacteroidia; order Bacteroidales; family Bacteroidaceae; genus Phocaeicola; species Phocaeicola coprocola. The sequence goes on along the minus strand of NZ_JBGKGM010000004.1, from coordinate 607 downwards.
CACCCGACAAATCAAACTGAGAAGCAAGCGTACAAGCATCCCTTTCTGTCAGAGCAGGAAACATGGCCTGCCAGATCTGAGCACGAGCTTCCACCGTCGGACGATTAAACTCTACCTTATATAAGAAACGCCGTTCGAAAGCCTTGTCAAGATTTGTTGTAAGGTTAGTCGTAGCAATCATTATACCCTCCAATGCTTCCATTTCCTGAAGAATAATATTCTGTATAGAGTTCTCCATCTTATCTACCGCCCTGGTAGCCCCTTCCATCCGGACACCAAGAATAGCATCCGCCTCGTTGAAAAGCAAAATCGGAGCTAAAGACGTACTCTTACAGATATTACGATATTTGTCAAAAACTTTTTTCATATTCTGTTCACTCTCACCTACCCAGCAGCTCTTGATTTTATCAACATCCACCCGCAGAATATCACGCCCCGTTGCACGCGCCACCTGATACACTGTTTCCGTCTTTCCCGTACCAGGCGAACCATAAAAAAGACAACAGAACCCGGCCCTCATCCCTACATTCCGCAAACGGGACTGCACTTCACTGAAACGTTCTGCCGAAAGTATGGATGAAAGCTCCATAACCTGCTTTTTCTCAGA